>NZ_CP040330.1:2400000-3747116 GCF_005576615.1 Natrinema versiforme
AGGGTGGCAGCGACGGCGACGGCGGGTTGCGACGGATGCTCGAGCGGCTGGGCCTCTGTGACGTGACCGCGCCGGCCCAGGAACCCGAACTCGAGAACGTCTACCTGACGAACCTCACCCGCTGTCGGGACCCTGACCGGCAGCCGACCGACGAGGAGATCGGCAACTGCGAACCCTATCTCAGCGCCGAGATTCGGATGATCAACCCCGAGATCCTCGTTCCCGTCGGCGAGCGGGCGCTGACGGAACTCGGCGTCGAGTACACGACGACGCCGGTCGAGGATCTCGCGCTGCCCGACGATCACGCCGAACGGATTCGGGGTCGCGGGTTCGAACTCGTCCCCATGATCGAGCCGCGCGAGCAGACGGACGACCAGACCCAAGCGTGGCTCGAGGCCTTCGCGGAGCTGATGGCGACGGACTATCGGCAGACGAAGGGCCGGCGGGGACGATAGGTGACTGCGATACCTGCGACTGCAGGTGACTACCAGTAGGCGTTCTCGAGCCAGCGTTTCGATCGGGCACCGACGAGGGTCAACGCGCCGACGACGAGGACCACGACGGCGAGCACGCCGATCGTGGACGCGAAGTACTCGCCGGAGGTATTGGTCAGGTAGCCGCTGCCGAATCCGTAGACGCCGAGGGCTGCGAGCGCGACGATCACGAGCGTCCCGAGCAGGCCGGCGATCGATCGTTCGTCCATACCGGACCGGAGACGCTACTCCATTATAATTCGTCGCCATCCCGTCGCTCGTTCGGCCACTCGATCCGCGGAAGCGCCGCGTTCAAGGACCGTGCGCTCGAGTATCGAGTATGATCGTCGTCGTTCCGGTCGATCCGCCGCGAGACGGGCTCGTTCTCTCGTCGCTCGTCGACCAGACGCCGCTGACCGACGCCGAGGCGCGCTCGCTCTACGAGGCCGCCGTCGCCGATGTCCTGTGGGCCGTCGCAGGGAGCGGCGGCGACCTTCTGCTCAATTATCGCGACGCCGAGACCCTGCCGGAGGCACACGCCGACGGCGACGCCGAAGCCGAGGTTCGGGCGCTCGCCCTCGACGCGCTCGGCGGCGATGCAGAGGTCCGCTTCGAACGGCAGGTCGGCTCGAGCCGGTCGGCTCGCGTCGGCAACACCGTCACGCACCTGCTCGAGCAGGAAGGGGCCCAGAGCGTGGGGGTGCTCGAGCCCACGGTGCCGCTGGTCAACCGGACGGAGATCGACGGGGCGGCGATGTCGCTGCGCCGCCACGAGGTCGTCCTCGGCCCGTCCGACGAGGGGAGCGTCTATTTCGCGGGCTTTTCGGACCCGATCGATTTCGCCGACGCGTACGCCACGCCGGCGCTCTCGACGCTGAGCCGCCGCGCGAGCGAGGGCGGTCTCGGCGTCGGGTTCGCGCCCACGCTCCCGACCGTGGCGACCCCGGCCGGGCTCCGAGCGACCGTCGCCGGACTCGAGGCCCGGCAGGCGGCCAAGCGACCGGGCGCGGAAGCGACGGCGGCGCTCGTGGACGAACTCGGGCTGACGGTCGGGGACGACGGCAGCCTCGAGCGCGAATAGACCGACAACCCTTTTTGAACGTGTGGCAAAGCGGGAGGTGAGGTGGGGTGGCAGAGCGGCCCAACGCGCCTGCCTTGAGAGCAGGTGGCTGTCAAGCCTCATGGGTTCAAATCCCATCCCCACCGCTTCCTTGCGATTTTGGTGAAACCGATCACCAACTTGTCAATCCTCGAGTCGCTCTCACCCAGATAAGATTGATCCACGGTGATAAATCTCCGCCACGGTGGTCCAAGGCTAATCGAAGTAGGATTGAATCTCAAACCTCGCTACGGTTACAGCATCGGGAGGGATTCTTACCGCATTCCCCGCAAGCAACCGCCTTGTAGTAGTGCTACCCACCCCAGATACGGTATGAAAGTGGAACGACTTCACCTTGGTATTCCACCACATTATCTTTTATAAGGGATCAAGAACAGTAGCATCTATTGATGAAGTAGGTTGGTGAGATGGATCACATTGGTACTCCAATACAGGTAGTAGAAAAAATTCAGGTTCACAAAACCCTCTCCCCACACAAGGTGGGGATTCGGGTTTTACGAAAGAACGTAAGAATAGCACCTCCACCTACGGAGCACTCCTAAAACGGTGTTGGTTGGGAAGAAAGCATAATCCTGTGAAACTCCCCTCCGCATTCAACTGGATCTGTCTTTCAATCCTTTATAAGTATCAAATTCAGTCTTACTTGATGTAGGAGTTAGAAGAACTTCTACAAAGCAAACCATTATCGATATCAACCGAAATATCGAATGTATTATCGTCAGACATGGGATAAGCGGGTGAGACTATCTGTTCCTTATCACTCGCTTGTCAGTTCTTTTACTTTTGTAGCTGCTTTTCTCCAATCTACACTGTATTTCTCGGCAAGGTGCTTGAATCGAGGGAGATCGTGATTGTATACACGTTCACCATTGTGGTCCATGATATCTCTCACCTGAATCCTATCTTCATACTCTTCTGGCCGCTCTATTGTCCTATTTTGAGCAACTAAAATAGAGCCAAGAGCAAGCGCCTCAAGCCCGCCAAACCTATTGAAGCCTCTTCCATCCAACTGTTGAACCAAACGTTTCACATCGTCTTTGAGGCGGGTAGAAAGGTGGAGTGAGTCACACAACGACTCTGCAAGTTTCACCTTATCAGCGTTTGATCTTTTACCAGTATCATCATTGTAGTAGCCATGCTGATGTTTCCAAAGTCGACTATATTTTGCTGAGTCTTTGGCTTGATCGGCATGAAACGTCGTTCGTTGCTGTCCTTGGGCTGCATGCCGATTTTTCGGTCTATCTTGATCTTTTAAGGCTTCACCGCTGGTAAGAGAACCATCACCTTTGCCTGCAACAACAGGTTGTTCATCGTCTGTTTCACCGATCTGCTCGCCAACTCTACAATCGTAACTATATGTACTTGCTTGAGACATGGGAAAGAAATCGACAGTGTTCCGCTGTCGAATTAACTGTTTAAAAATTTATGCAACCGTGGGGCGAGAAAGAATATTATTTCATTCTTGCATATATTCGGATTCTATCTCGAGTTGCGTTTCATCGAATGATATGCTAACGCCAAGTTCGGTCGTATACCGCTCATCAGCCGCAACGCGGTGTTTAACACCATTCACTTCATACGTGATAGGTGGCATATCGCTGTTTTCGAACACACCATTACAAGCCATTACTGATTTGATATAATCGTATGGGAGAATGTATGGCTCTCCTTTGATTGTGATATTTCCTTCAGTTTCTTCTTCGAGATGTTTTCTAAATTCCTTCTTTGCTTCCCGAATTGTGTCTTCAAGTACTTTTGTATCAGCTTCTACAACAGGACCAGAATACTCATACCCACCTGTCCGCTCGAGTAGCGGTGGGTACGTCACTTTCACTCGAGCAAAACGTGAAGATGTCCACGCACTTGGACGATAGCTCCCCTCCTCCACACTTCTTGTCATGGCTTCCATGTGCGATTCACCATACACTTCTAACGTGTTGAATGGTTTAATGTCGTAGAGAGCCTGATTCTCGAGGGTGGTTATTGTCGCGAAGGCATCACGATCAGTTATGTCACTTATATCGCCAGTTGCATCGCCTGCTTCTTTCCACTCCTCGTCGGAAAACAATCTACGACTGAAGGCACCAATATCAGTGTCTTCACTTGGCTCTCCAAGACCAGCATTCGTGTTATCGAAAAGGAGAACTGGTCCCTGCTCGCTCGGTTCAAAGTGCCACTTCCCATCAAGCCTTCCAGCAAACCAATTTAGAAGATCAACCATATTATTACGATTCATCTGGAAGTGTTTTTGGCCACCTCTAATTCCGCTGGTTATGTCAGTGCCAAACGCCCAATCAAATATATCGTCGACAAGATCGTCAACGTTGAGTTGGAATTGACCTACAACTGGTAGATCGCCAGTAAGTGCAAAGTCTTCCGAACGAGCTTCGTTTCCACCGAGGTTGGACGTATCTTCTTTCTCCGCTTTAACCGACTGAATACCAGCAATATACGTTTTCACGTCGTCAAAAATGGTACGACGTTGAATACCAACAGGACGTGACGCTTCATCAACTCCATCAATGGCGAAGTTAATAACTTGCTCTATCGTTGGTTCTTCATACGACTTGGAGACCTGAATGCCTCTCATTAGGTCCGCAGGGTCGTAGACCCACATTTTCATTGAACCATTCTGACTCGCTGGACCTACTCCACCCACGTAGCCATAGTGGGCTATCTGGTAGGTGTCATAATCATGATCGTAGAGATAGATCCTACATTCGTCGTACTCGTCTCCATCGGTCTGGAAACCATTGATATACTGAATGATAGATTCGCCATCCCATTCAGCGGGGAATTCAACCTTTGCAGTGCGGGTGATATCCGCTGGACCATCTTTGTTGATCCACAACTCACAGAGCGTTATCGGAATTCGGACCCATTCGTCGCCATCTTTAATCTCCACTCGAGCCTCAGCCTTTTTTGGCGGGTTTTCTGACTTTGTAGAGAGGTCGCGAACGAGACTTTGAGTAGTGAGATTGTCTGGATCGACGTATTCTGAGAGATTGAAATCCTGTCTCCGAGCACCAGTGAAACTCTCCTCGTGTTCGGCGGAAACTGTTATTCCAAGTTGATCTTTCTCAAGATCAAGCTCTTCAGTTTCAACTTTCAGTTCTATGTGTGCTCTGTATCTATTGTAGCTAAGTTGCTCACTTGAAATGACACTGGCAGTTGCGTCGTCACTTGGATTCACACCACTTCCACTATAGACAGCACTTGTCACGTCAGCAGGACAGTTACTTACATCAACATAGAACCGATAAGTTTCCTCTTGGAGTAGTGGATTTTCCCACTTCCCAAGTAGGTTAACAGACTCTAATTGTAGAAATTCGACCATATTTATTTAAATTCCTTAGACCCCTCTTCATTTTCAGTGTCGTTCTCAGAACGGTACTCTGTCTCACCGCAAACAGTGGTGATTTCATCCATTAGAATTGAGATGTGCTGATATTGATTCCACCGTTGGTTGTTCGGTTCACCTCACCCCGATTCTGCTTATGGCGTTCTTCTTGCTCCGCACTCGTTTTCCCCTTCAAAACACGAGTATCAACGAGAGTCTGTCGAACTTCACTCGAGCGGATATTGGCGGTAGAAAAATTCTCGGCCAGAATATCAGCCATTTCGCTGATAGAGAGACCATGTTCAAGATAGAGGATTGACAAGAAAAGCGGGTTCTGTGGATCGATCATGTCCTCTGGTAGCTCGTCGCCAAGAAGTTGGTCAAGACGGGAAACAGATACATCAAAACTCCCGCCTGTTGGAAGGTCAATCCCGTGAAGCTCCGCAGCTTTATCCACAACTCCTACATCCACGTTCAATTCGGCGGCTATCTCTTCCTTGTCATGGATACTCCCATGATTAGCGAGTTTTTCGATGTCGTTGTTACTGGGTCTCAACAACTCCCCTTCATCTGGGTAATCACTATATCCGCGTTCTAAGAGGGGCAATTCAGTCTGAAAGCCAACTATCTCTCTATCAGACAGAATCTCTTCTACGTCGTCTGAACGCCCTTCTTTTGCCTTTCCATCCCGCTTTCTCCCCTCGATAATGTCCTTCGCTTCAATCATATTAATATTCACTCCTTGGAACTGCGTAAAATGCCTTCTCTGTCGCACAATCAACTGCAAGAAACTGGCTGCCAGATTCTAACTCAATTTCTCCCTCATCAACAGCCAGAATTACGTATTCAGTTATCTCTCCAATACCACCTACTCCAATGTGAAGTGTGCCATATCCCAACTGTGGGCTACCAAGTCTATCAGTGGTGATCCGCTTGATGTTACTTGGCAACTCGACGATTTTCCCGCTCTCGGGTTTGAAATCAGTTGAATAGATTTCTGTAGCCATTCTTAGACTTCCTCAAGATACTCGAAACTGGTTGAGTCAAAATTAAGAACTAACACATCAGTGGCGATAGGGGGCTGTGGGTTGTTACCCGCCAATTCCCTACGACGTGTATAGGTTGCAGTAGTTTCACTTTCATCTTCAACCACATACAACCATTCTCCACTAACATGGATCGCACTTTCAGTAATGTTTGTAGGTAGTTCGATACTCTCTCCCTCGCTAACTCGATATTTATTGATAGCAGCCATTATTAGAAAATTTCCTCAATCGTTTCTTCACCCTCTTCACGCAGTAGGGCCTTGCAACCCTCTTCAATTACCTTTCCTTGGGGAACGAAACTATCCCCGTAAATCAGGTGCTTGGTGGTCTTAACGACGAACTTTTCGCGTTCTGAGACTCGTACGGTCTTATCTCGACTTGCCATAATTGTGTAGCACAGACAGCATGACAGTTCACCCGTTTAGATCACCAATTCTCTCGTACATTGGTGATTCACTGGCTAACTCGAGTGATTGGGTCAGCCAATTTCATAGGTCGCTCTGTCCTACTGCCTCTATTATGTGACTAATTACAGGTAAATTCGAATACTTATAAAATCGGGGTGAAAGTGAAAACAACAGCCATGCAGTCTTGCGATTTGGCCTGAAAAACCGAAAGAGGTAGTGATTCGGTAACTATCTGGTATTCATTTGGGGAGTTATTGGTGATATGAAATTAAGTGAAAGTACTCGAGAGAGGGAAGTACCGATGCAGTCCATGATGGCGGAAAACGAACGTGCAGCAGTTCGAAGTGGCTACGAATACGCGCAGGATCTTGCAAGCGGGGTAGCAGACCAATTCCCCAATGGAACAAAGATCAATCCGAGGGAAGAGATTCTCTGGGCGGCAGAACAGGTGACTGACGATCCTCAAGAGCGGAATGAACTTCTACCATACGTGTGTTATGGATTCCAGCAAGGTACTCTCGATCGACTGTATAAGGGGATAGATCGATATCGGTTGTAGGGACATGGGGATAGTGTAGTAACGGAAAGGTAGTTTTTCGCGCTGATATCCTCCTATTTTCGCGGACGGCCATGCCTTGCTTGAGCGCACGCACGTAAGGGCCAGAATCTCATTAGGAGGGATATCGCAGAAACAACAGTGAATGCAATTCACATTCTAAGAAGACTTTTCCATTCGGTACCCTGTCACTCTGATATGGAAAGGAGAAAGGTACTCACAGCATTCGGTACTGTCCTGGTTAGTGGATGTCTCTCGAGTAGCAGTAATGAAGGTAATGGGAATGGTGAGCAACAGGAAGATCCTGTGATGAACGCAGAGTATGTTGGGACCACTGAAGAGCACAATGAGACTGCAATCGAATCAGTCGAATATTCAATCGATGGAGCTTGCAGGGCGACGATTTCTGTAGTTTTCGCAAATCAGAAACCAGCGGAAGGCTATATCGGAGTGAGATTGTATAGAAACGAGGAAGAGGTAGGTGCAACCAGCCAACAGTTGGGTAAATTCGGCGATAACACGACTGAGAATGTTGATTTGCAATACTGCGAGTTTGAAAAATATAACTCCTTCCGCTTAGCAGTACTTCAGCCTGAAGAGGAAAAAGAAAATCAATCCGAATAGGACACAGAAATTCCCTTAGAACCGCACCGCAACCACTACACTCCCCACCTTACTACAATACTATGAACTGTATCAACTTAATACTTACCCAAGTAGGTGAAGCTCTTCCTATGTCCATAGTTTGGCTCGAGGGACGTTTCGGTTTCAAGACGATGGAAACCATTCAGACAATCTTGAGACGGATCTATGAGTCTGCAATTGGCTTAGGAGATAATTGAGGGTTATTCCGCCATGGCTGTTCCAATACGTCGTTCAGTTGGCGCATGGAGATAGGGTTTGATCGCATTATAGCTATTCCACCCACCGATATTCATCATAGTACGGGCGTCAACAGTGTTTTCCCTTTCTGTGAGGTGGTAATTGGCCCATGAGCGGCGTAGATCATGGGAAGATACGTTGATCCATCTTTCATTATCAGTTTCCTCTGCTACGTCTTGAGCGGCTTCACGGACCCATCTACGGACTGACGATGCTGATACTGAGATAATTGATTCATCTTCATCCCGATCTCTTTCTCGAGTGAACTTAGAGATATTCCGCTCTACTCTCTCTGGCATCCACGCATCACGCATTTTCGGATCTCCACCGTCTGTGTTCTTACCCTCTACCTGGAACAGCCAACAGTCACCTTCTTCGCTCCACCGAATATCGTTCAGTGTGACCTTTGGTACTTCATCACTCCGAAGGCCGCACTGTGTCATGAATTGAATAGCGATCTCCCTTTGCCAATCGGTTCGACCTGCTGCTTGCTCGAGTTGCTTGCATTCGTCACGGTTCAACCAGCATTTCTTACGCCCACTGCTTGCTTCCTCAATGGCTACCATGTTCTACACAAGTTGTTAGAACTATTCGCTTATCAAAGTGGCGGTTAGTCTCTCCAAGCCGAATATCACTTATAAAGAAGCGCCTCAATGATACTCCCCGTAAGCAAGTAGACAAAGAACTTGTGTATATTCCCTTCTCCCACCCCTTGGAAATTAGAACCATTGCCGTGGCACTAATTCACAGGGCTGGGGTGGAATGACTTTCCGTGAGAGAACCAAATTTATCTCAGCATATATGGAATCCCCCTTCGGCCAATTGGGTCCCATATTTCTGGCTACTGGTTGAGAACCCGATTAACAGATTCAGAAAGAGAACTATCCCATACGATCAAGAGCGTTCCTGCGGTCTTCTACAGGGGCTTGATCGTACTTGAAGGTCGTTCGGGGGGATTGGTGCCGTAACTGGCTCTGTGCCGCTGCAAGGCCACCCTCTCTCGCCATATACGTCCCTACAGAGTGGCGAAGACTGTACCATGTTAGTGAGCGATTCTCCATATTGATGTTTGCTACCTCTGCTATTTTTTCGAGTACGTATTTGAGCGACGATGAGCGGTATGGATTTCCGTGACGGGTTAACCAGAGTTGATCACTATCTGTATACTTATCGTACAGTTGTCTCTCCCTGAGCCAATTCTGTAGCAACTCTGCTGTAGATCGCTGTAGTGAGACAATCCAGTTCTCACGGTTCTTACTCGACTCTTCTTTGGGGATACGGAGAACTGCGTTATCGATATCGACCCACTGGACTGTTGCCCTCGCTACTTCAATGGGGCGTAAACCAGCATCAAGTGAGACACAAATGAGAGAGGCGTATTTGAATCCCTCTGCGTTTTCAAAGTCAGAGGGCTGTACTGCTGATACTGGTTTGTCAAGACGATAAGATAGGTATTCTTTCCACCGCTGTCGTTCTTCTGGCGACATAGCTGCATAAGCGGGAATAGAGTCCCATTGCAGTGCTGCTTCTCTAAGCCTCTGACGTTCCTCTCTGGTCAAATAGTCCTGTGGTGATGTTCCTGTAGCGCCATTGAAGGTGATTTCTGGTTCCCACTCATCCCCTTTGAACCGAAAGAACATCTTCAGCGATTTCTGGATATTCGACTTGTGGCTCTCACTGTAGTCACTATAGGCTAACTCTTGTGTATAGGTATCTGCATGGTCTGTCGTAACAGCAGTAGTGTATCCATCGTTGTTGTCCCAGACCCATCTATAGAATACGTCAGTATCGTGAGCACGCCGCTTTACTACATCGAAGGAATATCCCTTGGCTGAATCAGGATCTTTCCCGAGGTGTAGCATCCAGTTGATTAGTTCTTCACGGTGATGTCGGTAGTCAGTCCGCTGCTTAGTATTCAATCGCTCTCTCGTTGGCTCAGGGATAAGAACAATCGTTCCCTCATCAGTACTGATTGTGTCCTTATCTGGCGTACGTTGAGTATCGAAGTCAGCTTCCTCGTGTACTGTCATTATATTCGATACCCTATTTCGATCAATAATTCATCCAATCGAGCTTGGATTAGCATCATGGTTTGGTCACTCCCTTAGCGAGAGCGAACACGAGGTGAGGTGGGTTCCGTCCGAAATCGTACGATTTCGGCGGGAATAGTGGAGTCGAACCGTAGGGAGACTCCACGTGGTGGCAGAGCGGCCCAACGCGCCTGCCTTGAGAGCAGGTGGCTGTCAAGCCTCATGGGTTCAAATCCCATCCCCACCGTTGCTGTCGCGAACAATCCCGTGAGCGACAGCGAGGTCGATGGGATTTGAATCAGGGAGTGAAACGAGCGCAGCGAGTGGAACGACCGTGGTTCAAATCCCATCCCCACTGCTTCCTTGCGATTTTAAGGGATCGTATCACCATCAGCTCTATCCTCGAACTGCTCTCACCTAGATAAGGATCTCACCGAGAGAAGCGATAATGTGCTACAGAATCTGTATCCTTATAGGAGTAGCAGTATATGGCCGTAGCAATGTCAGATAGTGTGAGTGAAATTGGCGCAAATGAGAGAGACTCTCTTAGAGCGATTGGGGATGATGCCCTAAATATATTTAGAGCAGGTTTGTATTTAATTGTAATATACATTTCAATACTTTCTCTGACATTGAACACAGGTGGAAGTGACTACATCGAGAATGTTATCAATTCATCTTATACAATTAATGGAATTGTCTTCTGGATTGGGTCACTCACAAGCAGTATATTAACCCACAGAATGGCACGACGGGTAACACTCCAAGAACACTACTCTCAGTTGGGACGGATAGACGATAAGTTTGACATTCTAAATTTTGCCACTGCCAGCACCGTTGGCCTATTGATTTCCGTATTTTCGCTTATCTTCGGTCTTCTTGCAGGTTGGTCGAATACCGTGAACGAGTCATCAACAGGTGTAGGCATTGAGCAACCAATTGCCATCATCGGATTATCATTTATCTTTATAGTTTCTATTTACAGCATACTATCGATCATAGATATATTGAGAGACAGATGGGGGCCCTATTAGGAAGATCCTACGACTGTCATAGCGTTTCATCATTGGGTTAAATACATTCCACTTCTATATCTGAAATATGGTGAATGATCTTGCTGTCGGGATACTAACAGTTCTCGGTGGGGCTATTAGTGGCTTCATTGGAATATCCTATTCAGAATATCAAAGCCGGCGAAAACAACGTAAAGAATTGAAAGAATGGTATAACACAACGATATTATTAGCGAAACGAGTAGAACGAATTCACTCAGAGGATTTTAACGGAAGTGGGGATTATATTGGGGATGCACTATCAGGCGTAATTGGACGACTGACGGAGCATTTAATGGATTCCCCAAGTGATGTTGACACTGAAATCCTCAACCGTTGTGAAGAGTTAGCAGCCGAATGTGAAAACGCACGGGCCTTCCTGAGAGCTGATAGAATAAGAAATACACGCGCCAGTTCTGAACAGGGGCCTCCAACCAGAAATGCCGTCGAAAAGGCACGAGATGTTAGAGTAATGGCTGAGGACGCAAAGACAGATGTTGGCTGGCTCTAACCCATCCGATCAAGAGCGTTTCTGCGATCTAAACAGTAGAATTTGAATCAGCGAGCGAAACGACCGTGGTTCAAATACAATCCCTACTATTCCCAACAATTCTTGACCACACGCAACAAGGGGGGGAGAACAGGTCGGACAAGATCTAATACCGTGATTGAAACCGCTAGTCCTGTTATCGTGGCAACACGGAATCGCCACGCCCTCCCCAACCGATTCGTTCGCTCGCCCTGCTCGCTTCACTCATCCCTCGCACACTGTTGTCGGCCGGCTTCGCTTTCACTCAGCCGGCCAACAGCGCGCGCCATCGCGGTGGTCGATCAGTCCGGACGGCTCGAAGAGACGCGACACCAAGCGCTAGCTAGTGAAAAGAGAGCGCCAAAGCAGAAGAACCGCTCCGGATCTATGCGAGCGGGAAGAGCGTCGAGAGCAGCAGGCTCGTGAGCAGTCCGGAGACGGAGATGATCGTCGTCAGGACGGTCCACGTTCGGAGCGTCTCGCCCTGCGTGAGTCCGCCGATCTCCTTGACCAGCCAGAAGCCGGAATCGTTGTACCACGAGAAGATGTTGGCACCAGCGCCGATCACCATCACGAGATAGGCGACGTGCACCTCGAGCTGGCCGGTGAGCGGGGCCATGATCCCGGCGGCGGTGAGCATCGCGGCCGTCGCCGATCCCTGCGCGATGCGAACGATCGCGGCGATGAGCCACGCAGTGACCAGCAGGCCGATACCGATGCCCTGGAGGGCACCTGCGAGGTAGTCGCCGATCCCGGAGGCGGCGAGGAGCGCACCGAAGGCACCACCGGCGGCGGTGATCGCCGCGATGTTACCGCCGCTTTTTAGCGCCTCCGTGAGTTCGTCAGTCCACTCGCTCTGGGAAAGGTTGTTGTGCCGCATGAAGGTGTACGCCGCGGCGAGGGCGGCGATCGTGAGCGCGACGTTCTTGCCGCCGAGGAACGCGGCGACCGGCTCGATGACGCCAAGCGCGGGCACGACTTCCTGGAACCCCTCGACGACGGTCAGCGAAGCGATGAGGACGACGGCCAGCACGATCGGTGCCGACGACTCGAGCATGCCTGGGAGGGAACTCGTCGGCTTGTCGGCGACGGTCTCGAGTTCCTCGGTCGTCGTCGACATCGTGTCGCGCAACGGGATGTCGAGCCTGGCGTTGATCCACCGGCCGTAGACGAGGCCGGCGACGATCGCCGCCGGGATGGCGGTCGCGATTCCGATGGCGATCGTCATCCCCAGATCCGTCTCGAGTTCGGCCGCGACGGCCAACGGACCCGGCGTCGGGGGGACGAAGACGTGCGTGGTCGCCGCGCCGGCCCCGACGACGACGATGAACAGCGTGTAGTCCCGACCCACGCGGGCGCGCATCGACCGTGCGAGGGGTGCCATGAGGTAGAAGACGCTGTCGAAGAAGACGGGGACGGCGAGGAAGGAACTGCTTCCCAGCAGGGAGATGTCCGAGTTGGACTCGCCGAGGACGTTCTGAAAGCTCCGGACGATCCGCTGGGCCGCCCCGCTCTCGAGCATCGATTTGCCGATGACTGCGGCCATCAGGATCGGGATACCGATCCCGGCCATGTTCTCCCCGAAGGCGGTCGCGACTTGAGAGCCGGCATCGGACGCGCCGAAGTCGGCGACGAAGACCGTGTTGACGACGCCGACGGTGAACCCGGCGATGATCAAGCCAATAAACGCCGGGAGGTCGAGCCAGACCAGCAACGCGACGACTGCGATAAGACCGATGACGAACGTAATTAACGGACTATGCGCGAAGTCCACCGCTTGCAGCGGTATAAACGCCATGCGTGAATCGTACCCATCCCACACCTATTATTAATCCTTACGATCATAGTAAATTATTGTTTTCCGGCTGTCAGGTCTGATAACTACTCGACGGCGGCGAGAGTCGCGGACACCGCTACCGAGAGACGGAGGGCAAACGGTGAGCGGCTCCGATACCGATCTACCGACGCCGAAAACTAGATCGATCGGCCGGCGATTCAGCGTGATTCGACCGTTCAGCGGTACGACAGCTCGAGGTCCCGCGCCCGGTCGAGCAGATCCTCGTCGTAGTACTCCTCGGTCTGTGCGGGTCGGATGTCGTCGATGGCGCGGACCTTCTGGACGGTGTTGCGGAAGTTCTTGAACGTGGCTTCGTCGACCATCTGGCCGTCGATGGTGACCGCGCCGGTGCCCTCGCGTTTTGCCTCGTTGAACCGCTCGATCTTGTGGACGTCGCGCTCGAGTTCCTCAGGCGTGGGCATGTGGACGGTGTTGGCCTGGATCGTCTGCTTAGGGTACAGCGACCACGAGCCGTCAAGGCCGAGTTGCGCTTCGTGTTCGACCTGGTCGGCGTACTCGTCGGCGTTGTAGTAGGTCAGGCCGGCACGCTCTTTGAACAGGTCGTCGAAGGGGCCGCCGATCGAGAGCAGGCTGCCGGCGCTGGCCTCGTTCGAGAGGGCCTCGAGCAGGCCGTCCCAGCGGGGCATGCCGTCGCCGAGGTCCCGACCGCCGAGTTCGGCGGCGTAGTCGACGGGGCCGAAGACGAGTGCGGTGAGTCGGGAGTCCTCGCCGAACTTCGAGATTTCGCGGAGGTCCGAGCGGGCGCGGCCGGTTTCGATGATGATCGAGAGGCCGATCGAGCCGTCGTCGTAGCCGTGTTCGGCCTCGGCCTCGGCGACGACCTCGGCGGCGCGTTTCACGTCCTCGAGGCGGCCGACCTTGGGGACGACGACGCCGTCGATCTCGTCGCCGAGCTCGCCGACGAGGCGGTCGATCTGGTCGCGCCCTTTCTCGCAGTACTCCTCGTCCTCGTAGCTCCACTCGACGCGGGGCCAGATCTCACCGGGGAACTCATACTGGGGCACCTTCTCGATGGTGTTCTCGAGCCCCTCGGCTTTCATGTCCGGTGCGGTCCCGTCTTCCATGTCGGGGACGAGCCAGTCGGGGGCCTGGAAACCCTCCGCCTCGAGCGCGGAGGTCAGGTACTTCGCCGAGTCGTCTTTCGGAACGGCGGCCGGTGCGGTCTGGAACGTGCGGCAGAGTCGGATGTCCTCGCTCATGTGTCTGTGGTCGTGTCTGGATTCGCGGTTGGCTGCGGTCGTTCGTCTGGTCGTGCGTCTCAGTTCGGTCGCGTTCGGATCTCGGCGGTTCGCGTCCCCGAGTAGACCGGTTCGTCGTCCTGATTGAACGCGATGTGCTCGAAGGTGACGGTGCCGGCCTCGTCGCTCGAGGCCGTGGCTTCGGCCTCGATCACGCGCGTGAACGCGTAGACGGTGTCGCCCACGGCGACGAACGTGTGGAACGATTCGTCGTCGAAGCCGACCTCGCGCCACGTCCGCTCGTCCGAGCGGGCGTGGCCCAGCGCGGTCGACCGGGTCACGTCGCCGTAGGTGACGATGTCGCCCGACGGCGAGTCGGCCATCACGTCGACGTTGTGGTGTTGTTTGGCCGTGTTGAGCGTCGCCAGCGGCAGGGACGCGACGGTCACGTCGTCCTGCGTGCGACCCCGTTCGTGTCGATAGGCGACAGCTGCGTTCTCGTCGCCGGCTCGCTCGAGGGCCTCGACGAAGTCCTCGTAGTAGCCGCCCTCGGGCGAGATGAACTCGTCGGGGAGTTCGGGCTCGTCGCCGTCTTCCTCGGCGGCCGTGGCACTGCCGCTCCCGTCCGTCGCCACGGGCTCGCGGCGCGGGATCATGTTCGTGCGCTCGTAGGAGCAGAGCACGTCGCCGGTTGCGGCGTCTTTGCCGCGGGTGCGCCACGAGACGATGCCGTACTCGGGCCGGGAACTCGAGGTCGCGCAGTTGACGACCTCGCTCTCGACGTGGAGTTCAGTGCCCGCGTAGACCGGCGTCCCGGGGAACCGCACGTCGGTCCGCCCGAGGAAGTAGCCCCCCTTCTCGCTCAGGTCCTCGACGGTGATGCCGAGGGTGGCGGCGGTGAGGTAGTCCGGGTGGATCGGCGGCTCCTCGAATCCGCGTGCCGCCGCGGCGTCGGTCCGCCAGTAGGCCGGGTCGTGATTGAGCGTCTGGCTCATCCACTGTTGGTTCCCCCACTCAGTGAGCGTGAGTCCGGGGTCGTGCTCGATGAGGTCGCCCTCCGCGAAGTCCTCGAAGAAATTGCCCTTCTCCTTGGTCTCGGCCCGCTCGAGCGCCTGTGCGAACGTGTCGGGATCGGTCCAGTCAATCGGTCGCGGTTCGCTTCGCTCTCCGCTCCCGTTGTCGGAATCCCGTTGTGATTCCCTAGTCATCTGCGGTCACCTCGTCAGTGTCCGTGTCGGGCGTTAACTGTTCCCGTTCCCGTCTGGCGATCGTCCGCCGCATCTCGTTCTCGACGATCATGTACCCCTCGTCGAAGCCCATCCCGGGCTTTGCGAGCACCTGCGCGGCGTCGGTCGCGAGCGCGACGTGGGCGCAGGCCCGCGCGGAGGTTTCCGTCTCGTTGCAGGTGCCGCCGAGGTAGGCTCGTGTTTCGGTCCCCTCACAGTAGCGGACGGCCTGCCCGCTGCGGTGGATACCCCCGAGGTCGGGCGTCTTGACCTGTACGAGGTCCGCCGCTTCGGCGTCGACGAACGCCTGCACGTCCTCGAAGGTGTTACACCACTCGTCGGCCACGATGTCGACGCCGACGCCGGCCTCAGCCAGCCCCTCGCGGAGTTCGACCATCGCGTCGATCTGATCCGCGCGATTCCCGGCGTCCATCGGCCCCTCGATCTGGATCGGGTACGGGGCCGCGGCCGCCTCGAGCGCGGCGAAGTAGTCGACCACTTCCTCGCGGTCGTAGGGTGCCGCGAAGATCTCGCCGATCATGCCGTAGACGTCGATGTGGAAGCGGGGCTCGTACCCCTCGGGCCCCAGCTCCTGCGAGCGCTCGACGAGCCACTCGACGTACTCGAGCAGGACCTCGCCGTCCTCGCCGATCTTCTCGACGCTGTTGATCAGCGCGTGGGGCAGGACCGGCACGCCCTTGACGAACATCTTTTCCGTGTTGTTGTAGCGGTCGTCGCCGGACTGGCCGAAGACCGGCACCGGCTCCGTCGCGGGCTCGGTTCCCAAGGCATCGGCCAGCACGTCCGTCCGCGTCGTGTTCTCGGCCTCGGCCGCTGCGGCGAGCAGCGCCTGCGAGACGCCGTAGCGGATCGCCGTGTGCAGGCGGTCGCCAGCACCAGACGCATTCGCGTCTGGTTGGCTCGAGGAAGCACCGCTTCCTCGAACGTCTACTTGCATGTTCTCGAGGGCCTCCGCGTTGTCGAGAAAGTCAGTGGCGTCCCGCCCCTCGAGTTCGTCGGCAACGGGGCCCTCGATGACGGGGGCGTACTCCGCGGCCTGAAAGAGCGGGTCGCGCCCGCCGGCACCGGAGTACTGGACCGCGGCGCAGTCGCCCCGCACCACGGTACCGTCGGCGAGTTCGATGTCGACGATGATCGTCTCACCGGCTTGGCGAATCTCGTCGAAGCCGTCGGTGACGGGGTCGCCCTCGTAGGTGAACCCGTCCTGCTGTGCGCCCCGCTTGATCGCGCGCTGGTCGTCGAAGAAGAACCCGGAATAACCGGGCGTGGCGTGTATTCCTGTAATTTCCATATCAGACATCACCCTGTGGTCGGCCGATGAGTTTCCCGTCGCTGATCGCGTCGACGTCGTCCGCGACCATCCGGAACGACTGGTCGCGGCCCTCGGTGTCGGCGCGCTGGGACAGTCTGGCCTTGTGAATCTCCTTGATGTCGTCGTCCATCTCGAGGTCGGCCCACTCGAAGATGCGGACGCGACCGTCGTCGTCCCGGGCGGGCAGGACAGCGCCCGCCGCGCTGTCGCTGGGTGCGAACGGAACGTCGAGCGCGCCGGAGTCGAAGGCTTTGAGCGTCCCTTGGACGACGTCGCCGTCGCCGTGCTCGAAGATGGTGTCCATCAGACACCGGGTCTCGCGCTCGATGAGGTCCTGTTCCTCCTCGATGCCGTCGATGTCGATCTGCTGTTCGATCGCCATGTCGATGACCTGCCGCGTCGTGCGCAGGCCGGCCGAGTTGGCCTCCTTGGTCGGCACCCCCTGGAACTCCTGTGGGGACTTGGTGATGACCTTGTCCGGCCGAGCGATGGCGGCGGTCATGCCCCCGAGGCTGATGACGCCGTTGGCGCGGGCCTCGTCCGGCGGGAAGCCGCCCATCCACTCGTGGAAGACGGTCGTGACGACGACCTCGTCCGGGAGGTACTCGTTGCCGAGTTTCTTCAGGGCGTTCAGGGCGGCCACGTCCTGGACGACGTTGCCGACCTGCCCGTAGCCGAGCGTGATCGAGCGCACGCCCTGCGTGGCGGCGAGCTGGCCCTCGACGATCATGATCGCGATCGCGATCGACGGCGGGACCAAGGTGCCGGTAAGGGGACCGAACGGCTCGCGGTTGATCCGAACGCCGCGTTCGGTGTAGGCCCCCGCCAGCCGGTCGACGAACTGCCACTTCTCGATGGTCTCCTCTAAGCCGTGGCGTTTCGTGTACGGAATGTTGTAGGAGATCGGGCCGCCCTCGAAGCTCTGGAAGCCGCCGGCGAAGGTAATCGCGGCGAGCAGTCGAGCGTCCGGGGTGCCGTGGCGGACCTCGATCGGCGCGTCGATCGCGTCGATCAGTTCGCGACAGCCGTCGACGCCGTGGTTCACCGCCGGGAAGCCGTTGAGCGTGTCGTCGCCCGTCTCGAGGGCCTTGTCGAGGCCCTGCTGGGCCTTCTCGTACTCGTTGTCGCGCGTATACGAGTCGATGGTGGTCGGCAGGAGATCGGCCTGCCCCTCCTGATGGAGGTATCGCAGCAGTTCGATCTGGTCGTCGAGCCGGGGGACGCCGGCCCGCGGTTGGAGGAGGGGTTTGTCGGCCGACTCGAGGATGTCGGCGAATCGCTTGTGATCCGGCAGCGACTCGTGGTACTCGATGGCTTCCTCGAAGTCGACGGCTTCGCCCGTCGGCCAGTTCGACCGAATTTCCTCGTCGATACGCCGTAGCTCGTCGGACGGAATCCGTTCGTCTCGTATCATCTAGGAACTAATCGTGGCGCGTTCCGACTCCGTCGGTGTGATCTGGAGATCCTCGCGCAGCGCGGCGACCGCGTCTTCGGGATCGGTTTCGGAGTCGAAGACGCGGTCGAACCCGAGCTCCCGGAAGGTCTTCCGGGTCTGCTCGAAGTCGTCCTGTCCGACGGCGAGGTTGCCGCCGATGTAGCTGACCGCGTCGACGCCCCGCTCCTCGAGGACGCCGTGGAATCCCTGACAGTCCTGCTCGGCGTGGCCGTAGAGCGACGAGACCAGTACAGCCTGTGCGTCGTGGGCTACCGCAGCCTCGGCGAACTCCTCTTGGGAGGTCTGAACGCCGAGGTTCACGACATCGAAGCCGGCTGCACTGAAGGCTTGCTCTAAGATTGTGATGCCAACGACGTGGGCATCGGAGCCGATCACGCCGAGGACGACCGTTTGGGACATCGTGTTCGGAACCATGAGGAACTCGGGTATAAACTTAATCATCTTCCATGATAATACTCCTTATACATCCTAACAGCGTCCCTATGGCGATCGTTCACACTCAACGCGATGCTCGAGGATAACTTCATGATCGATAGTAAAGTTTAGGTGCTGGTTTCGCAAGGTGGCTACACACATGGGAGCACTCTCGAACCTTCGCGTCGTGGATCTGACCCAGGTGCTCGCTGGGCCGTACTGTACGATGCTGCTCGCGGACCTCGGAGCGGACGTCGTCAAGATCGAGCGACCGGGCGGCGATATGATCCGGTCGAACCCGCCGTTCGTCGACGATCCCGAGGAAGAAGCCTACGGCGGCTACTTCCAGAGCGTCAACCGCGGCAAGAAGAGCATCGAACTGGACTTCGGCGAGGAGGAAGACCGCGAGGACTTCCTCTCGCTCGTCGAGGAGGCCGACATCGTCGTCGAGAACTACCGTTCGGGCACGATGGAGAAGTACGGGCTGGGCTACGAGACGCTGACGGAGTACAATCCGGACCTCATCTACTCCTCGATCCGGGGCTTCGGCGACCCGCGGACGGGCGAAACCGAGCGGCAGGGCCAGCCCTCCTTCGACCTCATCGCGCAGGCGCTGGGCGGCGTCATGGAGACCACCGGCCAGCCCGACGGCCCGCCCACGAAGACCGGTCCCGGCGTCGGCGACCTCTTTACCGCGACGCTGAACTGCATCGGCATTCTGGCCGCCGTGAACCACCGCGAACAGACCGGCGAGGGCCAGTACGTCGACACCGCCATGTACGACTCGATGCTCAGTTTCACCGAGCGCGCCATCTACCAGCAGTCCTACACCGGCGAGGCCCCCACCCGCCGGGGTAACTCCCACCCGACGCTGTTCCCCTACGACGCCTTCGAAACCGCCGACGGCTACGCCGTCATCGCCGCGTTCAACAACAACCACTGGGCCGAACTCTGCGACGTGATGGGCCGCGAGGACTTGGCCGAGGAGTACCCCACGACCCCCGAACGACTCGAGCACCGCGAGGCCCTCCGCGAGGAACTCGCCGCGTGGGCCATCGAGCAGACGAACGACGAACTCGTCGGCGCGCTCGAGGGACGGGTCCCCGCCGCCCCGGTCCAAACTACCGAGGAGATCTTCGACGATCCACATGTCGCCGCTCGAGACATGCTCGTGCCGGTCGAACAGCCGGGTGCCGACAGGGACGTCGAGATCGCGGGCAACCCGATCAAGATGAGCGAGACGAACCCCGAGCCCCGCGGTCGCGCGCCACTGTTAGACGAGCACCGCGAGGAAGTGCTGGGTAAGGACGCGGAGACGACAGCCGACGACTAAGGCGACTATCTACGACGGATCGTCGGCTGAGTCTTCGGTTTGGCGATCACGTCCGATTCAGACACACCTTACCGCATCGATCTCGGCTTACAAAATCTCCTGTATCACAGCCGCCAACTCCTGTTCCAACTCCGCCGCCTGCAGTATCGTCACCGGGTTTTCGGATTGTTCTTCGAGCGACGCAGTCTCCTCGTCTAAATCCTGAACGACGAGCAGTCCGTTCCAGCCCGACCCGAAGTAGCTCTCGTCGTCGTTCCCGAAGACGTAGTCTTCGTTGACTCGGAGGAAGGCGAGGTACTCCAGCGTCTCTTTGATTCCGCGGCGGATCGTCTCCTCGTTCGTGCTGTTTTTCACTTCCACGATTAGATACTCGTGCCGGTCGTCCGACTCGGAGATGATCTCGAGGACGATGACATCGGGACGACCCGTGTGGTTTCGGAAGTCTCGACCGAAGTAGTCGCCGGCGATGTCCTGTGCCGTGAGCTGTACTTCGTCGGTCCGCGAGAGTTCCTCCTGTTCTTCATCGGGGACGGCGACGAAAGACAGATTTCGGTCGGACGCAGAGTTGTCGTGGTAGAGAGCGATTTTCTTGTCGCCGTCGAAGCGAGCCACCTCTTGTCGACCCGTTGCGATAGTCTTGAACTCCGGCTGGCTCTCCTGTAACCGCTCGAGCGTCGCGACGAACCGAAAGAGGACGTAGAGTTCGAAGAGCGAGTCCTGATCGTCAGGTGCGATCGCCGTTTCCTCGAGAAGGTCTCGGATTTCGTCCGAATCGCCCTCGAACAGCCGCTCTCGAGATTTGAGCAGCGAGGCGGCCTCGCGGTACACTTCCTGTCGCGAATTCGCGGCGGTCGTCAGCATCCGCTCGGTGGGCTCGTAGGTGTCCGGGTCGCGAATCCGTCGAACGTGGACGTTTCGCTCGACGATTCGCTGTAACTCGTCGATGAGGTTCTCGTTGCCCTTCCACGTCTCTTGGACCCAGTCGTACTCCCCGCGAAGGTACTCTTCGGCCTCGCGGATCGTCGTGTGAACAACCGAAATCAGTCGTTTGAGAACGATGTTTTCGGGAATATCGTAGTCTATCGATCGGTTGTCACAGACGAAAATCGACCGGTCTCGCGGGTGTTCGGAATAGCGCTTCTTGATCGTCTCTCCCCAGTTGATTCGTCCATCGACAGTACCGCGCCGCGTTCGCGATGTCGTCTGCGTTTCCGTTCGGACGCTCCGCAGATGTTTCGGGAGTTCTCTGACGAACGAGACGACATCCGATTTGAGGACGAAGTGGAGATCGAGAAGCAGTTCGTACTCCTCGAACCGGTCGTCCAACTGGTCCGGTTTGATCGACTTCGCCAGTTCGCGCTCGGGGAACGACCCGCGCATCACGTGGGCGAGGATGTCCTCGGTGAGCTGGTCGAGGAGGTCGTCCCTATTCATTCACTGCCACCTGTAGCATCTCTCGAGCGGCTCGCTCGAGCAGGGATGCGTCGATTTCCCTGACGGCCGCGATCTCCTGTACGATCTTCCGTCGCTTCGGCACGCCCTCGAGTTGGGGGAAGACGTAGCTGATGACCGCTTGCGTGAGATGGTACTCGAGTTCGTCCTCCGGATGCTGATTGACGTATCGCAGGACATCCTCGATGATCGCGGGGCCGATCGATCGTTCCTCGACGGCGTGGTTCGTCTCCCGCCATACGCGACCGATGGCCATCGCTTCGGGGCGATCGATCTCGAGATCCCACGCGTTCGCGTAGTCGTAGACGAGTTGCTCCAATCGCTCTTCGTCCGTCCGGTCCTCGGGGAGTTCGGGTGCGGGAACGCGGATAAACGCGAACCGACGCATGAACGCGTAGCTCATCTCGTAGAGCGATGTCTTGTCGTAGGTGTTCATCGTCGCAAAGATACGCCACGAATTCGGGACGAGGTACTGATGGGCTGCGGGGCGGGCAGCACCGTCGTCGGTCGTCGTCACCTCGATCTCGCGGCCATTTTTGGTGTAGGGAAGCTGGACCGACTGCCCCGAGAGAACGGTGAAAAGCTGGCCGAACGCTTTGTCGATATCGGCGCGGTTCAGTTCGTCGATGATGAGTAATTCGTTCGACTGGGCTCCCGTCCGGTTGTTCTTGAGGCGGTTGAGGACGATCCCCGGCGTGAACGCGAGATCGTCGCCGTCACCGCTGCCCTCGGATTCGTTCGGCATGTATCCGCCGACCGTATCGAACGTCGACCAGTCGGCGGTCGCCGTCGTCATTTCGAACCCCGAATACAGAGACGGATACGTCTCCGCGAGCGAGGAACAGACCCGGCGGGCGATCTCCGTCTTCCCGGTTCCCGGTGGCCCGGTCAGGAGAATGTGCTTGCCGGACGTGAGTGCCGTCGTGATCTGCTCGAGGATTCGCTCGCCCTGATCGTCCGGGAAGTAGAGCCCCTCGAGCGGATCGGACCGAATCGAACCGCGATACGGTTTGTGAACGTTGACTGTCGGGACTTCACTCAGTTCATCTGCGAGCGCGTCGACGAGCGCCATCGGCCGTTCGTAATCGATTTCCCCGTCGTCGGTTCGAAACGTCGCGTACTGCGACTGGACCGGGAATTCGGTATCGGCGACCGCCGCACAGAGACTGTTCGCTCGGTCGATCGGAAGGAGGTTCGCCGTCAGCGCGGCGGACTCTCGATCGATTATCGATGGCGTCTTTTCAGTGATCGATCGAGACGTATCGATATCGTCGACCGAACCGGTGAGGAACAGCCGGTCGAACGTTGCGACCAGCGGGTACGACTCACCGGCCTCGTGCTCGTCCCGCCACCACGGCTCGTCCTTCTCGAACCACTCACCGAGAATCCCGACGCCGATGATGCCGTTCGGCTGCCGATCAAACGCCTCGCTCGACGGCTCCGCACGAGCGTGGAGGATCGCAACGTCGCCTTCCGAGAGGTCCGCCCACCGGCTCCGATGGTCCGCGTCGAAAGACACTGCGCTGTATTCGAGGCTCGTTAGCCAGTAGTCACACGGTGCAGTGAACGCGTATACCTCCGGTGATGTCGACCGGATGTGGGACAATACCGGATGGCTACTGTCCGTCAGTTCGAATTCCGGTTCCGTCTCTGTCTCCGTTTCGGTCTCGACGGTGTAGGTATCGCGGAGAATGCTGTTCAGTCGGGGTTGGCTCAGCACGCCCCCGTCGTGGTCGATCTCGTTCTGCAGAATACGGATCCAACAGCAAAAGAGGGTTTTCGCCGGTGCAAACGAGTGGAGGGACCGGACACCGAGTTCGTCGGCGGTCTCCTCGAGTTCGGGTTCGATCGACTCGTAGATACGCCGTAGTTGATCGAACGTTGCGGCAGTGCTCGCAGAGACGCTATCGGACGGTTTGAACCCGGTGAGCGCAGCCGACCACTCGGAGATGAGTACCTCCCCGAGACGGGTTTTGAGCCACGTCGTGTCGCTCGCAGACTCCTCGAGCCGAGTCCGAACATCGGTTATCGCCGCGTCGAACGTTTCGTATTCGCCGACCGATTCGGGCGGATAGATCCTGTTGCCGCGGATTTGTTCGATGAACTCAGCGATCGAATCGTACGCTGTGAAAAACGTCGATCCGTTGCGACCGAAGTTGATGGCGCTGAACGTATCGTTCGGCCACCCTCGGAAGCCGAGCGTTTCCCAGAAGGTCGCCCGGTCCAGCGTCGTCTCGTAGATCGGGTCGAGAAACATCACGTGCGGATACGAGGCGTCCGTCACCTCGCCCCACCCGATCGCATCCGTGAACTCCGCTGCCGTCTCCGCGTCCAGAATCGTCGCGTGGTCGATACGGGCGAGAAGCGTATACTCACCGCCGTGGCGGCCGTCGCGATCCGCAAACAGGAGATAGTCGCCCGCCTCGGCCGGTTCGCTCTCTCGATTTCCCCAGACGCGAAGCGTCTCGTGCTCGAGCGGGATATCACAGAGACCGGCGAGTCGATCCCGACGAACGCCGTCGACGACGGTTCGCTCGAAATTGGTTCGAATCGGTTCGTCGTTCGCCGTCTTTATCGGAACCTGATAGACAGTTGGCGGATCGGCATCCGTTTCATCAGCCCCCGAGCGTCCCGCACCCATTGTTCTCTAAATCGAGACAGTATCTTCCTATAAATCCTGTTGCGAGATCACAGGCAGTGATGGTTAAATCAACGTCTCCGACGAGAATACTGTACTCACAACTGATACTCGAGCCCCCGTTCACGGACCGACCGATCGACGGCCGATGTCGGCGAACGTGGTGGTGGTGTGGTGGTCGCGGTCGCCACCGCCGACCGGCCGGCTGTCCGCCGGGGCTCGAGTCCGAGCCCCGACCTACTCCTCCCGATCGCGCTCGAGCAGTCCGGGCGGGACCGAGCAGCCACACGGACTCGCGGTGCCGGTGTGGGGACCGGTGGCGGTCACGAAGCCGACGGGCTCGCCACAGCGGGGACAGTCGGGGAGCGACGACGAGTCGGTATCGGTACTCGAGTCAGCGTCACCGCTCGAGTCGACGTCGCTACGCATTGTGATCAGGGCTCGAGTCCAGTTGCAGCGTCGAGTAGAGTCGTGTCGGGCGATTCGACGGTCGTGCGGGACGTTTATATCCCGGTAGAATGTACGCAATCATGGCTTGCTAACCCTCTCGGGTTGGAAGCCGAGTCTCGGGTGGTTCCAGCACCCGGGACGTTTCAGTGTCGTCCCCCGGTTCCGGAGATCGGCTTCCGTTCTAACCGTTGACTCGTTGTGACTTATATCTACTGCAAACGGCGTGAAAGAGACTCAGGTCGGGCGCGACCTCGAGCGAGGCTCCCGGTCTCGAACTCGAGTGGAGCGCGATTTCGTCGTCCAGAGAGACGGGTGAAATAGAGAGGACAGTTCGATATCGACGGCTGCAGACTGACCGTTGGCTACGCGCTACACAGCGGACAAGACGATCACTCCACCACGGCGCTCGAAATGGTTCCGGCCACTCTCACAGCGCAACTGGCGCTTCAAGCTCAGGATCAGCGTCAATGACGGCCGAAAGCTGGGGTTGCAACTGGTCGAACTGGGGGGTTGGTTCCACGAGTTTGCGTTCCTGATCGTAGTGAACGAGCGAGAGGTGTTCCAGCTTCGGGATATGCATGTGATGCAGAGAGACGCGAATCTCCCGCGATTCTTCTTCGGAAATCTCGAGTAGAGGCACATGATGGTTGTGTTTGACGATCGCCTTCGTGAGATCGTTCACCGTTAGCGACCGCTTCTCAGTTGCGAGAACTGCGAGGATGATACGGCGGTGTCGCTCTTGACACAGTTCAAGAACCGTATCGAACTCGGTGGAGGTCGTAACCATGTATGGATAAAACATCTCCTTGCGGAAGAGGTGGAGTGCTGTATAGTACTACTTCAAGAGTGGCCTGGCCAGATACGCTGTCGCTCGTGAATTATTCGTCGCTCTCATCGGGATGGCTGATCGTCAACGTACTCGTCACGAGATTGCTGTATGCGGCGCGAAATCGGTTTGAGAGTGTCTGTTGAGCGATCCCCAGTTGGTCCGCCAGTTCCCGCATCGTCACTGCCCGTGGGGTCTCGTAGTAGCCCGCTTCGAGCGCAGCGACCAGCGTCTCCCGTTGCGTCGGCGTGAGGTCGTACTGGGCGCTCGCCATCGGCTGTTCCTGTTCTTGGGTTCGATTGAGTTCGATCGAAATATCGTTTGCATCACAGTAGTCTTGAAATTCGGAGAGAGAGTCGTGGTTATCGAACCGCATTCGCAGTTCCCAGTCTTCCGCTTTGCCGATTGCCTGCATGAGCGTCGCCCCCAGTTCCACATATGCATAGATGATGGTCTCGACGTTGTCCGTCCACTCGGCACGATACAATCGCGCGTCCTCTACCTCGTCGATAACAGTGGCGTTTCTCACGGAGTCATCGTTCTGAAACGCGTCTTCAAATTCCTCGTGATCGCCGCCACTCACCCAGAAATACGGCATCAGCCGATCTTCCATCGTCGCCACGACCTGCTCGATCTCGACAATCATCTGTGGCGCCTCCGTGAGTGCGTGGTTCAATGCGAGATCGTCCGACTTGACGGAAAACTCGGCGATAATGCTCATACCACCGGTTGGTTGGCAAGCACAATAAGTCGCGGATTCCGGGAGCCCTGCGCTCTCTGGATCGAGTGTCCGGTCCAGTACCTGTCGAACACACGTTTCGAATCCAACGCAGAATAACGGACCCGTCTGACCGACTTCTGGGAGGGCACGAGCCGACCGCTCGACGTGATTACGGGTGCTCGCCGTCCTCCGGCTCGCTGGGCGGGAGCCGGACGATCTCGAGCCAGAAGTCCTCGAACGAGCGGACGATGTCGATGAACGCCGCCGATTCGACCGGCTTCTGGACGTAGGCGTTCGCGCGGAGTTCGTACGACCGCGCGACGCGTTCGGCTTCGTTCGAGCCCGAGAGGACGATCACGGGGACCCCCTCGAGGTCGGGATCGGCAATGAGGTCCTCGAGAAGCCGGTGGCCGTCCATCTCGGGGAGATCGATGTCCAGCAGGATCAGGTTCGGCTGGACGGCGTCGGAATACTCGCCGCGTCGATGCAGGAAATCGAGTGCCTCACCGCCGCTCGAGACGGCGTGGATGCGACTCGCGATTTTCTCGTTCTCGAGGGCCTCGAAGAAGATGCGGACGTGCTCGGGGTTCGGATCGATCAAGAGCGCCTCCACGGGGTGAGAGTCGGTCATCGGACGAGATACTCGGCCTATGCTAGGTGACGGGATGACGTGCGTGCTTTCGAACCAAGGGCAATTCGGCTCCGATTCCCACGGTCGATTTCGACGATGACCCGACAGACAGCCACCGAGAGCCGGGTTTTCCCGCTCGAGCACGCGGACTCGTTCGGTCGACAGTCAGCCGCGGCGACAGTGAATCCGAACTCCGGCGGATCGTCCACGCAGCGCGCGCTATCGGCCGATATCGGCTTCTGACTGCATCGACTGCTGCGTTCCGGGTTCGCCGACGGAGACGTCGCCGTCGCTCCCGACGGTGATGTCGTAGCCGTTGTATTCGAACGACACCCGGACGGTCCCGGTGTCGGTGTCGCCGTCCGCCGACGAAACGAGCGCGTTTAACGCCTCGGGATCGACCGCGTCGTACAGCGGGGGCTGGAGCTCCATCGGTGCAACGCCTTCGCGGTCCGCGACCGCTTCGACGACGAGAGTGACGGGCGTGCTGGCACTCGTTTCACGAGCAGTGTGGTTGCGTTCCATTATGCCATTGCAGCCGCCCTGCACGGATAAAGCCTTGGTGGACGTTCAACTAACTCTGTATAGGTCGGATACAGTTTGATAATTTAGTAGATGTCCTCATAATATTCGTCCCAACTCGATCAGTATCACTGCCGTCTCCGCGTCGAAATCGCGCTGTCGAGCGGAGGGGCGGCGGCCGGTTCGATCGGAACGGCTGCCGGCGGGGAGACCCGTTCGATCCGAAACCGGGCGACTGCACTCGTCCTCGAAACGACGGTGGCGTCTGTCGCTGATTTCGTCGGATGGGCATCGACGGGCACGTCGGTGGCTACCGCGGTCTCCCGGCAACACGTCTCGGCTCGGACGGTACCGACCGTCTCGTCTCCGAGTTCCGGTCAGGAAAACTCCTTTCCGAAGTGGTTGAACGGCTGTACGTACTCTTCGTCCAGTACCTCCGACCGCACGATCTCGAGTCCGCACTCGCGGATCGAATTCGCGATCTGGGACACGTCGTCCGTGTCCGACCCGACGACCGTCACGTGGTAGTTCTCCTCGCCGGCGAGCAATTTCCGCACCGTGACGACCCCGTGTTCGTCGAGGAGATCCTCGGCGACCGATTCGGACGGATCGCTCGCAGTGCAGGTAAAGAGGATCACGAGCTGATAGCCCGCTCTCTCGTAGTTGATATCGGGAACGTATCCCCGGATGATACCGGCGTCCTCGAGTTTCTCCATCCGATTTCGCACCGTACCGGCGGAGACGCCCACCGCTTCCCCGATCTCTCTGGTCGTGTTATCCCGGGCGTCTTTCTGCAGCATGTGGAGGATTCCCCGATCGACCTCGTCGAGTTCGGGCTCGGTTCCGCCCATACGTTCCGTTCCCCGGATTCGCGGATATACGTTGTGTCAGCATGCCAATGGCGGGACCGGTATGCCGGAGTTCCGGAGGGATGTTCCCCACCCCGTTGGAGAGGAATGTGCGCTTCGAGACGGGTCCGGCGCGAGCGCGGTCCGATTGCCGGTGGAGCCAACCGTCCGTCAGTCACGTGAAGCGAGCCGAGATCGCCGTCGGTCGACCGAGTTGCCACTGCACACGCCCGGACGTGACCGTCGCCGACGAGGACGACAGCCGCGGAGAGTAATCCTTTTGCGGGTCCCCTGCACACGTCGGAGTATGAGCAGTAACTGGCCGGTCGATCCCGACGGCGAGGAGGGCAGCGAGGGGATGCGCAAGTACGACATGCGGATCATCGCGGACAAGGTCGACGAGGAGGAGGACTTCCCGATGGACCGCGACGAGTTCGTCGAGGAGTACGGCGACTACCCGATCCGGATCAACCACGAGACGGTCGTCGCGCTCAGCGATATCTTCGAGTACGTCGAACCCGCGGAGTTCGAGACGTTGGTCGACATGCACAAGGCCGTCGGCGCGGCGATGCGGGCCGGCAACTTCTGGACGTACCACCCGCAGGGCGAGAACCCGGAAAAGAAGCACGCCTAACGGGCCGTTCGGGCGCATCACGAATCTGGATTACGTATCACTTATACGACGCCGTTCGAAAGAGTCGATCACCGTGACTAACACGCAGGTGACGCTCGTTCAGATCGACAACTACGGGCCGTGGACCGTGACGCCGGAGCCGCGACGGGAGGCCGACCTCCAGACCATGCAGTCCCGGCTGTTCGCGGACATCTCTCAGTTTATCGGCAACCGCGGCGGCTACACGTTCTTCACTCGCTTCGACAACATGATCGCCGTCACGAACGGCTGCTCGCTCGAGGACCACGCGCTCCTCCAGGAATCGGTCGGCAACCGCTACCCCGTGACGCTCAGCCTCGGCGTCGCGACCGGCACGAGCCCGGTCCAGGCGCTCTCGGACGCGACCGAACGCCTGCAGGAGGCCGGCAGCGCACAGGACAAGAACCGCCGCGAGTGTCTCGAGGGACGGGTCATCGAGGACGCTCATCGAACGGACGACGACATCCAGATCGCCCACTTCGACGTGATCAACGCGACCGGCAACTACACTGACGAACTCAACGCCTTCGACACCTTCATCGAGATCGAGCAGGGCTACGCGGAACTCATGCGCCACATGCGCCACGCCCACGAGAGCCTCTCCTTCTTCGTCGGCGGCGACAACGTCATCGTCGTCTGCCCCGACCTCGAGGAGCCCGATTACGAAGAGGCGATCGCCCACGTCGAGGCCGCAGTCGACGTCGAGATGCAGGTCGGCGTCGGCCGCGGCGAGAGCGCCCACGAGGCCGGCTTCGAGGCGAAACACGCCCTCGAGACCTGCCGGGCCGACGGGACCCGCGTCGAACTCGAGTGGGAGACGGCCTGATACGGTCTACTGTAAGTCATTGCCGGTGGGACCGCGACCGCTCTGCGGTCCCACCGGTAAATCGTTACAGTAAACCGTATGAGTCGCGGATCTATTGGACTTCGCCGCCGATTTTCTTAAGTGTAGTGGAGGTAGCTTTTAGCCCGTCCGTGGGTTTCATTCGCACATGGAATCGGAGCTGTCCGTCAGAGACGTGTTGACGACCGATTACGTCGGCGTCAGCGAGTCCGACGCGATCCGCGACGTCGTTCGGCTCATGCGCGAAGAACGGACGAGTTGCGCGCTGGTCGTCCGCGGCGCGGAGCCGGTCGGCATCGTCACCGAGTGGGACGTGCTCGGGCTCGTCGCCGACGCCCGCGATCCGGGCGAGACGACCGTCGGCGACACCATGACGACGCCGGTCATTACGGTCGACCCCGACCGATCGCTCACCGACGTCGCGACCACGATGGCCCGCCAGAACATCCGCAACGTCGTCGTCGAAGACGAGGACGGCATCGTCGGACTGGTCACCCAGCGGGACGTCATCGCCGCCGCGGGCTCGTTCCAGGCGACGATGACCCCCGCCCGCTCGAGCGAACCGCCGGTCGACCGCGAACCCGGGGCCGCCGCCGCGACCGCCCGCGCTCCCGAGGAGGGTGATTCCCAACTGCTCCCGAACGGCGGCGACGAGTACACCACGCAGGGCGTCTGCGAGGCCTGTGGCTCGCTGGCCGACTCGCTGTGGGACGCCAACGGGCAACTGGTCTGTGCGGACTGTCGAACGGTGTGACCGGTAGTCGGCCCCTACGACAGCGTAGCCCGTGCCAGCGGCCGCCGACCCGTATCTCTCCGATAGAAAGACCTTTCGGGTGGCGCGGTGGAGGGGTCGATAATGATCGAGACCCTCGACGACCTGGACGTCGAAGGGACTACCGTCGGTGTCCGCGTCGACGTCAATAGTCCGATCGACGACGGCGGCAGGCTCGCGGACGACGCCCGGCTCCGCGCCCACGTCGACACCCTCTCGGAACTGCTCGACCGCGGCGGCCGCGTCGCCGTCCTCGCCCATCAGGGTCGGCCCGGCGGCGACGATTTCGTCTCGCTTCGGTCCCACGCCGATCGCCTCTCGGAACTGCTCGGCCAGCCCGTCGACTACGTCGATGCGACCTTCACCGAGGCCGCCCGCGAGGCCGTCAGGGACCTCTCGAACGGCGACTGCGTCGTCCTCGAGAACACGCGCTTCTACAGCGAGGAGTACATGGAGTTCGACCCCGAGCGCGCCGCGCGGACCCACCTCGTCGAGGGCCTCGAGTCCGTCCTCGACGCCTACGTCAACGACGCCTTCGCCGCGGCCCACCGCTCGCAGCCCTCGCTCGTCGGCCTCCCGACCGTCCTCCCCGGCTACGCCGGCCGCGTGATGGAGTCCGAACTCGACGTGTTGGGCTCTATCGAGGAGACCGACGAGCCCCGCGTCTACGTCCTCGGTGGCGCGAAAGTCCCCGATTCGATCGACGTCGCGTGGTCGGTCTTGGAGAAGGGGCTGGCCGATCACGTCCTCACCGCGGGCGTCGTCGGTAACGTCTTTCTCATCGCCGACGGCGTCGACCTCGGCGACGCCAGCTCGGATTTCATCTACGATCAGGGCTACTGGGACGAGATCGACCGCGCCGCCGACCTCCTCGACGCCTACGGCGATCAAATCGCGCTCCCCCGTGACGTCGCCGTCGCCCGGAACGGCGAGCGCCACGAACTCGGCGTCAACGCCCTGCCGCCCGGCGACGAGGAGTCCGCCATGGACATCGGCGGGTCGACGCTCGACTACTACCGGCGGATCCTCGACGACGCCGAGACGGTCATCCTCAACGGCCCCGCCGGCGTCTTCGAGGACGACCGGTTCCAGACGGGGACCAAACAGCTCTACGGCGCCGCCACGGACATCCCGACGAGCATCGTCGGCGGCGGCGACACGGCCTCCGCGCTGCGACGGCTCGGCATCGACGACTTCTCTCACATCAGCACCGGCGGCGGCGCGGCGCTCCGAATGCTCACCGCCGAATCGCTCCCTGCCGTGACCGCACTCGAGAATGCCCCCCAACAACCCGCAGCCGACGATTGAGCCCGCCGCTCGGGACGATCTCGACGCCCTCGCGGACATGTGGGTCCGCCTCGCCCGCGACCAGCGACAGTACGACTCGGCCGTACGCGCCGACGCCAACCGCGAGACCATGCGGGAAACGCTCGCGGCCTACCGGATCAACGACGGCCTGCTCGTCGCCCGCCTCGAGGGCCGACTCGTCGGTTTCGCCTCGGTCTCGATCGAACGCGGCTCGCTCGACCTCGACACCACCCGCGGCCTCCTCTCGAACATCTACGTCGAACCCGCCGCCCGCGGTCAGGGAATCGGCTCTGCGCTGCTCGAGGCCGCCGAGGATGCGCTCGCACAGCGGGGCGCGGACAGGATACTCCTCGAGGTGATGGCCGGCAACGAGGACGCCCGCCGATTTTACCGCCGCGAGGGGTACGACGAGTTCCGAGTGACGATGGGGCGATCGCTCGAGGACCGGGCGGAAAACGATACACACTCAAAGGAGGACGGCTAACCCACGGCCTGCGCCAGGGGAGCATGGGCGGTTCATGCACTCGACTTGTAATCGAGACTTCGTGGGTTCAAATCCCACCCCTGGCTTGATTCCGTCGGTTCAAACCCTCTACCTACAAGTACGGCATCTTCGGAAGTTGTCTCTCTTCCAGCGAGCTAACTCCGAGGTTCAAAGCCAATTCTTCTGCCGGGTCACACGGGGTTGTTCCTGTGTGACAACCTCGACGCGCTGCTATCGGTGATCCCCGGTCGCCGATCGAACCGACGTTACCAGAGCCCGAGCTGATGGCCCGTGATGAGGGAGAGGAACATCAGGAGCGCCAGCAATACCAGAACCAGCGGTTCCGGCGAGCCGAACGACTGCAGCAGGCGTTCGTACAACCCAGACGTTGTGGCCACCCTGTCGAGAGACACCCCATCGCTCTCCTTGTTTGCCATGGTCTACCATACGATACTGCCTACTAAAAAGTATTCATAGCGGAACCGTCACGACGGACGTTGCGAGGCGCTTGTCTCTCGATCGGCGGTCGCTCCTCGCACGACGGCGACCAACTCTCGGTCGTCGTAAACGGAGGGGACTCGAGTCGGCTGAACGGGTCCATTGCCCGTGGAACGACCGAAGTACTATGTGAATAGCTTTATACTCCGGGATCGGTCTCGTGTAACTGTCCGTGGGGTCGCGTTCGAAACCACCACCTACCGTCCCCGCGGACGACGTTTCTCGATCGGTCTGCCGTGCATCCGACCGACTCGGTCGTTCGATCCGTACAGTCTCGGAGCCGGCGTTCGTCTCGAGGCAGTTCGAGCCGTCGCGAGCGCACTCGAGCGGAGCGACGAATGCGAGAGAGACGAGTCGCACACGGTGGACAACCGATTCCCGGCGGTTCGTCACCGCTCCTGTCCGCCCCCGTCCCCATCCCGTCAGTTCGTCCCGCGGACGGTGACCGTTCGCTGGGCCACACAGCCGTCGGCCGCGACGCGGACGGGGAACGATTGGTCGTTCGCGACGACGGCCGTCTCGAACTCGAGCGTGATCGATTCCGACCCGCCGCCGTCGATCGAGAGTCGGCGCGTGTCCACGACCGTGGGATCATGCCCGACGATCAGTTCGACATCCCGGCTGACGGCCCGATCGGTCGCGTTCTCGAGGGTCGCCGTCACCTCGAGGACGTCGCCGGCGTCGACGGGGTCGTTGGTCCCGGTGATCGTCACTCGCCCGCCCGCGTCAGCGGTCCCGATCACCTCGACGGTCCGTTCGGCGACGGCGTCGTCGGCTTCGACGCGGACGGGGAACGCCTGCGTCCGGTCGACGACTGCCGTTTCGAACTCGAGGGTGATCGTCTCGGTCCCGCCGCCGGCGACGGAGACGGATCGTGTATCGACCCGCTGGGGGTCGTGGCCGACGACGAGGTCGACGTCTCGAGTGACCGGTTCGGTGCCGCCGTTTTCGAGTTCGGCGGTCACCTCGAGGATATCTCCGGCATCGACCGGATCGTTCGTCTCGATGATCGAGGCGCTCAGCCCGGTGTCGCCGGAGCCGGTATCGTCGGCCTGCCAGAGCGATTCCGACGCGAACGTGCCGTCGTCGCAGATCACCCACGCGATGACCGAGCACGTGTGACAGAGGCCGCCGTCGACGGTCAGCGACGCCGTATCCGCCGTCCCGCTGACTTCGGACGTTCCGAGGATGAGGTCCGACTGGCCGACCCACCAGACGACACGCTCAAGCGCGCCGTCCGGATCGGCAACGTCGATCTCGAGGTCGATCGTCCCGCCGCGGTCGGCGGGAAGCGTCCCCCGCTCCGGGCGAGCGGCCTCGATCGTCGGCGACGCATGTCCGTCGGGCGTCACGCTCACGGTCCAGTCGGCACGGTAGTTGCCGTCCTCCGTGTCGATGCCGGCGGTGACCTCGTGGGTGCCCTCGGATTCGGGGGTGTACTGCCAGTAATGGGCGTTTTGTTCCGCGTAGTAAACTGACTGCCACGCGGGGCCGACCATCGAGTCGCCGACGCTCTCGCCGTCGACCCACCAGCCGGTGAACTGCGATCCGTCCGTCTCGGGATCGACGGCCCCGGCCTCGAAGAAGACCGTCGTTCCCGGCTGCACCGCGACGGGTTCGCCCGGACGCGTCAGCCCGTCGTCCAGTTCGTCGACTCCGAGTACGGTGACCGTTCGCGCCGCCGAATCGCCCTCGGTTCGGACCCGAACCGTCACCGCCCGATCCCGGGCGGCGGGCTCAATCCGGTAGCTGCGGGGGAAGGGTCGCTCCGTCTCCCCCGGCTCGAGGGTGAGCGTGACGGTCCCGGCCGACTCGTCGTCGACGAGGTACTCGACGGTCGGGCGAACCGTTCGGTCGGTCCGGTTCTCGAGTTCGGCGGTCCATCGGAGCAGCCCGCCGCCCTCGACCGGGTCGGTCACGTCGACGAGACGGACGGTCACGTCCGATCCGCCCCCGTCAGTTCCCGCGGTCGATCCGTCGGACTGTGATTGGACAGTGCCGGCGGCGACCGGGACGGTACTACTCGCCGCAGCCCATCGCAGCAGCCGTCGCCGGTTCACAGTGTGTCCCTCATTCGTGCTCGCCAACCGGAATTGCAGTCAAAAAGTAGCGCTATCGTTACGACGGAAAACGGCGCGTTTGTCCCGTGTAAGCCCTCCCGGAACGACGATGGCGGTCCGTACCCCGCTGTTGGCCCCGATTACGCTCCCGTCGACCCGTCGATCCGTGCTCTCGGGCCGTCCCCATCAGCACTCGAGGCAGGTCTAGTGGTCTATTCAGTTTCGGGTCCCCGCGCGATGCGGGCCTCGCTCGTGATCGCATCGACGTGGACGTGGACCGGCCCCGCGTCGGTCTCGAGCGGGACGATCCACGAGGCGCTGGTTCGATGCGGGTCCTCGAGGACGGTCACCTCGTCGTACCCCTCCTGCTCGGCCGTTTTCCGGGCGATCCGCGCCGCCTCGTCGGCGTCCTCGATTCGGATCTCGTCGTTCAGGCGGACGGTCACGACCGGCACGTCGGCCATCCGGACGATCCGCTCGGTGACGCTGCCGACCAGCACTCGATCGAGTCCAGTCCGGCCCTGCGTCCCCATGACGATCATATCGATTCCGTGGTCGTCGGCATAGGCGAGGATCTCCTCGTGGGGAACGCCCCGTTCGACCGCCGTGACGGCGTCGACGCCCTCCCGGTCCGCTTCGGCCTCGACGCGCTCGACCGCCCGCTCGGCGGCCGGAATCGCTTCGTCGGTCTGAAGCGTCCCGAGCGGCCCCTCGGGAACGATCGATACCGCGTGGATCGTCGCGTCGAAGCGGTCCGCGATCGTCAACCCGTGCGTGAGCGACTGACGGGTCCCGTCGCTCCCGTCCGTCGGGACGAGGATGTCCTGGTACATGACACGCGTGATTGGAAGTGCGGCGGTAAATACCCTCGAGTCCTCGCCGGCGAGGACCGGCAAACGAGTCGGCAGTGTCGCGACCGCGAGTCCGATTCCGTGCCGTCCCAGCGGCGACTGACTGCCCCTCTCGTTATCGCTGGTAAGAAAAATCGCCGATCGGACCGAACGATGTAAATCTTTTTTACGATACACGGAAACGTATCGCACGGAGTATGACAAATCTTGTCACTAACGTCGCGGGTGCCGTCGAGGAACACGGCGACAACACCGCGATCGGTTTTCAGGGGTCCGAGACGAGCTACGAGGAGTTCTGGGGGCAGACGGGGGCGTTCGCGGCCGCGCTCGAGGAGCGAGGGGTCGGCGAGGACGACCGCGTCGCGCTCTATCTCCCGAACGTCCCGCCGTTTCTGATCGCCTTCCACGGGACGCTTCGCGCCGGCGGGGTCGTCGTCCCGATGAATCCCCAGTACAAGGCCCGCGAAATCGGCCACCTGCTCGGCGACAGCGAGGCGAAGGTCGTCGTCGCGCTGGCGGACCTCGTCCCCTTCGTCAAAGAGGTCCAAGACGAGACCAGCGTCGAACACGTGGTCAGCATCGGCGGCGAGGCCGAGGGCGCGACCGAGTTCGAGGAATTCCTCGAGCGGGGAGTCCCCGACATTGCTGACCGGGCCGACGACGATGTCGCAGTCCAGCCGTACACGTCCGGGACGACCGGGCAGCCGAAGGGCGTCCAGCTCACCCACGAGAACCTGTCGTCGAACGCGAAGGCCGCGGCGAAGCTCATCCCCGACGGCATCCGGCCGGACGACAGATCGCTCGGCGTCCTCCCGCTGTTTCACATCTACGGGATGACGGTGACGATGAACGCGGCGCTGTTCAACGGCGGCGCGTACTATCCGATGGCCTCCTGGGACGCACAGGACGCCGTCTCGCTGATCGAGGACGAACAGCTGACGATCATGCACGGCGTGCCGGCGATGTACAACGACGTGATCAACCAGCCCAACGCCGAGGAGTTCGATATGTCCTCGCTGCGGCTCTGTGGCGTCGGCGGCTCCGGGATTCCGGTCGAGGTCCTGCGCCAGTTCGAAGAACGCTACGAGCCGAAGATCTACGAGGGATACGGCCTGACCGAGACCAGCCCGATCACCCACTTCAACAGCCCGATCGAGGGGCGGCGGGTCGGCAGCATCGGGAAGACGGTCCCCGGCGTCGACTCCAAAGTGGTCGATAGCGCGGAACGAAGTTCCGCTGACCGTTCGGGCGGCGACGAGCCGCCCGAAGACGACGACTTCGGCGAGGTCCCGCCGGTCGAGGAGGGCCCGATCGACGAGGAGAGCGTCGCGGCGGAGACGCGACGAGGCGAAAGCGGCGAAGCCGCTGGAGCGGCCGACCTCCACGAGATTACCGGCGAGATCGTCGTCGCCGGGCCGAACGTCATGAAGGGCTACTACGGCCTGCCCGAAGCCAACGAGGAGGCCTTCACCGAGGAGGACGGCCGCCGCTGGTTCCACACGGGCGACATCGGCTACCACGACGAGGACGGCTTCTTCTACGTCGTCGACCGCGAGAAACACATGATCGTCACCGGCGGCTACAACGTCTACCCGCGGGAAGTCGAGGAACTCCTCTTCGAGCACCCCGATGTCGCCGACGCCGCCGTGGCCGGCATCCCCGACGAGCGCCGCGGCGAGACCGTCAAGGCCTTCGTCGTCCGCACGCCCGACGGCGACGTAACCGAGGAGGAGATCAAAGAGTACTGTCTGACCAACCTCGCGGAGTACAAACACCCGCGTGAGGTCGAGTTCGTCGACGAACTCCCCCGAACGACCACCGGGAAGGTCCAGAAGTTCAAACTCCGCGAAGGGGAGGGTGACGACTGATGGCGCTCGGTGATGCGGTCCTCCTCGATCTCGAGGCGGACGGAGCCGCGACGATCACGCTCAACCAGCCCGACCGACGAAACGCGCTCTCCGAGGAGATCAGCACCGGGATCTCGGAGGCGCTCGACGAGATCGAGGGCAGCGACGCCCGCGTCGTCGTCCTGCAGGGCTCCGGCGGATCGTTCTCCGCCGGCGGCGACATCGAGCGGATGACCGAGGCCATCGAGGACGACGTCCCCGCCGACGATCGGGTACGACGGCTCGAGCGGTCGACGAACGAACTGATGACGCGGCTCATCGACTTCCCGATCCCGACGATCGCACTGGTCGACGGGGCCGCCGTCGGTGCCGGTGCGAACCTCGCGATCGCGTGTGACGTGCAACTGGCGAGTACCGACGCTGCCTTTGGCTTCGTCTTCCGGCAGGTCGGGTTGAGCGTCGACGCCGGGACCTCCTACCTGCTGCCGCGGATCGTCGGCGAGAACGTCGCCAAGGAACTGGTCCTCACCGGCGACATCTTCGGCGCGGACCGCGCGAAAGAGCTCGGACTGGTCAATCACGTCTACGACGCCGACGAGTTCGACGAGCGAGCCGACGAGTTCGTCGAGAAGGTCGTCTCCGGGCCGCCGATCGCGCTCCGCCACGCTAACCGACTCGTCGGCGAGGGCCTCGAGAAGTCCCTCGAGCAGGCCCTGACCGACGAGGCCGTCGCACAGGGGATCGTCTTCGAGACCGAAGATCACGCCGAGGGCGTTTCCGCCTTCCTCGAGGACCGCGATCCCGAGTACGACGGCCGATAGGCGCGCTCACAGTCGAGATTTCGCCTCGCCGTTCTGTTAGCGGTCCGAAATGGTTTTCACAAAGATGTTGGAATACAGACTCATGTCGCCAGCCTCCCTCCGTGATCAGCTACGGTCCCCCGCTGCTGTTGTGATCGGACTCCTCTGGCTCGCGAGTTCGATATACGGAATCCTCAGCTCCGGGAGCATCCTCGTGTTTTCGATCCTCCCGATCGGCCTCATCGTGTCCGTGATCCTGCTTCAACTGTTCTATCGGCTGGTCGTGGCCGTCGAGCACCTCGCGTACGACTCGTAGCCGTGCCCGCTCGAGCCGTTCCGGCGAGCTGGTAGCAAGCCAGCGGTGATCCGGCGATGGCCGGCAGTCGTTACTGCGCGTCTGCGCCGATCGGGACCAGCGTCGACACCCGCGCGTTCTCCTTGATCCGGAGGCCGCCGTCGGCCACCGTCAGCGGGATCAGCGGCAGGTGGTCTCGCACTTGCATCGAGGGGTGGGACCCGCCGCGGGCCAGCAACTCGTTACGCGGCTGGAGCTGTGCCGCCCCCTCGAGGTCGGTGAGGAACTCGTTGTGCTGGATCACGTACTGGCCGCCCTCGAGGTGCCACCACCCGTACTCGTCGTGGGGGCTTTCGAGTTCCGTCGGGACCGGCTCGAGGTCGGCGTCCGTGAGTTCGTCGCCGCCGAAGTCGAGTCGGCCGGGAGCGGCGACCTCGTAGACGGCGCTGACAGTCAGATCGATCCCGTGGTCGCGGACCTGTACCGGTTCGTACACCAGATTGTCGACGGCGTCGGCGAGTGGGTGTTCGGCGGGCATATCGGTCGAAATGACGGTTGCGAGAACAAAAAGGATACCGTCGCTGGCGGGGTTCTGGCTCCCCGAAACCTATGGGCTGGCGGACGTATACGCGAGTATGACCGACGAGATCGCTCGCTTCGTTCGCGCGGCCGGCCCGGACCCCGACGAGACGCTGATCGAGATGGACGAGTTCGCCGCCGCCGAGGGGTTCCCCCACGTCGGCCCCGAGGTCGGCGCGTTCCTGCGCTTCGTCGCCCGCCTGAACGGGGCCGAGCGCGTGTTCGAGTTCGGCTCGGGCTACGGCTACTCGGCCTACTGGTTCGCCGAGGCGCTCCCCGACGACGGCGAGATCGTCCTCACCGAGGTCGACGAGGACGAACTCGACCTCGCCCGCGAGTACATGGCCGCGGGCGGCTACGACGACGTCTCGCGATACGAACTCGGCGACGCGATGGCGACGATCGACCGCTACGACGGGCCGTTCGACATCGTCCTGATCGACCACCAGAAGAAGCGCTACGCGGATGCCTTCGAAGCCGTTCGATCAAACATTCCCGTCGGCGGCGTCGTCGTCGCCGACAACGCGATCACGGCGAGCGTCGTGGAGTTCGACGACCTGCTCGAGTGGGCCGAGGGAACCGCGCCGGCGGACGTCAACGAACACACGCAGGGCGTTATCGACTACCTCGAGACGGTCCGGGCCGATCCGGCCTTCGAGACGATCATGGTCCCGCTCGGCGAGGGAATCGCAGTGAGTTACCGGGTCGAGTGAGTTCGGAGTCGCGACGAGAGCGGTCCCGAAGATGGCGGAGCAGTTTCGGCGGAGAATCAGCGAGGGTCGGTGAGAGAACAGCGATTCCGCCTAGAGCGAGTCGGAGGTTTCGCCGTCGAGCATCTGTTCGTCGGCCGGGGCCGGGGAGCCGTACTCCCGGAACCCGAGGAAGATCGTCGAGCCGGCGGCGGCGAGCAGCGTCGCCCACGTGACCGCGGTGAGCGCGACGACCGTCGCCCCCGCGGGACCCGGCGCGACGGAACCGATCGTCTCGAGGCCGACGGCGTGCCCGCCGGCGACGCCGAGGAACGCGAGCCAGAGCCCCAGCGCCGTCCGGGCGAGCGTTCGCCGGGTGATCGACTGGGCATAGCGAGCGACACAGTAGACGCCCCCGATGGCGACCGCGGTCGCTCCGAGGGTTACTCCGGCCCCGTCGACGGTGACGTTCGCGACGCCGGCGACGGCGAAACAGGCGAGCGAGGCGGCGAGCAGGGATCGGTCCGAACCGCGTGTTGTCGGAATCACGTCGTGCACCGCTTTGCCGGGTTGAGTAGGTGGTCGGATATATAGCTGTTGGCTGACTGCAGCCGACTGAATTGATCTATGCTGCCCCGTCGACGGCCGGCAGCGTAAACGAAAACGTCGCTCCCTCGCCGGGCTCCGAATCGACCCGGATCTCGCCGCCGTGGCGCTCGACGATCCGGTGACAGAGCGCGAGGCCGATCCCGGTGCCGGCGTGTTCCTCGTGGCTGTGGAGCCGCTGGAACACCTGGAAGATCCGCTCCTGATCGTCGGGATCGATGCCAATCCCCTCGTCGCTGACCGAGATCTCCCAGTTCCCGCCGTCGCGTTCTGCGGCGACGTGAATCCGCGGCGGCTCGTCGCCGCTGTACTCGATCGCGTTCGACAGCAGGTTCTGGAATACCTGCCGGAGCTGGCTCGCGTCGCCGTCGACGCGGGGAAGCGCGTCGGCCGTTATCTCGGCGTCTGCTTCCTCGATACTGAACTGCAGGTCCTCACAGACATCGTCGAGGATGCCGTCGAGATCGACCGGCTCGAGCGGGTCGCCCTGCGTTTCGACCCGGGAGTACTCGAGGAGGCCGTCGATCATCTCGCGCATGCGCTCGGCTCCGTCGACGGCGTAGTCGATGAACTCCCGGCCGTCGGCGTCGAGGTCGTCGGCGTAGCGGTTCTCGATCAACTGGAGGTAGCTCGTGACCATCCGCAGGGGCTCTTGGAGGTCGTGGGAGGCGGCGTAGGCGAACTGTTCCAAGCGCTCGTTCGACTCCTCGAGGCGGCGCTGGTACTTCGTGCGCTCGGTGATGTCTTGGACGACGAGCATGCCGGCAGCCACCTCGTCCCCGGTCCGGACCGGGAGGGTGTGGGCGCGGAGGTCCCGGCCGTGATACCCCATCTCGAAGGAGCGCTCGTCGCCCCCGAGGGCGGCCCGAAAGTGGGGCTCGATCTCGGCGGCCACGTCGTCGGGGTACCGCTCGTGAATCGTCTGCCCGATCGCGGTCTCCTGTTCGATTCCGAGGTCGGCGAGGAGTTGCCCGCCCGCGGCCGTGTAGCGCAACTGATCGTCGAACAGGGCGACGACCCCGTTCGGGAAGTTCTCGGCGAGCGTGCGGTAGCGCTGCTCGCTCGCCTCGAGTTTGCGCTGGCGCTCCCGCCGCTCGGTGATGTCCCGGACGACGCCGATCCGGCCGGTCCCGTTCTCGTCGGTCGTGATCGACGTGACCGTCGCTTCGACCGGCCGTTCCTCGCCGGCCTTCGTCTCGAGTGTCGTCTCGACCGTCGGCTCGTCGCTCTCGTCGGTCGCGATCCGCTGGGCGAGGTCCATCACGGGTTCGTCGACGACGAGCGACGCGTGGCTCCCGAGCAACTCGTCGCGATCGTAGCCGGTGAGTTCGACGTACGCGTCGTTGACCATCGTGAACCGGCCGTCCTCGTCGAGCGCGTAGATCCCGTCCTCGATGGTTTCGATGATCCGTTCGTACTGCTCTAACTGTCGCTCCCGGCGCTTCCGGTCGGTGATGTCCCGGAAGTACACCGATAGCCCCGTCTCGGAGGGGTAGGCCTGGATCTCCATCCAGATGTCGAGCGAGTCGGAGTAGCGCTCCCACGACTGGGGCTGCTGGGTCTCCATCGCCCGCTCGTAGCGGTCGACGAGATCGGACCGCGTTCCGCTGGGGAACCGCTCCCAGATGTTCTCGCCGACGAGCTCCGCCTCCGAGTGCCCGAGGAGTTCCGTGGCGCGGTCGTTGACCAGCGTGAACCGCCACTCGTCGTCGAGGGCGTAGAACGCATCGGAGACGCGACCGAGGATCTCGCTCAGTTCGGTCTCGAGTTCCCGCTTGCGGTCCTCGAGGCGGCGCTCCTGTGCTTTGAGCGCCGTGATGTCCTCGCCGGCGGAGATGACCCGCTCGAGCGCGCCGTCGCGGTCGAAGACGGGGACGGCGGTGACGGAGTACCACGTCCGTTCCCCCGTCTCGTCCTCGAAGACGAGTTCCTCGTCGGCGACCGGTTCGCCGGTTTCCCTGACCCGGGCCGAGGGACCGCGGTCGGGGTCGATAGGGTTCCCGTCGGCGTCGCGGACGTCCTGCCGCGCGAGCAGTTCGGTCTCGCCGAGCGGCTCGCGGTCGCCGAGGCCGAGCGTCGTCTGCACGTGGCGGTTCGCAAGCACCGTCTCCCCGTCGGCGTCCTCGACCGAAATCGCGACCGGCGCGGTCTTGAGGAGCGTTTCGGTCTGGGACCGCTCGCGCTCGAGGGTCCGCTCGTGGCTGATCCGGTCGAAGGTCACCTCCAGACTCGAGGCGACGATCTTCGCGAGCGAGCGGTCGCCGTCGTCGAACGCCGTCCCCTCTTCGGAGCCGATGAGGACGATGCCGTGGTCGCCGATCGGCAGACAGATTTCGCTTCGGATGGGCGTATCGGGGTTGTAGACGTCCGAATCGGACGTTACGTCGTCGTAGATAACCGGCTCGTTGGACTCGAAGACGCGCCACGCGATCCCCTCGCCCGCCCCGAACGTGGGGAGGTCGCCGAACAGGGCTGCGGCCGGCTCGGACCAGGCGACCGGCTCGAGGACCGCCCGCTCCGGATCGTGGAGGAAGACGCCGTTGATCTCGAGATCGAGGATATCGGAGAGGTGCCGAGAGGCCCGCTCGGCGGCCGCCTCGCGCGTGTCGGCACCGAGCCATTCACGGACGGCCTCGTTCAGCCGGCGGAGCTGGTAGGCGCGCCGGTGCTGTTCGGTGACGTCGTAGTAGAGTTCGACGCGGCCGCCCGCGTACGGGCCGGATTCGATCGGCTTGCTCCGGTGCTCGAGCCAGCGTTCCGCGCGGGTGTCGTCCGCGGTGACGCGGCACTCGAAGCGCTCGGCGTCGCTGTTCTCGTCGTAGGTCGCCCCGAGTATCTCGGCGAATCGCTCCGGGTCGGCGACCCGCTCGCTGATCGTCTCGTCGATCAGCCGGTCCTTGTTCCGGCCGATCACGGCCCTCGAGTCGAGCCCGAAGTACCGTTCGGCGGCGTCGTTGATCCACGCGACCTCGAACTCGTCGTCGAGGACGAAGACGCCCACGTCGGCCCCCTCGAGCACCGCGGTGATCGGTTCGAACGGGGGCGAGAGGGGCTGTTCCGGTTCCGACTCCGTGGCGGAGTCGGCCCGGTCGTCCGGCTCCGTCTTCGGCCCCGTCGGCTCCGTCTGCGAACCCCGGTCTACCTCTCGGGGATCGAGTTCGCGGACGATGCCGATCGTCCCCTGCCGGCCGTCAGCGGCCGGGACCGTCCCGAGCCGCAACTCGCAGGGGATCGCGGTGTCGGCGGCCGTCCGAACCGATCGCTCGAACGTGGCGACGCCCGTCGCGGGGGCCCGCTCGAGCGCCTCGACGCCGGACTCGCCGAGCAGCACCGAGACGTGTTCGCCCCGGAGAATCTCCCGGCTGGAGGCCGTCAGCTCGAGGAGCGCGTCGTTGATCGCGACGATCCGGTCGTCGCCGTCCAGCTGGAAGACGCCGCCCGGAACCGTCTCGACGAGGGTACGGTACCACTGACGCGCCGCCCGCTCGTCGCCCTCGTTCCAGGGGGCTAGGCCCGCCGGCTCCGCCGGTTCGGTCATTAGAGAGAGGAAGCCGCTCTGACGGATAAGTCCAGCGCCGCCGCTCGTCACAGGTATGGACGCGATGTACCGCCGAGTCGACGACCTCGATACCGATCACCCGGTCGATTCCCGGCCGACGAAACGCCGGTCCGGCGTTATGTTACGGCGATCCGTCTCAGTCGTCGCCCGAAAGGACCCGCTCCTCGGGCGTCGGTCGACCCGGATGAATGCCATACCGGGCGAAGCCGTAGCAGACCGTCATCGACACCGCACAGAGGACCAGCGCGCCGGCGATCGACTCGAGGACGAGGCCGACGATCGGGCCGGCGAACGCGTCGCCCACGGCCGCGGCGGACTCGCTGGCCGGAGCCGTCGCCAGCGCGTAGGGGAGGAAGGCCGCGAACGCGAGGAGCCACCATCGCTTCGCGACGCGTTGGAGCCGCGCCGGTCCGGAGTCGCTCTCGGTGCTCGTGACGCCGGCGACGCCGAGCGCGATCAACAGGAGCGCAGGGACCGTTCGGAGCGGGGCGTCAAAGCCGGTATTAACCGCGACGCCGACGGCGACGAGCGCCACGGAGCCGGCGAGGATCGGACGTGAGGGGCGGTTCCCTGAAGGAAGCATACTGACGCGGGGTAGCGGGTGATTGTACAAAACTCTCGCGAACCGGCGGCGGCGCTCATCGACCGCCGCTGGGCGGTCGGCATCGCGGCCACAACAAAGGACGTATTACCGGTGCCCGCAACTCGCAGGTGAGAACGAATGAGGGAACGCGATCGAGCCGAATCCCTGACGGCCCTCCGGCGGCACGCGTCGGCCGCGACCGACCGAGCGACTCGCGCGCTCTCGCGAGCCCCCGGCGTCGGAATCGCACGATCACTGCGGCGACTCTGGCAGCGCCACGTCCGGGCCGAACCCGACCGGTATCAGGCGTCGATCACCTTTCCGACGGCACCGGACCGCCCGACGGTCGGCGAGATCCACGACTGGATCGAGGCCCTCGAGCACGCGTTCGAAGGACGCCTCGACGTCTACGCCCGGCGCGGAAGCGTCGCGGTCGTCTCGGACTGTGTCGCAGCCGAGCAGTTCGACGGGGACGCCTTCGAGGCGGTCTGCGAGCGAATCGAGGACGGCTACGCCGGAACGCACTCGCTGTCACACCTCAAAAAGTGGCGACGGAACGACGGGCGACTCGTGCGAGCCCACGTAATCGTCCCGGTCAAACCGCTGTTTCCGCAGGAGAAGGCCGACGAGTCGGCGCGTGGCCGATCGGCGGCCGGGATCGGAGCGAACTGACCGCGGATTGCGGTCGATAGCCCGCGGTCGGTCGTCGCACGATCAGTCGTCGTCGCTCGGCCCGGGACCGGGCTCGGACCCGGGTTCGCGATCGGTGCTCGGATTGGTGCCGGTCGGCTCGCCGCTCCGAGACCGGCTTCCGGCGGTGTCACCCTCGCTCGGTGCGACCTCGCTCGTCCGGTTCATCCAGCGGTCGATGTTTTCGGAGACGTAGTCCTTGCCGCCCCACCCGAACGCGACGCCCGCGCCGATAGCGAGGGCCGCGCCGAGTCCCCACGCGAGCGCTCGTGCGAACACGTAGAGGATGGCGACGTCGATCCCCATCGTGTCGAGGCCGATGACGATCGCCGTGAAGTAGAGGAACATCCGCGCCCCGTTGGCGAACCAGCTGGTGTAGGCGGTTTCGGTGGCCGCGCGCGTCCGTTCGATCGCGTCGCCGATGAAGTCCGCGACGACGAACCCGAAGGTGATGACGAGCAGTCCCGCGATAAAGGCCGGCAGGTACGAGACCGCCGTCGAGATCCACTGGGAGAGCGTTGCGATCGCGAGCGCGTTCGCGGCCGCGAGAATCGCGAGGCCGTAGACGAACCACTTCGCCAGCGAGCCGAAGGCGCTCGAGACCGCTCGTTCCGTGCCGCCGAGTATCCGGCCGAGCGGCGTCTCGAGGACCATCCGATCGAGTTCGATCCCGTCGGCGAGCCGTCGGACGATTCCCGCCGCGACGCGGCCGAGAACCCAGCCGATCGCGAGGATTATCAGCGCGCCGATCAACCGCGGCAGGAACGTGACCAGTTCCGCAGCGGGGTCCTGCAGCCAGTCGGGAACCTGTGCTTGGGCAAGGTATGGTGATACCATGTCCGCGTAGCTAGTCGTCGACCGCCCTTCGTAATTGAGTGCGTATCAAAACCTAATGAAACCAACGTGTATCGCTCGCTTCGACCGCGGCGATTGAAGTGTCTGTTACCGCGAATTGCGGGACGACCGTACCGTGACGGATCGATACGGATCCCGAACGAGTCCGTGAGACGGGTCGCGATCCGTCCCGGAACGATCATCGTGCCGTCGGTCGATAAACGCATATTGGAATCGAGCGCGGCAGTGGAACGATGAGCGCCGTCGATCGGGTCGGAACCGCCGGCGGCGGTGACCGACCGAACGTGTCCGATTTCACTCATTGCGAAACCGCCGACTCAGTCTCGAGCGCGGGCCGAGAGAATCGGTCCGAGTGCGATCGACTGTGGCTCGAGGCGGGTGCAACTGCACTCGGATGGTCTCCGTTCGATGCTACCGCCTCGCGACGAGAGCATGGACGAACCGCCGTGTTCGGGTGCGCGATTCCGAATAGATCGCTGAATGCGCGGCGATACCGGCCGATTCGACGGAACGGACCGGGAGCGAACCAGCGACAACGTCCCCGCAAGCCCCGACTGTGGTAATACCGTATTACCGAATGCGGCGCGTCGGCGGCGTCGCTGTCCCCTGAGCCGTTGGTTTCCGACGGCTACTGGACCGCGCGTCGAGCGCTCCATCGTTCCGTTCGGTCGTGGACCGGAGTTTCGCGGTACGCTATTGGTGATCCGGACACGACGGATGGGTATGTACCTCGCCGACGAAGCGTGGCCCGACCTCGAGACGTACTTCGACTCGGAATCCCTCGCGCTCGTGCCGCTCGGCTCGACGGAACAGCACGGCCCGCACCTGCCGGAGGCGACCGACCACCTGATCGGGGAGGCGTTCGCCCGCGAGGTCGCAGACCGGACCGGCTACCTCTGTACGCCGACGATCAATATCGGCGTCAGCGGCCACCACCGGCAGTTCCACGGGACGATGTGGGTCGAGCCGCCAGTGTTTCGGGAGTACATGGAATCGCTGACGCGCAACCTCATGTCCCACGGCATCGATCGGGTAATCTACGTGAACGCCCACGGCGGGAACGTTCCCCACCTCCGGGAGGTCGGGGCGCGTCTGCGGCAGGACGAGGTCGCCTACGCGATCGAGTGGATGTGGGACGAGTCGATTCCGGACCTCGTCGACGACCTCTTCGAGCAGAACGGCCCCCACGGCGGGCCGAAGGAGACCTCGATGATCCAGTATCTCGAGCCGGAACTGGTCCACGACGATCGGCTCGAGGAGGCCAGAGACACCGGGATCCCGAGCGTCGAGGCGGCCGAGACGGTCAAACACGGCTCGCGGACGTTCTACGACGCGGCGGACAACACCGAGAACGGCGTGTTGGGCGATCAGACGGATGCCTCCGCGGAGAAGGGCGAACAGTTGTTCGAGGCGGCGAGCGACCAACTCGTCCGGCTCTGTGAGTGGCTCGCCGACCAGGAGTTCAAGGACCTGCTTCCGCGAGAACACGTTTAGACCGCCGGCTCGAGACAGTCCCGCGGTTGCCTCGAGATGCCGCTCTCGGTCGCCGATTATGATAATCCTTAATAGTAATGCCACTCGAGTTATTATATGGCAGTCGTCAGCGTCTCGATGCCGGACGAACTCTTGGAGCGACTCGATCAGTTTTCCGAGGAGCACGGCTACACCGGTCGGAGCGAAGTCGTCAGGGAAGCCTCGCGCAACCTCCTCGGGGAGTTCGAGGACACCCGACTCGAGGACCGGGATCTCATGGGGATCGTCACGGTGTTGTTCGACTACGAGACCACGAGTGTCGAAGAGCGGATGATGCACCTCCGCCACGAACACGAGGACCTCGTCGCCTCGAACTTCCACAGCCACGTCGGCGACCACTACTGCATGGAACTGTTCGTCCTCGAGGGCGAACTCGAGGACATCTCGACGTTCGTCGGCAAGATCCGAGCGACCAGAGACGCGCTGACCGTCGACTACTCCGTCATCCCGGTCGACAGCTTCGACCCGCTCGCACAGGACTAGCGCGCCGTTCGGATCGGAACCATACGAATCGGCGCCCGTTCGTCGCGGAAATGGCACGGACCGAAACGGAACGCGTAGTTTTACTGTCGGCCCCCCGAATGGGGACACATGTCATACCGGAAAGTCAACTACGAGGAGGTCGAGCAGGTCTCGAGCGCAATGCACTTTCTCAGCGACCCGCTCGAGACCGAGCAGGTGGGGGTCACGGTGGCCCGCTGCGATCCTGGCTGGAACAGCAAGCCCCACGACCACACCGACAACGAACACGAGGAGATCTACGTCCTCATCGAGGGCGATGCGACGGTCGTCGTCGACGACGAGCCGGTCGCGATGGAGACCGGTGACGCGCTGTGGATCCCGCCCGAATCGACGCGACAGATCCGCAACGGCGACCGCGAGAGCGCGTTCGTCCTCGTGAGCGCGCCGAGTATCGCCGACGAGGACAGCGACGGTGACGAGTGGTTGCTCTCCGGTTTCGCCGGCTGAGTTCGGTCCGGGCTCGAGGCTGTGGTGGGTTAGGATAGAAGGGGGTCGGGTTTCGGCGGACGGCTGCGAACTATCGACGGACGACTGCTGCCCGCCGACCCGAAACCCGCCGGGACGGTTTAGTGGTCCCGCGTGCACGTCGTCCGTAGGTGAGTTCCGATTTACTCGAAGCACCACGCGGCCGTGTCGGTCGTCGTCGCCGGAATCCTGACCGCGTTGCTTCCGCCGGTCACTCTCTTCGGCAACGTCGTCCCGGCGGCGGTCGTCGTCGCCTACGGTACCGCGGTCGGCGTCTTCATCGATCTGGATCACTTCCTCATCGCCCGGTTCAAGACCGGCGACTGGGACGCCGTTCGGTTCTGTCTGGCAAACCCCGGCACAGCGGCGACCGATCAGTCCGAAATCTTCGACCCCGGCGACGTCGGCGTCCTCTCGCGACTGCTGAGCCACGTCGTGATCGCCGGGATCGCGGTCCCGGCGATCGCGCTGGCCAGCGTCCCGCTGGCGATCGTGACCGGAGCCGTCCTCTATGCCCACCTGCTGGCCGATCTCGTCTGGGACATCTCCCTGCTCGAGTCCCACGCGGACGCGGCGGGTTCGATCGACGATCTCGTGGGGATGGTTCGATAGCGGCGGACGGACGGCGCGATTCGAACCGGCTGACAGCCGTCGCGGGTTGCGATATTGTCCCCCGAATATTTCCACCGAGCGCCCGTGTGACGGAACATGGAACTGCTCGACGACAGCATCGTCCCGGAGCACGCACGCGATGTCAAGGCCGAGGCCCGCGACTTTGCGCGCGAACACATCGAACCGAACGCCCAGGAGTACTTTCAGGCCGGCGAGTATCCGGAGGAGATCCTCGAGGCGGGCCGGGAGGCGAACCTCGTGGCCCAAGACATTCCGGAGGAGTGGGGCGGGCGGGGGCTGGATCTGGCTCAACTGCTCGCGATCACGGAGGAGTTCTACCGGGCCGACGCGGGGATCGCGCTGACCCTGCAGTTGGCGAGTTTCGGCTGCGAAATTACCTACGAACACGGCACCGACGAGCAGTGCGAGCAGTATATTCGGCCGGTCGCGGAGGGCGACCAGCGCTCCGGGCTCGCAGTCTCGGAGCCGGAGACCGGCAGCGACCTCGCGGGGATGCAGACCACGACGGAGAAAGACGGCGACGAGTACGTCATCAACGGCGAGAAGTACTGGATCGGCAACGGCGTCGAAGCGGACTGGGTCACGCTCTACGCCCGCACCGGCGACGACGAGGACAACCGGTACGGCAACCACTCGATGTTCATCGTGCCGACCGACACCGACGGCTACGAGGCCGAGCACATCCCCGAGAAGATGGCGATGCGCGCCTCGAAGCAGGCCCACATCGAACTCGAGGACTGCCGGGTTCCCGAGGAGAACATGATCGGCAGCGAGGGAGACGGGTTCATGCTGCTCGCGGACTTCTTCAATCACGGTCGCGTGGCCGTCGCCGGTCACGGACTCGGCATCGCCGCGGCCGCCATCGAGGAGGCCTGGGAGTTCACCCACGACCGCGAGGAGTTCGGGCGGACGATCAGTGACTTCCAGTCGGTCCAACACGGCCTCGCCGACATGCTGGTCGAGTTCGAGAGCGCCCGGACGCTCACGTGGCGCGCCCGCGAGAAAGTCGCCAACGAGGACAACGCGGGGTACTGGGCCGCGATGGCGAAGACGAAGGCGACCGAGACGGCCGTCGACGTCTCCGAGCAGGGGATGCAGTTCCACGGCGGCCGCTCGGTCTTGGACGAGCGCCGGATCGCTCGCGTCTTCCGCGACGCACGAATCCCGGTGATATACGAGGGGGCGAACGAGATTCAACGCAACCTGATCTACGGGCAAGCGCCCTGAGCGGCCGGGGAGTCTCCGCTGCGGAGACCTGCCGCTTCGCCCTCTCGGGGACTAGTTGGCCGAAAGAACAATCACGTTCGGTTCCATGTGTATCGGCAGACCCATCGTCGTCATGGAGATGCCAACAGTCAGTGTTCCGGCCGTATGAGCCGGCCACGCGTGCTCTGCGTGAGCAGCGATCGATCGACGCGAGCGTCCATCACACTGTCTCTCACCGACGCGGCCGTCGACGTCGTCATCGCCCAGCGATCAGCCGAGGCGATCGACCGACTCGAGCGGGAGTCGATCGACGCGGTCGTCATCGATCCGAGCGCCGTCGCGAACGTACCGGCGCTCGTCAACACCGTCGAGCGCGAGGCCCGACGGCTTCGACGATCAGCTACTGGGAGGGAGACGGCGAGACCGGTGCCGTTCTTGGGGACATCGCCGCTCGAGCGGGCGACACCGATCCGGCAACGGGGCTGGCGGACGAGATCCTCCAGCGAACCGATGCCGAGGCGACCCCCGCTACCACGGCCGGTACCGGCATGGAAGCCGCCGATTCTGGTACGACCGCCGAGGATGCTCCCACCCTCGAGGATCGTTCCGACGATCTCGCGACCCTCGTCAGTCGCGTTCGCTGCCGGCTGGTCGACGCCACATCGCCGCTCACCGTCGAGCAGGTGCTCCGCGAGGAGCTGACCGACAGCGACCGGTTCACGTTCGCGTGGGTCGGCGAGTACGACCGGGGCGAACGCGCGATTATCCCGTGGCTCTCCAATACGGACACCACGGAGTGGTCGCTCCGGCGAACGTTCGACATCGGCGGCGGCGACCAACCGCTGCTCGAGCGGGCCGTTCGGACCAGCGAACTCCACAGTACGCGGTACGACGAGGACGAGCGGGGACGCGTTCCGTTCGGCGGCCTCGCGTTCGAGCGCGGCGTTCGGTCGGTCGCCGTCGCACCGCTCGCCGCGAGCGACGACCCCTACGGCGTGGTCGTCATCTACGCGACGGAGCCGTTCTCCGAGCGCGAGCGGGACGCGATTCGAGACGCGACCGCGGCCGCGTCCCACGTCCTCGAGACGATCGCCCTCCGCGGCCGGCACGACCAGCAGGAACGAACGCTCCACCGGTACGAGCGACTCGTCGAGACCGCGGGCGACGGAATGTACGTCCTCGACGAGTCGGGCCACTTCACGACCGTCAACGACGCGCTGGTCGAGATCACCGGCTACAGCCGCGAGGGGCTACTCGGCGAACACGCCTCGATCCTGTTCGACCGCGAGGACGTGGCTGCCGGCGAAGAAACCATCCGATCGCTCCTCGAGACCGGCGGGAGCACCGATACCCTCGAGTTGATCCTCGAGACGAAAACCGGGGAGACGATCCCCTGTGAGGCCAAGATCGCCGTGCTCGTTCCCGACGGGGCGTTCCTCGGCTCGGTCGGCGTGCTCCGGGACGTGACCGAACGGAAGCGCCGGGAACGGCAACTCCGCGAACGCAACGAGCGCCTCGACGCCTTCGCCCGAATCGTCAGTCACGACCTCCGCAACCCGCTGAGCGTCGCGCAGGGCTACCTCGACCTGTTCGAGGAGAGCGGGAACCCCGAGCACGCCGAGAAGACCCGCGAGGGACTCGACCGCATGGAGTCGATCATCGAGGACGTGCTGGCGATCGCCCGCGAGGGCGAGTGGGCGACCGACACCGATCCCGCCGACCTCGAGTCGACCGCGCGAGCGGCGTGGAAACACGTCTCGACGGACGCTGCGACGCTATCGGTCGCGGGCACGACGACGCTCGAGGCCGATCGATCGCGGCTCCTACGGCTCCTCGAGAACTGTTTCCGGAACAGTATCGAGCACGGCGAAACCACCGAGACCGTTCGCGTCGGGCCGCTCGAGGCGGACGGGAGCGGCGCGAACCGGGGGTTCTTCGTCGAAGATGATGGCGAGGGATTACCCGAGACCCTCCGGGGCGAACTCTTCGATCCGTCAGTCTCGTCGTCCGCTGAGGGGCTCGGAATCGGGCTGTGGATCGTCAGAGAAGTGGCTACCGGGCACGGGTGGTCGGTCGGCGCGACCGAAAGCGACAGCGGAGGGGCCCGCTTCGAGTTCGAAACCGAGGCTCAATTTTCGGACTGAAGGTCTTGAAACGCGCCGACGAAATCGTCGTGGGAGGACATCCCGGAGACCGTCTCGTCGACCCGCTGCTCGAGCGTCTCGACGCGGTCACAGAGGTCCTGATACTCCTCGTTGTCTGCGAGTTCACGGTCGGCCTTCTCGGACTCTAACAGCGCCTTCTTCGAGACGAGCGCGTAGTATTCCTGAATATCCGACTCGTAGTCCGAGCGGTCGGCCACGTCATCGACCATCTCGACGAGTTCGTCCTTCGAGACCGGCTTGACCAGATAGTCGTCGAAGCCCATCTCGATGATGTCGAAGTCTGGATCCACAGCCGTCACCATAACGACCCGGGAATCGTACCCGTCGTCGCGGATCTGCTCGAGGACTTCGTCGCCGGAGAGTCCCGGCATCCGTCGGTCTAACAGGACGACCTCGACGGAGTCGGTCATGTTCTCGAGTGCTTCCTCTCCGTCGTACGCCGTCTCGACGGTGCGCTCGCCTTGGAGCCACGCGGCGAACAGGTCCGCGAGACGAGCCTCGTCGTCGACGACGAGCACCTCGGGCCCGTCACTCATTTTGGAACCCCTCCGTTCTCTTCATCGATTACAGCCACGGGACACCAATGGTACCTCTGGGTGATAAATCTCGCGACCAGATGTCAGAGTGAGGACGTATATCGCGGTCGATGACGAACGAACGGGGGCGGACAGATACCGAAGTTCGAACGCAATCCAAACGGGTGGCCGGTCGCTGCGTCGTTCAGTACGGCTCGGTTACTTACCCTCGAACTCCGGCTCCTCGTCCTCCATGAAGGCCGTGATGCCCTCCATCAGGTCGTCGGTCGCCATCAGGTGGCCGAAGGCGGAGGCCTCGTACTCGAGGCCGGCCTCCGTGTCGTCGCGGCCGGCGAGCATCGCGCGCTTGGTGAACGTCTGGGCGATCGGCGGGCCGCCGGCGAGGTCGGTCGCCAACTCGAGGGCGCGGTCCTCGAGGCCGTCGTTGTCGACGACCTCGTTGACGAAGCCGTAGTCGGCCATCGTCTCGGCGTCGTAGCGCTCGGCGGTGAGGATGATCTCCTTCGCTCGGCCCTCGCCGACGATGTGTTTGAGCCGTTGGGTGCCGCCCCAGCCGGGGATCAGGCCGAGGTCGAGTTCGGGCTGGCCGAACTGGGAGCGCTCGCTGGCGACGCGCATGTCCGCACAGGTCGACAGCTCCATCCCGCCGCCGAGACAGAAGCCGTCGATCCCGGCGACGACGGGCATATCGCAGGCCTCGAGGGCACCGAACGTCGACTGCCCGAGCCGCGAGAGTTCCTGTCCCTCGATCGGGTCGGCACCGCTGCCGGCCATGCTCTGGACATCCGCCCCCGCGGAGAACGCCTTCTCGCCCTCGCCGGTGATCAGGAGCGCACGGACCTCCTCGTCCTCCGCTAACTGCTCGATCGCCGTCGAGAGCTCCTCGAGCAGGTCGTCGCTGATCGTGTTCATCCGGTGTGGCCGGTCGAGGACGATGTGGCCGACGTAGTCGCCGGGGTACTCGAGGCGGATCGTCTCGAAGTCGACGCCGTCCGCGTCGTCGGTCGACTCGTAGAAACCGCCCGCGTCGGCCCGCTCCGCGAGGTACTCGTCGGGCGCGTAGCGCTCGTGGCCGGTCTCCTCGTAGGTCTCCTCGAGGGTCTCGTGGAGCGGCGCGAGGCCGTAGTCGTCGACCAGCTTGACCGGGCCGTCGGGGAAGCCGGCCCCGAGCTTGACCGCCTCGTCGATCGACTCCGGCGGGGCGACGTCGCCGCCGATCAGTTTCGCGGCCTCGTTGGCCATCGTCGCGAGGAGCCGCTCCTTGACGAACTCCGACTGTTGGTCGGTCGGGATCTGGACGCCCTCGCCGTCCTCGTAATCGTAGAACCCCTTCCCGGTCTTCTTCCCGAGTTCCTCATTTTCGACTTTCTCCTCGAGCAGCGGGGCCGGCTCGTAGGCCTCGCCCAGCACCTCGTTCATGTACTCGAGGACGTGGTAACTGACATCGTTGCCGACCTGATCGCCGAGTTCGAAGCTGCCCATCGGCAGGCCCATGTCGTACTTGGTCGTCGAGTCGACCTCCGCGATGGTCGCCTCGTCGTTGCTGACGAGCCACGCGGCCTCGTTCATCAGCGGCACCAGAATGCGGTTGACGATGAAGCCCGGCGAGTCCTTGTGGACCCGGACCGGCGTCTTGCCGAGGTCCTCGGCGAACGCCTCCGTGAGCTCGAGCGTCTCCTCGGCGCTCTCGGCACCCGAAATCACTTCGACGAGTTGCATTCGGACCGGCGGATTGAAGAAGTGCATCCCGCAGAACCGCTCGGGCCGCTCGGTCACCTCGGCGAGTTCGGTGATCGAGAGACTCGAGGTGTTCGTCGCGAAGATCGCCCGGTCGGGGGCGTGTTCCTCGAGTTCGGTATACACGTCCTTCTTGATCTCCATCTGCTCGGGAACCGCCTCGATGACGAAATCGGCGTCCGCGACGGCTTCCTCCATGTCGACCAGCGGCGTCACGCACTCGAGGGCAGCGTCTGCTTCCTCGTCGGTGAGCTGGTCGTTCTCGGCGAGTTTGCCCAGCGACCACTCGATCGACTCGTAGCCGTTCTGGACGAACTCCTCGTTGATGTCGCGCATGTTCACGTCGTAGCCGGCCATCGCGGCGACCTCCGCGATCCCGTGACCCATGTTGCCCGCTCCCAGAACTGCGACGGTGTTGATATCCTCGAGTTCCATGCCCAAGCATCCTATGTGGACTCGTTTCAACGTTTCCCTCTCACCTCATAGAAACGATAGTTCTGTTTACTACCGGTTACAAACCTCTTTATCGCTCCGTTAGTAACGATCGTCCATGGAATTCGGACTCAGCGAAGAACAGCAACAAATCCGGGACGAGGTCCGTCGGTTCGCCGAAAACGAGATCGTTCCCAACGCCGAGGAGTACGACACCGAAGAGAAGTTCCCCCACGAGATCGTCGACGAGGCCGCCGAAATGGGGCTGGTCGGCTCCTCGATCCCCATCGAGTACGGCGGAGCCGGCTACTCTACCCTCGAGTCGGCGCTCATCGCCGAGGAACTGTTCTCCCACGACCCCGGGATCGCGCTCTCGATCATGGCCTGTTCGTTCGGGACCGAGGCCATCCGCGAGTTCGGGACCGAAGACCAGAAGGAGCGCTTCCTCGAGCCCGTCGCGCTGGGCGAGAAGATCTCCGGTGCGGCGATTTCGGAGCCGGACACCGGCTCGGACGTCTCCTCCGTCTCGACCCGCGCCGAGAAGGACGGCGACGAGTGGGTGATCAACGGCAACAAGATGTGGATCACCAACGGCACGGTCGGCGACTTCTTCGTCGTCCTCTGTAAGACCGACCCCGACGCCGAGAGCCGCTACGACGGCTTCAGCCAGATCATCGTCGAGTCCGACCGCGATGGCTTCTCCTCGGACAAGATCACCGGCAAGCTCGGCATCCGCGCCTCCGACACCGCCGAACTCATCTTCGACGACGTTCGCGTTCCCGAGGAAAACCTCGTCGGCGACCGCGACGCCGCCTTCCTCCAGCAGATGCAGTTCTTCGACGCCACCCGAACCGGCGTCGCCGCACAGGGACTCGGCATCGCGAGAGGCGCACTCGAGGCCGCGCTCGACTACGCCGAGGACCGCGAGCAGTTCGGCCAGTCCATCTCGGAGTTCCAGGCCATCCAGCACAAGCTCGCCGACATGGCGACCAAGACCGAGGCCGCGCGCAACCTGACCTACAAGGCCGCGTGGAACGTCGATCAGGGCAACGACATCACGAAACTCGCCTCGATGGCCAAGGAGTACGCCTCCCGCGTCGCCGTCGACGTCTCCAACGAGGCCGTCCAGATCCACGGCGGTGCCGGCTACGTCAACGACTTCCCCGTCGAGCGCTTCTACCGCGACTCGAAGATCACCCAGATCTACGAGGGCACCACCGAGATCCAGAAGAACGTCATCGCTCGAGAACTCTTAGACGACTAGAACCGAAATTTTGCGCTGCGCTCTGGCGAGACGACGCCAGCATCGCTGGCGCACGTCTCGCCGACGCTCGGCAAAATTTCGATCAAAAGCACTCCTCCTTCCCCTTTACTACGTTTCGGGTCAGTCGTCGGCCCGCTCGCTCACTGCGTTCGCTCGCGGTCGTCACCGGGTAACAGCCTGCCCTTCCCCGGGTCATGCGGCTCTCACATTCGTTCGAGCCACATTCTCGGCCACCGATCTGGGCCGTCTCAGACGACCACGATCACCAGCGATAGCGCGACGAAGACCACGTGCGTGGCGCGTTGGCGGCAATAATCTACGCGACCGACGAGGGACATGAGTCCGGCGTGACGGGCAACGCGATGCGACTGGCGAACGTCGAGCCCGACCTGCCCGACGAGCGACATCAAGAGTAGGGAGACGAGAAACGCCGACGCCGACTGGCCCGTCGACCGAGACGCCTATCTTTCCCCGGCCCCTTCCCGCGGTACCGACACGAATGCTCGAGGAGGCACACTCCGTACTGCGTCGAGACCCCGTGATGGCGGAGCTCATCGACCGACACGACCCGTACGTTGAACAGGACTGGGACGAGTACGAGCGGCTCTGTATTTCGATCATCAATCAGCAGCTATCGACCGCGAGCGCCGCCGCCGTCCGCGACCGCGTGTTCGAACTGTTCCGCGGCGAGGTGACCCCCGAAGCGGTGTTAGACGCGGAGGACGAGGCGCTGCTCGGGGCCGGCCTCTCCCGGAGCAAGGTCGAGTACCTGCGCAACGCCGCCCGCGCGTTCCGCGAGAACGATTTCACGCGGGAAGGACTGGCCAACCACTCGAACGAGGCCGTGGTCGATTCCCTCACCGAAATCAAGGGGATCGGTCCGTGGACAGCGCGCATGTACCTCCTGTTCGTCTTGGAGCGCGAGGATGTGTTGCCCCTCGGCGACCTCGCCGTCCGTCGGGCGATCGAAGGGTTGTACGGCGACGGCGAGGAGATGACTCGAGCGGAGATGCGCGAGGTCGCAGAACGGTGGCGGCCATATCGTAGTGTCGCCACCCGGTATCTCTGGGCCGACTACGAAGCCGAGTAGGTCACGCCGGGGCCCCGCTGTACCGCATCCCGATTCGACTCGGCCGCCTCGAGCGGCGTAATACGGGATTGGGTTCGGAAAGCCGAGCGAGGAACCAACGAACGCGCCGGCTAATTCGCGATTACGCACCCGAGTATGCAGGCCGCGGGCGGGGGCTCGAGAAACGAACTATTGAGGTGACGGGATGGCCCTATCGACTCAAGTACAGTTCGGTCGCGGGGCCTAGTGAGATGGCAAACGAGACACCACCGTCCGATCCGGACGCGCCCGAGCAGCGGCGAATGACCACTGATCCCGAACGCATCAGGGAGTGGGCGGAGGCCCGCGACGCCGTTCCGGTCTCGATCCGCGGCGGCGAGGGCCACGGCGAGGGGCCCAGCCACTCCTTTGCCCGCCGCGACGAGATCGGCGAGAACCACGAGGAGTATACGTGGGACGAGTTCATGGAGACGTTCGATGACGAAGACCTCGTGTTCGTCTACCACGAGGAGGAGCCGACCGGCGAGGGGCTGGGCTTCTTCGAGATGGTCGAGCGCGAGCGAGCGTTCGAGCGAGCCGACCTCGGCCGAGACGAACTCGAGGACTCGCTGCGGCGCGGCGAGACGGTGACGACCGAAATCGTCGAGACGCAGGTCGTCGAAACCGAAATCGTCGAACGGGACACGATCGAGAGCGAGGTGATCGACACGGAACTGGTCGAGCGCGAGGTCGTCGACTCCGAACTGCTCTCTCGCGATGTCATCGAGACCGAGTTCGTCGGCGAGGACCGCCTCGAGGTGACCGTCGACGAGACCCGCCTCGATACCATCGAGGAACTCGAACGCTACATCGTCGAGAGCCGCGTCGTCGACATCGACATCGAGCAGGACGAAGAGATCGAACGCGACACCGTCGAGACGGACATCGAACTCGAGAGCGTCCAGCGATCGATCCTCGAGAGCGATGTCGTCCGCTCGAGTGTCACCCCCGACGACGTGCTCGAGCGGGAGGTCATCCAGAGCCAGCGCACGGAGGGCGACGCCGTCCGGAGCGAACTCATCGAGCGCCGCACCGTCGAGGAGGAGTTAGACGAACACCTGCGGATGACCTACCTCCTCGAGGAGACCGAACTGGTCGAATCCGAGATCATCGGCAGCGACGTGATCGAGGGTGAAATCATCGATGTCGAGGAGTATGGAGCCGCGGACTCAGCCGAGGCCGGGATGGAGACCGAGACCGGCGGTGCCGCGGGCGGCGAAGCGACGGCGAGTACCGGCACCGAGGCCGGCGCGGGAACGACGGACGAGGCGATGGACACGCCGATGGACGCATCGGCGGTCGAACTCTCGCGGGACGATCAGGGGAAAGCCGTCCTCGACGAGTCCGGGCAGCAGATCGGCATGGTCGCCGAAGTCGAAGGGCAGACCGCGTACGTCGATCCAGAGCCCGGGCTGACGGATCGGCTCAAGGCGCGACTGGACTGGGGCAGCCACGGTGACGACGACTACCCGGTCGAGTCGTCACAGATAACCGAAATCACGGACGACGAAGTCGTCGTCAAAAGCGAGTGACGGGGACGGCTTTGGTTCGGTTTCGAAGGCATGGTCGATCAGGCCACCAGTGACCGGAGATGCGCGAGACGCGTTTCAACCGGCGGATGCGTCGAGAACAGACCGGAAAAGCGACGATCGGCCCTGGACGGAGGGAGGACGGTGATCGCGTTGGTCGCCCGTGCCTGCCGGCGGAGATCCACGCTCGGCTTCGCTTCGGTCGCATTCGCGAGCCGCTCGAGTGCGGCGGCAAGCGCGCGTGGATCGCCGAGCGCCGTCGCCGCGGCGCGATCGGCGGCCAGCTCTCGGCCACGAGTAAAGATGCCGACTGCGATCTGGCCGACAATCGCCAGTCCGATACCGACGATGTCGAACACGCTCGATGGATAGTATATTACACCATCCCGATCGAGAAATGTGTTCGGAACAAGATCGGTCGGCAATTGAGTTAGACGGATCGTCTCGACGGATATCGGATACGGCCGCCAAACTGGCGGCGCTTGGCTGCGATTACTCGAGGTCGAAGCGGTCGTTGGTCATGACCTTGTGCCAGGCGTCGACGAAGTCCTGCACGAACTTCTCCTCCTCGCTGGCGTAGACCTGTGCGATGGCACGGAGCCGGGAGTTCGACCCGAAGATGAGGTCGACGCGGGTCCCCCGCCACTCGACCTCGCCTGTTTCGCGGTCGCGCAGTTCGTAGATCTCCTCGTCCTCCGAGGCCTGCTCCCACTCGTAACCCATGTCGAGCAGGTTCACGAAGAAGTCGTTGGTCAGCGTCTCCGGCTCGTCGGTGAAGACGCCGAGATCGGAGTCTTGGTAGTTCGCGTCCAGCGCGCGCATGCCGCCGACCAGCACGGTCATCTCCGAGGCCGTCAGGTCGAGCAGGTCGGCGTGGTCGACCAGCAGGTCCTCGGCCGGCTGGTTGTATTCGCCACCGAAGTAGTTCCGGAACCCGTCGACTTTCAGCTTGAGCGCCTCGAACGATTCCTCGTCGGTCTGTTCCTGCGAGGCGTCCGTCCGTCCGGGTTCGAACGGAATCTCCACGTCGTACCCGGCGTCAGCCGCGGCCTGCTCGACGGCCGCGTTGCCGCCCAGCACGATGAGATCGGCCAGCGAGACGCGCACGTCGTCATTTCGCGAGCCGTTGAACTCCTCTTGAATCGCTTCGTAGGTCTCGAGGACGGTCTCGAGTTCCGCCGGCTCGTTGACCTCCCAGCTGCGCTGGGGCTCGAGGCGAATGTGCGCGCCGTTGGCGCCGCCGCGCTTGTCGCTGTCGCGGTAGGTCGACGCCGCAGCCCAAGCGGTCTTGACCAGCTGGGACCGGGACAGTTCCGACTCGAGGATGTCCGCTTTGAGGTCGGCAGCGTCCGCTGCTCCGATCAGGTCGTAGTCGGCGTCGGGGACGGGGTCTTGCCAGACGAACGTCTCGTCCGGGACATCCGGGCCGAGGAACCGTTCCGGCGGGCCCATGTCGCGGTGGATCAGCTTGTACCACGCTCGTGCGAAGGCCTCGAGGAACTCCGGCGGGTTGTCGCGGAAGTTCTCGATGATTTCCCGGAACTCCGGATCCCGCTTGAGGGCGACGTCCGTCGTCATCATCATGGGGGCGTGCTTCTCCGACGGGTCGTGGGCGTCGGGGACGGTGTCGTAGGCCCCCTCCTCGACCGGCTGCCACTGCTTCGCGCCGGCGGGACTCTCGGTCAGTTCCCACTCGTAGTCGAGCAGGTTGTCGAGATAGGAGGTGTCCCACATCGTCGGCCACGCGTTCCAGGCACCCTCGATGCCGCTGGTGGTCGTCTCGGAGCCCTTGCCGGAGTCGGTCCAGCCGAGGCCCTGATCCTCGATTGGAGCCGCTTCGGGCTCGGCGCCGATGTCGTCGTCGGTGGCACCGTGGGACTTCCCGAACGTGTGTCCGCCCGCGATGAGCGCGGCCGTTTCCTCGTCGTCCATCGCCATGCGGCCGAAGGCCTGACGGATCCGCGTTGCCGACTCGAGCGGCTCGGGATTGCCGTTCGGTCCTTCGGGGTCGACGTAGATGAGCCCCATTACGGTAGCGCCGAGCGGCTCGTCGAGTTCGTCGTTCTCGTCGAAGCGCTGGTCCTGCGGTGCCGTCCACTCGTCCTCGGGACCCCAATAGACGGCCTCGTCGGGTTCGAACTCGTCCTCGCGGCCGCCGGCCCAGCCGAGGGTCTCCATGCCCATCGACTCGAGGGCGGTGTTCCCGGCGAGCACGATCAGGTCGGACCAGGAGAGCTTGCGGCCGTACTTCTGCTTGATCGGCTCGAGCAGTCGCCGCGCCTTGTCGAGGCTCACGTTGTCAGGCCAGCTGTTGAGCGGCGCGAAGCGCTGGTTCCCCCCGGCCGCGCCGCCGCGGCCGTCAGTGGTGCGGTAGGTACCGGCGCTGTGCCAGGCCATCCGGATGAACAGCGGCCCGTAGTGCCCGTAGTCGGCCGGCCACCAGTCCTGAGATGTCGTCATCAGGTCCTTGAGGTCGGCCTTTACCTCCTCGAGGTCGAGTTTCTGGAACTCCTCGGCGTAATCGAAGTCGTCGTCGTAGGGGCCGACGTTCTCGGCGTTCTGGTCGAGCACGTCCAGCTTCAACTGGTTCGGCCACCACTCGTGGTTTCGCTTCCGTTTGTTGTCGCTCATGTATGGTTCGTACAGTTGGGCAAACGAATTAGAGAATAATATATGTACCGATCACAACCTCAGGTTTGTGTTTCGGACAGTAAATTTTCGATAGTGGAAAACAGGGTGATGTGTACGAGAGACTCGGCGATGGCGGGAATCGGAACCGTTCGGTATCGGTCATCGAAAAACGTTGCCTGAGCACCCATCAATCTCGTGGATCGGAGTGGTCGTCGACAGCGACCGGAGACGGGCGACCGACCGTGCCGGCCGACTACGCGTCCGATTCGCGTTTCGTCAGATCGACGATCAGGTAGTCGTCGAGATCGCTCATGCGGCTTGCCGGAACGACGATCTTTCCGTCGTCGTTCCTGTCGAACCCGCGAATATCGTCGCTCGCCGGGGTAACGAGTACTCGTCGGAGTTCCCCGGTCTCGACGTTCATCGTGAGATTGTGAACCGTGCCGAGTTCCGTCCCGTCGGAGCCCATCACCGGCGTGTCGGAGAGGGTAGAGGCGAGGACCGTCGTCATGTGAGTCCCCATTCGCAAAACAGGTCAATAAAGTAATCGGAAGCGGCGACGCCGAGTAGCGGATCACGGTGGTATGGTCGCTCTGTCGCTCCCTTGGTCGACTACTCCTCTTCTTCCGGCGTATCGGGAACGTCGCTATCGATCCGGCGGCTCACGTCGACCTGATAGTTCTCGAGGATGTCTCGACCGAGCAGGACGGGGTAGTCCATGTGGCTGCGGTCCTCGACGCTTGCCGTGACGGTGTGTTGGTTGCCGCCGACACCGACGACGACGTCGACGACGGGGCGGCTCTTGGACTGCTTGCTGCTCCCCGAGCGGATGCGGGTAATCGACTTGATCGGGCCGGCACCGATATCCGCGGCGAGGCCGGTGTCGATGCTCGTTCGCGTCGCGCCGGTGTCGGACTTGGCGAGGACGGACTTCGAGCCGCTCGTCCCGGAGAGAACGACCTCTTCGGTGTAGCCGATGATCGCGGGTTCCGTATCCGCCGTGACCGCGTCCGGCGGCTGGGCCGCCGGCCGAGAGTCGTCGAGGACGTTCGCGATTTCCCGGACGCGGTCGTCGTCGACCTCGCCGCCCGCGCGCTCGATCGCCAGTTTCGCGATGTAGGGTGCCGGGCTCATCTGGGTCGCCTCGTAGAGCCCCTTGAACCCCGCCGTCGGGTTGACCTCGAGGACGAACCAGCCCTCGTCGCCCTCGACGAGGTCGACGCCGGCGTAGTCGAGGTCGATGACCTCGGCTGCGCGCCGGGCCATCTCGCGGGCTTCCGCGGGGAGGTCGTCGGTCGCGTCCTCGACGGAGCCGCCCAGCGCGACGTTGGTCCGCCAGTCGTTGTCCGGCGCGTAGCGGTACATCGCGGCGACGACCTCGCCGCCGACGACGTAGACGCGCAGGTCGCGATGGCGGACGTCTTCCTGGTCGACCAGTTCCTGCAGGAAGGCGTACCGGTTGCCCACCTTGGCGTTGATCGGGTCGTCGGGGCCGACCTTCCACGTCCCGCCGCCGTGGGTGCCGATCGCGGTCTTGTAGACGGCCTCCTCGCCGTAGCGCTCGCGGGCGGCATTGAGCTTATCGCCGCTGAGAGCGAGCGTCACGTCGGGCGTCCGAACGTCGTTCGACGCGAGCGCGGTCGCCGTCGAGAGCTTGTGGATCGCCGTCATCACCGCGCTCGGCGTGTTGAGCGTCGGGACGAGCTGCGAGAACGCGTTTACCAGCCCGAGTTCCTCGGCGGGCTGTTCGGTGTTCGACAGCAGCATTCGGTTCGCGATCACGTCGACGTCCGGCTCGAGGACGGGGCTGCCGTCGCGGACGCTGATCGACGTGTTCTCGGTGCGAAGCCACTCGCTGTCGTGGCCGAGATCTTCCACCGCGTTGAGAATCGCTTTCGTTTCCTTGCTCGTATGAAGACTCAATACCCCGACCGTCACGGGATCGGCAACAGCCATACGAACTAGACGCCGACCCGCCGGATAAGTATTGGCAGGTCATTCAGTCAGGTCGAATCGCCGGGCTGCCGACGAGGGGTGAGACGGCGTCACCCGATGACCGATCGCACCTGTCCGGGATCGACCAGCCCGCTCATCACCGCGAGCACCCCCCACGTGATCGCCCCGACGGCGATCGCGCCGAACAGCATGACCAGATTCGAGACCAGCGGCGTCACGAGCAACACCGCAACTCCCATGATGCCCGTGATCCCGCAGATGAGGCCGGTTGTGCGGGCGATCCGAGTAACGTTCAGCCCGAGCTCGGTGTGGACGATGTAGAGGTTCACCGCGACGTACACCGTGTGGGTCGCGACCGTCGCGAGCGCGGCGCCGACGACCCCGATCGTCGGAATCAGCAGGATGTTCAGCCCGAAGTTGGCGACGGCCGTCCCGCCTTTCGCGATGGCGCGCGATCGGGCGCGACCGAGGTAATCGAGACTGTCGCTGGTCAGGTTCGTGATCGCCTGCAACACGACGAACCCGGCCAGCACCTGCAGGACGGGGACCGCGCCCGCGTAGTCGTTCCCGATCACCATCGTCAGGAACGGTTCCGCGACGATCGCGAGGCCGACCGCGGCCGGAATGTAGAGCAACAGGATGTTCGTCAGCGAGGTCTCGTAAATCCGTCTGGCCTCCTCGAGTTGGCCGGCGGCTTTCTGCTCGCCGAAGTTCGGCGAGATGGTAAAGCCGAGCGACTCCGCCGGCGCGAGGACGAAGTCCGTGATCTGCTTTGCGAGGGTATAGAACGCGACCGCGGCGGGATTGAGGAAGACGCCGACCAGCACGATGTCGATCTGCTTATCGATGACGTTCGCGCTCCGGGTCGCCGTCAGCGGGATGCTGTACTCGATCAGTCGGCGCGCGAGGCCGTCCTCGTACTCCTCGGCCGTGTCGTACCGAGTGTAGAAGCCGTAGTAGAGGATCGTCAGTCCGACGGCGGCCGCGATGGCGTAGCCGACGATGTATCCGAAGAGGGCACCGAGCGCCCCGAGTCCCATGAGGACGAACGCGACGGCGAAGAGGAACCGACCGGCACCGCTGACCGCCTGTACGATCGCGCTGTAGCCGAGGTGGTTGAAGCCTTGGAGCGCGACCTGCGAGAAGGTGCTTCCCGAGAAGACGACGAGGTAGAGCACGCCCGCGGCGAGAAACGGGGCCGCGCCCGGATCGCCGAGCGCGATCGCAATCTGCTCGTGAAAGAGCAAGAGGACGTAGCCGACGACCGTGAGCAGGACGATCTTGGCCGTGATCACCGTCTTGATCAGATGGGGTATCTGCCCGGGATCCGACTCGCGGTACTCCGAAATGTACCGCGCGACGGACTTGCTGAGCCCGAGATCCGCGAACAGTTGGACGATGGTCAACACCCCGATCGCCCAGTACAGCGCGCCGTACCCGTCCGGCTCGAGCAGGTACCGCGACAGGACGAACATTAGCAGCGCGCTCGATGCCATGTAGATCGCGCGCGCGACGAGCGTTGCCTTGAAGCCGCTGACGATGTGGTCTTCCCTGTTCATAGTAGATGGGGGCCGACGGGACACTCGCGGCGGCCCGACGCGAAGCGGATAGCGACCAACGTACTCGAGGCCACGAGGGATCGGTCAATTGTAATGCGGGGGCAACAGCCCGAAACCGGCGGCAACAGCAGCGATCGCGCGAAAATTGCCAGCGGCCCCAGCGAGGACAACAGTTCGGCGGTTCGACGGGAACGGGCTCGAACGTGACTGTAACGGGGACTCAAACGGCCGAAATTCGGCCGTACAGGTAACCGAGGATGTCTCTCCCGCTCGAGTGACTACTTAGAACAAACGAGATAGTGGTGGAGCGAATACTCGTTTCGAGCCGACTATTCGGAATCAATACCGACGCGGGGAGAACGGAGAGTCACTGCGGTATCGAAACGGGAGCGACCGCCTCGAGTGTGGAGTGTGGAGACGGCGGCTCGGAACGCGGATCGACTTGTTACAGGTACGAGGCGTCCCACCGGGTCGCTTTCCGCCGATTGCCACAGCTGTTGCATTCGATCCGCCCCATCGCGTCCATCGCGTTGTCGATCGAGTCGCAGTTGCCACAGAACCACGCGTACCGATCGTGCCGGTCGGCGCTCTTGTAGGCCGTGTAAAACGGCGACCGCGTGCCGCGGGCGGCCTCGCCGTAGCTCACGTAGACCGTCTCGCCGTCGACCACGGTCTCGTCGATCGCACCCCACTCGCCGTCGTCCTCGAGGTCGGATTCGACGTAGACGTTCTCGGTGAACGTCTCCGAGCCGATCTCGACCTCGCGCTGGCCGGCCTGTTCGAAGCCGTGGGCCCGGTAGAACTCGTTGCCGCCCTCGTTGTCCGCGAGGACGAAACACTGGATGCCGTCGGCCCCCTCCTTGAGTAACCCTTCACGGGTGCGGACGAGCAGTCGCACGCCCGTCGCGTCGCCGCGGTGGTCTGGGTGGATGTGCAACCAGAGGAGGTGTCCGGTCTTCGACTGCTGGCCGACCAGCTCGCTCTGGGAGAAGCCGGCGATCTCCCCGTCGCGTTCGACGACCAAGAAGAGCGCGCGGTCGTCTTCGAGTTCCTCGGTAAGCGAGTCGCCGTACCACTGCTCGATCGCGGCGTCGATGGTCTCCTCCTCGAGGAAGGTCGTATACGTGGAGTTGAGCGAGTCGCGGGCGATCGAGCGAATCGCTTCGGCGTCCGAACTGGTAGCCTCACGGATCTCCATGCGATATCGTACCACAGCCAGATACAAAACGTATGCCCACGATCCCAAATGCTGATCGGCGGTGTTCGAGGGAAACCGATTTTCTCCGGAAAAAGCGGCACGGAACGCCTCGAGAGCGCAAAACACGGAACCGCTCGGAGCTGAAGGGAGAAGATTCACGGTGATGCCCCCGGAGAACCTGATATGAGCGACGACGCGGCGGCGACCGAACCGCCCGATCAGCCCGGCTCCGACGCGACGGCCGAACCGTTCACGTACAACGGCGGCCGGGTCGATCCCGGCGAGTCGGCGAACATCCGCTACGGCATCAGCGAGACGTACCTCGGGGACCCCGTCAGGATTCCCGTCACGGTGATCAACGGCGAGTTGCCGGGACCGACGGTCTTCCTCTCGGCGGCGGCCCACGGCGACGAACTCAACGGAATCGAGGTCGTCCGCGAGGTCGCCCACGACTGGGACCACTCCGTGCTCCACGGGACGCTGGTCTGTCTGCCCGTGATGAACGTCCCCGGCTTCCTCGCCCAAGAGCGATATTTGCCGATCTACGATCGGGACCTGAACCGGTCGTTCCCCGGCCGCGAGGGGTCGACCAGCGCCAGACGGATGGCCCACCGAATCTTCACGAACTTCATCGAGCCCTGCGACCTCGGGGTCGATTTCCACACGTCGACGCGCGGGCGAACGAACATGCTCCACGTCCGGGCCAACATGGAACGATCGGACGTGGGCCGACTCGCCAAGGCGTTCAGTTCCAACGTCATCATCGCGGGGGAGGGCCCATCGGGCACGCTCCGACGCGAGGCGACCGAAGCCGGAATCCCCGCGATCACCGTCGAGATGGGCGAGGCCCACCGGTTCCAGCGGCGGCTGATCGACCGCGCGCTCACCGGCGTCGCGAGCGTGCTGGCCGAGTTCGGCCTGCACCGGGAGTCGTCGGTTCACTGGCCCGGCTGGCGGACCGTCATCGACGACGACAACGAGAAGACGTGGCTCCGCGCCGACGCCGGCGGCATCGTCGACATGAAATGCGGCCGCGGCACGCTCGTCAAGGAGGGCGAAGTGATCTGTACCATTACGAACCCCTTCAAGGAAGAGGAAGACATCGTCACCGTCGAGGCCCCCTTTACCGGGCTCATCGTCGGCATCCTCGAGAATCCGGTCGTCTATCCGGGGAACCCGCTCTGTCACCTCGTCGGCCTCTCGCCGGACACGCTCACGGCCTTGGAGCGCGAGCGGACGACGGAGCGTTCGCGGTCCGAACTCCGACAGAACGACTGACCGAGCCGGGCGTCGAACGGTCGGGTACCGGGTCCCGAACTGATTCGGGAATCCGTGGCAAAAGACCGTTTCGTTCTGAAAATAATTGTATGCACGGAAGTTGGGGCAGGAGAGATAAAAGTAACTTCTATACCCCCACGGTCAAACGGTCCACATGAGCGCATGAGTCAGTCTTACAATCGCGGTCTCATCGAGGACTTCGGTCGCTGGAAGGAGTTCTCGGCCGGCATGTGGGCGTGGATCTTCCACAAGTTCACCGGATGGGTCTTGATCGGCTACCTGTTCACCCATATCGCCGTGCTGAGCACGTCTATCGGTGCTGCGAGTGAGAGTCAACAAGTCATCGAAGCACAGAACGATATTTACACCACGACGCTGCAGGGACTCGAGGGGCTGTTCCTCATCCGACTGCTCGAGGTGGGCCTGCTCGCGGTGGCCGTCTTCCACATCCTGAACGGCCTCCGCCTGCTGATGGTCGATCTCGGCGTCGGACTTGAGGCACAGGACAAGAGTTTCTACGCCTCGCTGGTGCTGACGGGTGCGATCACCGTCGCCAGCGTCCCGACCTTCCTGACGGGGGTGGGGATCTGATGGCGGAACGATACTCCTCCTTCACCCCCGGCGGAACCGGCTGGTTCCTCCAACGAGTCACGGCGGCGTTTCTCGTCGTGGTTCTCGCCTTCCACTTCTTCCTCTTACACTTCGTCAACCACGCGTACGAGGTAACCTTCATGGGCACTCAGGCCCGAATGGAGAACATCGGGTACTTCCTGACGATGGTCCTGTTCCTGATTACTGCCACGTTCCACGGCGTCAACGGCGTCTACAACGCGCTGGTCAATCAGGGCCTCGAAGGAACCCAAAAGAAGGTCGTGCTGGCAGTGCTGGTCATCGCGAGTCTCGCCCTCGTCGCACAGGGCACCTACGTCGCACTCACGATGCGAGGGATGATCTGATATGAGTACGCAACAAGCCGAACCCGAAACGCAGGAAGCACCGGAAGACCCGGAGATGAAAGGCGCGGAGTCGCCGGCCGCCGAAGAGCGGAAAGGCGGCGGCATGGTCGACGAACACGCCGAAAAGAAGGCCGAACTCGAGGGCGAGACGGTCCACCTCAAGGTGTTCCGCTACGACCCCGAAGTCGAGGGCAAGCAGGAACCCCGCTTCGACGACTTCCACGTCCCCTTCGAGAAGGGGATGACGGTCCTCGACTCGGTCATGTACGCCCGCGACGAGTACGACTCGTCGCTGACGTTCCGCCACTCCTGTCGACAGGCTGTCTGTGGCTCCGACGCCTTCTTCGTCAACGGCAAGCAGCGACTGGGCTGTAAGACCCAGATCTCGGAACTCGAGCAGCCCGTTCGCATCGAGCCCCTGCCCCATCAGGAGGTCGTCAAGGATCTGGTCGTCGACATGGACCACTTCTACGACCAGATGCATACGGTCGAGCCGTACTTCCAGGACGAGGACACGCCCCCGGTCGACGACCTCGAGGAACAGCGCCAGAGTCCGGAAAACCGCGAGAAGATCAAGATGTCCTCGCGGTGTATCTGGTGTGGCGCGTGTATGTCCTCGTGTAACATCGCGGCCGGCGACAACGAGTACCTGGGTCCGGCGGCGATCAACAAGGCCTACAAGTTCGCCATGGACGACCGCGAGGGCGAGGAGATCAAGGAGCACCGACTCCGCATTCTCGAGCAGGAACACGGCGTCTGGCGGTGCCAGACCCAGTTCTCCTGTACCGAGGTGTGTCCGAAGGACATTCCGCTCACCGAGCACATTCAGGAGCTCAAGCGGGAAGCAGTCAAGAAGAACCTGAAGTTCTGGTAATCATGTACGAACACGACGTTATCGTGGTCGGCGCCGGCGGCGCCGGCCTCCGGGCCGCGATCGCAGCGCACGAAGCGGGAGCCGACGTGGCGATGGTCTCGAAACTCCACCCCGTCCGCAGCCACACCGGCGCGGCGGAAGGCGGCATCAACGCCGCCCTGCAGGAGGGCGACGACTGGGAACTCCACGCCTACGACACGATGAAGGGCTCGGACTACCTCGGCGACGCCCCGGCGGTCGAGACCCTCGCACAGGACGCCCCCGAGGAGACCATCAATCTCGAGCACTGGGGGATGCCGTTCTCCCGCGAGGAGGACGGTCGGGTCTCCCAGCGTCCGTTCGGCGGACTCTCGTACCCGCGGACCACCTACGCCGGAGCCGAGACGGGCCACCACCTGCTGCACACGATGTACGAGCAGGTCGTCAAACGAGGCATTCAGGTCTACGACGAGTGGTACGTGATGGACCTCGCGACCACCGACGAGTCGGACCCGAACGACCGCGAGTGCCACGGCGTCGTCGCATACGACGTCCAGTCCGGCAACATCGAGGGATTCAAGGCCAATCAGGGCGTCGTTCTCGCGACCGGTGGCCCCGGGCAGGCCTTCGATCACACCACCAATGCCGTCTCCTGTACCGGCGACGGCCACGCGATGGCCTACCGTGCGGGCGCGCCGATTGAGGACATGGAATTCATTCAGTTCCACCCGACGTCGCTACCCTCGACCGGCGTCCTCATTTCCGAGGGCGTCCGGGGCGAAGGCGGCATCCTCTACAACAACGAGGGCGAGCGGTTCATGTTCGAGCACGGCTACGCGAACAACTCCGGCGAACTCGCCTCGCGGGACGTCGTCGCCCGCGCCGAACTCACCGAGGTCAACGAAGGGCGAGGCGTCGAAGACGAGTACGTTCACCTCGACATGCGCCACCTCGGCGAAGAGCGCATCATGGACCGCCTCGAGAACATCCTCCACCTCGCGGAGGACTTCGAGGGCGTCGACGGCCTCGTCGAGCCGATGCCGGTCAAGCCCGGCCAACACTACGCGATGGGCGGCATCGAGGTCGACGAGAACGGCCAGACCTGCGTCAACGGCCTCTATGCCGCCGGCGAGTGCGCCTGCGTCTCCGTCCACGGCGGCAACCGCCTCGGCGGGAACGCCCTGCCGGAACTGATCGTCTTCGGCAAGCGCGCCGGCCGCCACGCCGCCGGCGACGACCTCGGCGAACCCGAGATCCGGACCGGCTACGGCGACGACGTCGAGGACGAGACCGAGACCGAACTGCCGGTTCAGCCCGGCGAAGCGGGACTCGACACGACCGGCGGCGTCGCCGCTGACGGTGGCGTCACCGCCGACGCCGAGGGGATCCTCGAGCGAACGGTCGAAACCGCCCGCGACCGCGTCGACACCCTGATGGACAAGGAAGACGGCGTCCAGCACGCCGAGATCCGCGCCAAGCTCCAGAAGGCCATGACCGACTACGTCAACGTCTTCCGCACTGAGGAGGGCGTCAAGAAGGCACTCGAGATCATCCGTGAGTGCCGACAGGAGTACCAGGACGTCTACGTCGACGACCCCTCGAAGACGTTCAACACGGATCTCCAGCAGACGATCGAGACGCGGAACCTGATCGACGTGGCCGAGACGATCGCGCTCGGCGCGCTCGTGCGCAACGAGTTCCGCGGCGCTCACTGGCGACAGGAGAACCAGATCCGCGACGACGAGAACTGGCTCAAACACACGCTCATCTCGTGGGACGACGGCGAACCCTCGATCTTCTACCGGCCGGTCATCCTCGAGGGGCAGAACAAGACCTACGAGCCGAAAGAACGCAGCTACTGAGCGCACTCCGCAGTCACAGCGGATTTTTCATCGAGCGGATCGTCCGACGGACAATTCGACCGTTTTAGTCACACGAAATTCCCCAGCAGAGACGTGTGCTCTCGTCGATACTCGAGTCGTCCTGAACCCCACACTGAGCCTCGTTTCCGCTATACGCCGAGTATCTCGAGGAGGTCAACGCCGATGTCGAGGTACTCGATCAGCCTGTAGCCGATGTAGATCCCGATGATACCCACGATTCCGGGGAGTTCCGGCGGGGCGGGGATCGGGACGTTGAGAAACCGGAACAGTGCGCCGGTCAGCAATCCGGTTAGGAGCGCGAGGAGAGTAAGTAGCGTCGACATTGGATTAATACTCGCGAGTGAGCCCACAAAAACGGTCCGCCCGGATTCACCGGCCGCAGTTCCGATGTGAACGAGTCTCACGAATCAGTGGTACGACGATCGACTATATCCGAAATCCGCTACTCGAGCAACTGACTCGTCTCTTCGGAGCATATTCGACGATCGACGCATTCCGTATCGACAGCAATGACGACCGTCTCACCACCCTGTTTTCGACGATCGTTGTAGATGACGTTTATTATCGTCGAAATACAGAGGTTCGTGTATGAACCAAACAGCGACGACGGACCTCGACGTGTCGATCCCGACCGATCTCGATTCCGCTCGCGCGAAGTTGGTGTACCTGTATCTGGCCGCCAGCGACGGCGCGACCGCCGACGACCTCTGTGACGACCTCGCGGTCACGAAGGGGACGATCCTCTCGATCACCGGAACGCTTCGGGACCGGGGCTATCTCGAGCGGCAGGACGGACGGTACGAACTCGCCTGAGGGGAGATCGACTAACCTGAATGGCCGGGAGCGAGTTCCGAGCACTGCGAGGAACTCGTAACCCGGGGGAGGGCAGGCAGGTACCCGAAACCCGCCGCGAGCGCCGAAGGCGCTCGCGGGCCGACGACTGATGTGGAGCGAGAGAATCGAGCGGAACGGAAGGAGGAGTGCTTTTGATCGAAATTTTACCGAGGGACAGCACGCTCCCGACAAGAAATTTGTCGGGAGCGTGCCAGACCGCAGCGTAAAATTTCGTTGCTCTAGAGCTCGATCCGCTCGACCAACTGCTCGCGGTTCTCGTTCGTGTTGAGCGCGACGATCCGGATCTGGTCCTCGAGGCCGGAGTCCTCGAGTTTGGCCTTGAGTAGGTTGTCGACCTGATAGACACCGGCGGCGTTGGTCATCGCGATTTCGACCATGACGGGCGTGGTGTCGCCCCGCTGGAGCGAGACGCTGCTGATGGCCTGACTCGAGAGGGTGTTGATGCCCCGGCCGCCGTGCTCGTAGGGGATGCGCGAACGGCCGCGTTCCATGTCGAGGGCGTCGGAGACGCGGATGACGCCGGCTTCGGTGGTCAACGGCGTCTCGGCGGTGTGGTGACAGAGGATCGCGTGCAGGACCTCGCCTTTCATCCGGACCGTCTCGGCGATGTCGTAGAACTCGGGGAGGATCCGGTCGAGGATGTCCGCCGCCAGCGGGATCGAGTAGTAGGCGTGGCTGTCGCGGTGGACGACGTGGCCGACATCGTGCAGCGTCGCTGCCAGCGCGACGATGACCGATTCGTCCTCCTCGGCCAGTCCCTGCTGGCGCGCGCCGTTGAAGTCGACCTCACCGGCCTTGAGCAGGTCGTAGAGACACAGCGCCCGGTTGCGGACGATCTCGATGTGTTTCGTTCCGTGGTCGTTGTACCGCATCCGGTCGACCGCGTTGACGTTTTGGGCCTCGAGATACGTCGTGATCTCCTCGTCGTCGTCGATGAACTCGAGGACCGAGTTCAGTTTCTCGTCGGGAAAGTTGTGATCGTCGTCTGGAGTATAGACGCGGCGGGAGTCCTCGTCGACAGCGGGGTCGCTCATACCGGTACGTCGGTTGCGGACTAAAAAAGCCCTGCGACGGTCGTGACTGCGTGATGCGACGTTACGACAGGTCGTCGACCGCGGCCTCGACCTCGTCGTAGTCGGGTTCGACGCCGGGGTCGTCGCTGACCCACGAGTAGGCGATGTTGCCGTCGCCGTCGACGACGAACACGGAGCGCTTGGCGACGCCGTGGACGCCCAGATCGGCGAAGTCCATCGGGATCCCGTAGTCGTCGATGATATCCTTGTTGTAGTCGCTAATGAGGCCGAACTCGAGGCCGTTCTGCTCGCGGAACTCGTTGAGCGTAAACGGCGAGTCGCGGCTGACGCCGTAGACGGTGGCGTCGAGGTCATTGAACGCGGCGAGTCGGTCCTGGAACGTACACATCTCGGTGGTACAGACACCGGTAAAGGCGCCGGGGAAGAACGCGAGGACGATCGGTGCCTCGTCCTCGAGGCGCTCGGAGAGCGTGAACTCCTCGATGTCGCCGTTTGCGAGCGGTGCGGTGAAGTCGGGTGCGGCGTCTCCAGTTGTTACCATCGTCGGAGTATTGTGTACAAGCCGGAAAGATAGTTTCGTTCGCGGACCAGTTACCCGGGTGTTGGGAGAACTGGTTGCTATCGGTCCGACCGTCCAGGTTCTCACCCGAGACTGGACCGAGAGAACGGTGATCGGTCCTCCGTCACCCGCGTTTCTGTGACCGACCGTGATGCGGCCGCTGATCGATGCGGTCAAAATCTCCTATTGTCGTCTTCAAACGGACTGTCGCGGCTTTTTGGTTACCTAAGTGGTCCAAAAAGGTTATAATTGACAGCGGGTAAGCCACGCATAGAGATGGTAGCCGAAATTGCACCGCTGTTCATCCCCGGCGGCATGGGGCCTCCGGAACTCGCCATCATTCTCATCATTGCAATCTTGCTCTTCGGAGCCAACAAGATTCCGAAGCTGGCACGATCGACCGGTGAGGCGATGGGTGAGTTCCAGAAGGGGCGCGAGAAGGTCGAAACGGAACTCGAGGAAATGCGCGAAACCGGCGAATACGAGGGCGACGCGAGCGATGCCGACCTCGAGGAAGACGAGGAGTTCGTCGACACGGAACCCGTCACCACCGACGAGGAGACCGAGACGGAACCCGAAACGGAAACCAACTAAATTCTTTTCGCGCCGGGGCGTGTGGCCTAGCGGATAGGGCAGGAGGTTCCTAACCTTCTGATCGTGGGTTCGAATCCCGCCACGCCCGTCCTGCGACGAACGGACGTGAGGAGCGGACGGGCACGGGATTCGAATGAGAGAACGGCGAGCGAAGCGAGCCGTTCGCGTGGTTCGAATCCCGTCACGCCAGCCGGATACGGCCCTCGAGCCGACCCCATTTGGAACCGGCCGACCAGCGGTGTGTCACACCCCATGACCCGGCTCAAGGACCGACTCTCGAGGTGACCGACACCCGATGTGCCGGCCCGTGACCGCGGTCACCGTTCCTAGACGATCGTGCCACTCGAGCGGCCGAAACCGGGGACGCGGCCGGCGAAACCGGGATCGGCGACGGACCGTCAGTGGTCCGTGCTTCGCTCCCGGTTCGGATCGCCGAAGCGGGTGAGCGGTTCGAGTTCCTCCGTGGGAACGTCCTCGAAGGCTGCGCGGGCGATGACCCGCCGGTGGACCTCGTCGGCCCCGTCGACGATGCGGAACTGGCGGACCGATTCGTAGAAGTCCGAGAGCGGGAGATCCTTGCCGATGCCGTTGGCACCGCAACACTGCACCGCGAGGTCGATCGCGTCCTGCGTGGCGTTTGCGGTGTAGACCTTACACATCGAGACGGGGACGCGGGCGTCGTCGCCGGCGGCGATCCGATCGGCGGCGTCGCGGATGCCGGTTCGGGCCATGTGGAGTTTCGTTTCGGCGTCGGCGATCCGGTGGCGAAGCGATTGCTTGTCCGAGAGTGTCGAGTCGAATCCCTGTCGTTCGCTCACGTAGGCCTTCGCGATGTCGAGCGAGCGCTGGGCCATCCCCGAGTATCGCATACAGTGGGTCAGGCGGGCGGGGCCGAGTCGCTCTTGGGCGTGGGTAAAGCCCTGATTCAGTTCGCCGAGCAGGTGTTCGTCGGGCACGCGGACGGTCTCGTAGCGAATTTCGGCGTGCGACGCGCCCCGGTTGCCGCCGCCCATGTGGGGTACGTCGCGGATGACCTCGACGCCGTCGGCGTCGGCCGGAACGAGAAAGAGCGAACAGCCCTCGTAGGGGTGGGCCTCGGGATCGGTTCGAGCGAGCACGATCAGGATATCGGCCTCGACGCCCTGTGTCGTCCACCACTTGTGGCCGTCGATGACCCACTCGTCGCCGTCTTTCTCCGCGGCGATGCCGCTCCGTTCCGAGGCGCCCTGCGCCTCGCGTTTCTCGGCGGTCGTCTGGATCATCTTCGGATCCGACCCCGCCCCCTGCATCGGCTCGGTCATCGAGAAGCCCGACGTGATCTCGCCCGCGACCAGCGGCTCGAGGTAGGCCTCTTTCTGCAACTCGTCGCCGGCCAACTCGAGGAGGTGCATGTTCCCTTCGTCGGGGGCGTCGACGCGCATCGCGACCTGTCCGAGCAGGCTGCGACCGGCCTCCTCGAAGGCCGGCAGCGAATCGCGGAAGGAAAGCCCCATCCCGCCGTACTCCTCGGGAATCTGTGGGGCGTAGACGTCGTACTCGCGGGCGGCTTCACGAAGTTCCGTGATGGTGCCACTCGAGACGGCCATCCCGCCGGCCCGCTCGCGTTCGATCGGGAGGACGACCTCCTCCAGCAAGTCGTTCGCACGCTCGGCGACCTCGCGCGCTCGGTCGCTGTCGTTGTAGTGCATAGCGGGTGTAGCCCGGACCGGCGGCTAAGCGTTGGGAGAACCCCCACGCGGTCACAACTATCCCGTCATTTTTCATGATGGACTGCTCGGACCGAACCTGATCGGTTCGGATCGGGAGAAAGCGGTGGTCGCGAACGGGCAATCGACTGAAACCCGGTCCCTATCGGGCCGTCCAGCCGCCGTCGGCCGCGAGCACCGAGCCGGTCACGTAACTCGAGGCCTCGCTCGCGAGGAAGACGACCGGACCAGCGATCTCTTCGGGGTCGGCGAACCGATCCAGCGGCGTGCGATCGATGATCGACTGGCGCAGTCGCTCGTTGTCCTCGAGGTCCTCGGTGAGGTCCGTCGAGACGTATCCCGGTGCGACGGCGTTGACCCGGACCTCGGGGGCCCAGTCGAGGGACATGCTCTTGGTGAGTCCGACGAGTCCGTGCTTCGAGGCGACGTAGGGGTGCTGGCGCGGTAGGCCGACCAGCCCGCCGACACTGGCGACGTTGACGACCGAGCCGCCGTCGCTCTCGAGGAGGTGGTCAGCCGCGGTGCGGGTGACCTCGTACGCGCCGTTCAGATTGACATCCAGCACGCGGTCGAGGCCCTCTGTCTCGACGTCTTCCGGCCGGCCGAGCGCGTCGTCGGGGTTGAATCCGGCGTTGTTGACGACGATGTCGACGCCGCCGAACTCCTCGACGGTTCGGTCGATAACCGCGCCCACGTCGTCCGAGTCCGTCACGTCCGCGGGCACGGCGAGTGCGTCGCCGCCCGCGTCCTCGATGTCGGCGGCGACGGCCTCGATTTCGTCCGTCGAGCGGGCGCTCGGGACCACCGCGGCTCCCGCGTTCGCCAGTTCGACGGCGATCGCGCGGCCGATGCCGCGGCCGCCGCCCGTTACCACCGCGACTCGCCCCTCGAGATCGAACAGGTCGCTCATCGATCCTCCGTTTCGTCGTCGCCCACGTCAAGCTTTTCGCGCAGGCCCTGCTTGTCGAACTTCCCGGTCGCCGTCTTGGGGATCCGCTCGACGACGCGGATCTCGTCGGGGAGCCACCAGTCGGGTTGCTCGAGGGTCTCCCGCAGGTGGTCCTGCAGTTCCGCCTCGTCGGGGTCGGTATCCTCGGCGGTGACGACGGTCGCGAGCGGCCGTTCCTGCCACTTCTCGTGGGGGACGCCGATCACCGCCGATTCGACCACGTCCGGGTTGGCCATCAGGGCGTTCTCGAGTGCGATCGAAGAGATCCACTCGCCGCCGCTCTTGATGACGTCTTTCGCGCGGTCGACGACCTCGATGTAGCCGTCCTCGTCGACGGAGACGATGTCGCCGGTCTTGAGCCACTGGCCCTCGAAGTCCGCCTCGTTGGCGTCGGGACGGTTGTAGTACTCCGTGATCACCGTCGGCCCGCGGACCCACAGTTCGCCGGCCGACTCGCCGTCCCACGGGACTTCCTCGCCCGCGTCGTTGACCACGCGCATCTCGAGGCCGGGCGAGAGCAGCCCCTGTTTCCGCCGTTTCTCGTACTTCCGGCTCGGGTCCCAGTCGGCCATGCGGGACTTCGGTCGGGAGACCGAGCCGATGCTCATCGTCTCGGTCATCCCCCAGGCGTGCTCGACGGTGACGTCGAACTCCTCGTCGTAGCGGCGCATCATCTCCTCGGGCGCGGCGCTGCCACCGACGACGATCCGATCGAGCGAGGAGAGGTCGCCGCCGTGTTCGTCGACGTGCTCGAGCAGGTCGATCCAGACCGTCGGGACGCCGGCGGTCATGGTGACGCCCTCGCGCTCGATCAACTCGAGTAGGTCGGCCGCGCTCGGCGAGGGACCGGGGTAGACCTGCGTCGCGCCGGCCATCGTCGCGGCGTAGGGGAACTCCCAGGAGTTGACGTGGAACATCGGCACGACGGGCATGACCACGTCGCTCTCCTCGATACCGAGGCCGGCGGGAGTCATTACCATCATGGCGTGGGCGTAGATCATCTTGTGCGTGTACTCGACGCCCTTCGGCCGCCCCGTCGTCCCCGAGGTGTAGCACATCCCGGCGGGGTACTCCTCCTCGAGGCTCGGCATGTCGGCCTCGTCGATGGGGTCGTATTCGTCGAGCAGGTCCTCGTAGGCGACGGCGTCGACCTCGGTGTCGGGAACGGTCTCGCCCATCACGACCACCTCGTCGACAGCCAGCTCGTCCCACAGCCGCTCGATCGTCGCGAACGGTTCGCCCGGATCGACGAACAGGATGTCGTCGCCCGCGTCCTCGACGATGTAGACGATGTCGTCGTCGCCGAGTTGGACGTTGATCGTGTGCAACTGCGCGCCCGACAGCGGCGCGGCGTAGTAGGTCTCGAGGTGGCGGTGGTGGTTCCAGCCGAACGTGCCGATCCGATTGCCGTGACCGAAGCCGCGGTCCTCGAGCGCCGCGAGCAGGGACCGGACCCGGTCGCCGAACTCGCCGTAGGACGTATCAACGATGCCGTCGTGGGTCCGGGAGATCAACCGGGTCTCCGGAAAGAGGTTCGTTGGCCGCCAGAAGAACGGCCGGATCGTCAGGTCGGTGCCGGTCATCTCAGGCCACCTCCTCCGGCGAGACGGCCAGATACTTCTCGAGCAGGTCGTCGCGCTCCCGGATTTCCTCGATGGAGCCCTCGAACACGATCGAGCCGGTGTCGATGACGTAGCCCCGCGTCGCGAGTTCGAACGCGAAGGTGACGTTCTGCTCGGAGAGCAAGACGGTGACGTCCTCCTCGACGACGGCCTGCAGCATCTCCTGGAGGTCGTCGACGATGACCGGCGCGAGCCCCTCGGTCGGCTCGTCGAGCAACAGCGTCGACGGCCGCTGGACCAGCGCGCGGGCGACCGAGAGCATCTGCTGTTCGCCGCCGCTCAGGTTCTGGCCGTTGTTCGTCCGCAGATCGTCGAGGATCGGGAACAGTTCGTACATCTCTTCGACCGGCCGCGGATCGGCCGCGAGCTTGTGTGCGAGGACGATGTTCTCGTGGACCGTCAGCGTCGGGAACACCCGGCGGTCCTCCGGGACCAGATTGATCCCGAGGTCGTTGATCTCGTCGGGCGATTTGTCCACGATCTCCTCGCCGCGGTATCTGATGCTGCCGCGCCGGGGCGGGGTGACGCCCATGATCGAGCGCATCGTCGTCGTCTTCCCGGCTCCGTTGCGGCCGAGCAGTGCGACGACCTCTCCCTCCGCCAGATCCAGTGAAACGTCGTGCAGGACGTGGCTGTTGCCGTAGTAGGTGTCGATGTCGTCGATGTCGAGAACGGTCATACGGTCTCACTTCCGAGGTAGGCTTCGGTCACTCGTTCGTCGCTCAGTACCGTTTGGGGCTCGCCGTCGGCCAGCACCGCGCCCTCGGCGAGCACGACGATCCGATCGGAGATGTCGGTCACGACATCCATGTCGTGTTCGGTGACGATGAACGTCGCCTCGATGTCCCGGTTCAGTTCCCGAATGAGCGAGACGATCTCCTCCGTCTCGGTCGGGTTCATCCCCGCGGTCGGCTCGTCTAACAGGAACACCGACGGCTCGATCGCCAGCGCCAGCGCGATCTCGACGTTGCGCTTCTCGCCGTGACTCAGTTCGTCACACGGCGTCTCCGCGATGGGCGTGAGGTTTGTGAGCTCGAGCAGCTCGTCGATGTCCTGATTAAGCTCCTCGTCGCTGTCCGGGCGCGAGCGCATGTCGAACGTCCGTCCCTCGTGGGCGATCCGTGCGACCTGCAGGTTCTCGCGCACGGTCAGCCCCTCGAAGATATTCGTTATCTGGTAGGACCTCGAGAGGCCGCTGCGGGCGACCTCGTGGGGCGGCGCGTCGGTGATCTCGCGCATCTCGCCGTCCTTGCGGAGCCAGATCTCGCCGCTGGTCGGTTCTAACACACCGGTCAGCAGGTTGTAGAAGGTCGTCTTACCGGCCCCGTTGGGGCCGATGATGCTGGTGACGTCCTCGTCGTCGAACGCGAGCGAGACGTCGTCGGTGGCGATCAGGTCGCCGAACTGCTTGCGGAGGTCCTCGGTTCGGAGCACCGTGGTCATCGGTCGACACCTCCGTCATCGCGGCCGGTCGATGTGAGCCGTGCCATCGCGCGTCTGAACGTCGCGCCGATCGATTCGCGAACGAACGCCGCGGCGGCACCGACGCCGTCACGCTGGTACGCCGCGTGGACGTCGAGGAGCCAGTCCCGGCCCATGAACAGCCCGCCGGCGGCCCCCTGCTTGAAGTAGAGGACGACGACGATGAGCATGATCCCGAAGAACAGCTGCCACTGGTCCTCGAGCGCCGGGAACCGGCTGATTCCCCAGCGGACGTAGAGGTAGATGAACGCGCCGACGATCGGGCCGACGAAAAAGGTCGCACCGCCGATGACCGTCGCGACGACCGGGATCGCGCTCGTCGACCAGTGTGACATATTCGGCGTCGCGACGCTCGCGAAGCCGGCGATCAACACGCCGGCGACCCCGACGAACAGCGCCGAGACGACGAAGGTCATCCACCGGTGGACCGTCACGTTGACGCCGAGGGCGGCCGCTCGGTCCGGGCTCTCTCGGAGCGCCTTACAGATCGTCCCGAACGGCGAGTTGACGATCCGCCAGACGGCGTAGATCGACGCGACGACGACTGCCGCCGTCAGGTAGTAGTAGAGCCGCCGGTCGCCGAGTCTGAACTCCGTGCCGCCGACCTCGACGAACCCGAGGACCACGAAGATGCCGTCGGTCCCGTTCGTGAGGCCGTAGGGGTTCTGCTCCAGCAGCACGAAAAACAGCATCCCGAACGCGAGGGTGATCAGCGCGAAGTAGATCTCCTCGAGGCGGACGCTGAGGTAGCCGACCGGAATCGCGAGGACGAGCACCAGCAAGAGCCCGACCAGACCGCCGACGACGAGCGTCGCCAGCGGCGCGAGCCCGGTGCCGACGACGTCGGCGATCGGCTGCTGGTAATCTCGCATCACGATCGCGAGTCCGTACGCGCCGCCCGCGTAGAACATCGCGTGGCCGAACGAGAGCAGTCCGGTGTAGCCGTACAGCAGGTTGAACGCGACGGCGAACAGGGCGATGATCAGGAACTCCGTGAACAGGAACACCTGAAACGGCGGGGCGAACGAGACCAACAGCAGGCCGAGCAGGCTTAGCAGGACGAACCGCTCTCTGGTCCAGCCGCTGACCGCCTGCCGGCCGAAGGTCCCGATCCGATCGACGACGCCGTCGTTTTGGGTGCTCATTCGCCGATCCCTCCGAAGAGTCCCTCGGGTTTGAACAGCAACACGACGACCATCGCGGCGAAGGGAACCGCCATGTTACCGGACCCGAGGAACTGGGTCGCGAAGCTCTGCATCATCCCGACGACCATCGCCCCGACGAACGCGCCGGACAGCGAGCCGAGCCCGCCGATGACGACGATGATGAACGCGTCGATGATGACCTGATCGCCGAGGGCCGGACTGATCGACTGGATCGGTGCCGCGAGGGCACCCCCGAGGCCGGCGAGGAAACTCCCCGCGAAGAACACCGCGGTGTACAGCCGCGGGACGTCGACGCCGAGCATCGACGCCATCTCTCGGTCGGAGGACGTTCCCCGGACGAGCGAGCCGAAGTAGGTCTTCGTGATGAACAGCCACAGGCCGATCATCACGGCGACCGCCGCGACGATCACGAACAGTCGGTACGCGCGGAACTGGCTTCCGGCGATCTGTACCGTAAAGTCGAGAATCGCGGGCGCGTCCGTTCGGTAGGACTGGGACCCCCAGCGGTACCGAACCGCCTCGTGAATGACGAGGACGAAGCCGAACGTGACGATCAACTGGTCGAGGTCGCTCTCGAGGCGCTCGTACAGGGGCCGGATCGTCGCGACCTCGATCGCCGCACCGACGACGCCGACGGCGAGCGCGCCGAGGAGGACGGCGAGCCAGAAGTTGTCGACCACGTTCGTCGCGACGCTCAGCGCGAAGTACGCGCCGAGCATGTAGAATGCGCCGTGGGCGAAGTTGAGCACCCCGAGGACGCCGAATATCAGGCTCAGTCCGACGGCGATGAGGAACAACCGGCTCCCGAGACTGAGGCCGACGACGACGTCCGAGAGGCCGACGAGCGGAAATACGTTTATCGGGTACATGTCAATAATGGTTCTGTCGGGTTATACGCCCGTGGGCAGGTCCGAGTCGCCGAGCGCGTCTTCGATCTCCTCGGGAGAGGCCTCGTACCGCTCGACCGGCTCTAACCTGTTGCTTCCCCACTCGTCGGAGTAGCTGACTTCGCCCCAGATGGACGCGACCGTCGCCTGATTGGTCTCCTCGTTGAACTCGTACTCTCCGACGGGACCCGTGTGCTGCATACCGGAGAACGTCTCGATGAGATCGTCGGCGTCGGTGCCGCCGGCCTCTTCGATCGCCTGCCTGTACAGGTACAGCGCCCGGTAGGCACCCTCCGCGTTGTACGTCGGTAGCGTGTCGTACTCCTCGACGTAGGTCTCGCGGAACGTCTGGTTCTCCTCGGTGTCGGGAACGAACGGATCGTACCGCGTCGAGGCGTGTGTCCCCTCCGGAATCGGATCCCCGTCGGCCGGCAGATCCGTCCCCATGCCGACGCTGACCAGCGTGTGATCGATCTGGTCGAACCAGCCGGAACCCTCGGCCTGCCCGAGGAACGTCGTCAGGTCCGCCCCCCACAGCGGCGTGATCACGCCGTCCGGCTCCGCGTCGAGAATCGAGCTAATGTACGGCGAGAAGTCGTTCGTCTCGAGCGGCGAGAACTGCTCGGCGACGAACTCGACGTCGTTGCCCATGCCCTCGTTGAAGGCGCGGAAGTAGTCCCACGTCTCCTCGCCGAACGCGTAGTCGGGGCCGAGCGTCGCCCACTCGGTCCCGTCGAGTTCCGAGACGACGCGTGCAGCGCCGTACATGTCGTGCGTGACCGTGTTGGAACACCGGAACACGTAGTCGTTCCCGACCGAGTTCTCGTGTTCGCCTTCCGGCGAGGTCAGGAACGGCGTCGCCGCGTGCGTGACCATCAGCGGAATCCGGTTCTGGGCGACCTGCGGTGCGATCGCCTGTGCGACGCCGCTGCTGTCCAGCCCGAACAGCCCGTCGACGTTTTCTTCCTCGATCAGGCTCGTCATCTGTCGGTTCGCCGTCTGGGCGTCGCCTTCCGTATCCCGGACGATCACCTCGACGTCCTCCCCGTCGATCCCGCCGTCGTCGTTGATCTCGTCGACCGCGAGTTCGAATCCTCGCTCGGCCTCCTCCCCGTACAGCGAGGCGAACCCGGATCGGATGTACATCGCACCCAGTGTGACGCCGCTGTCGCCCCCGCCGCCGAGACAGCCAGCAACCGATGCGAGACCGGCTCCGACCGTCGCCGTCTTCAGGAACGTTCGTCGATCATACCTCGTGAGATTCCGTTGTTTCATGTTACCTCCCACCTCGTGTGTAGTGTTATTATCTTCCACAGACAACCACGTCCACAAGTGGGAAATAAGTGTATATAAACATGATGTATATATTCAGATAAAAACTGGTATGAGTTACTCGAGTTCGGTCGAGATATCCCGCTCCCGTCCTTCCGTTGTAGCCACTAGTGATTGGTAATCCGACACACCCATTCTGATGTTATATAACCGAGCACGAGCAGTCACCGGCCGCTCGAATTCGTCCGTCATTCGGTTATTATAATATAACTTATATATTTACGAAAACTGCTGGAAACGATACGAAACCGCCGGACGTAGGATTATCAGAAATGGTAATGGGCGGATGAATTTTTTGAGGGGTGAGCGTTCGTGTAGACGCAATGGCTATTGACGAGGCCGACCAATCGGATGCCGGGGACTTTTCTGAGGGGGAGGCATCCGACTCTGCGTCGGAAGACGAGCGGTCTCATGGGGCTGACCCGATATCGAACTCGGCCGTCAGCGTCGGCGAGTACACGTGGGAAGAGTTCATGGACGAGTACGGGTACGGCGACGAGATTTCCGAGCTGTATCCGGACGACGCCGAACTGAACGCAACGGACGATCAACTCGGACTCGATACCGACGAGACCGTCGGCTCGAGGGTCCCGAGCGGGGACGACTGGAATCAGGTCGAGTTCGATCCGGAATCGTATCTCGGACACCATCCGGACGATCTCGCGGACCGCGTCCTGCCCACCGCCGGCGACGACGCCGCCACGCTCTGGGATATCTTCTGTGAGTACGTCGATCCGGAAACGACGCCGGTCGTCAAGGACACCTGGACCTGGGAACACTACAAGTGGGAGTACTACTACGACGAGGACGGCAGTCGCCCGCGCGACGGTGACGGCGAGATCGTCCGTCACGACGAGAAGGAGGCGCTGGGTTTCGATCCGGACACGTTAGAGGCGCGTCTCGCGGCCGGTAACGACGCCGCGCTGGAACTCGACGATATCGTCGAGGAACGGACGGTCAACGTCCAAGCGGACATCGAGGAAGACGAGTTCTTCTCGACGGCCGCGGGCAACACCACCGTCTCCAATCGCTACGACCTCGAGAAGGCCGTTCCCTTCGAGAAGAAGACTCACTTCCGGGAAGTCGAGCGCTACTGGGTGAACAAACCCTACGCCTACGTCGTCATCTTCCACTCGGAGAAGGAAAACGAGAAGAAGTACTACATGATCGAGCCCTACCGGAACGAGATCGAGATCGAACTCCAAGAGTTCCTCTCGGGCAAACTCCGGAAGGCGATCAAGTACTCCGAGGACGGCATCAAGGAGCAGTCGAGCGAGGACGGCCGCCGGACGGTCATCGAGGACGAGACCCGGCGACTGCTGAAGCGGTACGACCTCTTCGAGGCGACCTCCGGCGAGACCGCCGAGGGAATCCTCGAGACGCTCCGTGGACTTCTCGACGACGACGAAACAGAGGCCGAGAACGCGGGTCCGAGTCAACTCGAGGGAATCGAAGTACGTCCCGAGCCGGCGATCCTCGCCGACGACCCGGACACCCTGAGCGAGTATCAGGTCGAGAAGTTGCTCTACCTGCTCAAACGGGACTTCATCGGCTACGAGCGCATCGACGGGATCAAACACGACATCAACGTCGAGGACATCTCCGTCGACGGCTACAACTCGCCGGTGTTCGTCTACCACTCCGAGTACGAGCAGATCATCTCGAACATCTACCACGGCGAGGACGAACTCGACGACTTCGTCGTCAAACTCGCCCAGCGATCGGGCAAGGGGATCAGCAAGCGGCTTCCACAGGTCGACGCGACCCTGCCCGACGGCTCGCGCGCCCAGCTCACGCTCGGCGAGGAAGTGTCCGACCACGGGACCAACTACACGATCCGGCAGTTCAAGGACGTCCCCTTTACCCCGATCGACCTCATCAACTGGAACACCTTCTCGCTCGACGAGATGGCTTTCCTCTGGCTCGCCATCGAGAACCACAAGAGCCTGATCTTCGCCGGTGGTACCGCATCCGGGAAGACGACCTCGCTGAACGCCGTCTCCCTCTTTATCCCCTCGAGCGCCAAGATCGTCTCGATCGAGGACACCCGTGAGGTCGAACTCCCCCAGCGAAACTGGATCGCCAGCGTCACCCGACCGTCGTTTTCCGACGACGAGCAGGGCGACGTCGACGAGTTCGACCTGCTCGAGGCCGCGCTTCGCCAGCGGCCCGACTACATCGTGATGGGCGAGATCCGTGGCGAGGAGGGACGGACGCTCTTCCAGGTCATGTCGACCGGTCACACCACCTACACCACCTTCCACGCCGACTCCGTCGACGAGGTTCTCAAGCGGTTCACGACGGACCCGATCAACGTCTCGAAGACGATGTTCACGGCGCTGGATCTGGTCTCGATCCAGACCCAGACACGGGTCCAGGGGCGGAAGGTCCGCCGGAACAAGTCCCTGACCGAGATCAACCACTACGAGGCCGAACACGACGAGATCAACGTTCAGGACGTCTACCAGTGGCAGGCCGAAACCGACGAGTACCTCAAGATGGGGGACTCGAACACCTTAGAAGAGATCCAGTTCGACCGCGGGTGGAGCAACGAAAAGCTCGAGGAGGAACTGTTCAAGCGGGAGATCATCCTCGCCTACCTCATCAAGAACGAGCTGAACACGTACGCGCAGGTCGCCGCGACGGTCCAAGCGTTCATCAACGACCCCGATACGATCCTCACGCTCATCGCGAACGGCCAACTCGAGGACAGCCTCGAGGACCTCCGCGAGATGGAGAGCGTGCTGATCGACGTCGATCCCGAAAAAGAGGAACTCGTGCCCCGGCCCGAGTCGACCAGCGAGACGTACAACCTCTCGATGGACATCCTAGAGCGGGCCGAGGAATCGGTCTTCGAGGAGTTCCGCGGCGAGGTGCCAAGCGGTCTCGCGAGCGCGCTCGGCGAGGTCGAGACGGAGAGTACGATCGACGTCGACTCCGCCGACAGCGAGGAGTTCGAGTTCGGCGGCGATGTCGATGACACCGTCGACGAGAGCGCGTGGGAGTTGGGCGACAGTTCGACCGAGTTCGCGATCGAGGGCGACGACGGCGGGGACGAGCCGGCGTGGCTGAGCGAAGACACCGGATTCGATGTCGAAGCTAGTGACGGCGCAACCGCAGACGCGCCTGCCGCCGCTGAGAGCGCCGCGTCCGCCGACGAGACGGCCACCACCGACGCCGGTTCCGAAACGGCGTCGAACACAGCCGCCGAGACGGCGACCGCCGGCGATACGAGCAGTCCCGGTGGTTCGACCGCCTCGAGTAGCGAAACGGGAGACGACTCGGCCACAGGCGCTGAAACAGCAGCCGCGGATACGGGGGCGGAGCTACCGGCCCGTCTGGAGACGGAATCCGAACCGAGTCGATCGACCGCGGCGGGTTCGACGGCAGAACCGGCCGATACCGGCGCGGACGGAACTATGGGCTCGAGTTCGGATGGGTCGGACGGGTCGGATGATTCGACGGTTCTCCCGCACGAAGATGCCGAAGACGGGGATCTCGGCGGGTTGTTCGATGACATGGGCGGGACGATCGACGAAATCGACGGCCCCGACTCGGAAGGGGCAGCCGCGACCGGCGATTCGACGGCATCCCCTCGACCGGACACCTCCGGATTCGACTCGATGTTCCCGGAAGACAATCTCGATTCGATCTTCGATCCGGAATCGGCAGACGAGACATCTGCGGATGATTTCAGCGAGCAGTTCGAGTCCGCCGACTCGGCCTCGGAGATGACCGCTGAGACCGATGCGCCGTCGACGGACACACCGAGCGACTCGACGACGGAACCGACTGCTGAGAGCGCATCCGACACCGAGTCGAAGCCGTCCACCGACGACGCAGCGACTCCCGACGACGCGAACGCAACGGCCTCGAGCGACGAGCCGGAGCCACCGACGATCGATATCGACGACAGTACTGCGGACCCGCCGGACGGTTCAGCCGACGATAGCGAACCGATAGCCGGAACGGAACCGGAATCGGGTTCGGACAATGCAGCCGATGACGAGCCGGCTGCGGGAACGACCCCCGCTTCTCGAGACCGGCCGAGCGCCGGACGCGAGCCGAACGCCGGCGACGAACCGCCGGTCGAGGACCCGTCACCGAGCGACGAGTCGACGGCCGAGGCTCCACGCTCGCAGGACGGAGCTGACGACGGAGACGGCGACTCGATATTCGGCGGCGGATCGGAATCCATCTTCACCGACGACGACGCGGACGACGCCGACGACGACGGCTCGCTGTTCGACGGCGGCGACTCGAGCGACGAGTCGATTTTCAAAGGCGGCGACGACGAGGAGTCGACGGAGAACAACGGCGGTATCTTCGGCGCTGAGGATAGCGACGAGGACAGCGACTCATGAGCCTGCAGACCGACGACAGTGGCGGCTCGGGCATGTCGGCCAGTTCCGACGCGCTCGGCGATCGGTTCTACCCCCTCTACGATCGACTGTTCGGCGAGGATAGCGAGTTCGTCGGCGACGTCGAGACGAAACTGGCCCAGGCCCGGATGACGGATACGGTCGAACTCTACCTCTCACGGGCGCTCGGGATCGGCTTTATCAGCGGGCTCAGTCTCTGGCTGATCGGCCTACTGCTCGGCTACGGCATCTTCGCCATCGGCCTCCTCTCGAACGAGGCGCTCATCGGCATCCCGGTCGGCCACGGGCTCTTCCTCGACATCATCGAGATGCTTCGCGTCCCGGCCGTCGTCTTCGTTACCGGGCTGGTATTCGGGTCGATCGGCTTTGCGATCGGGTTCGGATCGATGGTCGCGATCCCCTACTCGCGCGCCTCGACCCGCAAGCGCGAGATCAACATGCTCCTGACCGACTCGGTCTCGTTCATGTACGCCCTGTCGGTCGGGGGGTTGAACCAACTCGAGATCATCGAGGCGATGGCTGAGGCCGACGACACCTACGGTGAGGTCGCAAACGAGTTCCAGAGCATCGTCAAGGAGACCGAATACTTCGACATCGACTACCGAACTGCGATCCGAAAGCAGGCGCTGGAAACGCCGAGCGACGACCTCTCGCAGTTCCTGACCGACATGCTCTCGATCGTCAACAGCGGTGGCGACATGGAGAGCTTCCTGCAGGACAAGAAAGAAAAGCACATGCGAACCGCAAAGCAGGAACAGGAACTCACCCTCGAGACGCTCGAGTTGTTCGGCGAGATGTACATGACGCTGTCCCTGTTCCCGCTGCTTCTGATCATCATCATGGTCGTCATGAAGATGATTCCGGACGCGACCGTGACGGACAACATGCTCTACATGGTCGTCTACGGACTCATTCCGATGATCGGCGTCGCTTTCATCGTGCTCGTCTCGACGGTCAAACACGACGAGCCCGGTGACGGCTTCCTCTCGATGGGAGATACCGATCAGCGGACCGAAACGGGGCAGGACGACGGGCTGTTGAGCCTCGGACTCGTCGAGCAGTTCACCGGCGAGCACAGCGTCTTCGACCGGATCAAGAACCGCGAGGGGACCTACGAGACGATGGAAGTCCTGCGCAAGCCCCATCTCTTCTTCCGCGACAATCCGTTGATCACCCTCGCGCTAACTGTCCCCCTGACACTGGTCATCGTCGTCACGGCCGTAGTCAACGGCGCAGCGCCGCTGTCGTGGGCGGAACTCCTCGACAAACCGATCTGGGGGACGTTCCTCTACATCTACCTGCCGCTGTATATCACCGCGATCCCCCTCGCGATCTTCCGGGAATGGAACGTTCGTCACCGGAATTCCGTCGTCAACAAACTCTCCGAGGACCTCCGCAAACTCTCGAGTTCGAACGACACCGGACTGACGCTACTCGAGTCATTCAAGGCCGTCTCCGATACCACGAACGGCAAACTGGCCCGCGAGTTCGAGATGATGCACACGAAGGTCAACTACGGGATGAGCCTCAAGGAGGCGCTCATCGAGTTCAACAACAAGTACCACATTCCGCGACTCGCTCGGACGACGCGTCTGATTACCGAAGCACAGGAGGCGTCGAACCAGATTTCGGACGTGCTCCGAACGGCTGCGACCGCGAGCGAGAACCACGACGATATCGAGCGCGAGCGGAAATCCCGAACGCGGATGCAGATCGTGATCATCATCATGACGTTCATGACGGTACTCGCGGTGATTGCGATCCTCAAAACGCAGTTCATCGATACGATGGCCGGCCTCAACGCCGGCGGGAGCGGTGCCGAGGCCGGTGGATCCAGTGCCGGTGGCGGGGGCGCAACGAGCGGGGCGAACCTCAGCGAGAACATCGACGTCGACATGCTCTCGGTGTTGTTCTTCCACGCGGTGACCTTACAGGCGATCATCTCGGGATTCATCTGCGGCTACATCCGAGATGCCGACCTGCTGAGCGGGTTGAAATACGCGGTCGGACTGTCGTCGATCGCACTCATCGGCTGGATGCTGGTGGCCTAATATGAGTCGCAAACGAACACGCAGGGGAGGAAAATCCCGGCGGCCGCGGACGATCTCGATCTCGCTGGATCGGCGGGGCCAGACTACGCAGGATTTCGCCATCGGTATCGGCGTCTTCCTGCTAGCGATCGCCTTCGTCTTCTCGTTTCTCCCGACGGTCGTGACGCCATTCGACTCGTCGATCAGTGGCGCGGAGACGGCACAAGCCGACCGGATTGCGGACCGAATCGTCCACAACACGTCGACTGGATCGGGGAACGAAATCGATCCGACGGCATTCAACACGACGTATGCAAACGGGGATTTGACCGAGAATCTCAGCCTTCGCTCGAGCAATGGACATCAAATCGATAACGTGAATATCAGTATCGAGACGTTCGGTGACAGTGCCACGATCGATGAGCAGGCAAACCGGACATCCGGTGACGTGTACGACGAGCAGGCGGCAGCCAGTTCGGCACGTATCGTCACGATCAAAGACGGGTCCGGGAACTGCGACCCCGCCTGTCGACTCGTCGTGAGGGTGTGGTAATATGCGTGGAACCGACGACCGAACCGATACGGACCGCGGACAGGCCTACACCCTCGAGGGATTCATCAGCGCGCTGATCGTGTTGATGGCCGTCCTGTTCGCGCTGCAGTCGGCCGTGATCACGCCGACGACGGGTGGATTATCCGACCGGACGGTCCAGGCCCAGATTCAACAGGAGGCACAGGACGCGCTGATCGTCTCAAATCAGGACGGGAACCTCTCCGAGGTGACCCGAAACTGGGACCGAGAGGGCGGCTTCGAGAACGCGGAGCAGCCGCCGGCACCCGAGGAAGAGAATCAGACCTACTCGGTGAACCAGTTCGCGAACGAATCTACGCTGGGACACGTCCTCAAAGAACGGTTCAGTGAAAACGGCTGGAGTTATAACGTCGAGTTGCACCCGGAAGAGGGCGGGAAGCGAACGTTCGTCTATCAGGGCAGTCCCCCCTCGAGTGCGTTGACCGCGAGTTACACCGTCACGCTATACGACAACCAGACGGTAACCTCCGACTCGAACACCGACGAACTCCGGGACGCTGCCGAGGACGGAAACAATTACGAGATGATCCCACGGAAATATACAGATGACGATGAAACGCCGCTCTACAACGTCGTAGAGGTGCGGGTGATACTATGGTAACCCGACGACGCGAGCGCGCACAGGTGATCCTCATCGGCGCGGTTTCGCTCGCGTTCATCATTCTAGGCATCGTCGTCGTTTTCAACGGCGTTCTCTATACGGAGACGCTATCCTCCGGCGGGACGAGTCAGAGTGCGAGTGACGCCGACGTAATCGAACACGAGATTGACCAGAGCATCGGGTGTCTGCTCGTAGAGGTGGAAGACCAATCGGGTGCGAGTGACAACAGTACGTTAGAGGATCAGGCAGTAGCCAACATCTCGGCGTTCAATACGGCCTATCAGAACACGACGGCTCACTCGACACCGGCGGCCGTGAATATCAGGGACATCGAAGCGACCGCTAATAGCGATCCAACCTTGGAAAACGTCAATGTAACCGTCGTGTACGACTCGAATTCGCTCAGCCACAGACGAGATCTGACCATCCAACCGAGGTGTCCCTGACATGCCCACGATCGGCCAGCAAAACGAGCGCGACCGCGCCGTGTCAATCACGCTCACTCACGTCCTCACGATCGGTATCACGACGATTCTCATCGCCATGCTGTTGACGGCATCAGGAACCATGCTCGAGTCAGAGACCGAACGCAGCGCCGACGCCTCGCTCGAGACGGTCGGCGAACGGATCGCCGACGAAATCGGCAACGTCGATCAGATCGCGAATGGAACCGACGATAGCGTGACTCTGACGACCGAGCATCCGCGGACGGTCGCGAGTTCTCGGTACACTATCGAATTACGAACCGACTGTGACGAGCCGCTGCTCGACGAAGTAGACTGTGTGACACTGACCGCGGAGGACACCGATGCCGTCGCTCACGTGCCGATCAAGACTGACGAAACTATCAGTGAGACGTCGGCGACCGGCGGCACGATCGAAATCGTCTACGAAAGCGATGAGATATCGATCAGGAGTCGATCCCGATGAGACGAACACAACCGATGACGGCTGCGTCAGAACAGCGCGGCGATAGGGCAGTCTCCGACGTGCTCGCATTTATTCTCGTGTTCGCGATCATCCTCAGTTCCGTCACGTTGCTGTCGATGACCGGACTCCAGGCGATGCGAGACTATCAGGAGGCCGAACAACTGCAAAACGCCGAACGGGCGATGGAGGCGCTCGCCGTAAACTTCAACGACGTCATCAGATACGATGGAATCGAGCAACGCTACGGCGAACTCGCGTTGCGTGAGGGGACGGTCAGGACCGGCGATAGCGGAACGACGTTGACGATCTCGATCGATGGGGATCCGATAGACGATGCTCGGTTCGACGGGTACGGAGACGGGGCCGGGGCCACCATTGACCTCGGCGAATTCACGTACACGTCCGAGGGAGATCGAATCGCCTACGAGGGCGGCGGCCTCGTCCGGAGCGACGAGTCGGAGTCCTGGAGCCTTGTCAGCAAACGACCGCAGTTGCGATGCGGTGACGAAACGGCGGTTATCTCGCTCGTCAGGGTCTCGGCGGATGACCGATCGATACAGAGCAGTGACGGGCTCGGGTTCACGATGTCCGTCGAAGATCGTAGTAGTAAGGTCTACAATGAGACGAGCGACGTGGATATCTCCGTCGAAGAAAGCGATTACGATGATGCGTGGAGTTCGACGCTCGACAGTGGAAACTGGGATGCGGGAACGTGCGACGTCGGCGATGCCGGTGATCCCGGTCGCGTCGTCGTGACGCTGGTCGATGTCGACATCAAGTACTGATCGGATCGGCCGACTCCCGATTACTCTTTCTCCCAATCACCGGTCAGCATCGCCCGCAAACCAGCGCGAGCGGCCAGCGCCTCGACTCGAGCCGCCAGCTCGTCGACATTACCCGCAGTCGCGAGATAGAGGCCGTTCGAGAGCTGTGTCGACGCGGCCATCGGCGAGCCGTCGGCGTGAGTGGGCTCGGCGTTCAGGACCGTGTCGTCGGCGTCGTCGGGACTCCACGGAACCTCGACCCCGGAGAGGCCGCGTTCGAAGAGGTATTCGGCGGTTTCCACGAGCGCTCCCTCAGCTGTCGAGTGGCCGATCGCACCGATCGAGCCGCGCTCGTTGAAGAACCGAACGACGTATTCGCCGTCCGTCCTCGCCGTGGCGCTTCCGTCGTCACCCTCGGCGTCCGTCTCGGTGTCGGTAGCCGATCGCGTCTGTCCGTCGTCTCGAGCGGCGGACGCTGATTCATCGTTCGGTTCGGACCCGGTCGTATCGTCCGTGTCCGGTTCGGCAGCGGCATCCGTGCTCGAGCCCGCAACGTGTTCCGGATCCACCGTCGCGTCCGTACCGGCCTCGGAACTGCCGTCGCTATCGGGCTCGGACCCGTTCGTTCCGGACCGGGGGGCGGGGTCGCTGCCGGCGGTCGTCGGCGTTCCGTCGTCAGTGATCGCCGATTCGCTGAACCGAATCGAGACATCCGACGCGGTGTCCCGGCCGTTCGGATCGTCCTCGGCGAACGCGACGACGAGCCGGTCGAGGAACCGGTCGGCCGCGGATTCGAACTCGTCGGCGTAGACGTCGCCCTGAACGGTGGCCGCCGCGAGCCGATCGACGATCGAGTCGACGAGTTGCGGTCGCTCGACGGCGAGCTGTCTGGCGACGTGGGTTCTGGCGTGTTGCTCGAGCCGACGGTCGAGGGTCTCCCTCGAGTAGTTGTCGAGGGCCGATTCGCTATCGGCGAGTTCGGAGAGCCTGAGCGCGCGGTACTCGACGTCGGTCGTGCCCGCGAGCAGGAGGTACTCGCGGCCGTTCGTGTAGATCGCGCGGTCGACGCCCGTCCAGGCCATCGCTTTCCGGAGCGCGTTCGCTCGGGATTCGTCGAGCGAGTCGTCGTAGGTTTCGACGGCGACGAACAGCGCCGGAACCGAATCGATCGACGGCACGTACTCGAGCCGAGTACCATCGACGGAGCGGTCCGTGACACACGAGTCGGCACGGCAGCCCCAGCCGAGCGTCTCGAGGAAGGGTTCGACGAGCGAGGTCCGGGTCTCCCGGCGGGAGGTCGGCGGCGCGGCGTCGACCAGTGCCCCGACGCGGGCGACGAACGATCGGAGGTCGGGCGAAGGCATCCGTCGGGAGTATACGGCGGACCGTCATGTAACGAGTGGTTGTCTTCCAGTCTGCGAACAGGACCGCGTGATCAGTTTGGAACTGGGGCCCACCCAAGGCGTCCCGCCGTCGGTTACCGCTCTCGCTGGTAGATCCGCAAGCGGGCCTCGCGGACGGCGAAGGACGACTGGAGGTTGGGCGGAATCGTCTCGGCCTTGCCGATGACGAGGTAGCCGTCCGTTCGAAGCGAGCGGGCGATCGTCTCGAGCATCGGCCGTTTGTACGCGTTGTCGATGTAGATGAACAGGTTGCGACAGATGACGAGGTCGAATCCCGACTTCGGTTCGTCGTTGATCAGGTCGTGGCGCTGAAAGCGGACGTTTCGTCGTACGTCGTCACCGATCCGATAGGTTCGGCCGTCGACGTCGACGTACTGCCGGTAGTCGTCGAGAAAGGAGAGCTGCTCGTCCAGATCGATCGTTCTCGATTCCTCGTAAACCCCCGCTTGAGCCGTCTCGAGTGCGGGTGTGCTGATGTCGGTTCCGAGGACGTAGACGCTGGATTCGTCGATCTCCGGATCGTCGCGAGCGAGCATCGCGAGCGAGTACGGCTCCCGGCCGTCGGCACACGCGGCGCTCCAGATCCGGACGGTGGCACTGTTTTTGGACAGTTTGCGGAGGATAGTTCGAATCCCCGACCAGACATCGGGGTTCCGAAAGAAGCCGGTGACGTTGATGCTCAACGCCTCGAGTAGCGCCTCCTGCTCGGCCGGATCGGCTCGCAGTTTCTCGAAGTACGCGCCGTAGGTGTCACGCTGCGTGCGCCGCATTCGCGAGGAGACGCGTCGGTCGAGATAGCTGTCGTTGTAGTGGCTCGTCGCGAACGCCAGTTCGTCCTCGACGAACGCGAGAAGGTCGGCGAAGACATCGTCATCGCCGCTGGGCGCATCGCTCCCGCTGTTGGTGGTGTGGTCGTCGGGATCGATTCCGGTGTCACCAGCACCGTCGCCGATCACAATTCCGTCACTCCGTTGTCCCCGTCGGACGTCTTCACGGTGAGTATTCCCGTGCCCGGCGTGAACTCGACGGTCCGGCCGTATTCGCCGCCGACGTCTTCCGCCTCGAGGGGCACACCGAGTTTCTCGAGTTCCGCCTTCGCGGCGACGATGTTGCGCTGCCCGACGCCGTCGCCGAAGCTCTCGAACTCGAACATATCGCTACCGCCGGCCATCTTCGCTTCGACGGCGGTGTAGTTGGCTCCCCGCTCGACCATTCGGCGGAGGAGCGCTCGGATCGCCGTATCGGCGTACTTGCCGGGTTTGCGATCGCTGTTGTCCGCGTCGTCGCCGTCGGGCAACATGACGTGTGCTAACCCCCCGATTCCGGTGTTCGGATCGTACAGCGCGATGGCGAGACACGAGCCGAGCCCGTAGGATTTGAGCGTGTCGTCGCCGTCACTGACGACCAGTTCCGAGATGCCGACCTGGACCGGCGTCGGTGCGCCCGGTTCGGTGCCGTAGGTTTTCATGCGTTATCGACTTCCTGGAACTCCGCCGTCGTCGGGGCCTCCTCGATCCGATCGACGTCTAAGTTGTTCAGCGCTCGCTCGAGGTCCGATTCGTCGGGGATCGCGTACACTTCGCAGTCGAACTCGCGGCCGTCGGCCATGACGACCGTGTCGAAGACGAACGCGAAGTCCTGGTTTTCCCCGAGTTGGATGATCACCGGATCGACAGCCGCAGCGCCGATATCGTGGATGAACTCCGGCGTCGAGTGGTCGATCGTCGTATCGAGGACGTTCGCCCAGCCGTCGAGGAAGCCGCTGGCCATGATGTTACCCAGCTCTTTGATCGCGCTGGTTCCCATCTCCCCGAAGCCGTCCTCGTCGACCTCCATGGGGACCATCGCGTCGACGATTTCGTGAGCGGACTCCTCGTCGAATAAGAAGAGGAGATAGCCGCTCGGCATCCCGTCGAACTCGAAGGCGACGCCGACGAGTTTCTCGTCGGCGACCTGTTCGGGAATCGCCTCGAGCGAGACGAAGTTCAGCCGGCGGATATCGATGCTGGTGTCGATGCCGGTCAGCGTCGTCGCCGTCTTGGCGACCTCTTCGGCACCGCGTTCGGCCATTCGGTCGAAGCCGTCGAGTTTGTCGTACTCGATGCCCCCGCTCGTGCGCAGGCGCTCCAAGAGCTTCGACATCGACTCGCGTTTCGGGAAGAGGTAGTGGCTGAAGCCGACCTCGGTGCCGACGGTTTCGATCCGGCTCTGGAAGAGCAAGGCGAGGTCGTCGTCGGCCGGTGCCTCGTCGATATCGCCGAAAAAGGGCTCGGCGGTCTGGCCCTCGACGAACTCGGGCGTCGAGACGTCGATGACGGTCTCCAAGACGTCGGCCCAGCCGTCGATGAAGCCGCTGTTCATGATGTGACCAACTTCCGTCGCGGCGCTTTCGGTCATCTCGTCGAAGCCGTCGATTTCGCTGACGTCGGCGTCGACATCCGCGTTGGGGCCGGCCTCGGCCAGCAGCGTTTCGACGATCCGGAGCGCGTTCTTCCGGTCGAAAACGACGACCGAGTAGCCTTCGATCCCGCCGGTCAACTTGACGCGAACGCCGACTTTCTCCGTCGAATCCTCGAAGTCGCGCTGGATCTCCTGTCCCCGCATGAAGTTGAGTTTCGTCACGCCGACCTGCGTCTCGACGCCCAGCATGTGTGTGAGTCGGCCCGCCGCTAATCCGGCCCCCTCTCGAGCCATTCGGTAGAACGTGCCGAGTGCGTTGACGTCGAGTTTCATGCGGGTTGGACGTCGATGCCGTTGACCATTTCCACGAACTCTTCCAAGTCGGGGAATGCGTAGATTTCGGCTTCGATCTGGTAGCTGGGGACGGACAGATCGGAATCAAAGAACAGGGCGAGATCGTCACCGCCGAGACTCGCCGTTCGGGTAACGATGTCCTCCGTCGGCGCGTAGACGAGCTGCGGTGCGGCGATATCGATCGCACGCCCGAGCACGTCGGCCCAGCCGTCGATGAAGCCGCTGGCCATCATGTTACCCATCTCCTCGACGGCGCTGCGGGCCATCTTCCCGGAGACATCGCCCATGTCGTCGACGACGTCGCGCAGCATGATCGCGGTGATCTTCTTCGCGCTCGCCTCGGGGAAGAGGATGAGGATGTGTCCGTGGGGCGGGTCGAGCAGCCGGACGCGGACGCCGACCCGCTTCCCGCCGTCGAGTTGGGACTCGATGTCCTCGACGTCGATGAAGTTGGTCTTCGTCACCTCCATCTGGGCGTCCTCGCCGGTCAGTTTGCTCATGTTGTCGGCGACGCCGTTCGTCCCGACCTTCGCCATTTCGTTTATGAAGCTCAGCTTTCGAATATCGACCATCATCGTCATAGGTTTCTCCGTCGGTGTCGGTGTTCGTGTTCGTTCATAGTGTCGTCACATCCAGTATGTTGACTACTTCCCCTCGTCCCCGCACCGTCGCACCGCTGATCCCCGGAATGCCGCTCATCACGCCCTCGAAGGGCTTGACGACGACTTCCTGCTGTCCGTGGACGTGATCGCAGTGCAGCGCCACTTCCCGTACCTCGTCGCGAATGCGGACGACCATGCCGTCGCCGTTCGCACCGGTCGCCGGCGTCTCGAGGACATCGGCGAGCGAGAGAACGGGATAGTCGCCGTCCTCGCCGGGGAGGAGGAAGTCGCCATCGGTCGTCTCGATCGCGGTCGCCGCCTCGATGTCCTGGACGGCCTTGGTCGGGACGCCGAACTCCTCGCCGCCGCTCTCGACGAACAGGATCTCGTCGATCGCGACCGTCACCGGGAGCGTCATCGTGACGGTCGTCCCGTCACCCTCGTCGCTGTCGATCGAGACCGTGCCGTCGAAGTCCTCGATCGTCCGTTTGACGACATCCATCCCGACGCCGCGGCCGCTGACGTCGGTCACCTCGTCGGCCGTCGAGAGACCGGGATGGAAGATCAGATCGTAGGCGTCCTCGTCGGGGAGCGACTCCGCGTCCGACTCGTCGAGGATACCGGCCTCGACGGCTTCGGAACGGAGCCGATCGGGGTCGAGCCCACTCCCATCGTCCTCGACGGTGATGGTGACGCGGTCCCGCGAGCGGTCGGCGTGGACCTCGACGGCCCCTTCGCGGGGTTTGCCGACCTCCTCGCGGCGTTCGGGGGCCTCGATCCCGTGGTCGACGGCGTTGCGAACCAGATGGATCAGCGGGTCGCCGATCCGATCGAGAATACTCCGGTCGAGTTCGACGTCCTCGCCGGTCATCTCGAAGGCGACCTCCTTGTCCTGATCGCGGGCGATGTCGCGGACGACCCGCGGGAGGCGGTTCGTCACCGACTGGAGCGGCACCAGCCGGATGTCCATCACCGTCTCCTGAAGGTCCGTCGTCAGGTCCGACAGCGCGTCGAGTTCCGTCTCGAGCGCCGAGCCGCCGTCGTTCGAATCGGCCGCGTGCCGGAGTCGAACGCGACTCGTCACCAGCCCCTCGACGAGAGTCAGCAGCGAGTCGATCTGCTCGACGTCGACCCGGACCGACTGGATCTCGTCGGTCTCGTCGTCGGCGTCCGGCCGATCGCTCGTCTCGGGCAGGGAGATATCCGGAATTTCCATCTCCGGCTCGTCGACGATCCGCACCACGTCATCGTCGTCGCCGTCGTCATCCGAGGCGGTCGAATCGTCGCCGAAGGAGGCGGCCGAGGGCAGACTCGAGTCGTCGGCGTCGGATGCCGATGCCGGCGAATCGAAGCCGGCGTCGTCGGTCTCGAAGTCGCCGGTTCCGGCGAACGCCTCGTCGGATCCCTCGTCGAACTCGGCCTCGAAGTCGTCGTCCGAATCCGTCTCGGACTCGACCGGGTCGGCCGAGAGGTCGTCGAACGAGTCGTCATCGACCCCGAACTCCTCGTCCCCGAACGGATCCGTCTCGTCGTTCGCGGCCTCGAAGTCGTCGTCGAAGGCTGCCGTCGGCTCGAAGTCGTCCGCGGCGGACTCACCGAACGAGTCGGTCGTCGACTCGTCGTCCGCGTTCTCGTCCGCGGCTGTCGCAGTATCGACCGATTCCGCGGCTACCGCGGTGTCGTCCGGTTCCTCGATCGCCGAAGCGTCCTCCCGTTCCGCAACTGCCGACGTATCGTCGGTTTCGGCGGTCTCGAGGTCGGCCTCGGCGGTGGCGTCCGCAGCCTCGGCGCTGGCCGCGGCCGTTTCGGGCACAGCATCCTCGACCGACTCGGTGTCGGTGCCGTCGCCATCGTCGCTGACAGAGCCAGTATCGGCCGACTCGACAGCACCAGTAGAGCGCGCGTCTGCCGGTTCCTCGTCGGTGACCGTGTCGGCTCCGTCCTCGCCGTCGAGTTCGGCTGCCGCGCCATCGTCGCCGGCAGTCTCGTCGCTCGAGACGGCGGGTTCTGAACCGACCGATTGGATGTCGGAATCAACCGGCTGGGTGTCGGTAGCAGCCGGTTGGTCGTCGGTTTCGGCCGGCGATGACGCCTCGAGTGCGTCGTCTCCGGCGGCGACAGCATCGGAATCCGTCGCCGTCATATCATCGTCTCCGGTTTCCGACACGTCGTCCTCGTCGAATGCGAGGTCGTCGACGGCATCGTCGAGGTCGTCCTCGGTGGACTGAGCCGCTTCGGCAGCATCGCTCTCAGCGGTCGTCTCGTCGACGGCGATCGCTTCGTCGACGTTATCATCGGACGGTTCCGCGTCGACAAGCATCTCGTCGATCGCATCCTCGGACGGTTCCGCGCCGTCGTCCGATTCCGCGTCGACCAAGATGTCGTCGACCGCGCTCTCGGACGGCTCCGCGTCGTCGAGGAACGAATCGTCGTCGGCGTCGTCGCCGAGGAGTTCGTCCATGTCGACTTCTTCCTCGTCGTCGAACTCGTCGAACTCGAGTTCCTCGAGTTCGTCCTGTAACTCGTCGAAGCCGACCATCTCGACCTCGTCTTTGAGTTCGTCGAAGACCGCACCGGCATCGTCGACTTCGTCGGCGTCGTCGGCGTCCGATTCCGTGTCGGCTTCGGATGTCCCCTCGGCGGCCGCCTCGTCCTCCTCGAGGGAGTCGGCCGGCGGTTCGCCGGGTTCGGCCTCGAGTTCGGCGACGTCGTCCTCGTCGAGCAGGTCGTCGAACGAGCCGGCTTCGCCCATGTCCTCGAAGGCGTCGAGTTCCTCGTCCTCGACGTCCTCGACCATCTCGTCTAAGTTGTCGAACTCGTTGAACTCGTCGAGCAGGTCATCGACCTCGAGGTCTTGGGCTTCGTCCGACGAGATGTCGTCGCCGGGTTCCGCGCCGGCGGGCGGCTCCGCGGCCTCGGCAGTCTCGAATCGATCGCTGACGTCGACGATTTCGAAGTCGTCGACCTCCTCGACCGGCTCGAGGCCGGAGGAAATCGCGGCTTCGCCGACCGCGGTCCCGAAGACCGCGTCGAACGCGGTGCCGTAGTCCGCGGCCTCGATCGCCTCGCGGGGCGGCTCGGTGCCGATCAGATCGAACGCGTCGATCAGGGCGTCGACGACCAGTTCGCCGTTGTTGACCCCCTCGCGCTGTGCGATCGCGAGCCGCGCGAGATAGACGTTGTGAGCGTCGTCGGCCGGTGGTTCGAACCGGGCACAGACATCGTCGATCTCGCTCGTCGTGGGCGTTCCGACGCGAGCCGCCGCGCCGTCCGCGTCCGCGAGGTGGTCGCGAAGCGCCTCGATGGTGGCCGACGGATCGGTCTCGATCTCGCCGGACTCGGCGACCTCGTCGACCATCGTCTCGAGTTCGTCGACGGCGTCGAAGATGACGTCCATCAGCTCCGCCGTCACTTCGGTCTCGTTGGCGCGGACGGCATCGAGCAGATCCTCGATCGCGTGGGCGAGGTCGCTGGCCGACTCCAGCCCCATCGCCCCGCAGTTACCCTTGAGGGTGTGTGCGATCCGGAAGATGTTCTCCATCGCCTCCTCGTCGTCGGGATCGCGCTCGAGCGTGAGTAAGGCGTTGTTCAGTTCCGTAATCCGTTCTTCGCTCTCCTGAACGAAGTCTGTCAGATAATCAGTCATCGTTCTCACCGTCCGTCGTGAACGCGTCGACGATCGCGCCGACGATGCCGTCGGCGGGCGCGACCGTCTCGACACAGCCGGTTTCGATCGCCTGACAGGGGATACCAAAGACCGGACTCGTCGCCTCGTCCTGTGCGATCGTGTGGCCGCCCGCGGCCTTGATCGCCTCGATCCCGGCCGCACCGTCGCGGCCCATCCCGGTCAGGACGACGCCACAGAGCCCGTCTGCGACCCGTTCGGCGGCGCTTTCCATCGTCACGTCGATCGCCGGCCGCACGCCGTGGACTCGGTCGCCGTCGTCGAGTCGCAGACGGAGGGCGCTGCCGACGTTGCTGGCCACCTCGAGGTGGGCGTTCCCGGGCGCGATCGCCGCCTCGCCGGGTCGGATTCGGTCGCGGTCCGCGGCCTCGCTGACATCGTACGCGCTGTGTGAGTCGAGGCGTTCCGCGAACCGTTCCGTAAAGCCCGGCGGCATGTGCTGGACGACCAGTACCTTCGCCTCGAGGTCGGCCGGGAGCCGCTCGAACAGACGTTCGACGATCTTCGGCCCGCCGGTCGACGCGCCAATGACGACCGTCGGCGCGTCCGCGCGCTCGCCCTCGACGGCGACGGGGGCCGTCTCCTCGTCGGATTCGGAGCCGGTTCCGATCCCGGGCGACGCGTTCGGCGCGGCCGTCCCGCGATCGGGAGAGAGTCGGGCGTCGGAGCCGCCGCCCGCGACGGCGTTTCTGGTCGCGGTTTCGCGCGCCGGGCTGCCGGCGCGTCCCGTTCGGGTCGCGTGGGCGGTCGCGGCGGCCCGTGCGAGCGCGACCGACGACACGTCGGCCTCGGCGAGTTCGTCGACTTTCGCGACGACGTCGTCCGTGAGGTGAGCGATGTTCCGCGAGTCCGAGCCGTCGGGCTTGTGGAGGAAGTCCACGGCCCCGCGTTCTAAGGCATCGAGCGTGGCTTCCGTGCCGCGTTCGGTGTGAACGCTGAGCATGAGAATCGCGGTTGGATTCGACGTCATGATCCGCTCGACAGCGTCGATACCGCCCATCTCGGGCATCTCGACGTCCATCGTCACGACATCAGGGTCGAACGCGTCCACGGTCTCGACCGCCTGCGACCCGTCCGCTGCCGTTTCGACATCGTAGTCTGCCGCCTCGAGCGCGTTGCCGATGACTGTCCGCATAAACTTCGAGTCGTCGACAACGAGTACTCGCGTCATGCAGCGACGACGTCCGAAAGGGCCTTTCTGACGCTGGGTTCCTCGAACGGTTTCGTGACGTATCCGTCCGCGCCAGCCTTCACGGCGAGTTTCATTTTCTCACGCTGTCCGACGCTCGTACACATGATGACGCGGGCGTCCGGGTCGATCTTCTTGATCGCCGCGGTCGCTTTAATGCCGTTACACTTCGGCATCACGATGTCCATCATGACGATGTCGGGATCGTGTTCTTTGTACAATTTAACGGCTTCAGCGCCGTTGGACGCCTCTCCGAGAATGCGGTAATCCTGTTCCAAGATCTGGCGCAGTAGATTCCGCATAAAATGAGAGTCGTCTACGATGAGCACCCCTGTCGACATTCAGTTAGTACACCAAATCCCCGTAGAGATACAACTACCATAAATGCTGTCTCCCGATTATCAGACGTGATAAGGTCGAATACGCCCCGGAGACACCACTCAGGACACTAGATCTGAAACGGGCCGTCTACGGCGGTTATTCGGAGTGGCCGGACGCCTGTAGCAGACGGTCGATATCGATCACTGCGGTCGCCTCGACGACGATTTCGCGCGTGGATTCATCGCCCTCGTCCTGGTCGTCCGCGTCCGCGGTGTCGTCCGCCGTCGGTTCGACCTCGAACGCCTCGCCGACCGACTCACCGATCCCGCTGTCCGTCCCTCGAGCCGACGAGAGAACCGCGGAGCCGCCCGCGGCGTCCAGTCCACCGGCTCCGGGCGCAGCCGTCACACTGGCGGCGTCGTCGGCCGGATCGTCGGCCACCGCACTCCCGAGATCGGCGCGTGGCTCCCGTTCCTGCGTGACGAGCGCAACGATCAGGGGATGTTCGAGGGCGTCCCCCGAGAGGTCACTGGTCTCGACCGCGTCGCCCTCGAGTATATCGCTCTCGGGGATCGTTTCGACGCCGATGACGTCGTCGACCCGGATCGCGACTGACTGCTGGTCGCTCGACCGATCGAGCACGAGCAGGCGCTCGCGGCCCGACCGGGTTTCGGTGACGGGAAAGTGAACGGTCGGATCGATGACCGCGGTGATCTCCCCGCGGAGGTCCATCAGTCCCTCGATCGCCGGCGGCGAGCGCGGGACTCGCGTCAGGTCCGCCGGCGGTTCCGCGAGCGTTCTGACCGCGTCGACCGGGAGCGCGAGCCGGTGTTCGCCGACGCCGACGAAGACGAACTGGGCGAGTCGTTCCTGCTCGCCGTCGTCGCCGTCCGCGTCGCGGGTCCGATCGGCGTCGTCGATATCGATTCCGAGAAGCTTTTCCGAGAGATCCGGGGCCATGGTCCTGTTCGTGTATCAGGGTCCATCAATAAAACGTTGACTCCACCGTGATAGTCACACAGTCCAAAACGTTCACCTGTGTCACCATCACCCTCACCATCTCGTTTACACGGCACCGAGAGCGCGTTTCGCGTCGACGACCGCCGCTTAGTGTGCCGTAACCAGTACTAGTCATCTCTGATTCTACAGTTACGTCGCGCTATGTCGCGCATCGGAACGCTTATTTTTCGAACGGACATCCGTCAGGTGGAATGGGATCGGCATCGAACGACGACGGCGGGACCGACGACCGAGTCACGGTACTCACGTTCGACCTCGAGGAGAAGCGATACTGTGTCAGGGCCGAGTCGGTCGCCTCCGTTCTCGGCGTCGCGGACGATGACCCCCTCGCGGCCGCCGACGATCCGTGGAACGCGGGGACGCTTTCTGCCGCCGGCGAACGGGTCAGAGTCGTCGACCTGCCGCGGGTATTCGGGTCGTCGTTCCGGACGGCAGACCGGGTCGACGATCCGAAACTCCTCGTCTTTTCGGTCACCGACGGCGACGGCCGTTACTACGGCTGGCTCGTCGACGATATCGACGTGACCAGACGCGTCCGACCCGCCTCGCTCGAGGCCCCGCACATGGCGACGACTCACGTGAAAGGGCGACTCGAGATCGACGGCGACGAAGTCGTCTGGCTCGACGAGCGGACGATCCACTCCTGACTGTCGCTCCGAATTCGACGGCGGCGACGGTGCGGCAGAAACAGACTACGGGAACTACGGGAAGCCCGGCGGCCCGCCGTCCGAATCGTCGTCAGTGTCCACGTCGAGGCCGAACTCCTCTCGCTGTTCTTGGAGCTGTTTGACCTGTCGGTAGTAGTACCCGATGCCGATGCCCCCGAGTAGGATTGCCGCCCCGACGAGTCCGAGGAACAACGGAATGTCACGCGTGAGATAGTAGCGCAGCGAAACCGTGCTGTCGAGTTCGTCCCAGTAGAGTCGCTCCCGGCCGTCGACGATTTCGCGTTCGTACCCGTTCGGCGAGGCGTCCCCGAACAGGAAGTTCGTCGTCCGGTGGCCCTCGGGCAGCGTCACCTCGTAGGAGCCCTCGACGTAGGCCGGCAGTTGGAACGTCTTTCGGCCGGCGTCGCCCGAGAACGCGAGCGTGCCGTTTCCGTCGGGCACCTGGACAGTGGTCTCCGAACGGCTCTGATCGACCTCGAGTTCCGAGCCGGTCAGTTCGGTGCCGTTGGGATGCCAGTAGCGGACGCTATTGATCTCTAGCGGCTCGTCGTGGAAGAGTGCCGACCGGTACAGCGACAGTTCCTCCGTTCCATTGAGGTCGTAGACCGCCCGGAACTCGCCGCTCTCGATGACGCTCCCGTCTTCGACCTCGATGGCGACGTCGGCGTCGCTGTCACGCAGATCGCTGTAGTCCTGCTCCTGATCGAGTTGTTCGTCCGATACCCCGCCGAAAAGCGCCGAGCAGCCGGCTACCGTCGTGAGCAACACGACCGCGATCGTCGCGAAAACGAGCCGTCGGTTCATGCTAAGGGACGACACAGCGGAGTTCGGCCGGGAGGTATTCGCCCACGCTCGCGAGCAGCCCCGGCGGATCGGTGTTTTCCGTACAGATGACGCTCTGCTCGAGCAGGCCGAGCCGTTCGACGGTCACATAGTCCTGTGCGTGGCCGGCGCGGTTGAGCGTCGCTCGGACCTCGGCCCGGGTCGCGCTGTTGACGTTGAGTCGGCCGTCGCCGCGGGTCCACTCGTAGAGGCGATCCTGCTCGTCCTCGGCGAGCCGCGACGGCTCCTCGCCGTCGCCGCCGTAGACGAACCGCAGGGGCAGGTGCTGGACCAGCCCGTAGCGCTCGCGGATCTGCGTCGCCGACCCCGGACCGAGCCCGAGTTCGTCGGTCGGGATCCGCACGCCGTCTCCCTGCCCGGCGTCGAGGACGAACCCGTCCTCGTCCCACGACTCGAGCGTGCCGACGTAGGTCTCGCCGGCCTCGAGGTCGGGGACGATTTCGCCGAACTCCTCGCGAAGGACGTTTCGCGCAACGGTAGCGTCCTCGCCTTCGATCGTTACCGACGGGAAGTCGTCGTGGCGGATGCCGATCTCGAACTCGACGTCGAGTTCGCCGATCTCGTTTGCCACCAGCGAGCGCAGCGAATCCAGCGAGCGCTCTCGAGCGTCGCCTTCGACGTACAGTTTGGTTGCGAGTACGACCATCAGGCGTCCGCGTCGATGTTGAGTTCGTCCTCGAGGGCGTCGAGGCGGTCGTCCATCGCAGTGACCAGTCGGTTGTTGTCCATCGATTCGAGCGGCGACCCACACTCGGGGCACTCGAAGTTGAAGTCCATCGCCTCGCCGAACTCGAAGCGAATCGAACAGATCTCACAGAGGTAGAACTCGTGATTGCGCTCGTACTCCCGGCGCTCGTCGAGCGCCTCGTGGAGCCGATACATCTCCTCCTCGAGGTTCTCCGGGATGTTGTCGTACTCGAAGGTCCAGAGGTAGGTCAGCCACCCCGAGTCCTCGTCGCGCAGTCGCCGATACGTGGCGAGATCGTTCTCGTAGAGAATGAACAGCGCGCGCCGCACGTCGTTCAACTCGAGGTCGAGCTCCTCGGCGAGCTCCTCGTCGGTCACTTCCCCGTCCGGGGGTGCCGCCGCGACGGGCATCCCCTTGGGACCGACCAGCTCGTGCAAATATTTCTGGATCACCGGGTCCTCGAGCAGGTCCTCAAAAGCCATTACCTACGTGTAACGGCATGAGGCCATTAAGTCTTATCAAGTACCCCGCCCGCGATGGCGCAGTGCTGGTTGTCGCCGCTATTGAAACATCATTCGAGACGCTCGGATGAGCCCCGTATTACTCCGGACCGGGGTTCACGTAGCGGTGGCGCGCGCTGGGGTGCGTCGAACAGCGAGTGAGACGGACCCCGAAGCTGCGCGAGGGATGAGTGAGCGACGCCGGAGCGAGCGAATCGGTTGGGGAGGGCGTGGCGATTCCCTGCCGCCACGAGAGCAGCGCACTCGTCTTCACCGGTGACCTCCACGTACCGATTGAACAGAACAGGTCTCAGTTCGATACTCAACGGTTATAAGATGGTGAAGTTCGATTGATCGGCGCGTTCGGACGCGACGTTTATGGTGCTGGCTGGCACGTCTCGAGACGATGACTACCGATGCGTCGTGCGGTGCCGTGCGGGCCGACTCCGATCTCTCGTGCATTCGTCGCCTCGAGTTCGACGTTCCGTGGCCGCCGAAACACGTCGCCGCCTACCTGCTCGAGGGGCCCGAACCGATCCTGATCGACGCGGGTGCACCCGGCGAGGACGGCGGGTCGGAACTGCGGGACGGACTCGCCGAATTCGGCTACGAACCGGCCGATATCGACCACGTCCTCGTGACTCACGTCCACAGCGACCATATCGGCCAACTCCCGGCGCTTCGAGACACCGGCGCGACGGTGCACGTCTCACAGGCGGCGATTTCGCGGCTCGAGCGCGATCTCGAGACCGTCCGGTCCGGACTCCGGGAGACGGCGCGATCGGCGGGCTATCGGGGCGAGGACGGCGACGACGTCCTCGAGGAGGAACTCGAGTCGCGCCGCAGGGACCGGCGATTAATCGATGCCGAAACCGTCCAGCCGTTCGATCCCGTGGGGCCGGTTTCTGTCGGTGGCCGCGAGTTCGAAGTCTTCGAGACGCCCGGCCACGAGATCGATCACTGTTGCTACGAGACGACTGTGGACGGAACGACGGTCCTCTTCGCGGGCGATACGCTCATCGAACCGTTCCGCGCCGGGGCCTTTCAGGTCGGGTTCGACCGCGGGGCCTACGAGGGGGTCGAGGCCTACGACGAGGCGATGGACCGGCTGGCCGAGACGACCGCGACGCACGTCTTCCCCGGCCACGGCCCTGCGTTCGAGGACCCCCAGCGCGTTATCCGGACGACGCGCGAGCGACTGGATACGCTCCTCGAGGAGACGCGGACGGCACTCGAGGCGATCGAACCCGCGACGCCGCTTTCGATCGCCGAAGAGCGGGTCGGAAACGTCCGCTATCACGCGCCGGTTCTCGATACGCTCGGGGCACTGGGAACGCTCGAGAACCGAGGCTCGGTTTCCTACGAGACCGACGACGGCGTCCGCTACTACGAAACGCAGTGAAAACGCCGATCCGGACCGGTCGCGACGGGGGCGGCGGGATTACCCCTCGCCTTCCTCGAGTTTGTACTTCTGGATCTTCCCGCTCGTCGTCCGCGGGAGTTCCTCGATGAACTCGATCTCGCGCGGGTGTTTGTAGCTGGCCATCTCCTCGAGACAGAACTCGGTGAGTTCCTCGGCCGTGATATCGCTGCCGAGGGCGACGCCCTCGGCGGGGACGACGAACGCCTTCGGCACCTCGTTGCGCCGGTCGTCCGGAATCCCGACGACGGCGACATCGGCGACGGCCTCGTGCTCGAGCAGGAGGTTCTCGAGTTCGCTGGGATAGACGTTGTAGCCAGCGGTGTTGATCATGTGCTTCTTGCGGTCGACGATCTCGTAGTAGTTGTTCCCGTCGCGGCGGGCGATGTCGCCGGTCCGGAAGTAGCCGTTCTCGGTGAAGGCCGCCTCGGTGGCCTCGGGCAGGTTGAGATACCCCTTCATGACCTGCGGCCCGCGGACGACGAGTTCGCCCTCCTCGCCGGGCGGGACTTCGTCGCCCGATTCGTCGACGATCTTGCAGTCGGTCATCCGCAAGGGCTGGCCGATCGTGCCGTGTTTCAGGCCGAACGTGGAGCCCGACTGCGTGTGGGTCGCGCCGTGGGTCTCGGTGAGGCCGTATCCCTCGGAGATATTCACGCCCGCAGTCTCCTCGAATCGCTCTTGGACTGCCGTCGAAAGCTTCGCGCCGCCCTCGGACGCTGACTCGAGGCTGGTGAGATCGTACTCGCCGAAGCCCTCGGCCTCGACCATGTCCGCGTACATCGTCGTCACGCCCACGAAGTGGGTGATTCCCTCGTCCTCGATGAGTTGCATGCACTCCTGGGCGTCCCACTCGAGTGCGCTACGGAAGTAGAGCCGCCCGCCGCCGACCAGCGGCTGGAGGGCGGTGTGCGTAAAACCGGTGATGTGGTACAGCGGGAGCCACGTCAGACTGCGGATGTCGTCGGGGTCGACGTCGACGTTCGAGGCGGTCAGCGGCCACAGGAGCTGTGCCCGCGTGTTGCCGTGGGTGAGCTGGACCCCCTTCGGATCGCCGGTCGTCCCGGAGGTGTAGGGCAGCAGCGCCACGTCGTCGTCGGCGCGGTCGACCAGCGTCGGCTCGCCGCGCAGTTCTTCGAAGGCGTGATCCTCGGGGTCCCGGGGCCAGTCCTCGCTTTGAATCGTGATGATTTCCGGCTCCATCCCCGCGTCCGTGATCGCCTCGTCGACCACCTCGCGCAGCGCCGGGTGGGTGACGATCGCCGTCGCTGCCGTGTCCTCGAGCTGGTAGGCCACTTCGCGGCGTTTGTACTGGGGATTGACCGGCGAGATCTCGACGCCGGCCTTGAACGCGCCGAGGGAGGCGACGAGGTACTGCGGGCAGTTCGGCAGGAAAACCAGCATCCGGTCGCCGGGCTCGAGGCCGAGATCGTGGAGGCCGCCGGCGAGTTCGGCTGTCCAGTCGCGTAGCTCGTCGTGGGTCCAGCGGCGGCCGTGGTGCTCCATCGCTTGGCTCCCGCCGTGGTGTACTGCGGTCTGGTCGAACAGTTTCGCGACGTTCCCCGCTCGCGCGGACTGATCGACCGCTTCCAGATCCATGATTTGTGGTACCGAGGGCCGTGCTTAAAATTGTACCCCACACAGTACCGGGACAGAGCATTCGATCGTACCGATAGGCTGCTGACTCGAGCGATACACTTACCACTGTTATTGTATTACGGACGACAAATGACCTCCGGGTCCGTCACGTGGCTCCGCAATCGGATCGACACCGCGGATATCGTCACGGTAGGTGTCTTCGCCGGCGTCCTCTTCGCTCTCGGCGTTGACGCATCCATCATCGGGATGGTCCTCGTGGCCGCAGTCATCGCGCCGCTCGGCGAAGTCGCGTTCGACAGCGCAGACATCGATCCGGCACTCGCTCGGATCGGGTTCGGTTCGTTTGCCGTCATCGCCGGTGTCGTCCAGTTCCGGGATGGCGGCCTCTGGTTCGGCAGCGCCCTCCTCGCGGCGGGTTGTTGGATCTGCCTCGACGGGTTGTATGCACGACACAGCGGCGGAGCGACCACCGATGGCGAACCGGACACGACTGCTGAGGCCATGACGAAAGACGAGGTTGCCCTTGTGGGCCAGCACAACCAGTGGGTTCTCGAGGCGCTCCGCGAGGCCGACCGCCCGCTCACCAGCGACGAAATCTGCGACCAGACCGGCCTTCCAAACGAGGACCTCGAGCGGCTACTGGAGATTCACGGCGAGTCGGGGCCGATCGAACGAGTCGGAAACGGGTATACGATCGACGAGGACGAGATGGGTGCCGGCCCGTTCGTCCGAAATCTCGTGGGGACGGTCAGTAGTCGGCTCGGTCGGCCGTTCCGGCTGTTTCGACTGGGTGACTGAGTCGACGGCCGACCTTCGGTACCGCGGGACCGTTCGCTTTGCGCGTCGCTAGTCTCGCTCCGCGTCAGCGTCCGGGTCCGCCGACTCGACGCGCTTGCCCGTCTCCATCGGGAGCACCTCCCGATCGGCACCGCTCCACTCCTGATCGAGTTCGCGGCCCTCGAACAACCGGTCGAGGAAGACGGCGAGACCGGCCACTTCGGAGTGGGGCTGGTTGGTGACGCCGACGTTCCAGTCGGCTTCCTCGTAGACGTCGAAGGGAACCTTCTCGGAGCCGACGACGAGTAAGAGCGACTCGCCCTCGGTCGCGTGGGCCGACCGAATCTCGTCCTCGACGTCTTGGACGCGCTCGCCGTACATCGTGAGGTGGACGACCCGCCCCTCCCAGTCGCGGATGACGGCTTGGGGCGACTCCGTGAGTTCGGCCTCGAAGGGGCCGCCAAACCGATCGGTGATGTCCGCGACGGTCTCGAGCGACTGGCCGGCGTTGTCGGGAAAGAGCACGCGGTCGGCACCCAGCGCCCGCGCGGTCAGTCCGACGTGGGTCGTCATCCGATCGTCCCGACCGGGGCGGTGGCCGAGCCGGAGGACGACGACCTCGCTATCGTCGTGCATGTGCGAACTCACTCTCGGACGGGGTTAGGGGGTTTCGTTTTCCAACCGAACTTTTTGTGCCTCGGGTTCGCTCGTGGTTCGAGAGACCGGAGGCCTCTCGTCATCACGAAAGACGCTTCGCGTCTTTCGAACGACTTTGCTTGCTCACCGCTCGTCTGCTCACGGGCGCGTAGCGCCCGTTCGCATGGCCCGCGGGACCGAAGGTCCCGCGCTGGCACAAAAACGACCTCAGAAATCGGAGATTTCTGATGGGCCCGCGAGAGCAGAGCTCTCGCGGACTTCGATGAAAAACGCCGAGAGAGCGAAGCTCTCTCGAGCCCTCGTTCGTTCCTTCGGAACTCACGAGGAAGACCGAGCGCGCCAAGGGCGCGCTCGGTGAACCGCTCGCTTCGCGAGCGGATGCTGCGCTGCACCCACCGATCGGTTCGTTCCCCTCTCGTGCCCCGATCAGTCGTGACCTGACACGATTCGAGGCTCGAGAACGCTTATACTGTTGTGCCTACCAGTCACAGGCTATGGAGAAGGTCAACGAATCGACGCTTGATTGGAACGAGTCCGATCACGGGGAGACTGCGTTCCGTCGAAAGGAGCTCTCGAGCGCCGTCGACGCCGACGACCTCGGCTGCAGCCTCTACGAACTGCCGGCCGGGATGCGGTCGTGGCCCTATCACTACCACACGGCCAACGAGGAGGCGATCTACGTGCTGGCGGGCGACGGCCAACTCAAAGCCGAAGACGGCCTCGAGCCGCTTTCGGCCGGCGACTACGTGGCGCTCCCGGCGGACGAACGCGGCGGTCACAGGGTCGTCAACGACGGCGAGGAGCCGCTCCGGTATCTGGCGATATCGACGATGAACGAGCCGGATATAACCGTCTACCCCGAGATGGAGAAATTCGGCGTCTTCGTCGGTTCACCGCCGGGCGGCCGCGACGAGCGGTCGCTCGAGGGCTACTACAACCTCGACGACGAGACGGCGTACTGGGACGAGTAGCGGGTCGGAGCCGGCCTCGAGCGGCGGTCGACGACCGGCCTCTCCGATAGGCTTTTTCGGTCCCCTGCGAAAGGGTCACACTATGGTCGCTTTCAGGAACCGGGTGGTGCGCCGATGACGGGTGCCGGTGAGTGGCTCCGGACCGCACGGGAGGAGCGGTGGGGGATACTGACGGACCTCGCGTTCGCGGTCGTCTGGGTGACGATCGTCGAGACGGTCAACTACCTGCTCGGGCCGCCGACGTTGGTGTACTACATGCTCATGCTCGCGGGAATCGTCGCGTACTTCGGGTTCATCTGGAACTTCGAACTCGCGACCAGACGCCAGAACCAGTAGTCTCGACGGCCGGTTCTGGACCGGTTGCTCGGACGACCCCGTCAAAGTAGCACCGACAGCGCCGCCGACTGTTCTCGCCGCCTGCCGGATCGGATTCGCCGTCGCTACCCGAGTGGCGTCGCGAAAAAAGCTGCGTCCCGATCGATTAGTCGCTTTCGTCCGTATCGATGACGAGGACCGGTGCGCGGGTCGAGCGGAGCGTCCGTTCGGTCACGCTGCCGAGCAGCGCCCGTCTGACGCCCGACCGGCCGTGCGATCCCATGACGACGAGATCGATTCCGTTGTCGGCGACGTAGTTGGCGATCATGTCGTGGGGCCGTCCCGCCGAGACGTGCTCGACGGTTTCGATCCCCCGTTCGGCCGCGCGGTCGGCTACGTAGCCGGTGGCGCGTTCGGCGCGTTCCCGCACCTCGTCCATCTCGCCGTAGTGGCCCTGCTCGATGCGGTCGAGTTGCTCGCCGCCGAGGCTGAGACTCATCGCGTTGGTATCAACCACGTACAGGGCGTGTACATCGGCCCCGTACTGTTCGGCGAGATCGAGCGCGTGCTCGACCGCCATCTCGGCCGTGTCGCTCCCGTCGGTCGGAACGAGTATGCGTTCGTACATTGTCTTAGTCGTCCGCGGGGGTCTCGCCCCCGTCGGTCACGACGTCTTCGGCAGTCTGTTGCTGGCGCATCGGTTCGGGGCTGTGACACTGCCGAACGACGCGCTTGGTCTCCATCGGCGGTTCGTCGGTCATCAGCGAGACGATGATGGTCACCGCGAAGACGATCGGCAGCGTGATGAGCGCCGACCCGATGGCCGGCATCCACTGGGCCAGCCCCGCCGACAGCGGGGCCTCGAGCGAGGAGACGTAGTTCGGCACGATCTCGTTGATCATCGGGATCGACCAGCCAACGAGCCCGGTGGTCATGCCGGCGAGTGCGCCCGGACGGTTGGCGTTCTCCCACCACATCCCGAGGAAGAACATCGGGAACAGCACGGAGCCGGCCAGCGCGAACGCGTAGCCGACGAGCGCGGCGATCGACGACGCGGGGTCGAGTGCGGCCAGCGTCGTCAGCACGCCGAGCGCGACGATCGAGAGGCGACCGACGAAGATCTGCTGGCGCTGGGTCGCGTCCTCGTTGATGATGTTCGTGTAGATGTCGTGGCTGATCGCCGAGGAACCGGCGATGAAGAGGCCGGCGATCGTCGCGATCGCCGCGGCGATCCCGCCGGCCGCGATCAGTCCGACGAACCACTGGGGCAGGTTCGACAGCTGGGCCGCCAGCACGACGATGACCTCACTGGCTGCACCGGTCATGCCGGGGTCGCCGTAGGTCGGGTTGACGTTCTGCGTGTAGAGGTCGGTCCCGAACGCCGCGAACGCCGGGGCGCTCCAGTAGAGGATGCAGATGAAGAACAGCCCCCAAACCGTCGACCAGCGGGCCGTTCGTTCGCTCTCGACCGTGTAGAACCGCACCAGCACGTGGGGCAGTCCGCAGGTCCCGACGATCAGCGAGAACGTGGTCGCGACCCAGAGGTAGTAACTCGAGGTCGCGAACGGCTCGGAGAACTCGCTGCCGAGGTCGTCGATCAGCATCCCGTACTCGAGTTGGGGTAGCACCGTCGAGTAGCCGTTCGTGTAGCCGACGACGAGCAGGCCGACCACGAACGCCAGAATGAGGATGACGTACTGGACAGCCTGGTTCTTCGTCGCGCCCATCATACCGGACAGCGTCAGGTACGCGACGGTGATGATCATCATGGCGACGACCATCACCTGGTAGCCGTCGAGGCCGGGGATGAGGCCGCCGTAGTCACCGAAGATGTACAGGCCGACGAGCGCCATGCCCTTTGCCTGCCCGATGGCGTAGACGAACCCGATGAGGAACGTCGTCACGGCCGCGATGGCGCGTGCGCTGTCGGAGTTGAATCGATCACCGACGAAGTCGGGTGCCGTGTACTTCCCGAACCGGCGCAGCTGTGCGGCCATGAAGATCAGGAGGATGAAGTAACCCGTCGTCCAGCCGACGACGTACACCAGCCCGTAGAAGCCGGCCAGTGCGATCGAGGCCGCCATCCCGAGGTAGGAGGCCGCCGACATCCAGTTCGCGCCGATCGCCATCCCGTTCTCCAGATTCCCGATGGAGCGGCCGGCGACCCACATGTCCTCGGTGTCGGCCACGCGGAAGACGAAGCCGATGGCGAGGAACAGGCCCAGCATCCCAACCACGAGGAGCGCGGGGAGAATCTTGAACGAGATGTCCATCGCCTCCGGGAGGAGACTCTCCTGTAACGGAACGACCGGAACGCCCGTCATTCGTCGACACCTCCGTCAGAGCGTTGCTCCGACGAGGCTCGCGATTCGTCGGATCGCTCACCGCCGTCAGCAGCAGCGGCCTCGCCGCCGCGGCTGGTTCCGCCGGCGGTCGCGTGATCGATGCCGTACTTCTCGTCTAACGCGTCGCGCTTTCGCGAGTACCAGAACGACAGGATCAGCGCGCTGGTCGGCGCGCCGAAGGCGACGAGGAAGTAGTGCAGCGGGAAGCCGAGCACCGGCATCTGCGTCGTCATCGCGTCGGTCGCGAGGTACGTCGCCGTCACCGGGCCCCAGACCGCGAGGATCCAGATGGCGAAGCCGGTCCAGACGATGCGCAGGTGATCGCGCATGAACGGCGTACTCGGGTTCAGCAGGTTCACCTCCGAGCCGAGGTAGTCGGTGTTTCGGTGGGCTTGGCCGGCCTGTCCGGCCACGCCACCGTCCGTTGCGGTTCGGTTGTCGGCTGAGTCGTGAGTGTTATTATCTGGCATATGTATGCGAATCGTGTGAGTGTGTCGTTGTTGAATCTCGAAAATCGAACGGCGATCGATTAGTCGGTCGCTACCTGGTCTGCGATGTCGTCGACGACGTCCGGATTACGCAGCGTCGAGGTGTTCCCGAGTTCGTTACCGCTCGCGATGTCCTCGAGCAGGCGACGCATGATCTTGCCCGAGCGCGTCTTGGGCAGTTCGTGCGTGAAGACGACCTCCTCGGGCTTGGCGATCGGCCCGATGGAGTCGAGGACGGCCTCGACGGCCCGCTCCTCGAGTTCCTCGTTGCCCTCGTAGCCGTCTTCGGGGATGGCGTAGACGTAGACGGCCTCGCCTTTGACCTCGTGGTCGCCGCCGACGACGGCGGCTTCGGCGATTCCCTCGACGCCGACCACGGCGGACTCAATCTCCATGGTGCCAAGCCGGTGGCCGGAGACGTTGATCACGTCGTCGACCCGGCCGAGGATGGTGATGTAGCCGTCGTCGTCGATCTTCGCGCCGTCCTCGGGGAAGTAGACCCACTCGTCTGCCTCCTCGTCGGAGTACTCCTGCCAGTACTCCTCGAGGAACCGCTCGTCGTTGTTGTACAGCGTGCGGAGCATGCCGGGCCACGGGTTGTCGACCGTGACGTAGCCGGCCTGTCCGGCGTCTACTTCCTCGCCTTCGGCGTCGACCACGCGAGCGTCGATCCCCGGCAGCGGTGGGCCGGCGGAGCCGGGTTTCATGGTGTTGACTCCCGGCAGCGTCGTGATCATCATGCCCCCGGTTTCGGTCTGCCACCAGGTGTCGACGATCGGGCACTCCTCGTTGCCGATGTGCTTGTAGTACCACTTCCACGCGCGCGGATTGATCGGTTCCCCGACGGTGCCGAGCAGCCGCAGCGAGGAGAGGTCGTGGTTCTGCGTGTACTCCTCGCCCCACTTCATGAACGCGCGGATGGCCGTCGGCGCGGTGTAGAAGATGTCGACGCCGTTCTTCTCGACGATCTCCCACAGCCGGTCCTTCTCGGGGTAGTCCGGCGTCCCCTCGTACATCACGCTCGTCGTCCCCAGCGCGAGGGGGCCGTAGACGATGTAGGAGTGACCGGTGATCCAGCCGATGTCGGCCGAGCACCAGTAGGTGTCATCAGCCTCGATATCGAGGACTGCGTGGCTCGTCCACGCCGTGTAGGCGAGGTAGCCGCCGGTGGTGTGCTTGACACCCTTCGGCTCGCCGGTCGTCCCCGAGGTGTACATCAGGAACAGCATGTCCTCGGCGTCCCGGGAGACCGGCTCGACCGTCGACCCCTCGTGTTCGGCGACGAGTTCGTCGTAGTCGTGCTGGTTCTCCGCGAGGTCGTGCTCTAAGTCGTCGCCCAGTCGGTCGACGACCACGACATCGGAGACCTCGTGCTCGACCCCCTCGAGGCCCTCGTTGGTCTTCGAGATGTGATCGAGCGCGTCGCCGCGACGGTAGTAGCCGTCGCAGGTGACCAGATACTCGCTGTCGGCCGAGTTCATCCGCGTCGCCAGCGCGTCGGCCGAGAAGCCGGCGAAGACCACGCTATGCGGTGCGCCGATGCGGGCACACGCCAGCATCGCGATGGGCAGCTCCGGCACCATCGGCATGTACAGCGTGACGACGTCGTCCTCCTCGACGCCGAGGTCGCGCAGCGTCGCGGCGAAGTCCTCGACCTCGTCCAAGAGTTCGTCGTAGGTGAAGGTTCGCGTCTCCCCGAGTTCGCCCTCCCACTCGATCGCGACGCTGTCGCCGCGTCCTTCCTCTACGTGCCGATCGAGACAGTTGTACGACGCGTTGAGTTTCCCGTCGGTGAACCACTCGTAAAACGGCGCGTTGTCGTCCTCGAGCACGGAATCGTACTCCTCGTCCCACGAGAGGAGGTCGGCCGCACGCTCCCAACACTCCGGCCAGTTCTCCTCGAACTCCTCGTAGATCCCCGGATCAGAGACGTTTGCCTGCTCGACGAACGACTCGGGCGGCTCGAACGCCTCCTGCTCCGCGAGTCGTGCCTCGAGGTTGGCATTGTCCTGTGACATGGTACACCCACTCAATCGAGTACATCCATAGTAAAGGCGGCCTCTAGTTGTGCAAAATCGACCCGATACTCGGAGGGGAACCTAGCATATATTGACTATATTAGGTCCTGATAGCCGACCGCCGCCCCCGAACGTTCGGGTTTTCGAGTGCGAAACGGGGGTTCCGAGCGATAACAGATGACAATGAACGTGTATTTTGGCGCTGAATTCGTCCGGAACCGACGGACTCTCTAGAGACTTAGTCTCGATGGCCGACGGTGTGCGGTCACGGCCTACCCGTCCGGATCGTCGAGGAACGTCCGGAGCAGTTCGTGTTGGCCCTTCCGAAGGTGGTTGTGCAGTGTCGGCGAGGAGACCCCCATTGCGTCGGCGACTTCCTCGGCCGTGCTCTCCCGTGGCCAGTCGTAGTAACCGCCGAAGTAGGCCGCTCGGAGCGCGGCCTCCTGTCGGTCGGTCAGCCGGTCCTCGAGGCCCTCACGGAACTCGCGGGCCGTCTGGACGGTCCGTTCGGCCTCGCGTTTCCCGAGCAGTTCGGAGTCGGGAAACGCCGAGCGGAGGCCGTCGATGATCGTCCGGAGGTCGGCGTCGGCCGCGCAGTCGCCGGTGAGCGTCGCCGCGCCGGCCTCGAAGATCGCTTCGTGGACGGTCACGCCGTACTCGGTCAGCGTGACGATGGGACAGGAGCCCTCGATGACGAACTCGACGCGCCAGCCGTCCTCGTCGGTCTCGACTAGCCGGCAGTCCTCGATCCCGGGCGCGGCGTCGGCGAGGTCGAAGACGTCGGCGGGCGACGCCCCCTCGAGCCGGACGTAGTAGAGCTGGGTCGACTCGTCGATCGGGACCAGCGAGTCGAGTTCGAACCGGCAGTCGAGTTGGCGCGAGGCGTCGACGAAAAAGGAGCGGTCGTCCCGACAGGCGACCTCGAGTTCGATCACGCGATCGGACAACAGGAGGTTCCGCCGGCGAATGGCGGCGATGGCGTAGCCGACCTGTCGGCCGATCGTCGCGAGCCACGTGCGCTCGTCCTCTCCGAACGCCGCCGGTCGGTCGGTCGCGACCGAGAGCGTCCCGTAGACGGTATCGCCGTACGCGAGCGGGACTTTCGCGACGGCCCCCGCAAACGAATCGCCGTCCTCGAGCGTCGCCGTCACGTCATCCGCGACCGTAACCGCCTCGTCCCGCGACCGGGCGGTCTCCGTCGGCTCCGCATCCGCAAGGGACTCGACCGGCTCGTCCGCCCGCCACTCGTCGGGAACGAGCCGCTCGACCGCATCCGGATCGATCCCGCCGGACGCGCGCCACTCCCGGCGGCGATCCGAAATCGTCGCCCGGTCGATCCACGCGGCGTCGTAGGCCTCCCCGTCGGTGAGCGCGGTACACGTCGTCGTCTCGACCTCTTCGTGATCGGTCGACTCGAGCAGCGCGTCGGTCACGTCCCAGTGTCGCCGGGCGACCGCGTACAGCCCCTCGAGTTCGTCGCGGCGCTCCCGGACGGTCTCGAGTTCCTCGTGGGCGGCCGTTCCGTCGCGGACGAAGACGGCGAAGCCGCGGTGGCGGCCCCGATCGTCCCGCAGCGGCGAGACGACTTCGGTCGCGCGAAAGCGCGAGCCGTCCTTGTGGACCCGCCAGCCGTCGGTTTCGCAGCCGGACTCCTCGACGGCCCGCGAGAGCGTGCGGTCGGGCGCGCCGTCCTCGACGGCGTCGTCGGTGTAGAACGCGGAGACGTGCGTGCCGACGATCTCGCCGGCGCGGTAGCCGAACAGCGCGGCCGCGCTCCGGTTCCAGCGTTCGACGTAGCCGTCCGCATCGAGGCGGACGAGCGCGTACCGGTCGCTCGCGGCCAACAGGAGCCGGACGACGCTGTCGTCGCTCACCGCGGGCCCGGTCTGGGGATCGCCGGATCGGGGACCCGACGGCTCCTCGACGGCGTCGAATGCGTCGACGATCTGGGAGTCGGTCGGCTCGGGCAGGTAGGACTCGAGGGCTTCGAAGCTGCGCCAGCCGCCTGCGGTCTTGACGACACGGGGGTTCACGTCGTGGTCGACCAGCGCGGTGTGGGCGAAGTACTGGCGGAGATCGCTCGTAGAGATATCGGCGAGACTGCGGTCGTCGGCCAGTTCGCTCGCTCGTTCGGCGACGTCCGAGACCAGCATCTGTAGCCGGCGGGGCGTCACGGTGAAGATCAGGTCGTCCGTCGAGAGGTCGTTACTGCGGGCGTAGCGTCGGAGTTCCCGTTCGACGCGGGTCGGCAGGTACGCTGTTCGGGACTCTCGCTCGTCGTCGGTCGGCACCCGGATCAGGTACCGCGGCGGATCGATCCGTACCTGATCGATATCGTCGATCGTGAGCCGCGTCAACTCGACCGGCCGAAGCCCGACATCCCCGCAGAGCCGGATCACCAGCGCCTCCCGGTAGGTTTCGGCCGCGTCGAGCAGCGACTCGTACTCCCGCCGCCCGAGTACGTCCCCCACACTCCCCTCGAGACTCATCGATTCTGTTCGGCCATTCTGGCGGCGCGAACATAATTGTATCGCCACTGAACAACGTTTCTGGCAGATACTCGATTGCAGTGGGCAATAGCCGAGGAGAGTACGTTTCGCGATCGTCGGAACAGCGAAATCCTATCGGATCGATCCGTCGGGGTCGCCCTCCTCGCCGATCTCGGCCTGGATCTCGCCGACGATCTCCGGGTTTCGCAGGGCGCTGGTATCGCCGAGTTCCTCGCCGTTCGCGACGTCCTCGAGCAGGCGGCGCATGATCTTGCCCGAGCGGGTCTTGGGCAGTTCCGGGGTGAAGATCACCGCTTCGGGCCGAGCGATCGGGCCGATCGCGGACTCGATGTTGTCGCGGATCGCGCACCGGACCGCCGCGTCGGAGTCGTGACCGCTCTCGGTGCTCACGTACGCGTAGACCTCGGTGTCCCCGGTCGGACTCGAGCGACCGACGACGGCGGCCTCGGCGACGCCGTCGACATCGGCGATCGCGCTCTCGATCTCCATGGTGCCGAGCCGGTGGCCGGAGACGTTGATGACGTCGTCGACCCGCCCGAGGACGGTGATGTAGCCGTCCTCGTCGATCCGGGCCGTATCGCCGCTGAAGTAGCGCCACGCGTCCTCGTCGGGATCGGAGAACCGCCGCCAGTACTCCGTGACGAACCGCTCGTCGTTGTCGTACAGCGTGCGGGCCATCCCCGGCCACGGGCGGGCGATCGTGAGATAGCCCGTCTCGCCGGGGTCGACCTCGTCGCCGGCTTCGTCGACGATTCGGGCGTCGATTCCCGGCAGCGGCGGGCCGGCGGAGCCGGGCTTCATCTCGTCGAGTCCCGGTAGCGTCGAGATCGTGACCGCGCCGGTCTCGGTCTGCCACCACGTGTCGACGACCGGGCAGTCGCCGCCGCCGATGTGTTCGCGATACCAGTTCCACGGGCGCGGGCTGATCGGCTCGCCGACGGTGCCGAGCAGCCGCAGCGACGACAGGTCGTGGGCGTCAGGGTAGTCCGATCCCCACTTCATGAACGCGCGAATGGCCGTCGGCGCGGTGTAGAAGACATCGACGGCGTTCCGGTCGACGATCTCCCAGAGCCGATCGCGGTCGGGATAGTCCGGTGTTCCCTCGTACATCACCGTCGTCGTCCCCAGCGCGAGCGGGCCGTAGACGATGTAGGAGTGACCGGTGATCCAGCCGATGTCGGCCGCACACCAGTAGGTGTCCTCGGGTTTGACATCGAGGACGGCGTGGCTCGTCCACGCGACGTGGGCGAGATAGCCCCCCGTCGAGTGGACGACGCCCTTCGGCTCGCCAGTGGTCCCGGAGGTATACATCAGGAACAGCATGTCCTCGGCGTCGCGGGACACCGGCTCGACGGTCGCGCCGGCGAACTCGTCGCGGAGGTCGTGATAGTCCCACTCGTCGTCGCCGAGGACGTGGGGCAGGTCGTCGCCGAGCCGATCCACGACGACGGTTCGAACGTCCTGCTCGAGGCCGATGCGGGCGTTGTCGGCCTTGCTCTTCTGGTTGAAGGCGTCGCCCCGGCGGTAGTAGCCGTCGCAGGTGACCAGATACTCGCTGTCGGCCGCGTCCATCCGCGTCGCGAGCGCGTCCGCGGAAAGCCCGGCGAAGACCACGCTGTGGGGTGCGCCGATGCGGGCACACGCCAGCATGGCGATCGGCAACTCGGGGATCATCGGCAGGTAGATCGTCACCACGTCGTCTTCCTCGACGCCGAGGTCCCGTAACGCCGCCGCGAACTCGTTGACCTCGACGTAGAGGTCCCGATAGGTGTAGGTCCGGCGCTCGCCCTGCTTGCCCTCCCAGCGGATCGCGGCGTGGTTCTTGCGCCCCGACTCGAGGTGTCTGTCCAGACAGTTGTACGAGGCGTTGAGGCGTCCGTCCGCGAACCAGCGATAGAAAGGGGCGTCTGCCTCCTCGAGGACGGTGTCGTAGGCCTCGTCCCACGAGAGGAGGTCGGCCGCGCGGTTCCAACACTCCGGCCAGTTCGTCTCGAACGCCTCGTGGATCCCCGGATCGGAGACGTTCGCCTGCTCGACGAACGACTCGGGCGGGGTGTGGGTAGGTCCGATGGGTGCGGACGCGTCTCGGTCCCACCCGTTCCGATCGACCATATCTCGTCCGAACCGTGGATGGTCAGGGGAATAAACGTTCCTCCAAATCGCCAGCCGGTGGGCAGAGACGGACGGCGCTGCGCAATCGTTCGCGAGAATCCATCCCCCAACAGTGTGGTCGGTCCCGCTCGAGGTCGGCTACGGTTCGTCCGTCGTCGAGTCGATATCGACGATTTCCTCGGTACCGTCGGTATCGTGCCGGCGAACGACGTACACGTCGTAGCGCTGGTCGTTCGCGACCGGGCTCCCGACGCTCGACTGGGGCGCGATCACCGAGCCAGCGTTCTCCGAGCCGATGAAAACGACTGACGCCTCGATCTCGCCGGCGACGCGGCGGATCTCGCGGACGACGTTCGTCGTCGACGTCGCGGTCGGCTCGTCGGAGCTGACCCGCTCGACCCTGACTGTCGCTTCCGGCGCGACATCCGCGGCGCGCGTCTGCATCCCCGCCGCGATCGCCTCCGCGTCGAACGGCTCGCCCTGCGTGATCCAGCCCCGCTCTCGCGCGTAGTCGGCGTCGTCCGGAATCACCGTCAGGACGACGACCTCCTCGTCGAGCAGGTCGCCGAACGTCGACGCGCGCTCGAGCGCATGGGTCGCCAGTTCCGAGCCGTCGAAGGGAACGAGCAGTGACATACGACTACGTCACACGACAGCAGTGGTAAATGTTCTCCCTCTACTAACCGGGCACTCACATCTGATACCGCCGTCCTGCGGGGTTCGCGACCGATCCGAGCCCGTCGGATTCGCTACCCGACAACCAGTACCGGGCGGTCCGCGGTTCTGACGACCCTATCGACGGTGCTCCCGAGCAGCGCACCCTTGAACGACGAGCGGCCGCGGGAGCCGAGGACGACCGCACCCGCGTCCACCTCGGCCGCGTACTCGAGGATCTCCTCGTGGGGAACGCCGGACCGAACCACCGTCTCGACGGCCACGTCGCCCTCGGTCGCCGTCGTCTCGAGATCCGCGAGCCAGTCGTCCGCGCGCTCCTCGAGGTGTCGGCGGGCCTCCTCGGGGTCGACGATACCGCTGTCGTAATCGGTCCGCTCGTCGACGACGGCGATCCCGTACAGCGGCGCGTCGAACCGCTGGGCGAGCGCGACCGCGTGGTCGACCGCGGTGGCCGCGGCCTCACTGCCGTCGGTCGCGACCAGAACGGAGTCGTACATGGACGTCGATACGGCCCGCCTCGAGAAAGGCCTATGGCTCGTCGGCCGCCGTCCGGAGACGCTCTCGAAATCCGATCGTCTCTCTGATAGTTCAGAAGGATTGTAGTATCGGCCGGTGCTTCTCACGGCCACGATGCCACAGGAATTGGCCCCCCTTGCTCGAGCGCTGTCGATGCCCTATTACGACGACGCCCTCCCGGCGCACGATCGGTTCCACGCCACCCGCGTCCGAGACCTATCGATTCGGTTGGCAAACGACTGCGAAAGCGCCGTCGAGCGAGACGTCCTCGCTGCGGCGGCCTGGTTCCACGACATCGGTCGCCCGCTGGAGCGAACGGGCGAGATCGACGATCACGATGCGTGGGGCGCGGCCGAGGCCGCGGACCGCCTCGAGAGAGAAGGTGTCGCGGCGGACCGAATCGACGCCGTCACGCACTGTATCCGGGCGCACAGTATTCGGGCGAGTTCGCCGGAGCCGGAGACGCTGGAGGCGCGGCTGCTCTTCGACGCGGACAAGTTAGACGCCGCCGGCGCACGCGGGATCGTCCGACTGTCCTGTATCGTCGGCGAACGGTCGGGGAGACGGGGCGAACCGTACGCGGTAATCGACGACGCGTCGGCATCCGAAGTGGCTGTGTCGGGGCTGCCGGACATCACGCTCCTTCGAGAGTGGGTCGACGAGCGGCTGGACGCGCTGTACACCGAACCCGGACGTCGCCTCGGCGAGTCCCGCCGGCGGTTCGTCGACGACTTCTTCGCGCGCTTCGAGAACGAGATCGGCGTCGGCGGGACGCAGTAACTCGGTCAGTTGCCGTTGGCCCTCCGCACACGGTCCGCGACGCCGCGAGCCGCCGTCGCCTTCACCGAGGCGACGATTGAGCGGCCGGGCTCGAGCCCCAGCGCCTCGACGCTTCGCCGCGTGACGAGCGCGACGAGTTCCGTGTCGTCCGCATTCCCGCTCTTGTCACCGCCGTCGCCTCCGAGTTCGATCCCCACCCGCGCGACCGCATCGCCGGCCTCGAGCCACGAGACGGTCCCCGGAAACCGATTTCTGACGCTCGTCCCCTCTGCTCGGGGCACGTCGCTCGGTGCGTGCAGGCTGACGGCGTCGGATCGGATCGTCACGGACGCGCTCGCGGCGTCGGACGGCACGACCGCCAGCACGTCCCCGACACCGGTCGCGACGGTCGCGAGTTCGCCATCGCGGTCGACGACCGGGCCTGAAAGCACCGTCTCGTCGACGCGGGCGACGCCCTCGTAGGCCGCGACCAGCCGATCGAACCGCGCCAGCAGGTCTCTGGCCGTCCCCGTCAGGGAACTCCCGCCGCCGTTAGCCCCGCCGCGGGTCCGCTCGACCAGCGGGCCGATCGCCGCCTCGAGTTCGACCACCCGCTGTTGCAGCCGCGGATAGGAGCGCTCGAGGGCCTCGGCCGCGCCCGACAGCGAGCCGCGCTCGTCGATCGCGCGCAACATCGCGACGTCGCTGCGGTCGACTGCGACATCGTCGATCCGCAGATAGGGGTCGAACTCCTTTTCCATGGTCATCGGTGGCTCACGCGGTGGTCCCGACCGATCGCGATGGGACCGCTCGAGTCACCCTTCGCGGTCAGGCTGGAAGTTCGTTTTCATCGTACAATAGATCCCCACGGACGAAGCGAGCGGTCCGCTCGTCGCGCGGGTCGTCGAAGATCCGGTCCGGCGGGCCGACCTCGACGAGTTCCCCCTCGAGCAGGAAGGCGACGCGGTCCGAGATCCGCTCGGCCTGGTGCATGTCGTGGGTCGCGAGCAAGACGCCGCGGTCGCGCTCGCGGACCTGCTCGATCGCCCGCTCGAGGATGGCCGTATTCCGCGGATCGAGATCGGAGGTCGGCTCGTCGAGGACGAGCAACTCCGGTCGCGGCGCGAGCGCGCGGGCGAACGACACCCGCTGGGCCTCCCCGCCTGACAGCGACCCCGCATCGCGGTCCCACTCGTCCCGGAGCCCGACGAGTTCGAGCGCCTCGAGGGTGCGGTCGTCGACCGTCGGCGAGCCCCGAATCCAGCGAGTAACGACTCGCTGTGCGAAGTCCCGGAGCCGCTGGGACCACGGCCGGCGGACCCGGCCGCCGATATCCACGTTGCGCGCCACCGTCGTCTCGAACAGGCTCGCCCGCTGGAAGACCATGCCGATCCGCCGGCGGATCTCGAGTCGCTCGTCTCGAGAGCGAGCCCACGGGTCCGTCCCGTCACAGCGGACGACGCCGTCGGTCGGTCGCTCGAACAGGGCGGCCAGCCGCAACAGCGTGGTCTTGCCGGCCCCCGAGGGACCGATGATCGTCACGATCTCGCCGGACTCGACCTCGAGTGAAACGTCCGTTACGATTTCCGTGCCGTCGACGCCGTAGGCGACATCCTCGAGCGCGAGGTTCATGGTCGTCTCATCGGGATCGGACGCGAGGTTCTCGTGGGCGTCGTATCTCTCGTGCATCATCGACCTCCGAGTCGCAAGACGACTCCGTTGACGAGTAAGACGAGGACGAGCAACACCGCGCCGAGTACCAGCGCCGTTTCGAACTCGCCCTTCCGGACCTCGAACTGGATCGCGGTGGTCAGGGTTCGGGTCTTCGAGGTGCCGTCGGCGTAGGCGATGTTACCGCCCACGATGAGGACGGAGCCGACCTCGCTGATCGCTCGACCGAATCCGGCGAGAACGCCTGTGATGACGCCGTATCGGGCCTCTTTGAGCGTAATCAGGGCGACATCGGCTCGCGTGCCACCGACCCCGTAGGCGGCCCCCTGCACGGCGTCGTCGACGCTTTCGATCGCTGAGAGCGCGACGCCGGTGATCACGGGCGCGGCGAGGACGAGTTGGGAGATGATCATCGCCTCGGGCGTGTAGATGAGGTTCAGGGACCCCAGCGGCCCCTGATTCGAGAGGACGTACCAGACGAGGAGTCCGACGACGACGCTCGGAAACCCCATCCCGGTGTTGATGACGGCGGTGACGAACCGCTTCCCCCTGAAGTCCGAAAAGCCGACGGCGAAGGCGATCGGCAGGCTCAGGGCGGTACTCAGTAGGACCGCGATCAGACTGACCGTCAGCGAGATCCGGATGATGCTCCGGAGATACGTCGGATCGGAGAACGCTTCGAATGCCATTAGTGGTGTGGGGAGAGCCGACCGCGATCAGTCGTCCGAGGAGTCAGGTTGCCACCCTTCGGGGACGTACTGCTGGAAGTTCGGGTCCTCCGACAGCGCCTCGGGATAGAACAGTTGTTCGCCGTTCGCGGTGAACTCCTCGATGATCTGCTGGCCCTCGGGGCTCGTGAAAAACCCGATGTACGACATCGCGAGGTCGTAGTTGACGTTCGGATGAATCTCGGGGTTGACCGCCATGATCCCGTACGGGTTCGCGAGTAGCTCCGGGCCGCCCTCGATCGGGCCTTGCACCAGGATCTCGAGGTCGAGGTCGTCCCGCGAGAGGTAGGTGCCCCGATCGGCGAGCGTGTAGGCCCCCGACTCGTTCGCGTTGGTCAACGTCTCGCCCATCCCCTGCCCGAGTTCCTGGTACCACTCGCCGCCGGGTTCGACGCCGGCCTCGTCCCAGATCACGAGTTCCTTCGTGTGCGTTCCGGACTCGTCCCCGCGGGAGACGAACGTCGCCTCGGCGCTCGCGATCGCGTCGAAGGCGGCCGCCGCGCCCTCGGCGTCGCCGATGCCGGCCGGATCGTCGCTCGGGCCGACGACGACGAAATCGTTGAACATCAGATCGCGCCGGTTGACGCCGTACCCCTCCTGCATGAACTCGTCTTCGCGCGAGCGGGCGTGGACCAGAATCACGTCCGCGTTCCCGTCTCGAGCGGAACGGATCGAGGCACCCGTTCCCTCCGCGTTGGCCGCGACTCGCACGCCGTATCGCTCCCTGAAGGCTTCGTTAATTTCGGTGAGCAGTCCCGTCGCTTCCGTACTCGTCGTCGTCGCGAGTGCGAGTTCCTCGTCCGCGATCGAGCCTTCCCCATCGTCATCCCCCGATCCGATGCAGCCCGCAACGGCCGTCGCAATCCCCGCCGCGCTCGCCCCGAGGACCTCCCGGCGTCGATATTCCATATTGGGAACAACGATGGAAGACACTCCTATAAACGTACCGCTCCGAATAGTCGCCAGCGGTTACGACTCCCGATCGAGGCGGCGCTACCGGCGAAATAGTAACGGTTTCCGGTTACGAAACGGCGACCGGAACGGCGTCGACCGTCGACGAATCACTCGGACTGTGCGACCGCCGCGACGACGTTCTGGACGTACCGCATGCTCGTCGCGATCGACATGATCCCGTCCATTAGCGCCTGCTGGGATGCGCCGTCCGGATAGATGCGGTACTCGACCTGCACCGTCTCCGCTTCGCGCAACTGACAGGAGATCCCCTCCTCGTCGAGAAACGTGTAGAACCCCGGCGTCGCCGCCAGCATCGGTCCGACGTACCGGAGCAACTCGGCGCGTTGCTGATCGTCGCGGAGCAGATTTCTGGTTTCCTCGGTGTCGAACCCGCTGCGGCCGACGATTCGAACCGGGCCGAACTCGCCCTCCTTGATCACGTGGACCGGCAGGTGCGAGAGTTCGACCTGAAAATTGAACGCGGTGTCCTCGTCGGTGTGCTCGGTCACGTCGCGGATCGCCGTGTCGTCGAGCCAGTGGCGGACCTGCGTCTCGCTGATATGGGTTGTCATACCCGGTCGTCGACGGCGAGGCGAATAAGGTTTCAGCGGGAGTACGCATGGCTTCGCCCGGCTTCGTCTCGCTCCGTCTCGAGCGGGCTTACCCGGTCCCGACTAGTCGCACCGGTCTCGAGCGAGTTCGAACCCCAACTGGCACCGACCGAACCCGATCCTGGCACCTACCCGTGCTTGTCCGGCATCGTCGAGTGCCGTGCGGTCCCGCGCATGTCCGCCCGCTTCGACGGCGGCGGTGCCATCGTCGAGTGGCGACTCGGGCCGCCCGACGCCGAGCCCCGGTTTCCGTCGCTTCCGAGTCCGGATCCGAGGAGGCCCTCGTCGTCCTCCGCGTCCGTATCGTCCGTCTCCGCTTCCTCGGCCGCGGCTTCGTCCCCGTCCTCGGCATCGGTGGCCGGTTCGTCGGTATCGTCCCCATCCCCAGCGGATTCGCCGCTGGCGGCCCCCGCACTCGCCGACTCGAGTCGCTCTTTCAGTTCGGAGATTTCGTCGCCGAAGTCGGCGAACGAATCGCTCATCGCCGATCGGAGACGGTCCCCGATGTCACCGGTGGTCTCCGACTCGTCCGGGTCCTCACTCTCGGCCGTGTCCGCTTCGTCGCTCGTCGATTCGTCCGCTCCGTCCTCGCTACTCGCCGGTTCGGCGTCCGGTTCGTCGCTGCCGCTGTCGCTCTCCTCGCCGGCACCGCCGGCCTCGGCCCGCTCGCCGATCGTCTCCCGGAGGTCGCCGACGGCCGCCTCGAGCCCCCCATCGTCCGCTCGATCGGCGAGTTTCGAGAGGTGGAGCAACCGCTGGAGGTCCTCGAGGTTCTCCTGTTCGCCGCGGGCGATCGCCTCCGGAATCGAGCCCGGTTCGCTCCCGTCCTCGAGGGTGTCCAGCCCGACCGCCGCGAGCAACTCGTCGGGGTCTGCCGATTCGAGCAGATCGCTCGCGTCCGCGGCGGCCTCGAGTAGGTCCGTCTCGGCCGACTCGTCGTCGCCGTCCGCATCGCCCCCGGAAACGATCGACCCACTGGATGTGTCGGCCCGGTTCAGTACCTCGTGCACCCGATCGTGTAGTTGCGATTCGCTCATTGGTCTCTCCGAGATTACCGCGTGGTGTCCGCCTCTTTCCCCTCTCCGAACGGGGTTCGATGCGTGTTAGTCGACTACTCGGCTTCCGCCTCCGCTTCGGACTCCGACTCTTCGTCCGAATCCGACCCCTCGCCCGTCACCGTTTCGATGATCTCGTCGGTCATCTCCTCCCGGCTCAAATTCGCCTTCACGCCAACGTCCTTCGCGACCGACTGCAGATCGCTGTAGGACATCACCCCGAGGAAGTCCTCGAGGGTGTCCTTCCTGAGGTCCTCGAGGTCCTCCACGGACGGCTCGGACTCGTCCTCACCCTCATCGGCCGTATCGGCGTCCTCGTCAGCGTCTTCGGACGCTTCGGTATCCGGTTCGTCGCTTTCGTCGCTTTCATCATCCGCCTCGTCGGCGACCTGCTCGTCACCGCCGTCCTCCTCTTCCGCTTCGTCCACCGATTCCTCGTCTTCATCCTCGGACTCCGCCGGCTCCTCGTCTTCGTCCGTCGGTTCCGAGTCCGCTTCGTCCGCCGATTCGTCCTCGGCCTCGTCGCTCTCGCCGCCGCCGATCCCCTCGAGGAGTCCGTCGACGCTGCTCCCCTCGGTGACGCCCTTGGCCATCGACTCGAGGGACTCGCGGCCCTCCATCTCCGAGACCGAGTCACGGATGGCGTTCCGAATCGCCGTCGGGAGTTCCGACTGCAGGTCGCCGAGGTCCTTCCCTTCCTCGACGCCCTCGTCGATCGTCTCGTGGATCTCGCGGCCGATCGCGGTCCCCAGTTCGCGGCCGAGTTGCTCGCCGAACTGGCGGCCGACCGCGGCTCCGATTTCGCTCCCGTCGATGCTGTCCTCGATGCTGCCGTCGCCGAGCATATCGGCCACGTCGACCTGATTGCTGACCTCTTCGGCGACCATGCTCTTCAGCCCCGATCCGTCACTCACGGCGATCACCTCGCGTGTGATCCGATTCGGTGGTGTCGCGATTCCGTGTCATGGGCTTACTCCTCCTCGGCTTCCGCTTCCATCTCTTCGTCGTCTTCCGTCTCCTCGGTGGCGTCGTCCTGATCGGACGCCTCTTCCTCGCCCGATTCGGCGTCGCTCTCGCCTTCAGCCTCGGCTTCCGCGTCGCCTTCCTCCTCGGCTTCGCCGTCTTCGGATTCATCGGGTTCGGCGCTTTCCTCGTCCGCCGATTCCTCGTCCTCGTCTTCGTCCTCGGACTCCTCCGATTCCTCCTCTGCCGTCTCTTCGTCTTCGGCATCCTCCTCGGATTCGTCGTCCTCGCTCTCCGACTCGGCCTCGTCGCTGCTGAGCAGTTCCTCAACGACCATATCGCCGATCGTCCGGCCGAGGGACTCGCCGACCTTCCGGCCGACGAGCGCACCGATCTGGCCGCCCAGCGCCGCGCCGAGGGGCATGTCCCCGTCGATCTCCTCTTCCCACTGGGTCCCTTCGACCAGTTGATCGACATCGATGTTTTCCGTGATCTTCTCCGTGTCAATCCGCTGTGTGAGTGATTCGTCGCTCATGATGATGCCTCTGCCTGTGACGTCGCATCGGGGCCGCCGCCGGACGCTTCCTCGTCGCTCTCGGGCTCGAGTTGCTCGATCAACTGTTCGATCACTTCGCTGACGACCGTCGCCACGAGTTCCTCGACGGGGAACCCGGGGACGAGGCCGGCGAGTTTCTCCTTCAGCCAGCCGGCCGCTCTGGAGAGGGGACCGGGGGTCTCCGCTCCAGTCTCCTCCTCGTCTGCTGCCTCTTCGGGTTCCGCGGCTTCCTCATCTTCCGCTGCGGATTCTTCATCGGCTCCCTCCTCGGCCTCGGCTGGCTCTCCACCGAAGAGCCCGCGGAGCCACTCCACGGGCTTGGCGAGGATCGATTTCAGCCACCCGGCGGCCGACGAGAGCGGTCCAGTGGACTCACCGTCTTCGCCCTCTCCCTCAGCCGCTTCGTCCGCGTCACCCTCTGCTTCGTCACCGCCGATACCGAGCAGACTGGTGAGCCACTCCTTTGGCTTGCTGAGCAGTCCGGTGAGGAACTCCTTCGGTCGCTCGAGCAGCCCGCTGAGGGCCTCTTTGGCCTTTCCTGGGAGCTGCTTGAGCAGTTCTACCGGCTTACTCAGGAGCGACTTTACCTTGTCCAGCATGGCACCGGGACCGTCCAGCAGTCCCGTCACCGCCGACAGCAGATTTCCGAGCAGATTGTTCCCGCCCGGTCGCGCCGAGACGTCGAGTTGGACCGGATTCAGGTTCACCTCGAGGCCGAGCACGTCGAGAAAGAGGCCGTCGAGGTCGAGGTGGAGGACGCCGGACGCGTCGTCGCCCTCGTAGACGTCTTCGGCGTCCTCGGCGTGGCCGTCCTCGCGGTCGTCGTCGACGAGGTCCCCGGTGTCCTCGCGTTCGTCCTCGTCTTCGCCGGCTTCCTCGTCTTCGTCGACCTCCTCTTCAATCCCTTCTTCGTCGGTCTCCTCTTCGTCAGCCTCCTCTTCGTCAGCCTCCTCTTTGGGGGATTCTTCTTCGACTTCCTCCTCAGCCTCTTCCTCGACCTCTTGGGACCCTTCCTCAGCTTCTTCTTCAGTCTCCGCTTCGGACTCTTGATCCGCTTCCTCAGCTTCCGTTTCGGCTTCTTCCTCGACCTCTTGGGACTCTTCTTCAGATTCCGATTCAGCCGCTTCGTCACCCTCGGGCGTGTCTTCGGCTTCGGCGTCCTCGTCGGCCTCTTCCATCTCCGCTTGCCCGCCGTCAGTCATCACCCGGGGCGGCGGTCCCGCCTCCCGGTCTTCCTCATCGGGACGGCTCGAGGAGCGCTCGACCCTCGCGGGATCCGAACGGTCCTCGCGGCCGTCATGTGCGAAATCCTTGGTCATTATACGGACGAAGAGACGGCAGTGAGCGTTGTGGTGGTTGGCCTTGCGTATGCGACTCTCCGACAGGTACGGAACAAAAAAGTCGTCGCGGAAAATCGGTCGAACCGGCGACCGTCGCTACTCGAGCGAGCCGACCCGGAGCGCGTACTCGCCGCGGGTCTCGCCCTCGTCGTGGTACTCGACGGGTTCCTCGACGGCCGCGACAGTCTCGTTCTCGACGGCGGCCGCGGTCGCGATGCCGTCGACGCGCTCGCAGCCGCCGTCGCCGGACTCGAGGTCGAACCAGCGGACGGCGTGCGTATCGGGATCACGGACGCGGAAGTTCTGGGCGCAGGGCGCGACCAACCGCCCGCGGTCTGCGGCGAGACCGTGGACGAAGCCCCGAACCGCGTCGTCCCACAGGAGGTCGCCGTCGGCGTCGAACGCGGCCACTCGGTGTTCGTTCGGATGGCGGGAGTCGGTCTCCCGGCTCTCGACCGCGTAGGTGTTGCCGGTCACGAACGCCACGCGGCCGTCGCTCGCGTACGCGTGGTTCGGATAGGCGTACAGCCGCTCGCCGTCGATCTCGGTCTCCGTCGCGAGGTCGACGCGCCAGCGCTCGGCACCGCGGGGACCGAGCAGGTAGCCCCGCTTGTCGCCGTGGCTCGAGACCGCGATCGAATCGCCGTCGAACGAGACGTCGCCGACGCGGCGGTCGCCCTCCGTGCCGGGGTCCCACGTCCACTCGAGGTCGCCCGATTCGGTTGCGAGGACGACCAGACCGGTGTCGTGGTCGCCCATACAGCGGTTGTAGCCGACCGCCAGTCGCTCGCCCGCAGTGTCGAGATCGAGCGCGATCGGCGAGGCGTCGGTCTCGTACGTCCAGCGGATCGAGCCGTCGGCGTCGAACGCGTAGACGGTGCTGTGCCACTGCCGCCGTTCGCCGTCGCGTTCGTAGCGCCGGGCAGCGGCGTAGAGTCGCTCGTTGCCGTCGGCGTCGATCCCCGTCTCACAGGCGACGACGTAGGGCAGGTAGAAGACGGTGTCTTTGACCGCCTCGCCGAGGTCGTCGACGGTGTCGTACCGCCAGCGCCGCGCTCCCGTCTCGGCGTCGTAGGCCGCGATCGTCCCGCTCTCGCCGCGGCCGGCGACGACGATCGTCTCATCGTGCTGGGCTCCATCGTCCGCGAGCGATGCGATTCCAACTGCATGGTCCGGATGATCGACCGTCCACCGGGCCTCGAGCGAGTCGGTTTCGCGGGCGGTGACGGTCCCGTCCCACTCGCCGGTGACGACGAGGTCGCCGGATTCGGCGAACCCGACCGCGGATCGGGTCCACATGTGGCGGCTGCGGGCCGTTTCGATCTCGCCGAGCGGGACCGAGCGGAACTGGCGGGGCCGGTCGCGTTCGATATCGGCAGTGTCGGCCATCGTCACTCCTCGACGGGGAAGGTCTCGTGGAGCGTGTCGTGGGCGTCGCCGAGTCCGCCGACGATGTGCTCGCCCTGCGCGCTCAGCCGTTGCACGGCTCGCTCGGCATCGCGGACCGCCAGCAGCCGCCCCCGCGTGTAGTCGTACTCGGGGTCGTCACTGTCCATCGACGCGACCTCCTCCTCGAGGTCGACCAGCGCCGCGTCGAGGTGGCGCTCGACCTCGGCGAGGCTGTCGGCCTCCGCGAGCCCCTGAATGGGGCCCTCGAGATGGCCTTCGAGTTCCTTCTCCGCGTGATCGCGGGCGCTGTCGTCCCCGACGCCGAGGACGTTCATCAGTCCGAGTCGTAGTGCTTCGATTTCGTAGCAGCTCATAGGTGTATGGTGAATTTCGGGTATCGAATTCTGGTTTCGTCTCAGTGCTACAGCGTCTGATCGACGAGGTCGCTGACGATGCGGTCCCGATCGAGGTGGTCGCCCACGATCCGTTCGGCGTCGTCGTCCTCGACGCCGCCGTACCAGATGCCGTCGGGGTAGACCGCGACCATCGGTCCGTCGCCACAGCGGCCGAGACACGAGGAGCGGGTGATGCGGGCATCGCAGTGCTCCGAGTCCCGCACTTCCTGCCGGAGTCGCTCGAGGACCGCCGGCGAGCCCATCTTCGCGCAGGTCTGGTTGGTACAGACCGCGACGTGCTTTTCGGGCGCGTCGTGGCTGTGGGGTTCGTCGTCGATGTCCTCGCGGTCGGCGTGGGCCTCCTGATGGGCCAGCGCCCGGAGCATGGCTCGCGCCCCGCCGACGTCTTCCTCATAGCCCTCGAGGTCGACCTTGTACTTGCACGTGTCACAGGACATCTCGACGCTGTCGGTGCGGGCCTCCTGCCAGCGGTCGGCGAAGACGTCCAGCAGCCGCGAGTCGGTGCCGAGCGGGTCGCCGGCCAGCGCGTCGACGTAGGGGTAGTCCGCGTCGAACTCCGCGGTCCAGTCCCGGACCCGCTGGGTCAACACGCCGTCGCCGAGCATGTACGGCAGGACGACGACCGCGTCGGGGCGGTGCTTCGAGAGTCCGTGCAGACTCTCCTCGAGCGTCGGCTCCGTGACGCCGATGAACGTCGCCTCGACGCGGTCGAACGCGCGGCCCTCGTAGAGCAGCCGGGCGAGTTTGTGCACGTCGCCGTTGGCGTCCGGATCGCTCGAGCCGCGGCCACAGACGACGACGGCCACGTCGTCTTCCGTCCGATCGACGCCCAGTTCCGCTTCGACCGCAGCGGCGCGGTCGTCAAGCAGGTCCAAGATCGCGGGATGGACCCCGAGATGCGACCCGTTGTTGATCTCGAGGTCGTGTTCGGCGCGGGCCTGTTCGATCGCCAGCGGCACGTCGTTTTTGACGTGGCTCGCGGCGAACAGCGAGCAGTGAACGACGGTTACCTGCGACGCGACGGGTGCGAGTTGCGCGAACGCCTCGTCGATCGCCGGCTCCGCGAGTTCGAGGAACGCGGCGTCGACCGGAATCCCCAGTCGGGACTCGAGGGCGGCGGCCAGTTCGCGGACCTGTTCGTTGGACTTCTCGCGCCGGGAGCCGTGACCGATCAGGAGGACGGCCTCGTCGTCGAACCCGGCTGTCGATGCGGGCGTGGTCTGGTCGGGTGTGCTCATCGATATCGTGGATGTCGATCGGGTAGCTACTCGTCGTACGCCGCTGCCTGCTCGAGGCTCCGCTCGAGTTTGCGGCGGCGACTCGGGGCGAACAGCCCGGTTTCCTCGCAGTTCTCGTAGAGCCACGTGCCGAACTCGGGCGCGGCGTCGTCGTCGACGCCGAACCAGTAGCCGCCCGAGGAGGTCTCGGAGAGGTCGCCCATCGGCGCGTCGACCGGACACTCGTCGATCAGTTCCCGCGCGAACGCGAGCAGGTCCCGATCGTCGTGGACGAACGAGATGCCGACGGTACCGCTCGAGGACTTGAAACAGACGGTGCCACACCCCTCGAGCAGGCCCCGGAGCAGTTCCCGATCGTAGTCCGAGAACGCGCCGAAGCGGTAGTTCCCACGGCCGTCGACTGGCAGCCCGAGCGCGCCGCTGCGACCGAGCAGCCCCGACTCGTCGCCGCCGATCGTCAGCGTGTACTCGTCTTCCGTGCGCGTGATCGAGGTGTCGTGGGCGTAGTCTCGAGTCGTCGTGTCGTGCTCGAGGTCGCCGCCGGCGACGGCGGCGAGCACCTGCGCTGATGCCTCGTCGTTGGCGACGACCTCGATGCCGTTATCGGAAACGTCGCCGCTCCCGGCGACGTGACCCCAGAAGTACGCCGTGGCGGCGTGACCCGCGAGCGGATCGGCCGGCACTTCGATTTCGGTCGCTTCGGTCTCGCTCATTCGCCTACCTCCTCGACGATGATCGCGTCCGTCGGACAGGCCGCTGCAGCCTGCTGAGCTTCGTCGATGCGATCGTCGTCGAACGTTGCGACGACGCGCTCGGCGTTGTCGGTGACCTCGCCCTCGCAGTCGTAGACCGGGTCCGCGCCGGGGTCGACGGTCGCGAGCCCGTCCTCGCCCTCGATAAAGCGCGGGTCGCGGGTCAGGCAGGCAAAGATGCCGTCGCAGGCGTCCTTTTCGATTGTAACTTCGTATCGTGGCATTGTGGGGTGTCCTCCGAATCCTCAGTAGTCGTACTTCGTCTCGTAGCCGCGCGGGGTGACCATCCGGTCGTCCCAGACGTAGGTGTCCTCGTTCCCGACGACGATCGTCGTCGTCATGTCGATGATCTCGCTCTCGCCTAACTCCTCGAGTTCGCCGAGTTCGGTGATCATCACCTGCTCGTCCTCGCGGCCGGCGCCGTGGACGATGCCAACGGGTGTGTCCGCGTCGCGGTGGGCCATGAGGATCTCGCAGGCCTTCTCGAAGTTCTCCCGGCGCTTGCGGCTCCACGGGTTGTAGATCGTGATCGTAAAGGACTCCTTGGCGGCGGAGTGGAGTCGCGACTCGATCTCGGGCATCGGGACGAGGTGATCCGACAGCGAGATCGAGACGGTGTCGTTGACCAGCGGCGCACCCAGTCGGGCCGCACAGGACTGGGCCGCCGGGACGCCCGGCACGGCCTCGAAGTCGACCATCGACGCCGTCGCGCCCTTGGACTCGAGGATCTCGAGCGCGAGCCCGCCCAGTGCGTAGACGTTGGGGTCGCCGCTGCCGACGATGGCGACGTCGTTGCCTGCGAGCGCGCGGTCGATGGCTTCCTCGGTGCGGGACACTTCGCCGCACATCGGCGTGTCGTACAGCTCGTCGGCCGCTTCGGTGATCTCGTCCGGAATGAGGTCGATGTAGGTCGTGTAGCCGACGATATGGTCGGCCTCGAGCAGCGCGGTCTTCGCGCGATCGGTCATCCCCTCCGGGTGGCCCGGGCCGAGGCCGACGGCGCTCAGCTGGCCCGGTTCGGCGTCGAAGTCGTCGACCGTGGAGCCGACCTCCTTCTCGTTCGAACTGTCGTCGTCCGAACTCGCACCGCAACTCGAGGACGACGAGGAACTGGAACTCGAAGACGCTCCGCACTTCGAACTGCTCGAGTCGTCCGTACTCGTGCTCGACGCGCCACACTTCGAACTCGAGCTATCGGTGCTGGCCTCGCTGTTGCTCTCCGTGCTCGAGGCTCCGCATTTGGAAGTCGATTCGTCGTCGGTGTCCGCGTTAGTGTCCGTACTCATGGGTGTGGTAGTGTTTCAGAAGTCGTCGACATCACGCCCGCCGCGCGGGGTGACGAGGTACGTTCGGTCGTCGTTGCGCCACGTTTCGGTCTCGTGGTTGCCGATGATCAGCGAGGTGCCCATCCCGGAGACCTTGTCGTCGTGGTCGGCGGCCTCGCCGAGGGTGGTGATGAACTGGCTCTCGCCGTTCCGGCCGGCATCCGCGCGCCCGGCGTCGTTGACGATGGCCACGTAGGCGTCGTCGGTCCGCTCCTCGCGGACGATCTCGACGGCCTTCTCGTAGTTGCGCCAGCAGTTGTAGAGGACGATCACGAAATCGGAGATCGCCGCCGCGCGAAGCTTCTCCTCGATCTCGTCCCAGCCGCGCCACTTGTCCGACAGCGAGACCGTACAGAAGTCGTTACACAGCGGTGCGCCGACGTTGGCCGACCCGCCGAGTGCCGCGGTGAGACCGGGGACGATCTCGATCGGTACGTCCGTCGCGTCGTCCTCCTCGGCCATCTTGAAGATGAGGTCGGACTTGCCGTAGACCGACGGATCGCCGCCGGAGACGTGGGCTACGTCCTTCCCCTCGCGGACGTGGTCGAACGCCGCGCGGGCGAGTTCGATCTGGCGACCCATCGTCGAGCGGATGATCTCCTGCTCGAAGCCATCGTCGCGGACCGCGATGCCGTCATCGTCCGTCTCCTCCTCCGGCAGCAGGGTGCCGTCGTCGCGCAGGAACTCCTGATAGAGGCTCGAGGCGATGACGACCTCCGAGGACTCGATGACCTCCTTGGCCCGCTTGGTCATGTGCTCGGGCAGGCCGGGACCGATGCCGACGACGTAGAGCGTGCCGTGGTCGTCGGGGGTGCCGCCGGCCGTCGCGTCGGTCGATTCGGCGTCCGAACTCATCGGCCGATCGCCACCGTGACCTCGTTCTCGTAGCTGATTTTCTCGAGGATCAGTTCCTGCTCGGCTCCGCCGGCGATCGCCGACGCTTCCGAAACGCCCGGCCAGCCGATCAGCTCCTTCGATTTCGAGGGGGTCGGCCCCTCGTGTTCGAGCAGCGTCTCCTTGTCGAAGGCGACGACGCCCAGATCGAGTTCTTGGGCTGCCTCGAGCAGGCCTTCCTCGTCTTCCTTCCGGGTCGCGGTGCCGACGAACTCGACGTCCGCGAGGTCGTAGTCGGTCTGCTCGAGGGCGTCCTCCCACGCGGCGAGGAACGCCTCTTTGCTCGCGCCGGAGACGCTGCCGGTGCCGAGGACGCAGCCGTCGTCCTCGTTGCGCTTGAGCACCGTCACGTCGTCGCCGACGAGGACGGCCTTCGGGCCCTCGAGTCGCTCGACGGGGCCGAGATTGTCGTCGAGGACAGCGAGGTTGGTCTTGACCGTCGAATCGCCGTTGACGACGTGGGTGTCCATCGCCTTCGCGCGGGACTCGACGCCCTGCTTGCCGGCGGCCTCGCTCGCGGTGGTCATCGCCGGCACGGCACCCATCGTTGCCAGATCCTGGGCGACCTGATTCGCGCCGTGGTGGCCGCCCGTGATCGGAATCGCCCACGTCAGTTCCTCGTCGACGACGCAGATCGCGGGATCGTCCCACTTGTCGTCGAGCAGGTGGGCCGTCTTCCGCATCGCGATCCCCGAGGCCATGAGCCCGATGAAACAGTCGTACTCGCCCCAATGTTCCTCGAAGACGTCGCCGTGGTACTCGATGATGTCGATCGCCTCGTAGCGATCGCCGATCTCCGCTTTGATCTCCTCGGCGGTGTCCATCTTCCGGCCGAAGGAGATGATCGCGATCTCCTCGGCGACTTCGCCGTCCGAGTCCGCCGTCGAACAGTGGCCGCCGCCGGAGTCCGATCCAGAATCGTCCGTCGTATCCGCGTTCTCAGTGCCTGAACTCATTGTGTAACTCCTCTCGTACCGAAATTGTCCGTTCCACGTCTAACCGACCCGTCCAGTCCACCGCTCGGGTGGGACTGAAAGGGGCCAGTTCCCTCGGCGAAGGCGGACGAAGCAAGCACCGCAGGGAGGGAGCCCTGCGACCGACCGAGACGCGCAGCGAGGCCCCCGAGTCGAGGGAACTGGGGGCTTTCACCGTGGTTGCGGTCTCGAGTCCGAATCATCTCAATCATCGCTCGCCTCCGTTTCAGCCGAATTTTCCGAAGAACCGCGATTGGCCCAATCACCGTAGAGGAAGGATCGTTCGTAGCCCGCGCCGGTCACGGCGTCGCCGATGACGACCAGCGCCGAGGCCCGATACCCTGCCTCCTCCACTTTATCGGCGATATCGCCGATCGAACCGATGATCACGTCCTCGTCCGGCCACGAGGCGTGGTAGATCACCGCGACCGGCGTCTCGGGGTCGTGGTCGTCCTCGAGCAGTCGGTCCATCGTGTCCCGAACCGCGTGGGTGCCAAGGTAGATGCAGGTCGTCACGTCGCCCATCTCGACGAAGTCGGAGATGTGGTCCTCCTCCGGGGTCAGGGTCTTGCCCTGCGGCCGGGTGAACGCGACGTGATTCGAGACCTCGTTGAGCGTCAGTTGGGTCCGCAGCGTCGCACTGGCCGCGAACGCCGACGTGACGCCGGGGACGAAGTGGGTCGGCACGCCCTCGTGTTCCAGCGCGTCCATCTGCTCGAGCGCCGCGCCGTAGATGGCCGGATCGCCGCTGTGCAGGCGGACGACGTTGTCGCCGTCCTCGTAGGCGTCCCGCATCAGCGGGATCAGTTCCTCGAGGTCCTTCCCGACCGAATTCACGAGTTCGGCGTGGCCGCAGTACTCGTCCAACAGTTCGCTGTTGACCAGCGAACCCGCGTGCACGACGAGGTCGGCTTCCTCGAGCAGTTCCTTCCCGGCGACGGTCAGCAGTCGCGGGTTGCCGGGGCCGGCACCGACGAAGGGAATCCCCTCCTGTTCGTCGCCGGCGCTGTGCTCGAAGATCCGGTCGTCGAGTTCCTCGCGGCGGCGCTCGCCCTGGGAGTCGATCGCGTCCTGTGGGTCGTTCGGTGTGTCGTCAGTCATCGATGGCCTCCGCCGTGTCCGCACTTGTCGCCTCTTCCGATCCGGACTCGTCGTCAGCGAAGGCGGCTGTCGCCTGCTCGACCTCGAGGTCCTCCTTCTCGGCGTAGGCGAGGGTGTAGTAGTCCCGTTCGTCGATCTCGCTTGGGTCGTCGGTGACGAGGGTCTCGCCCTGTTCCATGAACAGCCGGCGGCCGTAGGTCACGTCGTAGCCGGCCGCGACGAGTCCCTCGTGGGTCGCCGGCGCGTCGGTGACCTTGAACAGGATCATCCGGTCCGGTCCCGTCGGACTCGCGCCGCTCGCGGCCTCCCGTAGGGAGAGCCCGGCACCGGCCTCGATCTCGACCCCCATCGCGGTCGCGAACGCGGTCACGGCGCTGACGCCGGGGACGATCTCGAGGTCGATGTCCGAATGGAAGGCGTCGATCGTCCGACGCAAGTGTCCGAAGGTCGAGTAGACGTTCGGATCGCCCAGCGTCACGAAGGCGACATCGCCGTCGCGAGCGTTGGGTGCGATCTCCGCCGCGGCCTCCTTCCAGGCCGCTCGCAGCTTCTCTTCGTCTTTCGTCATCGGGAAGTCGAGGTCCCCGATCTTCGACTCGTCGACGTGGTTCAGCGCGACGGTCCGGGAGAGGCGGCCCGGCGAGTAGACCACGTCCGCGTTCTCGAGGACTTCCTGCCCGCGAACGGTCACGAGGTCTGCCTCGCCGGGGCCGAGTCCGACGCCGTAGAGCGTCATTGTCGACTCTCCCCGCTACCGTCGGCTGCAACTGTCTTCCCGCCGTCTCCGTCCTCGTCGTCCGGCGTTGCACTCCCGACCAGCATGTACACCGGGTTGTCCGAGTTGAAACTCGTCGCCCCGGCGAGTTCGTAGCCGTGGCTCACCTGGAACTGGATGACCTCCTCGAGCAGGTCCCGCTCGCGGAAGGCCTCGGTCGCTTCGCCCGCGACCTCGAGCCGCGAGACGTTCATGACGACGCGGTCGATCTCGGTCTCGACGGCGTGGTCGAGGACCGCCTCGAAGTTCCGGCTCCCGCCCAGAAAGAGCGCATCGGCGTCGTCGGGCAGCCCCTCGGGCGCTTCCGCGTTGCGGAGTTCGACGTCCGCTCGCACGGCGTCCTCGTTCGCGGCGAGGTTCTTCTCGGTCGTCTCGAGTCGTTCGGGTTTCCGCTCGAGAGCGGTCACCCGCCCGGCTCGCTGTGCGGCTTCGATGGTGACGGCCCCCGTACAGGAGCCGACCTCCGCGAAGTGGTCGTCCGGCTCGAGCGCGAGCTTCGAGCGGACGACGGCGCGGACCTCCGACTTCGTGGGTCCGGCCTTCGCGTCGTGTGGAAGCGCGATGGGTGGCATCATCCGTTGGAACAGAGCCCGTCCCTAAAACAATTTTGTTTGGGGTAGAACAACTACGATTGCTCAGGTGGAGTTGGAGTAGGACAACGGGAGTTGTCGAACACAGCCGGACCGTTCGCTCAGACTGAAAATGCCGCCGAGAAGCCGCCGCAGCGGACGGTCACCACTCCATTCCGCCGTTGATTCCGAGGACCTGCCCGGTCATGTATTCGGCCTGATCGCCGGCAAGGAATCGGACCATGCCGACGATGTCCTCGGGGTCGGCGAACCGATCGAGGGGAATGTCCGCACGGATCTTCTCCTGAACTCGTTCGGGCACCTTCTCGAGCATGTCCGTCTCGGTAAAGCCCGGCGCGACGCAGTTAGCCGTCGAGCCGTGGCTGGCGAGTTCGAGCGCCAGCGTCCGGGTGAACGCGAAGAGCCCGCCCTTCGAGGTCGCGTAGTTGGCCTGCCCGTAGTTGCCCTGCTGGCCGACCACGCTCGAGATATTGATCAGCCGGCCGTGCTCGGACGTTTTGATGTCCTCGTAGAACGCCTTCGTGCAGTTGAACGTTCCATTGAGGTTGACGTCGATGACCGTCTGCCAGTCCTCGTAGGTCATGTCCTCGAACGTCCGGTCGACGGTGATCCCCGCGTTGTTGACCAGCACGTCGATTTCGCCGAGTTCCTCGCGGACCGCCGCGGCCATCCGCTCGACGGCCGCCGGGTCCGACACGTCGGCCTGGACGGGAACCGCCGTCTCGCCGTTTTCCTCGATCGTCTCGGTGACCTCGCGTGCCTGTGCCTCCGAGGAGCGGTAGTTGACCGCCACGTCGGCACCGCAGCGAGCGAGTTCGAACGCGATCTCGCGACCGATCCCGCGAGACGATCCCGTTACGAGACAGGTTCGGTCGGTCAGCGGGCGACGCGACAGGGGCTCGAGGCGCTGGACGGTTTCGGCCATACGATTGCTACCATCGATAGTGTCTGTTAATTAATTATCCACCAGTCGCATCGGGTGAATTTCTTTCGTGAGTACAATACGACCAGTGAGTCCGGTCTCCCGCGAGTGGCGACAAGGCGGCTACGGCTTCCGCCTAGCCGTCGGCGTCTGCTCCGTCTCATCGGCTCCGACCGGCCGATCGACGGCGGGGCCCGCACGTCGATCGTCAGCCGAGCGAGCGGCCGCTGTCGACGATCCGGTGTTCGCTTCGGTAAGTTTCACGACGGTCGTGCCGGCCGCGAGGTCGCCCAGCCGCTGGCCGTAGTCGGTTACCGCGGCGATGACACCGCCGAGGAAATAGCCGGCCGGGAGGAAATCGAGCGGGCGTACCGTCGTTCGAACGACCGCATCGCGGACCGTACACGGGGAGCCGTCGATCCGAACGACCGTCAGATCGAGGATCGATTTCCCGACGGTCTGCCCGTATATCGCTTCGCCGATCACGTAGTACGCCGGCGGCGACAGCAGCCACCAGCAGAGTGTGAAAGCGCTGAAAACCGCATCGCCACCGATCGAATGCGCCGAGTCGATACCGACGATGACTACCGGACCAGCGAGCGCGATCAGGGCGAGTACCAGCAAGTCGATCACCGTCGCCACGACTCGTCTGCCGAGGACGTTGCCCGCGGCTTCCATGTCGGGTCGAACGTCGTGATCGTCCGACGCGAGGACCGCTTCGGGGTCGACCATCTCGCCCGATGCTCGCCACCGCGGTTTGAAGATGTCGACCGTCGTCAGACCGTGGTCGGCCGCCCGTTCGACCAGCCCCGGGAGGTGTGCATACCCGGTCGTGAGACAGATCCGCTCGTAGTCGTGGGTCGCCGCGAGCGTGGCGATGTCCTCGAGCATCGCCTCGTTGCGCGCCTCGAGTGTGTACCTGATGAGACCGATTCCGCCGACGAGATACGACAGGGCGACGAAACTCGACCCGATATCGGTCCGGAAGAGATCGACAGCGACCAGCCCGCAGCCGACCGCGGTCAGCACCACTGCTGCAACGACCATCGGACGCCGGACGCCGTACCGGGATCGGACCGTCACGATAGCGAGCAGTCCGACAGCGAGTCCCGCCGCAACGAACGTCTCGGCCGGGTACGCGATCGCGAGCGCAAGAAACGCGACCCAGTTGGCGACGAGCCATCCGGGACTCCGGTCCTCGAGGATCGCAAGCGGGTGGCGATCGACCTCGTGGACCGGCCGCTCCCCCGCCACCGCCTGGGCGGCGAGGGACTCGGTAGAGCGCAGATCCCGATTGAACAGTGCGTACAGCGGCATCTGGAAGAGGAACACCAACTGGAGCCCGACAAAAAGGAACGGATACCGGAGGACGAGAGCGACCGCGGAACGAGCGGTCTCCCCGAGCCGCGGGTGTTCGACCGCGATCGCGTCCGCCCCACGCGAGAACTCCCGGAGGTCGTCTTCGACGACGCCCCGAGTGTTGGGGTGGATCGACCCGAAGATCCTGAGCTTCGCCATCTATAGTCAAATTTCCAATCGTAGTCGCATAAATACAGCTATCTATGGCTCACCGAGAGTGGCCACGTTTGATCGCCGCGAAGCAGAGATGCCGTCAACGCAGCCGGTCGGCGTGATCGGTGGGATTCACCGACCGACGAACGCTATCGCCGAGGACGAACCGAGATGCGTTCCGGGCGCGACCGACGCACTTTGTCATCCCTCGACACGCTCGAGGAACCGATCGAACGCCCCGCTTTCGACGTGCACGTGGACGTACGTACCGAGCGAGTCGTACTCAGTCAGGCCATCGTGGTCGCCGTCGATACCGTCGCCTCGCACCGTCTCGAAAGCGAAGCGGGCGTCGCCGTCGACGTCGGCGCTCGAGTAGTGGAACTCGTGGCCCCGTATCGTCTCGCCGGCGTCGGCGGTCAGCGTCCCCTCGACGGCCTCGAGTTCGACGTGATCGAGCGCCTGATAGCGGTCGTGCATGGTCACGTCCGCGGGGAGGATGCCAGCCATCTCGTGGCGCTCGCCCGCCGCAGTGGTCAGCGACTGGCTCATGGCCATCAGCCCGCCGCACTCGCCGAGGACCGGAAACCCGTCGGCGGCCAGATTGCCGAGTTCGGCGAGGGTGCCGGCCGACTCGAGTTCGGCGGTGTGAAGTTCGGGGTAGCCGCCGGGGAGGTAGACCGCGTCGGCGTCCGGGACGGGATCGCCCGCGACCGGCGAGAACGTGACAATCTCGGCGCGCTCCCGGAACCGTTCGAGCGTCGCGGGATACCGGAAGCAAAACGCGGCGTCGCTGGCGACGGCGATCGTCGCGTCGACCGGCTCCGCACTCGCGGCGCTCGGTGCTGGGGATTCGGGAGTCGGGGGCTCGCTCGCAACGGCGGCCAATCGCTCGGCCTCGAGCGATTCGGCGGCCTCCCGCAACGCCGCTCTCGGCAAGGCGGCTTCACCGCCCATCTCGAGCCCAAGGTGTCGATCCGGAATCTCGAGGTCGTCGTTCGGCGGAATCCGACCGAAGTATGCGAGGTCGTCGGGTAGGGCGTCGCGGATCCCCTGCTCGTGGCGGCCGCCGTGGGCGCGCTGGGCGACGACGCCGGCCACTTCGATATCGCGACCGATGGTGTCGGCGTACTCCCGGAAGCCGAGCGCGGTCGCCGCGACGCTCTCCATGCCCGCCTTGGCGTCGACCACGAGGACGACCGGTAGGTCGAGCGCTTCGGCGACCATCGCGGTGCTCGAGCCGTCGCCGTCGTACAGTCCCATCACGCCCTCGACGACGCAAACGTCGCCCTCGCCGCGCCGGTAGTTCCGCCGGAGGCCGTCCGCGCCGCAGAGCCACAGATCGAGCGTGCGGGAGGGCCGACCGGCGATCGCCTCGTGGTGGCTCGGATCGATGAAGTCCGGGCCCGCCTTGGCGGGCTGGACCTCGTGGCCGGCGTCCTCGAGCGCCTGAATGATCGACAGCGTCGCGACTGTCTTTCCGACGCCGGAGCTGACGCCACCGAGGACGAATCCGTTCATCATTGTGGTTGCGTTCGCACAACTGAACTTGAATCCGTCGGAACGGGGCGTCAGCGGCTGTTTCGATGGGAGAGCGGTTCGCTCGAGAGAGGGCGAGAGATCGGACAACGTTCTGCTATCGTGCCAACAGGGAATTACCACGTCCTCCCCAGCCGATTCGCTCACTCGCAGGTTCGTTCGCTCATCCATTGCCAGAGCGAGCGCTGACACGCCTTCGCTCACACGTTCGCGAAGACCTCGCGCGGCTTCGGACCACGGTTCGCAGTCGCTCACCGTGGCCGAGCGCGCGCCACGACACGCTAGTTTCCCGGAGTGCGCTGTTCTCAGGACAGTGTACAGCGATCGATATCCGCGTCGCAATCTGAGGCAACCGAAACCGAGTTGGGCGTCCTCTGCGTTCGAGAACGCGAGATCAATGACTGACGCGACGACGGCCGCTGAGACCGTGCCGGCGCTGAAAGAACGCGCCGGCGTCGTCAACGCCCTGCTCGACGGCGCGCAGACGGTGCTCGTTCGCCACCCGACCCTCGATCCGGGAACGATCGACGACCGGTTCGTCCTCTATCCGGCCTACAGCCATCAAGAACCGGCCCGCTACCAGTCCCGGTACGAGCAGTACTACCACCGTTCGAGCGCGAAACCTGACGACGGCGTGCCGGTCCGCGCCGTCGCCGAGGTCCGCGAGGAGTACACGATCTCGAGCGACGACCTCGCCGCCCTCGCGCGCCACTACGTCTACACGCCCGAGGGACTCCGCGACAAGTACGATCCGGACGACGACCTGCGGGTGCTGTTGCTCCGGGTGTCGGCACTCGAGTCGCCGCGTCTCATCGAGGAACGCGGGAGCTACCGGGGCTGTCGCGCGTGGATCGAACTGGCCGACGAGGTGGCTGTAGATCTCGAGTCGACCGCTCCCGTGCTGGACGACGCGACCTTCGCCGAATGGCGGGCGGCGGTCCGAGACGCGCTCGAGTGACCCCACCCACCGACGAACTTAACCGCTCGAGTCGGTTACGATTCGCCGCTCGAACTATGAGTGAAGAAACAGGACCCGACACCGAACGGCACCTCCGAGAGGCGCTCAGACACTTAGGGGAGACACAGGACGACGAGGACCTGCGGAAGACCCATTCCGTCGCGCTCGAAGAGGTCGAGAATACCGTCTCGACGGTCCTACGGGAGTACGAGCAAGACGAGTGACCGACCCGAGCGGTCGCCCGTCACCGGACTGCTCCGTGGCCGCCGATCGCAGATACGTCGTTCACGGGCCCGCGCAGAATCCGCTACCCGTTCGCGAAACAGTTATTTTGTTCAGCCGACAATCACAGCGAACAATGGCATTCGAGGACCGTCGCGTCGGTTCACACCGATCCGCAGTCCGGAGGGGGAGACAGTCGTGACGGATCGAGACGACGAGGCCGTCAAAGAGCGCGTCCAGCAGTACTGGAACGACCGCGCGGAATCGTACGACGGAGACAGCCACCACGCCGTACACGGCGACGAGCAGCGCGACGCCTGGCTGTCGATCCTTCGGGACTGGTTCGGTGACGGTGACCCACCCCAGCGGGTTCTCGACGTCGGCTGTGGAACCGGCGTCATCTCGCTGTTGCTGGCCGAACTCGGTCACGACGTCTCCGGCGTCGACCTCTCGACGGACATGCTCGAGCGCGCTCGAGCGAAAGCCGACGAACGGGACCTGTCGGTCGAGTTCCGAAACGGGGACGCGGAATCGATCTCGGATCCCGAGAACGCATACGACACGCTGACGGCTCGGCACCTCGTCTGGACGCTGCCGAACCCGTCGGCGGCGCTTCGGGAGTGGCAACGGGTCGTCCGTCCGGGCGGCCGGATCGTCTTGATCGAGGGCCACTGGGACTTCGAGGAACCGTTCGACGGCTATCAAGAGATCCACGACGAGTTACCGCTGTACGACGGACGCCCGCCCGAAGCGTTGGTCGACATACTCGAAGAACACGGGCTCGAGCGGGTCGAATACGAGCCGCTGATGGAGTCGGTACTCTGGGGCGAAGAGCCGAACTACGAGCAGTACGTCGTCGCCGGCGACGTTCCGGAGTGAGACGGCAGCGGAGACCGAACGGGGACGACGACGGAGAGATCGCCTGCGATACCCGCGACCGATCCGTTCTGCCGTTCGACTACGGAACCGGTTGCCGAACCGCGAGCACGACCAGATCCGAGAACGGCGTGTCTTCCGGTCCGGAGCCACCAGCGTGCTCGGACAACTCGGCCAGTGTGAACCGATGAATTTGCTCGTCGTCGTGGGTTAACTTCTCGAGTACCAGCGCCTCGAGATCCGGATCAGCGCCCTCCTCGAGCAGGAACTCCGCGATGTCGCCGGGCATCCGATCGTAGGGCCGCGGGAGCACGAGCAGGTGTCGCTCGTCGTCCGTCGCTGCCCTCGCGAGTCGGTCCATGTCCGACTCGAGGTCGCCGCTCTTGTGGAGCGTGACGAACTCGGTGTCCTCCATCGGCGTCCGGGCGCGGCTCGCGGCCATTTGGATCGAGGAGATGCCGGGGATCACGCGGACCGGAATCTCGGAATCGTGGCGTTCCACCGTATCCTGTACCTTTCCGACGAACTGGTAGCCCGAGTGATTCGGATCGCCCATCGCGACCGCAGTCCCCGACTCGCCGGCGGCGACGCGCTCGCCGAACGCCTCGAGCGCGTCGGCCTCGTCCTTGTAGCCGCAGGTCAGCAGGTCCGCGTCGGTCAGGTCCGCGACGAACTCCACGACGGTAGTGAAGCCGACGACGACGTCGGCCTCCCGGATCGCCCGCCGACCGCGCGGAGTCAGATACTCCTGATTGCCCGGGCCGACGCCGACGGCGTAGACGGGGTCGACAGCGCGCTCGTCACTATCGGGCTCCGCCGCTCCCGCCGCGAACGTAGCCGGATCCGGTCCCGACTCGAGGTCGTACTCGCCGCTCATCGGTTCCGGCCGTCCGCGGCCCGCGTCTCGGCATCGAGCTCGAGGTCGATCTCGTCGGTCCGAACGTCTTTGGCGACGTGGATCAGTTCGTTCGTCAGGGCCGCGGCGAGGCCGCTCCCGCCGCGTCGGCCGACGTTCGTGATCGCGGGCACGTCGTACTCCGCGCTGATCTCGCGGATGCGCTGGCGGCTCTCCTCGGCCTTGACGAAGCCGACCGGAGTCGCGACGATGGCTGCAGGACGGGTGCCGTTCTCGATGCAATCGGCCAGCGCGAAGGCGGCCGTCGGCGCGTTGCCGATCGTCGCGATCGCGCCGTCGTAGACGCCCTGCTTGTCGAGTTCGAGCACCGAGGCCGCGGTCCGGGTCATCCCCGTCTTCTCCGCCAGTTCGGCGCCGTTGCCGATCGCCTTGCGCTTCTCGCAGTTGTGGCCGCGACCGGTGATGCCGGCCTTCGACATTGTGATGTCCGTGACGATCGTGGCCTCGTCGAGGACGGCTCGAGCCCCCGCACGGACAGGCGCGTCCTCGTCGTCGCCGAGGTCGTCCCCGCCGGTGAACTCGATCAGGTGCTGGAACTCGATGTCGCCCATCGAGTGAACCGACTTCTGTCGAACGCGGTCGGCCAGCGTCTCGTCGGGGACGAACTGGCGGACGATGTCCATGCTCGTCTCCGCGATGTCCATCGCGTTCTGTGTCGTCGCGCCTAAATCGGCGTACTCCTCCTCGAACTCTTGACTGTCGCTCATTTGGTATCACACTCCGCGCTCCGAATATTGACTGTCGGCCGAACCCGTTCGCTCCCGTCGTCAGTCATCGGTCGATACCTCCGCACCGACGGCCTCGTTAGTCGTCCGCGCCTCGAGGTCACCTTCCACCTCGAGATTCAAATCGCGAAGTTGGTCGACCGTCTCGTCGTCGGCGTCCCAGAGGTCGCGCTCGATGGCCTCGAGTAGGGTGTCCGTGATGGACTCGAGCGCCCACGGGTTCACGTCGCGCATCCAGTCCTGGCGCTCCTCGTCGAAGGCGAACTTCTCGGCGACTTCCGCCCAGAGGGTATCCGAGACGACGCCAGTGGTCGCGTCCCAGCCCAGCGTCACGTCGACCGTCGTCGAGAGGTCGCCTGCGCCCTTGTAGCCGTGTTCCTCCATGGACTCGAGCCAGTCGGGATTCAACACGCGCGAGCGCATCGCCTTGCGGACCTTCTCCTCGTTCGTGTAGACATCGACGTTGTCGGGGTCCGAGGAGTCGCCGACGTAGGAAGCCGGCTCCTCGCCGGAAATCTCGCTCACGGCGGAGATGAAGCCGCCGTGGAACGCGTACCAGTCCGAGGAGTCGAACTCGTCTTGCTCCATCGTGTCCTCGATCTTGACCGTCGCGTCGACGCTCGAGAGGCGGCGCTCGAAGGATGCGTGGGCGTCGGAGACGCGCCCTCTCGATCCCATCGCGTAGCCGCCCCACTGGACGTAGACCTCGGCGAGATCCGAGCGGTCGTCCCAGTTACCCTCGTCGACGGCCTTGTTCGTCCCGGCACCGTAGCCGCCCGGCCGGGTCGTGAACACGCGGTGTTTGGCCGCCTTGCGGGCGTCCGATTTGTCGAGGCCTTCTTCGTCCTCGAGTTCGGCCTGCTCTTCCTCGACGTGTTTCTTCACGTAGTTCATGTCGTGCGGTTCGTCGAGGTCGACGACCGCGTCGACGGCGTCGTGGATGACCCCCGCCGCGGCCGGGAAGGCGTCCCGGAAGAGGCCGGAGACGCGCGTCGTCACGTCGACGCGGGGCCGGTCGAGTTCCTCGAGCGGGATCGGCTCGACATCGTCGATCCGGCCGGCGTCGGTCCACTGCGGTTCGACGCCCATCATGGCCAGCACCTGTGCGATCGTCTCGCCGCGGGTGCGAACTGTGGGGGTCCCCCACGCGACCACGCCGATCTCTTCGGGGTACTCGCCGTTTTCGGAGTGGTGGCGCTCGAGCACGCCCTCCGCGACGTCGCTGCCGACCTGCCACGCGGCTTTCGCGGGCACCTTCCGCGGGTCCAGCGTGTAGAAGTTCCGCGCGGTCGGCAGCAGGTCGACGCCGCCGCGGGTCGGCGCGCCGGAGCCGCCCGGCGGCACGTACTCGCCCGAGAGGGCGTCCGCGGTCCGGGGAATCTCGTCTTCGGCCCCCTGCACGCGGGGCTGGGCCTCCTCGCAGATGTAGGCCAGCGCCTTCCGCAGGTCGTTGTGGGCACCCGACTTCGCGCGCCCGTCGCCGATCGTCTCGAGGTCGACCACGAGCAGATTCATGTTGACCTCGTCGTCGGGGCCGGCCTCGCGCTCGGAGACCGGGATGTCGAAGTCGTGTTCCGCGAGCGTCTCGATCAGGTCGACGCTGGTCTCGTAGACCTCGTCGGCCGCCTCGGCGTAAGTCATCCCGAGGTCGTCGGCGTACTCGCCGGGCGCGTTCAGCATTTTCTCGTAATCCACACCGAGCGCGCCGGCCACGCTCTCGCGCAGGCTCGGCGCACCGGGGTTCTCGAGCCGGGTGAGCGCGACCAGATACTCTGTCAGGCGCTCGTCCTTCGGCGGTTCGGACATGGTGTGCAGTCCGAGCCGGATCTGGGTCGTCTTCACGTCGGTGAGGTACTCGTGGATGCGCTCGACCAGTTCGTCGATGTCGACCTCATCGCCAGCTACGTCGCCCTCCGCGAGACTCGAGCCGGCTTCGTCGGGGCCGCGAACGTCTGCCTTCTCGTCGATAGTGCCCGAGATACCGAGTTCGACGGCGAGATCGAGTTCCGCGACTTTCTCGCGCATGAGGTCCGCGAGGTGGTCGCCGTCGTCGGCGCGGGCGTCTTCCATCCCGGCCTCGCGGTACTGGTTCGCGAGTTCCTCGAGTTCCGAGAGCTCGTCGTAGGTGCCCGCGTTCCGCATGACGGGGGTCAGGTAGTCGACGATCGCCGCATACGAGCGGCGCTTGGCCTGCGTCCCCTCGCCGGGGTTGTTGACGATGTAGGGGTAGACGTTCGGGATGTCGTCGATCAGCTGATCCGGCGCGCTCTCGCCGTTCAGGCCGACCGTCTTCCCGGGGAGCCACTCGAGGCTGCCGTGGGTGCCCAGATGGACGACAGCGTCGGTCTCGAAGGTATTCCGGAGCCAGCCGTAGAAGGCGAAGTAGTCGTGTGGCGGCTGCAGATTCGAGTCGTGGTAGACCTTCGAGGGGTCCATCCCGAACCCGCGCGGGGGCTGGACGGTGACGAGCACGTTGCCGAACTCGACGCCCGGAACCGCGAACGGGCGGTCCGGAACCTCGCCCCACTCCTCGACGATATTCTCCTGAAAGCGTTCGTCGGTGTCGGCAAACCACTCTGCGTACGTATCCGACGAAACGACGTCGACCGAGAGGTCGCGAACGTCCTCCGGGGCGACCCAGCGGTCCTCGAGGGTGAGTTGAGCAGTGAGTTTCTCCACCAGCGACTGGCCGCTGTCCGGCATTTCGTCGCCTAAATCGTAGCCGCGAGCCTCGAGTTCCTCGAGCAGGTTGACCGTCGACTCGGGCGAATCGAGCCCGAACGCAGTGCCGATCCCGTCGTCGCTCGGCGGGTAGTTGTGGAGGACGACGGCGACCTGTTTGTCCTCGTTCGGGGTGTGTCGCAGTTCGGCCCAGTTGACCGCGAGCCGCGTCGCGTGGTCGATTCGGTCCTCGATCGGGAAGTGGTGTTTCGGCGCGGAGCCGATACCGGCCTCGTCGTCGGTTCGCTCCTTGCCGGAGATCGGATGGGTGATGACGTTCCCGTCGAACTCCGGCAGCGCCACGGAGAGGGCGAGTTCGAAGCCCATGACGCCCGTGTCGCTGGACTCGTACCGCGATCGGGAGCGCATCGTGGTGACCGTTTGCAGGACCGGGACACCGAGTCGGTCGAGGAAGACGTCCTCCGCACTACTGCCTTCGTCGTCGGCGCTGCGGCCGCGCTCGTCCATCGAGAGCGAGAACATAAAGGAGGAGAGCACGGCGTCGACGATCGAATTCCCGTCGGCATCGAGCAGCCAGTTGTCAGTCACCCATTCGGCGTCTTCCTGTTCGTCCGTATCCGTTGCCGGGTTACAGAAGATCGGCAGGGCGTTCGCCCCCTGTGCCTCGAGCGCGCGGACCTGCGCGTCGACGTACCGGGTGTTCTCGTGGGTCCAGTGGGACTCGTAGAACCAGACCGCGACCGTCGGCTTGTCGGGGTCGTGGGTCGCGAGCAGGTCCTCGTACTCGATGCCCGGATGGTCGGGATGGTAGACGCCCTCGGTGGGGAGTTCAGTCGGCTCGTCGTACGCGAGGTCCCGTCCCTCGTACTCGGCGGCGAGGAAGCGACACAGGTTCGCGACGTTGATCGTCCCGCCCTTCTCCAGATAGTCGTAGATCAGATCGCGGTGTTCGGCCGAGACCGTCGTGTCCTCGAACGCAAATGCGTCGCCGGTTGCCTTGACGACCAGCGGGACGCCGGCCTCCTCGAGCGCGCCCGTCGCGTAGTCGTAGCCCGGCATGCTGTCTTCGGCCCCGTGCAGCCAGAAGATCGCCGCCGCGGCGTCGTGCAATTCCTCGACGAACTCCTCGACGTCGGCCTCGTCCTCAAGGTCGCTCTCCGAGCGGACGACCAACTCGACGTCCTCGAGGCGCTGTGCGGCCCGGCCGATCGAGCCGAGTTCGTTCTCCGTCGCGGTGTAGATCCCGATCCGTGTCATCGTACTTTTAAACCTCTGTTGTATTAGCTCAAGTATGGTTGCAGACGCCGGAGGCAAAAAGCTATCGTCACTCCCCTTTCCGGCGATCGTCGGACAGGAGGAGTTAAAGCGCGTGCTGCTCGCCGTGGCGGCCAACGACGGCCTCGACGGGGCCCTGATCGTCGGCGAGAAAGGAACCGCGAAGTCGACCGCCGTTCGGGCGCTCGTCGATCTCCTGCCCGAGCAGCGAGCCGTCGCGGACTGTCCGTACGGCTGTTCCCCCGACGAACCGAATCTGCAGTGCGAGACGTGCCGCGACCGCGACCCCGACGACCTGCCGGTCGAGACGCGACCGGTTCCCCTCGTGACCCTCCCGCTCGGCGCGACGCGGGACCGCGTCGTCGGCACCCTCTCGGTCGAGGACGCCCTCGCGGGAGACGCGGACTTCGACCCCGGCCTATTGGCCCGCGCCAATCGCGGCATCCTCTACGTCGACGAGGTCAACCTGCTGGACGACCACCTCGTCGACGTGATCCTCGATTCGGCTGCGAGCGGCGTCAACACCGTCGAGCGGGATGGGGTCAGCGTCTCCCATCCCGCGAACTTCACCCTGATCGGGACGATGAACCCTGAAGAGGGCGATCTGCGCCCTCAGTTGCGGGACCGCTTCGCCCTACAGGCCAGCGTCGAGGGCTGTCGCGAGATTGACGACCGGGTCGAGATTATCGACCGCGCGCTCGAGGCCGACGGCGGCGCTGGCAGTGACGGCGGTTCCGATCCGCGAACGGAGTACGCCGACGAGGTCGACGCCCTTCGCGACGATCTGGCCGCCGCTCGAGCGGCGATCTCGAGCGTCTCGCTCCCCGCCGAGTTCAAGGCGGAAATTGCCGAACTCTGTCTCGAGGCCGGCGTCGACGGTCACCGCGGCGACGTGGCGACGGCGCGGACCGCCATGACCCTGGCCGCGCTCGAGGGCCGCAAGACGGTCATCGAGTCCGATATCCACGAGGCCGCGACGTACGCGCTCCCCCACCGCCTCCGGAGCACGCCCTTCGAGGACGAACCGGATCTCGACGACCTGCTCGAGGATCGATTCGATGAGGAGTCGCCGGACGAGGGAAACGGAGACGACGAGAGCGACGCGGACGACGGTGCCAGCGAGGACGGCGCGGACGGTAGGGACGAGGGAGCCGAGTCGGAACCCGGCGACGGGGACGAACGCGGAGACGGCGGCGAGAGTGACGGTGGCGCGGACGGCGACGGCGAGAGCGACGAGGAGGGTTCCGACGGCGACGAGTCTGGAACCGGTGAGGACTCGAGTCCCGAACGGCGACCCGACGACGGCGAGCGGCCGGCGTCGGCGAACCAGTCGCCCGCCGAAGCCGGTGACGGCGAGTCAGACGACGACTCGAGCGAGCGGGATTCGGACTCGGACGAATCGCCCGAGGACGGCGGGGACGACGGGGACGACGAAACCGCCCAGCCGCTGGTCCCCGGCCAGCAGCGGGCCGACATCGGCGAGGCGCGAGCGCCGGACCTCGAGACGCCGACGGCCGAACACAGCGGGAACGCGACGGCGACCGGGTCCCGGGCGAGCACGGCACCGAGTACGGACAACCGGGGCGCTCGGGTCCGCACCGAACCCGCCTCGGGCGAGGGATCGATCGACGCCGCGGCGTCGGTCCGCTCGGCCGCCTCTCGAGGCGAGTCCCGCGTCGAGGAGCGGGACCTCCGGCAATCGGTTCGTACCGGCGAAACGTCGGTGACGATCGTCTTCGCCGTCGACGCCAGCGCCTCGATGCGGCCGGCGATGCGGACCGCGAAAGGCGTCGTCCTCGAACTCCTGCGCGACAGCTACGAACACCGCGATCGGGTCGCGTTCGTCGCCTTCGCCGGCGAAGACGCCGACGTCTTGCTCCCGCCGACCGACAGCGTCTCGCTGGCCGCCCGCCATCTCAAAACCCTCCCCTCGGGCGACCGTACCCCGCTACCGGCCGGCCTCGAGACCTCGAGACGAGTGCTCGAGCGGGCCGAAACCGACGCCTCAGTCGTCGTCCTCGTCACTGACGGTCGGGCGAACGTCGCCGACGGGAGCCCGACCGAGGCGACCCGAACCGCGGCTCGAGCGCTGGCGTCCAGCGATACTCGGGTGGTCGTCGTCGACGCGGGCGACGACTCCCGGGCCGGCCTCTCGGAACTGGTCGCCGGCGAAACCGAGGGCGAACTGGTCGACCTCGCCTCGCTGTCGGTCGACACGGTGCGGGCGGCCGCCGAGCGGGCGGCCGACGGGACACAGCGATAGTGTTCTCGAGCGATCGGGGTTGGGTGCAGGGACGGACCAACACCCCTTTGACCACCCTCGGTCGTTATCCGACGAGAATCGATGACGGGGGACGAGCCAGTCGCCGACGAGTCCGTCGGTGACGGCATCGAATACGGGATCGACGAACAGCCGCCGGTCGGCGAATCGATGGTGCTGGGGATTCAGCACTACCTGACGATGGTGGGTGCGAACATCGCAGTGCCGCTGATATTGGCCGACGCGATGGGGATGCCACCCGGGGTGACCGCGCGGTTCATCGGGACGTTCTTCGTCGTCTCCGGGATCGCGACGCTCGCCCAGACGACGTTCGGGAACCGGTACCCGATCGTCCAAGGCGCGCCGTTTTCCATGCTCGCACCCGCGCTGGCGATCGTCGGCGTCGTGACCGCCGGCGGCGTCTCGGGTGGCTCGGGCTGGGAGGCCGCGCTGTTGCAGTTACAGGGGGCGATCATCGTCGCTGCAGTCGTCGAAGTCGCGATGGGTTATTTCGGACTGGTCGGGAAGCTCCGGCGGTTCCTCTCACCGGTCGTCATCGCACCCACGATCGCGCTGATCGGACTGTCGCTGTTCAACGCCGATCAGATCACCGCGGCGAACCAGAGCTGGTGGCTACTCGGGCTCACGCTCGGGCTCATTCTGCTGTTCTCGCAGTACCTCGACGTCAAACACAGGGCGTTCCGCCTCTATCCGGTTATTCTGGCGCTCGTCATCGCGTGGTTCGCTGCTGCCACATTGTCGGTACTCGGCGTGATCGGCGGAAGCCATCCGGGGTACGTCGAACTCGGACAGGTAACGGACACCCGTGCCCTGCTGCCGATCTACCCCTTCCAATGGGGGACGCCGCAGGTGACGACCGCCTTCGTCGTCGGCATGTTCGCCGGGGTGCTCGCCTCGATCGTCGAGAGCATCGGCGACTACTACGCGGTGGCGAACATCACGGGCTCCGGCGCTCCGAGCGGGAAGCGGATCAATCACGGCATCGGGATGGAGGGGCTCATGAACGTCTTCTCGGGCGTGATGGGCACCGCCGGCTCGACCTCCTACTCCGAGAACATCGGCGCGATCGGGCTGACCGGCGTCGCCTCGAGGTACGTCGTCCAGATCGGGGCCGTGATCATGCTGTTCGTCGGCTTCATCGGTTACTTCGGCCAGCTGATCGCGACGATTCCGGACCCGATCGTCGGCGGCCTCTTCATCGCCATGTTCGGCCAGATCGTCGCCGTCGGGATCTCGAACCTGCGCCACGTCGATCTCGACTCCTCGCGCAACACCTTCGTCATCGGCTTCGCGCTCTTCGTCGGACTGGCGATCCCGGCGTACATGGGCAACTTCGAGAGCACGATCGTGTTCCGGGAGGCGGTCGGCCTCGAGGCCGGCGTCAACGCGCTGGTCGGAACGCTCGGGGTCGCGGGAACCGCTGCTGCGACGTGGATCGAAGCCGCGGCGCAAGCCGTCGTCGACACCATCTTCATCATCGGCACGACGGGGATGGCCGTCGGCGGGCTCGCGGCGCTCGTCCTCGACAACACGATCCCGGGAACCCGCGAGGAACGCGGCCTCGCGGAGTGGAACCGGCTCACAGAAGACGAGTCGGAGTTCGAATCGTTCTGGGATCGCTGGGTTCGGACCGAGGCCCGCAGCGAGGACTGATTGCGGGCGACTCGCTGCCCGTGCGAGCGCAACCACTCGTTCTAAGAGCGCACGAGCCCCAGTAGTCGTATGGCAGCACTCGAACTCGCGGACGGGACGATCCACTACGAGACGAGCGGTGCAGGCCCCCCGCTGGTGTTCGTCCACGGCGGCTGGATGAACGGGCAGGCGTGGGACCCGCAGGTCGAGCGCTTCGCCGACGACTACCGGGTCGTCACGCTCGACGTGCGGGGCCACGGCGACACCGGCGCGACCGAGCCCGATCGGTATTCGATCGGCCTCTTTACCGACGACCTCGAAGCGCTGCTCTCGGAACTCGAGATCGAGCGGCCGATCCTCTGTGGGCTCTCGCTGGGGTCGATGGTCGTCCAGGAGTACGTAGCCCGCCACCCCGACGGCGCGACGGGGGCGATTCTGGGCGGTGCGGTGCGGTCGATGCCGCCGGTGGAGTTGCCGGCGGGGATGAAGTCGTTCTGGTCGCCGCTGCCGGCGATGTCGGCGTCGCTGTCGGTGTCCGGCTCGAAGGGGACCTTCCGATCGATGTTGCAGTCGATTCAGGCGACGACCGGCGAGCGGTGGCTGTCAGTCGATCCCGAGACCAGGGTCGCGGCGATCGAAGACGTCGGCGACATCCCGGCGGCGGAGTTCCGCAAGATCTTCGGCGCGCTCTACCGGTACGACCCGCCCGAACTGACCGGCCTCGAGACGCCGACGCTCGTGGTCCACGGCGAGCAGGAGGCCCCGCTGGTCAAGCGACAGGGCCGCCAGATCGCCTCGGCGGTCGCCGACGGCGATCGGCTGGAACTCGCCGACTCGGGCCACCTCGTCAATCAGGACCGACCGCGGGTGTTCAACTCGGCGGCGGCCGACTTTCTCGCGGCCCTCCCCGCGGCGTAGGGTCACTGCACATCGTCGCCGCGTCTCGGGTCCCTCACTCGAATCCCGGGTTCCCTGACTGCTCGGCTCGAGTCACAGTGCCGTCTCGGACCGCTGTGCTCTAACTGTCAGTATCGGTGATGATCGCTGTCAATATCCCAATGTGATTTGGCGATACCACAAAGACGACGACCGTACTAGCTCAACCCGGAATCGTCAGCTCCCGTCGAATGGTAGCTTTCAACATTCAATGCTATGAGTAGCCAATGTCCGGACACCGATAGCGCAGACGCCACGCCGGCGGCCGACCAGTGGTCCAGCATCTCGAAACACGTCGTCAACAGCTACGTCGAAGCTAACAACGCGTTCCTCGCGGCGATGGGCTTTGGCTCCGCGGCGGGCGAGACGTCCACTGCCCGAGCGGAGGGAGAGACGACGACCCCGCCGTCGACCGCCGAAGTGTCGTTCGGCGACGAGACGTGGGTCATGGAGCGCTCGACCGACGACTACGACTCGCTCGGCGTCGGCGACTACGTCCGATTCAGCAAACCGATCGCGGACACCGACGTAACCGCGTTCGCGCAGGTCTCCGGCGACACCAACCGGCTCCACCTCGAGTCGGAGTTCGCCGAGGCAACCCAGTTCGAGGGCCGGATCGCCCACGGCACGCTCGTCGCCGGCACGATCAGCGCCGCACTGGCCCGGCTCCCCGGGGTGACGGTCTACCTCTCGCAGGACCTCGAGTTCACGGGACCGGTTCGGATCGGCGAGACGGTCACCGCCGAGTGCGAGATCGTCGAGGACCTCGGCGGCGACCGCTACCGGCTGCACACGACCGTCGTCGGCGAGGACGAGGAGACGGTCATCGACGGCGAGGCGGTCGTCATCATCAACGAGATGTCCGAGACGTAGCGGGCGGATTCAATTCGGCAGACACGCGGGAGACGCGGCCAGCGACACGGCGAAGAGCGGTGCCTTGGGTCTCCTTCTGATCGCAGGATTTGACGACCAGTGATCCTCGAGTTCGGTATTGTCCTGTTTCCCAACTGACGGCTAGCAGCGTACGTAGGGCTCGGCCGGGGGCGTGCGATCGCCTGCCGTCGGCGTGAGCAGCGCGCTCGAGTCCCCGTCGAAACCGTCGTCTCGCTCGTCGCTCTCCGTCGAAAATGTCTCAACAGGTATCAATCCGTCATGGTCGTGGCTCCGTGACTACCACCAGACCTATTACTACCACGCTCACAACCAGTGTCCGGACATGACCGATCGACCGCCATCCCCGTCGACGCCGGCGACCGGCCCCACGATCGTCGACACCGCCCTCGAGGACGCCATCGTCGCGACGACGCCCCAACTCGCCGACTCCATCGAGGACTCGCTGGGCTGTCGCCTCAACGAATCCGTCTTCGAGGACCTCCTGCTCGAGTTGGATCGCCACGAGTACGTCGACTGGGTAACCGTTACGCAGAGCGGCGACTACGTCTGGGACCTCTCCGACTCGCCCGACCGCATCGGCGAGGCCATCGCCGACGCCGTCGTGTCTCGCCTCGAGTCGTGGCTCGCGGCCGATAACTGAGCGCTCGTCTCGCGGGTGGGCCGCGTTGGTAGCGAATGCCCTTCTCGAAAAGAACGTCCCGCGCTCGAGCCTCGCTCACGGGCCGAGTCCCGACTGCGGCGTCTGGTGGTGGTTTCAAGACGGCAGTGAGACGACCGCCGTCGACGGCCCGACTGCCCGCCGCGGCTCGAGCGGCGGCTGGTGTGTCAGTTGCCGACTCGAGCCGTTAGGGTTCGCAGCCCTCCCCGATCAGTCCGGGCGGCACCTGACAGCCACAGGGCGAGGCGTAGCCCTCCGTCGGCCCGACGGCCGTCACGCCGACGACCGGTCGGCCGCAGTCGGGACAGTCCGGGAGCAGATCGCCGCTCGAGTCGGAACGGTCAGACACGGCGACCTCCGGACGTGGCTCTGGTGAAGACGAGTTGCGAGGCTCCTCGAGGCGGTGCAATCGATCGTCGTGCGGGATGTTTATATCCCGGTAGAATGTACGGAATCATGGCTTCGAATCCCTCGTGGGGATTTGGAAGCCACGTCTCGGGTGCTCCACCACCCGGGCATTTGCGCGCATGCCCCTCGCGACTCGTAGAGAGTGGCTTCCGTTCTTATTGTTGATCCATAATGACTTATATCTACTGCTAATGTGCGAGAATCAGGTCGATCAGATGCGGGCTATAGATAACTCTCATTTCGGGCCACCATTCGATGCATCACTGTATGCGTCGGTATACTCGTCTCTCAGGCCGGTGAGCGCGTCACGTTTCTCACTGTGGGATCGATAAGAGACTGTTTGAAAACGGATTCTCGGTATCGGACTTCACATTACCTCTGGAGTAGAGCGGACGAATAACTGCAACCGCTCCGGTCAGGCACCGTTGCGGTCGAGTCGGTCCTCTCGAGTATACTCCCCGTGATACACGAGCATGTCGACGCCAGTCATCACGAGCGAGAGACCGCCGACGACGGTTACGACGAGCAACAGCAGTCCGCCGGTATCGACGAACGAGAGCGGGAACGCCAGCCCCAGCAGGATATTCCCGAGTCCGCTCCACTGGTACCACGCCCAGCGGTCGGTGAGTCGGGTGTCGGTCGCTGCCACGATGTCGAACACGCCGGCCAATCCGAACACAATCGCCTGCCCGAACTCCATCGGTGCCTCGAGGAGGGGCCGCGAGAGCAACAGGAGGGCGGCGGCGACGAGTACCAGAAATACACCGACGACGGCGCTGAGTCGCCGATTACGGCGTTCGTTCATGGTCTCGTCGGCGTCGAACGAGCGAGTCGGTTCCATGTGTTGGAGGGCATACACGATATAGTTCCGAACTCTAGCATGTAATTCCATCGACGCCATGCGATCGAGACCGCGGGAATTGGGAGCCATCGGGATGCTCCACGACGAGACCGGCTCAGTGAGCGCCCGAGTCAGCAGTCACGCTCCTGATTCCCCGGCCACGGACGATGCGAGTGTCTGCCAGCCGCCCTGCACGGCCGCCCGCGCCCCTCGCGCTCCGAGCTGAAGCAGTCGGACGACATGCGGTGCGACATCGCTCAGTTCGACCGGGGTCTCCGCACCGGTGACGTACTCGCGAGCGACGTACCGCGCGTAGTCGAGCCGGCCGCTCGAGGCCCACAGGTTCGACGCGAGTCCCTCGTCGATCCAGATCACTTTCCGCCCGACGGCGTACGACATCGGCGGGGTGACAGCACCTGTCAGGGCGAGGTCGCAGAGCAATGCCGGGAAGTCGACGCCCGCCCGAATCGCGAGGTCGATGTTGCCCCAGATCCGCGGGTTGATCTCCATGAGTTTCGGGTCGCCGTCGGCGTCGAGTTTGAACTCGACCTCGGCGACGCCGTGCCACTCGAGGTGCTCGAGCAGCCGGGTCGCGGAGTCGACGAGTTCCGGTTCGCGCGTCGATTCCGTGATGACCGCGCGCCCGCCCGAGCGGGGAAACGTCGACGTCCGATGGGCGGTGAACGCGACCCGGGGCTCGCCCTCGGCGAACAGCGCGTTCACGTCGTGGGTCTCGCCGGGGACGTATTCCTGGACGAGCGGCCAATCGCGCTCGATGTGCTGTGTGGACTCCCCGCTCGAGTCGTAGGCACTGCGGAGTTCCGCGGGCGACGTAACATACTGGACGCCGCTCGCACCGACGCCCTTGTTGTGCTTGATCACCGCGGGATAGTCGATTTCGGCCGCGATCTCCTCGAGTTCGGCCAGCGACCCGGGCCGATGGGTGTCAGGGGTCGGAATCCCGATATCGTCGGCGATCGAGAGCAGTCGCGCCTTGTCTTCGGTCGCGAGCAGGGTCTCGTACTCGACGGCGGGGATCGAGAGGTCGGACGCGAACCGGTCACGGAACCGCAGTACCGAAATGGTCGTCACGTGGTCGGTCGGCAAGAGCACGTCGACGTCGTACCGCGCCACCGTCGCCAGCAGGTCGGCCACGAACGCTCGTTCGTTCCGCTTCGGATCCGTATACACCGCAGTGTGGGTCGCGTACCTCGAGAAGAACGACTGTGCGATCCTGTGGTGGCTCGCGACGACCACCTCGTACTCGCGCTTCCCTAACGTCCGGGCGATCGCGAGCGCCGGTTTGCGCTGGGCCGCAGTCACGAGTACCGTCACCTCTTCAGTCTCCGATTCCGGTCGCTCCTGCCTCTGTGCGTGCTCTGGCGGTCTCTTCTCCATCGATCTTCCCCGACACCCTTCCGATATTAATACCTAAGCACGTAGACAGGAGTTGATACGTATTACGGCGCTGTCTCGTTCTGCACCGCCGACTCCTTCGCTGCCTTCGGAGAGATTATTCCCGATATCGAGACGGAAATAACGTATGCCACGGATGTTGTCACGGGAATTACCGACATGCTGTCGAACTGGAGGCAGATGCCATCGCGTTCCGACGCTCGAGAACCTATAGCGGGCCCTCCCGCGAGTTCCGGACGGCGCGCGTACACTCTGGGCAGAGCCGACGGAGTGCGCCGACGTGATCACCACAGCGTTCGCACTTGTCGGATTCGACGAGGCGGGTCATCGTGAACCACCGTCCGTTCGATCAGTTCCCGGCTGTAGTGATCGATTGTTTCGTCGGAAGATAGAAGATACTTGATTAGGATAATATATGTAAGATAATATGGGAAATCGAGAAGCACGCCAGAAGGATCTAATCTTGATGGCCTTCGCAATACAGATGACTGCGTTTGCAGCAGTGATACCGCAATTGGTTCTGCTGGCCTTTGTTGGCGGAATAATTACGATTTCCGTGGTGATCACCGAGATCAGCCGACGACTAAGCGAATAGAGTAATCGACAAATCCCGCTCGAGGGCAGTCCACCGTGACGTGGTGGGTCCGCAACCCGTTCCGAACTGGTATCAGATTTCGGCCTCCGTCTTCCGAACGCCGAAAAGGCTGAAAAGCCGACTATCGATACCTCTACTGGAGAATGAGGATTAGTCGAGAATCGGGCCGTTTGTGAGTGGGCGCTACAGGATTTGAACCCGTGACAGCTTGGTCCGAAGCCAAGTACTCTGTCCAGACTGAGCTAAGCGCCCGCACCGCTTTGTTCCGGCCGGTTCCGTATAAGTCACTCGATTTTCACCGATTCCGACAGGGAACGACACACTCACCCGTCGTGAATTCTCACCCGATGACAATCGCCGCCGGGGGTCTTTGTTATGTAGTCTCAACGTCTAGGTAAGTCATGACGGAAACCGAATCCCCCGTTCCAGACGAGGCCCAGACCGGCGCGACACCGCTCGAGTTGCTCTCGGACGACGATGGCTCTTGGACCGCCGTCCCCGCGGACGCGAGCGGTGACGAGCGGGTGAGCAAGTGGCTCGAGATCGAGGACGACGTGCTCTGCGATCTCGAGGAGTGGCGCTGAGACGCCGATCGGCGGTGGCGGCGGCGAGACCAGTTGCCGTCTCTATCTCTCCTCGAGCAGCCGCCCTCGTCCCCAGAGCTGAGGACGCGGATCGAACAGTCCGCGACTAGTCTACACGACCCGACAGCGGACCGCACCGTTTAACCAGCCCGCATGACCACTGCCGCGTATGACAGTCGGGGAGACGGGTCGCGGGTTGCTCGAGTTGACGCGGCCGGTGAACGTGATCGCGGCGGGCGTGCTGACGTTCATCGGCGCGTTCGTCGCGGGCGGGGTGGCCGAGAAGCCGGTCGCGGTCGCCGCGGCGGTCGGAGCGACGGCGCTGGCGGTCGGCGCGGGGAACGCGATCAACGACTACTTCGATCGGGAGATCGACCGGATCAATCAGCCCGAGCGGGCGATCCCGCGCGGTGCGGTGAGCCCGCGCGGCGCGCTCGTGTTCAGTATCGTTCTCTTCGCGGGTGCGGTCGCGCTCGCACTCACGCTCCCCCGGTTGGCGATCGGAATCGCGGCGGTCAATCTCCTCGCGCTGATCGCGTACACCGAACTCTTCAAGGGGCTTCCGGGTCTCGGCAACGCGCTCGTCGCCTACCTCGTCGGCAGCACGTTCCTCTTCGGTGCCGCGGCGGTCGACGAGATCGGGCCGGCGGTCGTGCTCTTCGTGCTCGCGGCGATCGCGACGCTGACCCGAGAGATCATCAAGGACGTCGAGGACATCGAGGGCGACCGAGAGGAGGGGCTGCACACGCTTCCGATCGCGATCGGGGAGCGCCGAGCGCTGGTCGTCGCCGCCGTTCTCCTCGTCGCGGCCGTCGTCGCGAGCCCAGTCCCGTACCTCCTCGGAGAGTTCGGGATCGCCTATCTGCTGGTCGTCGCCCCCGCCGACGCGGTCATGCTCGCCGCGGCCTACGAGAGCTTCGAGGAGCCGACTGTCGGCCAATCGCGGCTCAAGTACGGGATGTTCCTCGCCGCGCTGGCGTTTATCGTCGGGCGTGCCGCCCTCGAGCTACCGGGTGTGACGTAGCGGGCAAGAGCGGCGGTACCGGCCGACTGACGGCCGTCGCGGGAGCGAACGTAACCAGTGGGATTTATAATCAAAAGTACTATAAGCCGCTTCGCGTATTTTCATACAACACGCCGGACCGGAGTGGGATGCGGTATCAGCAACGGTCGTCGCCACGGCGATGGATGTGAGTATCCATATGTATGACCTCGCAGATGTCCTGCCGGACACCGAACTCGACCCGGGGACGAACGTACTCGTTGCGGGTCCGCCGCTGACGGGGAAACGACGGATCGCCTTCGATATCCTCGGGAGCGGCGCGAACCGCGGCGACGGCTCGATCGTCGTCACCACGAAAGACAGCGCCGACACGGTTCTCGAGAGCTTCGGCGATCACGTCGACGAGGGCGTCGAGCCGGATATCGGCGTCGTCGACTGTGTCACGAAACAACGCGGTATCGGGACGGTCGACGATGACCCCCGGATCAAGTACGCCTCCTCGCCCGTCGACATGACCGGGATCGGGATCAAGCTCTCGGAGTTCCTCCAGGAGTTCTACGAGACCCGCGGGCTCACCGAGAACCGTGTGCTCTTACACTCCGTCTCGACGCTCCTGATGTACTCCGATCTCCAGACCGTCTTCCGGTTCCTCCACGTCTTCACGGGCCGGATCCAGAGCGCCGACGCGCTGGGCGTCTACGTCATCGATTCGACGGCCCACGACGACCAGACGATGAACACGCTCAAGCAGCTCTTCGACGCCGTCGTCGAAGTCGAGGAGACGGCCGACGGCGAGGAGCCCGAGATCCGGACTGCCGGCCTCTCGGTATAGACAGTCCGAGTCTGGAGCCGACGACCCACACACAGCACACACAGCCGCCGCTGAGCGAGGACTCAGGGCGGTCTCGGCACGCCGGCGCATGGCCACAGCGAATATCGTCTCGAAGTCATCGACTATCCGAACCGACCGTTCCACGACCCCGAGACGTTTACTCCTCGAGCCCCTATCTCCGCGTATGCCAGTCGAATCCGCGGACGAACTCGAGGCGATACTGGAGTACGAGACGATCGCCGTCGTCGGCTGCTCGAGCACGCCCGGCAAGGCGGCCCACGACGTGCCGAAGTACCTGCTCGATCACGGCTACGACGTGATTCCGGTCAACCCCTTCGCGGACGAGATCTTCGGCCGGGAGGTCTACGATTCCCTCGCGGACGTCGCGGAGGAAATCGATGTCGTCTGTATCTTCCGACCGAGTGACGAAGTCGGCGGGATCGTCGACGCGGCCCTCGAGCGCGACGACGTGAGCGTCATCTGGACCCAGCAGGGCATCCGCGACGACAAGGCGGCGGCCCGCGCGGAAAGCGACGGCCGAACCGTCGTACAGGACCGGTGTATGAAGGTCCAACACCGACGGCTTGCGGCGTAACGCGACGAGGGGATACCGCGCTCCGACTCCCGATCACGGTGCCGGGGTAGTCGCGCTCCGAAGTTCCGCGAGCGCGTCCTCGAGCGTCGTGTGCATCACGCCGTCGACGATCGACTCGAGGTGTCGCAGGCGGGTCGCCGTCCGAACGACCGGCTCGTCGGGGAGTTCGGCCACGGTTGCGGCCACGTCAGCCGTATCGACGGGAGCCTGTCGCTGATACTCCGAAACGCGCTCATCGACGTAGCGACGCGTCGAGCGCTCGTCGCCGGTCAGCCTCTCACGGATCTCCCGCTGCTCGGCCGGCGAGACGGTCTCGGCGACCGGAACCGAACAGATCGACTCGCAGTACCACGTCAACGCGCGAGCGGCGGCCGCGAGCAGCGCTTCGTTCGACCGCTCGAGCGAGTCGGCGAGCTCGGTCGCGGCGGCGTCGATTTCGGCTCGCCGGCGGGCCACGAGTGCCTCGAGTCTGTCGGGAACGTCGGACGCGAGGACGGCCTCGACCAGCGCCTCGGTCGAGTCGTACTCGTCGGGATCGCCGTCGAAGCAGACGAGCGGGAGCGTCGCGACGCCGTTCTCGACGTCTTCCGGCAGATCCGCGAGGTCGTCGATGACGGTCAGGACGAACAGGCCGTCCGTCGCGATCGTTCGGAGATGCTCGAGTTGGGCGTCGGAGTAGCGGCCGGTGGTCGCGACGAGCCGTACCGCGAGGTCGCCCCAGATGCTCCCGCGCGCTTCGACGCGTGCGATCGCGTCGTCGACGGACGCCGTCGCGGCGTCGAACTCCTCCTCGGCGAGCTGGCCCGCGCCGATGTCGCGGACGGTCTCGAGGACCGGGCGCAGATCGGCATCGTCCGGGACCTCGCTGACGGCCTCGACGACGTTCGTGTAGACGATATCACCGAGCGAGACGTGCTCGTTCAGGCGTCGCTTTCGGTCCGTGTCCCACTCGTCGGCCTGGTCGATGGCGTCGTCGTGGAGCGCGCTCGTCACGAAGAGATCGGTCGGGATCGAGCCGAGCGTTTTGGCGAGGGCATCGTCGTCGGTCTCGAGGACCGTAAAGAAGTACGTGAACGCACCGAGTAGTCCGCCCTGATCGGCGTAGGCGTCGGCTTTCGTCCGGAGGGCGGGCGGCAGGTCGGCTTCCGAGGAGAGGGCATCCGACAACCGGCTCATATCCACTCTGTTCGAGGAAATTTAATGAGTCTATTGGTACTCTCCCGCTCGGCCTACGACGTCCACTCCTCGAACGACCGGTAGATTCCCTTCGAGAGGTAGCGCTCGCTCGAGTCCGGAAAGAGCGTCACGACCGTCTCGTGGGGCACTTCGAGGTCGCCGTCGGCGATTTGCCGAGCAACTCGCTTCGCGGCCACGCTCGCGGCACCCGCACTCGAGGCCACCAGATGGCCCTCCTCGCGGGCGAGGCGTTTGAGTTCGTCGTGGGCGTCGCGGTCCGAAATCGCGTCGACCGCGTCGACCAGTTCGGGCTCGAACAGTTCGTTGGTCGCGGTGTCGTGGGTGCCGATCCCTTCGGTCTTGTACTCGGCTTCCGCGCGCTCGTCCCCGAGGAGTTCGCCGTAGACCGATCCCTCGGGCTCGACCGCGACGATGTGGGTGTCGGGGTCCTGCTCGAGGGAGTAGCGGGCGAGTCCCATGAGCGTCCCCGCCGTTCCGCAGCCGGCGACGATTGCGCCAACCTGTCCGTCGAGTGCACCGAAGATTTCGGGGGCGGTGGTCTCGTAGTGGGCCTCCGTGTTCAGCGGGTTCGAGAACTGCTGGGGGACGGCGGCGTCGTCGAGCTCCGCGGCGAGTTCGTGAGCGCGGTCGATAGCGCGGTCCATGCCGTCCTCCGTGGGCGTGTTGATGACCTCCGCGCCCAGCGCCGCCATCAACTGCTGTTTCTCCACGCTGAACCGCTCCGGGACGACGAAGACGGCGTCCAAGCCCAGTTGCTCGGCCGCGACCGCCAGCCCGATCCCCGTGTTGCCCGCCGTCGGCTCGATGATCGTCCCCCCCTCGGAGACGTCGCCGCGCTCGAGCATCGCCTCGAGCATGTACCGGCCGATTCGGTCCTTGATGCTCCCGCCGGGGTTGAACGTCTCGAGTTTCGCGTAGATCGGCACCGTCTCGGGGCCGTCGTGGAGCCGAACGAGTGGCGTTCGACCGATCGTCTCGAGAACAGAATCCACTGGCTCCTCGTGGGTCGTCATTGGTTCGGCAAAAGTTGCCCCCGTTGTTAGCTTTTATCCTGAGGAACCGACCGCAAGCCAAAAGGGAGATCGAACGCGGACGCGATCGCAGCCCACGCGGCGTTATTCTGCAGTCGTCTCGCCGGCGGTCGCGTCGGCCGCACCGTCCTCGCCGGTCGCCGACTCGTCGGCGCTTTCGGCGTCGCCCTCGCCCTCGAGTTCGGCTTCGTCGATCGCCGCCTCCGCGAGGATTTCCTCGCCGTCGATCCCCTGTTCCTCGGCCATCGCAAGCAGCAGTGCGCGCTGCTCGGTGAGCTGGTGGTCCATCCGCGTGACCGTCTCGTGGGTTTCGTCCATCTCCTCTTCCAGTCCGGTGATCCGCTGCTGGAGTTTCTGTACCTGCTTATACATCGCTTCGGCCCGATCCGAGAGGCTCTGAATCTTCTTCGCAGTGCTGCCGAGTCCCATACTCGAACGATGTGTCGGGTAACTAATGGGCCTTTTCCTCCCCTCGCTCGAGCGAGATAGTGTGGTACTATACCTCGTGATTCGTCAAATTTATTACGAACCGTGGACAATCATCTACTGAACTCGAGGTGATCAGCCATGGTGCGAGCGAGCCCACCGAGCACATGGATGCAAGGCCTCGACCTGCCGTCCCAACTGTTCGGAGACACCGGCGGTAACGACTACGAACTGTACGAGGAGGACGATGAGTTCGTCCTCACGATCGACATGCCGGGCTTCGAAACCGACGAGATCCAACTGGCGTGGGACGACGGCGTCCTGAACGTCGCCGCCGAACATGCGGACGAGGGCCGCGGTCGGAAGAAGACCTACCACCGTCGGTTCCGCTTCCCCAAGACGGTCGACGATGAGGAGATCAGCGCGGACTACACCAACGGCGTGCTCGAGGTCCGGCTGCCGACCGCCGAGTCGACCGCCCACGGGAAGGAAATCCCGCTCGAGAGCTAACCGCTCTCTGAGTCGGCACACCCGAATCCCAGCATCGACACCGGCGATGAATCGACCCCCGGCTCCAGCCGATGAATTGCCTCCCCGTCGGGAATCGATGGAGCTGTTCCGTTCCCTGTGTCGGCGATCTCGCGCTCCTCGCCGGTACTCGAGTGGGTGTTCGTCTCCCCTATTCCGTCGGGCGATTCCGGAGGCGAAAGGCCCTTAAGGACCAGTCGCCTATGATGGGATGGACTAGGTCGGGCAGTTTGGCCCTGCTCGTTACCCGCGCTATGGTCATCAGCGGGGACCGAACACCGCAGGCGTCCGGTCAGACCGACCGGGGCCTCGGGAGCCAACAGAGAAGCCTCGTCCGTCGGGGACAGCGGTCCGTGATGGCCGTCCGCAGGGACGACCCATCGCGGTTAGTCGGCGACAGCCCATCAGGCGCGGAAGCGAGCAGTGGACCGCCGGACACCTGTCGCTCGACGGGTCGCGGGGTGGAGAAGGCAACCGAGATTCCCCCGGTCGGAACGCCGGGCAATCGCGGTCGTCCGCATTCATACGGCACGAAATTTTACTCTGTAGGCGCGCCTTCGCCGCGCCTTCGGTAAAATTTCGATCAAAAGCACTCTTCCCTCCGTTCCGTTCACTACGTTCACTCCACATCGGTCATCGGCCCGCTCGCTCCCTGCGGTCGCTCGCGGTTCTATCGGTCAATAGCCTGCCATCCCCCGGATCGGACGACCCTCACTGTCGTTCGAGTCGTCCTCTCGGCCGTCCGCTGGTTGCTCGAGGGATTGGATTTATGGAGTACGAGTCGATCGCGTTCGCCGTCGGCCTTGAGGACGAACGGTTGGCGTTCGGGCCGCCGGAAAACACCACTATCGAGGAGTGGTGATCCTTATTCTGCGGGCTGCACGACGCTCTGGCCGTCGCCGCTCTCGAGGTTAAGCCCGCCCTCGAGCGTTCGGACCGGGTAGGGGATGTCGATCCCTTCATCGTCGAACCGGCCCTTGACTGCGGTGACGTACTCCCCGCGCGTTCGGACGAAATCGGCTCGAGACGGGTTCGCGATCCAGAATCTGGACTGGAGCCCGACATCGGAGTCGCCCAGTTCCGTCAGTCGCACCGAGGGAGCGGGGTCGTCCATGATGTCGGGGTGGCGCTCGGCCTCGTCGACGATGATCTCGGTCGCCCGCTCGATGTCGTCGTCGTAGCCGATTCCGAAGACGAACTTCAGTCGGAGCTTGTCGGCGTCGACTGGGTTCTTGAGCACGCCGTCAGTGAGCGCCGAGTTCGGCACCGTCAGCAGTTCGTTATCGAACGTCCGCACGCGCGTCACGCGGAGACTGATGTCCTCGACGACGCCGGCGTAGTCGCCGTTGTCCCACTCGATCCAGTCACCGATACGAAACGGTTTGTCGGTGTAGATGAAGACGCCCGCCACGAAGTTCGAGATCACGTCCTGCATCGCGAGCCCGATCGCGAGCGCGCCGGCCGCCGCGATACCGGCCATCGAGACGAGGAAGTTTCCGAAGCCGGCGAAGCCGAACGCGACCGCGACCGCGAAGAACGCGACCCCGAATCTCGTGAGCATCAGGAGCGGGTTCTGGGCGTGTTCATCGAGGCCGCGCCTGTCGAACGCGCGCTCGACGAGCGGGAGTACGACGAAGCGACCGACGACCCAGATCGCGACGAAGGCGAGGACGAACCGGATCGCGCCCTCCGCGCTCGCGGCGAGCGACGACCCGAAGAGGTTCGTGCTCTCGAGTGCCTCTCCGATCGGCCCCAGGTCCCCACTCTGCAGCAGTGTCGAACCAAGGGCGGCACTCATCGATGCAGCACCGCCGTGTGCCCGCGCGTCTCGATCAGGTCCGCACTGACGGTCTCGGCGAGATCGGCCGCCTTCTCCTCGGTCGAACTGCCCGCACGGGCGGCACGCAGGAATTTCACCTTCACGAGGTCTCGGTCGGAGAGTTGGTCGTCGAGTTCGTCGACGACCGAGTCGATACCGCTCTTGCCGACCCAGACGGTGACGTCGAGATCGTGTGCTCGCTGCCGAAGGTCCTGTTTATCCATGGCCTGAATAGCGAATCGAGGCGCTTCAATCTTCTCGATTCGGTAGCAGCGCACAGCGGAGCGAATACTGTCGTCGCCGCGGGGAAACCGGCATCATCACTCGTAGGGATATCTGGCGTGCGCGCCGCAGTCACAGGTGATCACGACGTGGCCGTCCCGCAATCTGACGCGAGCGTTCGCGCCCGGCCGAAGGTACGCGTCGCACCGATCGCACGTGAACCGTCGAAACTCCCGGGGAAGCGTCAGTCGATTTCGCTCCGCGACCCGTCGCGCGAGACGAACGTAGTACCGGGCGCGATCGTCGTCGCCGTCCGCTGCCGCCGCTCGAGCGAGGTCGTGTAGGCGGTCGATCCGCTCGGCGGCGACGTCCATACCCTGCTTTTCGTCGGTCGGCCTATTGATGTTGCGCTCCGTCGAGGCGAATTCGCCGACGCCTCTCGAGGGACTTGTCAGCTATTATCACACCAGTCGACAGTTGAGGCGAATGTGCTATCGAGTGAAAAGATTCTTTATGGTACCCCGTATTGGGTTGTAGTACGCAATATTGTTATATATTAACTGAAATGAGGTGTTACACAACGTTATGAATTGGCCCCCCACGCCGTCCGACGACGGCGTTAGCAGACGTTCCTTCCTCGCCGCCGGAGCGACCGGTGCTGCTGTCACGACCGGCGGCTGTATCAATCGCGTCCGAAGCGTCGTCGATCAGAACGGAGACGACCAAGTCTCGCTGTCCATCACCACGGTTCCGGCCGACGCGGACAGGCAAAACATCCAAATCGCCCGACGGCTCGAGCGAAACCTCGAGAAGGTCGGCATCGACGTGTCACTGGACATGCGGTCGCGGTCGGAGCTGTTGGAGTCGGTGCTGATCAATCACGACTTCGACATCTACGTCGGCCTCCACCCCGCCGATTACGACCCGGACTTCCTCTACGAGGCGCTGTACTCGCGGTACGCCGACGAATCCGGTTGGCAGAACCCCTTCGGGTACAGTGCCATATACTTCGATACCCTCCTCGAGAACCAGCGCCGAGCCGACGGCGACGAACGGAAGCGACACGTCCAGTCGCTCCTGACGGGACTGGCACAGGAAAAGCCCTTCGAGCCGATCTGTCTCCCCGACGAGATTCGCGTCGCCAGCAACGATCGGTTCGATGGCTGGAGCGAGCGACAGGATGTGCTCGCGTCCCGACACGGCTATCTGGGACTCGAGCCGACCGACGACACCGATCAGTTGCACGCGCTCGTGACCGACAGCCGCATGACGCGGAACCTCAATCCGATCTCGGCGGTGTTTCGGGAGCGCGATACGATCATCGATCTGCTCTACGACTCGCTGCTGACCGAGCACGACGGCTCCCTCTATCCGTGGCTCGCCGAGTCGGTGGAGTGGTCCGAGCCGGCAGCCGAATCGGAATCGAACGGTGACGAGGACAGGGACGAGCCGTCGCTGACTGCGACGGTGACGCTCCGGGAGGACTGTCAGTTCCACGACGGCGAGCCGGTGACCGCCGAGGACGTCGCATTCACCTACCGGTTCATAACGGACACGTCGTGGACGCTGTCTCAGATGCCGTCGCCAGCACCGCGGTACCGGAGCCACGCCGATACGATCGACGAGATCGCCGTCGGTGACGACGAGTATCAGCTGACGATGACCGTCACGGGCGGTCGAGCGGCCGCCGAACGGGCGCTTACCGTCCCAATCCTGCCGAAACACGTCTGGAGCGAACGGGTCAACCGGCGCGCAGACGACGATTCGTTCGACCCGACGCAGGGACAGTGGGCCATGGTCACGATGACCAATATCCCACCCGTCGGCAGCGGTCCGTTCCAGTTCGACAGTCGGAGCGAAGACGAACACCTCACACTGCAGCGATTCGAGGAGCACTTTACGCTCCGGGAGGACATCGATCTCGCCGACCCGATCGCCGACCTGTCCGAGCCGACCGTCTCGGAACTCCTGTTCGAGGTCGATCCCGGCAGTCCGTCCGCTATCGGCCGGGTCGCCGACGGTGGTGCCGATGTGACGGCGTCGACGCTCGACGCGTACTCGCTCGGTGCGATCCCCGACTCCTCGAGCGTCGAACGACTGGAAACGCAATCGCGGATGTTCTATCACATCGGCTTTAACGTCCGCAACGAACCCTTTAGCAACCCCCACTTCCGCAGAGCGATTACCCAGTTACTCGATAAGAAGGGGATCACCGAGGAGGTGTTCTACGGGAACGCGACGCCCGTCGCGACACCGCTGACCGGCGAGTGGGTACCGGACGCCCTCGAGTGGGACGGAGAGGATCCAGTAACGCCGTTTGCCGGCTCTAACGGCAGCCTCAACGTCGAAGTTGCGAAACTGGCGTTCGAGCGAGCCGGGTTCCGACACGATGATAACGGACGGCTGCTTGGAGGCAACTAGGAGCGATGCTCGCCGAGGTGCTGACACAGCTCGTCATCGTCATCGGTATCCTGTTACCGATATCGATAGCCATCTTCATCGGTCGTGAGCGCCTCGTACGGACACGATCGGAGTGGCGAACGCGACTCAGGACCGCCGCCCCGGCCATCGCCGTCTTGCTCGTGGTGTTGCTGATCAATCGGATCGCCAGACAACGAGCGCCGCGGCTCTCCCGGGAGATCGGGCTCCATCTCACCTCGAGCTTTTATAATATCGAAGGGGAGTTCATCCTGCTCTTCCAGTCCATCGCAAACCCCGAGACGACAGCGTACTTCTCGGCGATCTACGTCTACGGCTATACGTTCCTGTTGATCTTCCCGATCATAGCCTACTTTACGCTTTCGGATACGCGGACGTTTCGGCGGCTGTTGACGGCGTATGCACTCAACTACGCGATCGGCCTCGTCCTGTACATCTTCGTCATCGCGTACGGACCCCGGAACCTGATGCCGGCGGAAGTCGCGGAAACGATGCTGTACGATACCAATCCGCAGTACAAGTACCTCACTCGCGAAGTCAACAGCAACACCAACGTCTTCCCGTCGCTTCACACCTCGCTCTCGGCGACCGTTGCGACGTTCGCGGCGATGACTCGCTCGTCGTTTCCGAAGTGGTTCCCAGTCGCGGTCGTGCTGGCAGCCAGCGTCGCGATTTCGACCATGTTCCTCGGGATCCATTGGGGGATCGACGTGGCGGGCGGGCTGCTTCTCGCGGCCCTCTGTGTCGTCCTCTCGGATCGCCTCGTCGGGCGCTGGTCGCTGTCCGAGGAACTCGGTGACCGGTTCCCCCAGATCGAGGATCGGTTACCGTGGCTGGACCGAGACGAGTGATCGCCTGTCGATCGGTCGCAGTCGCTGGCAGCTACCGTGGACGGCAAATCACCGTTCAGCACGGCGATCGGCTGCGTTTCTGTGCGTCGGAAGAGCACAATACTGTTATATCGTGGCTCTTCAACTATGAGAAACGAGCGAAATGAACGGGAGATCGGCCGCCCCGAACCGAGACAACCCCGGCGGTGACAGCGGTACCTGCAGTCGGCGAGCGATGCTGGCAGCGACGGCCGGGCTGACGGTCTCGAGTAGCGGCTGTCTCCGGCTCCGGGATATCGTCATGCCGGATAATATCGACCAGCTCTCCGTAGCGATCACGACGATTCCGGCCGATTCGGACAGGCAGAACGTCCAGATCGCCCGTCGCCTCGAGGAGAACTTCCAGGCCGTCGGGATCGACGTTTCCCTCGACATCCGATCCGAGATCGACTTCCGTCGGACGGTACTGTACGACCACGAGTTCGATATCTGCATCGGTCGTCACCCGGGCGAGACCGATCCCGACTTCCTCTACGAGGCGCTGTACTCGCGGTACGCCGACGAATCCGGCTGGCAGAACCCCTTCGGATTCACCAACTTGGATATCGACGAACTCCTCGAGGAGCAACGCAACGCCGAGGGCGAGGCGCGTCGCGAGGCCATCACAGCGGTTCTCGAGGAAATCGCGACCCAACAGCCGTTCGTTCCGATCTGTCTCCCCGAGGAACACCGGGTCGTCAGGACCGATCGGTTCGACGGCTGGAGCGAGGGCCACCTCGCGACGCGCCACGGCTATCTCGGCCTCGAGCCGTCCGTGGGCGTCGATACGCTTCGGGTCGGCCACACCGACGCCAGACCGACGGAGAACCTCAATCCGATCGCAGCCGACTATCGTCGCCGCGGGATGATCATGGACCTGCTGTACGACTCGGTGGCGACGCAGAACGGTGACGGCGAGATCCAACCGTGGCTCGCGGAGTCGTGGGAGTGGGACGACGGAACGATCGATGTCCGACTCCGAGACGAGTGCGAGTTCCACGACGGCAAACCGGTAACCGCCAAAGATGTCGCCTTTACGTATCGATTCCTGCAGGATACGTCGCTCGACGATCGCGATGCGCCATCGCCCGCTCCCATGTATCGGGGGCAGGTCGACGCCGTCGATGTCGAGTCGATCTCGATCCGTACCGACCACCACGTCGAACTCCCGATCGAAACGACGCAAGCGGTCGGTGAACGCGCGCTTCTCGTCCCGATACTCCCCGAACACATCTGGCACGAGTACGCGACCGAGACGCCGGGACCGGGCGGCCCCAGCGTCGCGCAAGGCACCACTGAGGCGGTGGTCACGGACAACGTCCCGCCGATCGGAAGCGGCCCCTTCCAGTTCGAAAGCCGGACCGAGGGCGGCCAGTTGACACTCGAGCGCTTCGACGACCACTTCACACGCAGACTCGGCGTTGACCTCCCGGAACTGACGGTCGGCGACTGTCCGATCACGATTCATCCGGGCAGCACGACGGTGGCGGAAGCCGTCCAGGAGGACGGGGCCGACGTAACGAGCCTCCCGCTCGACGCCCACACGATCGACGGCGTCGACGAATCCGACAGCGTGGCGTTACTCGAGTCGCCGTCGTGGTCGTTTTACTTCCTCGGATTCAACACGCGTAAAGCGCCGTTTAGCAACCCCCGATTCCGGCAGATCATCGCACAGCTCGTCGACAAGGAGTGGCTGTGCGACGACGTATTCCACGGCCACGCTCGTCCCATCGCGACCCCCGTTACCGGCGACTGGGTTCCCGAGAGTCTCGAATGGGACGACAGAGATCCCGAAATGCCGTTTCTGGGAACGGACGGGGAGGTCGATGTCGAGGCAGTAAAGATCGCGTTCGAAGACGCCGGCTTCCGGTATGACGACCAAGGGCGGCTTCGAACCAGACAGTGAGCCGTCGGTCGGAGACGGCCGATAGTCGCAGTTGATTTCCCGTCCTCGCTGCAGTTACCGAGACACTTACCGCTACGCGAGTATCGCAACCGGCAAAAGCGGGACGAAAGCGGGTTACTGGTCCTCGAGCGCGTCGGCGATGCGCTTCAGCGCGCGGGTCTGGTCGCGCATTTCGTCGCGCATCTGTCGGACTTCGCGGACGAGTTCCTCGTTGCTCTCGTCCTGTCCGCCAGCGCCGGGGCCGGCACCCGGGCCGCCCGGACCGGGGCCGCCGGGGCCGCCGCCCATCATGCCGCCCATCATCTGTGCGAACGGGTTGCCGCCACCGCCCATGCCGCCGGGGCCGCCACCGCCGCCGAACGGGCTCTCGGGGGCCTCACCCTCGCCCTCGCCTTCCTCGGCTCGCTTCTCGCGGATCTCCTCGACCCGCTCGCGGAAGGATTTCTCCTCGCTGTCGTCGCCTGCGTCTCCGTCGGGTGATTCGTTTTCGTCCGTCATACCATCGGATTCCGTTGCGTGAGGGAAAAGGGTTGCCATGTTTTCGATGTCGGCGGTGACCGTCGCTCTCCGGTGCCCGCGCGGCGATCAATGCTTGCACAAAACCGACCCGACCTGAGCTGGTAGCCGCCATATGACCGACCGCTCCAATCGAGAGCCGATCGTCAGCGAGGGACCGTACGCGATCGTCGACGCGACCGATAGCGACCCGGCGGACTACTGGCTCGTCTCGAGTCGAGGTGACGAGACGGCCGACGCGGACGAGCACCGGTACCAGGTTCCGGTCGACGAGACCGCTATCGACAATCTCGCGACCACCGTCTCCCGGCTTCGAGGGCTGAAAACCGACGCCGAGGAGTCGTCGGAGTCGGTCGAACTGACCTGCCACGACTGTGGCAAGACGTGGACGTACACCGGATCGGACGAGCACGCATCGTGTCCGAACTGTGAGACGGAGGTCCCCGTCGAGGGGATCGGGCCGTAATCCCCGCGAGACGTACTCGAGAGAGGGGAGATCAGTGTTCGTGATCGACCCACCACGAGTGCGAAGGCCGAACGGTTGTAACGGGCGTCGCCGAATCGGCACAGACTGAGTCAGCATGGTCAGACGCACGCACCGACGACCCGACCGAACGCCATCGGACCGACGATCTGCCGGGCGATGACGCGGGCAACGAGACGAGAAGCGATCGCCGGCATCGGAACTGCGCTGGCGTCCACGGGCGGAGCGAGCGTCGTCACCGGAGCGGCGGATCCGTCGTCGGTCCCCGAGGCGGACCGCGAGAGTGACTTTCCCCGATGTGTCTACCAGCCCGACGGCGACGGCTGGGCGGTCACGATGCCGATCAATATGCACGTCACCGTCCCCGGCGAGCGTGCGGCGCTCGCCGCGATCGAAGACGAGTTCACCGGCCTCGAGAACCCGCGCTGGACACGGGTCTTTCCGGATTCGGAGGCCGGAGCGTGGGACAGCGACGGCGAGGAATTCGTCGCCTCGGACGTCTCGGTTCGCCGGCCGCGGCTGGGTGACGAATGGAACCACGTCCACGTCTGGGAAGTTGACGCGGACCGCGCCGCGGTACACGCGCACTTAGACGTCATCGACCTCGAGTACGACTATTTCCACCGCGGCGCTCGCTACGACGCTGCCACGCGGGAGGTCCGGGCGCACCTCGCCGCGGACGACTGGCGTCGGGAAACGCCCTACAGTATCGAGTACAGCGTCGACGAGGGGAAACGAGAGGACTGGGGTGCGACCGGGGATACGAAACTCGAGTACGTGTCCGGCTGACCGCAGCGCAGACGGGAAAACGCGACCGCGCTCACCCGAACGATCCCAGCGACGACTGGAGGTCGCGATCCGCCTGACCGACCTCGAGGTCGTAGCCGACGAGGTCGCGCATGTCGACGGCGTAGGTCGTGCCGCCGTTTTCGAGGATTAGCAGTCGACCCCTGACGCCGACGACGGTTCCCGAGGCGATGGTCTCGCGCACCGGGCGGGACTCGAGGCCGAGTCCGTAGTCGAACTCGAGAGTGTCGATGACGTCGAATTCTTTGAGGGCGGCCTCCCAGCCGGCCTCGTCGACCGCGGCCGCGAGCGCGGCGACCTTCGTGCCGGTTCGAACGCGGTCGGGAAGTCGAGTCGCGATCTCGGCCTCGAGTTCGCGGGCGATTTTTCCGTTCGAGACCGTATGAACGTGGGCCCCGCGATCGGCCCCCTGCTCGCGCAGTCGGGTCTCGAGCCGCCACCGCTTCGTGACGCCGACTTTGAACGTGTCGGGGGCGAACGCGGCGATGTAGACCGCGTGCTCCTCGTGGCAGTCCATCTCGTCTTTCAGGCAGGTCCCCGTACAGCGCGCACAGACCCACGTGCTCGTGTGGTAGTCGCAGTAGGGCGTCGACGGCCGGTCGCAAGCGACGTGTTCGCCCTCGTCGTCGATGGTGCCGGCGCAGTGGCGCTCCCCGAGCGAGTAGGCGAGGTCGTCGCCGGCCTCGAGCGGGCGGTGTTCGACCTCGCCGCTGTCGTCGCTGACCAGCAGCGCCGATCCCCGCCCGCTCGGCTGATACCCGACCAGTTGCACGCGTTCGGATTGGAACCGGGCGCAAATAGACGTAGCGCTCTCCGGTCGTGGCGGTCCCGCTCGGATCGACCGCCCGCCGCCGGTCGCAGAAAAGACCTATCCGCGACCGCCACGAAGCCCGGCCCATGAGCCTCGAGGGTTCGCTCGAGACGGCGGCGGACGGCACCAGAGACGCCGTGATGTTCGTGTTCACCGTCACCAATTCGGGCGACGAGCCGGTCGATCTCCAGTTCTCGGACGCGTGCAAGGCGGAGTTCGTGCTCGAGGACGACGGCGACGAAATATGGCGGTTCACCGAGGGGCGCATGTTCGCGCAGGTGCTCAGTTCGGACGCCCTCGCGCCGGGCGAGGCGACGACCTACGAGGCGGAGTGGTCCGATCCCGACCCGGGCGACTACACCGCGGTCGCGGAGTTGCGAGCGCAGGACGAGCACTGCGCGGCGCGGGCCGACGTTTCGGTGCCGTCGTGACTCGTCTCCGAGACCCGTCTTTTGCGGGGTGAACCAGTCGAACGCGCCGTCATCGGAGCCGGCGACGAGGGCCGACAGCGAAGTCCATATACCGTCGCCATCCTAAGCCGCGGGCATGCAAGCGCTGGTCATCGCGGCACACGGATCGCACCTGAATCCGGACGCCTCGGATCCGACCTACGCCCACGCGGACACGATCCGCGAGACGGGCGCGTTCGACGAGGTCCGCGAGGCGTTCTGGAAGGAGGAACCGCACTTCCGCGAGGTGATCCGCACCCTCGAGTCCGACGAGGTGTTCGTCGTCCCGCTGTTTATCAGCGAGGGCTACTTCACCGAGCAGGTCATCCCGCGGGAACTGCGCCTCGACGACTGGGACCCCGAGCAGTGGGACTCCGACGGAACGAGCGCCTCACAGGCGACCCTCGAGGCCGAGGACGTCGGGAAGACGATCCACTACTGCGGGCCGGTCGGCACCCACGACGCCATGACGGACGTGATCGTCCAGCGGGCCGAGACCGCGACGGGCGATCCGGACGTCGGCGAGGGGGTCGCCCTCTCGGTCGTCGGCCACGGCACCGACCGGAACGAGAACTCCGCGAAGGCCATCGAGTACCACAGCGACCGCATCGCCGAGCGCGACCGCTTCGACGAGGTGAAGGCGCTGTTCATGGACGAAGAGCCGGAGGTCGACGATGTCACTGAGTACTTCGAGAGCGAGGACATCGTCGTCGTCCCGCTCTTTATCGCCGACGGCTACCACACTCAAGAGGACATCCCCGAGGACATGGGGCTGACCGAGGACTACCGCCTCGGTTGGGACGTGCCGAGCGAGGTCGACGGCTACCAAATCTGGTACACGGGCGCGGTCGGCACCGAGGATCTGATGGCCGATGTCCTCCTCGAGCGAGCGGCCGACGCCGGGGCCGACATCGGCGACGCCCGCGAGGCGGTCCGCGAACTCGCCGCGTCGGTCGCGGAGAGCGGGGCCGAGTCCGGCCCCGAACCGAACGCGGGAGCGGGCGCGGGTGACTGATGACGGTATCGACGGACGCCCTCGAGACGCTGCTCGAACGCGCGTCCGCGGGCGTCGCGTTCGACGGCCTGCACGTTACGGAAACGGACGGGGAGTACACCCTCGAGACGCCGGCGAACGAGTGGACCGGCCTCGACGAGGCCGACTGCCGGCGCGCGCTGGAATCGATCGAGGAGTACGTCACGAACTGGCGCTACTGGCAGGAGACGGTCGATGGCGAGGGAACCGCCCGGCGCGCGTTCCTCCGCTGGTGCGAGCGAGCGCCGCTCGCCGACGCCGCGGACGCCGACGCGACGACCGGGCCGTGGAGCGACGGCGACGCTCCCGAACCGCTCGCAGTCCCCGAACGGTACCGCGCGCTCCGTGACGGCATCGACCGCGAGTGGGGCCAGCTATCGATCACGGCCCGGTTCGTCGACGTCGACGACCCCGACGGCGAGCGCGTCTACGACCTGTGGCACGTCGACGACGCCGGCAGCGATATCACGGATCTCGAGGTCTACGACGACCCGCGGGAGGCGCGGGAACTCGCAACCTACGACGAGGACGGCCGCTACCGACCGCTGAAGACCGCGCCGACGCTGCCCGGTGGCTGGGCCTTTACCGGCCTCTCGGGCGCGGACCTCGTCGAGACGGTCGAGTTCTTCTATCCCGCGACGGTCGCCAACTGGCACCGCGAACTGCGGGGCAACCTCGATATCGACCACTGGCTCGAGACCGCCGAGCGACAGACGGGGATCTACGACGTGATCGACGAGCTCCCGCGCGAGGCCGTCGAGTGGATGGCCGAGGCCTGCTGTGTCGACTCCCAGTGTCTGCGCCGCCGCGAGTGGCAGTACGAGGAAGGCGACGACCTCGACGCCGACGGCGGCGACGGTCCCTTCCCCTGTCGCGAGCCCTGCTCGCTCGTGATCGCCGCGGCCCGCAAGTGGGCCATCCTCGAGTCCGAGGAGGAACGGACCTACGAACTCGAGTTGACTACCAGCGAACTGAACCAGCTCGAGGACCTGATCGACGCCGTCGCCGATGGCCGCACCGACGAGATCCGCGAGGCGGACGTCAACGACGGCGCGAACCGCTATCGGGCGCGGTACCTGCGATCCAAGCGGTTCGACGACGAGGGGAACCTCGAGGCGACGCAGGTCGACGATTGACGGCCGGCTGCCCCCGCTTGTCCTTTCCAGCCGACCCGTCGACGGCCACAATCTTGGTATCCCGGCGGTCGCACACTCCGATCGTGAACCGTCGCGACTTCCTCGTGACCACAGCAGTGGCGCCGTCGCTGCCGGCGATCGCCGGCTGCTCGAGCCTCGGCGACGAGGAAACGGGCTACACCTACACGCTTACCTTCTCGGACGCGCTCGACGAGCCCGACGAGCGACCGCTCGATTTCGACACCGCGGGACTGGCCAGCAGTCAGGCGAAGATCGTCGACGAAGCGGCCCGAACGGGAACGTACAGCGAAGCGAACGTCAACTGGGACTCGCTGCCCGGTCGCGAGGGGATCACGATGGCGTTCCGGATGGTAATCCAGCTGATCGCCCGCCACGTCGGGCACGATCCGCAGGTCGACCACGAAACGTCGTTCGAAACCCCGAGCCGGTACGACGGGCGGCGCTATCGAACGGTCGTCGATGTCACGTGAGCACCACGCGACGCTGGCCGCACTACGCTACTGAACCAACAGAAACAACGCCACGAGAACGCCGACGATGACGATTCCCGTCCCGACCGTTGCGACCGGGCCGCCGATCGTCGCCGCCGTCAGCGCCGCGATCCCGACCGCGACCAGTCCGAGCGCGAGGACCACGAGCGTCGCCGGCTCGATGCCGCTCACGGCGGCGAACTGATCGACGACCCGCTCGAGCGCCGTCGGTTCGGGCTCCGAGCGCGCGGGTTCGGCGAGCGAGTCGTCGATGTCGACGCCCGGCGGCCCGGGGGTGACGGTGACGGCGATCGAGACCGATTCGGACCCGTAGCCGGTTAGCACCTCGAGGCGGCCGTCGACGGGCCGGTCGATCGCGTCCGCGGTGACGGTAACTGGGACGGCGGTGACGCCGTCGGGTTCGACGTAGTAGTTCGTTTCACCGAGCGATGCGATCCGTTCGAGGTCACCGCCGAGGCGACAGTGGACGTGTGCGGGCGTCTCGTGGCCCTGTAACAGGAGCGCGAACGACTCGCTGGTCTCGAGCGCGTCGCTCGCCGCCTCGAGTTCATCGGCGGCCCTGCGATTGACGTGGACGGTGACCTCGGTCCCGGACATAGTCGGGTGGCCTCAGGCCGGCGTCTCCTCGCGCATGTCCGGCGGCAGCAGGTTCGGAATCCCGTCTTCGATCGGGTAGGCCTCGCCGCATTCGGTGCAGACGAGGTCGCCGCCGACGACTTCCTCGCCGTCGTACTCGGCGTCCTCGAGTTCCAGGTCGTGTTTGTCGAGCGGACAGCAGAGAATCTCCAGCAACGACTCCTTCATACTACGTAGGCTTGCCGCCTCCAGCAAAAGGTTTCGGGAACGCCGCGAGCGAAGCGCGGCCGACGCGGCGCGTTCTACTCGTAGGGGTTCTCGACGATGACGGTCTCCTCGCGGCCGGGGCCGACGCCGACCGCGTAGATCGGCGCGTCGAGTTCCTCGGCGATGTAGTCGAGGTAGACCTTCGCGTTCTCCGGGATGGCCTCGTAGCCGTCCTCGGCGACCGCGGCCCAGTCGACCGCGGGCCAGCCGTCGAACGATTTGAACGTGGCCTCACAGCGCCCCCACTGCTCGGTCGTCGGGGGCATCGTGAAGATTTCCTCGCCGTCGAACTCGTAGCTGTGGCCGACTTTGACCGTGTCGAGCCCGGCGAGCACGTCGATGTGGTTGACCGCGAGACCCGTAAAGCCGTTCGCGCGGGCCGCGTGGCGCAGCATGGGCATGTCGAGCCAGCCGACGCGGCGCGGGCGACCGGTGACGGTGCCGTACTCCCCGCCCTCGTCGCGGATGTAGGTCGCGAGTTCCTCCTCGTCGTCGGCGCTGCCCTGTTCGGCGTCGTAGTCGGGCGTCTGGTCCTCGACGCCGCCGAGTTCGGTCGGCAGTGGGCCGGTTCCGACACGGGAGAGGTAGGCCTTGACGATGCCGATGACCTCGCCGTCGCCGATGACGGTCGGGCCGAGGCCGGTGCCGACGGTCGCGCCGCCGGCAGTCGGGTTCGAGGAGGTGACGTAGGGGTAAACCCCGTGGTCGATGTCGAGCGAGGTACCCTGTGCGCCCTCGAGCATGACGTTGTCGCCGGCGTCGATCCGGTCCTGCAGGAAGGTCCCGCAGTCGACGGTCATGTCCTCCTCGGCGAGGCGTTCGCCGTACTCGCGGTAGGTTTCGTAGAGGTGATCGATGTCGAACGCCTCGCCGGTCTCCTTGTCGAAGACCTCCTCGGCGAGGGCCTTCTTCTGGGGCACGACGTACTCGAGCCGTTCGCGGAGCGTATCGGGGTCGAGTAAGTCGCCCACTCGGACGCCGCGGCGGCCGGCCTTGTCCTCGTAGGTCGGTCCGATGCCGCGCTTGGTCGTCCCGGCGGCGAGGTCTTCCTTCTCTTCCTCCTCGATGCCGTCGAGCGCGCGGTGATAGGGGAGAATAACGTGTGCGCGCTCGGCGACGCGAACGTCGGGCTCGAGGCCGCGTTCGCGGAGGGTATCGATCTCGTCGAACAGTGTCTCGGGGTTGACGACGCAGCCGTTGCCGAGGACGCCGACCTTGCCGCGGACGGCTCCCGACGGCACCAGCGACAGTTTGTACTTCGTACCGTCGTGGACGACGGTATGTCCAGCGTTGTCGCCGCCCTGATAGCGGGCCACGACGTCGGCGGCGTCGCCGTAGAGGTCGACGACCCCACCCTTGCCTTCGTCGCCGAGTTGCGACCCGACGATAGTGACGGTCATAACAGCGGCGGATTCTTGCCGGGCCGATAAACAGATTTCGGTATACGGGTGGCTGACACTGACCGAGCGCGCCGAGAAACGCGGCCGAATCGTCGTCTCCGGATAGCTGCCGGCCGTACTCGGGGATCCGATTCGCCGCGATCGGTCGGGCGAATCTCGACACGAGCGGGCGACGGGAGAACTATCAGTATATATACCGGCAGGGCTAACGACCGAAACACGGAGCCACGACGACCGTCGGTTTCCAGTCGCGAGTCGCCGGGCGATCGACGGATGCCGTCCTCGTCGACCCGTTCCATCCAATCGCGTGGGCCCCATCAAATCGCGTGGCCGCATGGTCGTGCAGCCACTGACACCCGGGGTTTCGAGAGAGGGAGCGAGACCCTATGACCACCGGGATCGGAAACGTTAACTACTGACAGGACCGATCATTCGGTTGAGAGTGGACCTTTCAGTCGCCGAGAGTAACTTTTAAAAGGCCCAAAGACAAGTTAACAAATGCCATGATAGATAGACTTGAGAAGGAAGTCGATATGCTGGAACGTCATCTCCAGGTCCTGAAGATGGTCATCGAGAACGAACCGATCGGGATCGTCAAAATGTCCAACGAGACCGGCTACCCCCACCACAAGGTCCGCTACTCGCTTCGGGTCCTCGAGGAAGAGAACCTAATCGAACCCTCGAGCCAGGGAGCGATCAAGACCGAGCGCACCGCCGAGTTCGTCGACGAACTCGACGGCAAGATCGACGACATCGTCGACAAGCTCGAGGGAATGAAGATCGAAGACGTCGCAGAGATCGAAGGGTAGTCTCTCGCCCAGTTCGGATTGTCGTCCCCGCGACCGGCAGCCGGCGCGACGCGAACATGCCGAACTTCTCATCGCCGTTTTCCCGCCGCGATAGCGCCTCGCTCGTGCGTCTCGCAACCGTTCCGCTCGCTGTCGAGCAACTGCTCCTCGATTCCGATCGCGACGTGTGCTAGCCGAACGGGTCGGCAGTCGCGGTGCGTATCGACGACACACCGTCGCACAGAGTGAGGAATAGAATCGCGAGCGCGACGGCCTACAGCTCCGGCACGTTCATGTGGAACCCTTCGGAACGGGACTCGACCAGACAGAGGTGATACCCCTCCTTCCGGGAGAGGTTGACATAACTGAGTTTCGAGCCGCGGCTGAGGAAGCCGCCGCTGGTCGCCTGCTCGGCCACCTCGAGCGCGCCGGGCTCGAAGTAACTCGAGGTGACGGCGATCGCCGCCGCCAGATCGGGATAGTTCGCCTTCACCGCGGAGGCGGCTTCCTCGAGACCCTCGAGTAGTTCCGTCGATGCCGGCTCCCGCGAATCGTTGAGGGTGACCAGGACCAACGGGTTCCCCATCTTATCGAACGCGACGACGTCGAACGTGACCTGATCGGGAACGTCCTCGGTGTCGTCGTCCTCGAGCGAGATGGTGGCGTCGAGTTCGGCCCGGTCGATCCGCGGAATGGCGTCGTAGAGGTCGCCAAGTCCGTCCGCGTTGCCGGTGTCGCGGATCTCGTAGAGGAGCATCTCGGTGAGCCAATCGACGAATCGGTACTCCATCGACGACGCGAGGAAGTCCGCGAACGGGTCGCCGTCGACGACGGCGTCGGCCGAGTCGAACTGCGTGTGGTGCTCGAGTTGCAGGTTCGCCGCGACATCGTTGCGGTCGGCGGCGCCGTCGTGGGCTTTCTCGAGCGTCGGCTGGCTCTTCGAGGCGTATCGGACGAAGAGATTCGTCCCCGAAAGCGCCTGCTGGGCCGTGAGTTGGGTGCCGCCACCGACCCCGTCGGACTCCGCGTCCCCGGTATCTTGCGTGCGCGCTCGCTCGCGTTCCAGTTCCGTCTCGAGTTCCTCGATCCGGGACTGGAGTCGATCGACCGTCGAGGACAGTTCGTCGTTCTCCGACCGCAGCCGGTCGCGTTCGGCCTCGAGTTCTTCGGCTTTCTCCACGAGCGCGTCGCGTTGTTCCTGCAGGGTCTCGAGTTTCTCGGTGAGCGCCGCGATCCGTTCCCGATCCTCGCTCGCGTCTCGGCTCCGTTCGGTCACCGATTCGGCCGTCTGGGCCCGTCCCGATTCCTGTGACTCCTGTTGGCGCGATCGCGTCTGCGATCGCTGCTCGCGCGTCTCGGACGACTGCCCGGCAGCGGTCGTCGACGCCGCGGTCTTCGAATCGGACTGTGCTCCGTCCGATGGAGCAGCGGTTGCGGGTTCCGTCCCCGCGTCCGCCGCTGTCGAGGCCGCCGCCGATCGACTCCCCTGTCCGCCGGGTCGGCCGCCGCTCGAGGCCGTCGATTCGTCGGACTCGCTGTTGTCCGGATCGATCGAGGGAATGCGCCGCGTTTCGCGCCACGCTTCCTCGCGTTCGAACTGCTCCTCGAGGTCGCCCTCGTCTTCGTCCGCGTCCGGCCTCGCATCGTCGGCCGTCGCGGTGGCGTCGTCGGCAGCCGACTGGTCCGGAGAATCGTCTCCGCCATCCCCGTCATCGCCCGCGTCTTCCTCGTCCCCGTCCTCGTCGACCCAGGAGATATCGTTCCGTTCTAGCTCCTCGGCCGCCGCCTCGACCTCCGCGAGGTCGGGACTCGAGGTCGCCGTCGGTTCGGTATCGGAGACGGCCGCCGCGTCGTCCGGGTCGGCCTCGAGGGCCTCGTCGGCGGGGGACGACGAGGCGCTTTCGTCACCGGTTGTCGGGACGGCATCGGCTCCGGCGGGTTCGCCGACCGGCGAGTCGTCGACGGGGGACTCGTCGGTCCTCGAGTCGGCCGCGTCTCCGCGTTCGGCTGCGGCCGGACTGTCGTCCGTCGACCGTTCGGTGGAACCCTGTTCTCGGGGTTCGCTTCCGTCATCGGACGGGTCCGATTCGGGACTGGGGTCGGGATCGGTGGTCGGATCGAGATCGGTCGCAGCCGGCTCCGTGTCGGTGATTCCGGCCGATGTCGTCTCCGGCTCCGTTGGCGTTTCGTCGGTCGCGGTAATCCCCGACGGATCGCCCGTCAGATCGATATCCGACGCCAATGACGACGGATCGTCGACGGTAACGTCCTCGATTGGATCGGAATCGGCCGCGCCGGCACCGGCCGACTCGGTGCTCGAGACGTTGATCGGTTCGATCGACGAGCCGGTCGAATCGGGGGCCGGGTCGGCGCTCGAGCCGTCCCGGTCGGGCGCACCCGGATCGTCGGCGGGGGCCGGTTCCGACCGCGAGTCGACTCCATTGGGGCTCCCGTCCGCGGATGTGGAGCCGTCACCGGTGTCGGGGCCGGTCGTCCCCGGCACGTCGGTGACCTCGATCTCGACATCGGTCACTTCGTAGATACCGACCTCGTCGGCCGCGCGGTCGAACGCCTCGTCGCCGGTGAGCAGTCGCCCGGCGTTGCCGATGTAGGCGGCGGCCATCCGGCGGCCGCCGTAGTAGACGGCGTAGTAATCGCCGCTGAGCACGTTCTCGCTCAGCTCGATATAGCCGGTAAACGAGCCGCTCTGGAGGGTGTTGTCGACCTCCCGGAGCGGCGTCTCGTTCGTGTAGTATTTCGCCCGTGTTTCGCCGCCGCGTTCCTCCATTGCACAGAGTAGCGGCAGCGACGGATGGGGAGCCTCGTAGCGTGTCCCGGAAGCGGTCTCGAAGTCCTCGATATCGCCGTCGACGACCCCGATTATTCGGCCGTTGAGCATAAAGAGCCACGTGCCGACCGCCGAGACGGCACCCGAGAAATCAGCGTCAGCGAGATCGGAGAGGCCATCGAAACCGCCGCTGAACTGGCGGGAGTCCCACTCCTCGACGCGCTCTTGCGTGCGCGGGTCCATAGTTCAACAAGCGAGAACCACACTAAATACGTTTCGCCTAGAATCCGTCTATATTTTTGACTCTGCGTCCTCGGCGAGTTCCTTCATACGCTTGCCGATCCGGCCGGCGCTCGAGAACTCGTCTTCGCTCATCGCACTCGCCAGCGCGTTTCCGAGGACGAACACGGCGTGTTTGTGTTCGCTCTTCGACTTGTGGACGTGCGAGGGATCGACGTCGAGCTGACGGTAAGGGTCGAACAGCGTTTCGTCGACCTCCTCGCGCTCCGAGAAGTACTCCATGATGACGACGAGTTCTTCGTGGAGCTCGAGGAGTTCGTCTTTATGCATATCCCCGTATAGGGACGGTTTCGATTTAAGCGTTGTGTGGCCGAGAGTCGCAAAACCGGCCGGGGACTCTCAGTGGTTCGGTGCAGCCAGTTTGCCGTCGTCCCGACGACGGAGCGTGACCGCGAGCAGCAGGGTCCAGCCACCGAGGGCAACGGCGGCGACGAATTCCGGCACGGCAAACCACGTCTCGGTGTCGACGCTGCCGATCGACAGCACCCAGCCCAGCCAGACGATCGGGTGGACGTTCCCGAGCCAGAACGACGCCACGGCGAGCCGACCGTCGCCGGCAAGCACCGCCCCGGAGCCGTAGACCCACGCCGCGAGCGGAGCCACGCCGAACACCGAAAGCGCCGCGAAGCCGTGCAGGCTCGTCTCGAGGTAGACGGCCGTGTGGTCGAGAAAGAAGACGCCGACACCGATCATCCCGGCGACCGTGAGCGCGAGCAGCGCTGTACCGACGCGCTCGAGGGCGTTCCGGCTCGCGATCCACAGCCGCCAGCCGAACGGGAGTCCGAGCAGGCCGCCCGCGATCAGCCCGCCGTTGAACAGCGGGAACGTCGGCGCACCGTAGCGACCCATATCCGAGAGGGCCCGCCCCTGCCACGTGAACGTCTCGGCCGGGGCGACGATCGTCGCGAGCACGATCGCGCCCACCGAAACGATCGGTCCGGCGATCCCGCAGTACGTGGCGATCGTCCGCCTGTCAGCCATACGGTCGCTCGTGCGTGCCGGCGTATCAACGTGACTGTTTCGAACGCTGACACCACGTGAACTGGGAGGCAAGAGACGGACGACTACCGATCGAACGGGCCGGTCATCGTGGCGGGGCGGGAAGAGAATCAGTCAGTACCGGCGGAAGCGTCCGCGTCCGTCCCGACGTTTTCTCGCCGGTTCTTCTCGCGGTGGTCCGCAGGGAACCACGCGAGGTCGTGATCGGGTGTGAGTCGGACGGCGACGCGCTCGTCCGGGTCGATCCGATCGGCGTGATTGTGCAGACACTCGAGGGTTTCGCCACCCTCGAGTTCGACGCGGTAGCGGACGGTCGGGCCGAGATAGCGCCGGGAGACGACGCGGCCGTCGACCGCCGACCCATCGCTGTGACCGACGGGAGCGGCCGTCACGTCGTCCGGTCGGACGAGCAGATCGACGGTGCTCCCATCGTACCGGTGTACCGCCCCGTGAACGTCGTCGCAGTGCACGCCGCCGAGCGCAGTCTCGACGACATCGCCACGGACCTCGCCCGAGAGGAAGGTGGCGTGGCCGAGGAATCCGGCCACGAATCGCGATTCGGGCCGCTGGAAGACCTGCTGAGGGGGATCGGTCTGTTCGATGTCGCCGTCGTTCATGACGGCGACCCGATCGGAGATCGACAGCGCCTCCTCCTGATCGTGGGTCACGGAAATCGCGGTGACGCCGGTGTCCGTGATGATCCGGCGAACCTCCTCGCGCATTTCGACGCGCAGGTCGACGTCCAAGTTCGAGAACGGTTCGTCGAGGAGCAGCATCTCCGGTTCCGGAGCCAGCGACCGCGCGAGCGCGATCCGCTGTTGCTGGCCGCCGGAGAGTTCGTCCGGGTAGTCCCCGCCGTGGTCCGCGAGCCCGACGAGCTCGAGCAGGTCGTCGACGCGGGCCTCGCGCTCGTCGTCCCAGTTCCGTAAGCCGAAACCGACGTTCTCGCGCGCGGTCAGATGCGGGAACAGCGCGAAGTCCTGAAAGACGATGCCGACGCCGCGTTCCTCCGGCGGGACGAAACGACCGTCGCCCGCGACGGGGTCGCCCCGTAACCTGATTCGACCGGAATCGGGGTTCTCGAGGCCCGCGATCAGCCGGAGCGTCGTGGTCTTGCCACAGCCCGACGGCCCGAGCAGCGTCAGGAGTTCGCCCTCGCGGACGGTCAGCGAGAGGTCGCGGATAACGGCGTCGCTGCCGAACCGTTTCGTGACGTCCTCGAGTTCGAGAACCGTCGCCCCGGCCGGCGGTTCCCGTCCGCTGTGCTCGACCGTCGAGGGCAGGTGTCCGTTCGCCATGAATCGACGCCGGCGTCTGCCGGCGTATACTCTCGAACGGGGGCGTAAAATCCATATAATTGCCGGTCGGTCCCGACCGGTGGGAACGTGAGGGTCTACAGTTCGACGCCGCTGGGGATCAGGCTGTGCTGACGGAGCAAACTCCCCTCGTCGTCGTAGACGAGAAACGTCTGTTTGTCGTACGTGACGAAGGGGTCGCCGTCGAGCGTGATTGCAACCTCGTACCGGCCCTCGTCGTCGGCGTCCTCGCCGTAGCCCCGCGCCGCTCGAATGAACTGGAGGACGTCGTCGGCGTCCTCGTTGAGTTCGAGGATGAACTCGCCGGTGACGCGGTTGGTCACGCTCACTACCCCCGTGGTGTCGTCCCCGAGCGGCCCCTGCAATCGAAGGGCCGTGTCGGTTTCGTTCGCCTCGAGAACGTCGCCGTCGGGACCAGTGAGGCGCTCGCGAAGCATCGTCGCCGGGCCGGTGAAATCGATCGATACTGCGGGCTTTTCGGGTTCGCCGTCGGTTTCGACCCAGTCGATATTGGTGACGTCTAACGTGAAGTGCTCGCGCCTCATTCCGTACCCGTAGCTTCGGACTCCCGCGGTATGAACGTAACGCACGATAAGTAAGATATCAGAACAATCTCGCAAGCCGTCATCTCGGCGGACGATCAGCCAGCAGGACATCGATTCGCGTCTCCCGGGTCGGCCGCTCGCATGTGGACGTGTCGTGCGATCGGTATCCGAACGCGAACCGGTGGTGCCGGCGATGTAGAAACCCTTTAGTCCCCGACGAGGGAAGAGTGGGTGGGAAGCGCACGGCCGCAAATCCGACTGCGCCATCCGCTCTTTGGGATGGCTTGGGATTGCGGAAGTGCACGGCGAGAGCCGGATGCTGTCGTTCGACAGCATCCCGAGCGGTCAGTGCGATTCCTATCCTCAACAATGGCACGAATGCACACCCGCCGTCGCGGCTCGTCCGGTTCGGACAAGCCGTCGGCAGACGAACCACCGGAGTGGAGCGACGTCGACCCAGCAGACATCGAAGACCGGGTCGTCGAACTGGCAGAGCAGGGTCACGACCCGAGTCAGATCGGGATGAAGCTGCGTGACGAAGGCGTCACCGGCACGCCCGTTCCGGACGTCAAGCTGGCGACCGGGAAGAAGATCACCGAGATCCTCGAGGAGAACGACGCGCGAGCGGACATCCCCGAGGACCTCTGGAACCTGATGGAACGCGCCGTGCGCCTGCGCGAGCACGTCCAGCAGAACCAGCAGGACCACCAGAACAAGCGCGCCCTGCAGAACACCGAAGCGAAGGTTCGCCGCCTCGCCGACTACTACCGCGGCGACGAACTCGAGCCGGACTTCACGTACACGCCCGAGCTCGCCCAAGAGCTCATCGAAGACGCCGAGTAAGTAGATGTCCACCGAGGGTCGATCCGCCGAGCCGGTGTCCGCCACGAGCGCACTCGAGAGCGCCGGCTTCGTTCGGCTGGTCACCCGCGCGGACGGCGACGCGCTCGCCGCGAGCGGCCTCCTCGCGAGCGCCCTCGACGAGCGCGAGACGCCGTTTCAGGTGACCGTCGGACGGACGATCGCGGAGCGATCCGAGCGCGCTCGAGGGCCGACCAACGACGGCGACGTGACGGTCGTCGTCGGGGCCGCGGACGCGGCCGCCGCCGAGTCCCGCGTCCTCGAACTCGAGGCGACGGACCGACCCGCAGCCCTCGAGGCCGTCGATCTCGTCCGCGAACTCGGTGCGACGCCGGACCCGGTGCTCGCACTCGCCGGCCTCGTCGCCAGCGGCGGCGACCCCGGTGCGGGCGAGAGCGAGTGGCTTCTCGAGACCGCACGCGAACGCGACCGCCTCGAACGGCGACCGGGCGTCGCGGTGCCGACCGCGGATCCGATCGACGGGCTCGCGTACTCGACGCGCCTTCGCGCGCCGTGGTCGGGCGATCCCGACGCGGCCCGCGAGGCGTTTTCGGACGCCGACGTTGGCGATCCCGACGCGCTCGACGCGGACGATCATCGCACGATCGGCTCGCTGGTCGCACTCGACGCCGTCGGTGCCGACGACGCCACCGACGCTGCCGCGGAGACGATCGGCCGGGCGCTGCGACCTGACGCCACGCCCGACGCCCCCTTCGCGACGCTCGGCGGCTTCGCCGACGTGCTCGAGGCGCTGGCACGGACCGACCCCGGAACGGGCACGGCGCTCGTGCTGGGCCACGACGTCCGCGAACCCGCACTCGAGGCGTGGCGCGAGCGCGGACGCCGCGCTCACGCGGCCCTCGAGGCGGCGTCGACCGGTCGCTACGACGGGCTGTTCGTCGTCGGAATCGACGACGGCCCCGTCGAAGCGGTGGCACAGGTCGCGGCGGCCGCCCGATCACCGGAACCGACCGTCCTCGTCGTTTCGGATGGCGAGGCGGCAATCGCGACCCGCGAGACCGGCTCCCTCGGCGCGACCGTCGAGGGCGTCGCTCGCGAACTCGCGGGCGCGGCGACGGAGACGGATCCGGAGGCGGACGATGAATCCGAGACCGATACCGGCGTCGAGTACGATGTCGGCCACCGGCGCGGCTACCTTCGGTACGATCCCGACGTGGACGAATCGACGATCATCGCGGCAGTGAGGGACCTGCTATGAGCCGGCGAGCGACGATCAGGACGGCCCACGACGATGCGGCACTCGTCGCGCGGGCGCTCAGCCCGGACAACACCGACGAGATGTCGACGACCGTCGAGACCGTCGAGCGCGACGGAAGCGAAGCGACGGCAGACGACGATCACGCAGCCGCGATCGTCACGCGGATCGACCGCGAGACGACGAGTGGACTCCAGTCGACGGTCGACGACTACGTCGTCAACCTCGAGGTCGCGATCGACATCGTCGAGCAGGCACGGACTGTACAGCGCGACGAACCGACGGACACGGGACCTGTGTCCGACACCGACAGCGACTCAGAACACGATACAACACAATGAGTGAACGATCAGTTTCACGTGCGAAACAGGAAAAGCGGTGGTACACCGTTCTGGCACCCGAGCAGTTCGACCGCCAGGAACTCGGCGAAACCCCCGCTGACGAACCGGAGAAAGTCTACGGCCGAACGCTCGAGACGACGCTCGGCGAACTCAACAACAACGCAAGCGAGAACAACACGAAGCTCACGTTCAAGATCACGGACGTGGGCAGCGACAGCGCCTACACCGAATTCGTCGAACACTCGCTGACGCGGGACTACCTGCGCTCGCTCGTTCGACGCGGTGCCTCCAAGATCGAGGCCTACGTCACCGTCCTCACGACGGACGACTACCGCGTCCAGATCCAGCCCGTCGCCTTCACGACCAAGAAGGCCGACGCGAGTCAGGAGAAGGCCATCCGCGAACAGATGGTCCAGATGATCGAAGCGGCCGCCGAGGAGCGCTCCTTCGAGGAACTCATCGACAGCGTCGTCGAAGGTCGTCTCTCCTCGGGTATCTACGGCGAGGCCAAGACGATCTACCCGCTGCGCCGCGTCGAGATCCAGAAGGCCACCCTCGAGGCCCACCCCGAAGAAGTCGCCGAAGAGGAAGCGACCGCGGTCGACGTCGACGACGAAGACGTCGCGACGAGCGACTGATTCGACGGCGAATTCGTTCGAATTTTCTCGAGACTCGTTTCGATATTTTGCGACGGTTCGCTGGCGTGGCGATCGGAGAGCGTCGCGGCTCCGAACGCAGTCACAGTCCGAAAACCGATCCCTCGGCAGTGAAGTTAGCCCTGCGTTCAGAGCTCGACGTCTTCTGCCGACTCGATGTCGAATCTGGTAACGTCGGGTTCGCCGGCGAGGAGGTCGGGGAGCGCCGCCGCGAACTCCCGGAAGTGCTCACTCTGGCCGTGTTCGGCGAACGCGGCCTCGTCTTCGTACTGCTCGAAGAACCGGACGAGGTTCGGATCGGAGACGTCCGTCGCGGCCCGGTAGTCGATCACGCCGTCTTCCGTCCGGGACTCGGCGACGAGATCCTCGATCAACTCGAGCGCGTCGTCGCGACGGTCGGGGTCGAGCGGAAAGCTCGCGCGAATAACGATCATTACGGCAGTGACATGCGTTCCTCGAGGGATAAACGTGGCCCTGCCGGACTCGAGTCACAGCGCGGTATGGTGTAGCGGTGTCGGTACGCCGTAGACAGTGGCGCGTCAGGTCCGTTACTCGGTGACGACGATTTCGCCGACCATCTGGGCTCGCTCGTGGGGGATACAGAAGTAGTCGTAGGTGCCCGGGACCTCGAAGGTGTGTTCGTACGTATCGCGCGTCCCGAGCTCGCCACCGTGGTCGTCCCACGCGTCGTAGGCGGCCGCCTGACTCTCGTAGCCGCCCGACGCGAAGTACTCGGCCTCGTCCGGAATCTTGCTCTCGTAGGCCGTGACGGTGTGATAGGCCTCGCTGGTGTTCTTCCAGACGACGGTGTCTCCGACCGAGACCTCGTGGCTCTCGGGGGTGAACTCGGTGCGAGTCATCCCGATGTAACAGTCCGCTCCGCTGCAGGATTCGTCGTCATCGAACGCGCTGCGGACGGACGAACAACCCGCCAGAGTGGCCGACACGGCGGTTCCGACGGCGGCGAGATAGACGCGCCGTTGCATATGTGACCGTTAGGAGAGTCGCGGTATAACCGCCCCGGTTCAGTTCTCGAAAACGGCGGCCCCGTGGAAACGAAAACACGTAAGGTAGCTCCCCGTCGAATCCGGGCATATGCTCCCCCGGTTCGCCGGTCGGCTCGGGATCGCCGACGCGGTGACGATCGCAAACGCCGCGCTGGGGTTCGTCGCGGTCGTCGTCGCCGTCGTCGATATCGATCTCGCCGCCCGACTCATCCTGCTGGCGGCGATCGCGGACGGCCTCGACGGCATCCTCGCGCGCCGCTACGGTGGCACCGACGCCGGTCCCTACCTCGATTCGCTCGCCGACGTCGCCTCCTTCGCCGTCGCCCCCGCAGTGCTCTCCTTCGTCGTCGTCACCGACGGCCTCGAGGTCGGGTTCGACGCGATCACCCCCGAACTGCTGGTCGTAACCGCGGTCTGTGCGCTGTTCGTCGCGATGGCCGTCACCCGACTCGGGATGTACACCGCCTACGACATCTCGGGTAGTTACACCGAGGGCGTCCAGACGACGCTGGCCGCGACCGTTCTGGGCGCGGCCATCCTCGCGGGCGAGACCCAACCGTGGCTCGTGCTCGCGGTCACCGGCGCGTTCTGTTACCTGATGGTCTCGCGGATTCAGTACCCCGATCTGCTGGCTCGAGACGCCGCGATCATGGGCGTCGTCCACGCGCTCGCGATTCTCGTGCCGAATTTCGTCGGTCGGACGTTTCCCTACGCCCTCCTGACGCTCGGACTCGCCTACATGGCACTCAGTCCGTGGCTCTACTGGGGCGACGCCGAGCGGACCGGCGAGGTCGACGTGCATGGAAACGCTTAGGGCCGTGCTGACACGACCGTAGAGTATGTACACTGTCACGCGTCGGCGTCGTCCCGAGGTGGGACTATGAGCGAGGACGAGACGACCGGTGACGACGCGGCCGCCGAAGGGGAAGCGGACGAGGCGGAGCAGTCGGTCGACCTCGAGGCCATCCGCGAACGGCTCGAGGCCCTCGCCGCCGATATCGAGGGGCTCGAGTCGAACCTCGAGGCGGCCGAGACCGAAGACGACCTCGATGTCGTCGAGGCCGATCTCGACTCCTTCCGGACCGAACTCGAGAGCGTCGAGGTGCCGGAACCGCCCGAGACCGACGACGAGGACGAGGAAGAAGACGAGGAACCTGCGCCCGAAGAGGAGCTACAGGACGAGTACGACGAGATCGAGAGCGACCTCTCGGACCTCGAGTCCGATCTCGAGGACCAGCGCGGTCCCTACGGGGAAGACGTCGTGGACGAGATCGACGACGCGAGCGGGACGATCACGGGCACCCGCTGGACCGAGGAGGGCAACGCCGAACTGATCGAGGCGGTCGACGACTTCCTCGACGACCTGAACGACCTGCTCGGAAGCTCGGTCACGCTGGTCAACGAGGGCGAGACGGTCCCCGATCAGTTGGACGCGACCCTCGACAACGCGGCTACAGCCGTCGAGGACGCCGCCCTCGACGCGGACGACGACGCCGAGACGATCGCCGGCCTGCTCGAGGCGACCGACGACCTCCAGAGCGATATCGACGACGCGACCGAGTGGACCGACCTCGAGATCCGCGAACAGCTCCGCCGCGAGGGCTACTACGACGTGCTCGACCACGTCAAGGACTTCCCGCCGGAGTGGCACGCGCTCAAGGTCCACGAGAAGCAGGGCAACGTCGATCAGATCCTGCTCGCGCTCGATACCTTCGACTCCGACTTCATGGAGGAACACTGCATGGAATCGCTCGAGCGCATGGGTTCCAGCGCGGAGCCGGCCATCGACGCGATGCTACAGAAGGCGAACCGGCGCGATCAGGCCGCCATGCGTATCCTCGGGAAGATCGGCGTCGAGAACGAGGAGATCGTCGAGACACTAGTCGATTACGTCGACTCCAACCCGAACCTCCAACAGCCCGCGTTCCGCGCGCTCGGCGAAATCGGTGCCGCGGACGCGGTCGAGCCGGTCGCCCAACAGCTCGTCGCCGACGAGGCCGATGTCCGTAGCTGGGCCGCTCGCGCGCTCGGCCTGATCGGCGACACCCGTGCCATCGAGCCGCTCGCGGACGTCCTCGAAGACGACGATTCCGACCGCGTCCGCGCCAGCGCCGCGTGGGCGCTCAACCGCATCGGCACGCAGGAGGCCCTCGAGATCGTCGCCGACTACGACGACGACCGCGCGTATCTCGTCCAGGCCGAAGCCGAGAACGCCGACCTCGAGCCCGCGGCCTGACGAACGGACCGTCGAACCCTGTCGACGATCGAACCGAACCGATCTCGTCGCTCCGACATTTTAAGTACGGATACGCGGCCAGAGGGATCGATGCACGCCCGGCGGGCCGCCCTCGTCACCGTATTCGTCTGCAGTCTCCTCTGTAGTACCGCGGTCCTCGCGAGCTTTGCGGTCGCCTACGGGACCGCGGTGGGCGATCGACCCGCCGCTCGAGCGATTGCGGACTCGAACTCGAACCCGGCTGCTGGTCCCCTCGCCTGTCCCGCTCGGGCCGCTGACGGATACGCAACTAGCAGCGACACCCCGACGCAACCGCGAATCGTCGGCCTCTACCCGAATCCGACGACCGACGGAAACGTCGGCGAGTTCGTCGTCCTCGAGACGCCGCCCGAAACCCGACTCGAGAACGTCACGCTCACCGACGGCCACACGACGGCGAGACTCCCGAACGAGACGGTTTCCGAACGTGTCGCCGTGAGCACGGCTCCGAACGTCACGCGAACGCTGACCGACGCGCCGGTCCTCGAACTCGAGGGTCACCTCCAACTCGCGGCCGACGGCGACGACCTCCGACTGCGAAACGCGACGGCCACGATCGATTCGGTTGCCTACGAGCGCGCGCCGACTGCGGAACGGTGGTATCGAACCGCTGGCAACGGCGATGAGCGGCCGACGCAGGGGGAGTGGTGGCCGCGAGACGCGACCTGTCTCCCCGTCTCGAGCAGCGAGGTCGACGACGCCACGGCGTTCGTCCTCCCCGATGGGCCCGAAATTCCACGAGAAACGATCCGAAACGCCGACGATCGGCTCCTGCTGGCCGGCTACACCGTCACCTCCGAAACGATCGCCGCCGACCTCGCCGCCGCGGCCGAGCGCGGCGTCGACGTCAAGGTCCTCCTCGAGGCGAGCCCCGTCGGCGGGACGCCAGCACCGACCGACGGCGTCATCGAGACGCTCGAGTCGGGCGGCGTCGAGGTGCGAGCCACCGGCGGCGAGGGCGCGCGGTATCGGTATCACCATCCCAAATACGCCGTCGCCGACGACCGCGTGCTGGTCACCAGCGAGAACTGGAAGCCGTCGGGCGTCGGCGGCGAGAGCAGCCGCGGCTGGGGCGTCCGACTCGCGGACGAGGGTCTGGCAGCCGACCTCGCGACCGTCTTTCGCGCCGACTTCGCGGGTCGAGACACGGTGTCCGGCGAGACCTATCGCAGGACCACCTCGTTCGTCGAGGAAGACGGTCAAGACTTTGTGGCCACCGACTCCGGGTCCGTGTTCCCGACGAACCACGAGGCAGCGACGATCCCCGTCGAGTCGGCCGAGCTCCTGCTCGCGCCGGACAACGCCGACCGACGGTTGCAGGAATTGCTGGCCGACGCCGACGACGAAATCCTCGTCATCCAGCCCACTATCGCCGCTGACGTCTCGGTGCTCAAGGAGACGCTCGCGGCGGCGCGCCGCGGCGTCGACGTTCGAATCCTGCTCGGGTCGGCGTGGTACAACGCCGACGAGAACGAGGCGCTCGCGGCCGACCTCGAGCGGGTCGCCGAGCAAGAGGACCTCCCGCTCGAGGTCCGCCTCGTCGAGGGTACCGATCGGTTCGAAAAGGTCCACGCTAAGGGCGTCGTGATCGACCGGGAGACCGCCGTCGTCGGCAGTGCGAATTGGAACGCAAATTCGCTCGAGAACAACCGCGAGGTGCTCGTCGCGCTGCACGGAGACGAGGTCGCGAGCTACTACGCCGACGTGTTCGACGCCGACTGGTCGGGCGACTCGTGGTCGTTCCCGGTCGGGCTGGCCGTGGCAGTCGCCGTCGCCCTCGCGGCCGCCGCGCTCGTCGGGCGTCGCTACATTCGATTCGGTAACTCCGAAGACGGGGACATCGACCCGATTGAACCGGGTTCCGAAACCGAAAAGTGAGCCTCAGTCCGCGCGACCGCTGGCCTCGAGTTCCAGCAGTTCACAGCAGTCCTGCTCGGCGTCGAAACAGTCGGGGCACTGCTCGGGCCGGTCGATGATCGTGTCCAGCCGTTCGGCGACCGTGTCGTCGATGACGCTCTCGAGCGCGCGAGCCTCGTCGCGGAACTCCTCGACTTCGAGGACGTTCGCGAGGAACCGCTCGATGATACAGTAGGTCTGCAGTGCGTTGTGGGCGCGCTCGAGCCCCTCGTCGGTCAGGCTGGCACCCTTGTACTTCTCGTGGTCGACGAGTTCGCGGTCCTCGAGTTTCCCGATCATCTCGTTGACGCTCGCCGGGCTCACCTCGAGCAAGTCCGCGAGCGTGCCGGTCGATGCGGGACCGTCCTCGATTCGTTGCGCCAGATAGATCGCCTTGAGATATTGATCTGCGGTGTTCATAGCGTCCCTCCGTCGGTCACGTTGCGTGCCGCGTCGGTCCCTCGCCGGTATACCCGAACCCGGGAATCGGTTCGCGTCTCGACCGCTCCGTCGTCGACGGTCGCGGCCGCCGCGTTCGCCGTTACCCCGTTCATGCTCTGTGCTCCATGATCTCGGTCACTTCCTCGACGCCCTCCTTTTCCTCCTCGCGGATGGTAGACAGCGTCTCGAGCAGCCGGTCGCGATCGACGGCGAACTCGGACTCGGAGGCCTCGATCGCCTCGATCAGGTCGTCGTAGAACTTGTAGGCCGTCTCCTCGTTTGCTAACTGATCGTAGAGGACGCCGTCGGTGTCCTCCGGCGGCCCATATTGGGCGTCGACCAGTGCGTTGATTTCCTCGTATCCGACCGTTTCGGCCTCGAGATCGTCGATCAGCGCCTCGAGTCGCTCGCGGTGCTCGGCCGACTCCGCGGCGGCCTCCGCGAGCAACTCTTCCACCTCCTCGTCGAATTCCGCCCGCTCCGCCGGCGGGAGCGAGTCGATGTGGTGGGCGGCGCGTGACTCGACGAGTTCCTCCAGCACGACCCCGATCTGCAGCAATCGGGTCAGCTGGTGGTCGCTCGAGACACGCTGTCCCAGACTCATATCATCACAAGAGAGCCGCTGTTACTTAGTCGTCTCGGAGCACGGACAGCGAAAACGCGAGAAACGGCGGTCAAATCGGGTGCGACAGCGACGACAGGGCGACGGCGGTTAGTCGCGCTGGCGGAGCCGAGCGCCGATCAATTCCGTGAGATCGTCGCGGAGTTCGTCGACGTCGACTTCCTCGAGGACGGGCACGAAGAAGCCCTCGACGAGCATGTTCCGCGCGGCCCGCGGGTCGACACCGCGGGAGGTCATGTAGAACAGGTCCTCCTGATCGATCTGGCCGACCGTCGCGGAGTGGCTGGCCTCGGTGTCGTGGTTGTTGATGATCAGCTTCGGCGAGGCGTCGGCCTCGCTCTCGTCGGAGAGCATCAGCGTGTTCTCGCGCTGGTAGGAGCTGGTGTCCCACGCGTCGGAGCCGACGTCCTGGACGCCCTCGTAGACCGAGCGGGCGATGTCGTCGGTGACGCCGCGGGTGACGAGATCTGCGGTCGTGTGCTCGGCGCGGTGCCAGACCTTCGCGTCGAGGTCGAAGTGCTGATCGTTGTGGCCGTAGAAGGCCCCGACGATCTGCGTCTCAGAGGACTCCCCGCGAAGCTCCGTCGAGACCTCGGTCTTGGTCAGTTGCGTCCCGAGGTTGCCTTCAATCCAGTCGATCGTGGCGTAGGTGTCGGTGACGCCGCGCTTGACGGTGAAGTTGTAGGCCTCCTCCGAGAGGTTCTGGAGGCTGCCGTACTGCACGTAGCTGTTCTCGCCGGCGGCGACCTCGACGATGCCGCTGTAGTACTGCTCGTCCTGTTCTGCGCCGGTCGACTGGCGCTCGAGGATCGTGACCGAGGACGACTCCTCGGTGACGACGAGCGTGTAGTTGAACAGCGATCGGGAGTTCTGCTCGGTCCGGATGGCGACATCCTCGGCGTCGACGCCTTCGGGGACGTAGATGACCGTCCCGGTGCTGAACAGCGCCGTCGAGAGCGCCGTCAGGTAGTTCTCCTGCGGGTCGACGATGCTACCGAAGTGCTCCTTGAGGAGGTCCTCGTGTTCCTGGACGGCGTCACTCCAGGACAGGACCTCGGCTTCTTCGGGACCGACCTGATCCTTGTCCTCGGCCGCGTTCAGCGGGTCCACGAGGGACTCGAAGTCCAGGTCGTGGAGGTTCGTCCAGTCCCGACCCGGCGTTCGGATGACGTCCGGCATGTCGAGCTCCTCGAGGGCCGCGAGGGCCTCGAGTCGGGTCTCCGTGAGCCAGTCGGGCTCGTCGAGATCCCCGCTGATTTCGCGTACCTGTTCTTCGGTCAGATTGGCGTGTACCTGTGTTCCTGCGCTCATATTATCCGAGGCTCCCCTCCATCTCGAGTTCGATGAGACGGTTGAGTTCGACCGCGTACTCGATCGGCAGTTCCTCCGTGATCGGCTCGATGAAGCCGGCGACGATCATCTTCTTGGCGTCGTCGTCGTCCAGTCCGCGGCTCTGGAGGTAGAAGATGTCCTCGTCGCCGATCTTGCCGACGGTCGCCTCGTGTGCGACATCGACCTTCGACTCCTCGATCTCCATGTACGGCATGGTGTCCGACGTGGACTCGTTGTCGAACATCAGGGCGTCACACTCGACGGCGGTGCTCGAACCCTCGGCACCGTCGGCGATGTGGACGAGGCCGCGGTAGTTGGTTCGGCCGCCGTCCTTGGAGATCGACTTGGACTCGATGGTCGAGCTGGTTTCCGGCGCGTTGTGGTAGACCTTCGCTCCGGTGTCGATGTCCTGCCCCTCGCCCGCCAGGGCGATGGTGATGTGGGTGTCCGTCGCGCCGCGACCCTTGAGGATCGTACACGGGTAGAGCATGGTCACTTTCGAGCCCATGCTGCCCGAGACCCACTCCATCGTGCCGTTCTCCTCGCAGATGGCGCGCTTGGTGTTCAGGTTGAACGTGTTCTTCGACCAGTTCTGGACGGTCGAGTACTGAACGTGAGCGTCTTCGCCGACGAAGACCTCGACGCCGCCGGAGTGGAGGTTGTGGGTGCCGTACTTCGGGGCCGAACAGCCCTCGATGTAGTGGACTTCCGACCCTTCCTCGGCGATGATGAGCGTGTGCTCGAACTGGCCCATCCCCTCCGAATTCATCCGGAAGTAGGCCTGGACCGGCATCTCGACGGTGACGTCTTCCGGAACGTAGACGAACGATCCGCCGGACCAGACGGCCCCGTGCAGCGCGGCGAACTTGTTGTCGCTCGGCGGCACGCAGGTCGTCATGAAGTGCTCTTTGACGAGCTCGGGGTGCTCTCGAACGGCCTCATCCATGTTACAGAAGATGACGCCCTTCTCCTCCCACTGCTCTTGCATGTTCTGGTAGACGACCTCGGACTCGTACTGGGCACCGACGCCCGAGAGGGCGTTCTTCTCCGCTTCCGGGATGCCGAGCTTGTCGAACGTGTCCTGAATCTCGTCGGGCAGTTCCGTCCAGTCGTCGACGCCTTCGCGCTTGTCGACGTCCGGTCGGATGTACGGAATGATCTCCTCGACGTCCAGTTCGGAGAGGTCGGGCATGCCGGGCCAGTCGGACGGCATCGGCATGTTGTGATACTGCTCGAGCGCGCGGAGACGCCGCTCGAGCATCCAGTCGGGCTCGTCCTTGTCGTCGGAGATCATGCGGATGACCTCTTCGGTCAGGCCTTTGCCGGATCGGACCGCGGAGTTCTCCTCCTTCTTGAACTCGAATCGGGCCTCGGTGTCTGTCTCTTGTAGGTGGTCTTGATCTGAACTCATGATTGATGTAGTTGTGTTTACGGCTGTAGCGTTATTACGGTTGTTCTAGTCGAATTCCGTTACGCAGTGCCGTAGACGTCTTCGCGGACCCAGTCGTAACCCTTGTCCTCGAGCTTCTCGGCGAGCTCCGGCCCGCCGCTCTTGGCGATCTGACCGTCGAGCATCACGTGGACGTGATCGGGCTCGACGTAGTCGAGGATTCGCTGGTAGTGGGTGATCTGGAGGATCCCGGTGCCCTGCTCGTCGCGCAGCGCGTTGATGCCCTCGGAGACGTCCTGCAGTCGGTCGATGTCGAGCCCGGAGTCGATCTCGTCGAGAACGGCGACCGAGGGCTCGAGGATGGCGGCCTGCAGCACTTCGTTTTGCTTCTTCTCCCCGCCGGAGAAGCCGGCGTTGAGGTAGCGCTGGGCGAACTTCTCGTCCATGTCCAGTTGCTCCATCTTCTCTTGGAGGATCTGCTGGAACTCGGCGACGCCGACTTCACCCTCGTCGACGTCTCCCTCCATCGGCGAGGTTTCGAAGCCTTCTTCCTCCTCTTCTTCGTCGCCGTCCTCGTCCTCGAAGAGCTCCTCGCGCTCCTCGATCTTGGCGTTCAGCGCCGTGCGGAGGAAGTTCGTCATCGTGACGCCCTCGATCTCGGCGGGATACTGGAAGCCGAGGAAGATACCGAGCGCGGCGCGCTCGTTGGGCTCGAGGTCGAGCAGGCTCCAGGTTCGCTGGTCCTCGTCGATCTCGATGTCCTCACCGAACTCGCCCTCCTCTAAGTGAAGGAGGACCTCACCGTCGGTGACCTCGTAGGCCGGGTGGCCGGCGATGACCTTCGCGGTCGTCGACTTTCCGGAGCCGTTCGGTCCCATCAGGGCGTGGATCTCCCCCGATTGGACCTCGAGATTGACGCCCTCGAGGATCTTCTCGTCGCCCTCCGCTACTTCCGCGTGCAGGTTGTTTAGTTCGAGACGTGCCATAGTATTCGCTCACCCGAATGGTGGGTCGTATGACTGATAACGGTTTCGTATCCAATTGGATACAGTCACACATTCGCAAAATAATTTTCCCATTCGGAAACTAGCCTTTGGGTAGGAAGAGGAATACCGCCATACGGACCCTCGTTTGCCGGTGAAATCGGCGGGCTATGGGAACGGATCGAGAGGCCGGTCTGGCCTCCGAAGACGGCGATGTAACTCGTCGGAGCGTCAGCGATAGAAGGCGACGGGCGGGACTCGGCGGCTCCGCGCGTTACATATAGGAGTCCAACCCTGTCTGCTCTTGCCCGCTTTTCACCTCCTCCCACGAAATCCCCAACGCCTCGAGGATCCGCTCGATCGGGCCCTGTAGCGTCTTCTCGAGCATCTTGTCGTAGTCGACGTCGAACGCCTCGGGAATCTGATCCTCGTACTCGAAGCAGATGACGTCGGGATCGCGCTTGAACGCGCCGTAGAGCGGATCGGTGCGGGCGTCGAACCCGTCCTCCGCCTCGAGGCGCTCGAAGAACGACGGATCGACCCGGTCGAGGTAGAGCCGCTTCGGCTTGCTGCCCCGCTGGAAGTTGGTGCCCAACAGGAGGTTGGCGTACTTCGCGCCCCTGACCTGTGCCGTGTCGGTGTCGTAATTGTCCAGTCGCTTGCCGATCCCGCCCGGGATCGCGATGTCCTCGAGCGAGATATCTCCCTCGCGGACGTCTTCGATGACGCCGTTGACGTACTCCTTTGCACCTTCGACGTCGCCCTCGCGGACGATCATCTCGATGACTCGGTGCTGGACCTCCTTGGTGATCGGGGCGATGTCCGAGCGCTGGTACTCGAAGCCGACGATGTCGATGTCGTCGACGTCCTTTCCCTCCTTCCAGGTGATGTGGCCCGCGTAGCGTTTCTTCTTGCCCGCCTGGAAGAACCGCCGGTAGAGTTTCTCGAACTCGATCTGGAAGCGGTGGAACTCGGCACCTAGTTCTTCGTGCGCAAAATCGTCGTATCGACCGTTGATGTGGTCTTCGAGGTCGAACGACTTTTCGATAGCTTCCGCTTTCGATACGTCGGTACCGAGTTCGAGCATGACGCTGTCGGTGTCGCCGTAGGTAACCTCATAGCCTTCCTCGTTGGCAGCGGTCTCGGTAAACTCGATGACTTCGCGACCAGTGGCAGTGATGGCAGATGCTGCTTCCTTGTCGTACAGGCGGAACTGTTCCCAACCCGAGACGCCGTATAGCGATTGACCGACGAACTGGAACTTCCCGTTTCGGCCGGCGAGCAGCGTGTGGTTGTCCTCGACGGTAACGCAGTAAACACCGTCGTCAGCAGTACTTCGAGACGCACTTCGGTGCATTCGAAGCGTGTTTTTCGAGCCCTCAGTGACGTAGATGCGCCACGAGCCGCTATCACGATTGTAGTTTGCCGTTACGCCGAGATGTGCACAGAGACGGAGGACATCGTCCCGGAGCCGATCGCTTGAGGTAGTATACCGCCAGGAGTTGACCTGCCGATCGCCATCGCCGTCGATGAGTACCTCGAGGAACCGTCGTTTCTGTTGGCTGCTGCACTCGAAGACAAACTCGGGGATTCGCTTCTCGAAACTGCCGTCGCCACAGTGCGACGTCAATAGATCACCGAGGAGTTTCGATGTGACCGTGTAACATCGATCATCGACGTAGTAGTCAAAATCCATGTCATCGAGCAATTCGCCGATCGTCGCGTGGTGGTCGACGCCGCCGTCGGCAACCGGCAGTTTGTCCTGCGCCAGGTTTACCGTCGTCGCCGAACCGCGGAAATTCTCGCCGAACTGCTTGTCTTCGGACGTATAGACGTTTCCTTCCGTTACGAACCATGCAAGCAGGTCGAGGAAATCGTCTCCATCGTAGGTCCGAGGAATCCATTTCCGTCCGGATTCCCGGTGAATGAAACTCATCTCACAGACCTCTTCGATGTACTCACGGTGTTCCTCGAACTCCTCGTCCGTGAAGACGTACCCCGTTTTGCCGACATCAGCTTTCGGTACGCGACGCGGCGTCCAGCCCAATTCCGCCGTGAACGTGCGGCCGTGAACGGACGGTCTGACCCACACTTCGTATTCGCCGTCGATCAGTTCCGTGAGATCGACCTCCTCGAGCTTGTCTCCGTCGGGGCCCGCCCACCCGTGAGGGAGCTCATAGTTCGTCGCTCGGTCGAGGTTTCCGGCCTCGACAAAGCTGTACTCGTCTTCCGTGATCCCGTTTCTCTCGTTCTTTCGGACGAGCATGCGGTGATTCGGCGTGACGCGGAAGTCTATCTTGCTCGTCTCGATATCGATCAGACCGCCGTCGTAGTCGGGATAGTCGTGGGTTTCGACGACCGGCTTGATCTCCAGTTCTTCCGTCTCCGGATCGAGCGAATACACTTCGTCGCCGATCTCGAGATCGGTGATCTCGCGCACGCCACTAGGAGTCAAAACCTCCGTATCCGGCGTGAAGCAGTTCATGATGACCTTCACCGCGCCCTGCTGGCGGTCGTACTGCTCGTACTCGAGGCTTCCGGGCTCGTGTTCGTTTCGCAGTTCCTTCTTCTCCTCGCGCTCGGCGAGGAGTTCGGTAATCATCTCCCGCATGACGCCGTCGGGTTCCTTGCGGAAGTGGATCGGATCGGGTTCGGTCGGCGCGATATACGTCTCCCCGTCGTACTCGTCGGGATCGACCTTCGTCTCGGGCGAGGCGTTGACCGTCGTCATACACATCGGGTACAGCGACTTCAGGTCCAGCACGGTGACGTTCTCCTTGACGCCCGTGATCGGCTCGAACACCGCGCCGCCCTCGTACTCCTCGCCGGCCTCCTGTTGGCCCTTCGAGGGGAGCGCGAAACGGCCGTGGGCCTCGTGGAGGACGTACATGTCGACCGCATCGCCCGGCGTCGGCGCGTCCTCTAACTTACAGCCGACGAACGAGCGCACCTCGTCCCAGAAGGGAACGATCTCCTGTTGCCGATCGAGTTCGACACACAGCTCCACGTCCCGGAGGTTGTACGCGAGCAACTGCGTCGGATCGCCCTCCCAGAGGTCACCGATGTCCCCGGCGTAGCGTTCCTTGCCGACGCCTAACTCCGCCTCGCCGACGGCGTCGAGCCGGTAGGAGTCCAGTTCGGAGAAGACCATCCGCTGGTAGGCATACAGCAGGTCGAAGACGATACGGCCTTTGATGTCAGGACCGCCCCAGTTGCTCCGCCAGACCTCGTCGACCCGGGAGAGCTGATCGATCGAGAGGTCGTACTCGTGGTGGGGGCCCGCGAGTTCCTCGAGGCGGTCGAGGAAGTACGGCGCGTCGAAGTCCTCGAAGTTCCAGCCCGTGAGGATGTCGGGATCGGTGGTGTCGATGTACTCGATGAAGGCCTCGAGCATGGCTTCCTCCTCCTCGAAGGCTCGAACCTCGTGGTCGATAGCACCCTCGATCGGGTCGTACTCCTCGATCTCGGTCGGGATCTCGCCGTCGCCGATCGGGGCCTCGTAGAGCCACATGATGTACTCGTCGCGGTAGGAGTCGTGGCTGGTGAGACAGACGATCGGTTCCTCGCCGTCCTCGGGGAAGCCGTGGCGGTCGTCGACCTCGATGTCGAACGTGTTGACGCGGGGATCGGCGTCGACGGCGGCCGATTCGACCTCGTCGTGGGGGACGACCAGCGAGTCGTCCTCGGCGCGTCGCTCCGGCACGCGAAGCCCGCTGCGGATGTCCTTGTCGATCAGGAACCGGTTCGGGAACAGAATGTCGGCCTCGTAGTGCTCGAAGTCGTCGCGCACCTGCCCGACGTCGCGGGGCGTTTGGCCGAAGATCTTGGTGAGTTTCTCGCCGCGAATGCTCTCGTAGGGCTCGCCGTCTTCGCCGACCTCTCTGCTCCCCGTCAGCCGGTCGTACTGCTCCTCCGGCGGTCGCTCGAGTGAGTCTGTCGGCGCGTAGAAATACGGTTTGAACCCGACCACCTGTACGTGCTCGAGTTTGCGCTCGGGCGTGCGCCCGAAGACGTGCATGATCGGTCGCTCCTCGTCCCCGTAGCCGGCGATCGTGTAGTCGACCTGCATCACCGCGAGCTCGAGTTCGCCCTCGGGCTCGGGCAGCGTCTCCTCGACGACGTCGATCACTTCCGCGGCGTTCGACCCGCCGTTACCGGCGACGGCAGCCGCCTCTTCCGCCGGCCGGTCGTCGCTCTCGTCGGAGTCGCCGCCGAACGCCGCGAGTCCGGTCTGGCCCGCCTCAGTCATGATACCGAGATTCGCAGTCGGCGGATAAAAACCCCTGCAATCCCCGTCTGCGTGATCGATCCCGCGCCGCCGTCACTCACCCCGATCGGCGGTGCCGGCGCAGGAGCGCCGCTGATTTTCATAATTAATATAATATGAGGTTCAGGCCCGACGGCTTGCGGGAGCAACAAGACATATAACTTGGTAACACATAGCACAGGATCAGGTGATCGATGTGTCCACCCATGTGAACGACGACGCGACGGATCCGAGCGAACCGAGTAGCGAACCCGCGGGGACCGCAACGATCGAGTCCTACGAGACCGAGGACGGCGTCGTCTTCTACGACGCCGAGAACCCGCTCGCGTGGGTGGAGACCTCCCGGACGCTCACCCTCGCTGAGTTGGCCTGAACTGCCGTCGAAACGCGAACACTTTTCCTGTCGGTCGCCCTTCCGCCGAACGTGGTGTTCGACCCGTTCGAAGACGAGTCCGAGGACTGGGAGCCCGACGATCCCTACGACGACCCCGAGGACGCCTTCGAAGACCCGGACGACGATTCGCTGACGATTCCGAGCGTCGAAACGGACGATCTCGCCGCCGAGGCCGACGAGGAGCCGTACACGAACTCGGTCGACGTTCCGACCGTAACCACCGACGAGACCGACGCCCCGAACGACCTCCTCGAGGCGTTCTGGGTCCTTATCATCGTGATCAACGGCGCGTTGCTTGCTCTCTCGCTCGGCGTCCTGTTTCTGCTCTTCGAGGGCGACACGACGACGGGCGGGTGGCTGCTCGTCATCGGACTCGTGCTGAGCGGGTTCGCGGCGCGGCGGTATTGGCAGTACCAGGACACCGCGTTCGAGACGGACCCGCCGAACGGATCGGAGCCGACCGACGATGCCGACGCCACGACCGAACCGGACCCGACGGACGAATCGAACACACCCGACGACCCGACTCATTCATGAAATCCGTTCAGGACGACACCGGCAAACGCTACCTCCTTCTCAAGCGATCGGACAGCGCGAGCCTCGTCCGCGATCCCGAAAACGGCAACGAGTGTTACATTCAGAACGACCGCCTCGAGGTCGTCGACGAGGAATCGTCCCTCGAGACGGCCGCCCGAAGCGTGGGCGACCCGGTGCTAACGCTGCTGACGAACGTCCACGACGAGGAGACGCTCGGCCTGTTGGTCGAACTCGCGGAGCGCGGCCCGCTCGGGGTGCGGACCCTGCTCGACGGCTACGACTTCTGCGAGAGCGACCTCCACGGCCGGCTGACGGTCCTCACCGCCGCCGGACTGCTCGAGGAGACGGAGGTCGCCGGCGAGCGCGGCTACCGGCTCACCGAGGACTGCGAGACCGCACTCGAGACGATTCGCCCGAGTCTCGAGGCGACGGACGAGACGGCCATGACCGACCCCGAGTGAGCCGGCCGAACTGAACCGAACGGAGACGAAGCGTCGTGTTACTCCGACGCGAGCAGTTCCGCTTCCGGCGGCTCGCCGCGCTCGAGTCGCGAGCGGTTCGACGTGGCGTCCTTTTCGACCCGGACGAGCGAATCGGCCGCGCCGACGAGTTCCTCGTCGTGGCTGACGACGACGATCTGTTCGACGCCCAGATCACGCATGGACTCGACCAGCGAGACGAGCTGCGTGACGTGGCCCGAATCGAGGAAGACCGTCGGCTCGTCCAAGATCAGCGGCGGCATCGGCGCGGTTCCCTCTACGCCCTCGGCGAGCAACCGATAGATCGCACACCGCAGGCTGAGGTTGAACAGCGCCCGCTCGCCGCCGGATAGCTGCTCGGGCTCGAGCGCTTCGCCGTCCTTCTGGTAGACCGTCAGCCGGTAGTCGCCGTCGAGATCGATCGCCGCGTAGGAGTCGTTCTGATAGACGAGATCGAACGTCTCGTTGAGCAGCCGCTCCAAGGTCTCGACGTTGCGCTGGCGCAGTTCCGCCCGCAGTTCCCCGTAGGTCGTCTGTAGCGTCTCGGCCTCGTCGTACAGCGACTCGAGTTGCTCACACCGATCCTCGAGGCTCTCGAGGCGCTCGCGGAGGCGCTCGAGTTCCTCGAGCTCGTTCTCGACGGCGCCGATCGCGTTCTGGACGCCGTTGCGTTGCTCCTCGAGTTCGTCGAGTTTGTCGTCGACCTGCTCGATATACTGCTCCGCGTTTTGCTTGTCCTCGCGGGCGGTCTCGACCCGTTCCTCGTCGAACTCGGACTCGAGGTCGCGCTTGCGGTCGCGCTTCTCGGAGAGCCCCTCGCGGCGCTCGTCGTTCATCGTCTCCCAGTCCTGGCGTCGCTCCCGCAGGGTTTCGATCTCGCTCTCGAGGGCCGCCCGCTCGTCGGCGATCGCCGAGATTCGTTCGAGCGTCTCGAGGGTCTCCTTGATCGCGCCGCGTTCGGTGTTGATCGCGCCGAGTTCGGCCCGCGCGTCGTCGATGTCCGCTTCGCGTTCCGCTGCCGCCGCACGCTTTTCCTCGGCCTCGGTTTCGTACTCGTCGGCGTCCTCGTGGAGCCGCTCGCGCTGTTCACGGCGGTCCGCCAGCGTCTCGCGTTTCTCCGCGAGCAGTTGCTCGATGTTGTCGCGGTTCTCCTCGAGCCGATCGACGTTCCGCTCGGCCTCCCGCAGGTCCTCGGCGCGGTCGATCCGATCGTCGATCTCGTCGCGCTGGGCCTCGAGTTCCTCGCGCTCGGCCTCGAGGTCGGCGAGTTCCTCCCGGCGCTCATCCAGTACGTCGACGTGGGGCGAGTCCTCGACCGGTTGGCCGCACTCGGGACACTTCCCCTCCTCGAGTAACCGCTCGCCCTCCTCGATCGCGTTCTCGGCGGTCCGGATATCGGCGGTGAGATCGTTGCTCTCCGAGACCAGTTCCTCGCGCTCGGCCTCGAGTTCCTCGAGCTGTGACTCGGCCTCGCCGAACTCGACGGGCGCGTCCTCGAAAGTCGCTCGCGCGGTCTCGATCTGCTCGTCGAGGTCCTCGAGTTTCTCCTCGCGGTCCGCGATCGCCTCCTCGTCGGCGTCGATCCGATCCTCGAGGTCGTCGGCCTCCTCGCGGGCCTCGTCGGCCCGCGTCTCGAGGTCGTCGGCCTCGGACCGAAGTCGTTCGATCTCGTTGTTCCCTTCGGTGATCGTCACGCGAACGTCCTCGAGGTCGTCCCGGAGTTCCTCGTCGCGGGCCTCGAGATCCGCGATTCGCTCCTCGACCGCTTCCTCGTCGGGGTCCGTGGCCTCGAGGTCGGTCTCCGCGAGCAGGTCGTCGCGCTCGTCCGCGAGTTCCTCGCGTCGGTCGCGGACCTCGCCGATCTCGTCTTTCGCGTCCTCGCGCTTGCGTTCGGTCTCGGAGATCTTCGACCGCAGCCCCTCGATCTCTTCCTCGAGCGTCTCGATCTCGTCGCGGGTCTCCGCGTGGCGATCGAGGACGTCTTCGGCCGTCTCGAGGGTTTCCTGAGCCTGCTCGCGTTGCGTTTCGTAGTGCTCGATCTCTTCCGCGACGTCGGCGCGGCGGGACTCGAGGCTATTCAGCCGCTCGTGGAGGTCCTTCGCTTCTTTCTGCTCGACCTGATTGCGGATGTCCTCGAGGACTTCGCGCTGGCCGTCGAGCACCGTTTTGACGCCGAGCCGGGCCTCGCTGGCCCGCTCGCGGTAGTCCTCGAGCGCGCCGAGTTGGAGCAGGTCGTCGATCATGTCCTGCCGGTCGCTCGGCGAGGCGTGAATGAGCTTGTTGACCTCGCCCTGCCGGACGTACGCGCAGTTGACGAACGCCTCGGCGTCCATCCGCAGGAGTTCGGTCACCTCCCGGCGCACGTCGCGTGCCCCCTCGATCGTCTCGGTCGGCGTCTCGAGGACGCACTTCGTCGTGGTCGCGCGGTCGCCGCGCAGTTTGAGCCGGCGGTCGACGTGATACTCGCGGCCGTCGTGGGTGAACCAGAGTTCGACCTCGGCCTCTTCCTCGCCGGTCGTGATCACGTCGTCTAGCGTGCGATCGTCCAAGGCCTTCGAGCCGTAGAGCGCGAAGAAGACCGCCTCGAGCAGCGTCGACTTCCCGCTGCCGTTGACGCCGTGGACGACGGTGACCCCGTGCTCGAGTGTAAGGTCGGCGTCGCCGTAGCACTTGAAGTTCAACAGGCGGACGCGGTCGACTCTCACGCGAAATCACCCAGCGACGCGGTATCCGCGTCGGCATCGGCATCAGTAGTTTCGTCCGTCTCGGCGGGGTCAGTGTCGCCGTCATCGTCGATGTCAGCAGTCGTGCCGTCGCTGGCATCGGGGGTCGCCTCGGCCTCGATCTCGCCTCCGTTCGTCGCGGCCGCCCTGTCGGCGTCGCCGTCGGCGTCCGCCGAGCCGGTCGACTCGGCCGCTGCCGTGTCTGTCGCCGTCCCGCTTTCGTCCGCGAACTGATCGGCGACCGTCGTCACGTCCTCGTCGCCCGGTTCCCGTTCCGGCGCGGGCTCGAACGCCGACTCGTCGTCCTCGAGCAGGTCGCGAACCCGCCGTTCGACCGACTCGCGGACGTTCGAATCGGCGAGGTCGCCGCTCCGGACGGTCTCGTCGATCTCGAGCGCGGCGTTGCTGAGCCCCATCTCGCGCACCCGTTCGCGGACGGCGTCGTCCGGGTTCGCGAAGCTCACCGATACGTCCTCGTCCTCGTCGGGCAGTTCGCGGCGATCGTTGACGCGGGCGACGAGCGCGCCGCGGTCGATGGCGAGTTCCTCGATCGCGGCCGGTGCGATGGGGCGGCCCTCGCCCTCGACAGTGACGATGACGACCGCGTCCTCGAGGTCGTGCTGGCGGACGCGTTCCTGCACGCGGTCGACGCCTTCCCCCTCCGCGAGGTCGGCGTCGACGAAGACGAACTCCCGGGTCGAGGAGAGCCCCCGGCGGCTGATCGCGACTTCGTCGTCCGCGAAATCGACGAGGTTGTAGCCCCGGTCCTCGCGCTCGCTGGCGCTCGCGCGCTCGGTCGACCCGCAGTAGGTGACCCACGTATCGCGTACCTCCGCGGTGTCCGGTTTGTGGTTGTCCCCCAGCAGGACAGCGTCGAAATCGACCGTCGACTCCTCGAGGACCGTCTCGGTATCCCAGTCCGCGTGCGCGAAGGGTTCGAAGAGGCCGTGGCTCACCAGCGTCGCGTACGCCGCATCGTCCGGGACGGCGTCGAAATCGTAGGTCAGATCGTCCCGCCGTGAGCGGGGGACGAAGTCCAGCCCGTAGACGGCGATGTCGTCGACGACGACCGGCTCGGCACCGAGCCGGGTCGCCAGTCCGAGATCCGCGAAGAGATCGAGCCACTGGGCGTCGCGTTTCGACTCGTGGTTGCCGACGACGGCGAGAAAGGGGATGTCGGCGTCGGCGAGCACCCGGAGGATGTCGACGGTTCCCTGCAGGTCGACCAGTCCCGGCCGGCGGTCGTGAAAGAGGTCGCCGGCGTGGACCACCGCGTCGACGTCGTCCGCGACCGCGTCCTCGACGACGGTCCGGAACGCCTCGAGGAAGTCCTGTCGTCGCTCGGGCGAATTGTACTGCTGGTACCCAAGGTGGGTATCGCCCGTGTGTAGTACCCGCGTCATTGGCCAGTCGTTGGCGAGCCCGCCCTAAAGGGGTTCCGTGACCGAAGTGAAAGTAGTACGGACAGTTCGGAGACCCTCGAGACGGCCGACCGTGTCGCGCTCGCAGACGAGAGAAACAGAAGCGAGAACGGCTGCAATCGACACGACGAACGCCAGTTACGATTCGATATCGAGACTGTACAGGCGCTTGCGGGCGTCGGAGAACGAAAAGCGCGAATCGATGACGTTCTCCTCGTCGAGTCGGTTGAGCGCGTACCGCACGGTCCGAGAGGGGAGGAGCGTCTCGTCGGCGATCTGTTGTTGGGTCATCGTGTCGTTGTACTCGAGGACCTTCGCGACGAGTTTCGCGCTCGGCGGCAGCTCGCGCACGTCGTCCCACGTTCCCCGCTCGCTGGTCTCCTGTCGAAGCGACTCTGAAGCACTCATCCTACCTTCCCATTCCGAATACGGGGTGATAATATTTTCTATTCGTTTTAATGCCCCATGGTTATATTACGGGCCTGAATATACCTACCCGAAGTCTCTTATGAACCAGTACCTAAAGGACGGGTGATGAGCGACACCGTGGACGACGTCGACCTCCCATATGATGAGGACGAGGCGTCCCAACAGGAGAAAATCCAGGCGCTCGAGGAACGGCTGGAGATCCTCGAGGCGCAAAACGAGGAGATGCGCGACAAGCTCCTCGACGCCAACGCCGAGAACAACAAGTACCAGCAGAAACTCGAGCGACTCACACACGAGAACAAGAAACTCAAGCAGTCGCCGCTGTTCGTCGCCACCGTCCAAGAGGTCACGGACGAGGGCGTCATTATCAAACAGCACGGGAACAATCAGGAGGCGCTGACCGAAGTCACCGACGAGATGCGCGAGGACATCGAACCCGACGCGCGGGTCGCGGTCAACAACTCGCTGTCTATCGTCAAGCCCCTCTCGAACGAAACCGACGTCCGCGCTCGCGTGATGGAAGTCACCGAGAGCCCGGAGGTCAGCTACGAGGACATCGGCGGGCTCGAAGAGCAGATGCAAGAGGTCCGCGAGACCGTCGAGATGCCCCTCGAGAAGCCCGAGATGTTCGACGACGTGGGCATCGACCCGCCCAGCGGCGTCCTGCTCTACGGGCCGCCGGGCACCGGCAAAACGATGCTCGCCAAGGCCGTCGCCAACCAGACCGACGCCACCTTCATCAAGATGGCCGGCTCGGAACTGGTCCACAAGTTCATCGGCGAGGGGGCAAAGCTCGTCCGCGACCTCTTCGATGTCGCCCGCGAGCACGAACCCGCAGTGATCTTCATCGACGAGATCGACGCCATCGCGGCCAAGCGGACCGAGTCCAAGACCTCCGGCGACGCCGAGGTCCAGCGGACCATGATGCAACTCCTCTCGGAGATGGACGGCTTCGAGGAGCGCGGCGAGATCCGCATCATCGCCGCCACCAACCGCTTCGACATGCTCGACCGCGCCATCCTTCGACCCGGCCGGTTCGACCGCCTGATCGAAGTGCCAAAGCCCAACGCCGAGGGCCGCGAGATCATCTTCGAGATCCACACCCGCGGGATGAACGTCGCCGACGACGTCGAATTCGCTGAACTGGCCGAAGAGGCCGACAACGCCTCCGGTGCCGACATCAAAGCGGTCTGTACCGAGGCCGGCATGTTCGCCATCCGCGACGACCGCACCGAGATCCGGATGGAGGACTTCCGCAACGCGTGGGACAAGGTCCAAGCCGAATCCGACGAGACGGAAGACGTCTCGAAAACCTTCGCCTAACACCCCGGCTCGAGGTCGACGTCAGTTCGTTATTTCGTCTTTCGTTCGCTCGAGCGACGGCATCGCTGGTTGTGAGTCGCAGTTCGAACCGACCACCGCGAGTTCTAGCAGGCTTGAACGATGGTCACAGCGCAGACGACCGCGCTACGCGCCCAGCGTGGGAGAGCCACGATACGTCGCGTCGCCGAAGCCGAGCAGCGGGAAGAAGAGGAATCCCAGGAACCACAGCCCGAGAGTGAACCCGATCCCGTAGCCGAACGCGTTCGAAACGCCGGCGAACAGTTTGTAGGTAGCGTAAATATTCACGATGGGAACGAACATGACGAGGACCCACCACCACTCGTTGTTCCCGATTTTGAACATGATGTACCAGTTGTAGATGGGGATGATCGCCGCCCAGCCGGGTTGATTGGCTTTACTGAAGGTCTTCCATGCGCCTGCGATGTAGGACACGACAAACAGCAATCCGATGATCATCGTGAGGCCGCCGCCGGCTTCGCCGCCACCTTGTTGCAGCACGGCGGTTGTAATATCCAAATATGACATCACACCGCTTTCGAACACGTGACTAATAGTCATTCCGACTATATCCGAACCGGCGGTACCGGGTCGCCGTCGACTTGTCGGGAGGATCGGTCGATCACGAGAGGCTGTACTACTGCGTAGTCGTAACCGTTCGGAACTCGGACAGGTCTGAGAAAACGGTAGTAGCCACTGAAAGTCACTGCGCACCTGATCGCCGGACAGCGTTGCGATCAGTGTGCAAATCGGGTCAGTGGCTACGATAGCAAACGGTGTGAGAACGTGCCGACGATCGACCGGAGCACAGCGCGAAGCGCCCGTCGGAGGGTCGACGTCGCGAGCCGTCGTTAAAACAGGTGGTCGTCTTCCTCGAGCAGGCGGGCGGGGCCGCCGACGTCCCACGTGGTCGTCGAGACGCCGCAGTCGGAGACGGCTTCCTCGACTTCATCGGCGTGTTCTTCGGTGGTGTTGACGTAGACGCTGGCACCGGTGTCCGTCGAGAAGTAGACGGGGATGTCCTCTTCCTCGCGGAGTTCGCGGACCTTGTTGAAGACCGCAAGCGTGGCCGGCTGCCAGTAGACCCACCCGGAGGGGCCGGTCATGGTCGTCGCGGCCAGCGACAGCGAGTCGTGTTCGGCGCGTTCGAACACGCCCTCGAAGTCGTCGTTGCGCAGGGAGTCACGCATCTTCGCGATCTGCTCGTGGATGTGGGCGTTGCGGGCCTGGAACATGTGGCTGTCGGCGGCCTCGCGGTGGGCGTCGTCGGTGTCCTTGTGGTAGGGGACGAGGCCGACGATGATCTTCAGGTCCTCGTGGAGGTTCGAGGGGATCCGCTCGGAGCGACAGTCCTCGTCGTTCATCCCGGTGCGGAGATGCGAGAACGCGCCGGTGACCGCCCGCGCGGCCGAGGCCGACCCGACGCGCGCAATCGTCGAAATTTCCCCTTTCGAGGCGTCGAGTTCGGCCGCCTCGGCCAGCGCCATCGCCGCGGCCGCAAAGCCAGAGGAAGACGACCCCAGTCCGACGTTCGTCGGGAAGCTGTTCTCGCTCTCGAGGCGGACCGGGTAGACGGTGTGGGCGGCGTCGGACTTCGAGCGGGCCTTCTCGACGACGGCCTCGACCCGTTCGTGGGCCCGTCCCTCGAGTTCCTCGCCGTCGACGATGAAGGTGTCCTCGTCGTAATCCATCGAGAACTCGACGGTCGTCCGCGTGTGGCTGGGGGCCGTACAGACGCTGATACTGTCGTGGTACGGAAGCCGCTCGATCTCGTCGCGCATCCCGTGATACTTGACCAGTCCCTGAATGGGGTGGGCCATGGCCGTGGCTTTCATACCCGGATACGTGGCTGAAGACCGCTTAAACCTCACGGCATCCTATCAGTCCGACGGTTCGAACGTCTCAGCGACGCTCCGGTCCTATATCCGCAGTATATCGCACTTCTCGTCGATTTCATAAACGGTCTGATCGATCGTCCGCGGCGAACTCCCGGATCGGCGTTCTCACTTCCGACGCCGCGCGACCTATTTTCGCTCGGTCTCGGCATCCGGGTCGGTCCCCATTACCTCCTCGAGCGCGGACAGCCGCTGCTCGAGCGCGCCGATATCCTCCGTCAGGGACGCTCGCACCCGTTCGAGATCGCTCTCGAGGTCCGACGTGACCGCGTCGAAGGCGGTCGCGACCGTTCGCTCGAGGGCCGCGAGATCGTCCGCGAGCGCGTCGATGTCGGTGTCATCAACGCGGTCGGGATCATCGTCGCGAACGTCAGCGAGGGAATCGCGGACGGCGGTGAGCTCCGAGCAGAACTCCCGCGTCTCGGACTCGAGACTCGACAGTCGGGTCTCGAGATCCCGCAGGCGGCGGTCGACGGTATCGAGCCGCGGCTCGAGGTCGTTCTCGATCTCGGCCCGCAGTTCGGCGTGGGCCGCCGTCTGGTCGTCGAGAGCCGCCCGCAGGGACTCGATGGCGGCCTCGGTCTCCGCGACCCGCTCCGGCGTGGCCGTCCGCTCGAGGTCGAGCGCCCGACGGAGCGCTTCCCCGTTCGGGCCGTCGTCGGCCTCGAGTTCGGCTATCAGCACGTCGAGCACGCCGATTCTCGACTGTCCCTCCGCACGATCGGCCTCTGTCCGATGAGTCTCCTCTGTCATTATCGCTCCTCTCCCGGCGGATCCGTCTTTCATACTACTCGAGTCGGAGATGATAATAGTACTCCTTCCGTGAATTCTGACAGGGAGATGTGTCGTGTGATCCGTGTCGCCGGCGTTCGGAAGTGAGGTCCGGTGTTCTGGTGATTCGAACTCCCCACCTCGAACCGAACGGCTCAAATGCGCGCTCTCGCAACGACTCCTGCATGGGAACCCCGCTCGAGACCCGCGCTGAACAGGCGACGGAGGTTATCGACCGACTCGAGGAAGCGTATCCGGACTCGACGATTTCGCTGCGGTACTCGAACCGGCTCGAACTCCTGATCGCGGTGATCCTCTCGGCGCAATGTACGGACGAACGGGTGAACAAGGAGACCAAGCACCTCTTCGAGAAGTACGACGGCGCCGAGGACTACGCCAACGCGCCAGAGGAGGAACTCGCGGAGGATCTGAATTCGATCACCTACTACAACAGCAAGGCGGGCTACATCAAGAGTTCCTGTAAGACGATCCTCGAGGACCACGACGGCGAGGTGCCGGACACGATGGACGAGTTGACCGACCTCTCGGGCGTCGGCCGGAAGACGGCGAACGTCGTCCTCCAGCACGGCCACGACATCGTCGAGGGAATCGTCGTCGACACGCACGTCCAGCGGCTCTCACAGCGGCTGGGGCTGACCGAGGAGGAGTATCCCGAACGGATCGAGCAGGACCTGATCGAGATCGTCCCCGAGGACGACTGGCAGCAGTTCACCCATCTCTGTATCGATCACGGTCGAGCGACCTGTACGGCCCAGAACCCCGACTGTGCCGACTGCGTGCTGGCGGATATCTGCCCGTCGGCAAAGGGCGACAGCGAGATCGATCTCGCTTCCGACGAACCCTGGTAAGACGCGGCTAAACGGCCAGTTGCTGCAATACAGCTGCCACGCCGACTCTCGCAAGCCCAACGCCTTTTCAGCGACCGCGGGTAGCCACAATCGGGATCACTATGTCTGACAACACTGACGAGCGCGACACCACCGGCAAGGACGAACACGGGCGGGACGTCCAGCTCGCGAAAGAGGAGACCGATCCCGAGGAGGCCCAGGACGAGGAGGGGCTCACCGAGGAAGAGAAGGAAGCTCGCGAGCGCCAAGACGAGGAACAGCGCCGGCAGGACATCGAACAGCAATCGGTCGACCGGGAAGACGACGCCCTCGAGAACGAGAATCCGGACCACCACCGCGACGAGGAGCCATACAACGGATAGGCGGGCACAGTCGAACCGGGCCGGCTGGACCAGACCCGGTCCCAGTCCCGCTCGCCGACCAGCGGCCGATACCGCCGTTTTCGCGCTCTCTTCTGCCGACTCCGTGAGTCACTTGTTCGGAACGACCAGCGTCGAGAGCGTCCCGGCAGCGGAGACGGTCACCGCGGAGTCGACGGTGACCGGATTGATCGATCGCCCGTCGACGACGAGCGTCACGTCGCACGCCTCGCGTTCGACGGTGAACGTCAGTTCGTCGGTCGGCAGCACCCACTGTCGGGTCTGGGTGACGAAGGGACCGATCGGCGCGACCGCCACCGCGTCGACGGCCCGCGAGAGCTGGGGCGCGTCGACCGCGCTCGCGTAGCCGTGACTCCCCGCCGGCGTCGCCGCGACGACGCCGTCGGCGCGAAAGGTCGCCACGGACCCGCCCCGGTCCCGGACGCCGTACTCCGAGATCCGAGCGGGTTCGTCTGTGATGAGCGTCACGTCGAACAGCGCACGCACTCGAGTCGCGGTCGCCGCTGTCTCGTCACGTGTCGACTCGAGGGCAACGCCGAGAACGGTCCGCTCGCGACTGCGAGCACGGCCGTCGAGGACGGCCTCGAGCGCATCCGAAAGGCGATCGCGGTCGACCGACTCGATCCCGGAAACGGAACCGACCGGCAGAACGGGACCGTCGACATCGGCGCGAGCGACCGCCGACAGGGCCGGTTCGCCGGCCGTCACCACCACCGACGGCTCCGCCGCGAGCACGTCCTCGAGCCCGCCGTCGACGATCGTCACGTCGGCGTCGGCAGCGGCGAGCACCGACTCGAGGTCGTCGTCGATTTCGATGGCGCCGCTCCCGTCTGCCTCGCCGACGACGCCGACCACGGGCGAATCGCCCGCGCTCCACGCGGCATCCATGGCCGTCAGTTCACACGGGCCGCTCAAAAGCGTACGGTTGTCGGTCGCAGACTGCACGCCGGCGGTCGGCTGCAGTCACCGCGGTCGCCCCGGGCCCCACGGGCGCGATCACTCGTCGTAGGGCCAATCGCCGGTGATCCGCATCCCTTCGGCGAGATCTTGGGACTCGAGGTCGGCCGCGATATCGGCGGTGTCCCTGTGATCGACCGTCACCTCGCTCTCGGCGAGTGCGACGACGTATTCAGTCAGGAGGATCGCCTGTTCGCGCAGGGTTCGGGGCTCGAGTTTCTCGATGGTGTCGGCGGCGGTGTGGCCCCAGCCCCGTCCCGGCCCGTCCGAGATCGATTTGACGTGACAGCCCGGAACGCCCCGTTCGACGAACGACCAGTGGTCGCTGTGGGGGCCGACCTTCGGGACCGTCCCGATCGGGTGATCGTACCGGTCGGCCACGTCGTTCGCGACCTCCTGCAGCGCGTCAAAGCCCTGCGTGACGATCGAGAGCGTCCGATCGCGGACGACGCCGTCGTTGTTGACGACCGCCTTGATCGTCTCGCGGTCCGTCTGCTCGGCGTATCGCGCGGAGCCGACGAGGCCGACCTCTTCCGCGCCGAAGCCGACGAACTCGATGCGGGTCTCGAGGTCGTCCTCGCGCGCCGCGAGGGCGTTCGCGAGTTCGACGATCATCGCGGTTCCGGCGCCGTTGTCCATCGCACCCTCGGCGATATCGTGGGCGTCGACGTGGCTCGTCACGAGCACGCGCTCGTCGGTGTCGGGGCCGAGTTCGGCGCGCACGTTCTGGCTCTCCGCAGGGTGGATGTCGGCCTCGACGGAGACTGTGATCGATTCCCCGTCGAACCGCCGGGCCAGCCGCGCGCCGACCTCGTTCGAGACGCCGAGTGCCGGAATCGCGCCGACCGGGTCCGCGTCGGTCCCCACGCTACCGGTCGGCGGCAGACAGCCCTCGACGTGGTTTCGGTACACGAACCCGACGGCGCCGTTCTCGACGGCGTGGTAGTACTTCTCCCGCCGGTGGACGTACCGATCGTAGTAGTCGGGGCTGTCGCTGCGGACCATGACGATCGCGTCCTCGACATCGGTCTCCGCGAAGTCCTCGGGCATGCCGTAGCCGAGATCGATCAGCGGCGCGACGACGCGCTCGTCGGGACTGCGCGGCAGGGCGATACACTCCTGTGTGGTGTCGCCGGCCGTAATCGCGCTGTCGCCACGGGTCCAGCCCTGTATCTCGAAGGGCTCGAGGCGGGCGTTTCGCGCGCCGGCGTCGGCCAGCGCGTCCCGGGTCAGTTCGGCGGCCTCGCGTTCGCCGTCGCTGCCGGCCATCCGGTTCCCGACATCGACGAGGTCCTCGAGGTGGGTCCAGCCGATGTCGCTCTCGAAAACGGATCCGATCCAAGCGCTCATGGCTGGAGTGACACACGGCGGCCGGGTAACTGTATCGCTCGCTGGATTCTGACCGCCGACTGTGGTATGTGGATTGACACCACTCGTTGACACGACAAACTACGAATCTTTTTTACGCCGCTCCCTCTCGGGGTCGGTATGCGGGAGACGCTTGCCGACTGGCGGCCGGCCATCGATGAGGCGATCGCCGATCTGGTCCCACGCGAGATCGACGCCGACTACCTCGAGTCCTTCTTCGGCCCCCCGACCTACGAGTACGACCCCACCGGCATCCAGCGCGCGCTGGCGACGCCGCTGTGGGATCTCCTCGACCGAGGCGGGAAGCGGTGGCGTGCGGTACTCTTTCTCGTCTTCGTCGAGGGATTCGGCGAGGACCCGGCCGAGTACCTGCCCTACGCCTGTATTCCGGAGATACTGCACAACGGGACGATCATCGTCGACGACGTCGAAGACGGGGCGACGATTCGGCGCGGCGAGCCCGCGCTCCACCGCGTCTACGGGCGCGACATCGCACTCAACGCCGGCAACGCGATGTACTTCCTGCCGCTGAAGGTCCTCACGCAGGATCCCGCCGACCTCCCGGCGGACCGGCGGCTGGCCGCCTACGAGATGCTCATGCACGAACTGAACCGCACCCATCTCGGCCAGGGGATGGACATCTGCTGGCACAACGAACGCGAGGTTCGGATCAGTACTGACCAGTACCTCGAGATGTGTGCGTGCAAGACCGGCTGTCTCGGCCGAATCGTCGCTCGCCTCGCCGCGATCATCACCGACCAACCGCCCGAGGTCGAGGCAGCCGTCGCCGAATACGCCGAACTGACCGCGGTCGCCTTCCAGATCGGCGACGACATCTTGGACATCGAGCACTCGCTCGGCCGAGCCGGCGAGTTCGGCAAGGAGTTCGGCAACGACATCCGCGAGGGCAAGAAGACGCTCATGGTCATCCACGCCATGCAAACGAGCGACCCCGACCGCGTCCGTCGGCTGCAGTCGATCCTCGAGGCCGAGGACAACACCGACGACGAAATCCTCGAGGCCCTTTCGATCCTCGAGGACGCGGGCAGCATCGAGTACGCCCGCGAGCGCGCCCTCGAGTTGGCCGCCGACGCGCGGGCGGCGATCGACGACGTAGACTTCGACGCGGAGACGACCCAAAAGCTCGAGGAGTTCACCGAATTCGTCATCGAGCGCGACGAGTAGCGAACCGACGCGCCCGCCGAGTCTCCGTTTTTCACTGTCTCGAGACTATCACTGGATCCGACGAGTAGGGCCAGATACTACACCCTCGACGTGGAACGCCGAGTATGGCCGACCACTCGCAGAGAGCGGCGACCGAACCGACACGGGCCGACGGCGGGCGGCCGTGGCCGATCCTCGTTGCCCTCGGACTCGTCGGATCGGAAGTCGGCATCGTCGTCGGTTTCCTCCCCGTCGCCGTCATCGGACTCGTCGCGTTCGCCGCGAGCGTCGCGGGAATTCTGGCGGACGCCGACTACATCGAGCGGCCGCTCGCGTTCGCGGCGAAATTCGGCGTGGCCTTCGTCGTCGGCGGCGGGGTACTGACCGCCCACGGGACCGGGACGGTGCCGATCGAACTCCTCGAACCGCTCTCCGGGCTGGCGAGTCGTGGCGTCGCGCTCGTCATCGCCGGCGTCGTGACAATCGCCGGTGCGGGGGTCGTGCGGTCCCGACGGAGATAGAACGATAGCAGCGCCGTGACGGCCGTGATCGCCACGACGGCCACCACGGTCGCAACGCGACTGAATCGAGTCGAAACCCATCGCAGACGTCCACTCGAGAGCATACAGAATCAATGAGTCGACGCGCATTCGACGCCGAAATCGGGCTCGATCTCACGGTCAACCTGATCCCGTTCGCGATCATGGCGTTCTTCGTCGCGGTCTTCGCGGTGTTCAACCCATGGGGGTTCGACCCGCTCCAGTCGACGATCCAGTTCGCCATCCTGATCGTGACGATGGGCACGCTCGCGGTCGCCACCTACGTCGCGGCTCGAGTGATCGAGACCGACGACCGCACGCGACACGACACGTCCGAGACCTGAGTGTGGCACGCCACCGGTTTCGGATTCAGTTGATGATCAGGACGAATCCGGTAATCGACATCAGTATCACGATGCCGACGAGCAGTACCAGGAACAGTTCCTTCTCGGATAGCCGGTGCTGGATGACTGTTCCGTCGGCGTCGGCCTTATCGGAACTCACGGGGGATCACTGTCGGGGCTACACCGTAATCGGGGAAGAACGTTTCCCAGCAGCCGGCCGTGACACCACACGTTCGCCCACCGAGAGAGACACCGGTGTCGGCTTTCCGTTCGTCGTTCGTTCTCGGCTGCGCGGGAGTCACGTTCACTGACCGACGGAGCGCCTATGTGGTTTACTCCCGTCTGATTCGAGTGCCGGAATCGAAGCGACGCCGCGCTCGGCGTGGCCGGGAGACTCGATTCCGGTCGAACGGGTGAGACCGATGGAATACGTCTACGCAGCCCTCATGCTCCACGAATCGGACCGAGAGATTTCCGAAGAGAACGTGCGCGACGTCGTCGAGGCCGCAGGGGTCGACGTCGAGGAGTCCCGCGTGAGAGCGCTCGTCGCCGCGCTCGAGGACGTCGATATCGAGGAAGCCATCGAGGAGACGGCGTTCGGCGCGGCCGCGCCCGCCCAGCCGGCGGCCGGCGGTGCGGACGCGTCGGCAGCGGAGGAAGAGCCAGCGGACGAAGAGCCGGAAGCCGAGGAAGAACCGGAAGACGAGGAGGAGGACGAAGACGAGGGAGACGCGTCGGGCGAAGGGCTCGGCGAACTGTTCGGCTGATCCGCCTCGCTTTCTTTTCGATCGGGTCGATCGGAGCCGCTCGAGTGAGCGACCGGTCTCGAATCGAGAGGACCGTCGCCGTATCACCGCCAGAGATCCGACACAAGACCCTCAAATCAGGCCGTCGTACGCGGGACCGTGTCCAGTGATCGCCGGATTACGGGCCGGAACGCCATCGCCGGGCTCGGCCTCGCGCTGGTCGCCGCGACCGCCGCCTTCGGGGCGGTGCTCGGCGCGACGCTGCCCGGCCGGACCGGGCTCGAGGAGATCACCGTCCTCGCGGTCGCAGTTCCCGTTACACCGCTCACGCTCGGCGTTTACGGGGCCGTTTCGGTCGGGGTCGTCCTCCTGTCGCTCCTGCTCGTCGTCCGAACACTCTCCCAATTCGATGCCGAGACGTGAGGGTCACGCACCGCCGCTCGCTACTCATAGATAGCTGTCCGCCCATCCGATCACACTCCTGTGAAAAGAACTACAGTACTGATCTTCGAACATCGCATGAAATGGCCGCCACTCTCCGAGCGATGGTCGTCCCCTTTTTCGCTGCCCTGTTTCCGGCGGTGTGGTACGTCAATCGCAACCTCACGACGGCCAGTCTCCCACCGTCGACGGAGCCCTCGCTCGAACTGCTCGCCGTCGGAATCGGCGTTTCGATCGCCGGATCGGCCGCCGTCGCGTTCGTATCGGCGTTCGTTGGGCGGCGAGTCACCGCGGACGAGCAGGCGTCGTCCCGGTATCGACGCGTGTTGCAACTCGACGACGCCTCTCTCGTCGCGTTCCCGGATTCGTCTCGCTCGCGTTCCTGTGGGCCGTCGTCGCGCTCGCCGGAATCGGGCCCGCGTGGCTCGGCGGCCTCCTCTCCGTGCCGCTCGCGCTGCTGGGACTGCCGCTCGTCCTTCTCAGTCCGCTCGCGATCCGGTTTCACTGGGCCGTGGTCCTCGGCCTCGTCGGAAGCGTCGTGTGGATGGCGGTGCTCGCGACGGTGCTATCGGACGCGGTTCACCGGTGGCGGACGACCGACGCCGCGTGACTCAGATAGTAGCTACTGAACGTAACTGCATACCTGATCGCTGGACGGCATTGCGATCAGTGTGCAAATCGGATCAGTGGCTACGATACGATCGGACAACAGTCAGTAGCCTCCCGATCGCGTTCCGCGACGGCGTCTCGAGTGCGATCGGGCTGTACGTTGTTTCGCCCGACAGTATCAGGCTAACCCGATGCTCTCGCTGTACGCGCCGTGCTGGTCCTCGAAGACGCCCATGATCTCGCCCATCGTCGCGTAGGCCTTCACGGCGTCGACGATGTACGGCATCGTATTCTCGCCGCGCTCGCTGGCCTCGCGCAGCGCCTCGAGTGACTCCTCGACGGCCGCGTCGTCCCGGTCGGCTTTCACGTCCGCGAGTCGCCCGAGTTGGCGCTCGGCCGTGGTCTCGTCAATTTGGAGGATGTCAGGACTGGTGTCCTCCTCGAGCGTGTACTCGTTGACGCCGACGACGACCTCCTCGCCGCGTTCGACCCGTTCCTGGTACTCGTAGGAGGCGTCCTGAATCTCCCGGAGGAAGTAGCCGTCCTCGATGCCGATGAGGATGCCGTCGCGGACCGAGCCGTCGCCCATCTCCCGGATCTCCTCGATGTAGCGCATCGCGCGTTCCTCGATCTCGTTCGTGAGCGTCTCGACGGCGAAGGAGCCGCCCATGGGATCGACGATGTCGGCCGCGCCGGACTCCTCGGCGATGATCTGCTGGGTCCGCAGGGCGACCCTGACCGCCTTCTCGCCCGGCAGCGCCAGCGCCTCGTCGAAGCTGTTGGTGTGCAGCGACTGGGTCCCGCCGAGGACGCCGGCGAGCGCCTGTATCGTCACTCGAGCGACGTTGTTCAGGGGCTGTTGGGCCGTCAGCGACTGGCCCGCCGTCTGGGTGTGGAACTTGAGCCGTTTCGATTCGTCGGCCTCGGCACCGTACCAGTCGTCCATTACCCGCGCGTAGATCCGGCGGGCCGCCCGAAACTTCGCGATCTCCTCGAAGAAGGAGTTGTGGCAGTTGAAGAAAAAGGAGAGCCGCGGCGCGAACTCGTCGACGTCGAGCCCCCGCTCGACGGCGTCTTCGACGTAGCCGAAGCCGTCCGCGAGGGTGAAGGCAAGTTCCTGGACCGCCGTCGAGCCCGCCTCGCGGATGTGATAGCCCGAGACCGAAATCGGGTGGAACTTCGGCGTCTCGGCCGTGCTGAACTCGAGGACGTCCGTCACGAGATCGAGCGAGGGCTCGGGCGGGATGACCCACTCCTTCTGGGCGATGAACTCCTTGAACATGTCGTTCTGGAGGGTCCCGCGCAGGTTTTCTCGAGGAACTCCCCGCCGGTCGGCCAGCGCGACGTACATCGCGTAGATCACCGGCGCGGAGGGGTTGATCGTAAACGAGGTCGAAATTTCCTCGAGATCGATCCCGTCGAAGAGGATCTCCATGTCCCGGAGCGTGTCGACCGCGACGCCCTCCTTGCCGATCTCGCCCTCGCTCATGGGGTCGTCCGAATCGAGTCCCATCAGCGACGGCATGTCGAACGCCACCGAGAGCCCGGTCTGGCCCTCGTCGATCAGGTAGTGAAAGCGCTCGTTGGTCTCCTCTGCGGTGCCGAAGCCGGCGAACTGCCGCATCGTCCACGTCCGCCCGCGGTACATCGTCGGGTACGGCCCGCGGGTGTACGGCTCCTCGCCCGGGAAGCCGAGATCCTCGAGGTAGTCGAGGTCCGAAACGTCGTCGGGGGTGTAGAGGCGGTCGACCTCGTGGTTCGACACGGTCGCGAACCGGTCCCGGCGCTCGCCGTGACGCTCGAGGGCCGGCTCGAGGCGCTCCGCCGCCCACTGGTCGCCGGCCTCGCGGATCTCCTCGAGTTCCTCGTCGTCGTACATGGTCGTAATATTTGCCGACAGCGCAATGAAGGTTCGGGGGTGTTTTCCCGACTGCAAACGGGCCCGGAATGCCCCGGAGAACGGCTCAGGCCCGGCTGCGTTCGCGGGGGACCGTGAGGGCGTCGTCGCCCCAGTCGATGTCGACGAGGCGTTTCGGCGTCCCCGACAGCCCCTCGCGGCTGACGATTTCGATCGTTCGATTGCGCGCGTCGGGCGTGAACGGCGACGCGGCCATGATCCGGGCCACGTCGGCTCGCGGAATCGACCCCGAGACGGAATCGCCGCCCTCGCCCACGAGGACTTCGCCGCTCGGCGGTCTGTTCGTGAGGCTGCCGGGACGAACGATCGTGTATCCCAGCCCCGATCGGCGCAGCGAGGTCTCGGCGTCCCGTTTGGCACGCAGCGAGCCCCGGATCGCGAGCCGCGACGGCAGCGACAGCCCCGCCCTCGAGTTTCCGACGCCGATCGCGCTCTCGAAGACGAAATAGGAGATTCCCTCCGCCACGGCGGCGGTGATGAGGTTGATGACGCCCGTCCGATCGACCAGCTTGCCGCCGATCGCGTGCCGCAGGCTCGGCGGCGTACCGAGCGCACAGTAGACGATGTCACAGCCCTCGACCGCCTGCACAGCGTCGGCCGACTCGAAGAAATCGGCGACGATCACCTCGTCCGCCCCGTGTCGCTCGAGCGTGTCCGCGGCCGCATACGACCGCGTGATCGCGCGAACGGTCAGTTCGGTCGGCCGCAGGACAGACAGCAGTTCGTGTCCGGTGTCGCCGCTGGCACCGGCGATGAGAACGCGATCGGGCGTGTGTGATCCAGCCATCGAGCGAGGTACCGCGCCGACACGGAAAACGCTCACCAGCGGTCGGTCCGGCTGACTGTCTCCCTGCTGAGTATGAGAAATCGTCCCGCGGTTCGCCGACGCCCTACTGGTCTTCGTCCCTGTCTCCGCCCCCGCCGTCGGACTGGAGTCGCTTGGTCGTCTGGACCAGCGGATGTCTCGCGTAGTCGACGACGTCGATGTCGTCGATCCGCTCGAGGTCCTCCTTTTCGGCGGTGCGTGCCATCCCCAGATCGATCTCGTGGGAGATGACGATGACGTAGGCGTCCATCTCGTCGATCGATAGCTGATCGGCCGCGAGCACGCGGTGGTGGCCGTCGGCCAGCAACAGTGTGCCGCCGTTGTCGATGACGACCAGCGGCTCGGCGAGCCCGCGCTCGAGTTCGTATCGCCGCCCCTCGAGTTCGTCGGCGTACACCCGGCCCTGCGTCGGGGTGAGTTCCGAGAGCGGGACGGTCCGGCGCTCCTCCGTCAGCTCGATCTCGTGGATCTGCTCTAAGGTCCGCATCAGTTTGCCCACCTTCTCGGGGGTCGCGCGCTCGATCTGGCTGCGGATGACGTCGGCGTTCGAGATGATCCCAACGAGGTTGCCCGCGTCGTCGACGACAGGGAGCTTCTGGATGCCCGAGCGGAGGATGACGCGCGCGGCGTCGTTTACCTTCATGTCGGGGTGGGCGACCAGCAGATCGGTCGCCATGACCTTGAAAATCGGGTCGTCGTCCTCGGCGAGCAGCAGGTCGCGAGCGCTGATGAAGCCCTCGACGCGCCGTCGATCCGTGACGGGAAACCCGCTGTGTTCCTCGCTCTCGGCGATCCGCGTCGCGACCTCGCCGACGGTTTCGTCGGGCGACACCGTCGCTACGTCCCGCGTCATGTAATCCTTGACCTTGGGCTTCGTCCGGCCCGACACGACCTCCATACCCGGACACACGGGAGCCGCGCGCAAAAGTACTGTTACTGACGCTGCCTCTTCCTCCTCTCGACCCTCGAGTCCTCACGCGGACTCGCCGTCTTCGGGCTCGCCCCGCTGGGTGAACAGCCACTCGCTAGTCTGGGTGTAGGCTCCGACCGGGACCCCTGGCCGCGTCTCGATCGCCTCGAAGAACCGGTTCGTGATGACCTCCTCGACGACGCTGACGATCGACTCGATCTCCGCCTCGTCGTCGGCGCTGCCCAGAATGCCGATCTCGAGTTGCGCGCCGGCCATGTCGGCGTGGCCGCCGGCGCTCCCGATCCGGTCGAACGCGTCCCGCAGGGTCTCCCCGAGGTCGACATCGGCGGCCCGCGACCGGGCCGAGAGGTAGACCATCTCGTCGTTGAAGCCGAAGACGAGCGTCGTCTCGACGCCCTCCATCGCGAGCAACTGATCGGCCGCTTGGGGCAGCGCGTCCCGATCGCTGATCCGCCCGACGCTGGCGACGGCGACCGACTCGCGTTGCACCCGGTTCTTGATCGCTCGCGCGATCGTCTCGAGGGTCTCGCCCTCGAGGGAGGGTTGTTCGATCTGGCGCAGGAGCGACGTGTCGACGTGGGGCCACAGCCGCGACGCCGCCCGGAAGTCGGCGGGCGACACCTCCCGCGTGAAGTCGTTCGTGTCGACCCGGATGCCGTACAGCAGCGCCGTCGCCGTCGCCGGATCGAAGTCGAGGTCGAATCGCTCGAGGTACTCGGTCAGGACGGTGCTGGTCGCGCCCGCCTGCTGGCGCAGGTCCACGAACTCGCCGGGGACCGGCCCGCGGGGCGGATGGTGGTCGATGACGATATCGACGTGGAGGTCGGACGGGAGCTGATCGTTGACGCCGGGCCGGGAGTGATCGACCAGCGCGAACGCCGAGTACTCCGAGATCGGCTGGTCGCGGTCTAAGTTCCGCAGATTCAGTCCGAGCAGGTTGACCATCGCCCGGTTCTCCTGATGGGAGATCTCGCCGAAGTAACAGGCGTCGGCGTCGACGCCGACGGACTCGGCGACGGCGACCAGCGCGACCGCGCTCGCGAGCGCGTCCGGGTCCGGATTGTCGTGTGCGAGGACCGCCAGCCGGCCGTCGATCCCCGCGAGTTGCTCCCGGAGTTCGATCGCCGCTTCGGCCGACGGGCTCGCCGCGCCGTCGAGGACCCGATCGGCCATGACGCTCGAGGGATCGACGACGGCGTCGGCCAACTCCTCGAACCGGTCGCGGTCCGCCGCCGTCGCATTCCCGCCCAGATACGCCACGATCGAGGCCTCGGGGAACCGATCCCGCGCCGCCTCGAGTGCGGCCCGATTGATGTCGGTGCGGTCGCTCCCGACGAAGATTACGTCCGGGGGGTCGACGTTCGAGATCACGTCGGGGTCGGCCGGGTCGGCGCCGCGGGCCGGCACGCTCTCGTCGCGCAACGTTTCGACGACGCTCTCGTCGTCGGTGATCGCGAGCAGTCGGTCGCCGTCGCGCTCGGACAGTCGCTCCGTGACCTGTCGGCAGACGGTCCCACAGCCGAGCACGAGCCGGAAAACCATTTGTCGCGGCTTGCAACCCCGACGGGTAAAAGCTACCGGGTCTCCGCTCGGCTCATACGGATTGCTGTAACGATTTACCGGCGCAACCGCCGCCCAGGTCGCGGTTGCGCCGGAAATGACTTACAGTAAACCGTATCAGGCGACGACCGCCGCGGCCGCCTCGAGCGCGGCATCGGCGATCGGCCCGAACGCGGGCAGGGCGACGACCGTGAGGACGGCCGCAGCGATGATCGCCGCGTAGAGCCCGGTCGGCTGGGCGAGGCGGTCCCGGTCGAGGATCGGCTCCTCGATCCAGAGCGCCTTGACCAGCCGCGAGTAGTAGTACAGCGAGAGCGCGCTGTTGACCACGAGCGCGGCGGCGAGGACTAAGAGGATCGTGTTGTCCGCGGCCGCGTTGATCGTCTCGGTGTAGAGCAGATACTTGCTCCAGAAGCCGCCGAAGGGCGGCACCCCCGCGAGGCTGAACATGAACACGGCCATCGCGGCGCAGGCGAACGGCGCCTGCTGCGAGAGACCGTTGTAGTCCTCGAAGGTCCGGCCGACGCCCCAGTACTCCGCGAGGGCGACGAACAGGAACGCGCCCGTGTTCATGAAGCCGTAGACCAGCAGGTGCATCATGGCCGCGCCCATGACGAGTTCGCCGCCCTCGGCTGAGAGGGCCGCGAGCCCGATCAGCACGTAGCCTGCGTGGCCGATCGAGGAGTAGGCGAGCATCCGTTTGACGTTCTCCTGAGTCGCCGCCGCGAAGTTCCCGACCGTCATCGTGACGATCGCGAGGATGACGAAGGCCAGCGTCCAGTCGACGCCGATGGCCTCCGTCGTCGCGGCGACCGGGAACGCCGTCGTGAACACGCGGAACGCGAGCACGAAGCCGGCGGCCTTCGAGGCCGAGGAGAGGAACGCCGAGATCGGCGCGGGCGCACCCTCGTAGGCCTCGGGGGCCCAGAAGTGGAACGGAACGCTCGCGGTCTTGAACGCGATGCCACCGATCAGCATCAGGATCCCGAGCCCGAGTAGGCCGCCCATTTCGCCGACGGCTCCATCGCCGCTCTCGAGAACTGCGGCGATATCCGTGAGTTGCAAGGAGCCGGTCGCACCGTAGACCAGCGAGACGCCGTAGACGAAGATCGCCGAGGACAGCGCCCCAATCAGGAAGTACTTCAGCCCGGCCTCGACGCTGCCGCGGTTGTCCTTGAGGATCGCGACCAGCGCGTACGACGGCAGGCTCGTCAACTCGAGTGCGATGAAGATCGTCACGAGGCTGTTCGAGGCGGCCATCATCGACATCCCGGTCGCCGCGAGGATGACCAGCGAGTAGTACTCGGCCTGATAGGTGTGATCCCGCAGGTAGTCGTGGCTCGCGACCGTGACGAGGGCGGTGACGATCGCGACGATGATCATGAAGTACAGCGCGAGCTGATCGACGACGAACTGGCCGCCCATCAGATCGATGACGCCGTAGTTCTCGATCCCCGTCGCACCGACGCCGGCGGCGGTAAACCAGACGGCGACGGCCAGCGACGACAGCGAGCCGACGACGGCGACGCCGGCGAGCAGGGTGCGGTTCGTCGAGTGCGGGTTGATGCTATCGAGCAGGAACAGCACGAGCGCCGTCCCCGCGAGGATCAGTGCCGGCGCGAGTGCCGCCCACTGCGGAAGCTCGAGGACTGCCATCAGAGATCACCTCCGTGCTGGATGATCGGATCGATTGCGTCGGTTATCATGTCGAAGATCAGGCTGGGGGCCACGCCCAGCAGGATGATAAGTCCCAGCAACACGACCATCGGCGCGATGTCGTGGAGGGGTGCACGGCCCACCTCGTAGTCGGTTTCGAGTCGATACGGTCCGAACACCGTCCGCTGGAGCGCAAAGAGCAGGTAGCCAGCGACGATCACGATGCCGAACATCGCCGCCGCGGTAAACAGCGGCGAGTAGTCGAGCAGTTCAGAGCCGAAGGCCCCGAAGAAGATCGTGAACTCGCCGTAGAACCCGCTCATCAGGGGCAGTCCCATGTAGCCGAAGGCACCGGCGATGAGGATGCCGACCGCGATCGGCATTCGATCGGCTAGCCCGGACATATCGGTGACCATCCGGGTGTGGGTGGCGTTGTAGATGACGCCGACGGCCATGAACATCAGCCCGGAGATCAGGCCGTGAGAGACCATCTGGAAGGTCGCACCGCCGACACCGAACTGGGTGTAGGCGACCAGTCCGAGGATGACATAGCCCATCGACGAAACGGATGAGTAGGCGACAATCCGTTTGAGATCCGTCTGGGCGAGCGCCAGCATCGCGCCGTAGATGACGCTGATAACGGCGATCGCCGCGATCGGGACCGCATACATTTCGACCTGTTCCGGGAACATCGTGAAGTTGAACCGGAGCAGCGCGTAGGTCCCCATCTTCAGCAGGACCCCCGCCAGCAGCACCGACGCCGGCGTCGGCGCTTCGACGTGGGCGTCCGGTAGCCACGTATGGAACGGGACGATGGGCACCTTCACCGCGAACCCGAGGAACATCGCCACGAAGACGACCGACGCGAGCGTCGTCCCCTCGAGGCCGAAGAAGCCCTCGGGGCCGCCGTCGAGCATCGCCCCCGCGATTTCGGGCAGCGCAAAGGAGGTGACCGAGTCACCGAGCCCGAAGACGAGCGCGATGAAGGCACCGAACATCACCAGCGACGCCACGTTCGTGTAGACGAAGAACTTGATCGCGGCGTACTTGCGGCGCGGGCCGCCCCAGATGCCGATCAGCAGGTACATCGGGATCAGGACCGCCTCCCAGAAGACGAACCAGAGGAAGAAATCGAGCGCCGTGAAGACGCCGATCAGGTTCGCCTCGATAAAGAGGATCAGGCCGTAGAACTGGGATTCGCGCTCGTCGATCGGCGTCCACGAGCTCACGATCGCCAGCGTACAGAGGATCGTCGTCAGGACCACCAGCGGCAGGCTGATCCCGTCGACGCCGACGAACCACGAGATCGAGTGTTCGCCGAGTTCGATCCATGCGGCCTGCGATTCGAACGCCAGTTCGCCGCCGCGCAAGGCGTTGCCGCTGCCGTCGAAGGCGGTGAACAGCCACAGCGACAGCGCCGCCGGCACGAGGCTGATGGCGAAGGCGAGTTTGCCGGCAATTCGATTCGGCGCGACGAACGTCACCAGCGCGCCGAGCAGTGCGACCGCGATAAGCGCTTCTATCATCATGCGAACCACCCTCCGATATAGCCGAGGACGAGTAGCAAGCCGATGAACCCGCCCACCAACAGCGCCGCGTAGTTAGTTACGATACCCGTCTGCAGCCGCTTGACCACGTTACTACCGGACAGGCTGATCCGCGAGGTGCCGTTGACGACCCCGTCGATCACCGTCTGGTCGAACCGATCGGCGGCTCGAGCCAGCGGCAGCGTCAGCCCCTCCGCGAGCCAGACCTGATACTCGTCCTGGTAGTAGTTGCGCTTCAGAACGCCGTACGCGCCGCCGAGTTTCGTCGTGTGACGCTTCGGCTCGGGGACGTTGTACAGCACGTGTGCTGCGAACGCGCCGGCCAGTGCCAGTCCGAGCGACAGGCCCGCGGCCAGCAGCATCGTCGTCGTCTCGGAGCCGATCACGCCCTCCTCGAAGGCGACCGTCTCGTGGTAGTCGTGGTAGGTCAGCCCCTCGAGGTAGCCGTATTCGCCGTCGAGCCAGAACTCGAGGAAGGTGATGTCGGCGTGGAGCACCTCCGCGACGGGCGCGAGGTTCGCGAGACCCGCGACGGTCGCGAGCGTCCCGAGCGCGATCAGCGGGACCTTAACCGCCCAGCCGACCGCGTGGGGGTCCTCGGCCGTCTCGGAGCGGGGCTCGCCGTGGAAGGTCAGGAAGACCATCCGGAAGGTGTAGAACCCGGTGAAGAAGACGGCGATCAACCCCATCGCGTAGGCCGCGAGGAAGATCGGTTGCTCGAGGCCGACGGCGAGCGCGTCGAACAGCACCTCGTCTTTCGACCAGAAGCCGGAGAACGGAACGATTCCCGCGAGCGCGAGCGCGCCGGCGAGGAACGTGTAGTAGGTGACGGGCGCTTTGGCTTTGAGCCCGCCCATCTTCCACATGTCCTGTTCGTGGTGCATCAGGATGATGACGGCCCCGGCACCGAGGAACAGGAGGGCCTTGAAGAAGGCGTGGTTCATCAGGTGGAAGACGCCGGCGACGTAGCCGCCGACGCCGAGGCCGAGCATCATGTAGCCGTACTGGCTGATCGTCGAGTACGCCAGCACCTGTTTGATGTCGTCTTTGACGACGGCCATCGTCGCGGCGAAGAGCGCGGTGAAGCCGCCCACGAAGGCGATGATCGCCAGCGCGGTCGGGCTCAGTGCGTAGTAGCCGAACATCCGCGCGACCAGGTAGACGCCGGCCGCGACCATCGTCGCGGCGTGAATCAGCGCGGAGACGGTGGTCGGCCCTTCCATGGCGTCGGGCAGCCACGTGTGGAAGGGGAACTGCGCGGACTTACCGAGCACGCCGCCGAGGACGAGCAGTCCGGTGATCGTCACCCACGTCTCGGCGTCGAAGCCGAACAGGGTCGTGCCGTCGTCGATCGCCGTCTCGGCGGCGGTGACGAACGACTCCTCGCCGGCGAAGCCGACGGTGCCGAACGTCGCCGCGATAGCGACGACCCCGATCAGGAAGAAGTAGTCACCGAAGCGGGTGACCAAGAAGGCCTTCTTCGCGGCCGAGGGTGCCGATTTCGTGCGGAACCAGAACCCGATCAGGAGATACGAACACAGCCCGACGAGTTCGAAGAACATGAACGCCATCAGCAGGTTGTCCGCGAAGACGAAGGCGAGCATGCTGAACGTAAAGAGGCCGAGTTCGGCGTAGTACCGCGGCAGTCCCGTTTCGCCCTCGGCGTTCATGTAGCCGAGACTGAATATGTGGACGAGCAAGGCGACGAGCGAGACGATTACCAGCATGAGCGCCGAGAGGGGATCGATCAGGATCCCGAACGAGAACGAAATCGTCTCCGCTCCCGTCTCGCTCATCGCTGCGCCGGCCGTCCACTCGTACAGTTCCGTGTGATGTGCGTTGCCGCCCGCGACCGCCGCGAACATCACGAGCGAGATGAGAAGCGAGCCACCCGTCGCGATGATACCCGGGAGCGCGCCTTTCTTCGGCAGGTACCTCCCGAACAGCAGCGTGATCACGAACGCCACGAGCGGGAGCACTGCGATCGCCGGTGCGAATCCGAACGGTCCTGTTGCTGTTGCTGCCATCTTCTACCACCTCATCGTCGTCGGTACCGTGACGTCGACGTCACGGAAGTTGCGGTACAGCACCAGAATGATCCCGAGTCCGACCGCAACCTCCGCGGCAGCCAGCGCCATCGTAAACAGCGCGAACAACTGCCCCGTGAGGTTGCCGTGATAGAACGCGAACGCGATCAAGTTGATATTCGCCGCGTTCAGCATTAGCTCGACGGACATCAGGAACAACAGTGCGTTACGACGCGTCAACACGCCGAAGAGCCCGATACAGAACACCGCCATCGACAGCAGCACGTAGTACTGTACGTCGACGGTCATCGGTTCTCACCACCGGTGTCTGCGGATCGGCCGGTCGATTCGGCGCTTCCACCGTCGGCGACTGCCGGCGCCGCACCCTCACCGCTACTCGAGGACTCGCCGGTGCTCGAGAGCGCGGCGACGGGTTCGCCGCCCTCCTCGCGTTTCGCGAGGACGAGCGCGGCGTCGAGTGCGGCGTCGAGTGCGATCGCGACGAGCAAGACGGCGGCGAGGAACGGTTCGGTGCCGCCGATCTGCTGGAGCGAGTCGTAGCCGAAGAGCGCGTAGCCGAGTTCGGCCGTGATCGAGACGTCGTCGGGGAAGCCGGCTCCGGCGGCCGCGGTCATCGGATCGAAGGACGCGTTCAGCGTGATGAGCGCCATCACGGCGAACAGTCCGACGGCGAGTAGTCCCGGAACCAGCGTCTTGCCGAGTCGGAGTTTCGGACCGGTCGTCATGCCTGTACCACCTCGTCTGCGTCGGCGTCGGAATCGTCGCGCTGGGTCAGCATGACGGCGAACGTGATGAGGACGAGGACCCCGCCGACGTAGACGAGGACCTGCATCATGGCGACGAATTCAGCCGCTAACATCACGTAATGGGCCGCGACGCTGAGCAGCGCCACACCAAGCAGGAGCGCCGAATGCCACGGGTCCTGCATGAGCACGACACCCACCGCGCTGGAAAGCGTCACGACGGCGAACAGCGCGAACGCGATCAGCTCGTAGTTCATGTTTTGTTGATAGTGCCCGTTTGCGGGACGGGCGGACCCGTTACTGGTAGTCGACCTCCCCGTCACCCTCACCGACCCACGCGCCCCGGTCGGGTTCGCGGGCGGCAAGCGGGTCGATGTCCTTGTACCACGGTACCGCTTTCAGCTGCTCTTTGTTGTAGACGAAATCGTGTTTCGTGTCCGCGGTGAACTCGAAGTTCTCCGTAAGCAGGATGGCGTCGACGGGGCAGACCTCCTCGCAGAGCCGGCAGTAGATACACTGCCCGATGTGGAGGTTGTACTGTTCGCCCTGTCGCTGATCGTTCGTGACGATCTGGATCGTGTCGTTCGGACAGACGTTCTCACACTGGCGACACCAGATACACCGCTCCTGACTGAACTTGTGGACGCCGCGGAATCGCGGCGACACGTCGGGTGCGGTCTCCGGGTACTCCACCGTGAAGGTAGAGCCGTCCAGTGCGTGTTTCATCGTCGTTGCCATCGATTTGAGTATCCCGATCATGCTATCAGCCCCACGATTACCGCGGTCAAGATGAGATTGGCGAAGGCCAGCACGAGCAGTCCCTTCCAGCCGATCTCGATGAGTTGGTCGATACGAACCCGGGGAACCGCCGAGCGCAGCCACTGCGTCGCGAGGAACACCGCCCAGATCTTGATGATGAACCAGACGATGCCCGGCAGGATCGGCCCGGCGGGTCCGCCGAGGAAGATCGTCGCGATGATCGCACCGCCGAGGAAGATGTGGAGGAACTCCCCGAGGTAGATCAGGACGAAGTAGACCGAGGAGTACTCGGTCTGGTAGCCCGCGACGATTTCGGTCGGTGCCTCCGGCGTGTCGAATGGGTTACGGCCGACCTCCGCGAAGTTCGCCACCAGAAAGAGGACGAACGCGAAGGGGTTGACCAGCGCGTACCACGACGGAATCGAAATTCCCGCGATCGTGATAAGCGGCTCCGCCTGCGCCGAGACGATCTCACCCATCTGGAGGGTGCCGGCGAAGATCACGACCGACATCCCGGTGACGACCAGCGGGATCTCGTAGGCGACGTTCTGTGCCACCGCGCGCAGGCCGCCGAGCATCGAGTACTTGTTCGCCGACGCGTAGCCGGCCATCACCAGTCCGAGGCTCGCGATCCCCGAGACGGCGAAGACATAGGCCAGCCCGACTTCGGGATCCGCGAGGTGAATCCCGTTACCCATCGGGATGACGGCGAAGCCGAGCAGCGCCGACGACGCGACGACAATCGGCGCGAGGTCGTAAGCCGGTCGGTCCGCGTTCTCGGGCACGACCAGTTCCTTCGACAGGAGCCGCACCGCGTCGGCGATGATGATGAACAGCCCGGCCGGTCCGAGCCGGTTGACCGCGATCCGGTCCGTGAAGGCCGCGGTTATCTTCCGCTTCGCCCACGGCCCCGCGACGCCGGTCATCGCGAGCATCAGGTTGCCGATGAGGAAGGCCGCGAGGAAGGTCGCGAGCAACTCGCCACCCAACCCGAACCCGTCGAGACCGGTCAGCTCGCCGATCCGCTCGGGGAGCAAGACCGTGTCCTGTAGCGGCACCGCCGGCAGTTCGGACAGTTCGCCGGCCGCACCTGCGATCTGGCCGCCGGACATACTACCGGTCCACCTCTCCGAGCACGATATCGAGGCTGCCCAACGACGCGATCAGGTCCGGTACGTACTCCCCTTCGGACATCTCGGGCAGCGCCGAGAGGTTGTGGAAGCACGGACTCCGGATCTTGAACCGACCCGGCTTGTCGGTGCCGTCCGAGCGGATGTAAATGCCGAGTTCGCCCTTCGCACCCTCGACGCTGCGGTAGATCTCCGTATCCGCGTCCGGCTTGAGCGTCCGCGGGACGTTGCTCTGGACCGTGCGTTCGTCCTCGGGCCAGTCCTCGAGCAGGTCGAGACACTGCTCGATGATCTTCGCGGACTCCTCGACCTCTTGCATGCGCACGAGGACGCGGCTGTAGTTGTCACAGCCGTCCTCGGTGACGACGTCCCACTCGAGGTTATCGTAGTAGCCATAGGGGTCGTCGCGCCGGAGGTCGTAGTCGATGCCGGATCCGCGTGCGACGGGCCCGGTACAGCCGTACTGTTTGGCGACCTCGGGCTCTAAGACCCCGGTGTCGTGACACCGGATCTGGAAGATCTCGTTGCCGGTCAGCAGGTCGTTGTACTCGTCGACCTTCGCGGGGAGTTCGTCGAGGAAGTCCCGCGTCTTCTCGATGAACTCCTCGCGGGGTTCGGGCAGGTCCCACGCGACGCCGCCCAGCCGGAAGTAGTTGAACATGAGCCGCTGGCCGGTCAGATCCTCCAGGATGTCTTGGACGACCTCGCGGTCGCGCATGCCATATTGGAAGATGGCGGTGAAGTCGCCGTAGACGTCCAGCGCGAACGTCGCCAGCGCGAGCATGTGGGAAGCGATCCGGCACAGTTCTGCGCCCATCGTCCGGATGACCTGCGCGTACTCGGGGACCTCGATGTCCGCGAGGTCCTCGGCCGTGCGCGCGTAGGCCCACTCGTTGAGCAGGCCGGCCGAGACGTAGTCCCAGCGGTCGGGATAGGGCATGATCTGGTGACGGTAGGTCCCCTGCTGGCACATCTGCTCCTCGCAGCGGTGCAGGTAGCCGACGTCGGGATCGACGTCGACGACCGTCTCGCCGTCCAAGACCGTCTCGATGTGGAGCACGCCGTGGGTCGCCGGGTGGTGGGGACCGATGTTCAGGAACATCGTGTCCGACTCGTCGTCGTGGTGGTCCGGCTGGACCGGGTTGGCGTGTTCGGTCAGGGTCACCAGCTGGGGTTTCTCCTGATCGTAGCCCCGCGAGAGCGGGTGGCCCTGCCACGTTTCGGGCAGGAGGATCCGCCGCGGATCGGGGTGGCCCTCGTAGTCGATGCCGACGAGGTCGAAGGCCTCCCGCTCGTGCCAGTCGGCGGTTCGGAAGACCGGTTCGGCGCTCTGACTGACCGGGTCGTCGGTGGTCGTCGGGACGACAATCGACACCTCTTGGGTCGGATCGTCGTACTTCCGGAGGTGGTAGATCGATTCGTACCGATCGGCGTACTCCTGTGCGGTGAGGTTTGCGAGGTGATCGAATCCTGCCTCGTCCCGGAGGTCCGTGAGGACCGATTGGACGTCGTCCGGTCGGATGACGAATCCGGGCGCGTTCATGTGGTCGTCGCGTGCGAGCGCGCGATCACCGAGCAGCGCCTCGAGGTCGTCTTCCGTGACTTCGATCGGCGGCTGGCCGCCGCGCTCGAGTCCCGTGCTCATGGCGAATCAGCCCAGTTGTAGCGCATGACGAGGTCCTCCTCGTCGATGTCGTCCGCGAGCTTCTGGACGAGTTCGTCCTGTGGCAGGTCGCCGAACTCCTCGAGTTCGTACGGTTTGACGACGACGGGCGTCGACTCCCCGTTGCGGATCCGCTCTTGGAGTTTGGCGATGCCGTAGACGAGCGCCTCCGGTCGGGGCGGACAGCCGGGGACGTGGATGTCGATCGGGATGATCTCCTCGGCGCCCTTGACGACGTTGTAGCCCTCTTGGAAGGGGCCGCCGGAAATCGTACACGACCCCATACCGACGACGAACTTGGGTTCGGGCATCTGGTCGTAGACTCGCTTCATGCGGGGCCCGAACTTCGAGACGATCGTCCCCGGGACGATCATCACGTCGGCCTGCCGCGGCGAGGCCCGCGGGACTCCGGCGCCGAAGCGGTCGAGGTCGTGTTTGATCGCGTACGTGTGCATCATCTCGATGCTGCAACACGCGATCCCGAACTGGAGCATGAACATGGAGTTGCCCCGGACCCAGTTCATGAACTTATCGAACTTCGTGAGGATAAACGGCGTCGATCCGAACGCCTCCCGAAGCTTGGAGTTGAAGCGGTCGTCGGCACCCTCACCGATTCGCGAGTCGCGGGTGTCCGTCGACGGTGCGGTGCTATCGTAGATTTGCTGGCGTGGTTGTTCGCTACTCATGATCTGTCAGTTTCCAGCTGACGCGGTGTCTGTGCCCACTGTACTGCACCTGTGCGCCACGCCCACGCGAGTCCGACGAGTAGGATGGCGACGAACAGTAGCATTGGCCCGAGCGCGCTGACAAGCGAGATTTCCTCCGCCGCGAGCGCATCCTGATAGGCGACCGTCCACGGGAACAACAGGACGGTCTCGATATCGAAGACGACGAACAGCAGCGCAACCATGTAATACTGAATATTGAACCGGATGCGCGTCCCGCCGGTCGGAATCTCGCCACTCTCGTAGGTGGCTCGTTTGCTCGTTTCGGGCACGGTGGGTCGCAGGAGATACGATACCGCCATCATCCCGAACGGTATCAGTACCCCGACGAGCGCCAGCGCCCCGATGGCGATCCAATCATTCATCTCGGTAACGTCCGAGGCTTCAAACCGCACGCACATAAGGGTTGATTCTTCGTTTTTCGGGGAAGCACGGGCCAAGGAGCGACTTCTGTGAAAACGACTCTCGTGAATAATCACGAGAGATGATAGCCGGTCGTCGGGAACGCGAACGGATCGGTAAAACGGGATTGGTAGCCGGCGAAATACGCCGATACGCGGCCAGTAAGCAGACGAGAGTGGTCACAGGTTCATCAGTCGTTCAGTCACTGTGACTGAGATGGACGCGACGGCGGGACCACCGCGAGCGCGTGGCTAATCCGAGACGCCGTTACCGATCGCGGTCCCGGAACGCCGGCGTGCCGCTGTCGTGCAGTTCGCGAGAGACGTTCCCGACGCCGTCGCGCAGGGCCTCGTGGTACGCGACCAACCGGTTGCGAACCTCGTCGTGCTGGCGTGCAAGGATTTGGGCGGCCGACAGCGCGGCGTTGAACGACTTGCCGGCGTCGACTGCGACCAGCGGTGCGCCCGTCGGCATGCCGATGACGCTGTCGACGGACTTCTCTTGGACCGGCACGCCGATGACCGGTAGCGGGTACGCGATCGACGCGGTCATGTTCGGGAGGTCGGCGGACTTCCCACCTGCGCCGGCGATAATGACCTCGAGGCCGCGCTCCTCGGCGGTTTCGGCGTAAGCCGTCATTAAGTCGGGCGTGCGATGGGCCGAGGTGACGTAGGTCTCGAACGTAAACTGCGCGTCGGGCGCGCTCTCGTAGTCGGTCTGTTCGGCGAAGCCGAGTTCGTCCACGAAGGCGTCGTACGCGCCGCGGCGCGTGCCGCCGGTCATCATCGTCTCGAGGTCGGAGTCGCTGCCCATGACGATCCCCACGTCGGGCGTCTCCACGGCCGGGCGGTCCTGTGCGGCCTCGTCGTGCAGGCGGTCGATCAGATCGGTGACGCTGTCGCTCATGCGTGACTGTGGTCGGGCGGGTGACTTGAAACGGTGGCAAACGGGCCGGAACCGGCGGCCGTCTACTCGTCCGTTCGGAACGTCACAGAATTCTCGAGGTCGCGCGCACGCTCGAGCAGGTCCTCGATGTCGGCGTCCTCGGTCTCGCCCGAGACGGTGACGTGGCCCATCTTGCGCAGCGGCCGGACCTGCCGCTTGCCGTACCAGTGGAGGTGCGCGCCCGGCGTCTCGAGGACCCGGTCGATATCACCGAACTCCACGCGCTGTTCCTCGTCGACATCATCAGAATCGCTTTGCGATTCTGATTGGCTCGAAAGAGCGAAGCTCTTTCGAACGTCGCCGAGCAGGTTCGTCAGCACAGTCGGCGAGCGCAGTTCGGTCGAGCCGAGCGGCCAGCCCAGTACCGCGCGCGCGTGCTGTTCGAACTGCGAGCTCTGAGCGCCCTCGATCGTCCAGTGGCCGGAGTTGTGCGGACGCGGCGCGATCTCGTTGAGCAGGATCTCTCCCTCGCGCGTTTCAAATAATTCGATCCCATAGACGCCCCGTCCGTCCATTACTTCGAGCACGTCGCGCGCGACGTCGTAGGCGCGTTCCGCGGCCGCGTCGCTCGAGCGCGCGGGAACGATGGTTTCCCGGAGGATCTCGTCGACGTGGACGTTCTCGCCGATGGGGAAGGTCGCGACCTCGTCCTCGCCTTTGACGGCGATAACCGAAACCTCGCGCTCGAAATCGACGAACGACTCGACCATCGCGGGACCGGCGACGGACTCGAGGGCGTCCGCAGCTTCATCCTTCGACTCGACGGGAACGTTCCCGCGGCCGTCGTAGCCGCCCGTGCGGGCCTTGAGCATCACCGGCGCGCCGTAGTCGTCGATCGCCGCGCGGATGTCGTCGGCGTCTTCGACCGCGCGGAACGGCGGCACCGGAACCCCCGCGTCCTCGAGGTCCCGTTTCTGGACGAGTTTATCGTGAATCGTCTCGAGCGTCGACGGCTTCGGGTGAACGGGCGTGCCCGTCTCCTCGCTCACGCGCTCCATCACGTCCTGATCCGCGAGTTCGATTTCGAACGTGAGCACGTCGGCGCACGCGGCGAGTTCGCGGATCCCCGCCTCGTCGTCGAACTCGGCGACGATCTGGTCGCGGGCCACGAGCGCCGCCGGACAGTCCGGCGTCGGGTCGAGCACGACCACTTCGACGCCAAGCGGCGCGGCCGCCTCCGCGAGCATCCGCCCGAGCTGTCCCCCGCCGACTACACCGATCGTCGGTCCCGGCGTCCGTAGCGTCGTCATTACGCGCCGGTTCTCGTCGCCCGCGCTTAAGAATTCGCAAATGGGCCGTCGCTCGGGGCGCGAGTCGGTTTCGGTCACCGGAGAACGGTACCTCTTTTACCTGCCCTCCCGACCGCTCGCGTATGACCACGCTCGGACTGGTGGTCGCGGAATTCAACCGTCCGATCACCGAGCAGATGGAGCAGGAAGCGCTCGAGGCGGCCACCGCCGCGGGTGCCGAGGTGTCCGAGACGGTCCGCGTCCCGGGGGCGTACGACGCGCCGCTGGCCGCCGACCGGCTCGCACGCCGCGACGATGTCGATGCCGTGGCCGTCATCGGGACCGTTATCACCGGTGACACGGACCACGATCAGGTGATCACCGACGCCACCGCCCAGCGGCTCTCCGACGTGAGTCTCGAGCGCGACACGCCCGTGACACTCGGCGTCACCGGCCCCGGCATGTCCGCCGCCGAGGCGCGCGAGCGCGTCGAAAACGCGGCGAAAGCCGTCGACGGTGCGCTCGATCTCGTCGACGAACTACCCGACCCCAGTCCCGCCGCCGATTCCGACTAGATCCACAATGACGATGGAATTCACCGACCGCGTCAGCCGAGTCGAACCGTCCGCAACGCTCGCCATCTCTGCACTCGCCACCGAACTCGAGGCCGAGGGCGCAGACGTCGTCGACCTCTCCGTCGGCGAACCCGACTTCCCCACGCCCGAGAACATCATCGAGGCGGGCCAAGACGCGATGGACGCCGGTCACACCGGCTACACCACCTCCGCGGGCATCCTCGAACTCCGCGAGGCCATCGCCGACAAGCTCGCCGACGACGGCCTCGATCACAGCACGGACGAGATCATCGTCACGCCCGGCGCGAAGCAGGCGCTGTACGAGATCGTCCAGGCGCTCGTTCAGGACGGTGACGAAGTCGCCCTCCTCGACCCCGCGTGGGTCTCCTACGAAGCCATGGTCAAGATGGCCGGCGGCGATCTGACCCGCGTCGACCTCTCGGAGTCCGACTTCCAGCTCGAGCCCGCGCTCGACGACCTCGCCGAAGCGGTGTCGGACGACACCGAACTGCTGATCGTCAACTCGCCGTCGAACCCCACCGGCGCCGTCTACTCCGACGCGGCCCTCGAGGGCGTCCGCGATCTGGCCGTCGAACACGACATCACCGTCATCTCCGACGAGATCTACAAGGAGATCACCTACGGCGTCGAGCCGACGAGTCTGGGCACGCTCGAGGGCATGGCCGACCGCACCGTCACGGTCAACGGCTTCTCGAAGGCCTACTCGATGACCGGCTGGCGGCTCGGCTACTTCGCCGGCCCCGAGGACCTGATCGATCAGGCTGGCAAGCTCCACAGCCACTCCGTCTCCTCGGCCGTCAACTTCGTCCAGCACGCCGGCCTCGAGGCCCTCGAGAACACCGACGAGGCCGTCGAAGAGATGACCGAGGCCTTCGAAGAGCGCCGCGATCTGGTCGTCGACCTGCTCGCCGACTACGACGTCGATGTCGCCGTCCCCGAGGGCGCGTTCTACATGATGCTTCCCGTCGACGACAGCGAGGCGCTACGCGCCTCGGATGCGAGCGGCGATGAGCCGCGAGCCGACGATCAGGCCTGGTGTGAGGGTGCGATCGAAGACGCCCACGTCGCGACCGTCCCCGGCAGCGCGTTCGGCACGCCCGGCTACGCCCGAATCTCGTACGCCGCCAGCGAAGAACGACTCGAGGAAGGGATCGAGCGACTGGCCGAGGAAGGCTACCTGTAGTCGGCTTTTCGCAGGTATCCGCTTCCACGGCCGGTCTCGACGTATTCTTCAATACCTCCGCTGTCTGCTGAGCGAAGCCGCTCGTCGCCAGTGCCAGCGGCCGCGAGTTTATATCCGATACCGAGGCCAGTCCCCGCATGGACTGCCCGACGTGTGGGAAATTGCTCTCGACGGAGCAGGGCATGCGCCAACACCATACGAAAGTCCACGGCGATCCGCTGCCGAATCGCACCTGCAGCGGGTGCGGGACCGAGTTCTACGACCCGAAAGCGCGCCTCGAGTTCTGCGACGACTGCAACCCAAACGGCGGAACGAACAACGGGAACTGGAAGGGCGGGAAAGAAACGACGACATGCAGCCGCTGTGGATCAACGTTTGACTTCTATCCATCAGACAAACCGGGCATATACTGTCCAGAATGCGTTGCGAACGCCGATACATTCCTCGGGACGCCCTATTACGAATACCACGATATAGAGCGAGTAAAGACGGTCTGTGAATGGTGTGGCCGGATTTCGACCGTACTGAAATCGAAAGCGGAGCGCGAACCAGTCCGGTTCTGCAGCCAGAACTGCCTCAGCCATTGGCTATCGGCACAGTGGGAAAATACCGAAAACGCATACAATGGCCGCTGGAGAAGCGTTCGACGGAAAGCCCTCGAACGAGACGATCACACGTGCCAGCGCTGTGGCATCACTCGCGAAGAGATCGGCCACGAACCCGACGTTCACCATATCGTCCCGGTACGAACGTTCACCGATCCACAGCTTGCACACACCCTCGATAACGTTATTTGCCTCTGCCGAAGTTGCCACCGGTACGCTGAAATTGAACCAATCGAGGCATTCTCTCCTTCCTCGAGCCAGGGCGAATAATAACTCATAAGCCGTTCTGTCGATAACTTCGAGTTGACGCCTCAGTCCCGTGGTGTAGTGGCCAATCATATGGGCCTTTGGAGCCCATGACGGCAGTTCGAATCTGCCCGGGACTATTTTTGGGCCTCACATGCCTGTGAGCCGGAAATATCGTCGTTAAGTCGAGCGTAGAGGTCAAGATAATTCGATCCTTTTCGATTCGAATCTACCGCAACTCGCGTACCGAGTTCGATCTCTCACCGGCGGATCGGACGAAACATCCAGCCCCGCAGACTCGAGCCCCATCCCACCCACAGTATCGACCACGGCTCCCAGTCGCCGGGAATGCGGGGCAGTCTTAGGAGCGCGCTCGAGCAAGCGGTCATATGGCGCTCTCCTCCGACCGGCAGTCACAGCGTCCGCCGTCGACGGTCACCGATCGCGAGGGGCGAACGGTGACGGTCAGTACCTACGCGGGCGATGCCGACCCGCTGGTGGAGATGTACGCCCACTTCGACGACGAATCGCGGTCGCAGGGGCTCCCGCCGCGCGGGGAGGCCCGGCAACGCCAGTGGTTAGACGGCCTCCTCGAGGACGGGCTGAACGTCGTCGTCTGGCATCGAGACGACGCGGTCGGGCACGCGGTGTTGATTCCCTACGACGACACAGCGGAGTTGGCGATTTTCGTCCGGCCGGCGTATCAGTTGGCGGGTATCGGGACGGCACTCATCCGGTGCTTGCTCGGACACGGGCAGGCGAACGGGGTCGACCACGTCTGGCTGACCGTCGCTCGAACCAACCGCATCGCGATGAATCTCTATCGATCGGCCGGGTTCGAAACGACGGCCCGCGAGCGCGGCGAACACGAGATGGACCGCCAGTTGTGAGCCTCGCGTCGCCTGGGTTCGGAATATCCGGTCAGTCGGCTCGCCGCGATTCGGAATCGAAATGGCCGGTGTCCTGACGAGTGTGACTTTCTCGAGGGCGCCGTCGCTCTTCGCCGCCGACCTCGCGTGCTATCGTGGCCCTCGTCTCGCGCAAGCGGCGGGGTCCGCCAGTCCGAGTCCGCTCAGAGGATCGGATGAGATCCGACTGCCGAACGTCGGGTGGGGAGTCAGTCAGTCCGGTCCGCGTCGAATCGAACGCCATCGGTCAATCGGTCCGTACTATCGTCTCGAGTCCGTCCTTTCGCCGGCCACCGCGTCTGTCAGATTCGCGGTATTCAGGGCTCAGTGACGGATTTAACGGATAGATAATGAAGTGTTTCGTCTCAGTTATCGGGAATAGAGACGTGGTGCAACGAACGACACCGCTGCCGAGGTCTCTCGGCGGCGGGCGAACGGGAGTACTGCGACAAACGAGGTCAACTGAACGATGACTCGGACGTTTCGCCGGGACGACGCGACAGCGACTGGGAGTACCGCGAGCGAATCGAACGGACTGGAGACGTTACTGATCGGGATCGACGCGGGCTGTCTCCCGGTCTTCGAGCGGTTGTTCGAAGCCGATCGGATTCCGACCATCGAGCGGCTCTGTTCGGACGGCGTGACCGCACCGCTCGAGTCACAGATCCCGCCGTGGACGCCGAGCGCGTGGCCGTCGATCTACACCGGGGTCAACCCCGGAAAACACGGCGTGGTCGGGTTCGTCGGCTACGACGGCTACGACTGGCACGTGACGAGCAACGACGACGTCCACGAGCACCCGCTGTGGACGCTGCTGGATCGACACGACCGCTCGAGCGTCGTCGTCAACGCGCCGGTAACTCATCCGCCAGACGAGTTCGACGGCGCGGTGATCCCCGGCTTCCTCGGGCCCGAGGATCCGGCGTGTCAGCCCGAGGGGCTGCTCGACGACGTCCGCGACGCGATCGGGGAGTATCGCGTCTATCCGAACTACACGCGGGACGACGACTCGCTCGACGACGACGAGAAACTCACGGAGTATCGAAACCTCGTCCGGATGCGCGGCGAGGCGTTTCGCTATCTCGCCGACGAGTTCGATCCGGATTTCGGTTTCGTGCAGTTCCAGAAGACGGATACGGTCTTTCACGAGTTCAGCGGCGAGCAACGCCACATCGGGCCCGTCTACGAGGCGGCCGACGAACAGATCGCGGAGATCCTCGAGACCTGCGATCCGGACCGGGTCTTCCTCGTGAGCGATCACGGGATGGGGCGGTACGACGGCTACGAGTTCCGGGTCAACGAGTACCTCCGCGACATGGGCTTCCTCGAGACGACGACCGGGGGCAAGGGAATGCCGTCGTGGACGCCGATGCGGAGACGCCTTCGCGAGGGCGAGGAGTGTGACACGTGGGAGCCGGGAGCGGTCGCACGTGCAGCGTCGATCGCCGCGCGATTCGGCGTGACCGCAAGTCGAATCAGGGCGGCCCTCGAGCGCGTCGGACTGGCCGACGTCGCCATCGAGTACGCGCCGGGCGGTGTCTCCCGGACGGCAAACGAACAGGTCGATTTCGCCGAGTCGGAGGCGTACGTCCGCGCGCGAACCGAACTCGGCGTCCGGATCAACCTCGAGGGCCGGGATCCGACGGGCGTCGTGCCGCCCGAGGAGTACGAGGAACTCCGCGAGAACCTCATCCGGGCGCTACAGGCCGTCGAGACGCCCGACGGCGAGCCGTTCTTCGAAACAGTCGCGCCGCGCGAGCAGTACTTCCACGGCGACGAGATCGAGGAAACGGTCGATATCGTCACGATCCCGGCCGACTTCGAACACATGCTCTCCGAGCAACTCGGCGACGGAGACTACTTCGGCCCGGCCGAGCCGTGGAACCACAAGCTCGACGGCGTCTTCGTCGCGGCGGGCGAGGGTATCGACGCGGACGCCTCGCTCGAGCGGGCCCACCTCTTCGACGTCGCGCCGACGATCATGGCCGCGATGGGGGTCCCCTACAGCGACCGCATGGACGGCAGCGTCGTGCCCGTCGTCGACCCGGTCGACCCGATTTCCTATCCCGACTACGAGGAAGGGGCCGACGAGTCGCGGCCGGCGACCGACGAGGAGGTAACGGACCGGCTGGCCGATCTCGGGTACATGAACTGAATGGCCAAACCGGACGGTTTGATCCATTGCAAGCCGCTTAAACGCGGTATAAGTATGGGTCGACGGTCCCGACAATGGCGTAGACAGCGAGATCGAAATGGGATTTACCGCAGCAATCCGCCTCGTCCACGACGACCTGCCACTGGTACCGACGATCGAACGGTGTCCCGGCGTGACGCTCAGACTCGAGTACGGGACGACGATCGACGGGCGACGCCTGCAGTTCGTCTCGGTCTTCGGCGACGGAGACGGAGACGAGACGGGGGCGGAACTCGAGGACGCGTTGGCCGCCGACCCGACCGTCTCGGACCCGACCCGCGTCGCCGCCTTCGAGAACCGGGATGTCTATCGCGTCGTCGTCGAGACCGAACTGGAGATCGTTCCCGACCACTGTGTGGAGTACGGGATGTTCGTCTTCTCGGTGACGAGCGACGCCGGCGGCTGGGTCGCTCGGATCCACCTCCCCGACCGGGACGCGCTGTCCGCGTTCCGGGAACGTTCCCGCGAGCGCGGGATTTCGTTTCGCGTCACCCAGTTGTACGACTCCGCGGTCTCGGACGAGCAGGCCTACTTCCTGACCGAGCGACAGTACGAAATCCTCACGATGGCGTACTACGCCGACTACTTCGCGGTGCCCCGCAAGACTACCCAAGACGACCTCGCCGACCGCCTCGAGGTCTCGGATTCGGCGGTTTCCCAGCGACTGCGGCGGGCCATCTCCGAACTGATCGCGGCCACGCTCGAGAACGATCGCACGCCCGTCGAGCGCGGATGAATCGGCCAAAAACATATATCTGCATACTGTCCAATGAACATTGGAATGCACACAGGTGGGACGAATCCGCGCGAGTGACTGAGTGACAACAGCCCGCATTCGCTCTTAAAAGCTTGCTATCCGAATCCATAGATACTGGACCCCGACATCACTCAGAAAGAAGTGACTTTCAATGTCGGATCGAAGTGATATGCAGCGCTCGAATCGTGACGTTTCTCGTCGTTCTCGGTCGACCGAGGGGGAGGACGGTCGACCATCTCTCGACGGATCGGATTCGCGGACGCGGTCTCGCCGGCGGTTTCTGGGAGGTACCGTTGCGGCGTGTGCCGCCGGAATCGGACTGACGGCGACCGCCGGTGCGGCCTCGGAGCCGTACGGCCACTACTACGACGACTACGCGACCGTCGTGGACGTGACCGACGCGGGCGCGGACGATACCGGGACCGAATCGATCACGCCCGTTCTCGAGGACCTCCGAGACGACGATACCCTGCTCGTCTTTCCCGAGGGGGAGTACTTCATGGACGAGCAGTTCAGATTCACCGGCTTCGAGAACTTCGGCGTCGTCGGCGAGAACGCGACGCTGATCCCGGCGACCTACCACGAGTTCGACGGGCCGCAGTATCGACTGTTCCGTCTCGGCGTCTCGTACAATCCCGGGGATCGCCTCCGATTCGAGGGGTTCGATGTCGATCAGACCGCCCCCGACACGGGGATTCGGGTCATCGAAGCCTACGCCGCCGACCGCCTCGAGGTCCGCGACGTGACGGTCCGCGGCCAGCACGACAGCGGCACGTGGGGGCCGGGCCTGTTCAACGTCACCGACCCCGACGGCCGGGGGATCGTCGAACGGTTCCGAGCGCCCGACGGGGGCGCGTGGGTCAGTGAGACGCCGAACGCGGGCAACCGCTGGCGCGGCCCGATCGGGATCGAGGCGAACGAAACCGAGGGAACGCTCGAGTTCAGACGCTGCTGGCTCGGCGGGTTCCCGAACAACGGTCTCTACGCGGCGGGCGGGAACGGGACGATCGTCGTCCACGGCGGGCTCTACCGGAACAGCAACGGCGCGAACGTACGTGTCGGTGGTCAAGGCAGCGAAATTCGGTGGCCGACCGTCGAAGTCGACTCGACGCGGTCGGCGGACGAGTCCCAGCGCGGCATCCGGATCGAAAACGGCCGCGACCTCGAGATCTACGGGGCCGCCGTCGAGATCTCCTCGCCGAAGCCGACCAGCCACGCGATTTCGGTGATGAACACCTGCAACAGCGCGCGAATCGACAACACGCGGATCGAAATCCGCGGCTCGGAGGTGAACCACGGGATCGTCCTCTCGCCCGACTGCGGGGAGGCGACGATCGTGGACACGGAGATCACCCACGAGACCGCCGGCGGCTATCCGCTCTGGATTCGGGACAACGACGAGGGCGAGCAGGTGCTCGCGGAGACCCTGACGATCTCGGGGCGAGCGGGCGACGCCAGCGGGTTCCGCGACGGAATCCGCTGCGAACGGGATAGCTGTCGGTTCAGTAACATCGATGTTACGCAGCACGGACGCGACGGAGCCGACCGAAACGCCGTCGTCAACACGGGCGAGGATCTGACGATCTACCGGAGCGACCTGCGCGCCAGTCAGTACCCGTTCGTCGACCTCGGGACCGAGGCGCTCGTTCGCGACTCGACGCTCGAGTCCTCGGCTGGCCGCGAGGCCGTCTGTCTCTACTCGTCGTCGACGAATCCAACCTTCAAGAAGAACCGGCTGGTCGGCGGCATCCGCGACCTCGGTGCGAGCGGCGTGACGACCTGGGAGAACACGCTCGAGTAGGCGATCCTGCGCTACCGAGGAGTCGTCTTCGTTGCTGGAAACCCGTCTCACGCGGTCACCGTCGGCGGCTATCCTCCGTTTTCGGTCATCGCCGATCCGCGTCTCGAGCCCGTTTAACCCCAGTATAATAACGCCTCGTTTCGCCCACCGTGTGACTACAGTGAGTCCGTCGTATCGTGACCGGTCGTCGGCGAGCGGGGCCGTCGACGGTCGGCTCGAACGCTACAGGGTGAAACCGTGAACAGGAGTATCGCGAGCGGCGTCGTGTCGGTCGTCAGCGCGAAAGTCGTCGTGCTCGTCGTCACTGCGCTCTCGACGCCGCTGCTGTACCGGCTTCTCGGCGCGTCGGCGTTCGGCGAATACTCGTTCCTGCTCTCGGTCTTCGCCATCTACATGATCTTCGTCAGTTCCGGCGTCACCGACGGCGTTCGCAAGTTCCTTGCCGAGGACCGCGCCGCGGCGAACTGGAGCGAACACGTCGTCGGCTTCTACTTCCGGCTGGCGATCCTGCTGGCCGGTCTCGGTGCGGTGCTACTGGTCCTTTCGACCGGGCTCGGAATCGTCGACCTCGCGTTCGGATCGGGGCTGAAGCTCTACTTCTACGTCCTCGCCGCGCTCGTGGTGACGGCGCAGTTCCGCGACTACACGCGGAAGACGCTCATGGGCTTCGGCCTCGAGCGGTACTCGGAGCCGCTCAAGATCCTCGATAAGATCGCCTTCGTCGCGGTCGCCGTGCCGTTGGTTTCCCTCGGTGCCGGCGTGATCGGCGCGCTCGCGGGCCATCTGGTCGCGAGCACGCTCGTCGCCGTCATCGGATTGGTCCTCGTGCACCGACGGGTGTCGCTGTCGTGTCTCTTCAGCCGACCGACCGAACGGTTCCCGCGGAAGCAGATGCTCACCTTCAACTCGATGAGCATCGCGCTGGTCTTCCTGCTGATGTCGCTCTATCACATCGACATCGTGATGCTCCAGCGGTTCCGGGAGAGCGCGGCGGTGGGCAACTACAAGGCGGCGCTGACCCTTGCGGAGTTCCTCTGGTTCATCCCGATGGCGCTCCAGACGGTGTTCGTCCACTCGACGTCGGAGCTGTGGTCGCAGAACCGGCTGCGGGAGATATCCGACCTCGCGTCCCGGACGATGCGGTACACGTTCCTGCTGACGGCCGTCATGGCGGTCGGCCTCGCGGCGCTGGCCGACGTGGCCGTCCCGATTTACTTCGGCGAAGAGGCCGTGCCGGCGATCACGCCGCTGTTGCTGTTGCTTCCCGGTGCGCTCGGCTTCGCGCTCGCGCGGCCGATCCTCGCGATTTCGCAGGGGAAAGGAACGCTCCGGTATCCGGTCGCGGCGACCGGCGCTGCGGCCGCGATCAACCTCGTCCTCAACCTCGCGCTCATCCCGCGGTTCGGGATGGGAGGTGCGGCCGTCGCGACCAGCATCGGGTACGGGTCGATGTTCGTCTTCCACTGCTGGAGCGCTCGACTCGTCGGCTTCGATCCGCTCGCGGACGCGCGACTCGGCCGCGCGGCGCTGACGACCGTCCTCGCGGCCGTTCCGATTTTCACTCTCTCGGCGGCGATCGCGAAACCGTGGCTCGCGCTCGTCGTCGTCCCGCCCGTCGGGTTCGGGATCTTCGTCGGATTCGCGCTGCTCGTCGGCGCGCTGGACCCGGCCGAGCCGTTCGAGGTGCTGTCGATGGCCCCCGATCCGATCGGCTCGCGGGCGGCCGCGATACAGGTCTCGCTCGAGGACGACAATGACGGCGAGACGCGGAGCTGGTTCCAGAGCCTGCTGTTCGTCGCCGGGCTGTCGCTGCTCGTCTCCGGGCTCGCGCTGGGAGTGGTTGGCACGGACATCCGGTTCTTCTAGTCCTGACGACCATCGGCCGACGGCGCGCAGCGACGTCGTTCGGTCGGGATCGACTCGCGGACGATCCGATAGCTGTCGCTCTCCGACATCTTCATGCACTCGAGCAATCCCGGTCGCTGACGTTTCTCGATCGTCCGAAACGCGAACCCGCTCCGTCCGTTGAGCGACGGTCGACCGATGTGGCCGCCGGTGATTCGCTGTGACGACGAGACCGAAATCGACCCTCCCAATCTTAAAGTACATCGGGAAAACACAATATGAGGTAGATGGCTGGAAATACCCTTAACCGGCTCTGGAATCGAATAGCAAGCCGATATACTCCGGATTCCGAATCGGATTGTTGCGGCACTAATATCGTCGAATCACAATCTGGTTCGACGGAGACCGACTCGGAGGAGTGCTGCGAATGACCGGCGACCGATACGAAAACTGATGTCCAATTCGAATTCACCACCTGAGGGCGCCTACGACGCGCTCGACCGACTGTACGACGATCCGGAGGAACGAATCGCCGACCTGCAGGAGATCCGACCGTCCGAACGGGACCAGACTGATCGTGAAACCGTCTTCAAGGCGCTCGGAAACGAGAAGCGACTCCGGATACTCGAGGCACTGCGCGAGTCCGAATGCTGTGGTTGTGAGTTACAGGTCGTCCTTGACGCGCCGCAGTCGACGGTCGCGACGCACCTCCGTACGCTGCGAGAAGCGGGCCTAGTGAAGTCCCGGAAGAAGGGAAAGTGGAACTACTACCGGATCGCCGACACCGCGGTGTTCGAACTGCTCGACCTCGCGGACGCTGTTCAGATTAACGAGTAACTGAGACGAGACACGATGATTCCACCGACTATCACCGACGCGGCCATCGACTCGGGGGAGTACTTCGTCCACCTCGCGGTGGTCCTCGTACCCCTGTTCGTCGGAGCATCGTTCCTCGTCGGTCTGGCCCAGGAGTACCTGCCGCCGGAACGAGTCGAACGAACGCTGCGCGGCCACGACGACGGCGCCGGAAATATCGCTGCGGCCGGACTGGGATCAGTGACGCCGTTCTGTTCGTGTTCGACCGTCCCTATCCTGGCCGGACTGCTGCAGGCGGGTGCGCCGCTCGGACTCGCCTTTTCGTTCCTGCTCGCGTCGCCGCTCGTCAACTGGATCGCCGTGGTACTGCTCGTCGGCCTGTTCGGCGTCGAAGTGACCGTCTGGTACATCGTCATGACGTTCAGTGCGGCCGTCGTCGGCGGAGTCGTCATCGGACAGCTGGGGTTGGCCGATCAGGTGAAGGAGGTCCGTCTCGCGGATGCCGACGAGACCGTCGCGGCGGACGGTGGCTCCGTCGAGTGCTGTGCCGGACGGACGGCGAACGCCGAACCCACCCACGCGGAACACTTCAAGACCGCTTCACGTGAAGCGTGGTCGTTCTTCGTCGACACGCTCCCCTACCTCATCGTCGGGATGGCGATCGGAGCACTGATTCACGGGGCCGTCCCCGCGGACCTGCTTCAGACCGTACTCGGGTCCGGGAATCCACTGGCCGTTCCGCTGGCCGCACTCGCCGGCGCGCCCGTCTACGTCAGCCTCAGCGGAATGTTACCCATCGCGGCCTCCTTAAGCGAACACGGGATCGCTGTCGGCACCGTTCTCGCGTTCGTCATCGGCGGCGCCGGCGTGAGTATTCCGAACCTGATACTCCTGAATAAACTGTTCAAACGACGACTGTTGCTCGTCTATGCCGGCACCGTCATCACCATCGGTATCGCCGTCGGATTGACGTTCAACCTCGTTATCGCCTGAGAAACCAGAAAAGGAGGATAATACAACACGATCGGAGAGATCGAGGACGAATCGGCCCTCTAAACGAGCACTGCGTGCAGACCGGATTTAAAACGACTTACGAGACTACCAATGTCCGAAAACACCGCATCAGAAGACGAGTCGACATTCACCGCTAACGAACAACGCGAGACGGTCCGTGACCGATACACCGAAGTGGCGAGCGACGAGGAGAGTTGCGGGTCGAATACGGCGACCGAGTGCTGTAGCGAGACGGAGAACCGGTCGGGCACCGAGGAGAACGAAGCGTCACTGACCGGTTGTTGTACGAACGACAAACCTTCGGAAGAGTGGGCAGCAGAGGTGGGATATGACGCCGATGAGATAGCGGCGGCACCAACGGAAGCAAATCTCGGCCTCGGATACGGGAATCCGACCGCGATTGCGAATCTGGACCCGGGACAGACCGTCCTAGATCTCGGTTCTGGCGGTGGGTTCGATTGCTTCCTCGCCGCGACCGAAGTCGGCGAGGACGGCGCCGTAATCGGCGTCGACATGACGCCGGCGATGATCGAAACGACTCGAGAGAATCTCGCGGAAAGCGATACCGAGAACGGAGAGTTTCGGCTTGGGGGAAATAGAACACCTTCCCGCGGGAGACGGTACCGTCGATGTCATCATATCTAATTGCGTCCTCAACCTCTCACCCGACAAACACCGAGTCTTCAACGAGGCCTATCGAGTGCTTCGTTCCGGAGGACGACTCGCGATTTCTGATGTCGTCTTGAGCGCGCCGCTTCCCGCCGACCTGCGTGCGGACCTCGACTCCGTCGCCGAGTGTATCGGCGGAGCAGCACCGGTCGGGGAACTGGAGTCGCTGCTCACCGAAGCGGGATTCAGGGACGTTCGAATCGAACCCGAAGACGAGACACAAGAGTTCCTTCGCGAGTGGGGCGGCGACCGCGATCTGGACGAGTACATCGTATCCGCGTCGATCACCGGACGCAAACCGGCGGAGTAACGGTCGCGACTACTGCACCTGTCGCTCGAGGTGTTCGCTTTCTCCCATGTCGAACACCATCGCGAACAGGAGGAAGGCGACACCGGCGACGAGCAGGAGCAGGATCGTCGATCCCTGTACCGTCGGGCCGACCGTCGAGAGCGTCGCGAACAGCGTCACGCCGGCGGCGAGGACGCCGGTCGCTGCCAGCCCCGCGCCGGCGAGGTAGAAGAACGCGAGCGGGTGGAAGTCCAACACGAGGTACTTCGTCTTCAGCCGCCACAGGAAGTCGTGAAGCAGCATGCTCGACACGTTCGGGATGTACTGCGAGTAGGTGATACTCGAGTCCTCCTCGCCGTAGACGGCCGGCATCGCCACGTCGGCGACGCGCATCTCGCGGACGTTCAGTTTGACCAGCAGGTCGTTGCAGTAGCCGTAGTACTCGTAGAGGTTCTCGACATCGATCGCCGCGAGCGCGTCGTGGGAGATGGCCGTGTACCCGTTCTGGGGGTCCATCGTCTTCCAGTAGCCCGACGCGATCTTCGTCAGGAAGGTCAGGATCGCGTTCCCGATAAAGCGGAAGCGCGGCATCGCCGCTCGGTACTCCCGGGAGAGGAGCCGGTTGCCCTTCGCGTAGTCGGCCTCACCCTCGACGATCGGGTCGAGGAGCCGCGGCAGCTGCGAGAGGTCCATCTGGCCGTCCGCGTCGACGGTGACCGTCGCGTCCACGCCGTCCGCGAGCGCGGCGAGGTAGCCGGTCTTGATCGCGCCGCCGGCACCGCGGTTCTCCCGGTGCTCGATCGGCACGACGCGGCCGATGGCGTCGCGGACCGTCGCGCGACTCGAGAGCGCGGACGCGCCGCCGTCGGTCACGAGTTGTTCGACCGGCTCGCCGTCACTGTCACGGCGCTCGAGGTCGTCCGCGTCGTCCCGTGCGGCCTCGAGGATCTCGTCGAGGGTCCCGTCGGTCGATCGATCGTCGATCGCGTAGATCCGGTCGATATAGGCGGGCATCTCGCGGATCACGTCGCCGACGAACCCCTCCTCGTTGTAGGCGGGGAGCACGACGCCGACGCTCGCGCCCCGGTACATCAGCGGACACCCCCGGACGCGACGCGGCGCGTCGCCTCGGTCGTGCGCTCGTGTTCGTACTCGTCGCTGCCACCGAACCGATCCGGACTGCCTTCGCCGCGTGCGGTCATGCTCCCTCCAGCAGGTCGGTTGCGGTGACGACGTCGACGTCCTGCCTGTCGACGTATGCGAGGAGGTCCGCGAACGCGCCCTCGCTCAGCCCGTCCGCACCGATGTGTTCGAAGTGCAAGACGGCAAGTTGGCCGTAGTCGGCCGCAAAGTCGACGTACGATTTCGTCTCCTCGCCGGCGGCACCGGAGAAGAAGCCGACGTTGTGGGGATCCGTGAGCGGCAGGCCGTTCGGGCCGCCGCCGAACCGGAACGCCTGCTCGTGATGTTCCCGGACGAGATCGAGGCCGTTCGGGCCGAGTACGTTCCGGGGCGTGACGAAGTGGTTCGCGCCGTCCTCGAAGCCACGGTTCTCGAGGAAGGCCTTCGTCCGCCGGATCATTCCCTCCTGCTTCTCGGGGGTGTACTCGTGGAGGTACCGAGACCCGGTCCGCGGGCGGGCCGCCATGTCCCAGCCCGCATCGTTCAGGTCGTGGAGTTGGTCGAGCGTAAGCCGGTCGCCCTCGCCGATGGCCTCGGGGATGACCGCTTCGACGCCCGCGAACCCGTAGGACTCCATCAGGTCGGCGGCACGCGTCGCGTGACTCTCGAGGGTCCCGTCGAACAGAAGCATGACGTTGCCCGTCTCGGGCCGGTCGACCGTCCGGAGGTCGTCGACCAGACAGTCGATCGAGCCGGAGAGATCGCCGCGTCGGCGAGCCGTCAGTCGGATCTCGCGCACGTTCGAGAGGTCGGGCTGGCCGTCGACTCGATCGGTGCCGAAGTCGACGCGGACCCACCGATCGGACGGACCGGTGAGCGTTCGCTGCACCGCGTAGGCGTCACGCGAGTTCGGCGCGAACAGCTCGAGCGTGAGCCGGAGCTGATCGCGGCCGGTGAATTTCGTCGCGAGCGAGAGCGTCGTCCCGCGCAGATCCAGCCCGTCGGGGACCGTCCGGTAGACGGCTGCGTACTCGGTATCCTCTGTGGCCGTGAGGCGAGCCGACTGGGAGCCGGCGTACGGCGATTTCGTCTCGGCCTCGAGTTCCCCGGCGTCGATCATCGCCGTCCACTCGTCGAGAGCCTCGAAGCCGTCGATCGAGTTCCCCGGGAGATCCGGACGGTCTCCGGAACCAGCACCGGCACTGGAGCCGTCGGTCTCGTCGTTCGACTGCGTCGATGTCGGCTCGCCATCCTCACCGCGCCACTCGCGCACCCGTGAGAGACAGCCGGCGAGTCCGAGCGTTCCGGCCGCTGCAACCGCGGTTACGAACGATCGGCGGTTTCGATTCGTCATTGACCGCGTCGACGAACCGTCCGCTCTTCCTTATACAGTCGTTAGTGCGTTCGTCGCCGATTGAAGCCGTTCGGCTCGGGAACGCTGCGCGATCGTCCGGGCGGCCCACCGCAGCCGATACCGTCGGGCCGCGGCGTTTATCCACGCGATAATAATCCACTGCGACCGGGAAGGTCGGGGAAATGACTCGCGTCAGCGTCATCATCCCGACGTACAACAGAGCGGCGACGCTTCCGCGCGCGATCGACAGCGCGCTCGAGCAGACGATCGACGACCTCGAGGTGGTCGTCGTCGACGACGGCTCGACCGACGACACCGACTCGGTGCTGGCCGCGTACGACGATCCCCGCGTTCGGCCGGTCGTCCACGCGACCAACCGGGGTGCGAACGTCGCCCGGAACACGGGCCTCGAGCACGCGCGCGGGGAGTACGTCGCCTTCCTCGACTCGGACGACGAGTGGCACCCCGAGAAACTCGAGCGCCAGTTCGCGGCCCTGGAGGGGCGCTCGGACGACTGGGTCGGCGTCTACTGCGATTCGACGTACGACCTCTCCGGCACGGGCGGCCGGCTTCGGTCGGTCGCCGCGTCCGTGCTCGCCCGTTCGGACGACGAGCCGACGCGGGAGGGCAACGAGGAACTGGTCGGCGAGATCCTCGCCGACAACGTCCAGCCGGGGGCCGGGTCGACGCTGCTCGTCCGCACCGACGTCGCCAGCGCGGCCGGCGGCTTCGACGAGGACCTCGACCGGTTCCAGGACCCGGAGTTCTGCCTGCGCGTGCTCGAGCACGGGAAACTCGCCTACGTCGACGAGGCACTCGTGCGCCGCGAGGAGACCGGTTACCCGTCGGCGGACGTCATCGCGAACGCGAGCGAGCAGTACCTCTCGACGTACGAAGACGAGGTCGAGCGCTTCGAGGACGAGGGGTACGAGATCCGCTCGAGTCACGCGCTCGTTCTCGCGAAGCGGTACGTCGCGGAGGGACGGTTCCTGCGGGGTGCGTGGTATCTCAGGACCGCCGCGGTGTCGCCGCGGACGTATCCCGGCATCTGTTGGGTCGCCGGTTCCGGCGTTCGGCGGCGGCCGCTGCCGATCGCCGCGACGCTCGTCGCCCTCCTGGTCGCGGTTACGCTCGGTCGGCGGACGCTCTCTCGGTGAACCGACCGGGTTCCCGGCTACCGTTGCCGATCTGAAACGGCTTCGTCGGTCGGTTCTATCGGCACAGACCGTTGCACGAGCGCAACGGTATCGTTTCCAGCGGTTATTACACCTGTAGTAAACCCGGCCCACATCCACGGGACGGACGGATGAGACGCGATACACTCTCACGGCGATCGGTATTGACTCTCACTAGCGGTTTCGCACTCGCGAGCGCCGGCGTCGCAAGCGTCGTCGGCAATTCGGCACAGAACGACGAGGGAACCGTTTCTCGAGAGTCCATCGTCATTCGCGAGGGGACCGAGGAGGAGACGACGGCGTACGTGACGACCGCGGACGCCGAGGGGCCGACGGCGGTCGTCGTCGGCGGGATGCACGGAAACGAGGTCGCGGGCTACACGGCCGCGGGCCGGATCGCGGAGTGGACGATCGACGCGGGCACGCTCGTCGCGATCCCCGAGGCCAACGCCGCCGCGATCGATCGCGGGACCAGAAACGACGCCGAGGGGAACAACCTCAACCGGCAGTTCCCCGAGTCGGAGACGCCGGACACGGAACTCGCACGCGCCATCTGGGACGTCGTCAGCGAGTACGACCCCGACGTGATCGTCGATCTGCACGAGTCGACGGGCATCTACGCGGGCGATCCGATGGACGGCGTCGGACAGGCGATCTTCCACTCCGCGGGCGAGGCGGCCACCGATGCCGCCGCCGATGCCGCCGACTACGTCACGCAGACCGCCGTGGACGACCCCGAGTTCGCCTTCGAGATCGGCCCGTTCTCCGAACCCGAAACCGACCCGTCCGGCCTGCTCGCGCACAAGACCGCTCGAGACCTGAACGCCGACGGGTTCCTCGCGGAGACGCTATCGACCGATGTCGAACTCGAGACCCGCGTCCAGTGGCACACGGCGATCGTCGAGCGACTGCTCGAGGGGGAACTCCTGCTCGACGAGTCCGACACCGGGAGCGCTTCCGACGACCCGACCGGCGAGGAGCCGTCGGAATCCGAACCCGACGAGGAACCGGCGGACGACGAGTCGGGCGACGATACTGACGACTCGGACGGTGAGGAAGCGGCGTCGAACGAGTCCCCGGTCGCTCGGATCGACCTTCTCCCGACGTGGCGCTCCGAATCGGCCCTCGAGCCGGGGGAGACGGTCACGCTCGACGCCTCGAACTCGGATGATCCGGACGGCGAACTCGTCCGCTACGAGTGGTGTATCGGCGACCACGGCTCGTTCGACGAGACCGGCGAGACGGTCGAGGTGACGGTCAGCGCCGACGGCGACCACCCGGTCGCGCTGCGCGTCGTCGACGACGACGGCTCGACCGACATCGATCGGCTCACGCTCTCGACGAACTGCTGACTCGCCGTCGAACTCCCCGTGTCTCCGTCGCGACGAGCTTCCGTCGTGACTGCCCTTCTCAGCCCGAAACGGAACCATAGCTGGCGCTGGTCCTCGACCTGATGACGGTCGAAAACAGCCTCCGAACAGCGTCGCGATGTGACGCCGACCGTCGCCGTTCAACTATTACTCGTCCGCAGTCGCCAGAGGTCGTCGAAGGTAATGACCTCGACATCGGCGCCGTCGATGTGCTCGAGTAACGACTCGTAGTCGGCCTCGGGCATCGTGTTCGACGCGTCGAACGTGTGGAAGTTCAACACCGTACACTGGTTGTGCTGGGCAGCGAGATCGACACATCGCTTCGAGATCTCGAGGTCGTGGCCGATCGTCCGCGGCAGCGCCAGCGGATCGAAGCCGTAGACGTTCGTGGTGTTGACGTTGCCGGCCTGATTGAACCCGCCGCAGTAGTGGTAGTCGGTCGCGTACTCGAGGCTCGTCTTGTCGTAACTGTTGTGCGGGTAGACGATGTAGTTCGCCCCCTCGAAGTCGTTGTCGACGAACCAGCGTTTGTCCTGTCTGAGTCGCGCCTCGATGGCCGATTCGTCGTCGAGTTCGTGAATGGGGTTGTGTGTCCCGTGGACGACGATCTGATCGCCCGCTTCCTGGCGCTCCTGCAGTTCCGAGACCGACATGGTCCCGTCCTGATTCCGTTCGACCCAGCGCGGCACCGCCGCCTGCACCGCCGGGAACCCGTACTCGTCGTGCAGCGGCGCGGCCGTCTCGTAGTAGTCCCGCGTGCCGTCGTCCCAGCTCAGCATGACGTACCCCTGATCGGGCGTCTCGTGGGTCCGCAGGTCGTCGATCCAGATCTCCGCCTCCGACATGGAGTGAAGCACCTGAATCTCGAGTCGATCGAGGTGATCCAGCGCGGGTTCGTACTCGCTCTGCTGGAAGACGCCGGGGCTCGAGCGGAACCAGCCCACGTCGGGCGATCGGTACGTGATCTCGCGGAGCGAGTACACCTTCTCGCTCCCGAACTGGTCGACGAGGCGCAGGTTGACCGCCAGGCTCTGGGGCGTCGTCGTCCGGACCGCAAACGAGAGGTCGGTTTCGGTCAGGTCCTCGCCCTCGAGGCTCCGCTGAGCAATGATGTTCTCGCTGCCGTTCGACTGGAGCTTGAAGCTCTGTTCGCCGTCGAAAACGACGTCCGTGTCCGCTTCGCCCGATCCCCGACCGACGGTCCACGCATCGAGGTCGCTGAAGTCGTCGAACGACTCTCCCGGCTGGCGATACCGTTCTCGGCTGTCGAACTCGGTCTCGAGCGGCGGAACCCCGTCGGTGAGTCCCGGCACGGCCGAGTCGTCGGGATCGCCCGAAGAGTCGTCCGATGAGTTACCGCTAAGTTCGTCGGACGCCGACTTGAATCGGTCCGCACAGCCGGCCATTCCGGTGAGTCCGGCGGCACCCGACAGTGCGAGGAACCGACGTCGTGTCGCGCGGTTTCGTGTCATTGGCGGGCCGAAGCTACTGACGGTGATCCCATTATTATAGATTTGATAGGCGACATCGAGATCGGTTCAATTTGTCCTGTACGCGCCGGCTCGGCGCTTAACAGTCCCATAGTAATTGAGCGACCGTCCGATGCTGTTCCACGGAGGCGTACGTGCGGCGAGTCGTCAACTCGACTCCACCGGACTGTGATCGTACGCCGTCTCGAGGTGGTCTTCGACGATGAACAGGGAACTATTCGGTGTATTCGGCGGTATCGACGCGTTCGAGCGGTTCAGATCCAGCGACGACTTCGACGAGGTGCTCGCCGGACCGGCCGTCACGGTCGGGATCAGGGACCCCGATCTCGGCGCACCCGGCTGGAGCGCTACCTACGCGAGCGAGGAGGGGTGCTGTCTCATCTGGGGCGAGGCGTACGTTCCCGGCGACGAACGGAACGCGGCTCGCTGGCTCCTCGAGCACTACGAGACTGACGGACGCGACGCGGTAGACACGCTCAACGGGTCGTATCTCGCCGTGCTCGACGCCGGCTCGAACGGCGACGCGGTCGTCGCGACGGATCCCGTCCGGTCCCGGGAGTGTTTCTATACCGACGACCCGGGGACGCGCGTCTTCGGAACCGACGCGGCCGCGGTCGGCCGCACGATTTCGGACCCGACGCTCCACCGGGACGGCGTCCTCGAGTTCCTGCATCTGGGCGTGACCCTCGGCGAAAAGACGGCCGTCGAGGAACTGAATCGGCTGCCGCTCGACAGTCTACTAACGCCCGCGTCGGTCGACTCGCTCGAGCGGTTCGTCTACGATCCGCGGCCGTCCCGGGAGTTCGATCCGGTCGACGAACTCGCCGACCGCCTCGAGCGGGCGCTCGGTCGACGGTCGTCGCTGCCGGGTCGAACGGGCGTGCTCCTCTCGGCGGGCTACGACTCGCGGATCATCCTCTCGCAGGTCGGCGACATCGACCGCAGTTACACGGTGGGATCGTTAGACGCACAGGAGGTCCGCGGCGCGAGAGCGCTCGCCGCCCAGTACGGCGCGAGCCATACCGCGTTCCCGCCCGACGAGCGCTATCTCCGCGCCGACGAGTCGAAGACGCGGTACTCACAGGGGATCAAGGAGTCCCTGCACATCCACCACGCCGGCTACGCGGACGAAATCGGGGTCGACACGATGTATCACGGCCTCCTCTGTGACACGTTCCTGCGCGGCCACTTCACCGCCTCGGAGACCGTCGACGTCCTCGGGAAACCCGTCCCGACCGGCCGGCTCGAGTCCGATCCGGACCCCGTGGAGGTGCTCCTCGAGAAGTTCGGCTACAGCCGCGAGGCGAGCCTCGAGCTCGCCGAGTTGACGTCCCTCGACGCGGATCCGGAATCGTTCGTCAGGGACGCGATCGGCGACGAGTTCGACCGGAGACGGGGACGTGCGGACACGATCCAGAACGCGCTCACCTGCTGTGGCATCGCCAACCAACCGTCGATGCCGTTCCATACGCACCTCGCCGATCACTTCGTGACGTCGTTTCCGGCGACGGACCGCGAACTGATCGACTGGCACCTCCGGGCGCCGCCGGAACACCGAACGACCGAAACGTTCCTCCGGGCCTGTGAGCAACTCGACGACGATATCTTGCGGCACAGACCGCCCGATCGACCGTACGATGCGACGCTGCTCAACGAGGTCGAAGGGTTCGTCCGGCGAAAGACACCGTTTCTCTCGTCGTTCGAACCGCCGTGGCCGGACCGGAAGACGCTCTTCGACCGACACGACCTCGACCGCCGCCTGCTTTCCGACCTCGAGCACGTCCACGACCTGCCGGCCAGACATAAACTCAGGCTCACCGACCTCCGGGGATGGCTCGAGAGCTGGTCGGATGCGAGAGCGCAACTGCAGCCGTGGTTGCGCCCGTCGGAGCCGATAGTTGCCTGAGATGAACACGTCGTCTCAGGGACTCCCCCGATCGGTCGATCGGCTTGGGATCGGATATTGCTGGCGGAAATCGCTCTAACAGGTCTTTATTTCGTTTACGGGCGGTGAACCGTGAGAATACTTATATACCAAGGGGTTTTAGCGTGGAATATGCGTCTGACGCCGTCCTGGTTTCGCTCTTCGTCCGACGAGTCCGACGAAGCGGACGCTGGGGATCCGCATGGGATATCTGGGCTGACGATGGTTCACGCCCCGGGTGAGGACCCCTCGACGGGCGAGGACGACGATTATCCAGCGGGGGAATTCCTTCCGGAGTCCGACGGCGCGCTCCTCGCCGTCCTCGAGGGGATGAGTACGCCCGTGACCGTCGACGAGGTCGCCGATACGCTGGTGGAACCGGCACAGCCGTCGATCGAAACGTGGGCCGTCGTCCACGAGCGACTACACGGCGATCGACTGCCGTCACTCGATGCGTCAGGGGCCATCGAGTTCGACGAAGCGCAGGGGCTCGTCGAACGGACACCGCCCCACCCGAGTGAGGCCGGTCGCTTCGCTGCGACCGTGTTGACGGCGATCTCGATCGGATTCCTACTCGTCTCTATCGGTCTCGTCTCGGTCTCCGTTCTCATCGCGTAACTGTACTCAGCGGACTCGCGTAGTCAGGCGGTCGGTCAGAACAGAAGCGCGTCGTGCGTGGGTTAGTCGATGACGCGACTGATAGTGAGAGCCGTAAAGAGGAACAGAATCAGCGCGCTCAGGCCGATGCCCGAGAGGAACGAGATGAACGGGAGTTCGATCACTGCACCGAGGAGGACCGCGTAGCAGAGGACGGTCGTAACGATGTAGTAGTCGTCCCACTCTCCGTCGTCGGACCCCTGCTCGTCGGCTGATTCGTCCGTCGAATCAAACTCGAGGTACTGGTCGACGCGATCGGCGAGGGGCTGTCGCTCGACGATCCCGCGGTTCTGCTGGTACTCGATCAGGCCGGCCTCATCGAGCTTCGAGAGATGAGACTGATAGAGCGGAATGTAGACGCGCTGTCGTTGCGTGGACGTGAGGTCTTCGACAGTCGTCTCGTGCTCCCACGCCGCGACCTGCTCTGCGACATCGCGCATGCGTACGGCTCCGTCAGTCCCTTGGAGATACCGGAGGACCATCCGTCGGCGTTCGTTTTGCAGGAGATGAAAGATTTCGTCCTTCGAAAACGCGGGCTCCTCCGAGGGACTATCAGCCGTCTCATCTGCGCCCTGAGCGTCGTCGTTCACACCCTGCTCGTCCTGCTCTTCAGAGCTGATATGTTTCGCTTTCATTGCGCCAATTCCCCCTATTCAGAAGAGGGTAATAAATGGTAGAAACCGTATACCTGAGACATACACAGTTTACGTGTTTTCATAGTATGTGATTTCTTTTTTCGCGATTTTAAAACCCAGATATTCTCGATAATAGGGCCTGATATCAGGATCTGGAATATCGGGCAGGGGCTTTATTTCGAGTGATTACGCTGCACGTATTTCAAAACATCATCCCGAATTTCGATTCGTTCACGGTTCTATGACAGTCACAAATAACCGAAAGCTATGTACTCGTATTCTGTGTCGAGTTCGTTATAGTTCCGCGTCAGACGGCCGTCGGACCGACCGGGTGGATCGGGGCTTATCGTGGCGATAATAAACCGCTCTTCCCCCCTACTGACGACGCAATGAGCGACACCAACTGGTGGTTTGTCGATCAAGCACTCGTCATTGCGGTCACTGGCGCGCTCACGCTCGGGATTCTTTCAGGGATCGGCGGCGTCGGACGAATAGCTCTGACGGTTCCGCTCGTCCTCTTTCTTCCCGGGTATGCGCTCGTCTCGGCCCTCTTTCCGGACGAACCGAACGACGAGTACCAGTCCTTCGACGACGAGAAAACCGGGCTCGGAAATCCGTTGCTAGTCAGTGGCGGACTCGAGTCGATCGAGCGAGCGGTCCTGTCAGTCGTATCCAGTGTCGCGGTCGTTCCAGCGGTTACCCTTTTTTCGACCGCGACCCCTAGGGGCATAGCCCTCGAACCGGTACTCTCCGCGCTCGCGGTGCTCACCGTACTCCTCGCACTCGCCGCGATCGGCGCTCGCTACCGCTGTCCGCCCGATCGGCGGTTCGTTCCCGCGCTCCCGTCCGGGTCCCCGTTCTTCGCTCCCGGGCGGCCCAGCCCCTATCAGCGGGTCAGTTGTCGTCCGTACAACGTGGCTATCGCCGCCGGGCTGCTCCTGTTGGTCATGAGCGGTGGCTTCGCCCTCGCGAACCCGCCACAGCACGACGGGTTCACGGAGGTCTCGGTCGAAACGGAGAACGTCTCCGGCGAGACCCAAACGATGTACGACTCGACATACAGCGCGGGAGAGCGCCACGAACTGAACGCGACGATCACGAATCAGGAACACGAGGAACGGACCTACACGACCGTCGTGATGCTCGAGCGGGTGAGCGACGACGGGGACGACCTAACCGTCCACGAGTCGACTGAGATGGACAGACGGACGGCGACGGTTGCCGACGGGGAGTCGCGACAACAGACCCTCGAGATCACGCCGTCGATGCGAGGGGACGATCTCCGGCTGACGCTGTTGCTCTACAACGGCGAGGCGCCGGCAGAGCCGACGACAGAGTCCGCCTATCGCACGATGCACCTGCCGATCGAGGTGGAATAGATGTGGCCGTGGGAGCACCTCGCGTTCGCGTACGTCCTGTACTCGCTGACGACGAACGTGGTGTTCCGGCGGTCGCCGTCGGCCGGCGAGACGATCGCCATCGCCGTCGGCTCGCAGTTCCCGGACCTCCTCGACAAGCCACTCGCCTGGACGATCGGGATCACGGAGACCGGCTACTCGGTCGGCCACTCGATCTTCGTCGCGCCGTTCATCTGTCTCGCGGCGTACGCAGTGGCCGCTCGGCTGGGCAACCGAACGCTCGCGAGCGCCTTCTCGGTCGCGTTGGTCTCACACCCGATTGCCGACATTCTCAACCGAGTTCTCAGGGGTGAAGTGGTCGACCCTCGGATCGTCCTCTGGCCGATTGCGTCGCCGCCTGTGGGCTCTCAAAGCGGTTTCATCGACCATTTCAGGCGGTACTTCTTTCGGTACGTCCACCACCTCCTCACCGACGGGCTGACGCCACAGGTCGCGTTCCAGTCCCTGCTGGGACTGTCCGTCGTCGCGATCTGGCTGTTCGACGGTGCGCCGGTCGCGGCCGATCTCTGGCGAGCGTGGCGCGACCGAAGCCGGCAGTGACCGGCGAGTAGCCAGTAGTCGGAGACGGCACGGCGGCTCGAGGCGACGAGCCGTAACGCGAATCACAGCGCATCGACGTTTCGACGCTCGAGCCGTTGAGTAGTAGTCATCGCATCGAACGAACGACAGTGATCGCTCCGTTCTCGGCCTCGAGAGATCATCCGATCGGGAGGACCAGCCGACCGGGAGGACGACGATCACGGCAGAGGCGACTACGGATGATCGGTCGCATCGACTGGCTAAACCATCGTTCCCGACAGCGGGTCGGGGACTGGGACCCTCGAGGTCACTCGTCGTAGACGGATGGGCCACAGTGAATCGAAACGAAACTCGAGCGGCGTCGCAGAGGATGGCGAGAGGGGAGTTCCGTCAGTTCCCTGCCGGAGAGGGCGTACACATCGTCACGTCTCCGTTCGTGTAGACCGTGCCCTGCTCCGGTCGGCAGAGTTGCGTCCGAGAGAGCTGTTCGACCCGCGCGTTCCCGTCGGCGTCCGTGACGTACGTCGCGTCGGTCGATTGCTCGGATCGATAGACCGTGTACCCGTGGTCTGCGACACCGCCCTCGGGAACCGTCGCGGTCGTCGTGGACGGATACGCGCCGGTCCGGCTGAACAGCGTCTGATACGGGTGGTCGGTGTGGAGTTGCTGGTCGGGACGGATCTCGTCGCCGTCCGGCGAGCCGGTCAGCGCGGCGATCGACTCGGCCGCGGCGAGTTCCGACTCGTCGTAGGCGAGTCGCTCGTGTTGATCCGAAAAGACCGGATTATCGGCGTTGCTCTCGACGGCGAGGATCATCGCGCCCGGATAGACGAGCACGACCAGCAACAGGACGGAGACGACGAGCGCCGGCGTCAGGCTGCCCCGTAGCGTCCGTACCCCGATCGCACCGAGGACGGCCATCGGCGCGTAGAGGAACGCGAACCAGCGCGTCGGGATGAAGTTCCGGATGCCGAACATCGGCAACCCGAGGACGAACACGAGCATGAAGGCCGCCGCCAGCAGGAGGGTGAACACCGACTGCTCGGCGCGTCGCCTGTGGACGACGTACAGACAGCCGACGAACGTGACCCCGAGCAGAAACAGGAAGCCGAGGGTATCGACGTAGGGGACGATCTGCTCGACCAGCGTCGGTGTGGTCTCCGCTCCCGCTTCGGCCGCCTCGGCGGAGCCGCCCGCCGTGTTGAGGAATCCGGCGCTCTCCTCGATCGTCTCGCCGAGATACAACAGGACCGTCTCGAGGAACGAGCCCTCGCCGTACGGCGTCAGTGACCAGACGAATATCGTCAGCCCGGCGTTGAAGACGACGAGGCCGACGAGGTTGACCGGCTTTTTCGTCCGGAAGACGCTCGTGTCGAGTCGCGTGAGCCCGAACGGCCCGATCACGAACAGGACCTGCGCGACGAACGCCGCGAGCAACAGGACGAGCATAATGAACGTCGACACCTGATGGGTGAGGATCACGGCGACGCTCAACAGGAGGAGTAGCGAGAAGTCCCGGATGGTGTACTCGATTCGCATCACCCGGATCAGGGCGTACAGCATCGCGAGGAAGAAGACGAGCCCCAAACTCGTGGGGATGAGATGCACCCCCCACCGCGCGACGTGGCTCCCGAAGGCGTAGAACGCGGTCGCCAGCACCGCCCAGCGCGTCGAGACGAGCAGGTTCGTGGTCGCGTAGATCAGCAGGACCGACAGCGGCATCACGAGTCCGACGGAGAGATACAGCGCGGTGCGGATCGGGACGTCGTACAGCAGCGACGAGGCGGCGACCAGCAGGTGATAGAACGGCGAGCCGTAGTGTTTGTCGTGCGAGATCGCGCTCAGCGACCCGTCCGAGAGGATCGACTCGACGAAGGAGTGGTGGGTCCAGATGTCGATCCCGATGTACCCCGGCGTCGCGTACAGCGCGGTAAACCGGAAGACGAAGGCGAAACAGACGATCTGGAGGAGCAACAGCCCGGGGTGAAGATCGTGGTCGCTCGCGAAGATGATCTGCCCGATAACAAGGGTCCCGACAACGCTCGCCAGCCCGAAAAAGAGGGGCGTTCGCGCCCCCTGTACGACCGTCAGGGCCACGAGCCCGGCGAGTCCGGCCAGCACGACGCTCGGCAGCGCCATCGATACCGCAGACGGAAGCGTCGGGAACGCCCCCGCGTCGTCGCCCTGATACAGGGAGAGCAGATACAGCGCACAGGCGGTGCCGAGGACGACCGGCACGGTCTCGAGGTAGATCTGCGACGAGAGCAGTCGCAACGGGAGCAACACCGCTGCGAGCAGGAACCCGCCGATCGCAGCGACGGTGTCGAGTCGCAGCGGCCGCAGCTCCGACAGCGATCTATACGTCATGGCTGACCCCCGTCGGGTAACCCGTTCCGTCGTCCCGGTCCAGTACGCGGCGGTAGAGTCCGTGCAGGCGGTCGCCGAGCGAGTCGACGGAGAGTCCGTCGATCGACTCGCGGCCATCGGATCGACCGCCGTTTTCGACGGCCCGCTCGAGGCCGCCGAGGAGGGCACCGTCGTTGTCGCTGACGACGCAGTTGCTCACGCCGCGGATCGTCTCGCCGACGAAGCCGACGTCGGTCGAGACGACCGGTAGGTTACACGCGGCGGCCTCCTTGACCACCATCGGGCCGCTCTCGCGCCGTGACGTGACGAGTAGGGCATCGCTCGCGTTCATGTAGTAGGGCATCTGGGCGTGATCGACGCCGGAGACCGTTCGCAGTTCGATGTCGGCGTCGGCCCGCTCGACGAGCCGTTGCGCCCGCGGATAGTCCTTGACCGATCGGGTCCTGTCGTAGGGAAAGAGCGCGATCGGTCGGTCGGTCTCCCAGCCGACCTGCTCGCGCGCTTGCGCCCGCGACATCGGTCGGAACAGGTCGGTGTCGACGCCGAAGGGAATCAGTTCGTGCTCGGTCTCGAGGTCGCGGGACATCGTCCGGCTCGGAACGATCGCGGCGTCCGCTCGGCGGGCGCCGTACCGACTGCACGACCGCAGCCACGACCGGTCGCTCATGAGGTCCGTCCCCCACAGAGTCAACACTACCGGACGGGTCGGTTGGGCGAGCGCGAAGGGCGCGACGAGGCCGTAGTTCGCGTGGACGAGGTCGTACGACCCCGAGCGGACCTCCGAGACGATGTCGGGGTAAAACCGCGCGTAATTCGTCGGCGTCCGGCCCGAATCGCCCTCGTGTTCGCCGGGGACCTCGAGGACCGTACAGTCGACGCCGCGGTCCTCGAGAGCCGAGACCTGCTGTTCGAAAAACGGTCGCGACGAGGTGACCAGTTGCAGTACCTTCATGATTAGCCCGGATTCGCTGCGGGAGCGGAGCGCTCCGACGTGCGCGCCTGCGCGAGCGTCTCGATCTGTCGAACGACGAGATCCGTGACGTCGATCCGGTCGGCGAGCAGGCGCTCGCGACGGCGCTCCCACGTGTCGGCCGGCTCCTCGACGATCGAGACCGCCTGCTCGAGCCCGCGGGTATGTCTCGTCTCGCCGGCGTACTCGAAGAGCAGGCCGTACTCCTCCTCGAGTTCCGTCGTGTAGCCCAGCGAGAGCGGGTTGACGTAGACCGCCGGCGTGCCGAGCACGGCGGCCTCCGCCGCGGTCGTCGCCCCTTCGCTCAGGACGACGTCCGCGTGGGCGAGCAGATCGTGCATTCGGTCCGGCGCGGTCTCGAACTGATAGGATTCGAGGTCGTCCGGCGGCTCCCCCTCTGCCGTGAGCAGGACCCGCAGCCCCGCGTCCTCGAGTCGGTCGACGACCTCGCGGGGGTCGTCGAACCCGCCGTGACCCACGTCGTGGGAGGCGTCCCAGCTGCTGAGTCGGACGACGGTGAACGAGTCCTCGGGAGCCACGCCGACCGCCTCGAGCACCGACGGATCGGGCTCGAACCGATCGGGGTGGAGATAGGCGAGTTCGTGATAGCCCGGATACGTCACGTGTTTCGAGCCGATTTCGTCGCGGTAACACGCGGGCGTGCAGATCACGTCCGCGAAGGGGTAGCCGAGTCGCGTGATGAGCGTCGCGTGTTCGGTGTCGTAGAAGACGAGGCTCTTCGTGCGCAGCACCGACGCGACGTGGGCGGCGGCGACGCCGCCGATGGCCGTGATCACGTCCGGATCGATCCGCCGCGCCCGCCGCAGCAGTCGCATCTCGTAGGTCGCCTGCACCGCCGCCAACGAGACCAGCGAGTCCGACTCGCCGGCCAGTACCTCGTGGTCGATGTCGTAGGCCTCGAGCAACTGGACGGCGACGCCACTCTCGCGAGCGAAGACGTGGACCTCGTGGCCCGCGGCTTCCAGTTCCGCGATCGGATGGCGGAAGAAGTGGACGTGGCCGGGGTGCTGGATCGTGATCATCACGCGCATCGTCGATCCGCCTCCGTGACCGACCGGTCGGCCGAGGCACTGCTCGTCTCTGCTTCTGCGTCCGGCTTCGACTCCGAACCCGATCCCGGCTCTGAACCCGAACCAGACGGCGCTCGAGTCCCCGCTCGGGTCGGCACCGGTGTCTCGTCGGAGGACTGGCGCTGGTCTCGCATCGCTTCACAACCTCCGGTAGACGAGTCCCGCATCGGCGGCCGCGTCCGCCTCGACCGCGCCCGTCACGTCGATCAGTGCGGGGTCGTCCGCGAGTTCGCCCGCCACGGCCTCGAGATCCAGTTGCTCGAACTCCGCGTGGGGCGTCGCGAGCAGGACCGCGTCGAACCCCTCGAACGAGAGCCGTTCCTGAACGTCGATATCGAACGACTCGCGGGCCGCGTCGTCGTCGGCGAACGGGTCGAATCCCTCGATGTCGATGTCGTACTCCCGGAGTTCGTCGATGACGGTGCCGATCTTCGAGCTACGGATATCACCGACGCCCGGTTTGTACGACAGTCCCAACACCAGCACGCGACTGTCGCGGAGCGTCTTGTGACACTGGTTGAGCGCCTTGATCGTCAGCTCGGCGACGTGGTCGGGCACCGACTCGTTGACCTGCCGGCTCGTCTGCATGAGTTCGGGGTCGAACCCCTCCTGGGCCGACCGGTACGCGAAGAAGTACGGGTCGACCGGGATGCAGTGACCGCCGACCAGTCCCGGCCGGTAGTCGTGGAAGTTCCACTTCGTGCCCGCGGCCTCGAGGACTGCCTGTCCGTCGACATCCATGTGGTCGAGGGCCATCGAGAGTTCGTTGACGAACGCGATGTTGAGATCGCGCTGGGCGTTCTCGACGACCTTGCAAGCCTCGGCGACCTCGATCGAGGGGGCGCGATGGACGCCCGCGTCGACGACCGACTCGTACAGCGTCGCCACGTCCTCGAGGACGGTCTCGTTCTGTGCGCTGACGACCTTGACGACGTCCTCGAGGCCGTGTTCCTCGTCGCCCGGCGTGGCGCGCTCCGGGGAGTAGCCGACGAAGAAGTCCTCGCCCGCGGTCAGCCCGGACGCGTCCTCGAGCGCCGGAACGAGGACCTCGCGGGTCGACCCCGGGTAGACCGTCGACTCGAGGACGACGGTCGTTCCGGGGTCCATCTTCGAGCCGACGGTGGTCGCCGCGCTCTCGACGTAGCCGAGGTCCGGTCGATCGTCGTCGTCGATCGGCGTCGGCACGGCGACGATGACGTAATCGGCCTCACCGATCTCGGCCGCGTCGGTCGTATACGAGATGTCACCGTCCTGGATCGCCTCGTCGGAGAGGTCACCGGTCGTGTCGACCCCGTCCTGGAGTCGACCGACCGTCACGTCGTCGACGTCGTAGCCGATCACGCGGTAGTTCGACTGTGCGAACCCGACCGCGAGCGGGAGCCCGACGTATCCCAATCCGACGACACAAATCGTCGCCGCACGCGTCGATTGGGTCTCCGTGTGCTCGAGGGCGGTTCCGCCGCCCGCGTCCCGTGCGTGCTGGTCGCTCTCTCGATCGTCCGTTCGCTTCTCCGTGTCGCTGATTATCGTGGTCATGGGTGAGACGTTGTCGTGTTCCCGTCACACGACCGCGTGCGACGGTGACGTTGGTGCACCCGCGATCGGCGGGGGCATTCCGTGAACGCAGCAAGTCGTCGTCGGGGGTTTACTATAGCTCGGATAAACGGATGCGAGAGCGACAACGAGCGGAACCCGCCGGTCGGGAACGCTACCGGCGGCTCTGGCGGACCGGGGGCCGGCCACCGCCGCGATCGCTTAGAACGTTGTTAAACACACCTGTACTGCTCTATAATGAAGGGGGCGCGGGTCGGATCACCGATGCGGTCGGCGAGTCCACGCGATCGTGGCTCGGTCACGCACCGACTGCAGCAGACACGCGAACCATGGTGATTACGTCCCAGATCGGAGTCCGCGGCCGGCTCGAATCGATTCACGACACCGTCTCGATCGACGCGGTTCCGGCTTCGATACGGCAGTCCGAGGGCCACGCGATCGCATCGGAAGCGATCGGTCCGCAGGTCGGTGACCTGTCGGGTGGACCGTTGTCCTGGGGACAACTGCTACGCGTGGCGTCGTTCTGGGAATCCGCGCTGATCGCGGCGCTCTTCCTGTTGATCAGCGGCCTCGTCGGGCTCCGAATCGCCGACGTGGCATCGGATCGCGATGTCGACCTGTCGTCGCTCCCGCTGGTGACGAACGCGGCAGGTGACGGCGACGACCCGGATCGCACACGCGCCGCCGATCACCGGGCGTACGAGTCGTATCTCTCGCCCGACACGCCGCCGCGACTCCTGAGCGACGAGGGACGAGTGGTTCGGCTCCTGATCGCGAATCACGGTCGCATCCGGCAGCATCGAATCGCCGACGAGACCGGCTGGTCGAAGTCGAAGGTGAGTCGCATCTGCTCGCGGATGCACGCCGACGGCACGATCGAGAAGCAGTCGGTCGGTCGGGAGAACGTCATCACCCTCTCCGATCGAACGCCGGACGATGCGACGCGGTCGGACGAAGTCGAGAACCCGTTACCGTAACGCGTACCCCTGTCATCGCACAGCAGTCCCGCCGCGTACGGGCGGTCGAAACCGCTACCGCCGCTGCCGACCCTTTCTGCCGTCGCGTCTCGAGTTCGAGTCCTCGAGTCGGCGATCCACACCGCGAGACGGGAGGCCGCGTCCGTCGGTTTCGGCGGGTCGAATGTCCCGATCCGTTGCCGAACCGGGTAGAACCGTTCGAGACGGACGGACTGGATTGAGACAGTCAGAGACGAAGAACGGACTGAGACCGTCGAGGCAGACGACTGTCTGGGACGTTCGATATTGGGAGACCGAACTGAGCACCGTTCGACGGGGCGAAACGAAACGAGCGTCACGCCGCGCCGGGATATCGGATCGAGCGGAAGAAATCACGGATTGTGAAAACGAATGGTGGATTATACAGCCGATAGCGACCGTCGTATTCACGGTACCGTCTTAATCGTGGTATAGTAATGGCCGCTGTCGCACGTGGTGGAAGTGAAGCCCCGGCCGTCGGCAGCGACGGCGGACGGGGTCGGAGATACCAATGACACGGAACAGTTCCGCACTGCCGGCAGCGAGATCGAACCGCCCCGAAACGACCGCCGCGACCGCCGCAACCGTCGCCGACCGCGCTCCCTGCCGCCAGCTCGGTGCCCCGCCGTGGTCGACGGTCGCCGCTCGAGCGGGGGTGATGGGCTGATGTGCGGAATCATCGCACGGATCGGCCACGGCAACGCGACGGAGACGCTCCTCTCGGGGCTCGAAAACCTCGAGTACCGCGGGTACGACTCGGCGGGAATCGCCGTCCAGAACGGCTCCGGCGTCAAGGTCCACAAGTGTTCGGGCGAGGTCTCGAGTCTCAAATCGACCCTGGACGGACGCCCGAGCGGGAACATGGGGATCGGCCACACCCGCTGGAGTACCCACGGTCCTCCGACCGACGAGAACGCCCACCCGCACACGGACACCGCGGGCGATGTCGCGGTCGTCCACAACGGCGTCATCGACAACTACACCGAGCTCAAGGCGGACCTCCGGGAGAAGGGCCACGAGTTCGAGAGCGACACCGACACAGAGGTCATCCCGCACCTCATCGACGAGTTCCGGTCGGAGACTGGCGACACCGAACTGGCCGTCCGCCGGGCCATCGACACCCTCGAGGGGAGCTACGCGATCGCCGCGATCGTCGACGGCGAGGAAGCGGTCTACGCCGCGCGGAAGGGCTCGCCGCTCGTGCTCGGCCTCGACGAGGAGGAGTGGTTCCTCGCCAGCGATGTCCCGGCGTTCCTCGATCACACCGACGACGTGATCTACCTCGAGGACGGCGATATCGTCGTTCTCGAGCCCGATTCCTACCGGATCACCGACCTCGCTGGCGAGCCGATCGAGCGCCCGGTCGACACCGTCGACTGGGACCCCGAGGACGCGGGGAAAGGCGAGTACGACCACTACATGCGAAAGGAGATCAACACGCAGCCGACGGCCCTCGCGAACACGATCGAGGGCCGGATCGAGAACGGCGACGTCGCCTTCGAGCGACTGTCGCCCGGCTCGTTCGAGGGCATCGACACCGTCCAGTTCGTCGCCTGCGGCACCTCCTACCACGCCGCGATGTACGGCGGGCAGCTGGTACGCGAAGCCGGCCTCCCGACCGAGGTCCTCCGCGCGAGCGAGTACGAGTCGACCTCCGGGCCGGTCGACGAGAACACGCTCGTCGTCGCGGTCACCCAGAGCGGCGAGACCGCCGACACGCTCGACGCGGTCCGGAAAGCGACCGACCGCGGCGCTCGATCGCTCGCGGTCACCAACGTCGTCGGCTCGACGGCCGCGCGCGAAGCCGACGACGCGGTCTACATCCGCGCCGGGCCGGAAGTCGGCGTCGCGGCGACGAAGACCTACTCCTCGCAGGCGGTCACGCTCGCCCTGCTCAGCCAGCGCATCGCCGGTGACGTGCCGGAAGCGACCCCCGTCGAGGATCGAGCGGCGATGCTCGAGGCCCTCGAGGATCTGCCCCGGCACGTCGAAACCGTCCTGGAGGCGAGCGAAGCCGACGCGCTCGCCCGGGACACCGTCGACAGCGAGTCGTTCTTCTTCATCGGGAACGGGCTCGGCCGCTCGGTCGCGCTCGAGGGCGCGCTGAAGTTCAAGGAGATCACCTACGAGCACGCCGAAGGATTCGCCGCCGGCGAACTCAAACACGGCCCGCTCGCGCTCGTCACCGAGGAGACGCCGGTGTTCGCGGTCGCGACCGGCGGTGCCGACGACAAGACGAAGACGAATGCGATCGAGGCGCAGGCCCGCGGCGCGCCGATCGTCGCCGTCGGACCGGAGGACCACCCGCTCGTCGATGTCGCCGACGAACACCTGTCGGTCCCCGAGACGCATCCGGTCTGGACCGGGCTGCTCGCGAACGTCCAGTTACAGCTGCTCTCCTATCACGCCGCGGACCAACTCGACCGGCCGATCGACAAACCGCGTAACCTCGCGAAGAGCGTCACGGTCGAATGATCGTCTCCGCTTCCAGATAACGCCTTTTCGACGCGTTCGTTCGACACCGAAACCGAGAGTCCCGTCTCAGTCGACCTGCGCCGACGCCACGTCACAGCGGCTCGATAGCGACGGGTTCCGGATAGCAGTGTCTCGTCTCTCGAGCGCTGTGCGAGATCACAGCGGGCGGTCTCTCGTTCCGTGCAGTCGCTGTCGCGGTAGCGAGTCGTCTCTCCGACGCGGCTCGGCGCGCTGTCGGCGACTCGAGGAGAGGTTAGAGTAGATTGTAGTGTGATTTCGTTATTCAGAAGTATGACTGAGACGGAATCGGGCAGTTCGGTAACTACGTGTGCGCAAGTACCTTTTTCCGCCTCGGGTTCGTTCGCTGTGCTCACTCACCTCTCGGCGCAAAAATCTACGCTAAAAAGGCCGCTCACTCCCTTCGGTCGCTCGCGGGTGCAGCGCTTGCGTTTCGACCGCAGCGGTAACGCCTCCGCCTATACTGAACTCGAATTTCGCCTCTCACTCTGAATAACGAAACCGTGGTACCAACTACTGTACTCCGCCCGCAACTGATGGCGACGGGCAGCGAATAGCGGACTCGAGACGACGCGAAACCGCCGACGGATCCGTGATGGCGGTGCTCGATACCACGCTGGAAACGCCGTTGGTAGCCGTCCACACCGCCGATCGATACTCGACGCGAGCACCAACGCTCACACAGACACAGCAGTCGTGTGATCGACGGTGCACTGTTTCAGCGGTGACTCGAGTCTGCCGACGGCACCGGCCACCGCGTCGACCAGTGGCGAGACCGCGTCGAACGGGCGGATCGATCTCTGGGTATGCGCTGCCCTCGAGACTCGAGATCACCGAGACGACCCTTCGGAAAAACAGCCGACCGACCGAGACACGCGCCGAACGGTGATTCGATCAGCCGTCGTCTTCCGCGATCGTCAGCGTAGTTTCCCGATCCGAGCCGTCGATCTCGACCGTTCGCTCCGTCTCGGAATAGCCGTCTGCGGTCGCGATTACCGTGTACTCCTCGCTCTCGCGTTCGAACTCGACCTCGCCGTCGTCGTCGACCGCCTTCTCCTCGCTCGAGGCGATGATACCGGAGTCGTCCTCGAGTTCGACGGTGGCGGTATCGACCGCGCTGCCGTTCTGGTCTTCCACGGTCACCGCCAGCGTGTACGGGCCGTCGCTATCGTCACTGTCGTCGTCATCGGTGCTATTGCTATCGTCGCTCTCATCGCTGTCGCCGCCGCTTCCATCACTATCACTCCGTTCCTCGAGCGTCAACGGGACCGTCGCGTCGTCGCCGTCGATCCCGACGGTGGTCTCCGCGGTCCGGTATCCGTCCGCGTCCGCGGTGACCGTGTAGTCGCCGTTCGCGCGCTCGAAGTCGGCCTCGCCGTTCTGCCCGACTCCGCTCTCCGTCGTCGTCCCCGCTCCGGAGACCGTGACCGTGGCGTTGTCGAGCGTATCGCCGTCTTGCGTTTCCACGACCGCCGTCAGGACGTGCGTTTCGTCGCCGGTATCGCCGTCATCGGCGCTTCCGTCGCTCTCGTTTCCGGCATCCGTCCCGCCGTCACCACCGTCGGTCTCGGCCGGTTCGTCGCCGCCGCTCGTTCCGTTGGCTCCATCACCACTGTCAGCACCCCCGGTGTCGTCGGTCACCTGATCGGCGTCGTCGCCGGCCGGCTGTGCGGACCCGTCCCATCTGTCGGTGACCGACCCGACCGCGCCGCTGATCGACGCCCCGCTCGCAGCGAGTACCAACCCGGCCAACAGGAACACGATGCCGCTGACGGTGAGTAAAATCTGGACGCTGCTCTGAATCGATCGAGTCTCCGTCCGCTTCCGTTTGGCATTGCTGCGCATTGGTAGTATAGGGGATTGAAATCGATAGTCAGTCGTTACGCGCTCGCCGCCTCGAGGGCGGTCTCTCCGCACTCGGCTTCGGACACGACTGTCGTGACCGGTCTCGGGCTGTGCGTCTCACTGTCTGGCCTGTAGCGTGCGGGTACGAGTGATTTCATTACACCATCGTTTCGCTGTTCGGCGGTTCACTATACGGACGATAAAACCGTTTCAGCGGGGGAAAACCGATCGCAACAGCGATGGATTACCGGCGTGTGACTCGATTCGAGCCCGCTCGCTCCGCCGACTGTACCGGCCGTGAAGTGGGCAGGGAACAGTCCCGGGATCGGTGGAATCTGGATTGCGATAGTCCGTCCACCGAGGCGTTTTCGCTCGGTGCCGTCACCGTCACAGTCACGGATACAGCTCGGACCCCGACTCGGGTGTCCGTCGCTCGAGTAACTCGAGGACGGGTTCGCTCGCGGCCAGTCGAATCCCGAGTCGCGTGAGCCGGTCCCGGATCGCGGCGGGGACGAGCGTGCCGTACAGGGAGCCGAGCAGGGGCACCGGACCGACGCGGTAGTGCGTGTCGGGATTCCGGGCGGTCGCTGCCTCGCGAATCGTCGCGGCGACTCGGTCGGGGTCGTTGATGAAGGGGCCGCCGCCGTCGATGGCGCGGAGTCGCCGGAGGACGCGGTAGAGGTCGGTGTAGTCCGTCGGCCTGACGACGGTCGAACGCGTCTCCGAGACACCCGCCGCGCCGGCGTCCGAACCGCCGCCGACGGCTCGCGACCGAGACTGCGCGCTCGCGGCCGCGTCGTCGACCGCCGCCACGGCGCGGTCGTAGAACGGCGTCCGAACGATTCCGGGCTGTACGACGACGACATCGACGCCGGAGCCGGACAGTTCCTGTCGGAGCGCGTCGCTGAGACTCGCCATCGCCCACTTCGACGCGGTGTAGCCGCCGATCCCGGCGAGCGCGAGGCGGTCTGCGGCGCTGGTGACAGTGACGATCCGCCCGCGGCCGCGCTCGCGCATGCCGGGCAACACCGCCCGCATCAGTCGGTGCGGGCCGAAGCAGTGGACGGCGAACTGTCGCTCGAGCAGCTCCGTCGGCACGTCTTCGACCGGGCCGAACTGCCCGTAGCCGGCGTTGTTGACGAGGCAATCGACGCCGCCGGCCTCCTCGCGGATGCGATCGACGACGCGGTCGATATCCTCGGGTTCGGTCAGGTCCAGCGCCGCGATATCGGCCCCGCGGTCGGCCAGCTTCTCGAGGCCGACCCGGTCGCGGTCTCGAGCAGTCGCGTAGACGCGCCAGTCGTCGGCCAGCAGCCGGCGGGCGGTTTCGTAGCCGATCCCGGAAGAACAGCCGGTGACGAGTGCGGTCGAAGGCATGGAACGTGTTACGACGGCACCGGAGAAGGTGATGTTCATCGGTCGGGTTCGGTGACCGTCACGGCTCCCGACTAGTCAGGTGAGGTGGCGATTCGGGAGTTACTCTCCGAACGGCCCGGCGTCATCCGGCGGGCCGCGCTCGTCGTCCGATGGCCCGGCGTCATCCGGTGGCCCGGCATCGTCCGGTGGGCCGCGCTCGTCGTCGGCCGCGTCGTCTTCGTCATCGGCCGAGTCGTCCTCGTCGTCGATCAATCCGGCTCGCTCGAGCGCCCACTCGAGGCCGGTGGGATCGGACGAATCGTCGGCGTCGTCGGTGGCCGATCGGTCGGATTCGGTCGCCGAATCGTCGGCCGCGGGTTCGTCGTCCGACGGGTCGACCGCGGGTTCGGTCGCCGAGTCGTCGATGGAGTCATCGTCCGCCGAGTCGGTCGGCGGATCGTCCTCGGCCGAGGAATCCGTTGCTGACGGGGAGTCGTCGGCCGAGTCGTTCCGTTCGGCGACGCTCTCGTTCGCGTCAGCCGTCGCGTTCGCATCGGTCGTCGGGTTCGATTCGTTCGTCGACGCGGCGTCGCGCTCGAGTGCAGTGTCCGTCGGGTTCGTCTCGCCGGCCGTCAGGTCCGGGCCGAAGACCGAGGCGAGCAGCCCGAACGCGAGCAAGACGGCCGCGATCGTGACGAGTAACGTGACCGCCGATGGGAGATCGTCGCGAAAGCGGGACATTCGACGCGTCGTTCGTAGACGACCCACCCGCTTTGTTAATCTCAGCCCACAGCGACCGACGCCGACCCACCGATCGATCCGGGGTCGGTCGTCACCGACTCGAGCGGCTGGGCTCGAGGCGGGGGATTCGTCACGACAGGGGACGAATCCCCTGCGTGCGGCCGAACAATGATATAGCCGGCCCACCGAGTGGGTGACAACGGACCTCGCCGACAATGACGAGTCATTACGATCACGCGCAGGTACAGGAGTTTTGGCAGTACGTCTGGGAGCGCGACGACATCTACGCGCTCGATGCCGACGCCGCCGATCCGACCTACGTCCTCGGCATGTTTCCCTACACGTCGGGCACGCTCCACATGGGGCACGTCCGCAACTACGCGATCACCGACGCCTACTCGCGCTATCGTCGCATGCAGGGCGACGACGTCCTCCACCCGATGGGGTGGGACGCGTTCGGGTTGCCCGCCGAAAACGCGGCCTTCGAGCGCAAGACCGATCCGGAATCCTGGACGCAGGCCTGTATCCGGCGCATGCGCGAGGAACTCGAGACCATGGGCTTCGGGTACGACTGGTCTCGCGAGATCACCACCTGCGACCCCGACTACTACCAGTGGAATCAGTGGCTGTTCAAGCGGCTCTACGAGGCCGGACTCGTCGAGTACGAGGCGGCGACGGTCAACTGGTGTCCGGACTGCGAGACGGTACTCGCCGACGCGCAGGTCGTCGAACGCGAGGACGAACACGGTGAGCCCTCGGATCAAGGGAGCGACGAAGCGGCGAGCAGCGCCCACGATCGGGTCTGCTGGCGCTGTGAAACCCCCGTCGGTCGGCGCGAACTCGACCAGTGGTTCTTCACGATCACCGACTACGCCGAGGAACTCCACGATGACCTCGACGATCTCGAGGGGTGGCCCGACGGCGTCCGGGAGATCCAGCGCAACTGGATCGGCCGGCAAGAAGGGGCGCGGATAACGTTCGAAACGGGAGACTACAGCGGCGACCGCGGTGCCACCGGAGACGGCGACGGAGCCGGAACCGTCGACGTGTTCAGCACCCGGCCGGAGACCATCTACGGCGCGACGTACCTCGCGGTGTCCCCGGGCCACGAACTCGCCCGCGCGCTCGCCGAGTCGGACGACGAGGTCGCCGACTACGTCGACACCGTCCGCGAGCGAGGTCCCGACGAAGTCGGTTTCTCCGGCGTCGAGACCGACGCGACCGCGATTCACCCGCTGACCGGCGCGGAACTCCCCGTCTACGTCGCCGGCTACGTCCTCGAGGACGTCGGCACCGGGGCCGTGATGGGCGTTCCCGGCCACAACGAGCGCGATCACTCCTTCGCGCGCGAGCACGGCCTGCCGATCGAGTGCGTGATTGATCCCGACGACGGCTCCGAAGGGACCGACGTCGAAACCGAGGCATACACCGGCGACGGCGTCCTCGAGGGAAGCGGCGAGTACGACGGCCTCGAGAGCGAGACGGCCGGCGACCGACTCGTGGCCGATCACGACGCGCTCGAGGAAGACGTCACATACCGGCTTCGGGACTGGCTCATCTCCCGGCAGCGCTACTGGGGAACGCCGATCCCGATGGTCCACTGCGACGACTGCGGCCGCGTTCCGGTACCCGACGAGGACCTCCCCGTCGAACTCCCGGAGTTCGTCCGGACCACGGGCAATCCGCTCGATGCCGCCGAGGAGTGGAACGAGACGACCTGTCCGGACTGTGGCGGCCCCGCCCGCCGCGAGACGGACACGATGGACACCTTCGTCGACTCCTCGTGGTACTACCTGCGCTTCCTCTCGCCCGATCTGGCGGACGCCCCCTTCGACACCGACCTCGCGGACGACTGGATGCCGATCGACGTCTACGTCGGCGGCGACGAACACGCCATCCTGCACCTGCTCTACACCCGCTTTTTCACGAAGGCGCTGGCCGATATCGGGCTGCTCGAGCGGCGAGAGCCGATCCGGGAACTGCTGAGTCAGGGGACGGTGCTCTACGACGGCGAGAAGATGTCCAGTTCGAAGGGGAACGTCGTCGCGCCCGAGGAGTACGGCGCGGAGACGACCCGGCTGTTCGTGCTCTCTGCGGCCCACCCCGAACAGGACTTCGAGTGGACCGCCAACAACGTCCGCGGGGCCTACGACCTCCAGCAGACGCTCTACCGAATGGCGGCCGCCTTCGTCGAGGAGGGTGACGCCCGCGTCGAGCGCCGCGATCACGACGACTACGTGGCCCGGGAGATCGATCGGACGATCGCCGCGGTCACCGAGGAGTACGAGCGGTTCCGGTTCCACCGGGCCGCGACCGAGATTCAAGAGCTCGCGCGCCTGCTCCGGCGTTACCGCGAGTACGACGGGCCACACGGCGACGTCTACCGGCGCGGGCTGTTGACACTGGCCGCGCTGATCGCGCCGATGGCCCCCCATCTCGGCGAGGAGTGCTGGAACAAACTCCGCGGCGAGGGGCTGGCCGTCGAGGCCGACTGGCCCGAGCCCGAACGCGAGGTCTCGGCCGTCCAATCCGAACGGCAACTCGTCGACCGCACGCTCGAGGACGTTCGAGACATCGTCGACGTCGCCGCGATCGACGAACCGGAACGGATCGAACTGGTCGTCGCCCGCGAGTGGAAGTACCGGGCCGCCGAACTGATCGGTCGGACGACAGCGGCGGACGACGGCGAGATCGGCGGCATCGATTCGATCGTCGACCGCGTCCTCGAGGACGAGACGCTCGACGGTCCCGACGATCGCGAGCGCGTCGCGGCCTTCGTGGGCGAACTCGTCGACCGCGACGGCGGAACGGAACGCGATCAGTTGCTCGCGGCCGACCGCGAGCAGGCGATCCTCGAGCGCGCGTCCTGGCTCGTCACCGACGAGTTCGATGCGGCGGTCACCGTCAGGCGGGCGTCCGCCGACGACGAGCAGGCGGCCAAAGCTCGACCCGGCAAACCCGCGATCCACATCAGCTAACGGCCGCCCCGGTTTTCCCGACGACGTTACGCGGTCGTCCGTCGGGTGTGCGCGCTGCCTGTTGACCGTCGCTAACCGCTGTATTCCGTCGATAACTCTCGTTTCGGCGTCGGATATCGCTCCCGCGTACGGCTCCCGTTCCGTCACTCGCTTCGCCGCGAGCGGTTCGTGCGGAACTGGGAAGGACAGTTTTATTCACCGGGATTCAGAAGGAGAGATACGATGGTTGAGGGTGGCGGTAGCGTCGGTGCATCGTCTCGGAAGGCACTGAGCCAAGCGGTTATCGAAGCGGTCGCCGAGGCGGAAGGCGTTTCGCCGACGGAAATCTCCCCGCCGGCGTACGAACCGCTCCACGCGGTCGTCGATCCGGCGGCGCTCGACGCGCTCTTTGCGGATCGACACAACGGCGCGAGCAGATCGCTCGGAACCGTCTCGTTCCCGTTCTGTGGCTACGATGTCACCGTCGCTCAGGACGGGACCGTCTTGCTCGAGGACCGGGCCGAATCGGCCGAGTGAGTCCGCGCCGGCGGATCGATCCAGTGCTAGTACTCCCGCCGGAATCGAGCGAGCGGCCCGACTGACTCGAGCGACGCAGGGACGGAAAGACTCTTTTCGGCCAAGGGACGAATGGGTTCATCGTGGAGCGCCACTACGACGCCCTCGGACTTTCGCCGGACGCCGACGAGCGGACGGTTCGGCGGGCCTACAGGTCCCTCCTGAAGGACCACCACCCGGATCAGGGTGGCTCTCGCGAGCAGTTTCTGCGGATCAAGGAGGCCTACGAGGCGATCCTCGGCGAACGGGTGCCGAGAGACCGCGAAACCGACGGCGGTGCCATTACGCGAGGCGACGACGGGTCGCGACGCCGGCGTCAACCTACCTACGACCCGGACGAGCGCGACGGGCACGCCGACCGCGACCGGACCCACGAGTTGACCGTCAACAGCGAGTATCTCACGCTCGCGCTCGCCGGGCTGGTCCACGATGTCGACCTCGCGTCGCTGGTCGACGGCCCCGTCACGGCGGCGACGACGCGGACGGTCGCGTTCTTCCGCGTTCACAACACGAGTTTCCAGCCGCTCCCGTGGCGGGGGAAGACGGACACGAGCTTCATCGGTGACGACGGCTTCCTCTACGAGGGCTCGAGCATCGTCGCCCCCCACGCGACCGATCTGCCGGAACGGTGGGTCGGGACCGACGTGACCCTCGAGCCGGGTCGGGCGCTGGACGCGGTCGTCATCGCACAGGAGATGCCGGACGACGTGAGCGTCGAGCAGGTCATGTACGCCCAGCACGTCCCCGACGAGGAGAGCGAGGGCGACGGCCTCGCCGACACCGAACGCTACCTCTTCGAGTTGAAACCGCTCGTCCGCGAGCGGCTCAACCGGTTTCCGTTCGAACGGGACTGAGTCAGACAGCCGGAACGCGCTGGCGTCGCCGCGGCCGATATCGGAACAGCAAGCGTGATACGGCGGTGCTCCAAAGGACCACTAATGGCAACCGCTGACGCGAGACGGCGGCTCCGCGAGCAGCCGATGGGCGTAACGCTCCTCCTGACGATCGTCGGGTACGCGCTGGTCCTCGGGACGTTCCTCCTCGACATCCCGATCTATCCCGATCTGACGAACGCGCAGGTCGACCTGCTGTCGCACGTGATCGCGGTCATCAACACGACCGCGACCGTCGTGCTGACGCTTGGCTGGTACTGGATCCGCGCCGGCGAGGTCGAGAAACACCGACTCGCGATGATCGGCGGGTTCGTGTTGATCCTCGGCTTTCTGGTCGTCTACCTGCTCAAGGTCGGCGGCGGCGGGACGAAGGAGTTCGTCGGACCCCAGGGAGTCTACTACGCCTACCTCGTGATGCTGGCGATCCACATCATCCTCTCGATCGTCTCGGTCCCGGTCGTCCTCTACGCGCTGGTCCTCGGCCTGAGCCACACGCCCGCCGAACTCCGGCAGACGGCACACGCCCGGGTCGGCCGGATCGCTGCCGGCGCGTGGATCCTGAGTCTCTTCCTCGGGGTCGTCACCTACGTCCTGCTCAACCACGTCTTCACCTACGAGTTCGCGTCAATCATCGCGCCGGTCGTCTTCTAGACCGAGCGCGTCGGGTTCGATCCTCGTCGACCCCCGCTCGAGTCGGTTCCGCCGGTCCGACCGACAAGTTATCCCGTCGGCCGCCCGTAGGCTCGAGCAACGAATGCAATTCGCCGAAGAAATCGTCGTGGACGAGTTCCTCCCGACTATCCGGTCGCTGCTCGCCGGCGACCTCCGGGACCGGGGGCTCACGCAGAGCGAGGTCGCCGACGTGCTCGGGATCAGCCAGAGCGCCGTCTCGAAGTACGCCCACGGCGACGTGACCGTCAACGATCGCATCGCCGAGGACGACCGGGTTCGGGACCTCGTCGACGAACTCGGAAGCGGACTGGCGGCCGGCGATATCTCGCCCGTACAGGTGCTGATCGAGATCGAGGTCCTGATTCGCGAACTGGAGTCCGGCGGGGACCTGCTCGCTCAACTCCACGAGGAGGCCGTGCCGGAACTCGCCGATCACGGCTCTGGCTTCCGGGTGCACGACCCCGAGAGCGACCTCCGGACCAGCGAGCGGGTCCTCTCTTCGCTCCGGCGCGGACTCGGCATGCTCGAGACCGCGAGCGGATTCACGGGCCTGATCCCCGCGGTCGGCTCGAATCTGGTGGCCTGTACGCCGGACGCGGAGACCGTCGACGACGTCGCGGGCGTTCCCGGCCGGATCTTCGACGTGAAAGGACAGGCGACGGTCCCCGCAGACCCCGAGTTCGGCGTCTCCGAGCACGTCGCGCAGGTGCTGCTCGCCGCGCGCCGCCACGGCGCGGACGCCTCGGCGGCGATCAACATCACGTACGATCCCGAACTGATCGACGAACTGACCGAGCGGGGCCGCGTCGCCGCCGAGTTCGACGAGTCCGGCGATGTCGCCTCGAGCGTCGGCGCGGCGATCGAGGACGAGCCCGAGGCGACGGTGCTCTACCAGACCGGCGGCATGGGGATCGAACCGCTGATCTACGTCCTCGACACCGATGCGGAGTCGATCGCGGACACGATCCGGTCGCTCATCTGACCGGAATCGGACTGCTCTTCATGACGACCGAATCAGCACAGGAGTTCTACGGCCGCTGGGCGCGGCTCTACGACTTCGTCGCGCGCCGAACGCCCGGGATCGCCGGTCTCCGGAGCCGCGCGGCCGCCGCCTGCCGGCTCGAGCCCGGCGACACCGTCGTCGAGATGGGCTGTGGCACTGGTGCGAACCTACCGTATCTCCGCGAGCGAGTCGGCCCCGAGGGCACCGTCGTCGGGATCGACTTCACGCGACCCGTCCTCGAGCGGGCGCGTGCGGCCACCGCGGCGTCCGACAACGTCCACGTTCTGCGGGGTGATGCGACGCAACCACCGATCGGGCGCGACGGGAACGGGGCGCTAGACGCGGTCGCGGACGGCAACGCGATCGACGCCGTTCTCGCGACATTTGTCGTCGGCATGCTCGCGGACCCGGCCGGTGCGGTCGACGACTGGTGCGATCTCGTCGGCCCCGACGGCACCGTCGTCCTCGCCAACGCCGCCCGGAGCCGAGAGTGGTACGCGCCGCCGGTCAACGCCGTCTTCCGGGCGATCGTCGTCCTCTCGACGCCGCCGACGACACAGCTCCGCTACGAGAACGAGCCCCACCTTCGGCTCGATGAGAAGATCGACGCCGCACACGCCCGGCTCCGCGAGCGCGCGGTCGCCGTCGCGGACGAAACGCACGTCTTCGGCGTCGTTCGGCTCACCGCCGGCCGACTCGAGTGAGTCGAGCGAAGCGAACGGCCGTCGACCGCCGGTGGCCGATCACGCCGCCGCCTCGAGGCCTTCGTACTCCCGGATGCGTCGGGTCATCGCCTCGGGGATCGAACTCGGTCGCCTCGTCTCGGGATCGACGTGGACCATCGTCGTCTCGGCGGTCGCCACGACATCGCCGTCGACGCGGATCTCGTAGGCCATGGTACAACTCGAGTCGCCGAGCCGCGAGACCGAGAGCGCAACTGTGGGGTCGTCGCCCATCGTGATCGGCCGCTCGTAGGAAATCTCGAGGTTCGCGAGGACGAAGGAGATGCCCTCGGGGTCGAGTCCGACGACCTCCTCGAGATAGGCGGTTCGGGCGACCTCGAGGTAGCTCGCGTAGACGGCGTGGTTGACGTGGTCCAGCGGATCGAGATCGCGATAGCGAACGGGAACGTCGACGGTAAACTCAGCACTCATTGTGTGTTGTCGGAGGCTACCGGGACAAAAATACGAACCGGTTCGGAGCGTTCAGGGTTCGTAGCGCTGCGCGTGGTCGCGACAGAACGCCGGCTCCCGCAGTTGCGCGTCGATCAGGTCCTCGTGGTAGTGGGCGTTGGACAGCCGACAGCCCTCCCGATCGCAGAACGCCTCGCCCGTCTCGAGGTAGTGATAGCACTGCAGGACGTACCCCTTCAGTGCGTCGGTCGTTCGCGGGTCGTCCGCGATCAGGAAGTCGCCCTCGACCTGATTCTCGAGGACCTCTCGCGGCGGTGTCCCGCCGGATAAGAGGGCGTGGCGCTGCTGTTCCTTATAATAGGCCTCGGGCTTTGCGGGAGCCTCGTAGAGGCCGGGTACCGAGACGAGCGCCGGTTGTCCGAGGACGGTCACGCGCTTGTGCCAGCGGCCGTCGTGTTCTCCCCACGTTCCGATCGCCCGATCGAGGATCGGGACGTGAAGCGTCTCGAGGCCCCGTTCGGCCGCCGGAAGCGCGGCGTTGAGCGCGCGCTGAACCGTCGCGCCGTCGTAGAGTACGCCGCCCTCGAGTTCGGGGTTCTCGAGGGCGCGTTCCTCGTACCGGATCGTCCCGAGCATCGTGTTGCCCGTCTCGCGGTCGTACGGCGAGGGGACCCGCGCCTCGGCGAACCGCTCCGCGAGATCGTCGGTACGGTGGACCTCGAGGAATCGGTCCCGGACGGTCACGTCGGCGTCGATCCGCGCTCGCAGCCAGTCGGCGATCTCCTCGACTGAGGCGACCGTCGACGGCGCGCGGTAGCAGATGAGTCGATCGACCATACAGCGGGAGATCCGCGATCAGTCGTCGGCCGGGGCCGCACGCGAGGTCAGTTCGACGGGGTCGGCGTCGACCTCGAGTTCGTCAAGCGCGACCTGTGCGGCGCGCTTGCCTGAGACGAGCATGGCACCGAAGGTCGGCCCCATCCGCGGGAGGCCGTAGGTCGTCGCGGTCGCCATCCCGGTCGCGATGAGGCCGTCGTGGACGAGCCCGGTGTGCTCGACGACGGCGTCCTCGCTCTCGCCGACCCACATCGAGTCGTGGCCGGGCGAGTCGTGGCCGGGCGCGCCGTAGGTGTCGTCGCCGGTGCTGTCCATGCCGGTCGCGTTCTCCTCGGCGTCGGCGATGCCGGGCGCGTCGAGGACGCCGCGCTCGTCGAGTTTCTTGACCGCCATCGCGTCGTGGCCGGTCGCGTCGATGACCAGATCGGCCTCGACCGCGATCGGGTCGACGCAGGTGATCTCGCGGGGCAGCGCGTGGACCGGCGTCCAGTTCATGACGATGCCGCCGACGCGGTGGTCCTCGCGGATGACGATGTCGGTGAACTCGGTCATGTTCTGCATCTTCGCCCCCGCGTCGCAGGCGGCCTTGATCAGCCCGGAACAGGCCTCGGGGCCGTTCGCGACGTAGAGCCCCTCGCTGTCCTGGGACTGCTTGTAGTCGACCTCGAGTTCGTCGAGGACCTTCTGGGCCGGGTCCCGGACCGTGACCTTGTTCATCAGGAACCCGCCGAGCCAGAAGCCCCCGCCAAGGTAGTTGTTCTTCTCGACGACCATTACCTTGACACCGCGCTCGGAGAGCTCCTTCGCCGCGGTGAGCCCCGAGGGGCCGCCGCCGACGATGATGACATCCGAGTCCGAGAAGTCCATGAACTCCTCGGTCCATTCCTGTCCAATCGCACGGGTGACATCGGCTTCGCCCACCTGACTGAACTGCTCGAATTCGCTCATACAACCTAGTGGTAACACCAAGTAGTGTTAAGTCTGTCGCCGCTTCGATCAGCCGTTGATACACGTTGTAGAGGTCTCTCGAGACAGGAGAATCGTCGCGAGACGTGCGGTCGTCATGGCTGTTTGCCAGCAGCTATCGGCTCGCAGCCAGTGCAAGCAGACGAGTCGTGACCAGTCAGCGATCAGCCAGCGGTCGTACACGGTCCACGCGCACGCGACGCGACCCGCACGCAACGCGACCGCACGCACACCCGCGCTGTCGGTCGGTTTCGGCGAAAGCGTTATCAGATACTCACTCGTACCGGGCCACAATGACCGACACTCGTCCGCGACGACGGCGACGGACTCGAGGAGCGGGAGGTGATCCCCGGTGGAGCTGATAATCACGGAGAAAGACAACGCTGCCCGCCGGATCGCCGACATTCTGAGCGGCGGGACCTACGACTCGAGTCGCGAGAACGGCGTCAACGTCTACGAGTGGGGCGGCAAGCGCTGCGTGGGGCTGTCGGGCCACGTCGTCGGCGTCGACTTCCCCTCGGAGTACTCCGACTGGCGGGATGTCGAGCCGGTGGAGTTGATCGACGCGAGCGTCGAGAAGACGGCGACGAAGGAGAACATCGTCGCGACGCTGCGACTGCTCTCTCGTCGCGCCCAGCGGGTGACGATCGCGACTGACTACGACCGCGAGGGCGAACTGATCGGCAAGGAGGCCTACGACATCGTCCGGAACGTCGACGAGGACGTGCCGATTCGCCGGGTGCGGTTCTCCTCGATCACGGAGAACGAGGTCCAGAGCGCGTTCAACGAACCCGACGAACTCGACTTCGACCTCGCGGCGGCCGGTGAGGCCCGCCAGATCATCGACCTCGTCTGGGGAGCCGCGCTCACCCGCTATCTCTCCCTCTCCGCGGGGCAACTGGGCAACGACTTCATCTCCGTCGGCCGGGTCCAGTCGCCGACGCTGAAGCTGATCGTCGACCGCGAGCGCGAGATCGAGGCCTTCGATCCCGAGGACTACTGGGAGCTCTTCGCGGATCTGACGAAGAGAGAGGCGCAACACGCCTCGGAGACGTCGAGCGGTGAGGAACCGCGAGATGACGAGACGGCCTTCGAAGCGCAGTACTTCTACCGCGACGAGGACGACAACGAGGCCGAACGCGTCTGGGAGGAGGCCACCGCGGACGAGGTCTACGAGACGCTCGCCGACCGCGACGCCGCAACGGTCGTCGACGTCAACCGGCGGACCCGCACCGACACGCCGCCGGAGCCGTTCAACACCACCCAGTTCATCCGCGCGGCGGGTGCCATCGGCTACTCGGCCAAGCGGGCGATGTCGATCGCCGAGGACCTCTACACCGCCGGCTACATCACCTACCCGCGGACCGATAACACCGTCTATCCCGACGATCTCGACCCCGAGGAACTCTTAGACGAGTTCGTCGGCCATCCGTCGCTCGGCGAGAGCGCCGAGTCGCTGCTCGAGGCCGACGAGATCCTGCCAACGGAAGGCGACGAGGAGACGACCGACCACCCGCCCATTCATCCCACGGGCGAGATTCCGACCCGCGGCGACGTGAGCGACGACGAGTGGGAGGTCTTCGAACTCGTCGTGCGTCGCTTCTACGCGACCGTCGCCGACGCCGCGGAGTGGGAGCACCTCAAGGTCGTCGCGGAAGTCGAGGACCACCGGCTCAAATCGAACGGCAAGCGGCTGGTCGAACCCGGCTATCACGATGTCTATCCCTACTTCTCCACCACGGAGAACTTCGTCCCCGATGTCGACGAGGGCGAGGAGTTGGGGCTCTCCGACGTCGAACTCGAGGAGAAACAGACCCAGCCGCCGCGCCGGTACGGCCAGTCGCGGCTCATCGAGACCATGGAGGGAATGGGGATCGGAACGAAAAGTACGAGACATAATACTCTGGAAAAATTATATGATCGTGGCTACATCGAGAGCGATCCGCCGCGGCCGACGAAGCTCGCGATGGCCGTCGTGGACGCGGCCGAGAACTACGCCGACCGGATCGTCAGCGAGGAGATGACGGCCCAGCTCGAGGCCGACATGGACGCCATCGCGAACGGCGAGGCGACCCTCGACGACGTGACCGACGAGTCCCGGGAGATGCTCGAGGAGATCTTCGAGAACCTCGCGGAGTCCAGAGACGAGATCGGCGATCACCTCCGCAAGTCGCTCAAAGACGACAAGCGGCTGGGGCCGTGTCCCGAGTGCGGCGAGGACCTGCTCGTCCGTCGCAGCCGCCACGGCTCCTATTTCATCGGCTGTGACGGCTATCCCGACTGCGAGAACACGCTGCCCCTGCCCTCGACCGGCAAGCCGCTCATCCTCGAGGACGAGTGCGAGGAACACGGCCTGAACGAGGTCAAGATGCTCGCGGGCCGGCAGACCTTCGTCCACGGCTGCCCGCTCTGTAAGGCCGAGGACGCCGGCGAGGGGCCGGTACTGGGCGCGTGTCCCGAGTGTGGAGACGAGCACGGCGGCGAATTGGCGGTCAAAACGCTCCAGAGCGGCTCGCGGCTCGTCGGCTGTACGCGCTATCCCGACTGCGAGTACTCGCTGCCGCTACCCCGCCGGGGCGACATCGAGGTCACCGACGAGCGCTGCGAGGAACACGACCTGCCGGAACTCGTCGTCCACAGCGGCGACGAGCCGTGGGAGCTCGGCTGTCCGATCTGTAACTATCAGGAGTTCCAGGCCCGCGAGAGCGAATCCGGCTCGGACCTCGAGGCGCTCGACGGCGTCGGCGCGAAGACTGTCGAGAAACTCGCCGACGCGGGGATCGAGGACCTCGAGGACCTGACCGACGCCGATCCGGACGCGATCGCGGACGACGTCGAGGGCGTCAGCGCCGACCGCGTTCGGAGCTGGCAGGCGAAGGCTTGACATCCTCCCCGCCCTGAAGGGCGAGGATTCCCGACCGCGTTTGGGATATTGTGGTTTACGACGTGACCTGTTCTTGAGGTGCGAACGCACCAGTTTCCTTGTCAAACAGGTACGTCGATGGCTGTGCCAACCAGCCGTTACTCCTATTCACCGAAAGACTCGGTGAACTCGGAGATACTTTCTGTCGAATGTTCTCAGCGCCGTTCACGTCCGCGTTCGCTACCGTGTCACAACTATCGCAGACGTACAACCCGCGTTCAACACGGTTCTTCTTCCGCTTCCGACCACAACACGAACACGACTTCGAGGTGTCACGCTCTGACACCTTTTCAACCGTGATACCCTCCATCTCTGCCTTGTACGTGAGAAGGCCGGTGAAGCGGTCGAACGCCCAGGAATGCAAGTCAAGGTTGCCGTGCTTACCCCAGTTCTTCGACTCCTCGTCTTCTTCGTCCTCGCGGATGCCGGAGAGGTCGCCCACCACAATCGTTCCAACGCCCTCATCAACACACCGCTGGACGATGTGCTTGGAGAGGGTGTGGAAGTAGTGGGTGCGGCGAGCCGACTTCTTCTGGTTCAACCGCGTGGCTTGCTCTGAGTCGGAGTCGTCACAGCGAGCGATGCGTTTGCTGAAGTAGTAGTCGTCCTGCTTCAGGCAGTTCAGCGGGTACAGTTCGCTGTGGCCGTCTTCGTAGGCGAGCGCGGCGAAGTTGTTGATACCGAGGTCAACACCCACGGTTTTCTCACCGGGTGCGTCAGAAACCTCGATTTCGACCTTGCACACGAAGTGCAGTTCCCATTCAGCACCTGTCCACACGGCTCTCACTTGTTGGACGTTCTCCACGGTGGAGAGGTCAACGTCAGGCCGGGTATGATACTCGCAGAGAATGAAGTCCGACCAATACTCCTTGCGGTTCGAGCCTTTGCTGAGTCGGACTCTCTCGTCCTCTGTGTCGAGTTTGAAGCCAGCGGCTTTGAACGTGACCGTGCTTCGCGGGTGGTCGTCGCCGTGTTTGCGGTACTCCGGGGGGTTCGCTCGTGCATCTCCGTTGCGTCGTTTGCCGTACCAGCCATTGAACGCCTCAGCGAGTTCTTGAAGGACTCGCTGACTTGACTGAGAATGCAGGTCATCGTAGCGTTCGTGTGAGTTCAGGTACGTGGTGAGTTCATTGTGACCGGGAATGTGGCCGATTTCGCCCCACACGCGGTCGCAGACCCACCGTCCGACGTTCCAGAGTTTACTGGCGGCGAACCCGAGCGAATCAAGGTCATCAGACACCTGTTGCTGGTTCCGTATGGAAGCAGTGTAGGTGCGGGTGACGACCTGTTTCGCCATACGTAACCTATGTAGTCAAAACTACTTGAAGGTGCGGATTCGGACGTAGAATATCCTGCCGTGCTATCGAACGGTTGAATGTGTAGGAGTTGTCGGATTCATCCCCGCCCTAAAGGACGGGGCTTTCTCCTCGATTCTCCGTAAACCGGCGCTGGCTCTCGGCCGGTCGCGCGGACCGCGACATTGAATCTCGTTTTGCTGGAGGTAGAATTAACTGAGTGTGTCTGCATGTACAACTATCAACGCGATTGCGTGTAGCGGAATCACGCACGCCGTGAGACAGGGACCACTATGTCAGAATTGAACAATATAGCGGACAGAGCGGGCGAGGGAGAGGGGGACGGAGTCGAAGTCACCGTCGGTATCGATCAATTAGAGGAGTTTCTCACAGCTGACGACCCCGAAGTCAGGGAGTACGCGGCCAAGACGCTGGCCAACGAGGCGTCGGATCGACCGGCGGACGTTCGGTCCGCGGTGGAGTCGCTCACAGACTGCCTCGAGGACGATCCGGCGATCAGATCGCACGCGGCGGCGGCGCTGTCGGCCGTCGCGGCCGCCTACCCGCGAGACGCGCGGGACGCCGTGCCGGCGCTGACCGATCGCCTCGAGGGATCGACGGCGGTCCGAGGGGACGCGGCGGACGCGCTCGCGTCGATCGCCGACGACTACGCGACCGGCGTCGCCGACTCGGCGGCGGAACTCGCGGCCTACGTCACCGACGATCAGGAGCGCGTCCGAGTTCGGACGACGGACGCGCTCGCGGCCATCGCCGACGCCGATCCCGAGCGGGTCGTGTCGATCGCCGATGAGGTCGCGGCCGCGACCGACGACGAGACCGCGACGGTCCGGGAGAACGCGACGGCGATCCTCGCGGCCGCCGCGGAGCGAGAGCCCGACGCCGTCCTCGACGCCGTCGATCGGCTCGTCGACCGACTCGAGGACGAGCCCGTCATCAGGGAACACGCCGCTCGAGCGATCCGGTCGATCGCGGCCGAGCGGCCCTCGGAAGCGACAACGGCGGTCGAACCCGTCGCGGCGGGACTAACCGACGAACGCGACGCCGTTCGCGCCGACGCCGCGGCAACGCTCGCGGCCGTCGCGGCGGAGCGGCCGGAGCCCGTCGGCGAGGTCGTCGACTCGCTGGCCGCCAGCCTCGACCGCGAGGCCGCCGTCCGCCGGGAGACGGTCGGCGCGCTCCGGGCCGTTACCGGGAGCACCCCCGACGCGGTCGCACCGGCCGTCGACTCACTCGTCGAACGGCTCGCGGACGACCTCGAGTCCGTTCGTATCGATGCGGCCGCCGCGCTGGCGACGCTGGCGGCGGAGCGGCCCGACGCGGTCGAGTCGGCCGTCGAACCGCTCGCGGAGCGCCTCGAGGGGGACGAGCCGGCGATCCGAAGCCACGGCGTCGCGGCGATCGCCGCCGTCGGGGACGCGACACCCGAGGCCGTCGCCCCCGTCGTCGCCGAACTCGCCGGCGTGCTCGCGGACGAGGACGACGACGTACGGTTCGAAGCCGCCCGCGCCGTCGCGGCGGTCGCGGCGGTTCGGCCCGACGCGATCCGACCGATCGTCTCCCGGCTCGCCGACCGACTCGACGATCCACACGAACCCGTCCGCCGCCGCGCGGCCGACGCGCTGGGCGAACTCGCGCTCGCGGACGCCGACGACGAGGACGACGTCTCGGTGCTGGTCGACCGACTCGAGGACGACGACGAGTGGGTCCGCGGCCACGCCGCCCGCCGGCTGGCGGAGATCGCCGAGTCGCGGGTCGCCGACGCGCATCCGGCGGTCCGATCGCTGTGCCGGCGGCTCGAGCACGACGACGCGGCGGTCCGGCGGTCGGCTGCCAGAGACCTCGTGCCGATCACCGCCGAACGGCCGCGGGAAGCCCGTGAGGCCGTCGCACCGCTCGGCGACCGGCTCGCGGACAACGACGCGAGCGTTCGGAACAACGCCGCGCTCGCGCTCTCCCGACTCGCCGGAACCGACCCGGACGAGGTCCGGCCGGCGCTGATCGGGCTCTTCGGCGCGGTCGACGATCCCGACCGCAGCGTTCGCGCCACGGTCCGCGAGACCCTCGCCGCGGTCGCGCCCGTCTCTCGCAGCGACCGCCGGCCACCGGTCGCGCTCGCCGTCGCGGAGACCGACGCCGACGAGGAACCGATCCGCATCGCCGCCTGCGAGGCGCTTGCCGCCCTCGGCCTCGAGACGGGGGCCGAAACGGAGGCCGCCGTCGGGGCCGTCTGCGACCTGCTCGTCGAGCCGACGCCGAGGGTGCACACGGCGGCGCTGGAGACGCTCGAGTCGCTCCTCGCTGCGGAGAGCGAGACCGAGCCGACGGCGATGGAGGCCCTCACCGAGATCATCTCGGCCGGCGACGAGCGCGCGACCGCGGCGGCGACAGCGCTGGCCGACATCGCACGGACGGACGCGGACCTGCTCGCCGAGGCGGCGACTCCGCTGGTCGAGCGGTTTCGGGCGGCGACGGGCGACCGGCGGCGGGCGCTCGGCCGCGTCCTGACCGCGGTCGTCGCGAAAACCGACCGCAGACCGGTCACGGCGCTGTTGCTCGACGACCTCGAGTCGGCCGAGGCCGAGACCGATCGGGCGTCGATCGCGGGCGAGATCGCCCGACTGGCGGCCGCGTCTCCGGACGACGCCGCGGAGAGCCGGGAGCGACTGGTCGCCGTGCTCGACGACGATACCGAGGCGGTCCGCGGATACGCGGCGCTGGCGCTCGGAACGCTCGCGCTTGCAGACGCCGACGACGGCTCCGCGTTGGGGGACAATCTCGACAGCGTCGACGATCGGCTGCTCGACGCCGCCTCGCTCGTCAGCGGAGGCGAGACGCCGAGTCACACCGACGGGATCAACAACCAGCTCTCCGGGCTCGGGAACCGGCTCGAGGACGACCCGTGGGCGGCCGGGCTCGCCGTGCTCGCGCTCGGGGTGCTCGCCGACGAGTCGGACAGCCTGCGGCCGACCGGCGTCTCGAAGGTCGCGGCCGGGATCGCCGTCGAGAATCCGATCGTTCGGGCCACCGCCGGGCGCACGCTCGCGACGATGGCCGCGGACGATCCGCAGGGGCTCGAGGCGGCGACCGACGAGCTGTCTGCGGCGCTCTCGGATCCGGACGCCGACGTTCGGGCCGCCGCTGCCGGCACGCTCGCCGACGTCGCCGAGTCGACCGACGAACTCGAGGCCGAGGCGGATAGTCTCGCGGCCGAACTCCGACCGCGCCTCGCCGATCCCGACGGGCGCGTTCGAGCCCGTGCGATCCGGGCGCTGACTGCCCTCGAAGCCGTCGACTCGCTTTCCGCGATTCGGCCACTGGTCGACGACCCGGTCCCGGCGGTCTCGAGCGCGGCGTCGACCGCGACGGACCGTCTCGAGGACGGCGACGACGGGAACGACGAGTTCGACTGGCCGATGGCCCGTGCGGGGCCGGCGAGCACCGGCTTCGTCGGCCGCGGCGACGCGCTCGGCGGGCGGCCGACCAAGCAGTGGCGCGTCGAGACCGCCGGGACCGTCGACGCCCCGCCGGCGCTGGTCGGCGACACCGTCTTCGCCACGAGCGACGCCGGCTCCGTCATCGCACTGGCCCTCGGAGACGGCGACGAGCGCTGGCGGTTCGAGACCGACGCGCCGATCGGGACGACGCCCGCCGTGGTCGGCGACACCGTCTACGTCGGCGGCGACGCCGCGGTCTACGCGCTCGATATCGAGACCGGCGAGCGGCGGTGGCGGTATCGGATGGACGCCACGGTCCGCACGTCCCCGGTCGTCGCAAACGGAACGGTCTACGTCGGCAGCGACACCCTCCACGCGATCGACGCCGACACTGGCCACCCGCGCTGGACGGCCCCGCTCACGGATTCGCTCGTCGGCGTCGCCGTCGACGATGGCGTCGCCTACGCCACCTGTGCCGAGCGCGTGATCGCGCTCGCGGCCGCCGACGGGAGCCGGCGCTGGGAGACGGACCTCGAGGTCGCGGGAACGGTACGGACGCCACCGGCGGTCGCGGACGGGAGCGTCTACGTCGGCTGCGGGGGGACGCTGTGCGCGCTGTCGGCCGCCGACGGCTCGCGGGAGTTCCGGTTCGACACCGGCGGCCGGTTCGCCGCGTCGCCGGCGGTCGCGAACGGGAGCGTCTATGCCGCCAGTACCGACGGAAGCGTCTACGCGGTCGACGCGAGGACGGGCGCGGAACGCTGGCGGGTCGACGCCGGCGAGGCGACGACAGATCCGGTCGTCATCGACGACACCGTCTGTCTGGGTACCGGCGACGGCCACGTTACCGCGCTGGGGATCGGCGACGGCTCCCGGCAGTGGGAACTCGCGGTGGACCCCGTGACAGCGGTGACGGCGATCGCCGTCGCGAGCGAGCGGCTCTGTCTCGTCGGACCGGAGGGCATCACCGCGATCGGTGACGCACAGTCGTCGTGGAAGGAGTCGATTTCGGGGCTGTTCACCCGGTTCGGAAACGGCTCGTCGTAGGTCTCGGCGGCTCGAACGGGTGACCGTTCAGTCGCTCGCCGATCGCCCGCTCGTCTCGTTCTCGGAGGCTGACTCGGACATCTCTCCATCGTTCGCCTCGAGAACGGACTCGACGGCCGCGACGATATCCGCAGCAGCTGTGACCCCGAGTTCCTCCCAGCGTTTCTCGCCCTGATCGTCGATGACGGCGGTGACGGGGTAGCCGACGATGCCGTAGCTCGCCGCGAGTGTCGAACTCGAGTCGTAGCCGACGGCCCAGTTACCGCTGTGGGCACGCCACCACTCCCGGAGTTCGTCGTCCGGCATACTATCGAACGACTGGTAGGTCACCGACAGAAAGGTGAGATCGTCTCCGTGGTCCGCGACGAGGCGAGACCGTGCGTCGGCGAGTCTGGGCAGTTGCGCCTGACAGTTGCCACACCCGGTGACGAAGAACATGGCGACCGTAACGTCGTCGTTGGGGACGGTCATCGTCCCGGCCTCGCTCCCCCGGGCGTCGATCGTCTCCACCTCGACCGGGCCGTCCGTCTCCCCGCCCTCCTCGGATGCGGCGCGGTCCGTCCCGAACGAGGGAACTCCGCCGAGGGCGATCCCGGTCGCCCCGGCGAGTACGCCGACGCTGCCGAGCCCGGCGATCAGCTCGCGCCGTCTCATGGTCGTCTCACCGGCATGGAGCACGTGGTCGGCATGTCGTTATGATCTTGTATGGGACGGCGCAAAAAGGATTCACTGGTTCGTGCGTCGAACCGACCACCTGCGGTCGGAACCAGTCGGACGGCCCCGTTCGGAGCCCGACAGTTAAGCGTCGAGCGTCCGTCGATAGCCCCGTGAGCGACGACCGCGACCGATGGAACGACCGGTACGAGCAGGCCGACTTCGACCCCGACGACGACCCAGTTCCGGCGCTCGAGCGCCGCATTTCGACGCTTCCGGACGGGCGCGCGCTCGATGTCGCGACCGGGACCGGGCGAAACGCGCTCTTTCTCGCCGAGCACGGCTACGACGTGGACGCGGTGGACATCTCCGACGCTGCGCTCGAGCGCGCTCGGGACCGCGCCGCCGAACGGGGTGTCGACGCGAACTGGATCCGCGCCGATCTGGCCGACTTCGATCCCGGCCGCGAGCGCTACGACGTGATCGTCGTGAGCTTCTTCGCCGCCCTCGAGCACCTGCCGGCGCTCAAAGACGCGCTCGCCCCCGGCGGGGTGCTGATCTACGAGCACCACCTCCGCTCGAGCGACCCGGTCGCCGGCCCCTCGACCGATCGCTACCGGTACCGGTCGAACGACCTGCTCCGGGCCTGTCTGGATCTGACGATCCTCTCCTACGAGGAGCGGCGGCGACCGGTCGACGATGGCGGAGACGAGGATGGGAGCGAGGACGACGACGGCACGATCGCAGTCGCGACGCTCGTCGCGCGGCGCTCGAGCGGCGGGACGCAGTCGTATCCGCTGGTTTCGGATGTGGGCGGTGACGACGCCTGAATGCGGACCCGACTGCGGTTCCGCGAGGTGATGGACCGCCGACTGCCGCGCATTCGGCTCGCAACCGGCCTGCCCGAAACGGGGCTGGACGAGCACGGCAGTCGAATTCGCGATTCTTTTCACGGCAGCACGCCCACTTGCAACCGAGAACGCGTGGCTTCACTCGTCGTTACAGCGCTGGCCGGCGTGATCTTCGGACTCGCGCTCGCGGCACCGCCGGGACCGATGAACGCGATTATCGCCGAGGAGAGCGTCGTCCGCGGCTGGCCGGCCGGATTCCGAGCCGGTCTCGGTGCGATGCTCGCGGACGCGATCTTCTTCGCGCTCACGTTGGCCGGCATCGTCGCCGTGATCGACCGCATTCCGGCCGTCAGGCCCGCGCTCTATCTGGCCGGGGGCTGTCTCATGCTGTACTTCGCGATCGGTGCGATCGACGAGGCCAGAACGGCGACGTCGTTTACCGATGCCGGCCGAGCCGCCGCCACGGGGTTCCGGAAGACGTTCGTCCTCTCGCTGACCAACCCCTACCAGATCGGCTTCTGGCTCACCGTCGGCGTCGGCCTGCTCGAGCCGGGGACCCTCGACGTGCTCGCACACGCCCCGGCGGTGGGGCAGGCCCTCGCGGGCACGCTGGTCGTCCAGACCGGCTCGCCGGCGCTGCTGATCGGCTTCTTCGGCGGGATCGCTCTGTGGATCGTCGCCTACCCGGCGGCGCTGGCCGCGGCCGGCAAGCGCGTCGATGCGTTCGCCCCCGCGGTCGCCGCGCTGAGCGCCGTCGTCCTCGTCGGCTTCGGGCTGCTCTTTCTCGTCATGGGCGCGCTCCGGTTCGTCTGAGCGGCTCTCGAAACGCGTCTCGGATCTTCTCGCTTTCTCGAGTCGGAAGCGCCCACCGACGGCACGAGACCGGCGGCTTAGCACCTGAGCATCTCGAAGCGGCCGTCGGATTCCGCCGTCTCGCCGTCGCTACCCGTGGTACCCTCCTCGCCGTTCGACCGGTCCCCGTCGGACTGGGTTGATTCCGCGCTGAGTCCTGTCATCACGTTCTCGAGCATCGGGAGCCGGAAGTCGAACCCGCTGACGAGGTCGATCGAGTCGGCAGGGCTCGTGAGAAGATCGCGGAGTCCATCGCCGACGTACTCGAACCCGACGACGACCTCAGTGATCGACGAGCCGCCGGTCGAGCCGGCGAGTTCGGCACCGATCGAGCCGCCGGAGTCGGTCAGCATCGCCGCGTGCAGCCGAACCCAGATGTGCGTGCCGTTCTCGGCGCCGATCATAAACTCGGTTCCCGACCCGGTGAAACACGTCGAGACCGGTTGCCCGCTCGAGTCGGCACCGTTCCCGACCGGAGACGGAGACTGCTGGGCCAGCGTCGCGACGGGGACCGTAGCGAGAAGTACGAGACAGCAGAGGACGAGAACTGAGACGGTGCTCGGCCGACGTGGGATGTGCATTACACTCGTCTCGAGAGCAGACCAGTATGAACGCACCGGCCGATTCGGTCGGTCGTCGATCGGGAGTTGCCGGTCTCGAGGTCGTCAGAAAAACAGGACTCGAGCGGGCGAGGCCGCGACCGGCACCGGACCCGTTTAGTTACCCATCGCGGCGATTTCGTCCTCGAGCCACTCGCTGAACCACTTGACGCGTTTCAGGCGCTGGTGGGCGATGCCCTCGGCGGTGTCGCTCTGAACACGGGAGGCGGCGTCATAGCCGCGCTCGAGGACGCGCTCGACCATCTCGTCGCAGTCCATGTGGGTGCGGGCCTCGTAGCCCATCCGGAGCAACATCAGGGCGATGCCGTTCGCGCCGACCTTATCGAGCAGATCGGCTTCGATGAGACACTGGGTCTCCAGTGCGAGATCGGTCAGATCGCCCTGATAGGAGTGGTGTTCGATCGCGCGACACACCTGCTGGATGAACGATTCGGGGTACTCGGCGCGGGACTCGAGGTACTCGCGGGCAACACGAGCGCCGGCCTCGGCGTGGAGTTCCTGATCGGTCTCGAGTTTGGCGACGTCGTGAAAGAGGGCGGCGACGCGGGTGACGTCGACGTCTGCGCCCTCCTCCTCGGCGATGTCGGTCGCGAGATCGACGACGTTGAGGATGTGGTTGTGGCGGTACTCGGCGGAGTGCCACGGGTACCAGCGCATGCGACCCCCTTCCTCCTCCTTTTCGACGCTTGCCGCGAGGTACTCGAAGACGAAGCCCTTCATCTCCTCGAACTCGGCATCGGGCACACGCGTTTCCTTTATTTCAACGCCCACGATAGATCCCTCCGCAGTAGACGAACGATAGTCATTAGCGGAATGTTCGGTCGTTTCGTTCTTTAGCCTTTGGTTCGGACCGATTCCGTTGAGACGTGACAGTAACGGAACAATATACGCGCCGGGAACGGGGCGATCGACCGGCAGTTCGCCGGCGGGCGGAGACCTCTCTTCTCGTCGCAACTTCAACCATCTTCCGTTAAAGTCAAACAGTCGGATCGGGTAGGTGTGTGTATGAGCAGCGAACAGGAAGCGGAGTCGATCCGGTGTCTCGTCGCCAAAGTCGGTCTCGACGGCCACGACCGCGGTGCTCACGTCGTCGCGCGCGCGTTCCGGGACGCCGGCTTCGAAGTCATTTACTCCGGCCTGCACAAGTCCCCCGAGGAGATCGTTCAGGCGGCGGTCCAGGAGGACGTCGATGTCCTCGGGATCTCCATCCTCTCGGGCGCACACGACACGCTCGTCCCGAAGATCATGGACGGCCTCGAGGAGTACGGGGCGAAAGAGGACACCCTCGTCCTCGCCGGCGGCGTCATCCCCGACGAGGACCGCGAGGGGCTCAAAGAAGAAGGTGTCGCCGCCATCTTCGGCCCCGGCACGTCGATCGAGGAGACCATCGAGTTCGTCCGCGAGAACGCGCCCCAGCGATGACCATGGACGCCGACGACGAATCGCTGCTCAAGGACCTACTGACGGGGAAACACCGCGCGCTCGCCCGGACCATCTCGAAGATCGAGAATCGATCGCCGGGCTATCGGGACCTCGTCTCCGAACTGTACGCGCACACGGGCGACGCCGATGTGATCGGTATTACGGGCAGCCCCGGCGCGGGCAAGTCCACGCTGGTCGACAAACTCGCCGAAACCTACCGCGGCCGCGGCGAGACGGTCGGCGTCATCGCGATCGATCCCTCCTCGCCGTTCACCGGCGGCGCGGTGCTCGGGGACCGCATCCGGATGGCCTCCACCGTGGGCGATATGGACGTGTTCGTCCGCTCGATGAGCGCCCGCGGCACGCTCGGCGGTCTCTCGACGGCGACGGCGGACGCCGTCAAGGCGATGGACGCCTTCGGCAAGGACAAGATCATCATCGAGACCGTCGGCGCGGGCCAGAACGAGATCGACATCGTCCGGACCGCCGACACCGTCGCCGTCCTCGTCCCGCCGGGTTCGGGCGACGACATCCAGACGCTGAAAGCCGGCATCCTCGAGATCGCGGACGTCTTCGTCGTGAACAAGGCCGACCGCGACGGGGCGGACCGCACGGTACAGGAGCTTCGGGAGATGGTCCACCTCGGCGAGGAGAGCGGGCTCGGCAGTGGCAGCGGTGGCCACCACAGTCAGGAGGTGATCGACGCCCACGACGACTGGGACGGCGAGACCGACGCGGACGAAGACGAGGCCGAGGACTGGACGCCGCCGATCGTCGAGACCGTCGCCACGAAGGGCACCGGCGTCGAGACCTTCATCGACGAACTCGCGAACCACCGCGCGTACCTCGTCGACTCCGGCACTCGAGCCGAGAAGGTCCGCCAGCGCTACGCCGAGGAGATCCGCACGCTGCTCCGCGAGGATGTCCACGCCCTGCTCGAGGACGAACTCGACGAACGCGGCGGGATCGACGACCTCGCCGACGCCGTGCGTCGGGGCGAGACCGACCCGTACTCGATCGCGAACGACGTGCTCGCGCCTGTCGAGGCCTGCGTCGAAAACCTCGAGACCAAGCCGGGCGAGGACGGCTCGGGTCCGGAGTAGCGACACCGTGGCCGCTCGAGAAGAGGGGAACTACCCGACTCGTGCACACTTCCTCGACTCGTCCGTTCACTGCGCTCGCTCGTCACTCGTCGGTCGATGTGCCGATTCCAGCAGGTTCTGAATCCATACCTGAGGTCTAAGGCCGTTGCCGTCCTATGTTCGTCTATGAAAGCCCGAACAGTCCTCGGTGCAGCTCTCGGAACCATCGGTGGGGCAGTCCTCGGCAACCGCCTCCTCAAGCGACGCGCGGGCGACCTCGAGAACCCGCTGATCGGCGTCGAACGGACGTATCGATGGCGAGGGATCGAGACGAGCTACACCGTCGCGGGCGATCCGAACGATCCCGACATGCTCCTGCTTCACGGGATCTACGCGGGCTCGAGCAGCCACGAGTTCGAGCCGATCGTCGAGCAACTGGCCGAGGACTACCACGTGTACGCGGTCGACCTTCCCGGGTTCGGCCGATCCGAGCGGCCGCCGTTGGTCTACTCCGCGACCCTCTACGCCGAGTTCGTCCGCGACTTCGCGGCCGACGTGACCGACGAGCCGATCGTCGTCGCCTCGTCGCTGTCCGGAACCTTCGCCGTCGATGCCGCCGACGAGACCGACTTCGAGCGGCTGGTATTGATCTGTCCGACCGACGAGACCGGCGACGAGCGACCGTGGCTCCGAACCCTCATGCGGACGCCGATCGTCGGCACGACGCTGTACAACCTGCTCGCGAGCAAGCCCTCGATCCGGTACTTCTACGACCGGGACGGCTACTATGATTCCGACCGGATCGACGCCGACGAGGTCCAGTACGCGTGGACCAGCGCCCACCAGCCAGGCGCACGCTACGCGACCGCCTCCTTCGCCGCGGGCACCCTCGACCCCGATTTCGACCTCGCGACGGAGCTGGCGGCCCTCGAGACCCCCACGACGCTGATCTGGGGTCGAGACGCCGAACTCGTTCCGCTTCGGGAGGGCAGGGATCTCGCCGAGGCGGCCGACCTCGATCTCGTCGTCATCGACTACGCGACGCAGTTGCCCCACGCCGAGCACCCCGACAAGTTCGTCGAGTACCTGAGCGCCGAACTCCCGCGAGTCGATATCGGCGGCGACGAGTAGTCGAGCGGTCGAGCGAGACGGTCTTCTTCCGAAATTCGACCCGCTTCCAGACTCGGCGAGTTCGAACCTAAAAAAGCGACTACGCCGGACGGAGGCCGATCACGCGCTCGCCGGTCGTCTCCGAAACCGTGATCTCGAGTTCGACCGAGAGCCCGGTTTCGACGGCCTCGGGATCGACCCCGACGACCTGTCCGGTCAGGCGAACGGAGCCGAAGTCGACGACGGCCGTCGCGTAGGGCGCGTCCTCCTCGAAGGCCGGCGTCGGGACGTGCGTGACGGTGAACGTCTGAATATCGCCGGTTTCGGGCAGGTCGGCCTCGGCGAGGTCGGTCGAGCCACAGTCGGGACAGACCCGACGCGGCGGCAGGGAGCCGTGGCCGTTCGCACACTCGAGGTAGTACGCGTCCCCCTCCTCGGCGGCCGCGAGCCAGTTGTCGAAGCCGGCGTCGTGGACCTCGTTTTCGGAGTCGCTCATCAGTTCGTCACCTCCAGAGCAAGCTCTGGCGTAGTCGCATTTGCGTCACTTCGTTCGCTCATGCGACCACCTCCAACACGTGAACGGTTGCACTCGCAACTGTACCGCCCGCGTTGTGGGCGACGCCGGTCGTCGCATCCGCGACGTGGTCGCTGTTGGGATGCTCGCCGGCCAACAGATCGGTCACTTCAGCGATCTGGGACGCGCCGGTCGCGCCGACCGGGTGGCCCTTGGCCTTCAGCCCCCCCGAGAGGTTGATCGGCGTCTCGCCGTCCGCGGTCGTCCGCCCGTTCCGGGCCGCCGAGATCCCCTCGCCGATCGGCTCGAGGTCCAAGGCCTCGAGCGCGAGTACTTCGGCGATCGTAAAGCAGTCGTGGACCTCCGCGAAGTCCACGTCGCCGGCGTCGACGCCGGCGTCGGCGTAGGCCTCCGCGCCCGCCTCGCGCGCGGCGGGCGAGCGGGCGAGGTGTTCGCGGTCGTGGAGGGCCATCCGGTCGCCGCCCTGCCCGGTCCCCGTGATCGCGACGGGGGCCTCGAGGTCGTGCTTGGCGGCGTAGGACTCGCTCGTCAGGACGAGCGCCGACGCGCCGTCCGAGATCGGACAGGCGTCGTAGAGCCCGAGCGGTTCGGAGACCGGCGGGGCCTCGAGGACGTCCGCGACCTCGATCGCGCGCTGGTACTGGGCCTTCTCGTTGGTGAGGGCGTTTTCGTGATTCTTCACCGCGATGTGGGCCAGATCCTCGTGTTCGCCGCCGAACTCGTCGAAGTAGGCCTGTGCCATCAGCGCGTACGCGCCGGGGAAGGTCACCCCGGCCCGCACCTCCCAGAGGTCGTCCGCGGCGATGGCGAGCGCCTCGGTCGCGCCCGCGGTGCCGAGGTTGGTCATGCGTTCCGCGCCGCCGACCAGCAACACGTCGTTCTCGCCGTTGCGGATCCGTTTGACCGCCTCGCGGACCGCGACGCCGCTCGAGGCGCAGGCGGATTCGTAGCGGGTCGCCGGCGCCCGCACGCCCGCCGCTTCGGCCATCAGCGGGCCCTGATGGCCCTGATGTTCGGAGAGTTCGCCCATGAAGTTGCCGTAGAGGACGGCCTCGACATCGTCCCGGGGAACCCCGCTCTCTTCGAAGGCTGCGATGCTCGCTTCGGCGAAGAGATCCCGGCCGGTCCGTTCGGGACTGTTCCCGAACGGCGTCAGCCCTGTGCCCGCAACACGTACGTCACTCATATACACACGAGTAGTGGACGGATCCGTTAATACTCCGCGGTTACGACCGCGGACACTCATCGAATTCGGACTCTCCGCCGGCCGGAACGGCGCTCGCGGCCAAACTCACGGCAGTGCTCCGCCCGTTTCCACGACCTTATATCACATCGCGCCGCACGTACGGGCATGACAACCGTTCCGTTCGATCTGTCGCTCCTGACGGAGTTGACGGAGACGAGTGGCGTCCCCGGCTACGAGGATCGCGTCCGCGAACTCGTCGTCCGGGAGTTCGAGGACTCGGTCGACCGCGTGCGCACCGATGCGATGGGCAACGTCGTCGGGACCCTCGAGGGCGAGAGCGACTACTCGGTGGCCGTCGCGGCACACATGGACGAAATTGGCTTTATGGTTCGCCACATCCGCGGCGACGACGACGGCTACGGCTTCGTCGAACTCGACGCGCTCGGCGGCTGGGACGCTCGCGTGCTCAAGGCCCAGCGCGTGACGATTCACGCCGAAGACGAGGACGTTCCGGCCGTTATCGGCTCGCCACCGCCGCACACGTTAGACGAGAGCGAGCGGGAGAAGACCCCCGAGGTCGAGGACGTCGTCGTCGACCCCGGTCTGCCCTACGAGGAGCTAACCGAGCGCGTCTCGCCCGGCGACCTCGTCACGATGGACCAGACCACCGAGCGCGTCGGCGAGACGATCACCGGCAAAGCGCTGGACGACCGTGTCTGTCTGTTCGCCATGCTCGAGGCGGCCCGCCGGCTGACCGATCCCGACGTGACGATCCACTTCTGTGCGACCGTCCAAGAGGAGGTCGGACTCCGCGGCGCTCGCGCCCTCGGCGTCGATATCGACCCCGACCTCGCGCTCGCACTGGACGTCACCGTCGCCAACGACATCCCCGGCTTCGACGCCGGCTCGCACGTCACCGAACTCGGCGACGGCACCGCCATCAAGCTCAAGGACTCGAGCGTCATCACCAACCCGAAACTCCACGGCCGACTCCAGTCGCTCGCCGAGGACGAGGAGATCGACCACCAACTCGAGATACTCCCGTCGGGTGGCACCGACACCGCCGGCTTCCAGCACACCGCCGGCGCGAAACCCGTCGGCGCGATCTCGGTCCCGACCCGATACCTCCACACCGTGACCGAGACCGCCCACGTCGACGACATCGCTGCGACGATCGATCTGCTCGAGGCCTTCCTCGCGACCGAAGACGGCGAGTACGACTACACGCTCTGACTGGGGATCAGACATCGCGACTGCTCGAGCGGCTCTTTTGAGGAGTAACGGCCAGTATTCGACGATAGGGGACGAGTGCGGCGAACTCATTCGGGGCAAGCGGCGGCGTATGACGCCGATTCCTGACGAAGCACATTTCAACGATGCCTCTCATTTCACTCGTACCGACTCTCATGGACGCATCCGACGTTCCCGATCCCGATGCCATCTCGCCGCGCGCGTGGCGACTGCTCCGAGTCGCCGCCGGGTACGACCAGCGGGCGGTCGAACGGGAAGTCGACGAGCTCATGCAGGCCCACATCTCGATGCTCGAGAGCGGGAACCGGTCCCTCTCTCGAGCGCGCCGGGAGACGCTCTTGGAGCTCTACAGCGTGGAACTCGCCGACGAGCAGGTGCGGGCGATCGTCGACCATTTTTAGTCGGAGTGAGGACCGTCGCTGTGACCACCGCAGATTCCCCGTCGCGTCCGCGAGGTGAGTTGTAGACCTCGCATCTCGACGCGTGAACAGCGTGGGTGGTGATCTCACGCTTGCGGATGAAAAGATTTAATAACAATAATGATTATTCATGGCTGTATCAATGATACATCGACTCTTGGGCGGGTCAAACAAGCGATTAGTACAATTCCTCCTTGCGGGGATCGGGATGGTTGCGATCGCAGCCGCCCCGTCCCCGGCCGGGCTCTCGGTGACGGGCCAGTACGCCATTGCGACGATGTTCTTCGCAGGCATCCTCTGGGTAACCGGTGCGCTTCCGCTGGCGGTCACCGCACTAACGATTCCCGTGTTGCTGACCGGCACCGGCGTCTACGACTCGATGGACGCCGCGCTCGTCGGGTTCGCGGATCACATCATCTTCCTGTTCCTGGCCGGGTTCATGCTCGCGAACGCGATCCAAAAGTACGATATCGACCGGCGGATCGCGCTGTACTCCATCGCCAAGATGGGCAGTTCGCCGCGGCGGTTGATCCTCGCGATCATGGTCGTGACCGCCGTGTTGTCGATGTGGGTCTCGAACACCGCGACGGCCGCGATGATGACGCCCATCGCGGTCGGGGTCCTCACGCAAGTCCTTGACCGCGATGACCTCGCGTCGTCGGAGGCGAAAACGCAGGACACGTCGGCGTCCGAAGAACCGGCTGCCGACGGCGGGATCGCCGAGTCGCCGGCCGCGTTCACGAACCTCCAGATCTCGATGCTCCTCGGGACCGCCTACGCCGCCAGCGTCGGCGGCGTCGGGACGATCATCGGTACGCCGCCCAACGCCATCCTCGTGGGCCAGCTCAACGCCATTCTGGACTACGAGATCGGGTTCGCCGACTGGTTCCTCGTCGGCTTCCCGATCGTCGTCGTGACGCTCCCACTCGTCTGGTTCGTCCTGACCTACGTGCTGTATCCGCCGGAGGTCCCCGACGTGGGCGCCGCTCGAGCCAGTGCTCGAGAGCAACTCGCGGCGGAGGGCGAACTCGCTCCCCGCGGCAAGCGCGTGGCCGCGATCTTCGCCGCGACGGCCGGGCTCTGGATGGTCGGCGGACTCGGCGAGTTCTTCGAACCGTACCTCTCGAGCGTCTGGATGACGACCATCTTCGGCGGCGAGGGGATGACGGTCTTCGGCGTCGACGGCCATCAGGGACTGCTCTATTACGTGATGGTCGGCGTCGCCGCGGTTCCGGCGCTCGTACTGGCCGACACGATGGAGTGGGAGGAACTGGTCGACATCGACTGGGGGACGCTGTTGCTGTTCGGCGGGGGTATCTCGCTCGCGAACGCGCTCGCGGACACGGGTGCGACGGAGTGGATCGCGAACACGGCGTTCAGCGGGCTCGTCGGCGCGCCCATTGTCCTCGTCATCGGCGCGGTCGTGTTGCTGGTCATCTTCCTCACCGAAATGACGTCGAACGCCGCGACGACCAGTATCATCGTTCCCATCCTGATCAGCCTCGGGAGCGTCTTCTCGGCGACGCTCGGGCTGACCGACTTCTCGACCGCGCTGTTCCTCTCGGTCGCCGGGACGATCGCCGCGAGCTTCGCCTTCGCGCTCCCGGTCGCGACGCCGCCCAACGCCATCGTGTTCGGCAGCGGCTACGTCGAACAGCGCCACATGCTCCGCGCGGGGCTCATCTTGAACGCCATCATGACCGCCGTCCTCACCGGGCTCATCTGGGTCCTGTTTACGTTCGTTTGGCCGCATCTGCTCTGGTGAGAGCGCGATTTGTGTCCGATCGGTGAGAAGGACTCGAGCCACACCCGACGATCGGTTGCGGAATTCCTGTTCGTCTCGAGATCGGCTCTCGAAGCCGTCGTGTGCTCGGCCGCGGGACGCTACGCTCGAGTTCGGAACTGGCCGATTGATAGCGCGCACTTCTCCGCGGCCCACCAGTTCGCGTTTCGGCTTTTCCCTCGCCTCGAGATTCAGGATACGCTCAACGCTGAGTGAGCGATTTCGGAGTGACTGCACGGACTCGAGGGAGTAACGACTGCCACGTTTCCCCGATCGCACGCGGCGTGCGGTCGGGTGTACGCGACGGTCAACGGGTACGAAGCGGCGTTACGAGGAGCCGGACTCACCGATCGGGTCGTCGGAAAGGTCTGTCCGTTCGTTCTCGAGAGCAAGACAACGACTCAAAACGCGAGCGCGTCGACGAGGATCGCGACCAGCACGGCTCCGAGGAACGCGTTCGAGGCGTGGAACGCGCGGAACGCGGCGGCCTCGGTCTGCTCGAAGTGGAGTCGAACGGCGGCCCAGAGGAAGATCCCGCCGAAGACGACGACCGTCCCGGCGTACAGCGGACCGAGGTCGGTGAGCCACGCCAGCGCGATCGAACTCACGAGCGTCGCAGCGATGTAGTAGATGATCTGCTTTCGCGTCTCTGTCTCGCCGCGGACGACCGGCATCATGGGGAAGCCGCCGCGAGCGTAGTCGTTCTTGTAGGCCAGCGCGAGGTTGTAGAAGTGTGCCGGCGTCCAGAGGAAGATGACGCCCGCGAGCGCGAGGCCGGGCCAGCCGATTTCGTTCGTGACGGCGGCCCAGCCGATGAGCGCAGGCAGTGCGCCCGCAGCGCCGCCGATGACCGTATTCTGGACCGTGTTCGGTTTGAGGAGGAGCGTGTAGACCACGCTGTAGAAGATGATCGCGGCCAGCCCGAGCGCCGCGGCCAGCCGGTTGATCGTCAGGAACGCGGCCAGCGACGCGACGGTCAGTCCGGCGCCGAACAGCAAGGCGTTGCGAACCGGAATCAGATCGACCGCCAGCGGCCGGTCTGCCGTGCGGGACATCTTCTGGTCGACATCGCGCTCGAGGACGTGGTTGAAGGTCCCCGAGGCGCCGATCGCGAGGACGCCGCCGCCGAGCGTCGCGATGATCGTGGGAATCTCGAGGCCGGGGCCGGCGGCCAGCGCCATCCCCGCGGCGGCGACGAGACAGAGCAGCCACATCAGTCGCGGTTTCATCATCTGGAAGTACGCGAAGGCGGTGAGCCGAGCGCGAGCGAGGCGACTCGAGGGGAGCGTGCGTTCCGAGGCGGTCGGCACCGATTCCTCGAGATCCGCGAGCGGCTCGGGCGAGTCGATACCGTCCTCGTCCTCGCTGCCGGTCGCGAGCTCGAGGTCCCACGCGAGCGCGAGGACGATCCCCGAGAAGATCACGAGTCCGAGCCCGAGGTGGAGCCCGGGGAGGATCGCCGCGGGGCCGATCGTCGCGGTGACGGCACCGACGCCGATCTGGACGACGTAGAGCGCGGCGGCGACGACGAGCGTCGTTCGGATACGGCTCGAGGTGTCGCCGAGGACCGCGGCGACGGCGGTCGCGGCGACGAGCAGGCCGACGACGACCGCCGTGAGCCGGTGGGCCCACGCGATCGCGAGCTCGGTCTGACTCAGCGGGTCGACGGGCGCGTGACAGGTCGGCCACGTCGAACACGACGCGGCCGCGTTCGTCAGCGAAGTCGTCGCGCCGACGATCAGGAGCAGGTAGACGCCCAGCGCGGTCGCTGCGAGCAGTGCTGAGAAGCGGCGTCGCGTGCCGATCGGGCGGGGAAACGACTCTCTTGCCACGGCTATTCTCGTCTACAACCTTCGACTCCGCGTATTTAGGGCTCCCGCTTTTTCCCATCAGCGGCGGCGAGTTTCCGGATGTCTGTCGGCCGCCGACACAGTCCTCGAGAGACGACCGAAGAAGGATGGGGCAGGTCCTCGTAGCCGGTCCCGTGACCGGCGAATCGCGCGGTCGCGCACCCGCGGTCGACACCCCTGCCGTAGCGACCGCCATCGACGGCGAGTTCGAGGGGAACGATCGCGGCGGCGAGCCGCCCGCCCGGTGTCCGTACTGCGACCGGCCGTTCCGACGGGAGCGATACGAGCGGCTTCACCGCGGCCTCGAGCACCCCGATCGCCTCTCCGATCGCGAGCGGGCGGCCGTCGAGCGGGCGGCTCGCGAGGAACACACGGCGATGCGGCGCTTCCGGCTGTACGCCCTCGGCGTGCTCGTGTTGCTGTACTTCGGGCTGTTAATCCTCGCGGCGTTCGTCGTCTGAGTCACATCCCCATGTCCTCGGCCGCCTCCGGGATCGGGAGGTCGTGTGGCGAGACGCCGAGCAGTTCGCCGACGTGATCGAGCGCCATATCGAACCCGTAGTAGCGCTCGAGTTCGTCGCCCTCGGCCGTCGGCCGCACTTTCAGCATCGCGTACCCCTCGCGGTTCTGGGCGATCGCGGCCGTTCCGCCGGTCGCCCGCTCGAACGCGAGGACGCGCTCCGTCTCGGTCTCGTCGTAGGTGGCCGTGATACCGTCGGCTTCGGCCGTCCGGTCGTCGGTCATGATCGGACTTCCTCGACCGATCACCGGGAAACTGTCGGTTCCGGTCGGGACTCGCGGTCCGAACATCGACACCGATTTTTCGATGGCCTTCGAGTCTCGCTCCGTGAGCCGTTCGGACTCCGTCCAGACCCGTCGCCCGCTCGCGACGTTTCGACTCACGCGATCGGTCGCGATACAGTGGCTCGTCGTCTCCGCGGTGGGATTCTTCGGCTTCGCCTACGCGTTCGGCCACGTTCTCGCATGGATCCGGGGTACCGCGCTCGAGCCGATCGCGATCGCGCCGTCCTCGCCGCCGACGGTGCTCGGCGGATTAGTCGTCTCCCTCGGACTGCTCGTCTGTGTGGTCGTCCCCCACGAACTCCTCCACGGCGTGTTCATGGCTCGCTATGGCGACGCCCCGAGCTACGGCATCGGTCTCTCGTACTTCGTATTGCCGTACGCCTACGCCGAGACGAGCGGAGCGAGTTACTCCCGGAATCAGTTGCTCGTCGCCCTGCTCGCGCCGTTTGCAGTGATCACCGCGGCCGGGCTCGTCACGATGGTCGTCTTCCCCACGCCGTTGCTGATCGTCCCGCTGGCGGCGAACGCGGCCGGCTCGATCGGCGACCTCTGGATGGCCGGCGTCCTCTGTCAGTACCCCGCCGACGTTCGCGTGGGCGACCCGCCTAGCGGCGTTCGCGGATTCGGCATCTACGGCGCGGACGAACGGGCCGTGAGCCGCCTGCCGGGGACGCCGCTCCTCTCGCGATTCCTGCGGGGAAGTGTCGCTACCCTCGCCGCAGTCGCGGCGTACGCGCTCCTCGCGGTGTTTCTCTCGCTCGCCTTCGGCTCCGGCGACATCGTCCTCGGCGATCCCGACCGCGGCTGGCTGCTCTTCCGCCACGACCGCCGACCCGGCGGCACCGCGTTCCTCGAGATCGGTGATTGGGCCCTGCTCGGGGTCGCCGCCCTCGGCGGCCTCGTCTGGACGGTCGTCGCGACCGTCCGGCAACGGCTCGAGCGCGAGTGAGGGCGCGTAGGGTGGACCCGCGAACACGGAAACCGTAACCCTCGAGCGGCCGCCGCCCCGATACCGCGCCATGAGCAAGTGGCTCCGGAGCGGCCGCCGCCGGGACATCTGTTTCCTGCTCGCCGCGGCCGAAGAGGACGAACTGCGCGGCCAGCAACTGAAATCCCGCCTCGAGTCCCACTACGACGACCGGCTCGAGCCCAAATCCTTCTACGGCTCGCTGTCGGCGCTGGTCGACGCGGGCTTCGTCGAGAAACGGACGGAGGGGTTACACGACGTCTACGCGCTGACCGACGGCGGCGCACAGCGGGTGCAAGACCACTACGCGTGGGTTCGGGACTGTCTCGAGGACGGCGACGATACCGACGAGTAGGCCGGTCACCGCATCGGTCACTCGAGAGAGGGGTTTTTGATGAGGCGGCCGGCAACGTACAGCGGAATCGCGAACAGCAGTCCGAAAAGCGGGACCATCGCGAAGTCGACGTATGCGCCATCGATCGTGAACGTCAGCACGATCAGCGTGTACGCGATGATCGCGAGGAACAACTCCGTTCGATCCATGCGCCCACTGGACGCTGGATTACTGTAAACGTACTGTAATCGTGGTGCTGGAACAAACGAGAGCCGCGACAGCCGCGACGCTGGCGTCCGAGAATCGGGACCGAGGGGCTACTCCTCGAGCAGTTGGTCGCCGATCGTGTTCCGCAGCACTTCGCTGGTACCCTCGTAGATCTCGTTGAGTTTCGCGTCGCGGTAGAACCGCTGGGCGGCGAAGTCCTTTGTGTAGCCGTAGCCGCCGTGGATCTGGATGCCCTCGTTGGCGACCTCGCGGCTGACCTCGGAGGCGTAGAGCTTGGCCTGCGAGGCGTCTTTGATGTAGTCCTCGCCGCGGATCTTCTTGTCCGCGGCCTTGTGCATGAGCATCTTCGCGGCCTGAATCTTCGTGTCCATGTCCGCGAGCTTGTGTTTGATCGACTGGAACTCGCCGATCGGTTGGCCGAACTGCTCGCGCTCGTTGGCATAGTCGCGGGCCTCCTCGAAGGCCGCGCGGGCGATACCGACACCGCGGGCGGCGATCGTGATTCGGCCGCCGTTGAGCGTTTTCAGCGCGTGGACGAAGCCCTCGCCCTCCTCTCCGAGTCGACGCGATTCCGGAATGCGGAGGTCGTCGAACCGGAGTTCGGCGGTCGGACAGCCCTTATCGCCGAGTTTCTCCTCCGTGCCCTCGACGATGAAGCCCTCGTCCTCCTCGGGCCGGACGATAAAGGAGGAGATGCCCTTGTTGCCGGCCTCGGGGTCGGTCTTCGCGAAGAGCGTGACCGTGTCGGCGACGGAGCCGTTGGAGATCCAGAGCTTGCCGCCGTTGATCACGTACTCGTCGCCGTCCTTCTCCGCGGCTGCGCCGCTCCGTTCCGAGGCGCTTTGCGCCTCGCTCTTCTCTGCGGTGGTGTCCATGGCGGGCACGTCGCTCCCTGCTCCCGCTTCGGAGAGCGCGAACGCGCCGATGTCCCGACCCTCTGCCAGCGGCGTCAGGTACTCCTCCTTCTGGGACTCGTCGCCGAACTCGTAGAGCATGTTCCCCGCCAGCGAGGTATGGGCGGCGACGATCGTTCCCAGCCCGCCCGAGCCGCGAGCGATCTCCTCGAGCCCGATCGCATACGAGTGATAGTCCAGTCCGGCACCGCCGTACTCCTCGGGGAACGGCATTCCCATCAGCCCGAGGTCGGCCATCTCGCCGACGAGGTCGGCGGGGAACTCGTCCTCGTGGTCGATCTCGTCGGCGACGGGAACGACCTCCTCGTCGACGAACTCCGAGACCATGTCCCGAATCTGTTGCTGTTCGGCCGAGAGTGCGAAGTCCATACCCGGAATGCGTGACCTCGCGCCTTTATAGTTCGCTCTTCGGCAGCGGCCTCGAGGCGACGCCGATTCCCGATTTCGGGCGACTCACGCGGCCAATAGGCCGACGATGCTAGCGGTGACGAACAGGTTGGCGAACGAGCACACGAGCAGCCCCTTCCAGCCGATCTCGATCAGTTGGTCGATCCGGACTCGGGGCAGCGCGGAGCGCGCCCACTGCGTGAACAGGAACACGGCCCAGAGCTTGCCGAGGAACCAGACGAATCCGGGAAGGACCGGACCGGCTGGCCCGCCGAGGAAGACCGTGGCGACGATCGCACCGCCCAGAAAGACGTGGACGAACTCGCCCATGTAGACGAGTACGAAGTAGACCGAGGAGTACTCGGTCTGGTAGCCGGCGACGAGTTCGGTCGGTGCTTCGGGCACGTCGAAGGGGTTGCGGCCGACTTCCGCGAGGTTCGCCGTCAGAAACAGGGCGAAGGCGAAGGGGTTGACGATCGCGTACCACGACGGGATCGACAGCCCGCCGAGTTCGAAGAGCGTCGCTTGCTGGGCGGCGACGATTTCGCCCATCCGTAAGCTGCCGGCGAAGATCACGACCGACAGCCCGGTGACGATCAGCGGAATCTCGTAGGCGATGTTCTGTGCGACCGCACGCAGCCCGCCGAGCAGCGAGTACTTGTTCGCCGACGCGTAGCCGCACATCGTCAGTCCGAGCGTGGCGAGTGACGCGACCGCGAAGACGTACGCCAGCCCGACCTCGGGGTCGGCCAACTGAACGGTGATACCGGCGATCGACCCCATCGGAACGACCGCGAACCCGACGATGGCCGAGAAGACGACGAGGACCGGACCGAGATCGTACGCCGGCCGGTCGGCTTCGTCCGGGACGATCAATTCCTTACCGAGCAGGCGGACGGCATCGGCGACGATGATTAGCGTTCCGCCGGGCCCGAGTCGGTTCGGGGCGATCCGGTCGGTGAACGCAGCCGTTACCTTGCGCTTTGCCCAGATAACGATCGCGGCACACGTCAATGGAATCGCTGCGACGAGTACGGCGGCAGCGATCGCAGCGACAGTCTGCTCGAGGAGCGTCGGCGAATTGCCGAACAGCGTCCGAGCAACCGCCTCGGGGAGGAGCGTCATGCGCAGTGGTTCGGCCCGATCCAGGAGTTTGGTTCTGCGAGACATATTCGGACATTTATAGTAGCGCCGTCCGAACCCCGAGCTATGCGGTATCTCCGACTGACCGTCCGGCCGACGGACCGCGAAATCCATCCGGTGCACACGGTCATGACGGAGCGGGAGTTCGTCGATCGCGTCCGGATGGTCCACTGGAACATCGCGGACATCGACGTCCCAGCCATCCTGTTCTCCGTCGTCGGCGACACCGAAGCGCTCGCGGACGCGCTCGAGTCGACCGCCGAAATCGAGTCGTTCGCCATCACGCGAATCGATGAGCGACGGTTCTACTGTTATACGCAGGGGCGGACGACCGCGGTCGAACGAGCCCTGTACGAGGCGTTTACGCGTGATGGGCTGCTCGTCCTCCCACCGTTGACCTACGAGGACGACGGTGGGGTCCGCTTCGAGGTGGTCGGCGAGGCCGACGCGCTCCGGACTGCATTGGCGACTGTTCCTGACGGAATCGACGTCGCGGTCGAACGCGTCGGGGAGTACGACACGGCGCGAGAAACCGTCGATGCTGCGCTTACGTCGCGCCAGCGCGAAGCGATCACCACCGCGCTGGCAACGGGCTACTACGAAACCCCGCGCGAGGCGACGATCGAGGACGTAGCGGCGGAACTGGAATGTGCGCGAAGTACCGCGGCGGAGCACCTCCAGAAGGCGGAGTCACGCATTATCCGAACGGTACTGTGACGACCACGGCGGCGGCCGGTGCGGCGCACAGAGGACCCGATTACTGCGAGCAGAACCACTCGAGGGCCTCGTCGATCGGCTCGTCGCCCGAGAGAATCTCGAAGGTCTCCCCGATGAGAGCGTCGTAGTCGAGCGTGGCCACGAGGGTTCGGGCGACGTCCTCGCGGGGAATATCCCCGGCGTCCAGTCCGATGTCCTCTCCGAGTTCGATCGTCCCGACCCCGGAGTCGTTGGTCAGCTCCCCCGGCCGGACGATCGTGTGGTCGAGGCCGCTCTGCCGGAGGTACTCGTCGGCCTCCGCTTTCGCAGTCAGGTAGTCCTCGAGCGCGTCGGGACCGGCCGCGGGATCGTCGGCACCCATCGAACTGAGCATGACGAACCGGTCGACGCCGGCGTCGCCCGCCGCGTCGATCAGGTTGATCGCCCCGTCGCGGTCGACACCGTAGACATCCTCGCCGCCGGAGCCGGCCGCGAAGAGTATCGCGTCGCAGCCCTCGACCGCGTGATCGACATCGCCGGTCAGGTCCGCGACGACCGGCTCGCCGCCCAGGTCCGCCATTTCGTCGGTCTGGGAGTCGTCGCGGACCATCGCTCGAGCGGTGTGCTCGCTCTCGCCGAGTAGTTCCGTGATATGCTGTCCGACCTGTCCGTGAGCGCCGGCGATGAGTACGGTCCGAGTCACGGGTCCGTTTCGTCCGTCGACACTATACGGATTTCGTCGGAACTCGCCGGGCAGCGAGGAACCGATCGACCCGCGTTCACACCGCGATTGCCGCCGATCGGAAGAACACGCCGCGACCGCGGTGTTTTTCCCGGATGGTCACGAAACTAACTCGAGTAGATGACCACGGGCCAGCCCGAACCCCCCACTGACGCCGACCTCGAGTGGTGTTATGACGCGGTTCACGGCGTTTCGCGGACCTTTTCGATCACGATCGATCGGCTCGAGGAGCCGATGGCGAGACACATTTGTCTCGGCTACCTCCTCTGTCGAATCGCTGATACGATCGAGGATGCGGGACACATCCCGCCGGAGACCCAGACCGAACTGCTCTCGACGTTCGATCGGCTGCTCGATCCGGACGAGTCGGCATCGGTCGCGGCCTTCATGGACGACGTCGAGCCGTGGATTCCGGAGGAACGCACCGACGACTGGGAGGTCGTCGCCGAGACGCCCCGGGTGCTGCGAACGTTCGAATCGCTCGAGGAGGAGCCCCGAGAAATCATGCGCGAACCCGTCCGCGAACTCGTCGACGGCATGGCGATGTTCACCGACCGGTACGCCACCGAGGGCGGACTGCGCCTCCAGACCATCGAGGAACTCGAGGAGTACTGCTGGTACGCCGCCGGCACGGTCGGCACCCTGATTACGGGCCTGGTCGCCCGCGGCACCTCCAACGAGCGGGCCGCGGAGATGCGGGAGAACGCCCGATCGTTTGCGCTCCTCTTGCAACTGGTCAACATCGCGAAAGACGTCGAGGACGACTACCACGAGGAAAACAACGTCTACCTCCCCGCCGAGTGGCTCGCGGCGGAGGACGTCGACGTCGAGGCGGTCACCGACGAGGCCCACCACGGTGGCGTCACGAACGTCATCAAGCGGGTGACAGGCCGCGCCGAAGGCTACCTCGACGACGCCCAGCGCTACCTCGAGGTCGTGCCCGAACACCACGGCAACCGGCTCTCGGCGTGGGCGATCCCCTACCTGCTCGCGGTCGGGACCCTCCGGGAACTGCGCGAACGCCCGGAAGACGTCGTCCGCGAGGGCGACGTGAAGGTCTCTCGAGCGGAGGTTTTCGCGCTGCTCCAGCAGTTCGAGGACGGCGTCTCCCGCTCGCGGCTCGAGGAACTCCGGCGTACGATGTCCGAACAGCCGCTCCACCAGTAGCCGACCCGCGCCGACCGGAACCCTGAATTGGAACCGGCCGCAACGGGGAGACAACAATGAGTTCGGAGACGCCGGACGGCCCGATCATCCTCTTCGACGGCGTCTGTAACCTCTGTAACGGGTTCGTCCAGTTCATTCTCCCCCGGGACACGGAGGGCACGTTCCGCTTTGCCTCCCTCCAGTCCGATATCGGCACCGAACTGCTCGCCGAGCACGGCCTCCCGACCGACGAACTCGAGTCGATCGTCCTGATCGAGGGCGAGGACTGTTACGTGAAATCGGACGCGGTCATCCGCATCGCGCGGCTCCTCGGCGGCGTCTACGCCCTGTTGGGCCCGTTCCGATTCCTCCCGCGCCGGCTCCGGAACTGGGCCTACGACTTCGTCGCCGCACGCCGCTATCGCTGGTTCGGCAAAAAAGACCAGTGTGCCATGCCGCCGGCTGACGTCGATGTCGGCGCGCGATTCCTCGAGTAGTTCGGTCGAGACGCTCGGTCTCGAGTGGAAATCGACTACGAGGAGCGCTCAGTCGACCCCGAGAGCCAGCCGTCGACCGAGCAGCGCGAGCGGGTAGCCGAAGGCGGCGACGACTCCGACCCACGGGAGCAGTAAGAGGCCGTAGACGGTCGGCCCGTATCCGAACAGGGAGACGGGAGCGATGCTCGCGATCGCACCGACCGGCGCGAGCGCGGCGACCGCGACGAGTGCGATCGGGAATCGCCCGCGCTCGGCGGCGTACCCGATCGGGAGACAGAGCGCGGTGGCCGCGCCGAAACAGAGCGGGTACGCGTACACCGGCGGGCCGACCAACAGGAGAGTTATTCCCGCAGTGGCGACCGTCGCGAGGAGCGACAGCCCGACCAGCCCGCGAGTCTCGAGTCCGTCCCCGAACCGGCGCGCCGCGCTTCCCAGCAGGGCGTAGCCGGCTCCGAGCGCGGCCAGCGCGATGGCACCCGGCGCGGGATCGGCACCGGTCGCGGCCACGCCGACGACGAGGAAGCCGCCCGCGCCGACGGCACCGACGGCGACGATCAGCCGCTCGAGCGTCGCGGCGTCGAAGGCATCGGTCCCCGTATCGATTCGACCGATCGCGACGCCAACGAGCCCGAGCAGGATGCCGGGGAAGAGACCGCCGCGCACGCCGTGATCGAGCGCCGTCGGGCCGGTCTCGAGCCCGATCGTGGCGTAGCCGGTCGCCATGCCGCGGACGCCGCCGTTGCCGTAGGTGACGTACGTCTGCTCGTCGAACCCGGTATCGGCCGTCCACGTCGCGGCGTTCCCATCGACCGCGGCGTCGGGGACGCGGTTCGTGATTTCGGTGCCCTCTGGCGTGTGGACCGTCACCCGATCGGCCGCCAGCCCGTACCGGGTGTTCGACGCGCCCACGGCGAAGTAATCGACGAGCCACGCGTCGCCGACCCCGCGGCTCGCGACGTCGTCGACGGTGTAGTTCACGACGACCGTCTCGCCATCGAGACTCGAGTCGACGGTGCCGACGTCGCCGGCCGCGTGGGAGCGCGCCCACGCGTCGTCGACTGCGGCCTCGAGTGCGGTGTCGTTGCTCCGGTATCGCTCGGCGGCCGACGAATTGACTGGAACGCGAGCCTGCCACAGCGAGTCACCCGTTTCGTCGATATAGATATCGAGCGTGCCGGGTTCGGTCGCGCCGTCGATCTCGGCGTCGTTCGCGACGTGCGGGCCACAGACCCCGCAGAGCTGCGTCGGCGGGGGCGCGCCCGCGACGGTGGCGAGGCCGCCTATCGCGACGAGGCTACAGCAGAGGGCGAGGAGCGCGAGTCGGGCGGGTCGCATCGTCGCCGAGTACGCGTGTCAACTGTAAATAAATTAGGTCTTGGTGAACTGTACTCGAACGCTCGAGGACTGGGGTGGTAGCCGGGGATCGAAGGCTCGTTTCAGAACGGGCAGTCGACGGTACGTGCCTCGAGCCGGGCAGTGAGAGGGCGTTCACTCACTCGTATTCGTAGAAGCCCGTCCCCGTTTTCTTGCCGAGGTCGCCGGCCTCGACCTTTCGCTTGAGCAGGTAGGCGGGCTTGTACCGGTCACCCAGTTCCTCGTGGAGCGTTTCGGAGGCGTGGAGACAGACATCCAGCCCGATATGATCGGCGAGGGTGAGCGGTCCCATTGGGACGTTCGTGCCGAGTTCCATCCCGCGGTCGATGTCCTCCTTCGAGGCGACGCCCTCGTCGTAGGCGCGGATCCCCTCGTTGATCCAGGGCATCAGGATGCGGTTGGTGACGAAGCCGGGCTTGTCGTCGGCCTCCCACGTCGTTTTTCCGAGATCCTCGGCGATGTGGTGGGCCAGTTCGGTCGCCGCATCGGTCGTCTTCTCGCCGACGACGACCTCGACACCCTCCATGATCGGCACCGGGTTCATGAAATGCAGTCCGATCACGCGCTCGGGGGCCTCGAGATCGCTCGCGATCGAGGTGATCGAGAGCGTACTCGTGTTCGTCGCCAGCAGGACGTCGTCGTCACAGACCCGCTCGAGGTCGGCGAACACCTCCCGTTTGACCTCGAGCTCCTCGAGGGCGGCCTCGACGACGAGGTCGCAGTCCCCGAGATCCTCGAGGAGCGTCGTCCCCTCGATCCGGTCTCGGACGGTCGACGGGTCCTCGCCGAGGTCGCCGCGGGTCGCGAGTCGCTCGAGGCTGTCGTCGATGGTATCGAACCCGTTCTCGACGAACTCCTGTTCGATGTCGCGCATCACCACGTCGTAGCCGTTGGTCGCCGCGACCTGTGCGATGCCGCTGCCCATCGTTCCCGCGCCGACGACGCCGATCCGGTCGATCTGCTCGCGAACCATACGGGCGCTACCTCGGTCGCGGCCGTAAGCGTGCTGGTGTCGGAGCCACTGAAGTGGCTACGATACGGGACGCGCCGAGGATAAGTTTCAAGACGGGACAGTGTGAGCTACGGACAACCGGTGGATCGCGTGAGCAAGAAAAACGCCGTCAGCGACGCGGGGACGGGCACACCAGCCGAGAGCGAGGGAGAGGGGAGCCGTATCGTCGATATCGGCATCACCGTCGACGTGAGCGACGACGGGAACGCTGTCGTCGATGCCGGCGGCCGCGACGATGTCGAACTCGAGTTCGACGAGGACGACCTGCTCGAGGCGACCGACGCTGTGGCTGAGACCGCAGCCGACACAGCAGTCGATACGGACGACGACCCCGACGGAACGGCGGAGACGGAGACGGATGCGCCGATCGAACCCGACGAGCGCGACGCGCTCGAGGCGGTCGATATCGATCCGGACGCCATCGCGGACAAGGAGTACTCCTACCGGATGTTACTGGATCGAGGCGTCGCGGAACCGATCGCGGACACCCTCCGCCGGCGGTACTCGCTGCCGTGGTCGTTCGAGAGCGACGGCGACCTCGAGCGACGCTCGGACGAGGTTCGGGGCCTCGGCGACGCCGAACGCGAGTGGATCGCCGTCAGCGGGGACGAGGACTGGCAGGCCTTCGAGTACGAGCACTCGGGACCTATCGCCGTCGGCCGAGAGCAACCGTCGGAGCGGCCGTATCCCAGACCGACGCCGATCACGGCGGTTACGGGGGTCGGACCCGACGACGCCGACGCGCTGGCCGAAGCCGGCGTCCGCTCGGCGGAGCGACTGGCGACGATCGACGCGATGACGGTCGCCGGCGTCCTCGATCTGAACGTCCTGCACGTCCGGACGTGGCGGCACAACGCGCGCGAACAGCTCGGCAACTGAGTCGCCGGCGACTGTTCTGATTCGGCGCATTCTCGCGATTCGAGCGTTCTGACGCCGACTCGAGGCGATCGCTCTGAACACGACGCGTGTTCCTTTCGAACCGATAGGTTTCAGTTCGATACAACGATTCGCCACGGAAAACCGGCCATATTACTACTTTTATACTCAATTTCGATAATCCGGACCATCAGAGATTTATAGCGGCCTGTTGGACCGTCTAACAGATGATTCCGATCGACGACTCTCCGATCGTTCGCGACGGCAAGTCACTGATTCTCGCGATGGACCACGGACTCGAGCACGGGCCCGTCGATTTCGAGGAAGTACCGGAGAAACTCGATCCGTCGACCGTCTTCGAAACGGCGACGCACGACGCGGTCACCTCGATCGCCGTCCAGAAGGGGATCGCGGAGGGCTACTACCCGAGCTACGAGGACGATGTCAACCTCCTGGTGAAGCTCAACGGGACCTCGAACATGTGGATGGGCGAGCCCGATTCGGCGATCAACTGCTCGGTCGACTACGCGGCCGAGATCGGTGCCGACGCGGTCGGCTTTACCGTCTACAGCGGCTCGAACCACGAGGTCGAGATGTACGAGGAGTTCCGCCGCGTCCAGGAGAAAGCCCGCGAGTACGACCTCCCCGTCGTCATGTGGTCCTACCCGCGCGGACAGGGGCTCAAGAACGACACCAAGCCGAGCACGATCTCGTATGCGACCCGCATCGCACTCGAGGTCGGTGCCGACATCGCGAAGGTCAAGTACCCCGGCAGCACCGACGCCATGGAGCACGCCTGCAAGGCCGCGGGCGACATGAAAGTCGTCATGAGCGGCGGCTCGAAGACCTCCGACTACGACTTCTGTTCGACCGTCGAGGCCGCTGTCAACGCCGGCGCGAGCGGCCTCGCCGTCGGCCGCAACGTCTGGCAGCGCGAGAACCCGACCACGATCCTCGACGCGCTCGAGGAGGTCATCTACGAGGAGGCCACCGCCGACGCCGCACTCGAGGCCGCCGACTAGGATGACGGTGTCAGATCCAGTCGTCGAGAGCGTCGTGGCGACGATCAGTCGCTCGGCGACCGAGATCCGACAGGGGCTGATCGGCCGACGCGGGACAGTCGACGAGGAGAATCCCAGCGGCGAGACCCAAGCCGAGGCCGACGTCTGGGCCGACGAGTTGCTCGGCGATCGACTCGCCGGAATCGACGGCGTCGGCCAGTACGCGAGCGAGGAGCGAGCCGACGTCGTCGACTGCGGCGCGGATCCGTCGGCGTCGGATAGCTACGCCGTCGCCGTGGACCCGCTCGACGGCTCCTCGAACCTCAAATCGAACAACACGATGGGGACGATCTTCGGCGTCTACGACGCCGCCCTCCCGGCTCGCGGCGAGACCCTCGTCGCCGCCGGCTTCGTCCTCTACGGACCGATCACGACGATGGTGATCGCGACCGACGAGACCGTCACCGAGTACGAACTCTCCGGCGGCGAGCGCACGGTCGTCGACCGCGACGTGACCCTCCCCGCGGAGCCGGTCGTCTACGGCTTCGGCGGTCGCGTCCCCGACTGGCCCGCCGACTTCCGCGAGTACGCCCGCGAGATCGAGTCCGAACTCAAACTCCGCTACGGCGGCGCGCTGATCGGCGACATCAATCAGGTGCTCACCTACGGCGGCACCTTCGGCTACCCCGCCCTCGAGTCCCGTCCGGACGGCAAGCTCCGGCTGCAGTTCGAGGGGAACCCGATCGGCTACGTCGTCGAGCGAGCCGGCGGGCGCTCCTCGGACGGCACGCAGTCGCTGCTCGCCGTGGAACCCGACGAGTTACACGACCGGACGCCGGTCCACGTCGGGAACGGCGAGCTGATCGAGCGACTCGAGGCGACGCTCGCGTAACGGCTCAGTCCTCGCCGTCACCGTCGCTGGTGGTCCGGACCCACGCCGGCGTCACGGTGACGTAGGTCCCGACACCGATCACGAGCAGCGTGTAGAACGCCCAGCGGGGCCACGCCGTCTCGAGGAACAGGAGCGTCAGGAAGAGGATCCACAGCGAGACGGCGAGCAGGTCGCCAAGCAGTCTGAGAAGGCCGCGTGCAGCGGAACTGACGGTGCTTCGATTGCGACCGGCGTCCGTCGAGCGGGCGGTGTCGTTACTCATCTGCGGTCGGGTCGATCGATTCGAGCGGGCTCGTCGGCCCGGTATGAGTTCTGTCGTCGATTCCGCGGCGGTTAGAAGTGGTAGCCATGTTTCTCGGTCAATCGGTAGGCACCGACGCCCCAGACGTAGCTCTGTCCGGGCCACCAGGTGCGGGCGTTGTTGAACCCCGCGACGAGCACGTCGCCGTCCTCGCTCTCGGGGTCGCGGTGGTAGCTCACGGAGCCGCTGTCGCCGTCGGTCAGATCCATCTCGCCGCCCCAGCGGATCTGCCCGCGACGACAGAAGTCGTCGGTGAAACAGGTGACGGCGTCGACGCCCTGAATCTTGCCCGTCGTGTGGCCGCTCAGGGCACCGACCTTCTCGAGTTCCTCGTCGCGAGCGACGAGATCGGCGAGGCCGAACTTGGTGTACTGCCCGCGGACACGGGGTTGGGACGGCGCGTCGATCCTGCTCGCGGGTTCGACTTCGCCGGTAGGGACGACGGCGGCGATGTCCTCGACGGGATGATAGTCGGTGACGGTCCCGATTTCGAGCGTCTCATTGCCCTCGCGGGGCAGCAACAGGGAATTGCCGGTCGTGTCGCTATCCTCGCCAAAGGCGTGGTCCGCCGTCACGAAGAACTGCCGCTCGCCGTCGGGGTGGTACAGCGCCGGCCCGAGCGTCGCCATGCTCGAGGCCGTCTCGCAGGCGACGCCGCTGGGGACGCGGCCGTCCGCGGTGAGATCGGCGATTCGCGGCTCCCTGGGCTCGGCATCGTCTTGGATGTCGCCGATATCGATGATCGTCTCGGAGTTGATGTCGATCCCCTCCGCGAGCTCGTCGAGTAACTGCCCCAGGGAGTGGCCGTCGCTCGAGAGGCCGACGGAGACGGTGGCGGTCCCGCTCTCGTAGCTGCCGGGGATGACCGCGCTCCCGAGGTAGCCGGTGAAGGCGCGGCGGGCTAGCAGGTCGTTGATCTCGAAGGCCTTCTCGACGGCGGCGTACCACTCCGCGGGGACGTGGCGCGTTCGGTCCCGGACCGACCACGGATCGTCGGGGTCGTCCCTGACGAGAGCAGTGACGACGGGGACCTCGCCGTCGTCGGCCGCGAGGAAGTCGTCAACGCCGAGCCACTGGGCCATGCCGACGGCGAACCCGCCGGTGACGACGGTTCGCAGGAACTCTCGCCGGTCCATTCCCGACTCGAGTCGATCGCGAAGCGTCGCGAGTCGCTGCACGAGACGCCCGGAGTGTGCTATCGACATACCGCGATACTGATGTTCGGTCGCTGTGCGCCCCGCTCCGTCGAATCGTCTGTTCACGGACACGGGATCGATAACCGTCAAAATGAACGGCAAAATTGACGAAAGGGGTTCTGCCTGCAGCTGCCGCCGAAGGTAGTATTCCCGATATACGGCGGTTTCGATGCGTTTCCGCCGAATTTCGGAATTCGACGGTCCGCCCACGAGACGGCGGCCATTCCCACTGGAAATACCCCGATATAATAGCTGCACGACTGAACGCAAGCGTTCGTGTCACGTGCCCGGTCAGTACGTATTGTCTCCGTGTTGGTGACCGCGGAGGCAGAACGCACCTCTCGATCGGTTCGCGCCGGCCGCGATGACGCAACCTCCTCATCCCCTCGCGGCGAGCGCCGATGATCAGTGGCGATCGATTCGGCGCGGACCGTTCTCTCCTTTCCATCTCTGTGCCTCGAGCCCCGAGCCGACGGCCCGCTCGCTCGAGCGATCGCGAATCGGGGAAAACGGTATCCGGTCGCCCGACACAGGCAGTAGCATGCGAGTTCGTATCACGGCCGGTGCCGACGGCGAGGAGGCTGCGGCGATCGCGGCCGCGCTGGCCGATCACGTCGGCGAGACGGTCGAAGTCTACTGCGGCGACGAAAGTGATCCGACGGCGGTCCACGAGATCGACGGGGAGCCCGGCGTCCCGGCCGACGAGGGAACGACGGCCAGCCCCGGTGCGGAGACCCACGACTCCGGCGATGACGACGACCTCGAGCCGACCGAGCGCGAGCAGCGACTGCGGGAGGAAATCGCGGACATCCTCGAGGGTGGTCCCGAGAAGTACAGGGACCAACTTGCCGAGGAGGGGAAACTGTTCGTCCGCGATCGGCTCGAGCTGTGGTTTTCCGGCGCGGACAGCGAGTTGCGCTTCGAGGACGGCACGTTCGCGGCGTTCGACGACTGGCACTCGAGCGGGGCGAACACGGACGAAGACACCGACGACCGGCTGCCGGCGGACGGCCTGATCACGGCTGCGGCGACCTTCGAGGGGCGGGACATCCACGTCATGGCCAACGACTACACGGTCAAGCGCGGAAGTATGGCCGCCAAGGGCGTCGAGAAGTTCCTCCGGATGCAACAGCGCGCGCTCAAGACCGGCAATCCGGTGTTCTACCTGATGGACTCCTCGGGCGGCCGGATCGACCAGCAGACCGGCTTCTTCGCCAACCGGGAGGGGATCGGGAAGTACTACTACAACCACTCGATGCTCTCCGGGCGGGTGCCACAGATCTGCGTGCTCTACGGCCCCTCGATCGCCGGCGCGGCCTACACGCCGGTCTTCGCGGACTTCACGATCATGGTCGAGGGGATGTCCGCGATGGCGATCGCGTCCCCGCGGATGGTGCAGATGGTCACCGGCGAGGACATCGACCTACAGGAACTCGGCGGGCCGCAGGTCCACATGCGCGAATCGGGGTCGGCGGACCTGATCGCCGACGACGAGGAACACGCTCGCGAACTCGTGGCCCAGTTGATCACCTACCTGCCTGACAACGCGGACGAGACGCCGCCGAAACGGGAGCCGACCGCGCCCGCGAAGTCGCCGGACGGCATCGACGCGATCGTCCCACAGCAGCCAAACCGGGGGTACGACATGACCGACGTTATCGACCGGATCGTCGACGCGGGCTCGTACTTCGAGTTACGCCCCGATTACGGTCCCGAAATCGTCACGGCCTACGCCCGGATCGACGGCCGGCCGGTCGGCATCGTCGCCAACCAACCTGCCCACCGCGCCGGCGCGATTTTCCCCGACGCGGCCGAGAAGGCCGCGGAGTTCATCTGGAAGTCGGACGCGTTCAACATCCCCTTACTCTACCTCTGTGACACGCCCGGCTTCATGGCCGGCTCGCAGGTCGAGAAAGACGGCATCTTAGAGCAGGGCAAGAAGATGATCTACGCGACCTCCTCGGCCACGGTCCCGAAACAGACCGTCGTCGTCCGCAAGGCCTACGGCGCGGGTATCTACGCGATGGGCGGGCCCGCCTACGATCCCGAGAGCGTGATCGGGCTGCCCTCCGGCGAGATCGCGATCATGGGGCCCGAGGCGGCGATCAACGCCGTCTACGCCCGCAAGCTCGCCGAGATCGACGATCCCGACGAGCGCGAACGGATGGAAAAGGAACTCCGCGAGGAGTACCGCGAAGACATCGATATTCACCGGATGGCCAGCGAGGTCGTCATCGACGAGATCGTCCCGCCGAGCGCGCTGCGCGAGGAACTGGCCGCCCGCTTCGACTTCTACGCCGATCTCGAGAAGTCGCTGCCCGACAAGAAACACGGAACGATTCTCTGACGGGCCGGCTGGCCGACAGCGAGGCGGCCCGTTCATCACCTTCTCACCCGCGAGTCCGAACCGAGACCGCTCTGTGCCGCTCGAGCGGCGCGAAGCGGCGGTTATGACGGCTTACCGACGACGGAGCGGCCCCTACGCTTGGCATAACAATACCCCGCGTGATGGAATCGACGCTCGTTCCCGACGGCGCGACGAGCCGGTTCGATTCCGGCGGGGGGCCTATGAGTTCCGAGGGCGCGTTCCTGCGCCATCGTTTGCCGGGCGACGTGACGCCCGTCGACCTCGAGCGGCTGCTCTGGGCGGTCGTGATACTGGCCCTGCTCGCCGACGTGGTGACGACGTTCGTCGGCCTCCACGTCGGCCTGTCCGAGTCCAATCCCGCCGCTCGCGGGGCGATCGAGAGCCACGGGCTGGGCGGGATGCTCGCGCTGAAGGGCTTCGCCATCGGCGTCGGGTTGGTCTGTCGGCTCCTCCTCGAGCGGGAGTACCGGCCGATCGTCCCCGCCGGGCTCGCGCTGCCGTGGCTGGCCGCCGCGGTGCTTAACGTCTACACGATCGCGAGCGTTCTCTGAGGTCCGTGGCGATAGGGGCGGACCAAAGCTCCATCCCGAGTCCGTTGCTTCGAGCAGTCGGACGACTTGGGTCCCGGGATCGACTGTACTGTGTGCTGTCATCAATAGATTTATCTTCTGATATAGAAACTATAGTCGTATGACAAATAGAACGACGAGACGGCGGTGGCTCCGCGGCTGTGGCGCGCTCAGTGTCGTCGGACTGGCCGGCTGTCTCAGCGACGATATCGGCAGTTCCGAGACCGACGACGGACCCGAGGGCGAATCGACCGATCTCGAGTTTCCGCCGGGGTTGAGTAGTGACGGCATCGACGACCCGGCGGCGCTGTTCGACGCTCACAGAAGTCTGGTGACGGCAACGTCGTTTACCGGCGAGTACGCGATCACGGTCCGACGGACGGACGAAACCACAGACGAATCGACGACGACGGCGCCGGATTTCTTCGAGGTTCGTTCCGAACCCGGCGCCGAACGCCTCGAAAAAACCACGTTCGAGGGGCCGGACGGGAGCGACGTGGACCACGCCCTCTACATCGACGGTGACCGCGGCGCAACGAATACCAGTAACCATGTCACGGAGCGCACTGCCGGTGAGTTAGTCGAGGCGTCGCTCAACCCGATGGAATCATGGGTACGGATCGCCGACGGCGAGTACGACGGCACGGAGACGATCGGTGCCGAATCCGTCCACAGCGTCAGCATCACGGGCCTTGAGGAACAACACGTTCCCGACGACGAACTCGACGAGGAGGGATCGATCCTCGTCGACGAAGACGGCCTGATTCGGCGATTTCGAGCGGCGCAATCCGGGGTACGGAACGACACGCGCGTCGAACTCGAGGCCAGCTTCGAATTCAGCGGGATCGGCGAAACGACCGTCGCGGAACCCGCATGGGTCGACGACCTCGAGGAAACCGGCGAAAAACGGTTCGAGGTCGAGCCCGGTAGCACGGTCGACTTCGCGGGTGAGACTAGCGCGTGGGTCGGGCGCGAACCGTCGGCCATCGCCGGCGTCGAGAACCCGACGCTCGTCCTCGAAGAAGGGGAATCCTACACGATCGGCTGGTCATCCGGTGACGGCCTGGCACATAACATCGAAATTCGGGATGAGAACGACGAGGTCGTCGACGACTACGAAACCGAGGTAACGACCGATCCGGGCCCTGATCAGTTTCTCGACATTATCGCGAGCGAAGAGATGGCGAAATACGTCTGTAACCCGCACGAACCATTGATGAACGGCGATATCGAGGTCCGCTGAGCGGGGGCTGATTACGGGTTCCGCTCGAGGCCCAGCCGCCACTCCCGGACCTCGGCGAGGACCGCTTCCCACTGGTCGCGCCGGCCCGGGATCTCGCTCCCCGTCAGACGCTCGCGTTCGGCCTCGAGTCGGTCGCGAATTCGGCCCGGTTCCTCGACGTTCCAGAACGCGAGTTCCGAGCCGCCGGCGGTCTCGATCGTGACGGTGCCGTAGCCGACGATCCGGCCGATCGGGTCCTGCTCGACGGTCGTGTTCTGGATCCGCTCGAGGGAGACGATTCGAACGGTCCGCCCGAGGACGCCGTGTCGCGTGGCGGCGACCGTCTCCGTGACGACGAACGCCGTTCGCGAGACGCGAGCGTACTGCCACAGCGCCGGCGCGAGGACGACCGCCAGGCCGGCGACGGCGACGGCGACGATCGGAAGCACATCGACGACGACCGCGGCCAGCAGGGCGACCGCGCCGACGAGTGCGAGTGCGGCCCACGGGAGGACGGTCTGGATTCGCGGACCGGCCTGCCAGCGGATCCGGTCGCCGTCCTCGAGCGGGAGCCACGGGGGAGCCGACGCGGACGGATCGGCGGCCGACGGCGTCTCGTCTCCACCCCCGGCCGGCCCGCCGGCCTCAGATCGACTGATCCTCGTCATACTCGTAGGACTGGCGGTCGTCAGCTGGCTGGGCTGCGGATCGGTTCTCGGTAGACGACTGACCGGCCGACCCGTCTTCGACGGCCGTTCGAATCGCTCGAAGTTCGGTGAGGATCTCCTCGAGCACGTCGTCTTTCGTGCGGTCGTCGGCGGACTCGCCGCGCTCGCGTTTGATCCGTTCGCTGATCCGCTGCTGGACGGCCTTCGGGTCGGGAACCGAGTTGAACGCCATCTCGACGCCGGAGCCGCCGGCGGTGCTGACCTCGACGGTACCGTAACCGAAGTGCGTTCCCAGCGCGCTCTGGCTGTAAGAGATGTCCTGGACCTTCTCGTGTTCGATCCGCTTGACGTCCCGCGAGAGCACACCGGTCTTCTTGTACAGCGCGCGGTCCGTCACGACGTAGTGGGTGTTCGTCACGCGGAGGTACTCGCTGACGATGATGACGACGCCGATCAGGACGATCGCCAGCGGAATCCCGATCGCAACGGCCGGAATGAGCGTCCGCCGATCCGGGCCGCCGGCCCAGATGATTTCCTCGTCGTCATCCAGCGACAGCCACTCGAGGTCCGCGGTGGCGGGGCCTGCAACGTCGGACGCTTCTGATTCGGTGCTCATCGCGATCACGCACCCTCCCCGTTCGCGTGCTCGTTGCCCGCGTTTCCATCGTCCGTGTGGTCGCTGACCGCGTGCTCCCGTTTCAGCGAGAGCACCGTCCTGTCGAACTCGCAGACGAGCGGTTCGTCCGGATCGTTCGCTTTGAACGCTTCGACGTGCATGGTGACGATCCCGCGCTCGCCGTCGCTGGTCTCGCGCTTGTCCGTGACCGTCGACCGGGCGCGGATCGTATCGCCGTGGAAAACCGGATTCGGGTGCTCGACGCTGTCGTAGGAGAGGTTCGCGACGATCGTCCCGTCGGTCGTCTCCGGGATCGAGACGCCGACGGCCAGCGACATCGTGTAGAGGCCGTTGACCACCCGCTGACCGAACTCGGTGTCGGCCGCGAACTCGGCGTCGAGATGGAGGGGCTGCTGGTTCATCGTCATATCACAGAAGCGCTGGTTGTCGCTCTCGGAGATCGTCCGCCGGCGCTCGTGGTCGATGGTCTCGCCGACCGAAAACTCCTCGTAGTACAGTCCCGTCATGCGTTCGAAATCACGCAGATCCTACAAAAACGTGGCGTCGTCCCGGGCTCCAAACGCGTACCGGAGACGTACCCGTGGGGCGTGTGACCGCTAGGAGCGTGACCGGTATCGGCCGGCATGGTGCTGCAACAGACACTTTTCTCGCGTACTCGTTGCTCCAGACGAGATGAGCCGCGATCGAGACGAGTTCGATCCGGAAGCGCCCGACGAACGCGAGATCGGTCGCGAGATGGTCGATGGGAGCACCGGGCTCGGGTCCGTCGTCGCCCACCTCTACCGCGGCGAGGTTGACCGAGCGGTCAACTGGCGGACGCGGCTCGATTCGACGACCAACTGGGCGGTGACGGTCATCGCGGGCATCCTCGCGTACGCGTTCTCGAGCGAGGATACCGCACACTCGATCGTCCTAGTCGCGATCCTCATCGGCATCGTGTTCCTGCTGATCGAGGCCCGCCGGTACCGACGGTACGACATCTGGCGCTCGCGCGTGCGGACTATGCAGGAGAACCTCTTCGCGAACGCGCTCGACCCCACCGAAGGGATCGAACAGCGCGACTGGCGGCCCCAGTTGAGCGAGGACTACAGGGATCCAGCTGTGAAGATGCCGCTCCGAGACGCGCTCGCCCATCGGCTCAGACGGGTGTACCTCCCGCTGTTGGTCGGCCTCCTGCTCATCTGGCTCGTCCGGCTGAGCGGCGAAGACGTCTCGCTGGTGCGGGCCGCTTCCGTGTCGAGTACGCCCGGTTGGCTCGTCATCGGCGCCGTCGCCGCGGTGTACCTCTCGCTCGTCGCGATCGCCGTCTGGCCCGACGCGGGAGCCGTCACGGAGACGAGCGACGAGGGTGATCGCGGCGACCTCGAGCGGGGCGAGTGACCGCGGCCGAGACACCGCGATCCGAGCGACCGCGGCGTTCAGCGTTACTCGACCATCTCCGTTTCTTCGCCGGCGTCCTGCTGGACCCAGATGGTCTTGGTGTTCACGAACTCCCGGATGCCGTGTCGGGCGAGTTCGCGACCGTAGCCCGAGTCCTTCACGCCGCCGAAGGGCAGCCGCGGATCGGACTTGACAAGTTCGTTGACGAACGCCAGCCCGGATTCGAACTGGCGGGCGACCCGCTCGCCGCGCTCGAGATCCTCGGTCCAGACGCTCGCGCCGAGGCCGAAGCGGGTGTCGTTTGCCTTCTCGATCGCGGCGGCCTCGTCCGGGACCCGGAAGACCGTCGCGACCGGGCCGAACAGTTCCTCCTGATCCGCGGGCGCGTTTTCCGGGACATCCGTGAGTACCGTCGGCGGGTAGAACGCGCCGTCGCGGTCCATCGGCTCGCCGCCGAGTTTGATCTCGCCGCCCTGATCGACCGTCTTCTCGACCTGCTCGTGGAGGTCCTCCATCAGATCCTCGCGGGCCTGCGGGCCGATATCGGTGTCGTCGTCCATCGGATCGCCCACGACCTGCTCGTCCATCGCCTCGGTGAACCGATCGACGAACTCGTCGTAGACATCCTCGACCACGATGAACCGCTTGGCCGCGATACAGGACTGGCCGTTGTTGATGAGTCGGGCCTGTACCGCCGTCTCGACCGTCTGCTCCATCGGCGCGTCCTCGAGCACGACGAAGGGGTCGCTCCCGCCTAACTCGAGGACGTTCTTCTTGAGCTGGCTGCCGGCCGTTTCGGCAACCGCTCGGCCTGCCCCGTCGCTGCCGGTGATGGTGACGGCTCGAATGCGGTCGTCCTCGATCACCTCGTCGATCTCGCTGGAACTGATCAGCAGCGAGGTGAAGGCACCCTCCGGGAACCCCGCCTGTTCGAAAACGTCCTCGATGGCCCGCGCACAGCCGGGGACGTTCGAGGCGTGTTTCAGCAGGCCGACGTTGCCCGCGGCGAGGTTGGGGGCGGCGAAGCGGAACACCTGCCAGAACGGGAAGTTCCACGGCATGATGGCGAGCACCGGGCCGAGCGGCTGGTAGGCGACGACCGTGCGGGCGCTCTCGTCGCTCGCGACGACCTCGTCCTGTAGGTGTTCGGCGGCGTGTTCGGCGTAGTAGTCACAGACCCACGCGCACTTCTTGACCTCGTCGTGGGCCTGTCCGATGGGTTTCCCCATCTCCTCGGTCATCAGGTGGGCGTACTCGTCCGCGTTGTCCCGGAGGACGTCGGCCGCCCTCGAGAGGAGCCGCTGGCGGGCCTGAATCGGCGTATCGCGCCACTCCTCGAAGGTCTCGTTCGCCCGCGCTAGGTGTTCGTCTCGCTCTTCGGTCGATGTCTCGTCGAAACTGTCGACCACGTCTCCCGTCGCCGGATTCGTACTCTCGATGGACACGCGGGAACCGACCACGACGAACCGCTTAGTACGCAGGGCTGCCAACTAAAGGACGAGTCGGACCGTCACGGTCGTTCGTACCACACAACCCCTATACTCCTCGAATTCCTAGAAACGGCAATGTCAACGCAGACCCAGCACGACGATTCACACCCGCCGCCAGCGCAGCGAAAGACCGTCCTCTTCTGTCCGGACTGTGGCCACGAGAGTCCGATCACCGGCGACTGGGAGACCGCGACGGCCGACGGCGAGCGGTTGCTCGTCTGTACCGACTGCGGTTCGGTCGTCGACCGCCGATCGCGACGCCGGTCCGACCTCGCCGAAGCAGTGTAACACCGATTACGACTCTTTTTCGTCGGTCGACGCGAGCGGTGTCCAGATCGCAACGAGGGTCCCCCACCCCTCGTTCAGACTGAAAACCGTCTCGAATGGGTGGGGTGGGGCGGGGTGGGTGTGGGTAGTTGGAGGTGAGTGAGGGGGTGGGCGGTGAGGGAAATGAGTGGTAGATGAGTAAGTGAGTGGGTGGTCGGTGAGAGGACAGTGGGAGAGTAGTTGATGGTGACTAGGTCGGCACGAACGGGATCCCGACCCAGCGGTCGTCCTACGAAAACGACTCGAGGTCGACGTCGCGGTCCGCCGTCGACGAGTCCCGCTCACGGAGGTGATCGTACGTCGGCAGTTCCTCGAGCGAGGAATCGCGGCGGACGGCCTTGACGATGTGTTTCGGATCGGTGACGAGGCGGTGCAGGAGGTAACTGCCCTGCGACCGACCGCCGCCGGTTTTCTCGGACTCGATGACGCCGAGGAACGCCTGTTCCTTGAGTTGGCGGTAGAGTCCGTTTTCAGTGATCGGATCGTTGGCGACCAGTTCGCAGATTCCGACGTAGCGCTCGTAGACCTCCCGGGTCTTGTAGGTCTCCCGATCGCCTGTAATGATGCGGCTCGCGAGCGCGTACAGCGCGAGTTTCGCGTGGACGGTCGCACCGCTGGTGAGTTCTTCGATGCGGTTGATCTCGGCGACCTCCTGTGCCTGCTGGATGTGGTCCTCCGAGACCGTCTCGCTGCCGGTGCGACGTGCGAGTTCGCCGGCTTCCTTGAGGATCTCGATCGCCTTCCGCGCGTCTCCATGTTTCTTCGCGGCGAGGGCCGCACAGAGTTCGATCGTGCCGCCCTCGAGCACGTCGGGCTGGAACGCGTCCTCGCGATTGCGCATGATCTCCCGGAGTTGGGACGCGTCGTAGGGATGGAAGAACAGTTCGCGGTGGCCGAAACTGCTGTCGATCCGTTCGTCGAGGGTCTCCCGATACTGGACCTTGTTGCTGATCCCGATCACGCCGATGTACGCGTCGGTTTTCCGGGCTTCGCGAGCGCGGGAAAGCTGCATCAGAATGTTGCTGTTGTCCAGTTTGTCGATCTCGTCTAAGATGACGATGACTGCGTCGAAACACGCCTCGAGAATGCGCCAGATGTGCTGGTAGTACTCCATCGTTCCGACCCCCCGAAGCGGGATGTTCTGTTGGTAGTCGGTCTGGTCTTTCAAACTGAGCGCCAACTGGCGCGTCGTTCGGGTTTCCGTGTTCGCCTCGGAGCAGTCGACGTAGAGCACGCCACAATCGATGTCGTTGCTCCGGGCGGCGTCTTGGGCTCGAGTCGCGACGTGCCGGGAGATGAGACTCTTTCCGGTTCCCGTCTTGCCGTAGAGCATCACGTTGTTCGGCGGGTCGCCGCGCGTGATCGCACCGACCTCGGCCGCGACGGACTGGATCTCGTCGTCGCGCCCGACGATGCGGTCCTCATCGGGGACGTGACCGACGTGGAGGAGTTCCTTCCGATTAAAGATGGGGTCGTGAGATTCGAAGAGCGGGTCCCCACCCGTCTGCTCAGCCATGTTTCCGTTCTGGAAGACTGTCGTTATAAATCTATGGAAGGTAGTTCAGACTGATAAGCACAGCATAGAGGATCGATAGCACCCGTATAAGCCGAATTTGGTGCAATCACCCCACTCAGCCGGATGCAGACTGAACTCGCATCGTGAGCGGTCCACACCCCTCGTTCAGACTGAAAATGCGAACCGGTGAGGATGCGAGACGAGACCGGTCGGACGGAGACCGCTGCACTGGTTACGGCGGTGTCCCTGATCGGTTTCGAGCGGCCCCGAGGCGATACAGCGCGATCGCGATCGCTTGGACCAGTAGAATCAAAAGGACGCTGTCCACGAGAAAGACAGCGACGACACTGCAGACGAACGCGACGATCGCGATAAGCAGCGGAGAATGGCGGTTGTGAACCGCGGCTTCGCGGTAGACGAACCGTGCGATGATCCCTTGGAGCCCGAGATAGACGACAAATCCGAGTGCGATCGCAGGCATATGGTTTCGTTCCTGTCATACCGTATATCTTTTGTGTCTTCTCGCCGGGTGGCTCCCGCTGCGTCTACAGCACGACTGCCGACTTTCAGAAGATCGATACACGAGCCACGATTTGCCGCTCGAGCCACTCTATCGGCAGATTCCCGTCTCAGATTGGCCATTGATCGAACAGAAGCCCGCAGGAATGGTTCGGAATCGCCGGCAGTCGTCGACACCCCGCCCCCGCTCGGACCCGTTTTCACTCTGAACGGGGGGTGTGGGTCCCATCACCGTCGCTTCGCCGCCGGAGTACCCCTCGTGCAGAGTGAAAAACATTGCAACCGCAGTCGAGGTTTCACTCTGCACGAGGGGTGGGAACGATTTGCGCACCGAGCAGCACTGCTCATCGCTTCGGTCACGAACCACCCCCACGTGTCGACGCGCCTTTCACTCTGCACGAGGGGTGTCCGTCACCGAACGGGTCACTGTCCGCGTGAGACCGTCTATGATCCGTTCGACGGTCGCAGCCCCGGTCGGGTTCCCACTCGAGTGCGCTCCTCGAATCGAATATTCGAGCGGTCGTCGACGCGTCGAAACGCGCTGCCACACCGACGCCTTTGACCCTGGACGACCGAGATGAGGACATGGTTCGCAGAAGCGTCCTGTTCACGCCCGGTGATCGACCCGATATGTGCCGGAAAGCGCCCGAGTCCGGAGCGGACGTGATCGTCTTAGACCTCGAGGACGCCGTCTCCCCCCAGCGAAAACCAGAGGCCCGCGAGGCCGTTCGGGATGTGCTGACCGATCCCGACTTCGATCCCGAGTGTGAGGTCTGCGTTCGAGTCAACGCGGCGGAATCGACGCTCAGGGACGACCTCGATGCCCTACTGGGAGACGGCACGGAACTCCGGCTCGATAGCGTCATGCTCCCGAAGGTCGGCTCGGCCGACGACGTCCACGCGCTCGTCGACGAACTCGGTACGTACGAGACGATGTTGCCCGTCTTCGCGCTGATCGAGAGCGCCGCCGGCGTCCTCGCGGCACCCGAAATCGCGGCCGTGTCCGCGACCGACGCGCTGGTGTTCGGCGCGGAAGACCTCTCGGCGGACATCGGGGCGACCCGGACCGCGGCGGGAACCGAGGTGCTCTACGCGCGGGAACGCGTCGTGCTCGCGGCGGCGGCCAATGAGTGTACCGCGATCGACACCATCGTCTCCGACTTCAAGGACGAAGACGCATTGCGCGAGGACGTCGACTTCGCGATCCAGTTGGGGTACGACGGCAAACTGGCGATTCACCCCGCGCAGGTCGGGCCGATCAACGAGGCGTTCACGCCCTCGGCCGCGGACCGCGAGTGGGCGACCCGCGTCCTCGAGGCCAAACGCGAGGCCGACGCCGCGGGACGGGGCGTGTTCGCGGTCGACGGCGAGATGATCGACGCGCCGCTGATCGCCCGCGCCGAACGGATCATTGAGCGGGCAGAAGCCGCCGAGGAGGTCTGACCGAACGATCAATATAAAAGGTACTTTCAAGGATCAAACTGGACGGGTGGCCCATTCCATGATAGATATTCGCTACGCTTATCCCTCGGTCGCCGGAACCCACTGCGTATGAGCGATGATACCAACCCATTCGAAAGCCTGCAGTCGCAGATCGACGACGCTGCGGCGTACCTCGACATCGGCGACGATGTGATCGAGCGGCTCAAACACCCCGAGCGAGTGCTCGAGACCAATCTCACGATCGAACGCGACGACGGCGACCTCGAGCGATTCACGGCCTTCCGCTCGCAGTTCAACGGCGACCGCGGTCCCTACAAGGGCGGCATCCGCTATCACCCGCAGGTCTCCCGCGACGAGGTCAAGGCGCTCTCGGGCTGGATGACGTACAAAACCGCGATCGTCGACATCCCGCTCGGCGGCGGCAAAGGCGGGATCGCGGTCGATCCGGACGACTACTCCGAAGCGGAACTCGAGCGACTTACCCGCTCGTTCGCGAAAGAACTCCGCCCGCTGATCGGTGAGGACCGGGACGTTCCCGCACCCGACGTGAACACGGGCCAGCGGGAGATGAATTGGATCAAAGACACCTACGAGACCCTCGAGAACACGACCGAGCCGGGCGTCATCACGGGCAAGGCACTCGACTCCGGCGGGAGCGAGGGCCGCGTCGAGGCCACCGGTCGCTCGACCGTCATCGCCGCGCGCGAGGCCTTCGACTACCTCGACAAGGATCTCGAGGGCGCGACCGTCGCCGTGCAGGGCTACGGCAACGCCGGCTGGATCGCCGCCAAACTGATCGACGAGATGGGCGCGACCGTCGTCGCGGCCAGCGACTCGAGCGGCGGTATCTACAACCCGGACGGGTTCGATCCGGTCGCGGCCAAGGACTACAAGAACGAGACCGGCAGCGTCGTCGGCTACGAGGAAAGCGAAGCGGAACTCACCAACGACGAAGTCCTCACCCTCGACGTCGACCTGCTGATCCCGGCCGCGCTCGAGAACGCGATCGACGCCGACCTCGCCGAGGACGTCGAGGCGGACGTCATTTCCGAAGCCGCGAACGGGCCGCTGACCCCCGCGGCCGACGAGGTCCTCGAGGAGAAAGACGTCTTCGTCATTCCGGACATCCTCGCGAACGCGGGCGGGGTTACCGTCTCGTACTTCGAGTGGGTCCAGAACCGCCAGCGCTTCTACTGGGCCGAAGAGCGGGTCAACGAGGAACTCGAGACGGTCATCGTCGACGCCTTCGACGCCCTCGTCGAGACCTACGAGGAACACGACCTCGAGAACCCCCGAACCGCGGCCTACGTCGTCGCGATCCAGCGGGTCGCCGACGCCTTCGCGGAAGCCGGGAGCTGGCCCTGATTCGGGGACCGGTCGTCCGCGGCCCAGAACGATCGGTCCGTGCGGGCGCGGCCGATTTCCTTTCGTATTGACAGACGGTCGCCGTTCCAACAAACACTTACCAACTGAACCGCCATTTCTCAGGAAATGAATCGACGAACCGTACTCGCTGGCGTCGGAGCTACAGGCCTCGCCGGCCTCTCGGGCTGTCTGGGACTGATCGGCATGGACGAACACGAGTCCTCGCCCGCCGGGGTCGAGGCCGACGCGCGATCGGCGACCGGCTACGACCAGATCGGTATCGAGGAGGTCGTCGTCGAACGGGAGGTCGGGCCCCTCTCCGAGGAGATCAGCGTCACGAACTACAAGACCACCCACGAGAAGGCAGTGGATATGGGGCCGCTGGGCCGACAGCGCGGTGCCGTCTTCATCGTCCTGACGACGCCGCAGGTCTCCCTGCTCGGTCGGGAGTTCAACCCCGTCGAGGAGATGTCCGCCACCGAACTCATGGAACTCGTCGCGAGCAACTACGACGGGCTCGGCGACGTCTCCCCCGACGAGGAGTTCTCCGTCTCGCTCCTCGAGGAGGAGACGACCCGGTCGCGGTTCACCGGCGAGGCCCAGTTCGACGGAGCGGATGTCGACGTCGATGTCCACGTCAGCGAAGCCGTCGAGGCGGGCGAGGATCTGCTCGTCAGCATCGGCGTCTATCCCCGGCAACTCCGCGGTCAAGAGGAAGACCGCATCGTCTCGCTCATGGAGTCCGTTACCACCGACGTCGACGAGGACGCCTCGAGCGGGGATTCCGGTTCCGACGGCGACGGCGGCAACGAGAGCAGCGACGACTCGGGGAGCGGAAACGAGACCAACAGCAGTGACGGCAACGAGAGCGACGGCGACGACGGCATCCTCAATTAAGCCGGTCCGGCGACCGGGTCGACCGCGAGAGCCGCTCGGCGTTCGTCAGCCGCGCCGCCTCGAGCCCGTAGCCGCCGGAGTCGTCTACAGGCCCAATTCCCGGCCGATGACCACGTGTTGAATCTCGCTGGTCCCCTCGCCGATCTCCATGAGCTTCGCGTCGCGGTAGAACCGCTGCGGCGCGAAATCGGTGGTGTAGCCGTAGCCGCCGAGGACCTGGACGGCGTCCTCTGCCACCTCGCGGGCCGCCTCGCTGGCGTCGAGTTTCGCGAGCGCGGACTCTCGGGTGACGGGATCGCCCCGATCGTACGTCCGCGCGGCTCTGTGCGTCAGCAGTCGCGCTCGCTCCGTCTTGCGGTGCATGTCGACGATTGTGTCCCGAACCGCGTCGAACTCGCAGATCGGCTGGCCGAACTGCTCGCGCTCTTTACTGTAGGCTTTGGCGTGTTCGTAGGCCCCCTGTGCGAGCCCCGTCGAGAGCGCGGCGATGGAGATGCGACCCCCGTCGAGGGTCTTTTTCGTCTGTTCCCAGCCCTCGCCTTCCTCGCCGAGCAGGCGGTCCTCCGGCAAGCGCACGTCCTCGAGGGAGATTTCGCAGGTCGGCGAGGCGTTCAGCCCCATCTTGTCCCAGATCGTCGTCACCTCGAAGCCGTCGTCCTCGCGCGGATCGACGATGAACGTCGAGATGCCGTCGTAGCCTGCCGCGGGGTCCGTGACCGCTTTGACGAGGATCGAACCGGCCTCGGAGGCGTTCGTGATGAACTGTTTGGTGCCGTCGAGGACCCACTCGTCGCCCTCTTTCCGGGCGGTCGTGTCCATGTCCGACGCGTCGGAGCCGCTACTGGGTTCGGTCAGCGCCCAGCCGCCGACGTAGTCGCCCTCGGCGAGCGGGCGCAGCCAGCGTTCTTTCTGGGCCTCGGAGCCGAACAGTTCGATGGGTTTCGACGCGAGCGACGTGTGGGCGACGTAGGAAAGCCCGATCGCGCCGGAGACACGGCCGAGTTCCTCGGCGACCAGCGCGTACATGAGCGTGTCACCGCCGAGCCCGCCGTTCTCCTCGGCGATTGGGACGCCCATCATATCGAGATCGGCGAGCTGGTCGAAGATTTCGGCGGGGAACCGGTGCTCGTCCTCGATCTCCTGGGCGATCGGCTCGATCTCCCGCTCACAGAAGTCCCTCACAGTCTCCCGGATCATCCGGTGTTCGTCGGGCAGGTCGAACTCCATACGTGACACTTGTTAGCGCCCGAAATAAGCGCACCGACGATCCGCACGATCGCACGACGATAGCCGTCTCCCGCGACCCGTCGGAGACAGTTCTACCGCCAGCCGTCGTCCTCGTCGCGGTCGTTCGATCCGTCTCGGTCGTCCCGCCAGTCGCGACTGTCCGACCCACCTTGGTCGTCCGGCTCGCCGTCCCAATCGCCGGAGTCGTCCCAGCCGCTCGAGTCGTCCCGTCCGTCCGAACCATCCCGACCATCGGAATCGCCCCAGCCGGAGCCGTCGTCGGACTCGAACCCACCGGATTCGGTTCCGTCCCCGGCGTCGTCCCGCCCGGCCGATCCGAGACCGCCGTTACGGACCGCCTCGCGCCGGTCGGGGATGAGATCGAGATCGATGTCGGCATCGCCGAGGAGCAGCAATGCGTAATAGCGGAAGTACGCCGTGATCGGGACGTAAAACAGGAGGGCGAAGACCGCGAACAGCACGAGGCCGACGAGGGCGACCAGAATTGCCAGTACTAGGCCGATCGCATCGAGGGCGATGAACAGCAGGATCGCGACGATAGCGAACGGAATCGCCAGTAGCAACCCGCCGAGTCCGAGGACGAGTCCGGCGGCGATACCGACGATGAGCTGGAGGACCCAGACCAACAGCAGGTAGACGCCGTAATCCGCCCAATTCGCTCGTAGCGTCGCCCGGAACCGACCCCACGAGGCGAGCACGCCGCGGTCCTCGAGCAGCATGATCGGCGTGACGAAGTCAGTGGTGAATCGCATCACGATGCTGTAGATCACCCCCAGCACGAGCGCATAGAGGATGTAGAGCAGGAGGAGGGTGGCCGAAACGCCGTCGAGCCCGGATTCCATCGAGAGGATGATGGCCACGGCCGGGACGACAGCGAGGGCGCCGACCAGGACCTGGAGACCGAGTCGGAAGAGGAACAGCCACAGCCCCTTCCCGAGGTTCGCCGAGAAGTAGCGCCTGAGACGCACGTCGGACGAGCGAAGTGACTCGAGAAAGACGAACTCCATGACCGCGGCGACGAAATCGTAGGCGAGCCCGAGCACGAGAACGACCGCGAGGATAGCAAGCACCCAGAAGAGCACGTCGTCGACGGGAAGGTCCGTGGATCCCGTCGGCTGTTCGCCCTCGAACGTCGGGTCATCGGTGCTCGCTCCGAAATTGCCGGGAAATCCCATCCCGCCGATCCCGAACGAACCCACGAAAAAGACGACGAGCGCGAGTTTGAGCCACGTCCCTTTCCGAACCGGTGTCAAGCGGTTTCACGTGACATCGATCGCATCGCCGAGATCGTCGATAGCGTCCATATTACTCGACGATACTTTCGCAGAAGTGATAATAATACTGTTCTGACGAGCAGTCAGCGAACGGGACGAGCAATCGGTCGGTCGACGGCAGACACGTTCCCCCGGCAACACTTCGAGGAACATTTAACCACAACCGCCGACAGTGCGAGTATGGATATCCGCCGGCTCGCACGAGGATCCGTCGAGTGGAGCCGCATCGAGCGTGTCGTCCGCACGCTGGCGGATCGCTACGACCGCGACTGCGTCCGCGTCGAGTTCCTCGAGGCCGACAACTGGCTCTCGACGCCCTGCGTCATCGACGACGAGTGGTTCGTCAAGATCGTCTCCCGGCAGAACGCGCTGGTCCACGCGGTGCTGACGACCGGTCGCAACGTCGGCGCGTTCTCCGCCGGGAGCGAGGGGTTTTTCGACCGCTTTGATACGCCCCGCGAGATGGTCGAACACGAGTACGCGGCGACCGAGCGGATGCGCGAGATCGGCGTCAACGCGCCCCGACCGATCGACGCTTTCGAAGTCAACGGCCTCGGCGTGCTCGTCCTCGAGTACCTCCCCGACTTCCGGTCGCTCGACGATGTCTCGGACGACATCGTCGCGGGACGAGCGCCCGAACTGTTCGCGATGCTCGCGACCGTCCACGAGCACGGGCTCGCCCACGGCGACCTGCGGGCCGAGAACATCCTTCTCTGTGACGGCGAGTTCTACTTCATCGACGCCACCAGCGTCAACGACGACCGCGTCGACGAGACCACGGCCTACGATCTGGCCTGTGCGCTGGCGGTCCTCGAGCCCCGAATCGGTCCACGGGACGCCGTCGACGCGGCTGCGACGGCCTACGGCCCCGACGTATTGCTCTCCGCGCGGGAGTTCCTCGACTTCGTTCGGCTCCGACCCGATCACGAGTTCGACTCGACGACCCTGCGGAGCGAACTCGAGAAGGCGGCCGATCTGGGCGGGCAGTGACCGAAGGACGACCGGCGGTCGATCGGAACAGCGGCCACAACACAGGCCAGTGCAGGCACCACGGGTTTTCACGGGGTGGCGCTATGGTCGCGCATGTGCGCAACGTTTACCGACGACGATATCGGGAAACGGGTCGAAACCGCCGGCGGCGACCGCCTCGGCACCGTCAGGATGACCGAGGCGGGAACGGCGTACGTCGACGCCGACGAGGGCGCGACGAGCGCGATCCAGTCGATCCTCGAGTGGGAGGACGACGAGGAAATCGTCCCGCTGGACGCGAGCGCTGTCGACGAGGTCACCGACGACGCGATTCGACTCGAGGGAAAGCGCGACTCGCTCGCGGCGTCGGACGAGGGAACTGATCCGGTCATCGAGCGCGACGAGAGCACCGACGCGCGAGACGACAGCGACGAACAGCGGACGATGGGGCCGCCGTCCGGAACGCCCGACGAGCCGGCCGCGAGCGAGGAGGGTCGGACCGGCGAGGGCCTCGAGCCCTCGACGGAGGGGATGACCGAGGCGGGTGACGAACGCCACGAGGATTTAGAGGACGCGCCGCCGGAGGGAGAGCGGACCGTGACCGAAGACCGCGGGAAGGAAGAGGAACGATAAGTGAGCGTGCGAACTTTCCATTAGTCGATACCGTATTCCTCGTCACGGTACGGATCATATCTTCGGCCGCAATTATCGCATTCATAGAATTGTATCCGCCATCCCGGCGTCGTATAGTGTGCTGAGTACGTCTCACGCTTCCCACAACGTGGGCAGATAGTTGGTGGTGACGATTCCATCACTGGTAATGACTAAATGTACCGCGATAAATTCGTTCCCTGTACTGAGCACGTAATCCGAATCTCTTCGTTGCTCGGCAGACAGAGCGAATCTCCACAGTGGTCACACGGCTGTCGTCGAGCGTGTTCATAGCAGTGACTGTCTTTCCTCGAGTCGAGCACCATCCACCCGATTCGGGGCGTGTGAACCACCATCAAGATTTTCACCGCTGCCGCCGTCCGATCTAGTATGAGCCAGCAACTCACCGAACAGGTACACGGCCACTACATCGGCGGCGAGTGGACCAAAGGAGACGAGGACACCTTCGAGAGCGAGAATCCCGCCACCGGGGAGACGCTGGCGACCTTCCAGCGCGGGACCGAAGCCGACGTCGACGCGGCCCTCGAGGCCGCCGAGGACGCCTTCGAGGAGTGGCGCGCCCTGTCCTACATCGACCGCGCGGAGTACCTCTGGGACATCTATCACGAGCTACGGGAGCGCCACGAGGAACTGGGCGAGATCGTCTCGAAGGAGTGCGGCAAGGAGATTTCCGAGGGGAAGGCAGACGTCACCGAAGCGTGGCACATGGTCGAGTGGGCGGCGGGCAACGCGCGCCACCCCCACGGCGACGTGGTTCCCTCGGAGGTCGCGGGCAAGGACTCGTTCATGCGCCGGAAACCGCGGGGCGTCATCGGCTGTATCACGCCGTGGAACTTCCCGGTCGCGATCCCGTTCTGGCACATGGCCATCGCCTTGGTCGAGGGCAACACCGTCGTCTGGAAGCCCGCCGAGCAGACGCCGTGGTGCGGCCAGATCATCGCCGAGATGATGGACGACGCCGGGATTCCGGAGGGCGTCTTCAACATGGTGCAGGGCTTCGGCGACGCCGGCGCGGCGATCACGGACGACGCCCGCGTGGACACCGTGCTCTTTACCGGCTCCGCGGAGGTCGGCCACGAAATCGCCGGCAAGGTCGGCAGCGAACCCGGCAAACTCGCGGCCTGCGAGATGGGCGGCAAGAACGGGATCGTCGTCACCGAGGAGGCGGATCTGGACATCGCCGTCCACTCCGCCGTGATGAGCTCGTTCAAGACCACGGGTCAGCGCTGCGTCTCGAGCGAGCGCCTGATCGTCCACGAGGACGTCTACGATGAGTTCAAAGCGCGGTTCGTCGACATCGCCGAGGATATCGCGGTCGGCGACCCGCTCGAGGCGGATACGTTCATGGGGCCGGCCATCGAGGCCGACCACGTCGAGAAGATCCGACAGCACAACGACCTCGCCCGCGAGGAGGGAGCGACCGTCTTGGTCGATCGGTTCGAACTCGAGGAGAGCGAGATTCCGGAGGGGCACGACGGTGGTCACTGGGTCGGCCCGTTCGTCTACGAGATCGACTACGAGTCCGACCTGCGCTGTCTGAACGAGGAGTGTTTCGGCCCGCACGTGGCCCTGATCGAGTACGCGGGCGATATCGAGGACGCGGTCGAGATCCACAACGACACCCCCTACGGGCTCGCGGGGGCGATCATCTCGGAGGACTACCGCCAGATCAACTACTTCCGCGACCGCGCGGACATCGGGCTCGCGTACGCGAACCTGCCGTGTATCGGCGCGGAGGTCCAACTCCCCTTCGGCGGGGTGAAGAAATCGGGCAACGGCTACCCCAGCGCCCGCGAGGCCATCGAGGCCGTCACCGAGCGGACCGCGTGGACGATGAACAACGCCGAGGACATCGAGATGGCACAGGGGCTGTCGGCCGACATCAAGACATCGGAGGACTGAGCAGGTACTCGAGGCCGTCCCGTCACGGCCCACGAGGTAGAGGCCCGCCACATCGACGCGGCGTTCGATTTCCCAGCAGTATTAACGGAACGCTCGTCTTTCATTTTCTACTCGCGAACGAATCGCTTATCCGGGGATTCGTGGAAGGGGCGAGTACATGAAGGCAGTCGTTCTCGCGGCGGGGCAAGGAACGCGAATGCGACCGCTGTCGGAATCGGTGCCGAAGCCGATGCTCCCGGTCGCCGACCGACCGCTCGCGGCCCACACCGTCGACGCGGCGATCGAGGCCGGAACCGACGAAATCGTGCTCGTGATCGGCTACGAGGCCGAGACGGTCCGGGACTACTTCGGCGCGGAGTACCGAGGCGTCCCCGTCTCCTACGCCGTCCAAGCAGAACAGGCCGGAACCGCCGACGCGGTCAACGCCGCTCGAGACCACCTCGAGGGCCCCTTCGCCGTCCTCAACGGCGACAACCTCTACGATCAGGCTGCGATCGATCGGCTGTTCGACGCCTGTCCGGCGATCTGTGCGATCGAGGTCGAGCGGCCGAGCAACTACGGCGTCCTCAGCACCGAACCCGGCGGGGACCGCGTCACGGAAATCGTCGAAAAGCCCGACGAGCCGCCGACGAACCTCGCCAATGCGGGGGCCTACGCCTTCCCGGCCGAGGCCCGCGAATGGCTCGAGGTGCCGGCGAGCGAGCGCGGCGAGCACGAGATCACCGACGTGGTCGCCCGCGTGATCGACGAGTACGACGTCACGCCGGTCACGCTCGAGCGCTGGCTCGACGTCGGCCGGCCGTGGGAACTCCTCGAGGCAAACGAGTGGAAACTCGCCGCCCTCGAGCGCCGGATCGACGGCGACGTGAGCGAGGACGCCACGCTCGAGGGGCGGGTCGTCGTCGAGGAGGGCGCGACGGTTGACCCCGGCGTCGCGATCGAGGGCCCGGCACTCGTTCGTGAGGGTGCCGAAATCGGACCGAACGCGTACGTCCGCGGCGCGACGCTGGTCGGCCCGGACGCGGAAGTCGGGCACTCGGTCGAGATCAAAAACAGCGTCCTCTCGCGGGGCACGTCGGTCAGTCACCTCTCCTACGTCGGCGACAGCGTCCTCGGCCGGAACGTCAATTTCGGCGCGGGGACGAACGTCGCGAACCTCCGCCACGACGACGCCGATATCGAGTTCACCGTCAAGGGCGACCGCGTCTCCACCGGCCGCCGGAAGTTCGGCGTCGTCGCCGGTGACGAGGCCAAGACGGGTATCAACACGAGTCTCACGCCCGGCCTGAAACTCGAGGGCGGCGCGACCACGCATCCCGGCGAAACCGTCGATCGGGACCGATAACCGGTGACGGCGGACCGTCTCTAACGCCGTTCGCCGGCTGTTACCACCGCTTTTGGCGAATGGTTTTCTTCCGGTAGTCGTTGCTCGAGCACCAGTGTTTATGCCCCTCTGCTGACTGGTGGCACGCATGTCGTCGGCGACGGTTCGCGGAACGATCAGGGGGATGGGGAACCGAGCGAATCCGGCGTTTGCGGTCGCCGTCGTGGTGGTGCCACTCGCCGCACTCGGCTACGCGGTAACGGTCGCGACGATCCAGCAACACACCTTCGTCCACGTGATGGCGGGGATTCTGTGGACGGGGTTCGACGTCTTCATCGGTGCCGTCCTCGGGCCGATCATCGGCGGTCTCGACGACGAACAGAGCGCGGCGGTGTTCCAGCGGCTCACGCCCAAGACGGCGTTTCTCCTCCCGTCGCTCGCGTTCGTCACGATCGCCGGCGGCATCACGCTGGCCCAACGAACCGGCATGTTTCCCCACGCCGAGTCGTGGCTGGCGCTGTTTACCGCGGCGAACCTGATTCCAATCTTGCTGTTGCTTGGCTGGCGGCTGAACGCGTGGCGTGACCGGCGCTGGCAGGTCCCGTTCGCCCTCGCGACGGTCGGCTCGCTGGCGTGGATCGCGCTCACCATCAACGGGTTCGCGATGACCGATCCCGCGATCGCCGTCGCGCTCGGAATCGTCACGATCCTCTCGGTGCAGGGATTCGGCTTCCTGTTGCCGGGCGAACTCCGAATGTACAAGGAGATGCGCTCGGCCGATCCCGACCCGTCGGTCATTTCCGCGATCGGCCAACAGAACGCGATGCTCGGCGGCGTGCAGGGTTTCTTCCAACTCGTCCTCATCCTCGATATGGTCTATCTGCGCTACGGCGGCTTCCCGTTCTGACTCGAGCGAAAACGGTCGAGAATGGGCGAAGACGAACCTCGTGAGTCTCGGATCGAAGTCGAATGGTATCGAAACGAGAGCGCGGCGAAAGGTGGGACGAGGAGACGGGTGCGGGCGTGACGCTCGGTTCCCGGGAAACCGAGCGCGCGACGGGCCGGAGCGACGCGCAATGCCGGTGAGACGTGAAAAGCGCCTATGCCGGCATCCGTATTGAGAACGTGCCGAGATAAAAAGTCAGCGGTCGGTCCCCGCCACAGCGTGCGATTCCGTGACGGTCACAGTCGCCGGTCCCGCAGCGCCGGAAACTCCTCGCGGACATCGGCGACCGTTCCGGGATCGATTTCGGTCGTGACCAGCGCCGGCTCGTCCCCGCTCGAGGCCAGCGAGACGCCCCACGGGTCGTAGACGCTCGAGCGGCCCAACAGGGTGGCGTCGTCGAACTCGCCGGCCCCGTTTACCGTCGCGACGTAGGCCTGATTCTCGATGGCGCGGGCCCGCGAGAGCGTCGTCCAGTGTTCGATACGTGGATAGGGCCACGCGCTCGGAACGAGTACCAACTCGACGCCGTCGTCGACCAATCGCCGGTAGAGTTCCGGGAACCGCAGGTCGTAACAGGTGGTCACGCCGACGGTCAGCCCGCCGATCGACGCCGTCTCGAGTCGCTCGCCGGGGACCAGCAGCTCCGACTCCGCTGACTCGTAGCCGAACAGGTGGTGTTTCCGGTAGACGAGTCGGAGGTCGCCGTCGGCGTCGAACAGCGCGGCGGTGTTTGCCAACCCGTCGTCGGCCGGCGTCTCGACGGTTTCGGTCGCCCCCAGATCCTCGACGATGCTACCAGCAAGGACGGCGATCCCGTGGTCGGCGGCCGCCTCCCGGAGTCTGGTGAACGTCTCGCCCGCGAACGGCTCCGCGTTGCGCGCGTAGAGATCGAACGCGAAGTAGCCCACGTTGAACAGTTCCGGCAGCGCGACCAGATCGGCCCCGCGAGCCGCGGCCCGCGCCACCGCCTCGAGCGCTCGGTCGACGTTCGCCTCGACCTCGCCGGCCTCCACCCGAATCTGTGCGAGCGCGAGTGTGAGCGACTCGCCGGTGGCGGCGCCGGCGGCCTCGGCGTTCGTATCGACGGTCATACTCCTATCGTGGCCTCCACCACCGTTACTGTGTCGTCTGGAGGTCCCGTTCGAGCGCGCGCTGGAGGTTCTCGAGTTCCGAGTCGAGATTGCGCTTGAAGAACTTCTCGACGCCCGGTAGCTTGCCGTCGACGACGAAGGAGTTCTCGAGGCGGGCACCGTCGTCCGTTTCGACGATCTCATGTGTGCCGGTGACCTCGAGGACCTTTGATTTCCCGACGAACTCGACGTACTCGGGCGGTCTTCGGGTGACGTCCTCGGTGTTTACGGTGACGGTCTTTCGGACGAGGGGGATGGGGAGTTGCACGTGCCAGGTCACCCGTCGTCCGTCCGGATCGTCCACCGAGTACTCTTCGACGACGCTGATCGCCCGGGCGCGGTTCGCCGGATCGGCGATGAACTCCCAGACCCGCTCGGGCGATGCCGACACGTCGAACGACCGGTCGACCCGTACAGTCATGCCCGTACGTGTGCGATTGTCGGATAAAAAGACCGTGGACCGCGGGCGGTCGCCGGCGTCAGTTCGAGCGGTGGCAGTCGGGCCCCGGCCGGGGTCCGTTCGAACCGACTCAACTGATCGTGACGCGCCACGTCGTCGATCGAGCGCGACCCCATTTCTCGATGTCGACTTCGTCTGTCTTCTCCGCGAGATGGGGAAGTCGAGCGCCTACCTGTTTCGACGAGAGTCCGATCGCGTCCGCGATGTTTTTCGCCCGGAAGTACTGCTCGCCGCGGGCGGCGCTCTCGCGGAGGTACGAGATAATTCGCTGCTCTTCGTCGGAATAGTCGGTCATCGTCCGTGGGTCCCTCTAAGTGGTCGTCGGTCTTAACTTTTAACGGCCGATACGGCCCGATCGCGAGTGAATCGCCGTCGAGTATCGGGACCGACCCGCGATTCGATCGCCGTCAGTGCCAGTAGAGGTGGATGCCGACGACCGCCAGCGAACTAAAGAGAACGGCCGCGGCGAAGCCCCACGCCGCCGTCACGTCCGGTGCGCCAGTGAGCATTAACAGTGCGCCGATCACCGCGAGCGCCCCCAGTGCGAGCGCCAGTCCGACGCCCTTGTCCGTCGTCTCGGATTCCGTAGCCATGCCCGGGCGTTGTGTGTGGGGTCTCTTAACTTCACTCATTCTGACGGGCTGTCGGTGGACGCCGGCGGCTCGATCACTTGATGGTCGTGTGCTCGGACTCCTCGTTCAGCGCGAGGTTCGCCGCTATTTCGGCGTTTCGCATCGCGTACTGGGCGGTCTGCTGCAGACTGACGAGCACTTCGCGGATCCGCAGCAGGTCCTCGTTGTCCATCTCGGGCAGCCCCGAGAGGATTTCCTGCTCGAGGTCGTCGATCTCGTGGAACAGTTCGCGGACCTCGTTGGACTTGTCGTAATCGCGCTCGACGGCCGCCTCGACGGCTCGGGAGGTGATCTCATCGACGAGGTCGTTCAGCTCTCGGATCTGGCGCATCACCGAACTGTCGACGTTCAGCGTGTGCCCCTGGGTCTCGATGACGATTTCGGCGATGTCCTCGCCGTTGTCGGCGGTCAGCTCGAGGTTCTTCGCGATCGAGCGGTAGCCGATGAGCGGAAAGCCGGTGTTCAAGCCGACCGCTCGCGCGAGGTTGGGGTTCTGGTAGGCCGTAAAGATCAGGCGAAGCAGGAGGACGAAGATCTTGTTCGCCTGGCGCTCCCGGTTGAGCGCGCGCTGGGCCAGGTCGGGGTTGCCGTGGGCCAGGGCCTTGATCCCCTCGCCGCGCATCGTCTGGCCGGTTCGCTCGAGGCGCTCGAGGAGGTTGTCGAGTGTGAAGTCCTCGGGGTCGACCGAACAGCGGATCGAGATGCTCTCGGGGGTCTCCTCGATGACGCCTAGCCCCATCAGCTGGGTTTCGGCCTGATAGACCGCGTTGATGTGGTCTGACTCGAGGGCACCGTCTTCGCGCTCGATGCGGATGATCCGCCGGCCGAGGACGTACTGGGCGACGATCGCGCGCTCGACGGCGTTGGCGTCGAGGTCGTCGGTGTGAATGATCGCTTCCGTTTCCTCCGAACTCGCGGACTCGGGCATCACGGTCAGGGTCCCCTTGCCGCTGGTCCGCAGGGACACCTCGTCGCCTTTCTCCACGTCGTGTTCGGACGCCCACTCCGCGGGGAGTGTCATCGCCAGCGTCGACGGGCCGAGTCGTTGCACTTTCCGCGTTTCCATAGGACACCCTACGATCGACCCGACCTTAATCTTGACTATATGGTCATTATACACGACCGAATCGTTATATGGTTCACTTCCGTGACTGTTCTGACGAACACCTTATATGCTTGCTCGCTGACAGGGTGGTCCTTAGACACTTCCGGGGACGTACCCTAGGCGACGTTCACAAGACGGGTCGTAAATCGACCCGTTCGGACCTGCAGCCAGCCTCTGAGCTCCTCGTCGATCACCTCGTCGTCGGTATCGACGCGCAGCGAATCGATCTCGTCGAGTTTCTCGGCGGCGGCGACGACCGAAATCTCGTCGGCTCGCCGGATGACCGCGGGCGAAATCTGGTGGTTTCCGCGACCGAAAACGAATCCCTGCCCGCCGATCGGCGAGACGACGATCGTGATCGGGTCCGCGACGACCGCGAGAATGTCCGACTCCGCGGCGTCGCGGGCGAGTAGTTCCCCGCGCTCCGTGTTCGAGTCCGCCGTGTTCACCTCCGACTCACCGCGTTCGGCCGCACGCCAGACATCGACGCCGAGCGGTGAGGGATCGATGCCCAGTTCTTCCTCGATCGCACCGACGGTGCTTCCGGGCCCGAAGACGTAGGTTCGCCCCGGCTCGACCTCGCGGGCGAATCCCGCGGCCAGCGAGTCGACGCTGCCGCTCGAGACCTGCTTGCTCGACTGGACCGCCGGAGCGACGGGCACCGGGACGACGGCCTTGAGTTCCGTCCGGACCTCCCCCTCGCGGTAGGCGTCCTCGTCGATATCGTTGACCTCGCGGGCCTCGACCCGGTCGAACTCGGCGGCGATCCGGCCGGCGTCGGCCGGCGTCACGCCGAAGACCGACGAGTAGATCTTGACGCCGGCCGGCACGCCGAGCATCGGCGTCTCGCCCTCGGCCGCCTCGAGCACCTCCGCGACGTCGACGGCCGTCCCGTCGCCGCCGACGAAGAACACGAGGTCGACTCCGCGCTCGAGCAGCGCGCGGACGGCCGCTCGGGTATCGGCCGCCGTCGTCGCCGCGGTTTCGGTGTCGCTGCCGTCGGCGTCGGCCGGTTCGTAGACGACATCGGGGTCGTAGCCCGCGTCTCGCGCCGCACGTTCGCCCATCGCGCCGGCGGCCGTGTAGACGGTGATATCGGGCGCACGGCGGTGCAGCGATCGCAGCGCCTCCCGCGCTCGGTCCGGCGCTCGCGGCTCCGCACCGCGGCGGCGTGCCTCCGCCACGTTCCCGTCGGTTCCCTTCAGCCCGACCCGACCGCCCATCCCCGCGATCGGGTTGACGACGACGCCGATGGACTCCATAGCGAGAGATGGGAACGCCAGCCGGAAAGCCGTATCGCAGGGCTCGTCGGGGCCGGTGTGCCGCTCTGAGATGCCGCCGCGTGCGCAACTCGAGTCCGGTTTGCGGGACCAACTCGGTTTCTGAAAGGTTAAGAGGGATGCGGACGGATCGCCGATCATGTCTGCACTGATCGACGCCGCCGTTCTCGCGACGGAAACGGGAGCCGAACCGGAGCTACCGATGGCCGTCGTCGGCTGGGGGGCACTCGCGCTGGGCCTGCTGGTCACGATCGCGTGGCTCGCCTACTTCTACCGCTGAGGACTCGCGGAGCTCACCGAGAGTCGACCCGCTCGCGGAGCCACGCGGCCGCCTCCGCGACGGTCGCCTCGTCGGTCCCGTTCAGTTCGATCCGGACCGATTCGCCCGGATAGCTCCCGACGGAGACGTCGAACCGCTCGCGGAGTTCGGCGATCCGATCGAGCAGCGCGCTCTCCGGTTCGTCGGCGACGACCGCCTCCCGGTAGGTCGGCGTCCCGGTGAACTCCTCGGCGATCGACTCGAACATCGCCTTCATCTCCGAGGGCACGCCGGGCAGTACGTAGATGCCCTCGAGCACCGCACCGGGGGCAACGCCCGGCTCGTTGTGGAGCGCCCGCGCGCCAGCCGGTAGCTCCGCCGTCCCGGATGCGAGGTCGTCGCGAGTGTAGCCGTCCGCCTCGAGCCACGCGAGGGCGTCCTTGTGTTCCTCGACCGACCGACCGAGCGCGGCCGCGACGCCGTCCATGGTGATGTCGTCGTGCGTCGGCCCGAGGCCGCCGGTGACGATCACGGCGTCGTACTCGGCGCGGTACTCGTTGACGACGCGGGCGATATCGGCGACTCGATCCGGGACCGTGGTCACGCGCTCGACGGTGACGCCGCGATCGGCGAGTCGCTCACAGAGCCACGTGGCGTTCGTATTCGTCGTTCGTCCGGCGAGCAGTTCGTCCCCGACGGTCACGACCGCGACGTTCATACCGGTCGTTCGAGCCCGCTCCTCAAATGGGTCTCGTCCTCGAGTCGATCGTCACTATTGTCAGTGTTCTGTCCTCCTGGCGAGTGATCACTGACGGATATCACATAAAGTAGTAGCCGCGATAACCACAAGATTCAATTTAGGTAATTAGTAACGAAGAGAGTATGTCTCGGAGTCGAACACAACATACCGACGCGGATTCGGCCGCGATCCTCGCCGCGCTGGGTAACAAATACAGTGCGGAAATCCTCTGTGCGGCCGGAACGCCGAAATCTGCGCAGGCGTTGAGCGAAGACATCGAGATCCCGATCGCGACCTGCTATCGCCGGATCGAAGAACTCGTCAACGCCGGACTGCTGACCTGTGAGGGGCGACAGCTCTCCGACGAAGGGCGACGGACGAACATTTACCGACGCACACTCGACGAGATCGAAATCGATTTCTCCGACGAGACGCCCGCGTTCTCGCGGAAGCGTCGCACGGAAGCCAAGAACAGACTGCAAGACCAGCTCACGGACTGAGATCGACCGGGTGTCCCGTCGGAACGTCACACGCCGCTCGAGCGAGTCGTACCGTCGTCGCCGCGGATCGCTGTTGCTGCAGTATCTCTCTCGAGAGAACGTCGATTACGCCATAGAGCGCCCAATCCCGTTGGTGAATCTCTGGTCCGCTCGTGGGCGGCCGACCTGCGTTCGATCGCACTCGGCCATCTTTAAGTATTCTCTCGAGAATATGAAGGTATGACCGAATCAGCCGCGGAGCGCGACGACGTACCCACCGACACGGCGGACGACGGGGTCGTCGGAACCCCGCGCGTCCTCCGTGTCGGGCACGATCAACCGATCAGGATCAGTGCCGGCCACCGGCTCCAACACCACGACGGCAAGTGTTCGCGACCGCACGGGCACAACTACGAGATCGCCGTCACCGTCACGGGTCGCCTGACGGAGGAGGGATGGATCGCCGATAAAGGAGATATTACCGACGTGATCTCAGAGTGGGACCACATGTTCCTGCTCGAGGCCGGCGATCCCCTCGTCGAGGCCTTCGAGGCGGCCGGGGACGACGACGGGGTCGTCGTCCTCGAGCAGCCGCCGACGGCCGAGGTGATGAGCGTGCTCCTCGAGCGAAAACTCGCGGCGGCGCTGCCCGAGACGGTGACCGACGTGGCGGTCCGGGTCAGCGAGACGAGCGAGCTCTGCGGAGGGAGCGAGCGCTGAGATGCCGGTTTCCGATTCCGTCGATCGCGAGGCCGGGACCGAGACCGATTCGGGAACCAGCGGCGACCGCGAGGGGCTGCCGATCAACGAACTGTTCGCCTCCCTGCAGGGCGAGGGTACCCTCGCCGGTGTGCCGTCAGTGTTCGTCCGCACGAGCGGCTGTAACCTCCGATGTTGGTTCTGTGACTCCTATCACACGTCGTGGGAACCGACCCACGCGTGGCTGGGACTCGAGGACATCCTCGCCGAGATCGAGTCCTACGACGCCGATCACGTGGTTCTGACCGGCGGCGAACCCCTGATTCACGAGGAGAGCGTCGCCCTGCTCGAGGCCCTCGACGACCGGGGCTACCATACGACCGTCGAAACCAACGGCACGATCCACCGCGACGCGCCGATCGATCTCGCCTCGATCAGCCCGAAACTCGAGAGCAGTACGCCGACGCCCGAGCGCGCGCCGGACGGCGTCGACGAGGCCGACGCGGAGCAGTGGGCCGAGCGCCACGAGCGCGACCGGACCGACATGGACGCGCTGGCCGGTCTCGTCGAGGACTACGAGTTCCAACTCAAGTTCGTCGTGACCGACGCCGAGGACATGCCGGAAATCCTCGATCTGCTTGCCGCGCTCCGTGACGCCGCCGACGTGCCGATCCGCGACGACGATGTGCTTTTGATGCCCGAGGGTGCGACCCGCGACCGGCTCGCGGAGACCCGCACCCGCGTCGCCGACCTCGCGATGGAACACGGCTTCCGGTACACGCCGCGACTGCACGTCGACCTCTGGAACGACGCGCCCGAAACCTGAGACTGCACGCGACTCATGACCGACACCACTGACACCGACGACACCGCGACCGACGAATCGACTTCCGAACGCAACCGCGCCGTCGTCCTCCTCTCGGGGGGCATGGACAGCGCCACCGCCGCCTACGAGGCCCGCCAGCGGGGCTACGAGATCTACGCCCTGCATACCTCCTATGGCCAGCGCACCGAGGACCGCGAACTCGAGTGCGCCCGCCGGCTCGCCGACGAACTCGACGCGGCCGATTTCCTGCGACTCGAGACCGATCACCTCTCGGCGATCGGGGCCTCGAGTCTCACCGACGACGAGATGGCCGTCGCGGACGCCGACATGGAGAGCGACGAGATTCCGACCTCGTATGTCCCCTTCCGGAACGCGAACCTGCTCGCGATGGCGGTCTCCTACGCCGAGGCGAACGACTGCGAGGCGGTCTTCATCGGGGCACACAGCGAGGACTTCTCTGGCTATCCCGACTGCCGCCCCGAGTTCTTCGAGGCCTTCGAGAACGTGGTCGACGTCGGCACGAAACCCGACACCGAAATCTCGATCGAAGCGCCGTTCGTCGAGCACTCGAAGACCGACATCGCGGAGCGCGGCGTCGACCTCGCGGTCCCCTACGAACACACGTGGAGTTGCTACCGCGAGAACGAACCCGCGTGTGGCACCTGCGACGCCTGCGCCTTCCGGCTGCAGGCGTTCCAGAATATTGGCGTGCGCGACCCGATCGAGTACGCCGAGCGGCCGTCGTACGTCGACGATTCGTAGCGACCGCGTCGCCGCACTCGCCTTCGCGTTCGGCAGTCAATGGAAACCTTCACCATCCGACACGTCGAACGGACCGCTAAGGGCTCGCAATGCGTGACTGGTTCCGAGACGACGACGGGGGCTGGCAGATTCCGGACGGACGACGCGGCGAGTTCGTCGCGCTGCTCGTCGGACTCCCGTTATATATCGCGTATCTCCGCTGGGATATCGGACTCCCGCAGCCCCTCGAGTACTGGCCGGCGGTGCTCCTCGGGGCGTGTTGCGGGCTGCTCTACGTGACCACCTATCGGGACCGCATCGCCGATCGCGTTCCCGACTACACCCCTGACTGGGCCGACGCGGGGCAACTCCTCTCGCTCCTCCTCGGCGGCGCCGGTCTGAGCCTCCTCAGGCTCGTTCACATCGCCGATCCGACGCTGGTGTTCCTGCTTTCGGCGTGCGGTACGGTCCTGCTGTGTTACGCCGTCAGACTGTGCTCGCCGGTCCACCCCGGCCTCGAGCCGCCGCCCCGCGGGGCTGAACCGCCGCCGGCGGTCGATGGGACGGACCCCGGCGTCGATCGCTGAGACGATCGTCTTACCACGCCGCCTCGAGCACCGCTTCGATTTCGTCGACTGAGGGGTCCAGTCCCGGCGGTGCGTTCGCCATGAACGCGTCGTTCAGGATCGACTCCGCGACCGCGGTGAACGCCGCGGGCTCCGGGCCGTCGACCTCGCGGAGTTGCGACGGGAGGTCGAGCCCGTCCCGGATCGCCGCGACCGCCTCGACGACTGCAGCGCCGTGGTCTGCGGCACTGTCGACGCCGAGCGCGGTCGCGAGCATCCCCGCCCGCGCGTCCACGCCATCCCGATCGAACAGGTACTCAAGGACGTGGGGCGCGACGACGCCGTGAGCCACTCCCTGCTGGACGTCGTCCGTTCGTGCGAGCCCGTGGCCGAAGGCGTGAATGATCGAGGCCGTCGTCTCGCCGGGCCGCGAGATGCCGTACTGGACGAGCACGATCCCCTCGAGTATCGTCTCGAACGTGCCGGTATCGCGGCGCCCGTCGCCGAACGCACCGAGTCCGTCCGCGAGTTTCTCGAGGCCGTGTCTGGCCGTCGCGTCGGTCACCGGCGTCGCGTTGCTCGCGTAGAGCGTCTCGATTCCCTTGTCGAAGCCGTTCATCGCCGAGCCCGCCAGCACCGACTCGGGCGTGGTCGCGACCAGTTCTGGGTCGTAGACCGCGGCCGCGGGCATCAGTCCGGGACCGGAGAATCCCCCGCCGATCTCCTCGTCGACCACCCCCGAATCGGGCGAGGCGGTGACGCCGGCCACTATCGAGAGGTCCGCGCCCGCCAGCGTGGTTGGCACCGCGACGATCGGTACTAACCCGTCGTCGGGGACCGAAAGCGTGCCCGACTCGGCGAACTCCCGGCCGACGGCCGCTGGGCCCCGGCCGGTCGCCGCGAGGACGCTGATGACCTTCGCGACGTCGAGACTGCTGCCGCCGCCGAGGCTCACGAGCGCGTCGGCGTCGACGTCCTCGAGCCGGTCGCGGCCTTCGAGGGCCGTCTCGAGGCGCTTCTCCGGCGTCGTCTCGTCGAAGACGCCGGCGAGCCGATCCCCGAGCCCCGATTTCACCGGTTCGATCACCGTGGGCGTCTCACCCACCGTCGAGCCGCAGACGACCAGCGCGCGCTCGAGGCCCTGTGCCTCGAGTTCGGCCGCGAGGTCGTCGACGCAGCCGGCACCGAACCTGATGGTCGACGGCTCGTACTCGAACCGAAAGGACCGGTCGCGGTCGCTCGAACTGGACGGAGTCATGGCTGTCCGTACGACCGACGTGCTGTTAAAGGGACGCGGCGGTGCTCCGCTCGAGGCGGTTATCAGACGCTGAAATCGATACTGAGCTGCCGCTCGGCCCGGTCGGCCCACGGCCGCAAGATTGCGTGGACCGCCTCGTTCATCGGCGCGTCGATGTCGACCGCGTCCGCGTGGCGAACGACGGAGCCGTGCAGCGCCTCGAGTTCCAGTCGCTTGTCGTGGGTCAAATCGTAGTGCAGCGACGAGTACATCTCCGGCTCGAGGTCGCGCGCGAATTCGAGCCACTCGTCGACGGTGTCCTCGGGGAGGTCGACGCCCTCGGCCCTGCCGACGGCACAGACCTCCTCGATGAGCCGGCGGTACATCGCCCACGAGGCGTCGGTCTCGCGGATCTCGCCGACGGGGAGCCGGGTCGTCGCGGTCATCCCCGCCTGCGCGCAGATGAACGCGAACTTGCGCCAGAGTTCGACGCGAATGTCCGCGGCGAGCACTGCGTCGACGCCCTCGCTCTCGGAGAGGGCCGCGTCGAGTTCCTCGATTCGGGCGGTCCGCTCGCCGTCGAGTTCGCCGTAGACGAACCGCGCCGGGCCGCCGGTGTGTTCGACGACCCCGGGCTCGCCGATAGTCGAGAAGATGTAGGCCACGCCGCCGACGACGTGGTCCGCGCCGATTTCCTCGGCCAGCCACTCCTCGTTGTCGACGCCATTCTGGAACGAGACGACGGCCGTGTCGTCGCCGAGCAGCGGCTCGAGGTCCGGTGCTGCGTCGCGCGTGTCGTGGGCTTTCACGCAGAAGAGGACACAGTCGCACGGCCCGATATCGGCCGGGTCGTCGGTCGCCGGGAGGTCGATCGCCGCGTCGCCGCGGACGCTCTCGAGGCGCAGTCCGTCGGACTCGAGGGCGGCGAGATGGTCGCCCCTCGCGACGAGGTGGACCTCGTGTCCCGCGTCGGCGAGGCGTGCTCCGAGGTAGCCGCCGACGCCGCCGGCACCGAAGACAGCGAATTTCATACGCTCCGTACGGACAGATCGGTCAAAGGGGTTGTGGGCTGCCGGGCTCGCTCGAGCGTCAGTACCGGTCGTCGGAACCCGGCGCTCGAGTCGTTTGCTCGCGTTGGCGTTACCGCCCCGAACCGCCCGTGTTGCAGCGACCGTTACCACCCCGCGACGTAACGGACGGTATGGGCGGTCCCGATCTGGAAGACGGGGACGGATCGGCCGATCCCGACCGCGACGACTCGTCCGCGTCGCCGAGGAACTGGGCCGCGAGGTCGCGATGCCGGCGCGGGCGCGAGAGATCGTCGGGAACTGAGAGCGAGCGTTCGACGGCGGTCCGTCAGGGACCCGGAGGAACGCTTCGGCCCAACCCTTACAACGCCCGACCCGTGGTGAGCTAGTATGGACCTTCAACGAGGCGGCTTGGAGGACCTCGAGGGGCGACTCCGAACGGCGATCAGCCGAATCAGTGAACTGCAGGCGGGAATGCGGGTGACGTCCGACGAATTCTTCTCGGACCCGTTCATGTGCGAGCACACGCAGTTTCGCTCGTTTCCCGCGTTCTGCGAGGCGAGTCCGTGGTCGCTCGAGAGGCCGCGGACCATCCAACGGGTGAACAGACGGCGACTCGACGCCTACGTCGCGGAGACGACGGACTTCGAGAGCTGGGAGGCGATGAAGACGCAGGCCGCCGAAGAAGAGATCATCGATCAGGCCGTCTCGGACGTTTCGTGAATCACGCGAGTCCCGGAACGGCGTGTAAGCCGTAATAGAGTCCGAAGCTGAGGATTCCCGCGCCGACCATCGAGCCGACCCACGATCCGACCGTGTAGCCGACTTTTCGACCCGAGACGCCGCCGCCGGACGAGTTCGCTGCGAGGCCGCTGCCGACGATACTCGCGATCATCACCTTGTTGAACGAGATGGGGATGCCGAGGACGATCGCCAGCTGGGCGATGAGAAACGCCGGGATGAGGGCGGCGATCGACCGTCGCGGGCCGAGCGAGGCGTACTCGTTCGAGACGGCCTGGATGAGCCGCGGCCCGCGCGTCCACGCGCCGAGGAGGATGCCGCCCCCGCCGAGCGCGAGCAGGTAGATCGAACTGAGTCGGAGATCCGATTCGAAGACGGTTTCCAGCGGACCGGTCGCCAGCCCGACCTGCGTGCCGCCGCTGGTGAAGACGACGACGAGGCCGAGGGCGATCAGGAACTGATCGATGCCCGCGGTCTCGTCCCGCCGGAGGAGCAGCCGCGTTGTCCCGAGCGCGGCGATCCCGACGACGGCGCTGACGAGCGCCATCCCGACCGTGTACGGTCCGACGAGTCGGGTCGAAACGAGGTGGTACCGAGCGGCGACGAACCGCGCGACTGAGCCTTGTGCGCCCGATTCGGTCGGAATGATCGTCAACTGGATGTTGGCGAGTGTGTAGCCGACGGCACCGGCGAGCGCGGGAATCCCGACATCGTCCGGAATCGCGTCGCTCCGGAGCCCGCGAGCGAGTCCGTACGCGAGGATCCCCTCGACGATTGGGATCGCAAACCAGAATCCGAGAATGACGGCGTATTCGTGTACTGCAAAGCCGCCGCCGAGGGCGATTCCGGCTCCGATCATCGCTCCCGTGACGGTGAAGGCCGACGGGATCGGGTAGCCGTACGAGTTGCCGACCGTGATGAGCGTCGCGGCGGTGACCAGCGCCGCGGCCGCCGCCAGCGGCGTGATGGTGACGCCGGTGACGAGATCCTTCCCGATCGTTTCGGAGATGCGCCCGCCCTGCAGTACCGCGCCGAGCCCGGCCACGAGACCGACGAGTAACGCCGCTCGAAGGACTGACAACGCGTTCGCGCCCACGGCGGGCGCGACGGGTGCGGAGTTGCTATTGACACCGACCGTGTACGACATGAAGAGCGCCGCGACGAGCGCGATACTCAGAACGAGCAGTACCGAAGCCATTCGTTAGACCACGCTCGATCGGTCACCGCGTCGTTCGCCACCCGTCGAAGCGGTCCGGACTCCCCGTCCTCTCATTTGGCTACAGGGTACTATCTGGAACCGATGAATCCGTCGATCTCCCCTATATCACCGTTTATTCTGCCACTATTCGAGATAACATATGACCGAGAGCGGACGGCCGCCGCGCCGTCTCGGCTCACGGGGCACCCCCGAGCGGGCCCGATTCTCGCACTGTCGGACGACGGTCAGTAACCACTCGATCGCGTCTCGAGTGCGATCGGTGTGTGCATTGATTTGTCCGACGGGATCACTCCCCCGCGAGTCGCTCGACCGCCGCCGCGAACTCCTCGCGGGTGTTGACGTTCTCGAAGGTCTCGAGGGTCGCGTGCTCGCGGACCTCGTCCTCGTCGACGACGACGTAGTCGAGTTCCAACAGCGGTTCGACGATCCGCCGCTCGCCGCGCTCGAGGGCGCGCTCGCAGGCCTCGACCATCGCTTGGGTCCGGTAGACGGCCTGTGTCGTCTGAAACCACTGGTCGTCGAGTCGGGGCACCGCGGCCTCGCGGCCGGCCGCCCGTTCGAAGAGGTGGTCGACGAGGTGGGGGTCGACGAACGGCATGTCGCAGGCGACGACGGCGGCGTACTCCCCCGCGGCGTCCCGGAGGCCGGTCATGATGCCCGCCATCGGCCCGCGGTCGGGGACCGGATCGACCGCGACGGACGCCGCCGGCCCGCCGTCGAGCGCCTCGCGGATCGCCGGCACCTGCTCGTCCCGGCAGTTGACGACGATCTCGTCGACGACCGGCTCGAGCCGATCGACGACGCGGCGGAGCATCGGCGTGCCGGCGAGGTCGGCGACGGCCTTGTCGTCGTCGCCGAAGCGGGTCGAGTGGCCGCCGGCGATGACGACGCCCGCGCGCTCGGTTCGCTCGGTCTCGGGGGGCATGGGCGACTGTTGGTCGACCGATCGCAAAAGTGTGCGGTCCCGGCGGTGGGTCGGCACGGCTCGAGCAACCCGGTCGGCCCGTTCACCACGGGATGGCCGTCACCGGTCAACTCCCGAGTCGTCGGCCGTCGCACCGGCCAACTCGAGCCACGGGTCGGCGCTCGCCTCCGAACAGACGCGTTCGACCACCGGGCGGTCACACTCCTCACAGACCGACCGGATACCGACGCGGGGCCGCCGACAGCAGTGCTCGAGACGCTCGGCGGTGGTCGGTAGCCGCTCGCGACAGGTCGGACAGTCGGTCCGCAACAGTCGCAGCCCCATCAAGAGGTCGCGCCGCTCGCCGACCTCGAGCGCGTCCCAGCCGTCGATTCGAGTTCGGAGTTCGGCCGCCGCGGCACTGTCGGCCGCGAGCGCCGCAGTCGATTCCCACCGGACCCGCTTCTGACCATCCAGGACGAACGCGGTCTCGCTGACTCGCTCGCTCTCGTCGGCCCCGAGCATCGATCCGATATCGGCCGCGCTCGGGTCGGCCGCGTCGCCGCTCGAGAGGCGGTCGTTCCACCGCCGTCGGAACGCGGGGGCGAGTCGGACCCCTCCCTCGTCGGCCGTCGCAACGCCGGCGGCGGTCAGGACGCTCGCGAGTCCGTCGGGGGAGACCGTCTCGATCGTCGGAGTGTCCGCTGTCGACTTGCCGAATCGCTCGAGGAGGCGGTCCGGGAGGTACCGTCGGGTGATCGTCGGGGTGCCCGGAACGAGGTAGCCCCGGAGGCGGATGAGAACCAGACAGACGCCGAACGCGAGCGCGCCGGTGATCGCGGACCCCGCGACGGCGAGGCCGGCCGCGAGGGCGAGCGCGATGGCGACGTTCACGGCGGTACACGGCAAACACCGATTATCACCGGTGTACGCGGGCTGCTCGAGCCGAGCGACTACCGCTGGAATGTCGACCATCACCGGTCACCCCGTGGTACGCGTCGAACGGTGAAAAAGCGCCACCGTAAGCTCCGGCGAGCACCATCGGCCGACGGAGGCGACTCGAGCCAGAACGGGTCGGGAACCCGGTGTTCCCCGCCACCGGTGGACGGGTGCCCTCTAGGGCCCGTCCGAGTCACTCTCGTCGCCCTCACTGGGGGCGCGGAACGGCCGACAGATAACGCGTCCACAGAATTATATCTATTCAATAATCATACTCATTTAGCCTGTCTCGAGAACCACTGAATTCATTGACAAGTATTATCAAATCACGAGGTGGCGGCAATTGTGCCGTGGTATCATGGCACAAATATCCACTGCGTCAGACATGACGGTCGCGGAACAACGCGATCTGGCGACGGCCCTCGGCGTTGAGACCCCAGGGGACGGGGCGATAACGTGGGAGCTACTCGCGGGACAGATCGAACCGCGGTCCGACTCGACGTTCGCCTCTCGAGGCGACGCGATTCGGGCCGATCTCGCCGGGCGACTCGATCGGGAGTTGCTCGAGCGGGAGCGGGCGGCTATCGCGGACGAAATCGGTCGGTTACCGGCCGTTCGCGATGCGGGCGTACCGGACGAGCAACACGGACTGTATACGGCGGTCGCGGAACCCGGGTGGCGTCTCTACGACCACCTGCTCGAGATCGGCTTCTTCGAGAGCCTCGACGAGAACCTGCCGCGGTTCACGGCGGATCACGTCGAGACGACGACGCGCGAACTGATCCTGACTGACCCGCTGTCGTCGGCGCTCGACGACGTCGGGTTCGACGAGTCGGAGAAGACGGCGCTGCTGGTCGACGTCGCGAACAACGACGAGCGGCTGGCCCGGTGGGTGCCGTCGAATCAGATCCCGGCGGGCGTCGAGTTCGAGACCGACACCGTGCCGCCGCTCCACCAGCGCGCGATGGGCGGGGCGCTGCTGTGGATCCGCGGGCTCGACAGACACCTCTGGCAGAACGAGGTGCTGGTCACCGACGACCTCCTCGACGCGGCGGTCAGGTACGTCAAGGCGATGCTGGGCGGGCTGTTCGTCTCGGCGACCGCCGCCTGCGACCTCGCCGGGGACGGGCGCTTTACGGACGAACAGCTGGCGGCCGCGCTCACCGCGGGCTCGGCCGTCCAGATCGTCAGTCAGGAGGAGCTGTTGCACACCGTCTTCTACGTCACGGACGAGATGCGCGCTCCCAGCGAACTGAGGTGATCACGCATGGCACTACGCAACGACAGGGCCGTTCAGGCCGCACGCGAGATCGAACTGCGAGAGATCGAGGACGGCTACACGCTGGTCGGGGGTCCAGACGACTCGGTCACCGAACAGCACGATACCGACCGCATTCCGGAGGTCGACGTCGATCAGGAGATGCTGAGCGGGACCGGCGACGACCCCGAGTCGTGGCTCATGTACGGCGGAAACTACGAACAACACCGGGCCACGCCCGCCGACACGATCACGCCCGAGAACGTCTCCGACCTCGAGCTCGAGTACGAGCTGTCGGTCGGGACGGGCTCGAGCATGGAGGGGACGCCCATCGTGATCCCGGGCGACCCGCCGGTCATGTACCAGACGAACGGGCCGAATCACATGAAGGCGATCGACCCCCGCGAGGGGGAGGTCCTCTGGAGCTACACCTACGCGGTCCCGATGGGCGTCGAACTCTGCTGTGACGACAACAACCGCGGGGCCGCCGTCTACGGCGACAAGGTGTACATGACGACGCTCGACTCGGGCGTCGTCGCGCTGAATCGGTACACCGGCGAGGAGGAGTGGTACACGAGCACGGCCGACCACGAAGAGGGGTACTCCGCGACGTGGGCACCGGTGATCCACGACGGCACGATCTACACCGGCAGCGCCGGCGGCGAGTACGGCGTGCTCGGATTCATGGCCGCGCTCGATGCGGAGAGCGGCGAGATCCAGTGGCAGACCGAGACGCTCCCGGAGGACGAGTGGGTCGGCGCGAGCCGCGAGCACGGCTGCGGGACGACCTGGATGACGCCGACGATCGACGAGGACCGCGAGGTTCTCTACACGGCGGTCGCGAACCCCGGACCGGACTTCGACGGCACGGTGCGGCCGGGACCGAACTTCCCCACCTGCGGAACCATCTCGCTGGACCTCGAGAGCGGCGAGTGGGAATGGGGGTTCCAGAGTAGCCCGCACGACGTCTGGGACTACGACGCGGTCGCGCCGCGGGTACTGATTCGCGATGTAGACGTCGACGACGGACCGTCGGAGATGGTCGTCGGTTCGGACAAGACCGGCTGGGTGTACATGATGGACGCCGAGTCCGGCCGGCTCCACGAGCGCAGCGAGGAGATCTGCCAGCACATCAATATGTGGGAGATGATTCCCCACCTCAGCTCGGACGAGCGGATCCCGTTCGTCCCGGGCGCGCCGGGGGGCAACGACTGGCAGCCGCCGTCGTACAACCCGGAAACCGGGTACGTGTACGTCGTCCATCAGAACTTCCCACAGGACCTGATGTGGCGCTACGAGGAGTACAGCGAGGGCAACCCCTACTGGGGCGGCGATCTCTCCGACCCGGCCGAGGAGTTCCCCGACGAGTGGAACGAGTCGATCACCGCGTTCGCCGCGGTCGATCCCGCGACGGGCGAGCGCGTCTGGCGCGAGTGGACCGAGAGCGAGGACAACCACTACATGTGGGGCGGGTCGCTGTCGACTGCGACCGGACTCGTGTTTAACGGCACCCAGAACGGCAACTTCGTCGCTTACGACGGCGAGAGCGGCGACCGCCTCTGGGAGTACGAGTTCGACGTGCCGATCAGCGCCTCGCCGATGAGCTGGTACGATCCCGGCGAGGAGAAGCAGTACGTGGCCGTCCAGGTCGGCGGCAGCGGCTGGCTCCGTCAGGGACCGCGCGGCGACACGCTCGCCGTGTTCTCGATGGACGCCTGAACACAAGACAGCATCAACACAACAATGTCAAACGAAAACCAATCTCGCGACGACGTTTCCCGTCGCGGCGTGCTGAAAGGCACGGCGGCGCTCGCCGGGACGGCCGCGATGGCCGGTACCGCCGGTGCCTACCGCGACGAGATCGACTTCCGACTGCCGGCCACACAGAACGACGGCGAGGGCCGGACGCTCTCGCTGCTCGGCATCGTCGGCGGCTGGGTCGGCGTCGCACCCGCAGAGATCGACGGCGCATCGAACCCGCCGCTGCGGCTGATCGAAGGCGAAGAGAACGAGATCGTCTGGACGAACGGCGACGGCTCGCGTCACAACTTCACCCTCGAGGACGAGAGCGGCGACGTGATCGAGGCGACCGATTTCGTCGAAGAACAGGGCGAGTCGACCTCGCTCACGATCACGCCCGAAGGGGAGATGGCGGGCTACTACTGCGTTCCGCACCCGGTCCAGATGCGCGGTCCGGTCGAACTGATCGATCCGGACGAGGTCCACGAGTTGCGGGTCCAGGTCGAAGACCAAGAGGGCGAGCCCCTCGGCGCGGAGGTGTTCGTCGGGGATCACCACTCCTTCTCCGACCCGTCTGCGCGGCCGAGTCCACCCGAAGAGCAAACGGAGGAATCGGAAGCACAAGAGACGGACCCGGATCAGGCGACGGACGCGGAGGAAGGAGCCGAAGAGACGACGCCGGAAGCGGACCAGACCTCGGAGGACGAGGACGGAGACGGAACCGGGGACGAACAGGGCCAGGAAGACCCGCCGGCGATGGCCCGCTTCGACATGCTCGAGGACGGCGAGTACGACCTCGAGGTCTGGACCTACGGCCACGAGCAGGTCACCGACACGGTGACGATCGACGGCAGCGATCAGGAGGTCACCGTCACGCTGCCGGCGGTCGAACCCGGCGACCCGACCGAGACGTACTCGCTCCAGCTTCAGGAGGGGCAGTGGGTCGGCGTCGAACCCGACGACATCGCCGAGGAGGCGAACCCGACGCTCGACCTCGAGGCGGGTGAGACCTACGCGATCGAGTGGGAGAACGCCATCGGCCGCCAGCAGCCGGAGCGGGAGAACAGGACCTTCGAACCGCTGCCCGGTCACAACTTCGTGATCGCCAGCGGTGGCGACACGAACCAGTGGAACACCTACGTCCGGTCGAACTTCACTGACGAGGCAGGCGCGACGCAAAGCGTCGAGTTCGTCGCCAACGAGGACATGGGCGTCTACCTCGACCAGTCGCAGCTCGACGCCGTCGGCGAGATCTCCGTCGAGGGAGAAAGTGAAGAGACGGGAGAAATCCAAGAAGAAGAGATTGAACGGGGCGATGACGAGACGGAGACTGGCGGCAGCGGAGCGGAGACTGGCGGCAACGAGACGGAGGCGAGCGGCAACGAAACGACCGACGCCGACTGAACCGACTGCTGCGGCCGTCGCCCCTCGTTTTTCTTCGGCGCGATCCGACCTCGAGGCGAGTCGTTACGCGGAGAGGTCGTCGAATTTGTCGACGCCCGCCTCCGCGACGTCCATATCCTGCTCGACCGCGCCCCCGCTGACGCCGATCGCGCCGACGATATCGCCGTCCCGCTCCAGCGGATAGCCGCCGCCGAAGATGACCATCCGCCCCTGGTTGGTGTTCTGCAGGCCGTACAGCGATTCGCCGGGCTTCGTCGGCTCCTCCAGCTCGTGCGTCGGCATGTCCAGTGCGGCAGCCGTGTAGGCCTTGTTCCTGGAGATGTCGACCGACGCGAGCCACGCGCCGTCCATCCGGTGTTGGGCGACGAGGTTGCCCTCGGAATTCGCGACCGTGATCACCATCGGATTGTCGATCTCGTTCGCCCGTCGTTCGGCCGCGTCGATGACTTCCTTCGCCGTGTCGAGACTCACTGTATCTACCATGCGATCTTTTCTCACACCAGTGGGGGATATAAACACCCTCTATAAAAATAATCATACGTTCGATCGAAATCTATCTGCGGTTGAAACTACCAGCCGAAGCCACTCTCAGATCGGGTGTTGTTTGTTTCTCGTCGGACGGCGGGCGAACATTTACAACGGAGACCGTGGTCCGTTTAGCGAGGATTGATACCAAATGTCAATGAACGCCGTCGTCTACCAGGGACCGAACGAAGTAGCCGTCGAAGCGGTCGACGAACCGGAGATCGAACACGAGAACGACATCATCGTCGACATCACGACGACGTGCATCTGCGGTTCGGACCTTCACATGTACGAGGGCCGGACCTCGGCCGATCCGGGAATCGTCTTCGGCCACGAGAACATGGGGAACGTGATCGAGACCGGCGACGCGGTCACGTCGCTCGAGGAGGGCGACCGCGTCGTGATGCCGTTCAACGTGGCCTGCGGGTTCTGCCGGAACTGCGAGAACGGCTACACCGGGTTCTGTACCAACGTCAACCCCGGCTTCGCCGGCGGCGCGTACGGCTACGTCGCGATGGGGCCGTACAAGGGCGGCCAGGCCGAGAAACTCCGGGTCCCCTACGCCGACTTCAACGCGCTGAAGCTCCCGGAGGGCGACGAGTACGAGGACTCCTTCGCGCTCCTCGCGGACATCTTTCCGACGGGGTGGCACGGTACCCGACTCGCGAACCTGCAACCCGGCGAGTCGATCGCGATCTTCGGGGCCGGCCCCGTCGGCCTGATGGCCGCCTACAGCGCCAAGCTCCAGGGCGCGTCGGAGATTTACATCGTCGACCGCGTGGAGAGCCGCCTCGAGCTAGCCGAGGATCACTGCGACGCCCGCCCGATCAACTTCGAGGAGAGCGACCCGGTCGAACAGATCAAAGATTTGCACGGTGGGGGCGTCGACAACGGCGTCGACGCGGTGGGCTATCAGGCGATCGACCCCGAGACGGATCCGACTGACGATGCCTATGATCCCGCCCGAGAAAACCCCGCGGTCGTACTGAATCAGCTCATCCAGACCGTCCGACCGACCGGCGAACTCGGTATTCCGGGACTATACGTCCCGTCTGACCCCGGCGCGCCCGACGAGATGGCAGCCCAGGGTCGACTCGGTATCGACTTCGGCAAGGCCTTCGAGAAGGGACTGAAGTTCGGCACCGGCCAGACGAACGTCAAGGAGTACAATCGGGAGCTACGAGACATGATCATCGAGGGGCGCGCCGACCCCAGCTGGGTCGTCTCCCACCGCGTCGACCTCGACCGTGCGCCGGAGATGTACGAGAAGTTCGACGACCGCGAGGAAGGCGTCATCAAGGTCTTGCTCGAGCCGTAGCCGTTCCGCCGGATCGGACCGGGATCTCGCCCGGTCCGCCAGCGACTCCGACGCTAGCTTCGCAGCCACGCCGTCGGGTGTTCGACACGGAGGTGATCCTGATACCGTTTGATCAGTTCCGGATAGGATCCCGCAGTCGCGTGCCACTCGCAGCGATCGCACTCCCGTTCGACCGTGTCGCTCGTGCTACTAACGTATCCGCCTCGTCGATTCGTGCTCATCGCCGCTCCCTCGCGACGACCGAATTTTGCTGTCCCATTCGGCGATCACTCGCGTTCAATGCCGTCGCACCTTCGCTCTGTCGCTTGCGACCGACTCGAGCGTGTCTCGAACGGCACAACTGGTATGTCGTCGACCGACGTAACCCGATGCATGTGCCAGTACTGCAGCTACTCCCTGCACGACGGCTGGACGCGGCTGCTCGAGTACGACGATATCTATCAGGACGCCCTTCCCGACCGGACGGCGGATCAGTCGACGCACGGTTTTCACGAGTCCTGGGCGGAACTCAGTGACCAACTGGAGTCTTGACATCCTCCCCGCGCTAAAGCGCGAGGATTCCTCCGTTGGGGGTTCAGCTACCGACCTACGGAGGCAACTTGCGGGTTCGTGCGCACTTCTTTGGGACTTTCATGAGGGTGTGGTTTCCCCGACCAGTCGTGGTCGTCCCACTCGAATCGCACGGGCCGTGCCATCAGCCTGACTTCGTAACGGCTACAGCGGGAACGGATCGGCCACCGCTTCCGCCGCTTCCGGCTCGTCGCCATCGAGTACGCACGCCTCGAGTTCCTCGCGAATCCGTTCCTCGTTCATTTCTCGGCCGATGAACACCAGTTGCGTACGACGGTCGTCGTCCGGCCGCCACTCGCCGATCGGACCGGCCCTGACGGACGGCCCGGCCTGACTGACGCCGATCACCGCCTCGCGGTTCGCGACGTGACAGACGCCTTTGGCCCGGATGATCGATCCGTCCCAGTCCTCGAGCCAAGCCGCGAGTCGCTCCGGGTGGAACGGTCGGTCGGACCGGAAGACGAACGAGGAGACGCCGTGGCGCTCGGCGGCGCGTCGCTCCTCGTCGCGGGTGTGCACCTCGTGGTCGTGGCCCTCCCCGCGCAGGTGGCGTTTCCACCCCTGGGAGCGCTTTGCCGTCTCGAAGTCGAATCGACCGGTGTCGAGAATGACATCCGGATCCACCTCACAGTAGGTCGTTCGGAGCCGTTTCGCTCGCGGCTGGAGGGTCTCGACGACCGATTCGATCTCCTCGAGGACGTCGTCGGGGACCATATCGGACTTGTTGAGCAGCAAGACATCGCAGAACTCGATTCCCTCGACGAGGACCTCGCTCAGCGGTCGGTCCTCGTCGGGCTGAGCGGCCTCCGGTAGCCGTTCCCCGGCGTCGAACTCCTTCCAGAAGCCGTACGTATCGAGGACGGTCACCATCGTGTCCAGCCGAAACAGCGTCGTCGGGTCAACGTCGCTGGCGTCCGTCCCTTCGGTGAACACCTGCGCGACGGGAATCGGTTCGCTGATCCCGGAGGATTCGACCAGCAGGTAGTCGAACGCTCGGCTCTCTGCCAGTTGCGCTGCCTCCTCGAGCAGGTCGCCCTGTAACCGACAGCAGATGCAGCCGTTCGAGAGGTCCACGATTCCGTCCTCGTCGTTTTCCCGCGCGATCAGCTCCGCGTCGACGTTCACCTCGCCCATGTCGTTGACGATCACCGCCACCCGTCGGTCGCCCGGATTCGACAGCACGTGATTGATCAGCGTCGTCTTTCCCGCACCGAGATAGCCGCTGACGACGGTGACGGGAATCGTGCCATTTCGTGCCATGCTATGTCGGGCACCACGAGCGGAGCGCTACTAAGTGACCGGGCAGTTCTCGCCGATAGTCTCGGATGCGAGACTGTTTATTACCGACCGAGACTCACTCTCGAGGCGCTGTCGATTCCGGAATCGCCTTCCGTCCGAATTCGCTACCGAAGTCGATCGGAGACGATTCACGAGGCGACGCTTCGCGGCCGAGTCCGTCAGTCCGCCGTTCCGTGCCCTCGCTCGCGCTCGAGGGTCGTCACGAAGACCCCCGCGATCACGACGAGGCCGCCGGCGATCGTGACCGCGTCGGGGACCTCCGCGAGCAAGACGAGCGCGAGCAGGGTCGCGCCCACCGGCTCGCCGAGCCACGCGACGCTGACGACGACCGACTCGAGGTGCTCGAGGACCCAGTTGCTCACCGTGTGGCCGAAGACGCCGGGGCCGACGGCCAGCCCGAGAAAGAGCAACCACTCGCGGGGCGGGTAGCCGACGTAGCTGTGGCCCTGCACGCCGACGAGACAGAACAGCGCGAGTACGCAGGCCCCGTAGACGACGGTCACGTAGGGAAACAGCGGCACGCGCTGGCGGATCGAGCGACCGGCGAGCACGTAGCCGGCGACGGTCACCGCGCCCAGCACGGCGAGGGCGTTGCCGTACGGCGTCGCACCGGAGAGGGCCGCGCCCTCGGCGTCGCCCAGCGACATCGCGGCGGCCCCGACGATCGCGACGGCGATTCCCGCCGCCGTCTCGCGGCCGATCCGCTCGCCGAGGACGAGGCTCGCACCGAGGGCCACGAAGATGGGCTGGCTCTGGACGAGCGTGACGCTCGCGGCGACCGTGGTGTGCTCGAGGCTCTCGAACCACGCCGCGAAGTGGACCGCGAGCGCGAGGCCGGCGACGGCGGCGCCCGCGAGGTCGCGCCGCGAGAGTCGCGCGAAGGCCGCGCGGTGTCGGGTGACGGCGAGCGGCGCGACGAGTATCGTCGTAAAGAGGACCCGATAGAAGGCCGCGACCGAACTCGGGGCCGCGCTCCAGCGGACCAGAATCGCGCTGGTACTCGTCGCGAACACCGCGACGGCGAGCGCGACCGCCGGCGTGACCTCGAGGTCGGTTTTCACACGTGATCGCACTCGCTCGAAGGGCCAAACGGGTTCCGGAACGAATCGTCGGGTCGTTACTCGTCCGGGAGCCACGTGCCGCGATAGATCGATGCGATCTCGAGGTCGACCTCGTCCAGTCCGACGATGATGTCCTCCTCGGGATTCAGGTATTCGGCGTCCCACTCCTCGAGGAAGGCGACGGCGTCCTCGCGGTTGGCGTAAGGACGCGGGTCGATCCCCATCGGATCGTCGGCCGCCTCTTTGTCGGTGATGAGGACGAAGTGGGCCTCGGTCGCGTCGATGAGGTCGCCGGTCCGGCGGTCGACCGTCCACGCCCCGGAGATCGGCGAGTCCGGCGTCGACGAGGCGATGTAGGCGAACAGACAGCCCGGCGACTCGACGGTCGCTCCCAACCCGTTTTCGTGAACGAGTTGCCCCCGACCGCCGAAATAGTTCTGGACCGACATGCTACAGACCGCACAGGAGTCGTCGTCCGCGAACTCGACCGGTCCCTCCTCGACGCCCTCCATCGTCGGTTCGTACACCTGCGCCTGCGAGTCGTTGTCCTCGTCGTCGCCGCCGAGACACCCCGCGATGCCGGCGATTACGCCTCCTCCGAGCGCACCCAACAGCCCCCGTCGCTCGAGTCCGTCGCGTTCAGTCATGCGCCGCTCTAGCGCCGCGACCGCCAAAACGAGCGTGGTACACCTCTCGAACCCGAACGGAACGGCGTTCGTCGCGATCGATCTCGCCAATCACTCGAGTTGGGCTTTCGCCAGCCGGTGGCGCGCCCGGAACATGGCCTCGAAGCCGAGCGTCGAAACGGGTTCGACCGCGTCGCCGAGCCCGCCGAACGGGAGTTCGTACTCGACGCGATCCCGAACGATCGTCCGATCGCGGTCGGCGTAGAAGGTGTGGGTGTGCTCCCAGTGGTCGAACGGGCCGTGAACCATCTCGTCGCGAAAGTACGCCGACCCCTCGCCGCGCTCGCGGTCCGTGATCACCGACGTCCAGTGCTGGCGCGGCCCCACGCCGAACGGGCGCATCGATAGCGCGATCTCCGATCCGGGCTCGAGCACGTCCGGCTCCGGCTCGCCGTCGGGACCGATCACGCGCTCGACGCGTAAGTGCAGCCAGTCGGGCGTGACCGCCTCGAGCCCGGAAATCCGCGAATTGAATGCCCAGACCGATTCGAACGGCGAGTCGACGGTCGTTTCGCGTTCGTACGTCTGCATGAACTGACTGGGTCTACGACGGCGAGCGTGAAAACGTGAATCCCGACGGCGACGACGGAGAGCGCCGAGGGGCTTACTTCAGTCGCTCCTGCAGGAACGAGGGATGGGCCGCGGTGACCCCGTCGATCTCGAGGAGTTCTTCGGAGATGGTCTCGCCGAGGGCGTCGCCGTCCTCGGCGCGTACTTCGGCCATTAGCATGTGGTCGCCGCTGGAACTGTACAGCGCCTCGACCTCGTCGAGGGACTTGAGCGCTTGCGTCGCCTCGACGTAGCGCTCGCTGGCCACGTCGATCCCGACCAGCGCAATCGTCTGGCTCGAGAGCTTCTTCGGGTCTACGTCGGCCGAATAGCCGACGATGACGCCCTCGTCCTCGAGCTGATTGATGTACTTGCGAACTGTGGGTTTCGAGACGTTCGCCCGCTCGGCGATCTCGGCGTAGGACGCCTGTGCGTCCTCCTCGAGAACGTCGAGAATTCGGTCTTCCGTCGCCTGCGTACTCATGAGAGTATGTTTTGCTCGGGCGGAAAAATATCTTTTGTATACGAAAACGACGGATATCCGAACGGAAGCAGGCGAAACGGCGGGTATGCGGGCCGCAGTTCGAACAGATAACCGTCGGACTTATTCGCCCGCTGGGCACAGATCCGGCACCGAAATGGTCGATCCGAACCTCGTCAGCGGCTTCGTCTGGATCCTCTGTGGACTCGCGATTCTGGGTCTTGGCTCCCTCATCGCGTTCCGCGGGCGCGTCGACCTTCACGCGAACTACGACGAGTCGGTCGACCCGGCACACGTCGCCCGATGGGCGGGCGGGACGGCCCTGCTCATGGGTGTACTCGTGGTGGCGTACGGCGTCCGCGAGATGCGGTCCGGCTTCGACCCCCGCTTCCTCGCCGGGCTGATCGTCACTCTGCTCGTCCTGCGGTTCCTCTCGAACCTGTTCGCCGGCGGGTTCGGTGCTCGCGAGTAGACCGGCGACCGATCCGATGACGACGGAACCCGGACCGACGAGTTAATGATTGCTGAAAAGTGATGTAGATAACATGTTGGCCAGCGATCGCGACCCCCGATCCACCCTTCTCACCGTCGCGCTGGCGCTCGTCCTCCTGACCGCGGGCTGTGCCACGCTGCCGAGTAGCGGCCCGACCCCGGACGACCTCGAGCGAGAAATCAGCGACGCCGAGCCGCCGGACGATGTCGCCGCGACCGTCGAGGTTACCCGGACCGTGGACGGCGAGACGACTCAGTATACGGAAGCCGTCTGGCTCCGAAGTGACGGGAAGAGCCGAATCGAAACCAGCGCCGGCGGCACGGACACCGTCATCGTGGACGACGGCGACGAACGCTGGCACTACGACGCGGGCCACGACTGGGCGACCGGTCTCGAGACCGACCCGAACGCGATGTCGTACCTCGAGGGGCTGTACGCACAGCAAGAGCGCTACCTCGAGTCCTACGAGATCACGACGGCCGAAGCGACGACGGTCGACGGCCGCGACACCTACCGCGTGACGTTCGATCCGCCGGACAACGAGACGATCGAGCGATCGATCAATATCCTAATCGAGGACACCGAGTACGTCATTCCGCTGGCGACCAGCGAGGGCGAGCCCGCCGACCGCAGCGTCGACCGCGTCAAGGTCTGGTACGATCAGGAGACGCTGTTCCCGGTCAAACACGCGATCGAGGGCGACGGGATCGCCCTCGAGCGAACCTATCGAAACCTCTCGATCGACGGCGGGATCGACGACGAGCGCTTCGCGTTCGACCCACAGGCGGCGGGCGCGAACGGCACACACGTCGAGACGGTCGAATTCCCGTCGATCGACACCTACGATACCCTCGAGGCGGCCGACGCGGCCGTCCCGTTCGCGGTCGCCGAGCCGCCGGCAGATACGCTGCCCGACGCGGTCGAACTCGACTCGATCACGAGCTACGAGTTCCCCGACGAGAACCGGACGCAGGTCTCGCTCCAGTACCGAACGCCGGACGACGAGACGGTGTCGGTCACGACGAGCGACGGCCCGCGCCAGTTCGCGGTCGGCGGCGACGCGGTCGCGGTGGGGGCCGCGACGGGAACGATCGCCGAAACCGACGCGGGAACGGAGCTACAGTGGTCGTGCGGCGAGCGGACCTATTCGGTCTTCGCCGACGACGCGTTCGACGACGGCACGGCCGTGATGGTCGGCGAGTCGCTCCCGACTGGCTGCTAACGGAGTCGGGGCCCACTTCTATCTCTATCCCTGCTCGTCGCACTCGTGCGGTTGTGACACTCTCGAGTCGGGGCGAGACGAACTAGAAAAACCGAACCGCAGGGATCGCGCGGATCGAGTCTACGTGTGGCGCTCGAGCAGGTCGTAGCTACGCTCCCACTCGACGTCGTCGTCGAAGTACCGTTCCGCCAGCGGCTGGTCGGGCATCTCGCCGACGGCCTGCTTCTCCGCTTGGTAGGACGGTCGGTCCTCGTCAACGTAGTAGCGGCCGGTCAGGACGGTGCCCTCGTTGAGCACGTCTTCGGTCTCGCGCATCATCTCGGCGGCTTCCTCGCGATTGGTGACGTCGAAGTCGTAGTCGTCGGACTCCTGAACGTCGACGTAGGGGACGTACTGGCGGGCGTCCTTGTTCCACGTCGGACACTGGGTCAGGAAGTCGATGTGAGCGAAGCCGTCGTGTTCGATGGCCTCCTTGATGATCTCCTTTGCCTGATTCGGATTGACCGCAGCGGTGCGAGCGATATAGCTCGCGCCGGCAGTCAGCGACTGCGACAGCGGCCGAATCGGCGTCTTCGCGCTGCCCGAGGGCTGGGTCTTGGACTTGTGGCCCTTCGGGCTGGTCGGCGAGGTCTGGCCCTTCGTCAGGCCGAAGATCTCGTTGTTGAACACGATGTAGGTCATATCGTGGTTCTCCCGCGCCGAGTGGATGAAGTGGTTGCCGCCGATCCCGTAGCCGTCGCCGTCACCGCCGGCGGCGATGACCTCGAGGTCGGTATTGGCGAGCTTCGCGGCGCGAGCCACGGGCAGCGAGCGGCCGTGGATCGTGTGGAAGCCGTACGTGTCGAGGTAGCTGTTCAGCTTGCCGGAACAGCCGATCCCGGTGACGGTCAGCACCTCTTCGGGCGTCTTGCCGATCTCCGGCAGCGCCTGTTTCAGTGACTTCAGAACGCCGAAGTCACCACAGCCCGGACACCACGTCGGCTGCGGTTCGACGCCGGGGGTAAACTCGTCCCGGTCGATCTCCCGTTCCTCTCCGATAGCGTTGAATGCACTCATGGTTCAGTCACCTGCAGCGGGTTCGATTCGTACCTGTGCGGTCGGTTCGCGGTCCTCGTCGGCGAGGTTGACTTCGTAGCCCTCGACGATCTCGGCGGGCTCGAAGGGGTTGCCGTTGTACTTCAGCAGGCTGGTCAGCTTCTCGCCGAAGCGACCCAGTTCCTTCTGGAGCAGTCCGCGGAACTGCGCGGTGGCGTTCATCTCGACGACCATCGCCTCGTCGACACTCTCGAGGAATTCGGTCACCTCCTGCTCGGGGAACGGCATCATATCGGAGACGCTGAGCCCCTTGACGGAGTGGCCGTTCTCGTTGAGTCGCTCGATGGCCTCCTCGACGGCACCCTGACTCGAGCCCCACGTGATGATCCCGTACTCGGCCGTCTCGTCGCCGAAGTAGGTCTGCGTGGACTCGCGTTCCTCGTCGAGTTCCCGACGGATCGACTCGAGTTTATCGAGGCGACGGTCCATCTGGGCGACGCGGTTGTCGGGGTCCTCGCTGATGTGACCGACGGGCGAGTGCTCGTTACCGGTCGCGAGGTATCGACCGCCCTTCTGGCCGGGCAGCGACCGCGGGCTGACGCCGTTCTCGGCGTCCTCGTGGTTGAACCGCTTGAATTTCCCGGAGTTGTCGTGTGCGGCCTCTCGGAGTTCGTCCTCGGTCAGCGTCGACCCCAGATCCGGCTTGGGCTCGCGGTCGAAGAACTCGACGTCGACGTTGGTGTTCTCCCCGGAGAGCTTCTGGTCGTAGATGATGATCGCCGGGATCTGGTAGTCCCACGCGATCTCGAAGGCGAGTCTGGTCTGTTCGTAGGCCTCCTCGATGTTGCCCGGCGCGAAGACGACGCGCTGGGAGTCACCCTGACTCGTGTAGAGCACGTGCTCTAAGTCGGCCTGTTCGGGCTTGGTCGGCATCCCGGTCGAGGGACCGGCGCGCATGGCCTCGATGAGGACCAGCGGCGTCTCGGTCATCTCGGCGAGACCGAGCGGTTCGCTCATCAGGGCGAATCCGCCGCCCGAGGACCCGGACATGGCCTTGACGCCGGCGTGACTCGCGCCCACTGCGAGCGCGGCTGCGGCGATCTCGTCTTCGACCTGCTCGGAGACGCCGCCCATGTCGGGGAAGTTCTGGCTGAGGATGGTGAACACGTCCGTCCACGGCGTCATCGGGTAGCCGGCGATGAACCGACAACCGGCGTCGATCGCGCCGTAGGCGATCGCGTTCGAGCCCGACAGAAGCGCCTGCTCGGTCTCGTGGGAGCCTTCGGGGACACGAAGGTCGTGCTCGAAGTCGTACTCCTCTGTGACGATATCGTAGGCCTCGTGGAGAATCTCGAGGTTCGACTCGAGGATGTCCCCGCCCATGGCGTCCGACATCAGGTCCTCGATGTGCTCGAGATCCATCTCGAGCAGCGCCGCGGTGACACCCACACCGGCGGTGTTTCGCATGACCTCGCGGCCGTGATCGCGGGCGAGCGACCGAAGGTCCATCGGGAAGACGTGCCAATCGTTTGCTTCGGCACGTTCCTCGAGATTGATCGCTTCGACGTCTTCCTCGCTGACGAGACCCTCGTCGTAGACGATGATCCCGCCCTCGCGGAGGTCGTCTAGGTTCTCCGAGAGGGGTTTGATCTCTTCGTTTCCGTAGTAGGCTTCTTCCTGTGGGTTACGAGCGAAGGAGTCGCCCAGCGCGAGCAGGAAGTTGTAGCCGTCGCCACGTGACTGTACCTCGCGGTCCGCGGCCCGGATCTCGACGTAGGTGTGGCCACCCCGAATCCGCGACGGATAGTGGCGGTGTGTAAATACGTCGAGCCCCGAGCGCATCAGCGCCTTGGCAAAGTTCTGGCTCGTCGAGTCGATTCCGTCTCCGGAACCGCCCGCGATTCGCCAGATGAGTTCGTCGCTGCTCATAGGTGGATCAGTGGCCGATGGGCCAACCGTACCCGGATTTTCGTCCTACCGTACCTAAAGCCTTTGCTATAGATTACCAAGGAACTTTCGTGAAGAATGGACAGCCATTGAAGAATATGTATGAAAGATCATTACTATATTCGGGCCTTGTGCGTATAATTGTCCACATTCGTTCGGGGAACGGAAGTCGCGTTTGTCGCTATTGAACTGCTACGCCGTGCTCGACCGTTTCTCTGATCGCTACTCGAGGCCGTCGGGTACGACCGGCTCGAGTCCGGTCTCCGCGACGAAGTCGTCGAGGAAGTCGGCGCGGTCGGGGATCTCGCTCGGGTGGTGGGAGTCGGTGCCGACGGTCACGGCTACGTCGTGTTCGCGGAGGACGGTGAGAAATCGCTCGGAGGGGTGGACGATCTCGGCGTCGGTCAGCGCCCGGCCGGCGTTGATCTCGGGAACCGTTCGGGAGTCGGCGAACGCCCGCGCCACCTCCCGGTACTGCGCCTCCGTCGCTCGCCCCCGCAACGGCGGCGTCCGCTCGAGCAGGTCGGCGTGAGCCGCGATATCGAACAGTTCGGACTCGGCGAGCGCGATCAGCGTCTCAAAGTACTCGTCCGTGACCGCGTCGCGCTCGGCGTCGGACATCGCCGCAAAGTTCGACGCGACTTGGACGTTGTTCCCGCCGATCCCGTGGACGCTCCCGATCGCGTAGTCGAAGTTCGCCTCGTCGAGAAACGCATCGATCGCGTCCTCGTCGCGCGGATCGTAGTCCATCTCGACCGCGTCGTAGATCTCGAGGTCGAACTCCTCGCGGAGCCGCTCGATCCCCCGTCGCCGGCGCTCGTAGGTGAGATCGAGGTTGAAGCCGTAGAGGCTACGCATCGATTCGGGTCCCGCGCGCGAGGCCACGTTACAGTGGTCGGCGACGCCGACGCCCTCGAGCCCGGCCGCCTCGGCGGCGCGCACCATCCCCCTGAGAAAGTCGCCGTCCGAGTAGTTCGAGTGGACGTGAAAATCGCGCATACGCCGTCGACCACGGAGGGTCGGTTAGTAGTTTCGCTCGCGGAACACGTTTCGAACGAGCGGTGAACCGCCGCCTTACCCTGTCTGACAGCATACATATTCGCTACTCAAGGGAAGTAACACCGGGGTAATCACCTAACACCGGTATCCGCGAGCGCTTAAGTCCGATACGTCCCCATTCAAGGATACGGATACATTCAAATGTCACAGCAGAAATCCGATTACGTAGACGACGCCGAGATCGACGCGACGCTCGACGAACTCCCGACCGACGAGGCCGTCGAAGAGGCCGTCGAAAACCTCGAGGAAAACGGCTTCGATGTCGTCGTCGCCGACTCGGCCGAGGAAGCCCTCGAAGCGATCCAGTCACAGATCCCCGCCGGCGTGTCGGTGATGAACGGCCACTCCACGACGCTCGAGGAGATCGGCTTCGCCGACTACCTCTCCGAGGGCGACCACGAGTGGGAGAGTCTGGCCGACGAAATCTGGAGCATCGACGACGACGCGAAGCGCCAAGCCGCGCGGCGAGCGTCACAGACCGCCGACTACTTCCTCGGCGGCATCAACGCGATTGCCCAGACCGGCGAACTCGTCGCCGCCGACCGCTCCGGTAGTCGGATCGGCGCGTACCCCTTCGCCGCGAGCAACGTCGTCATCGTCAGCGGCGTCAACAAGATCGTCCCGACGCTCGACGACGCGCTCGAGCGCCTCGAGTCGGTGGCTTACCCCCTCGAGAACGAACGCGCACAGGAGGCCTACGGCGTCGATTCGGCCATCGCCAAGGAACTCATCTTCCGGCAGGAACTCGAGGAGGGGCGCACGACCGTCGTGCTCGTCCGCGAGCAGCTGGGGTACTAACGACCGGTCGCGCTCGGGGAAGGTGTTGCAGTACAGAGATGCCACCTAACACGGCATTTTCTCTCTATCGAATTCCCCACTGATCAGTACTGGTGACACAGGTACCACGCCGAGCATCCGCGAGCGAAGCGAGCGGTTCACTGCCGAAGCGGGCGACGCCCGCGGAGGGGTCTTTGTAGCGTCGGTTTTTGTGCATCGGGTTTGCTCGCGACGCTCTCTCGCTTCTCGGCACCAAAGGTTCGGTACCCTTACTGCACCCGATTATCCCTGCCCGCTTTCGTAGCCGGCACTGTAAACGAGAACGTCGCTCCTTCATTCGGACTCGACTCGACCCAGATCTTCCCGCCATGCCGTTCGACGATCCTGCGACAGAGAGCAAGTCCGATTCCCGTTCCGGAATGTTCCTCATGACTGTGAAGACGCTGAAATACCTCGAAAACACGATCGCTATCATCGGAATCGATTCCAATTCCGTTATCGTGAACGGATACTTCCCACATCGTACCGTTCCGTTCAGCAGTGATTTGTACGTGAGGCGGTTCGTCGCCGCTGTATTCGATTGCGTTGTCCAACAGGTTCTGAAAGACCTGCCTCAATTGACTGCGATCCCCCTCAACGCGGGGGAGTGATTCGGCCGTGATTTCGGCGTTGCTTTCCGTAATCTGCAATTGGAGATCAGCACGCACGTCCGATAGGACTGCATCCAGGTCGATCGGGTGGAACGGATCGCCCTGTGTCTCGATCCGCGAATATTCAAGCAATGCCTCGATCATCTCACTCATCCGTTCGGCACCATCAACAGCGAACTCGATGAACTCCTGAGCGTCTTCATCGAGATCATCAGAGTACCGCTGTTCAAGCAGTTTCAAATAGCTAGAGACCATTCGTAACGGCTCTTGCAGGTCGTGGGAAGCGGCGTAGGCGAACTGTTCTAAGCGTTCGTTGGACTCTTCGAGTTTTTGTTGGTACTCCTTTCGTTCCGTGATATCTCGGAAATATATCGACAATCCGGTTTCGGACGGATACACGTTGAACCCTAACCAGCTATCGATATCCGCGATATACCTCTCGAAAGTTACCGTCTCTTGTGTTTCCAGTGCTTTCTTGAATTGCTCACGATAGACCTCGGGTGCCTCAGGTAACACTTCCCAAATCTCCCGATCAAGCAACTCCGTTCTAGATCGTTGCAGGATCTCAGCAGCCTGCTCGTTAAGGTGAGTGAACCGCCACTCGTTATCAAGCGCATAGAAGGCGTCGGAAACCCGATCGAAAACTTCACTCAATTCAGTTTCGAGTTCCGTCTTTTGTCGTTCGAGTTGTCGTTCGCGCTTTTTGAGTTCAGTAATATCTTCACCGGTCGTAATGACGCGTTCGATTGTCCCATCAGAACCGAAGAGGGGAGTGGCATTGAGACGGAACTGCATCCGTTCGCCGTTCGGTGGGTCGATAATAATTTCTTCATGGAGTACTGACTCGCCGGTCGCCAGAGCGCGCGCTGATGGCGTTTCAGACGGGGAAATCAACTCCCCGTTCGTATCATAGATTTCCCACTTATCGGCATTGGAAGGCTCCTCGATGATTTCTTGTTCGGAAAGCCCGAGCGCCTCTTGGGCCCTCTCGTTTGCCATCACAGTATCGCCTTCGGTACCTTGAACGGCGATTGCGATCGGTGCCGTACGCAACAACTTCTCAGTTTGCTTGTACTCGCGGCGAAGTTTCTGCTCGCGCTCTTTCTGCTCGGTGATATCGTCAATAGCAGATACGATTCGGTCAGTGTCGTGGTGATCTACTCGGATCGGAGCCGCATTGATCGAAAGCCATCGACGACGGCCGTCCGGAACGTCAGTTTGACACTCGTAATCATAAACGGGCTCACCAGTTTCGACGACTCGAGCCCACGGATATTCGTCGAGAGGAATCGGCTCGCCCTCACTATCATAGATCTCCCACGAATCGACAGCGTATTCCGTAAGTTCTGATTCATCGCTATCGATACGCTCCAGCGCCCGCTGGTTCGCTTGAATGAAGTTACCGTCAAAATTGACCGTATAGAGACTCACTGGCACGGTTTCGAAAATCTGCTCTGTGAGATTTCGTTCCTGACGCAATTGTTGTTCGTATTCTCGCCGCTCCGTCATATCACGCGTGACCTTCGTGAACCCCTGAAGCGTATCGTCCTCATCGCGGATAGCGGTGATGGTGACGTTCGCCCAGAACCGGGAGCCGTCCTCGCGGACGCGCCAACCCTCATCCTCCGTTTTTCCCTCTCGCGCTGCGGTTTCAAGGTTCTGTTCGGGCGCCCCCTCATTGATGTCCTCGTCAGTGTAGAACGTAGAGAAGTGTTCGCCGATAATTTCTGCTTCCTCGTACCCCTTGATTCGTTCTGCCCCGTTGTTCCAGCTAACGACGGTGCCATCGACATCCAGCATGAAGATGGCGTAATCCTCAACCGCATTGACAATAGCAGTGAACTCCTCTTGGTCGAACTGCTGATCGATCGCTGTAATGCCGCTGGAACGCCACCAGACCCGTGTCGCGCCGTCGATCTGTTTCGACCGCAGATCACCTCGTTCTGTGAGTTCTGTTAAGGTATTCCGCGCTCTGTGCCGAGGACAGTCCAGTTTGGAAGCGACTTCAGTGGCAGTAACTGGCGTGCACGGGTGGTCGACTTCCGTAAAAAGATCCCATATATCCTCACAGGTTACATCCGGCGGTGACCCAGCCATGGCATCTAGCAGAAGTCGGTCCCACAAATGTGTGATGATTGTTCAGTTCACATGGATAGTGTGCGCCTCGTTTCTCGAGATGAGTATCTGAAAAACGGATGGGAGACAGAGTCGATCGTTTCGCTTCTGAATTATCTCAGCATCCTATCCCATATCGTTCCGTAACCCATCCCGTATCGTTCTGAGAACGGAACCTTTGAGACTTCGTCCTGACTCGTAGCTACTCGTTGTTCGGGTTGCTCGGGTGGTAGTCCGTGTCGTATTCCCCGGGCTGGTCGTCGACGCGGTCGGGGTTGATCCGGCCACTGAGGAGCATGAAGTCGACCAGCGTCAGCGCGAGCATCGCCTCGACGACGGGGACGCCGCGGGGCGGGAGGACGGGATCGTGGCGGCCGATGACCTTCTCCTCCTTGAGCTCCCCCGTCTCCCAGTCGGCGGTCTGCTGGGACTTGGGAATCGAGGTCGGCGCGTGCAGCGTCACTTCGCCGTAGATCGGCTCGCCGCTCGAGATGCCGCCCTGAATCCCGCCGTGGTCGTTCTCGACGGGCGTCGGATCGCCGTCCTCGTCGAACTCCCAGTCGTCGTTGCGCTCCTTGCCGGTCCACTCCGCCGCCTCGGTTCCGAGGCCGAACTCGAAGGCCGTCGTTGCCGGCACCGCCATCATGGCCTGTCCGAGTCGCGCGGACAGCGAGTCGAAGCGGGGCGCGCCGAGGCCGACGGGGACACCCTGCGCTTCGAAGTAGATGCTCCCGCCGATGGAGTCGCCCTCTTCCTGGTACTCCGCGATCCGCTCTTGCATCGCCTCGGCCGTCTCGGGGTGGGCACAGCGGACGTCGTTCTCCTCCGAGTGTTCCGTGATCTGTTCGAAGCTCACGTCGGGGGCCTCGATATCGCAGATCTGGTTGACGTGAGCCTTGAGTTCGATTCCCTCCCGTGCGAGGATCTTTTTCGCGATCGCGCCCGCGGCGACCCAGTTGACGGTCTCGCGAGCCGACGAGCGGCCGCCGCCGCCCCAGTTGCGCGTGCCGAATTTGGCCGAGTAGGTGAAGTCGCCGTGGCTCGGCCGCGGCGCGGTGATGAAGGGCTCGTACTTGCCCGAGCGGGCGTCCTTGTTCTGGATGACCAGCCCGATCGGCGTCCCCGTCGTGTAACCGTCCTGGATCCCCGATTTGATCGAGACGTCGTCAGGTTCGCCGCGGCTGGTCGTGATCATCGACTGGCCCGGCTTTCGCCGGTCGAGATCCGCCTGAATGTCCTCTTCGGAGAGTTCGAGGCCGGCGGGACAGCCCGAGACGGTACAGCCCATCGCCTCCCCGTGGCTCTCGCCGAACGTGGTCACCTGAAAGAGGCGACCGAAGCGGTTGCCGTTCATTACCACGTCGTCGGAGGCGGGGCCACTTAGCGGTGCAGGGTTCGAACGCGGTCCGATCTCGCGTCGTCGCTCGAGCGATCACTCGAGGTGGAGCCGGCTGCCCATCTCGTCCGTCGCCGTCGCGTCCGAACGGTTTCGCGACCGTCCTCGAGCGTGAAAGATACCGAATATATCAATGAATGATGCCGGATACACTACCGGACTGCACTTTGGTACCCCCGGACACTCCGGTGTCACCACGCTTATACGGCTCACCGCGAAAGTCCGCGAGTAGAACCAATGCGCTGGCAGTACCGGACGACGGTGCTCGTGCTCTGTCTGCTCGCCTTCTTCGTCACCTACTTCGCGCGGATGGCGATCAGTCCGGTCATCCCGTTCATCGTCGCGGATTTCGATGTCTCGAACGCGGAAATCGGGCTCGCGCTGACAGGGATGTGGCTCGCCTACGGTCTCTCGCAGTTCCCGAGCGGCGTCCTCAGCGACCGGTACGGGGAGAAACCGGTCATTCTCGTCGCCGTCGGCGGCACCGTGATCGCGAGCGTCCTGCTGGCGTTCTCGCCGATCTTCGCCGCGTTCGTCGTGCTCGCAGTCGTCCTCGGCTTGGTCGCGGGGCTGCACTACGCCGTCGCGACGACGCTGCTCTCGCGGACGTACGACGAACTCGGCCGCGCGGTCGGAATTCACTCGATGGGCGGCCCGCTGGCCGGACTTGTTGCCCCCGTCGCGGCGGCGTGGGTTGGGACCCGGTTCGGCTGGCGGCCGGCGCTCGCGCTCACCGTCGCGGTCGGCGTTCCGGTCTTCGCGCTGTTCGCGTGGCGGATCCGACCGACCGAGCCACGGCGGCCGGACCAACCGATGCGCGACCGGTTCGAGGTCGCGACGCTGTTCGACCTCGTCTCGCGGCCCGCGGTCGCGTTCACGCTCGCGATCGCCATGCTCGGGACGTTCATCGTCCAGGGACTGCTTACGTTCCTCCCGACCTTCTTCGTCCAGCACCGCGGCTACTCGGCGACGGTTGCCGGGACGGCCTTCTCCGCGTTTTTCGTCGTGCGTACCGTCGGCCAGTTCCTGCTGGGCGACCTCTCCGACCGATACGGGCGCGACCTCGCGATCGGCGGCTCGATGTTCGCCGGGACGATCGGCCTCTTCGGACTGGTCGCCGCGCAATCGCGGGTCGTCGTCGGCGTCGCCGTCCTGCTGGCCGGCCTCGGCTCGAGTTTCTTCGCGGCGCTCGATCCGCGATTCCTCGACCAGTTCGGCGACGCCGAACGCGGTGCCGGCTTCGGGCTCGTCCGGACGTGTTACACCGTCGTCGGCTCCGCCGGCTCCGTCGGCGTCGGGCTGCTGGCCGACCTGTTCGGCTGGGGACCGTCGTTTCTCGTCCTCGGCGGACTGTTCGCGATTACCGTCTGCTCGCTCGCCGTAAACCGGGCGTTCGGTCTCGGCTACTGACCGCACGTCGTCGCGGGGAGGCCACGCGATTCGTCTCGGAGCGACCGCCCCACCGTTCGTCTCGCGACTGCGTGTGATCGGTATAACTTACAGAAAACTATGCTAACACGTATGAATATAATTATATATGCACTGCAGTCCTTCTAGGAAGTAGGAAATTCCCTTCCGTTACCATGACTGCACCCGCTATCTCCCCAGACACGCACAACACGTTCGAAAGCACCGTTCGCGGCTACACGGTCGGCGGTCGCGCCCACAGCCTCTCGGCGTGGTTCGTCCTCTCGCTCCGGCTCATGATGGGCTACGCGTTCGCGTACTCCGGGTTCACGAAACTCGTCGCGGCCGAACCGTTCAGCGCCGGCGGCTATGTAGCGAACGTCGTGGCGACCAACGGCAACCCCCTCGCGAGCGTCTTCGCGTGGATGGGGTCGACCCCGTGGGTCGCCGAGTTCGCGAACGTCGCCGTCCCGTGGGAGGAACTCCTCATCGGACTCGGGCTCCTCGTCGGCGCGTTCGTCCGCCTCGCGGCCTTGTTCGGCGCGTTCATGATGCTCATGTTCTACTTCGGGAACTGGGACATGGCCCACGGGTTCATCAACGGGGACTTCGCGTACATGCTCGTCTTCTTCGCCGTCGCCGCCTTCGGTGCCGGCCGGATTCTGGGCCTCGACGCCCGACTCGAGACCTACGACCTCGGCGGCGAAACGCTCCTCGAGCGCTACCCGCGCCTCGAGTACGTGCTCGGATAAGCGGTCTTACTCTTTCTCTCACTATCGCCCACTTCGGTACTCGAATCGCTTTTGGCGCGGAAACCGCTATCAGTCCCCTCGAGATGTCGCTCCGCTGCAGGAATCATTAAGTCGAACGAGTATTTCTGTCGAACCGATATGAGACGGGCGCGTTTCCGGAGAGGTGACAGAAAACGATGAATGTGATCGTGATCATTATGGCGATGTTTTTCGCTTGTATCGTACTCGTTGCACTGATCGAAGCCTGGTCGAACAGGAATCGGGGCGGAGAGTATCAATGTCGGAACTGCGGCGAACGGTTCGATAGCGCGGAGTATTGCCCGGGCTGTGGGATCAAATTCAGATACTGAAACTCGAGTCCGATCCGTCGGTCAGGCCAGGGATTCAGCCGACGGAATTAGTCTCTCTCGACCGAACTGACTCCGTTACGTCAGGGCAGTTCGAACTCGATCGCCGCACCCTGTCCGAAGCCGACGCACTCGGTCGCGATGCCGCGGTCGACGCCCTGCCGATTCATTTCGTGAACCAGCGTCACCGGCAGTCGCGCGCCCGAACACCCCAGCGGGTGGCCGATAGCGATCGCACCGCCGTTGACGTTGAGTTTGTCGTCCGGAATCCCGAGTTCGCGCTGGGAATACAGCGTCTGGCTGGCGAACGCCTCGTTGATCTCCACGAGCCCGTAGTCGTCGATCTCGCGGCCGGCGCGCTCGAGCAGCCCCTCGGTCGCCGGCACCGGGCCGACACCCATGATCGTCGGGTCGACGCCGGCGACGTAGCTGGTCCCGACTTCGGCGAGGACCTCGAGGTCGTTGTCGTCAGCGAAGTCGCGGCTAGTGAGCATGACGCCGGCCGCGCCGTCGGCGATCTGGGAGGCGTTGCCGGGCGTGACGGTGCCGTCCTCCTTGAACACCGTCGGCAGTTCGGCGAGTTTCTCGGGGGTCGTGCCGGGGCGGAGACCTTCGTCCTCGTCGTGGACGCCGTCGTCGGTTTCGATCGGGACGATCTCGTCGTCGAACTTGCCTTCCTCGGTGGCCTCGACCGCGCGCTGCTGGCTGCGAGCGCCGTACTCGTCCTGTTCCTCGCGGCTGATATCGTACTCCTCGGCGACCTTCTCGGCGGTCATCCCCATCTGGAGGTTCTGCATCCCGTACTTCTCGTCGAGTTTCGGATACATCTCGCCGCTGTCGGCCGCACCCATCTTGACGCGGCTCATGCTCTCGACGCCGCCGGCGATGACCGCGTCGTGGCGGCCAGCGGCGATCGAGTCCGCGGCGCTGATGATCGCCTGCGCGGAGGAGGCACACTGGCGGTCGATGGTCGTCGCCGGAACCGACTCGCCGAGGGAAGAGAAGAGCGCGATCTGTCGTGCGATGTTCGTCCGCTGCTCCGAGCGCTGCTGGGCACAGCCCCACATCAGGTCGTCGACGCCCTCGCCCTCGACGCCCGTCTCGGCGAGCATCTCGTCGACCAGCGGGATCGAGAGGTCTTCGCTGCGAATATCCGCGAGCGCACCGTCTTCTCTCCCCTGTGCCGTTCTAACAGCGCTAACGATTACTGGTGTATTATCTGCCATTGTATGACATCATTGTTCGTGTCGTAAATAGCTATCTCTGCCGGAAAGCGATCGGTGCAAGCAGCGAAGAATGGAGACCTCGAGAAACACCAGTCGTGCCGCTCGAGCGAAACAGCCAGTTCCTCGAGCAGTCCGAAGACGGCGATGTCCGGAGACCAACTGTGTCGACGCCCATGATCGGGTCTTCCATTGGCGACGGAGCGCGAGCGCGAGGGCGAGATGCCGAGCTGTCAGTGGTGAACGTCGCCACTACTTTCCGCTTTGAATATATTGTATCACAAAACTTATTGCATAGATTACCAGTCTAGTACTATGGTTCGCCGCCGCCAGATTCTGCTCACGACACTCGCCGCCGGAGCGACCGGTATCGCGGGCTGTACGAACGACGATACCTCCGACGACAGTACCGAACCCACCGACGAACAGGACGATGAACCGGACGACGACGGAACTCCGGCGGATCTCGAACGTCGAGGTGACGGTATCTACGAGGTCGATATCGGCGCGATCAGCGACGGGCAGGTACAGCTCCACGAGGGAGGGGTCACAGAGGGGACAGTGTCGTACGTTTCCCCGATCAGGATCGAGTGGATGTACGGTCACCTCCGGGACGCCGATGTCCCAGAGTCGTTCGAGATCGACCCGGTCCTCAACACGACCGACGACGCGGAGAACCTCTTTGTGGCACCGGTCTACGACGCCGACGCCGGGAACTGGACGATCAACGCCTACGCCGACGAGATCTACTACGAGACACGGGAGAACCACCAGATCCACCTCGGGAAGTTCATGGGGGCCGTCGACGACCGGGAGATCGAGGAACACGACGCGGGGTTCACTGAACACCACGACGGCATCTACCGAGCGACCGTCGAGTTCGGCCCGACGCCGGGCGATTCCGAGGACCCCCGCATGGTTCACGTCTCGAACATGACCATCGAGGAGGCCGATAGCGACGAAACGGGTCCCGAAGTTGGCGGTTTCCTGAATCCGAACGTCATCGACCGCGATCCGCCCGAGGTTCCGTCCGTCGAGTTCTCGTTCGAGTACGACGACGCGGCCCAGCGAGTCACGATTACTCACGAGAGCGGTGAGACGCTCGACGGTGAGTCGACGTGGACCGTCCTCGGCGGCGATCCCACCGACAAGCAGTTCTCCGGCGAAATCGCACCCGGCGATCAGCTCACCGTCGCGGTGACGGACGCGAGCCCGGGTGACGTACTCATGATCGCCTGGACCGGTCCCGAAACGGACGACGGAATTCCGCTCGGTAGCGTCGAGATTCCGGAGTGAGCTACCGTCCGTCGTCGCGCTCGAGGGCCACGCCTAACTTCTCGAGCACGCCGAAGAAGCCGGGGAACGAGACGTCGACGTGGTCGGCACCCTCGATGGTGGTCTCGCCGTCGGCCGCGAGGCCGGCGAGTGCGAGCGCCATGATGATCCGGTGATCGTCGCACCCGGAGACGGTCGCCCCCTCGAGGACCGAGTCGCCGCCGTGAACCGTCAGCGAATCCTGCTCTTCGGTCGTCTCGACGCCCAGCTTTCCTAACTCCTCGGCCATCGCGCTCACGCGGTCGGTCTCCTTGTAGCGGACGTGCTCGGCGTTCGTAATCTTCGTCTCACCGTCCGCGACCGCGCCCAGCGTTGCGATCGTCGGGAGCAGGTCGGGCGTGTCTTCGACGTCGACCTCGATCCCAGAGAGCGGGGCCGTCGAGACATCGATCGTCCCCTCGTCGCGGTTCCAGTCCACGTCGGCACCCATCCGCTCGACGATGTCGACGATGGCGCTGTCGCCCTGCGCGCTGGGGTGTGCGCCCTCGATGCGGACGCCGTCGCCGTCGCGGCCGGCGATCGCACCCGCCGCGAGCGGATACGAGATCGACGAGAAGTCGCCGGGGACCGCGTACTCGCCGTCGGCGGGCGCGTACGATTGCCCGCCGTCGACGGCGAACCCGGTCTCCGTCTGTCGGGCCTCGACGCCGAAGTCTGCGAGCACCTCGAGCGTGATATCGACGTAGGGCGCGGACTTGAGTTCCGTCTCGAGGTCGATTTCGATCCCCTCGTCGGTGACCGCGCCGGCCATGAGCAGAGCCGTGATGTACTGCGAGGACACGTCGCCGGGGATCGACACCTCGCCGCCCGCGAGGGGGCCGGTGACGACCAGCGGGGCCTGCCCGTTCCCGCGGGTGCTCTCGGCCTCGGCGTCGAGGGCGGAAAGCGCCTCGAGCAGCGGGCCCTGCGGCCGCGAGCGCAGGGACTCGTCGCCGGTCAGGACCGTGATCCCGTCGGCCAGCGCCGCCGCGGCGGTGACGAGTCGCATGGTCGTCCCGCTGTTCGCACAGTCGATGACGTCCGCCGGCACGTCGGGACGGCCGCCGAAGCCGTCGACCGCGAGCGTGCCGTCCGCAGCCCGGTCGACGTCGCCGCCGAACAGTTCGACCGCGCGAGCGGTCGCCTGCGTGTCCGCGCTCCAGAGGGCGTCGCGGACGGTCGCGCCGTCGGCGTAGCCCGCGGCGAGGATCGCCCGGTGGGTGTAGCTCTTCGAGGGCGGTGCCCGCGCCGTGCCGGCGACGCTCGAGGGCGTGATCGTGACGTTCATGCTCGCTCTGTGGAGTGGCCGCGCCTTACCGATACCGATCCCAGCAGTATCGACTCGAGGCGAGCGGTTCGGGTCCGAATTCGGTCAGAGCGCGTCTGTGTCCGTCGATCGGAGGGCAAATGGAAGAATCCGATTTAGGCGAAAACGACGCCGAATTACGGACAGCCGATCGAGGCCGCGATCTCCCGCAGCGGGTCGTCCGCGACCAGACTCGAGACTTCGTAGCTCACGTCGCCACAGTCCCAGAAGATGCTCTGAATCCGGCCGTCCCGGTAGTAGGCCGTCCGGCCGTCGATCTCAATCTCCTCGAGGAGGGTCGGTTTGAATCGCGGTTCCTCGCGGACGACGACGAAGAGTTCGCGGGCGACGACGTTCGGATCGTCGTACCACAGCGTCGTCGTCGTGCCGCCGTACTCGTCGGCCCGCTCGACGACGGTGATTCGATCGGAGAGATACGCGTCGGGAACGTCCGAGTCCGGCAGGTCGTACGGGACTGCATCCTCGGCGACCTCGACCGAGCGGAAGATCCCCGCCGGCTTCGACCCGTCGGTGACGACATCGGCGTCGGCCGGCGGCTGGTAGGTGAACGTTTTCGGCTTCAGCCCCTCGTCGATCGCGAGGTCCTCGTACGTGACGGTCAGACTGTAGCGCGTCTCCTCGCCGTCGCTGACCTCGTTTCGCTCCTTGACCGGATACCGGTACTCGTCGTCGATCCAGACCGTCCGCGAGACGTCTAGCTCCTCGAGATCGCCCGGCGACAGCGGAACGGCGTACGTCGTGTCCCCGACGACGAGATCGATCCGCCGCCCCGTCTCGTCGAGCGGCGGCCGCGTTTCGATGATGTGGGCGTCGCGTCCGTCGACGGTCGCCGTCCCGCCGTAGCCGAGCCGATAGTCCGCGAGGAGGGTCTCGAGTACCTGCAGCGTGCGGTCGGCGTCGACCTTGGTCCCGTGAAACTGGACGTCCACCATGTCCGTCTCCGGGTTGTACTCCCACGTGACCTCCCGGTTGGTCACGATGACCGAGTCGGCCGGTACGTCCGGATCGGTCGACTCGATGACCTCGATCCGCTGATTGGCCGGCGGCTTCCGGGCGACCCGCTCCGTGCGCTCGACGGTCTCGTCCGGGGTTTCGACCGTCACGGTTCGTCGGGCCTCGAGGTCGGTCATGTGACGGCGCGTCTCGATCGCGTCCCGGACGAAATCAGCACTCGAGGGGGAGTCGTCGGCCGGCGAACTGACACAGCCGGCGAGTGCGATCGCGGCCCCCGCTGCCAGAATCCGGCGACGGTTCATACGCGGTGATTACCTCCTTTATTGATAAGTTTGTGGATTCGAATCGATCCGAACGGCTGAGATCCACGGGATTATGTACGCCGACGTTACAGATTCGCACATGAACGTCGATGTCGACCTCTCCGCGCTTCGCGAGTATTTCGAGGCCGAAGGCGTAGACGGCTATCTCATCGATGACGACGCCTCGGACTCCGACCAGCGGTACGTCTCCGGCTTTACCGCCCCGGACCCCTACCAGACGCTGGTGACCCGAGACGGCGTCCACCTGCTCGTCTCGGGACTCGAGTACGGGCGGGCGAGCGCGGACGCGAACGCCGATTCGGTCACCCGGCGGGCGGCGTACGACTACCAGCGGCTGGTCGCCGAACACGGCCAGTACGAGGGCAAAATCCGCACGCTCGCCGCCTTTCTCGAGGCCCACGACGTCGAATCGATCGCGGTCCCGCGGAACTTTCCGACGGGGACCGCGGACGGTCTGCGGGAGTTCGGCCTCGGCGTGACGGTCGAACGCGAGGGGATCATCGCGACTATCCGCGCGACGAAAACCGATTGGGAGGTCGACCAGATCCGGGCGAGCCAGCGAGCCAACGAGGCCGCGATGGCGAGAGCCGAGGAGCTGATCGCGACCGCCGATATCGAGGACGGGATTCTCGTCCGCGACGGCGACCCGCTCACCAGCGAGCGAGTCACGGAGGAGATCGAGGTCACCCTGCTCCGCCACGGCTGTGGGTTAGACGAGACTATCGTCGCCTGCGGAGCCGACGGCGCGGATCCCCACGACCGCGGCAGCGGCCCGCTCGAGCCCGACGAGTTGATCGTGATCGACATTTTCCCGCGGGACAAGGAGACGGGCTACTTCGCGGACATGACCCGAACGTTCGCCCGCGGCGACCCCGGCGAGGAAGCCCGCCGGCGCTACGAGGTCACTCGCGACGCGTACGAGGCCGCCCTCGAGACCGTCGAAGCCGGCGTGACGGGAGCCGACGTGCACGGCACAGCCTGTGACGTGATCGAGGACGCGGGCTACGAGACCCTGCGGAGCGATCCGAACGCCGAGACCGGCTTCATCCACAGCACGGGCCACGGCGTCGGCCTCGACATCCACGAGGAGCCGAGCGTCTCGCCCGCCGGTGGCGACCTCGAGCCGGGTCACGTCATCTCGATCGAACCCGGCATCTACGATCCCGCGGTCGGCGGCGTCCGCATCGAGGACCTGATCGTCGTCACCGAAGACGGCTACGAGAACCTGACCGAGTATCGGATCGGGCTCGAGCCGACCGCCGACGGGGAACGGTAGACCGCCGCGGGTTCGGTGATGTATCGGTTCGGACCGGAATGTCGTCTCTGACACTGCGGCGTCAGTCGTCGTCCGCCGAATACGACGTGCGGGCGTTCGAGGAAGCGCCGGTCGATGAGTCTTCGACCCGTTCTAGCACGGCGATCGTCCCCGCGGCGTACGCGACTACGCCGGCACCCGTGACGAGGAACCCGAGTCCGAGCCGTAGCTCCTCGGAAACCGGGAGCGCCGGACTCACCCCCGTGAGAGCGGCGAGGGTAACGAGTCCGATGCTGAGCCCCGTCCACCGCTTATCGGCCCACGTTTCGCCCGTGGCGTATGCTGGATACAGACGGCCGATGCGGAAGGTGAGTCCGAGCCCGCAGGCCCAGCACAGCCCGGCTACGAGCGCGAGGCTGGCGTATCCGCTGAGCCAGTAGATCCCGGCCCCGATTCCGCCTCCGAGCAAGAGAGCGATGAGGGTGTGTCGACGGGCGCGTTGCATAGTGGCGGAAACGTTCGACTGTCAGATAAATGTAATCGAATATACGTTATTGGTACTCGCTGTGACCCTCGCTTCGGGTACCGAAACGGAGTCGAGCCACGACGATCCTGAGTCAGCGATAGCCGCCGTCGTCTGCCCCGCGAGCGGCGTCGATCCGCTCGAACTGCTCGTCGCTCAACTCGAGGTCGACCGCGCCGACGTTCTCTTCGAGTTGGTCGGTCGTCCGCGCGCCGACGATCGGCACGCAGGTAACCCGGTCTTGCTCCATCAGCCAGCGCAGCGAGACCTGTGCGGGTGTGGCATCGATTTCGTCGGCAACGGTCTCAACGGCCTCGAGGACGTCCCACGCGGTGTCGCTCGTGTAGCGGTCCTCGAACAGGTCGGTGAGGCTGCCGCGGGCGCCGTCGGGTGCGATGACGGTCCCGTCGTCGGCCCGCTCGTACTTTCCGGTGAGGAAGCCGCCGGCCAGCGGCGAGTACGGACAGACGGCGATGTCCTGATCGGCACAGACGTCGAGGTAATCGCCCACGTCGTCCGTATCGGCCGCGTTGAACATCGGCTGAGTCACGTCGAAGCGCTCGAGGCCCTCGGCGTCGCTCGTCCACAGCGCCTTGGTGAGCTTCCAGGCGGCCATGCTCGAGGCCCCCAGATAGTGGACCTTCCCCTCCCGGACGAGTTCGGTCAGCGTCTGCATGGTCTCCCGGATCGGCGTGGTCTCGTCCCAGCGGTGGATGTAGTACAGGTCGAGGTAGTCGGTTCCGAGCCGCTCTAAGGTGCCCTCGATCTGGGCGCGGATGTGCTTGCGCCCGAGCCCGGAGTCGTTCGGTCCGGGTTCGCCGCGACCGTCGAACGGGAAGTAGACCTTCGAGGCGAGGACGACGTCCTCGCGGTGGATATCGCGGTCCTCGAGCCACTCGCCGATCCACTTCTCGCTGGTGCCGTTCGGATCGCCGTAGACGTTCGCGGTGTCGATGAAGTTGATGCCGCGATCCCAGGCGGTGTCGAGCAGTTCGTGGGCCTCCTCGCGGTCAGTTTCGACGGTGCCGTCGCTCTCCTTTCCGAAGCGCCACGTGCCGAAGCAAAGTTTCGAGACTGTCGTACCCGTATCGCCGAGCGTGGTGTACTCCATGGGCACAGGTTCGTCCGCAGGGTGCAAAACGGATGGGGAAGCGGCGAGCGAGCGTCGGTCACTCGAGCGCGGTGACGATTCGTCGAACGCGGACGCGATGGGACCGCGAGCGGTCCTCTCGTCGTTCCGAAATGATCCGCTCGAGTTCGGTCGCTGTCTCGTCGGTCAGGGTGCCGTAGTACTCCTCGAGTCCGGTCACGTCTCCGTGTTTGGGTTCGAACAGGAAAACGCTCACTAGAACGACGGCAGTACCTCCTCCTCGTAGAACTCGATCGCCTTCTCCTGTTCCTCGCCGATCTGGTGGAAGTAGACGTGATCGTAGCCGGCGTCGATTGCCTGCTCGATGCTGTCGATGTGGGCCTGTGGGTCCGGCTCGGTGGCCGTGCCGGCCTCGGCGATGTCCTCTTTCTCGACCATCTGGGCGGCCTGTTCGAAGTGGGCCGGCGTCGGGAGTTCCTGCCCGAGTTCGCCCGAAATCGAGCCGTTTGGCCACTGCTCGTAGATCGTCTCGATCGCCTCCTCCTCGCTGTCTGCGTAGCAGCCGTGGAGTTGGGTGTACTTCGGCCCCTCGCCGCCGGCCTCCTCGTAGGCCTCGACCGGCTCCGATTTGGGGCCGGAACACCAGAGCCCGTCGGCGGTCTCGGCGACCCACTGGGCCGTCTGCGGGCCGAACGCGCTCCCGATCGTCGTCGGCTGCTCGTCGGGAACCGTATAGAGCCGCGCGTTCTCGACCGTGTAGTACTCGCCGTGGTGGCTCGTCGTCTCGCCGGTCCAGAGCGACCGCATCACGTCCATCGCCTCGTCCAACATCTCGAGGCGAACGTCGTGTTCGGGCCAGCGCTCGCCGGTGACGTGCTCGTTCAGGTTCTCGCCGGTGCCGACGCCGAACGTGAAGCGATCGCCGAGCATCTCGTCGACGGTGGCGACCGCGTGGGCGACGTTGACCGGATGGATCCGGATCGTCGGGCAGGTGACGCCGACGCCGACCTCGATCTCGTCGGTCGCGGTCGCGATCCCGCCCAGCGTCGACCAGACGAACGGCGACTCGCCCTGCGCGGAGACCCACGGATGGAAGTGATCCGAAATCGAGAGGAAGTCGAAGCCGGCGTCCTCCGCCTTGCGGGCGATATCGACCAGTTCCTGCGGACCGAACTCCTCGCTCGAGAGGGTGTATCCGAGTTTGACCATTCTCGGCTCGCTACCACGAACTGACCGGTAACGGTTGAGCCTGCGAGGGCAAGAGCGCGGGCGCGGTTCGGAGGTGCGCGGTTCGGAACGAACGAAGTGAGTGAGAACCGCGATGCGAACGGCGACGCCGTGAGCGATATCCGTATTCGAACGTGGACGACACCGTCCGTGAGTCCTTGCGAGAATCGAACCCCTTACCCGCGATGCGCGGGAACCGCTCCGTATGGAAGCCGTAGTCGACGCGACGGATCTCGAGAAGCGCTACGGCGAGACGACGGCGCTCGCGGGGGCGTCGCTGTCCGTCGAGGCCGGCGAGGTCTTCGCGCTGATCGGCCCGAACGGGGCCGGCAAGACGACGCTCGTCCGCGCGCTGACGGGAACGACCGACCCGGACGACGGAACGGCACGAATTCTCGGCGAGACGCCGTCGGCCGTCGACCGCGACCGGCTCGGCGTGTTGCCACAGGAGTTCTCGCCGCCCGCCCGGCTCAGCGCGCGCGAACTGCTGGCCTATTACGCGGGCCTCTACGACGACGCGCGGGACCCCGACGACGTCCTCGCGGATGTCGGCCTCGTCGACGCCGGCGAGACGTGGTACGAGGATCTCTCGGGCGGCCAGCAGCGTCGGGCCTGCGTCGGCTCCACGCTGGTCAACGACCCCGACCTGCTCTTCCTCGACGAGCCGACGACCGGCATCGACCCCGCCGGTCGCCGCACCGTCTGGCGGCTGATCGAGGACCTCGCCGACGCCGGGACGACCGTCGTCCTGACCACCCACGACATGGCCGAGGCCGAACGCCTCGCCGACCGCGTCGGCCTGCTCGCCGACGGCCGCCTCGTCGCGCAGGGAACGCCCGAGGCGCTCGTCCGCGACCACGGCGGCTCGAGCCGGCTCACGGTCGAAACGGCCGCCGATTTGGACGCCTTCGCCGACCTCGAGTACCCGGTCGAACGCCCGGACCGCGGCCGGGGCCGCAATCCGGAGAAGGCGGTCGTCGTCCGCGACATCGATCCCGCCGCGATCGGCGCGGTGGTCGACTACCTCGAGGCGCGGGACATCGAGTACACCGAACTCTCGTGGGCCGAACCCGACCTCGAGGATGTCTATCTCTCCCTGGCCGATACGGCGGAACGCGAGCGGACTGATCGTCTCGAGGGCGAGCGCGGAGCCGACGACTCCGATCTCGCACGTGCGGGTGAGACGGCATGAGTCGGATGGGCCGTGTCGGGGCCGAGACGAGCGCCGGGTGGCGGTCGTTCGTCCGCCGGCGGACGGCGGTCTTTTTCACCTTCTTCTTCCCGGTAATCCTGATCGTCATCTTCGGGGCGCTCATTCGCACCGATCCGACCGGAGAGGGGCTGTTCACGGAGCCGGCGGCGTACTACGTGCCGGGCTATCTCGCCGTCGTCGTCCTCTTTACGCCCCTGTCGCGGATGGGCAGCGAGGTCGCGCGCCACCGCGAGGGCAGTCGCTTCGAGAAGCTCGCGACGACGCCGCTTTCCCGCGGCGAGTGGCTGCTCGCCCAGATCGTCGTCAACGCCGTCATCATCGGACTGGCGAGCCTGCTCATCCTCGGATTGGTGATCGTGCTGACCGGCGCTGAGATCGCGTTCTCGCCGTTGCTGGTGCCGTACATCCTCGTCGGCGTCGTCTGCTTCTGTAGCGTCGGCGCGATGCTCGGCAGCTTCACCGACTCCCAAGACGGCGCGGTCGCCGCCAGCAACGCGATCGGCCTCCCGCTGCTCTTCCTCTCGGAGACGTTCATCTCGCTGTCCCAACTGCCCGGCTGGTTCGAGCCGCTGGTGAACCTCTCGCCGCTGACCTACTTCGCGCGGGGCGTGCGGGCCGCGACCGACGCCGACGCGGGGACGCCCGCTGTCGCCGGCGTCGATCCCGCGATCGCGAATCTCGGAATCCTCGCCGTCCTCGCTGTCGTCGCGTTCGTAATCGGTGCGTGGTCGATTCCGCGGACGGACTGACTGCGGGGCCGAGACGAATCGACAGCGAACGATTCTCCGCCGCGAGAACGAACCGATTTACGCCCGGCACTCGAATCGCCGCCCATCAGTATGCGCTCAGCCCACCCTACGGAGCAGGCCGTCGGCATGGACCACTACGTCAGCGAGACCGACGGCGTCGGCGGTCGCCTGCGCGAGGACGACGCGGACTTCCGGGTGCGCGAACTCGAGCGCTTCGACACCGAACCCGTCGACGCGCCGACGGACGCCTACCCCCACCTCGTCTTCCGGGCGACGCTGCGAGGGTGGGACACCAACGATTTCGCCTCGCGGCTCTCGGACGCGCTCGGCCTCTCGAGAGAGCGGGTCAACTGGGCCGGCACGAAGGACAAGTATGCCGTGACCACCCAGCTGTTTTCGGTCTACGGAGCCGATCCCGCGGACCTGCCGGAAATCGACGGCGTCGATCTCGAGGTTCTGGGCCGCGCGGGGCGGAACCTCGAGTTCGGCGACCTCGCGGGCAACGCGTTCGAACTCGTCGTCACCGACCCCGAACGGCCGGAAAACGCCGCGGCGATCACCGACGAACTGCGCGCGTTCGGCGGGCTCGAGAGCGGCGGTGGCGGGGCGTCGAACGGCGATTCCGACGACGAGAGAGCGGTCTCGATCGGCGTCCCCAACTTCTTCGGCCAGCAGCGCTTCGGGAGCCGCCGGCCGGTGACCCATAAAGTAGGCCTCGCGATCGCCCGCGACGACTGGGAGGGCGCGGTGATGGCCTACCTCGGGAATCCGACGGACGCGGAACCCGAGGGAACGCAGGAAGCCAGAGCCTTCGTCGAGGAGACGAGAGACTGGCAGGAAGCCCTCGAGCGGGTGCCACACCGACTGCGCTACGAGCGCTCGATGATCCACGCCCTCGCCGAGTACGACGGCGAGCCGGGTCCCGAGCAGTTCAGAGCGGCCCTCGAGCGGGTGCCCTCGAACCTCCAGCGGCTGTTCGTCCACGCAGCCCAGTCCTACGCGTTCAACCTGATGCTTTCCGAGCGCCTCGAGCGCGGGCTCCCCTTCGACCGCCCCGTCGCGGGCGACGTGGTCTGTTTCTCGGACACCGACGCTCCCGACGGGCTCGCACTGCCCGACACCGATCGGCTCCAGCGGGTCGACGAGCGCCGGGTCGACTCGGTGACCCGCCACTGCGAGCGCGGCCGGGCGTTCGTCACCGCGCCGCTGGTCGGCACCGAGACCGAACTCGCCGACGGCGAGCAGGGCGAAATCGAGCGCAGCGTTCTCGACGACCTCGGCCTCGAGCCCGCGGACTTCGATCTTCCCGGCGAGTTCAATTCGACCGGTACCCGGCGAGCCGTGCTCCTCCGGACGGATCTGGCCCTCGAGACGGAGCCGCTGACCCTCGAGTTCGCGCTGCCGAAGGGGTCGTACGCGACGGTCGTCCTGCGGGAGTACCTGAAGGTCGATCCGGTCGACCTCGGCTGAGAGCAATGGGACTGACGCCAGTTCCCGGCGACCAGCACCGACGCGAGCGGCGACATGACACAATCTTTAGGTCGTTGTCACGAGTATCGACGCGACGAATGGACACCGCGACTCACCACGCGCCGAATCGGGAACTTCCCCACGTATGATCGGGACCCACGGAGACCGCGAGATCGTCGACTGGCGGAAGACGACCGAGGACGGGGAGACGGTGTACGAGATCGAGTACGACGGGCCCGCGCCGGAGTTGACGGGCCGATCGAAGTCGCTGTTCGGCGCGAGCAGCGGCGGAACGGTCCCGGCCGGCGAGCAGTACTACCAGCTTCCGGACGGCGAACAAATCGCCGCGACCGAGGCGGCGTTCGAGGTCGACGGAAGTACGCTTCGGGTCCGCCGCCAGCGATCGCTAGTGGCTCGTCTGCGACGGTACCTACCGTGGTGACGGCCCGACCAGTATTGTTAAGTAACTATCAGGTGTTTTGGGACCTATGTTCGAGTCCTACTCGCTATTCCTGTCGGCGCTATACGTCGTACAGGGGCTACTGGGCCTCTTCGAACAGCGGCTCTACACCGACACGCAGCGAGCGCGCGCACCGCTGCTCTCGAGAGTCCATCTCCTCAGTTCGATCGCGATCACCGTCGTCGGCGTCGCCAGCGCGTTCTGGGTTCGCCTGAGCGGACTCCCGACGATCTGGTATCCGACGATCCTCTCGTGCGGGCTGTTTGTCCAGATCGTCGTTCAGGGGCGGATGTACCGGGCGATGGGCGTCTCACACAGCCCGGTGATCGACCGCGTTTCGGCGCGCCTGCACTGACTGCCGCCTTGAGTCGTCCTTCTCAGAAGAAGGTTCGGAGTATCGCACCGAAGCCGGTGGCTCCGATACAGACCGCGAGGAGGCCGCCGATTCCGGTCACCGCGAGCGCCCCGCTGAGACAGGCAGCAACCAGCAGCGGCTTCAACCAGCCGTCGTTGCGACCGACCAGTCGGTCGGCGATGGCGAGGTAGGCGATCGCGCCGCCGATCGCCCACACCAGATACGCGACGACGATGAGCGGCACTGCGAGCAGGATGCCGATGATCGTGATGGCCAGGAGCAGTATCACTAACCCGAACGCGAGCAGCGAGATGATCCCGTACGCGAAGGTTCCGACCGGGTCCTCGAGCACGTCCCCCATCATCCGCTCGGTGAACTCGGGGGCAACGGCGACCAAAATCGCGCCGACGACCAGCGTGGACAGGAACGCGCCGATCGCGCCGCCGAGAAGTCCGTTCGTCGTCCCGATATCGACGTTGACGCCGGGGTCAGTCTGTGCGAGCAGCGAGGCAATCCGTGGCCAGTAGTCGAATCCGATCATGCATCCCGTAGGAGCGACGAGTACGTAAACCGAACTGTCACGGAGCCCGCGGACAGTCGGGACCGAACCCGCGGGGGACCGAACTGATACGTAGCTCGCCCGCCACCGGACGAACAGGCAATGGAACTGGATTCGGACCCCCACATTCTCCTGACGAACGACGACGGAATCGACGCGCCCGGCATCCGAGCATTACACGACGCGCTCTCGGCGGTCGGCACGGTCACGGTCGTCGCGCCCGACCGGAACCGGAGCGCGGTCGGCCGGTCGCTGTCCTACGGCCGGACGCGGTCGGCCGACGACGACCGCTCGCTGGATCTCGAGGCCGACTCGTTTACCTCGCTGGTCCCGCACACAGACCACGACCTCGGCTACGCCGTCGACGGCACCCCCTGTGACTGCGCCATCGTCGGGGTCAAGGCCCTCGAGCCGGCCCCCGATATCGTCGTCTCGGGCTGTAACTCGGGGGCGAACCTCGGGACCTACGTGTTCTCCCGATCGGGGACCGTCAGCGCCGCCATGGAGGCGGCCTTCCTCGGCACCCCGTCGATCGCCGTCTCGATGGACACGCTCGGCCACGACGGCGACCTCGAGCCGGCGGACTTCGAACGCGCGGGCGAGATCGCCGCGACGTTGGTTGACGGCGCGCCCGGAACCGGGCTGTTCGACCGCGTGGACTACCTGAACGTCAACGTGCCGCGGCCGGACTGCAAGCCCAATGGCGTCGAACTGACTCGGCCGACCGACGTCTACGAGATGGACGCGACGTTCGAGAACGGCCGGTTTCAGCTGACCAACCGGCTCTGGCAGCAGATGGCGAACCGGGACATTCCCGACCCCGACGACACCGACCGGCACGCGCTGCTCGAGGAGCAGGTGTCGGTCTCGCCGCTCAGAGTGCCCTACGAGGTCGTCGACACGGAGCCGGTTCGGACCGTTCTCACCGACATTCTGTAGTTGCTGACCATCTCGAACGCGGTTCTCTCGAGAACCCTACTAATGGAAACAGCCTCGAGCGGGCCGAGTTCGAACTCCGAGACCCCGAGACGGGCGAGGCTATCGACGCGGCGACGGCGGCTCTCGGCGGTGACAGCGAGACCGTGACCCGGACGCTGCGCGCTCGAGGGAGCGAACAACTCGCGGTGTATCGAATCGTCGTCACCGCTATCGACGCGGACGGAAACGTCGGGAGCGACGAGACGACCGTGAGCGGGAGCGGGCCGTAGCTCGGCCCCAGCGTCCGTTCGACTTTGCTCCCGGAATCGCCGGATTCCGGTCCGTTCGTCCGGTGAAACGCAGCCGAATCCCGCCGCCGTCGAAAACAGGCCTGTTTTACCTGTGTCGCCCGATGCCTCGATATGGAGTGTCGTCACTGCGCATCGCCGCTCGAGAAACCCGGTGACTTCTGTCTGGTCTGTCGGGAGGCCAACACCGAGGCGATCGTCCTCGAGGCGGCGCGCGACAGGGCGACCATCACGATGCTCGCCGGCGAGCCCGACGAGCCGGGCGAGCGAGACGCCGACGAACAGGTTCTCGGGGAGACGACGATCACGACGACGCCGGAGGACGGCGAGAACGAGCCGATCGAACTCCGGAACTTCGCGGGGCTGATCGGCGACGAAATCCGGCGGAAACGCCCGGATGAGGTCTACGCCGGCGGCGTGCGAGCGGTGATCCGCGCCGTTCGCGAGGACGTTCACCACCCGTTCTACCGCGTCGACGACGACGAGCCCGTCGCGGCGGTCCTCGAGCGCCGCGGGAACCGCGCGCTCGACGTGGTCGAGACGCCGCCGGCCGAGAAGATCAGCGGCAGTCACTCGACGCTCATCGGCGGCCGGACGGGAATGCGGGCCATTCACACCGTCGCGGATCACCCCCACGTCAAGAAGGTGATTCCGGGCCCCATCGACGCCGGCGGCAAGGGCTCCCAATCCGGCATGCGCGCGAAGGTGACCCGCGCCGACGACGGCGGCAACGTTCGCATGCTCCTGCGGGACGGCTCGAGCGTGCAGGAAAACCGCGTCGTGACGACCGCTCGCGACCGCGAAATGGGCGAGCGGATTCGCGAGGATCTCAACGACGTGCTCGCGGACGCGGAGTTCCAGTAGTCGCTCGTCGTGTATCGCCGTCCCAGACCGCTAGCCGTCGATGTCGATTCCGCAGTCGGGAGACTCTCGAGGCAAATATTGTGCCGAATCGATGGAAGTGTCAGTTGCTGCTGGTTGTCCGAGCCTTATCGGGACAGCCGTAATTAGATATAATTAGCCATGCTCGAGCGACCGGACGCCGTCCTGACCCTCATCCCGTTGCTGGCGATGAGCGGTCTCGCGGTCCGCACGCTCCTCGCGGCCCCGAGTATCGGCCCGGGACTGCTTACCGCGCCGCTTGCGATCGCCGGGTATCTCGCCGCGCTCGCGCTCGTCTTTCTGGAACTGCTGGCGTGGCCGGTCGCCGAGCGAATCGGCGGGTCGTGATCGGGGCCGAGCGACGAAGTGCCGTCCGAGAGCCGTCACGACTCAACAGGTTTAAGAATCCGCTGGCGATAGTGAGGACTACTATGGCCAAGAAAGGACAGGTCGGTAGCGCTGGCCGCTTCGGCGCCCGCTACGGCCGCGTCGCACGACGTCGCGTCAGCGAGATCGAAGACGACATGGAAAACGCCGAAGTCGACGGCGACGATGTCACCCGCGTCGGCACCGGCATCTGGAAGAACGAGGAGACCGGCGAGGTCTTCACCGGCGGCGCGTACCGCCCGGAGACCCCCGCCGGCCGCACCGTCCAGCGCTCCATCCGCGCTGCCCTCGCAGAGGACGACGAATAACGCGTCATTCAGGTCCCGCATGAGTTACAAATGCTCTCGCTGTAAACGCGACGTCCAGCTCGACGAGTACGGCGGCGTCCGCTGTCCCTACTGCGGCCACCGCGTGCTCCTGAAAGAACGCAGCCGCGACGTCAAGGAAGTCGACGTCCAGTAACTGCGCGTGTCTTCTCACGATGCGACCCTCGAGTTCGACTACGAGACCGCGTCGCGCGCCGAACTCGTCGCCGAGAGCGTCGGCCGCGAAATCGGCGAGATCGACGACGAGCGCTCGCGGACGACCATCGAACGGGAGGGTGCCCGCGTTCACATCGAGATCGACGCCGACGACGTAATCGCGCTTCGAGCGGCGCTGAACACGTGGTTTTCGCTGATCGATGTCGCGGAACGGACCGCCGACGTGGGTGCAGCCGTTCTCGAGTCCCAGTAGGTCGTGGCTCTCCGTCCCGTGGCTCTCGCCCTCATAGATAATCCCGTCTCGAGCGACCCGTATCGACCCGACCCTGTACCGGCAGGCAACGCGGTCTTCGTCCTCGTTTCCGAATTCGCGGTATGGCCGAACGGGAGGGGACGTGGCTCGGACTGCGGCGGGACGCCAAGCCGCTGGTGATCGCCGGCCTCGCGCTCGGACTCGGTCTGGGCGGCTTCTTCGACGGAATCGTCTTCCACCAGATTCTCCAGATCCATCACATGCTCTCGTCCTATCCCGACTCGAGCGTCGCGACCGATCTGGAGCTCAACGTGATGGCCGACGGGCTCTTTCACCTCGGGACGTACGTGTTCACGATCATCGGCGTCGTGTTGCTCTCTCGAGCGTGGCGGTTCCACTCGGTCCCGAACTCCGGGCGGGCGCTGTTCGGCGCGGTGATCATGGGCTGGGGCGTGTTCAACCTCGTCGAGGGGATCGTCGATCACCACCTGCTCGGGCTGCATCACGTCTGGCCCGCCGGTCCCGGCCCGATCGTCCTCTGGGACGCAGTCTTCCTGCTCTGGGGCGCGCTTTTCCTCGTCGGGGGCTACCTCGTGATCCGAACCGACAGCGCCGCGACGCCGACGGCCGGCGACGACGCGGTCGCAACCGACGGACGCGGTTCGAACTAGGGCAGGACGATCGGCAGTCGGTGCCGACCGCCGACCGGAAGACAAAGCTGGTCTTTATCAGTCCGGAGGGCGACGGTCGAGATATGCAAGGAAACCTGCCGCCCGAGGCACAGGAGAAAATCGAGCAGCTTCAGGACCTACAGGAGACGGCACAGGAAGTCGCCGTCCAGAAACAGGAAGCCGAATCGGGTCTCACCGAGGCACAGAACGCCCTCGACGAGCTCGAGAACATCGACGAGGGAACGACGATGTACCGAAACGTCGGCGAACTCCTCGTCGAGACCGACTACGATCAGGCCGAAGAGGACCTCGAGGACAAGGTCGACTCGCTCGAGATCCGTCTCGAGACCCTCGAGAAGCAAGAAGAGCGCGTCCAGGACCAATTCGAGAGCCTGCAGGAGGAACTCGAGGACATGCTCGGCGGCGGCGGCATGGGCGGCGGTCCGGCCGGCCCCGGCGGTCCGGGCGCTGGCGGCGCGTAAATGCCGACTGACGAGCCGTCGGACGAGACCGTCGTTCAGACGGCGGCCGACGCCGCGGAAGGCGTCATCTTCTCACAGTACAAACAGTCCGACGTGCGCGATTACGACGTGACCGTCGTCTTCGAGGACGGCGTCCTCGAGGTCGACGTCTACCTCAACGCGCCCGAGGATGACGAGGCCGATCCCGACCCCGAACAGGTCGCCGACGACGCCGCGCTCGCGGCGCGACACGCGGTCGATGAACTGTTCGAGGCGTAGGCACGCGGTTTCGTTCGATTCGCTGTACTCCTGTACTGGTGAGCGATCCGCTCGAGTAGTGACCGTCTCACTACCGTAACCGCCCGCTCCCGATGACTGCGAGCCCGAGGGCACCGACGAGTATCAACGCGCTGAGCGCGGGCTCCGGAAAGGTATCGATTTGTTCGCCGACGACGCCCACGACGACGAGCAGTCCGGCGACTGCGGCGGGAAGCGGCCGTGCGACCAGTTGCTGTCCGAAGGCCCGGAGCGACCAGTATCCCATCTCGAGTCTCGACGCGACGGCGGCCCCGAACGGGCGGTTTCCGTCCGGGTTTGCGGCCGGTTCGAACACCTCGAGTTCGGCCTCTGCGACCCGCTCGAGTTCGCCGGTGTTGACTCGCCGACCGTCCGGGTCCCCCACGCGGAGTAACGTCGCGGTCTTCCCGCTCGTTCCGACGACGCGGTAGATTCCGTCGGGATAGTCGCTATCGGTCGGGCGGAGATGGTCGTGCATGGACACCGAAGTCATTCTACTGCGACAGTTTAGCTACCGAGCCGACCCCCGTAACTGTGCGGGCTCGAGTTTCGTTCCCTACCGCCGAGAGTGACCGGGTGCGAGCAACTCGATCGGATGCGGAACCTCGCGCTCGAGCAGCGCCTCGAGCTGGTCGCCACACGACGTTCCGGACGCGACGACGGTTTCCGCGTCCTCGACCTGTGTCGCTAACCGCTCGCCAACGTCCATACTCAGTTCGTAGTACTCCTGCTTGTAGCCAAAGGAGCCCGCCATACCGCAACACTCAGCGCTGGAGCTCTCGGGCGCGTAGCCACAGCGCTCGAGGACGGCAACGGTGGGCGCTTCGAGGTCGAGCGTGCGCTGCTGGCAGTGGGAGTGGTAGGCGACCGGCTCCGATCCGTCGCCGGTCGACAGGGCCGACGGCTCGGCTCCGTTCTCGAGCAGGCCGTAGACGTACTCGCAGATCTCGTAGCTGCTCTCCTGGAGCCGATCGAACGACTGCTCGGGGAGCAGGCGTTCGTACTCGCGGTGCATGGCCGCCAGATCGGACGGCTCGATGACGACCACGTCCTGGCCAGCATCGAGGTCTTCGGCCAGCGCGGCGAAGAGCCGGCTGGCCTGCCGGTCCGCCGTCGCGATCATCCCCTGTGAGAGCGCCGCACGCCCGCTCTCGGGCAAGTCCGGGACTCGAACCGGCACGCCGAGCGCCTCGAGTGTCCTGACCGCGGCTTTCCCGCGCTCTGTGTCGACGTAGTTCGTGTAGACGTCCGGGTAGAGGACGACCTCGCGGTCGATCTCGGCCCCGCCGTCTCGAGCGGCTCGCGCCGCCCGTCGGCTCGAGGCGTCCGGGCCACCTCGCTCCTCGAACCAGTCGACGAGCGATTCCTGCCGGAACGTCGGCAGATCGCGCCGGCGGTCGATTCCGAGGGCGTGCTCGAGGGCCGCGCGGACGGGGCCGGCGTCGGCGAGCCAGTTCGAGACGGGCGCGGTCGCGCTGGCGGCCTTCGCGACGGTGCCGATGTTGCCGAAGAAGCGTTTTCCGGGGTCGATCCCGCCTGCTTCCTCGTCGGGCGTGAGCCCGTCGACGAGGAAGTCGTACGACTCCGCGTCGCCGCTGCGGTTGATCCGGTCCCGGACGACGGTGTTGATCCACGGGATGTCGATCTTCACCGGACAGGCGTCGACGCAGCGCGTACAGCCGGTACAGAGGTCGTTGAACTCGGCCGCCGAGTCCTGTCCGTGGACGCCGGCCTCCCAGCCGGTCGCGATGCCGCCCGAATAGGTCTCGCCGCCGAACCCGTGGCCGCCGACCGACTGGAAGTTCGCACACGAGTTCGAGCAGGCTCCACAGCGGATGCAGTACAGCGTCTCCCGGAGCTGATCGTCCTCGCGCATGTCCGTGCGGCCGTTGTCCAGCAAGACGAGGTGGAAATCGCGGTCCGAGTTCCCGGGTCCGTCGGCCGCTCCGTTACCGTCGCCCGTGATCGGCTCGTCCGGCGACTCGAAATCCAGCGTCGGCGAGTCGGTCGGCGGGGACAGCATCGTCACGTACTGCGAGATCGGCTGGCCCGTCGCACTCTTGGCGATCAGGTCGACGAAGGGCTCGAGGTCCGACAGCGTCGGGATCAGTTTCTCCACGCCCGCGATCGCGACGTGGGTGTCGGGCGTGACCGCGCACTTGCGGGCGTTGCCCTCGTTCGTGATGAGCGTGATCGTCCCGCTCTCGGCGACGACGAAGTTCGCACCCGTAATCCCCACGTCGGCCTCGGTGATGATCTCGCCGAGATGGTCGCGAGCGAACCGCGTGAGTTCCTCAGCGGTATCGAACGGCTCGTCGGGGTCGAACCGCTCGTTGAACAGGTCGGCGATCTGCCCGCGATCGAGGTGCATCGCCGGGCCGACGATGTGGGAGGGCGTGTCGTCGGCGACTTGCAACACCCACTCGCCGAGATCGGTCTCGGTGACGTCGATCCCCGCGGCCTCGAGTCCCTCGTTGAGATCGATCTCCTCGGTCGTCATCGATTTGGATTTGACGACCGACGGCGCGTCGGCGTCGCCTGTCGTCCCGCTCGCGTCGGCCGTATCGGCCGCGTCGGCCTCGTTCCGGACCACGTCTGCCACGTACGCGTTCGCGTCCGCGGCGTCGTCCGCCACGTAGACGGTGCCGCCGTTGGCTTCGACGGCCGCCCGGACCGTCTCGATCAACTCCGGCAGTCGCTCGATAGCGTCTTCCTTGATCGCCCGCGCGTCGGTTCGCAGTGCCTCGAGGTCGTCGGTTCCGCCGTAGGTCTCCTTCCGGCGGTCGTTCGAGGCGCTCGCCTGGGCGTGGATCGCCGGCCCCTCGGTCTCGAGCAGGTGCCGGATCCGCTCGGCCCGCTCGGATCGCGTTCGTTGGGCCATCCTATCGGTCCTCCAGAACGATCACGTGGACCTCGCCGGGCCCGTGGACGCCGTGGACGAGGTCGCCCATGTCCGCCGTCGCGCTCCGCCCGGTCGCGAAGACGACGCTGTCCCGGCCCGCGTCGAACCCGTCCGCGAGCCGGTCGAAACCGGCGCTGAGATTCGGGACGACATCGCTCTCCGGGACAACCGCGACGTGACGATCCGGGTAGAGGGCGATCGGTTCCGCGCCGTCGGCCGTCGACTCCACGGCGACGCTGCCGTACTCCGCGATTGCGAACCCGACGGGAGTGACGCCCGTTCGTGCCGCCTCGAGTTCGGCGGTCGTCGGCTCGATCGTCACCGCTTCGGGGAGCGAAACGCCCTCGTAGGGAAGCGCTGCGCCGACGGCCGGCGCGTCGGCGACCGCGTCGATCCGCTCGCTCGCGTCGGCGGCCGCGACGCGCTCGAATTCTACTTCGAGTCCCTCGAGTGCGCGTTCGAACCGGCCGATAGTGTCAACTGTCATCGTCACCCACATCCCGGCGGACGGGCAAGAGACTGACGGTCAATCGGGGCCGTGGTGAGCCGCGCTGCTCGAGTGCGTGTTCGATCTCTCAGGTGGCGAAAAAGAAACTGAATGCCGGGCTGCTTTCACTCCGAGACCGACAGTTCGCCGTAATCGAACTCCTCGCCCATCTCCGAGAGGCTGTCGAGTTCGTCCTGCTCCTCTCGGAGCGTCTCCTCTAAGGTGTCCGCGACGTCGTCCATGCCGAGCTGATCCGCCATCGGGATGAGGTTCCCGTAGACGGCGATCTCGTAGTGTTCGGACTTCTGGCCGGCGGCGATGTTGAACCGGTCGATGGCCTCCTGACTGGGATCCTTGTCCATGAACTCCTCGTGGGCCTCGATCATCCCGTCGACGACCGGATCCGTCTCGGCCTCCGCGTCGGCGTCGAGTTGCTCGAACACGTCTTCGATGCGCTCGACGTGATTTTGCGTCTCCTCGCGGTGCTCGGCGAAGCCCGACTTGAGTTCCTCGCTCGAGGCAGTTTGCTCGAGTTCGTCGAGGGCTTCGACGAGTTGCTGTTCGGTGTAATACGCGTGTTTCAGTCCGTCTACGAAGAGGTCTTCGGTTGAGTCGATAGTCATAGGCGCTCGTGTGAGTCGACAGCGCTGATTTCAATAAACAGGTGGCTTGCAGATGAGACGGTCGCCGGTCGCCGCAATCGTCCGAACCCACACGAGCACGTATGATAGCGGTGTGGCGGGACCGGGACTATCGCGATTCGCAGATCGCGACGAAGTTCTCGAAAATCTCGTCGCCCTCCTCGGTGTGGGCGACCTCGGGGTGCCACTGGACACCGTAGAGGTCGCGGTCGGTGTCGCTCATCGCTTCGACGTCACACACGTCGCTTCTCGCGGTCAGTTCGAAGCCGTCCGGCAGTTCCGTGACCTCGTCGGCGTGGCTCGCCCAGACGCGGGTCTCGGGGTGCAGGGTGCCGGTCAGCGGGTCGTCGTCGTCGACGATGTCGACGGTGACGTCCGCGTAGCCGCCGTAGTCGCCGCTGCCGACGCTCCCGCCGAGTTCCTCGGCGATCAGTTGCATCCCCAGACAGATGCCGAGGACCGGGATATCGGCCTCGAGGTACTCGGCCGACGCGCCGATCCGATCCATGTCGGGACCGCCCGAGAGGACGACACCGTCGGCGTCGGCGGCTTCTGGCGGCGTGTCGTTGTCGATCAGTTCCGTGTCGACGCCGAGGTCGCGAAGCGCTCGGCGTTCCAAGTGGGTGAACTGTCCGTGGTTGTCCACCACGACGATCTTCGTCATTGCGTGCTCGTAGCGGCTCACTCGGTAAAAACGGTCCGAAAACCGCGCTCGGCTCGCACGCGAGGCGGAACGCTATCGCTGCCCCGTCATAAGCGATGAACGACTCGAGGCGCGGCCTTTTCAGTGCACAGTACAATCCCGGCATAGAGTATGACTCGCCCGAGTATCGATGCCGGCGATATGCGGTGGGGATGGACCTGTCCGCTGTGCGAGACGGACGCCTCGGTCTCGAGGGATCCCGAGTCCGAGACGTTCCGATGGGAGTGTGACGACGAGTCGTGCGAGGCGGTGGGCTTTGGCTTCACCTCGCGACGCAAGGCCAGACTCGCCCTCAGAGAGTACCGCGAGCGGTATCAGAACATCTACCGGTAGTCGGGTTACGACGGGCTGCTCGAGGCCCATCGATTCCGCCGATGTAACCCGTGAGTCGGCGTTCCGGTACGTTTATGCGTTCGTCACCGGATGACAGAGACATGGCTGTCGATCTGAGCGAATTCGACCATCCGACGTGGCTCACTGTCGTGGGAACGGGTATCGGCTACGGACTGATCCTCGCCGTGCTGACGCTGGCGATGTTCGTCGTGCCGTGGCTCGTCTTCTCCGCCCTGTAGCGCCGCGAGCACTGGCTGTCGTTCGCACTCGTTTTCCCGCTTCGGTAGGACCGAATCGTCGACTCGAGCCGGGTCTCTAGATATCGTTTCGATCGGGTCGATCGTCCACCGGTCACTATGCGACTCGAGTCCCTACGCCTACCCATGCACGTCGTCGTTCTCGGTGCGGGCTACGCGGGGCTGACCCTGACGCGGTTGCTCGAGGAAGACCTCCCCGAGACGGTCGACATCACGCTGGTCGACCGGTCGCCGGACCACCTCGTTCAGCACGAACTCCACCGGGTGATCCGCCGGCCGGAACTGGCCGCGGCGATCACAGTCCCGCTGCCCGAGGTGCTCGAGCGGGCCGCCGTCCGCGTCGCTCGCGTCGAGGAAATCGACCGCGACGAGCGGGTCGTGTCCCTCTCGACCGGCGCGCTCTCCTACGACGCGGCGGCGATCTGTCTGGGCGCGCGGACCGCCTACTACGGGCTCGAGGGCGTCCGGGAGCACTCGACGCCGCTCAAGCGGCTCTCGCACGCGAATCGGATTCGGTCGGGCGCGCTCGAGACGTTCCGCGGCGACGACCCGCGGCTCGTCGTCGGCGGGGCCGGCCTCTCCGGAGTGCAGGTCGCGGGAGAACTCGCGGCGCTCGCTCGCGAGGAACGGGCCGACGCGACGATTACGGTCCTCGAGCAATGCGAGCACGTCGCACCGGGGTTCTCGGACCCCTTCCAGCGCGCGGTTCGGACCGCACTCGAGGAGCAGGGGGTCGAGGTGCGGACCGACGCGGCCGTCCGGCGAGCCGACGAGACGCACGTCCACCTCGAGTCGGGCGACCGGGTCCTCTACGACCGGTTCGTCTGGACCGGCGGGATTCGGGGCGCGGACGCGCTCGAGGGCGAGCGGCCGACGGTCCGGAGCGACCTCCGGCTCGACGACCGGACGTTCGCGCTCGGGGACGCGGTCCGCGCGGTTGGCGCCGACGGGGAGCCCGTGCCGGCGAGCGCACAGGCCGCCGTGCGGGAAGCGCGGACGGTCGCGGAGAGTATCACCACCCTCGCTACGGACGGCGACGGGATCGAGGTCGACGCCGCTCTCGAGGCGTTCACCTTCGAGTCGCCCGGCTGGGTCGTCAGCGTGGGCGACGACGCGGTCGCGACGGTCGGCGACCGCGTCCTCACGGGCCGAGCAGCGAACGGCCTGAAAACGACGGTCGGGTTGGGGTATCTCTCCGCGGTCAGCGACGCCGAAACCGCGGCGGGGTTCGCCTATCGGGACCTCGTCCCGGAGCGGTTCCAGCGCGACCGGTGAGCGGAGACGTTCCGCGGCGGTCCGCTCGCGGGACGCCGTCGCGATCGAGCCGTCCTCACTCGAGCGAGATGACGACCTTCCCCTGATGGTCGCCGGCTTCGACGTAGCGGTAGGCCTCTCGAACCTCGTCGAAGTCGAAGACGCGGTCGATGACGGGTTCCATGTCGGTCGCGGCCATCGCGCGGTTCATCCGGTCGAACATCGCGCGGCTGCCGACGCCCATCACGCCCTCGACGGTGAGCGCCTTCTGGAGCATCAGTCCTGGATGCACCTGCCCGTCCTGCCCGGCGAGCACGCCGATGAGATGGACGTGGCCGTTGACCGCCGCGGCCTCGAGGGACCGCTCGAGCGTTCCCGGGCCGCCGACTTCGATGACGTGATCGACGCCGCCGTCGGTCCGCTCTCGGACGGCCTCGCCCCACTCCGGAGTTGCCTCGTAGTTGATCGTCCGCGACGCGCCGAGGTCGCGAGCGCGCTCGAGTTTGTCGTCGCTCGAGGAGGTGACGATGACCTCGGCCCCCTGCATCGTCGCGAACTGGAGCGCGAACGTCGAGACGCCGCCGGTTCCGAGCGCGAGGACGCTCTCGCCGGCGGTGAGGTCGCCGTCCTCGACGAGGGCACGCCACGCGGTCAGCCGGCACACGACAGCGTCGCGCCCTGTTCGTAGGAGAAGTGCTCGGGAAGTACCGCGAGGCTCTCCGCGGAAAACGTCGCGTATTCGGCCAGCGCGCCGTCGACGTTCCCGCCCGTCGTCCGCGCCATTTTCTCTCGTGTCCCCTCCCCCTCGATCCAGTCGGGAGCGAACGGCGTCGCGACCCGGTCGCCTTCCGAAAGTCGATCGACGTCCTCGCCGACCGCGACGACCTCGCCGGCACCGTCCGAGAGCGGGACGACCGGCAACGCCGCGCCCGGATAGGCGAGTTGATCGTTCGCGATCGCCAGATCCCGGTAGTTGAGCGAGGCCGCGTGAATCCTGACGAGCGCCTCGTCGTCGTCTGGCGTCGGCCGGTCGCGGTCGGTTCGGACGATCCCCTCGTAGTCACTCGTGGCTTCCTGAACTTCGTAGAGTTTCATCACCGGAGCAATGGCCCTGCCGGACTTCGGTCTGCCGCCCGGCGACCGTTTTGCTGGCTCCCAGCGCTACCGGCAATCGGCTGTCCGGCACCGAGCGGCCGCGAGCGTCGGCGTCACGTCCACCGATCCAGCCCCGTCTGCGTGACGCTCTCCTCGATGCGCTCGAAGCCGCGTTCGACCTCGCCGGCGTCGACGCCCCACTCGTCGGTGACGTAGGCCCTCGCGGCCTCGAGGTCCGGATCGACGCTCGCGTCGAACTCGTAGTCGTCGGTCACGTCGGGATCGCGGAACAGTTGGCGAACGCGGTCGCCGTACTCGACGTGATCGCCACGCGCCTCGAGGACGCTCCAGAGGTCGCCGTGTTCGGTGATCGCCGAAATCGCCGTCTTCGGTCCGATTCCGGAAACGCCCTCGTTGAAGTCCGTCCCGATGAGGATCGCCGCGTCGATCAGCTGCTCGAGGGTCAGGTCGTGGTGGGCGAGGCTGGCCTCGAGATCCATCAGTTCGGGATCGCCCTTGCTCGTCAGTTGGCGCAGGGTCAGCGGGGAGCCAAAGAGGAGGGCGTCGTAGTCTTCCGACCCCACGTAGTCGGCGTCGCCCCGTTTGACCATGTGGGCGGCCTGGGCCTCGCCCTCCGCCGGCGCTTCGACGATGGGTACGTCAAGCAGTCGCAGCAGTTCGCGGCTCGTCTCCTGGATCGTCGGCGTCAGCCGCTGCGTTCGGGACTCGAGTTGCGCGATGGCGACCGCGTCGCCCTCCTCGCGGGCGGTCTCGAGTTGCGCCTCGTAGCTCCGGCGCTGTTCGCGGCGGGACTCGATCTCGTCGTCTTTCAGTTCGGAGGGGCCGCCGTCGAAGACCATCACCGGCGTGATGTCGTGTTCGAAGAACTTGGGCAGCCCCTGGACGATCCCGACGAGGTTGGCGACCTCGGTTCCGTCCCCGGTCGTGTACGTCGCGCTGTCGGTCCACTTGACCGTCGTCGTCAGATAGCGGTAGAGCCAGTTGTGCGCGTCGACGGCGACGGTCCCCTCGATGTCGTCGAAGGGAATCTCCTCGATGACGGCGATATCCCGAAGTGCGGCGTTTCCCATTGGCAGCCATTTGGGCGGACCGGGATTTGAATCGTTGGCTTCGACCCGCCCGCGTACCGAGTCGATCGGCGTCGATACGAAGTTTTATTCCGGGGATGAAATGAATATACACTAACTGATAGCATGGATACCGCCTCGAGCCCGGGTCGTCGGGCAGTGCTCGCCGGCGTCGGAACGCTGCTCGGCGCGGGCGCGGGCTGTCTCGGCGCGGACCGGACGCCCGCCGCGAGCGAGACCGACTGGCGAATGTACGGCCGCGATCCGGGCCGAACGCGGTACGTCTCGGACGCTGACCTGCCACGGGACGGCGTCGAGATCGCTTGGTCGCGCTCGGTCAGCGCGTCCGGGTGGCTCCCGCCGGTCGTCGCGAACGGGACCGTCTACTGCCAGTACGCAAACGGGCTGTTCGTCGTCGATGCCGAGACCGGCGACGGAGATGTCGCCAATACCTACGGCGGCTTCGGTCGGGGTGCCGGCCCGATGGCGTTCGCCTCGACGACGGTCTACCGGGACGGCGTGTTGCTCGTCCCGTACGGGAACGCGGTCGCCGGCTACGCCGCCGAACCCGACGGCTGGCCCGAGACCGTCTCGGGGATCGGCGAGGACCGGGCGCGCTGGTGGATCGACGGCGAGGGCGTTAGTACGGCGCCGCCCGGCGGGTTCGGTGCGGACGCGGCGCAGTCCGGCACACCGGTCGTCGCGGACGGGACCGTCGTTAGCCTCCATCCGCAGGGAACCGTTTCGGCCGTCACGCCCGACGATGGTGGCGAACGCTGGCGATACGGACTCGCGGCCGCCAACCCCGACGACGAGTACTCGCTCGTTCCCATCGACCACGTCGTCGACACCGCGACCGGGACCGTCGTCGTGAAAGGGCGCGTCCTCGGCGGACCGGTGCTCGTCGGACTCGACCTCGCGGACGGCACTCTCGAGTGGACCGTCGGCGAGGGGCGGACCCCCGAGTGGCGGGTCGAGGCCGGCGACAGTATGGCGGCACGCGACGGGACGGTCTACACCGTCGGATGGACGGAATCGGACTCGAGCCGGGCGGTTCGGATCCGCGAACTCGACGCGGCGTCGGGAGGTCGCGGCTGGACTCGCCCGCTCGAGCGCGACGCACACGTCGGGTTCGCCGTTGACGAGACGACCGTCTACCACGTCGGCGTGATCGAAGCCGACGAGGGGGCTGACCCGATCGGCGTCGCGGCCATCGACCGCGCGGACGGCGGCGTTCGGTGGACGGAGACCATCGACGACGCGCCCGGCAGCATCCTGACGGAAGGGGGCCCACCGCCGACGGTCGCCGGCGACCTCCTGCTCGTCCCCAGCCGTGCGGGTCTCCACGCCCTCGCGACGGCGGACGGGGAACGACTGTGGACGTTCACGGAAACGGTCGGGACCTCAGGCGGCGGCGAAACCGAACGCGCCGCCCTGACACCGGCGGTCGTCGCCGGCGATCGAATCGTCATCGGAACGACGCTGATGCTCTACGGGCTGGGTGACGATGGCGACTGACGACTCCGATTCCGACGCGGTGAACGGGGGCGAGACGGGGTCGGAGCCGGTCGTCTCGAGCCTCGGGGCCGGTCCCGGTCTCGGGTCGATTCTCGCGACCGCGGTCGCCCTGCTCCGCGGACGGCCGTCGCTGCTCGTCCCCTTCGCCGTCGCCGGTGCGCTCGGTGCCGCAAGTACGGTCGCTAGGCTCGCGTCGCCGTACCCCGTTGGCCTCGCGCCGTTCCCCGACCGTGGCCTCGTCCAGCTTTCGCTGCCGCTTGTCCCGCGGCTCGAGCCGACGGTCGAAATCAGTTCCGCGATCCTGTCCGGGATGAAACCCCGGTTTCTCGTCGCCTTCATCGGCTGGCAGGCGCTGCTCAGCGCCGCGACGGCGGTCGCGTTCGCCTGGTGTCTCTGGCTGGCGGCCGCGGACACGAACGGGGTTGTCCCGCCGCTCGATCGGGTCGCCCGACTCGTCGCGTTCGTCGCGGTCGTCGACGGCGTCTCGCTCGGCACGGTAGTCCTGGCCGGCGCGTGGACCGGGTTCGGCATCGGGCTCGCGTTCGTGGCGCTACTCCTGATCGCTCCCGTTTTCGTCGCGCTCTTCGTCGCTCCCGCGGCCATCGTGATCGACGGCGACGATCTGGTCGCGGCCGCACGCGAGAGCCTCGAGTACGCGGTCGCAAGTCCCGGCACGATTCTGGTGATATTGGTCGGGCTCGGCTCCGTCGGATACGCACTGACCGGCGTCTCGCGGCTCGCGTCGTCGCCCGTTGGAGCCGTGCTGGCGACCGTCGTCAGCGTGACCGTCGCGGGAACAGTCCACGCCGTCGCGGTCGCCGCGCTCCACTCGGCGGGGCCGCAGTAGGGTTGTCGGCTGGGGACTCCGTTGTGTCGCGACCCGTCGTCGATACGGCCTCGCCGTCCGTTCACTCACCGCCAGTCTCCGGCGGCTCACTGCCGAGCCGCGACTCGAGGAACGCCTCCTCGTCCGCCGAGAGGTCGCGAGCGCGGTACTCCTCGAGTCCCGCCTGATACCGCTCGCGCGGGGTCCAGTCCGCGTCGGCATCCGGGGTTGCGTCCGCATCCGTCCCCGGGTCCGAGTCCGGGCTCGGATACTCGAGGATCAGTTCGGCGATGCCCGTCGTCTCGCCGGTGTAGGCGAAGCCGGTCCGGTAGAGCGCCTCGTAGGCGAAGGGGTTGTTGACGGCGATCCGGAGCCGGTCGTAGCCGCGCTCGAGGGCCCGATCGCGGACCAGTCGACAGAGCCGCGGGCCGATCCCCTCGCCGCGGCGCTCGCGGTCGACGGTCACGTAACGCAGCCACAGCGTGTCGCCGTCGGTGCGGTCCTCGTTGAACGCGACGGCCGCGACGATCCGGCCGTCCTCGGCTCGAGCCACCGCTTTCCCCGTGTTCGTCATGACGAACTTCCCGGCGTAGCTGAACCGTTCGTGATCGAGTCGGAGTTTGGGGCCGTCGGGCGGCCACTCGAGCAGTTCGTACTCCACGGGAGCGCTTGGCGAGCGAGCCACTACAATGCACGGATCGGGACGTTCCGTCAGCCCTGAGATGCCGGAAAACCGACGGAACGAACACTTTTGGACTCGTTTGTGGTATCGATGACACGATGAGTAGCGAATCCAACACCGTGGCTACGACCGGACTCAGCGGCAACACCGGATGGCTCGTCGGCGGCGCGCTCGGCGGTGCGATCGGTGCGGTCGCGTTCGGCATCGTCATGTGGCTGCTCGACCCGGACGTCCTCTCGGCCGCGATCCCGTCGATCTACGGGCTCGATCCCGTCAGCCCCGTGGGTTGGGCAGTCCACGTCGCACACGGGGTCGTCCTCGGAATCGTCTTCGGGGTGCTGGTCACGCGCCCGCCGATCCTCGGTGCCCTTCGAACCGATGTCGAGACGGATGCGCTCTCCCGAACCGGGATCGTCTTCCGAACGACCGCCGCCGGGTTCGTCTTCGGGCTGCTCGTCTGGACGGTCCTCCCCCTCATCGTCCTCCCCGTCTGGCTGGACGCGGTCGGCGGTAGCGGGGCCGAACCGCTCACGACGGCCGCCGCGGGGAGCCTGTTCGGCCACCTGCTGTTCGGAACCGTCCTCGGGGCCGTCTTCGCGGTGACCGTGGATCTCCACGACCGGACGGCCGAAACGCCGTTTTAGCGCGGACCCTCCGCAGCGCCGTTCCGAGTCTGCTATCGTTTTCGTTTCGAAAATCCAACCAGAACCGACGACTGTTTATTGATTGACCGTTCAGTCAGTATACGAGATGACACCATGAACGCGATACGCGTCGACGGACTAACCAAGGAATTCGACGGCGTGACCGCCGTCGACGACCTCTCGTTTACGGTCGCGCAGGGCGAACTGTTCGGCCTGCTCGGACCGAACGGGGCCGGCAAATCCACGCTCATCAACATGCTGGTGACGCTGTTGCCACCGAGCGCGGGAACCGCGACCGTCAACGGCCGCGATATCCGCGCCGAAAAGGGAGCCGTCCGATCCAGTCTGGGAATCGTCTTTCAGGAACCAGCGCTCGACGAGGAACTCACCGGCGCGGAAAACCTCGCCTTTCACTCGCGGCTGTACGGCCAGCACGCGACCGAACGGGACGACCGCATCGACGAGGTGCTCGCGCTCGTCGGCCTCGAGGCCGAGCGGGACGACCCCGTCGGCACCTACTCGGGCGGCATGAAACGTCGCCTCGAGATCGGCCGCGGGCTGTTGCACGAGCCCGCGGTCCTCTTCCTCGACGAGCCGACCGTCGGTCTCGACGCACGCACCCGCCGGGACATGTGGGCGTACATCGAGCGGCTGAACGCGGAGGCCGGCGTCTCGATCGTCCTGACGACCCACTACATTGAGGAGGCCGAACGTCTCTGTGACCGCGTCGCGATCGTCGACGAGGGCGACATCGTCGCGATGGACTCGCCGACGGCGCTCAAAGACTCGCTGGGCGGCGACGTCGTCGCCCTCGAGTTCGCGGACGACGTTCCCGCCGCACTGCTCGAGCGACTCCCCGAACAGCCGTGGATTCGCGAACACGCCGTCGTCGACACCGGCGTCCACGTCACGGTCGACGACGGCGACGCGCGGATCGCCGACCTCGTCCGTCTCGCCGACGACGCAGGCGCTCGGATCTCGGCGGTCGACCTGCGCGAGCCGACCCTCGAGAACGTCTTCCTCGACCTGACCGATCACTCGGCCAGCGACGAGCGGAGCGGGACCGGCCTCGAGTTCGGCACCGGCAGCGAGGGCACCAGATCGGCCGCGAACGGCTCGAGCGCGGCGATGGGAGCCGGTGACTCGGGTTCGAGTTCGGACGCCGATCGCTCGAGTACGGTCTCGACGGAGGAGCAGCCGTGAACGTCGTCGACTGGCAGGCCATCTATGGGCTCTGGCTGCGCGACACCAAACGGTTCCTCCGGACGCCGTCGCGGATCGTCGGCTCGCTCGCGATGCCGCTGCTGTTCCTCGTCTTCATGGGCTTCGGGTTTCAGGGCGCGGCGATCCCCGGCCTCCCCGAAGACGTGGACTACCTCCAGTACCTCGTCCCCGGTATCGTCGGTTTCACCATGCTGTTCGGGGCCTCCTTCGCCGGGCTCTCGATCCTCGCGGATCAGGAGGTCGGCTTTCTCAAGGAGATTCTCGTCGCACCCGTCAGCCGTACGTCCATCGTCCTCGGCCGGATCGCGGGCGGCTCGACGACGGCGCTCGTCCAAGCGCTACTCATCCTCCTGCTCTCGATCCCGCTCGGGTTCGCGCCGGTGAGCCTGCTCTCGGTACCCCTCGCGGTCGTCTTCCTCGCGCTGCTCGCGATCACCTTCGTCGGCTTCGGGATCGCGCTCGCGTCCCAGTTCAGCGACAGCGAAGGGTTCGGCCTGATCGTCCAGTTCGTCATCTTCCCGCTCTTTTTCCTCTCCGGCGCGCTGTACCCGCTCGAGGGACTGCCGAGTTCGGTGCGATATCTGGCGTACGCGAACCCGCTGACCTACGGGGTCGACGGCCTGCGGGCGGTGCTGGTCGGCACGTCGTCGTTCTCCGTCCTGGTCGATCTCGGCGCGCTCGGGTTCTCGTCGGTCGTGATGGTCGCGATCGGTGCATCGCTGTTCGAGCGCGTCGAAGCGGTGTGAGAGCGGGTGCTCGAGAAGGTTGGTTTCGGGAACTTCAACAGCCGTTCGTCGAAACGTGCACGGACCGGGATTTGAACCATCTGAAGACGGTCACGTCCGCTCCGCTCACGCACTGCGTCTTCCGTAATTCAAATCCCTCTATCGCGCATTTTCTCCTCACGTTCGTTCGTCGAAAAGTGCGCGGACCGGGATTTGAACCCGGGCCATGAGCTTGGAAGGCTCAGGTCCTACCACTAGACCATCCGCGCGCATCTCCCGGTTTTCGTCCCACGTTTAAGGCTCTTCCTTTTCCGCTCGAGTCACGGCTAGCGATTAGCCCGCATCGAGGACCGGGTTACGCGAAAAAACGGTGTCGCATCAGCCAGCGGATGGTGGTCACGAGCGCGCTCCACAATGGAATCGGCAAGTCGGGACGCCTATCGCTCGAGCAGGGCACCCGAGGAGCCGACGGCGATGTCGACGGGGCCGGTGGCGACGGCTCGGAGGTTCTCGCCGACCGGCGTCTCGTTCCGGGTCCACTTGCCGTCCTCGAGTTCGAAGACCGCGCCACCGCTGCCGACGGTGTAGCCGGTGCCGGCGTCGGTCTCGATGTCGAAGAGGGCGGCGTCACCGAGGCTCTCGGGGACCCACTGGCTCCCGTTGTACGTGAACACGGAGGCGTTACCGCCGCTGACACGGACGTCGTCCGCGGCGTCGCTGTCGAGGCCGTAGTAGGTGACCCCGGCGTCCTCGATGCCGATCGGGTTCCACGTGACGCCGTCGTCGGTGGCGAACACCTTTCCGTTGGTGTCGACGACGTGGCCCGAGCGGGCGTCGTAGAACTCGATCGCCTTCAGTCCGGAGCCGCTGCCGGGGACCTCGTAGTTCCACGTGCCCTCTTTGCCGTTGTCGAAGCTGTAGTGGACGGAGCCGGAGTCGTCGGCCACGTACACGTCCGCTTCGCCCGCGGGGCCGGTGACGGCGATGTCGTTGAAGTTCGCCGTGAAGTCGTTGGGCGCCGAGCGGTCGACGAGGTTGCCGGTCGTCACGTCGTACTCGCCGATCGCACCGCTCGAGCCGACGAGCCAGAGGCGCTCGCCGTCGTCGGTGGTGTCGACGCCGTAGAGGTCGTTGCCGTTGCCGGTGGGACCGCCCTGCAGGACGACCTCCCAGCCGCCGGCGGTGCGTTCGATGACCAGTCCGGAGCCCGCGACCGCGTGCGGATTCGTCGCCGTGTAGGCGACGTCGTGGATCGTGCTGTCGACCGGGGTCTCGACGACCGTCCAGTCGGACTCGGCGGCGGAAACCGTCGCGGGAACGGTAGCTGCGGCAAGCGATGCGCCTGCGGCCTTCAGTGCCGAACGTCGGGTGAGACGCGTCATAGCGTATCCGGGGCTGGCAGCGAGACGATCATAAAAGCCGGATGTTCTTCAGACCATTCCAGTCCATTCCGGACCTTTCATTCCATTTTATTTCGTTCTCAGTGACTGCCACTCGGCCGGATATTCGGCGCGTAACTGGGCCAACCCGCGAAAAACGGTTTCCGGTGGAGATTGGCTCTGGCTACCACGGGAAATCTACACACTTCGTGGGTTTCGACGGCACTGGTATCGAAACGGTATAGCGGAGGGCCCCTCGAGCGAGTTCTCGACGCCGCGCGCGGAACTCGTCCCGATCGCGATCCGATGGGCTACCGACTCCGCGATCGGCCGTGTCCCGCCACCGTCGCGTAACAGTTGCCGCTCGAGAGTTCCCACTCGCGGAGCTCGAGGTCGCTGTTCTCGAGATCGGCCTCGAATTCGTCGGGCGCGTAGATGTGGTAGAAGCGGTCGACCGGTTCGCCGCCGGGGAGGGTCCACTCGACCGTCGTGTCGAAGCCCTCGGGCTCCTCGAACCGGTCGTGGGCGGTCGACCACGCGCTGACCAGCGCGCGGCCGTCGGGCGAGAGCACCCGCGCGAGTTCGTCCAGACTTGCCCGGCGGGCCGCTCGCGTCGGCAGGTGGTGCAGCGTCGCGACGTAGACCGCGATGTCGATCGCGTCGTCGGCCACCGGAAGCCTCGCCGCGTCGCCCTGTACCAGTTCGACATCGAACTCGCGCTCGAGGGCACGGTTTCGCCCCGTCTCGAGTAGCCCGCGGCTGACGTCGAGGCCGACGACGGACTCGCAGTCGGCGGCGAGGAGTTCGGCGTGCCGGCAGTTGCCACAGCCGAGATCGAGTCCGACGCCGCCGGCTCCGTGGTCGGCCGCGCTCGCGACGAAGGATTCGACCTCGGGCCACGCGTACTCCCGCGTGGACGCGAAGTGTGTCGCGATCCGGTCGTAGGTGTCGCGCACGTCGTCTCGGCTGTGTGCTCGCTCCTGATCCCCGGCCATCGTCGGATTTCGTCGGGGTATCCGGAAAAAGCGTTCGCAAAGCCGCTCGGATTTCCACTCGGGGTCCCCCGGCGAGCGGCTGTAGTGTGTCGCTACTGTGGGGTATCGGGGTCGATGCGCTTCATCGGGCGTGAGTCGGCAGCCACAGGGCCCCCAATGCTCCATCGGGCGCCGGGACGTGACCGTGTGAATGTGAGACCGTGACGGGGGCTCGAGGGATTCGAGGGGTTTATCTACTCCCGACGGGAACTGTGGGATGCGTACGAGGGCTCGTAGATCAGGGGTAGATCACTCCCTTGGCATGGGAGAGGCCCCGGGTTCAAATCCCGGCGAGTCCACTCGAAATTTTGCGTTTCAGACGTTCTACTTGCTGAATTCCGTTCCCTAAGGGTGTTCTGACGGCTATCGATACGACAGTGCTGACAGCGGCTTGCTTGAGAGTCATGTTCCTGTTATAGGCCTTCGATGAAGTCGCGTCGCTGTTCCATCTTCTCACGGTCTGTACGGCGGTCGTAGTGGCGATCGAGAACTTCCGAGGAAACGTCACAGCGGTCGCTGACGATTTTCTCGGGGATGTCCTCGCGGAGCTGGTACGTGATCGCGCCGCGCCGGATCGTGTGCGGCGAGAGACTGCTTGGGCAGTCGTAGTAGTGCCCGTACTCCGTGGCTTCGCAGTCGTTCGGATCGCGGTCGTGGGGACACCCCTCGATCATGCAGGGCTGTGTGAGTCGGTACACTTCAGACCGGATCTGGCCGGAACTCAGCCGGCCCTGATCGCTCGTTACCAGCGGCTCGCGGCCGTGGTCATCCACGATATCGTGGCGGTGGAAGCGGATGTACTCGTCGAGGACATCGCAGTAGTAATCGTCGAGCGCGATCGCCCGCTCGGCCGGCTCCTGATTCTTGAGCGGTGTGTCGGTATCCGGCCTATGTCGGAGCCAGAAGCACTGGTCCTCGGGTTCGTAGTCCTCGAGGTCGACCGCTCGAAGGCTCCCGAGGCGGATCCCCGTGTGCCAGAGGATCGCCATGATGACGTGCTCGCGGCTCGCGCGCTTGTACCGCTCGAGGTAGCCGATGATCTTGTGGGCGCGATCGGCGTCGAGCATCTCGTCGCGCGCTTCGTCACCGCGGTCGACATCCGGAAGCTTCACTCGCTCGCGCATTCCCGGTTCGACGGCATCAATCGAGGCGCAGAACTCGAGGAAGACGCGCAACGTCGCGAGCTGCCCGCGGAGCGTGACGATGTTCACGTCCTGTTGTCGCCACACCCGATAGCGGTGGAGATCCCGACCGGTGAGATCGTTGAGGTTGTCTATTCCAACCTCGTTGCACCACTCGACGAAGGCATTCAGCCGGTACTTGTGGTTCTGCAGCGTCTTCGCGCTGATCTCGAGTTCGCGGTGCGAGACGTAGAGGTCGACCGCCTCACGGGGCGAGATCGGCTCGAGGCCGTCGCTCATGCCGTCACCCTCCGTGTCGCGTAGTTCTGGAGTTGGCAGAAGACGCCACCGCGCCGGAGCTCTCTTCCGTCATCGGTGTAGACGATGTGACCGCCGGCATGACACTCGCTACAGCGGTAACAGGTCGTGTCTGTCGAACCCCAGGTGGTTCGCCGTGCGGTCGCGCCGCAGGTCTTGCAGGTGACCGTCTCGGGGTCGTCACGCATCGCCATCACCGTCCTCGACGATCAGGTCCTCGAGGTCGCTTCGATCGGCGGCGTGTTCCTCGTCGGCGAGTCCTTCGGTGAACGTCGCGACTTCGTCGCGGAACAGGCGGAAGAACTCGCGCGTGCTTTCCTCCGAGCGGACCTGCGAATGCTGCTTTGTGATCGAGGCGACCATCGACTCGAAGATCTGGTCTTCGTCCTCGAGCACGTCGATCCCGTCAGAGAGTCGCCGGTAGGCGAGCATCTTCTGGAACCTGCGGGTGTTGACAACGGCCTCGATCTCCTCGTCGGAGAGTGCCGTGACTTCGATCACGCCTCCTCACCTCCGTCGGTCGCGGCGATCTCGATCCCGCAGGCGTCCGCGCGTCGGTGAACGCTCTCCCCAAGCATCGCCTCGGCGTCGGCCGTCAGCGTGTAGCTGTTCGTCCGACCGTCGAGTTCGTCGCGCTCGAGGAGATCGTCATCGATCAGTCTATCGAGGTTCTGGTACAGCCGGCTGTGACCGATCTCGCCGTAGTACTCCTGAAGGTCGTCTTTGATCGCGAGCCCGTAGGGGTCCTTTCCGACTGACTCGAGTCCAGCGATCGCCTCGAGGATGTCCCGCTGGAAGCCGGAGAGGTCGCCCCACGCGATACCGCCGTCGGCGACCAGCTCGGGCTCGGCTTCGTAGTCCTCAGCGAGTTCGTTCGCTTGCTGCCGACCTTCAGGCGAGCCCGATGCAGGGCCACCGTCAGCTCGGAGGTGCGCACAGGAGCGACAGACCGGTTCGTTGCTCCGAGCGTCGTAGCCGTCCGCTCGAGCGCCGCAGGCGCAGCGAGCGTCAGACCTTTTGGCTGGCGATGCCTCTTGCCGTGCGTGGGGTGTATGCCCCACGGAAGTTCCGAGATTCATTCCGGATCACCGGAGTTACCTTCCGGGCGGCGCTCCAACGCCGCCCAATCTCACATACCAACAAGAGTCATCTTCATCCGAGTTGGTAACTCCGCAACTCCACCTTTGTATCCAATATGCATAAATGCATCGCAGACTCGAAAAGCAATCCAAGATAGAGATATGGGTAAATACTGGGAAATAGGTTCCCCCATCCTGTATTAGGATTTAATGAGGCAGTCGGGTACTTGGATGACAATCTGGGATGACCGGATTCTCGAAATCATTCGTAACGAAGGGCCAACACCAGTAGGTAAATTAACGGAACGTGATGGGGTTCGAATTAGTCAGTCATCAGTTTCTCGAAGGTGCCAGAAACTGGCGGATCACCGACTCTTGATCCCGATCGGGAACGGCGTCTACGATATCTCCGATATTGGGGAAGCCTATCTCGATGAGGAGTACGACGCCGAAAACGAGACCTACCTCAACGGCGGCGACTCGAGTGATGGACCGAGCGCCAGTGGAACCACCCAACCCTAATGAGCCGAAAGCCCGCCTGCTGGATGTGTACGCTTGATGAACGGATTCTCGAGCATCTCTCGGAGGATTCGTGGTCGACACCACGGCATATGTCTCAAGTTGTCAAACTCACTGCGTCACGTGGGCGGGTCGAAGAGCGATGTCTGATGCTTTCTCAGGTCGGACTAGTCGCTCCGATCTTCGAGGATAGCAACATGTACGAAATCACCGGCGAAGGACAGGGGTACCTCGATGGCGAGCTTGATGCCGAAAATCGGCCAGACCCGTCTCCTAAAATATTGCAAGAATAAGATAGATCGCTGGTTCTCAGCGCCTATAGCCGATAGAGATTGACCGCTTCACTTGTGAGTGTATAGCGGTACGCCTCATACCGGAAAGTTATCATCCCGTAGTCTCCTCGAGTAGAGAGACCTGGATGGTCTTGGATCGCTGGAACAGCGGTCCGCAATGTTTTCACCGGATCACCTGTTCGGAGTCGATTTTCGATTCTTGCTGGGTTGATTCCGAACTCGTCTTTGAGAACACTTCGATGAGTCACTCCACCATCTGCAACTGCGGCCGAATCGCCGGTATCAGTAGCGTGCATATGGTCGATAAGTGCCTCAAGGGCGTCTTCTGCTGTATCTTCTACCTCTCCATTGATGATTTCGCCATCGGTTCCTAACCATTCTGCGATAACGAAAGTACGTAGATCATCAGCTACTTCTGGATCAGACTCTACGAGTCCGATTTCTTGTAGATGATCTAGTGAGGTTTTTGGATCATAAGTCAGTGATAAGTTGAGTTCTGTCTCAGTATCACTGGATTTGATCCCCTCATGAGCGGGACCGATTCCATTACGAAGGAACCGATATGCAATCGCGATCATCTCTTCACTACAGTCTTTGCTTCCTTTCAGGAAGCGGATCACTCGTTTTACGTGTTGCCGACCCATTTCTCTGAATCTGCGACCATTCCAGTCGCTTGCGGATCTACCGCGAGGGCAAAATCTATATTGGGTGAGATACAAGCCCCACTCGCAATAGATTACCTTGCGGTTCTGTAAACCCGGTCCGTAAGGTAATTTCTACGACCTGGGCGGCACCCGTCCTGTGTGGCAGCCGGTTGGGTGCTGCGCAGGGCGACTCAACCTGTTTAGGTTGTCCTTTCTTGAGTTACATCTGATCTAACTGCTAATAGGTGCGTTTATATAATAAGTCTTCGTCTGTATAGGTACAGACATCTGGACTGATACCGATGACAGATAAAGATAATGGGAGCAGTCGCCGAAATACGGGTATGCTTACAGCCAGAGATCGAGAGGTATTAAGTGGTGGTTCTGACCTGACACGAAGTGCAGAAAGAGACGCAAAATATCGAATAAGAGAAAAAGTGAAACAAGGCTTTGACGATATGTCTTTTCTAATGGATAATCTTGGTGAAAAGGATAGAGAATTAATATTCGATGACTTACTCAAGCAAGAAGTTGACCACATTGCGGCAACTCTTGCATTAATCTACCTAGGAATTGAGGATTCACCCGTTGACCGAAAAGATCCCGACAAGTTGTTTATGGAATCTCTTGGTGTGGCATACTACGTGTGCACAAATGAAAGAGGAGAACTCTACGATGTAGACTTCAGTATTAACGTAGAAAGGAAAAAACCAGATGAGGATAGACTATTTAGGAAAATAAAGCGAGGGGACGGCACTTATGCGGATTTTGTGCATCTACATACAATGGGATTAGTAGAGGATTTATACGAATACGTAATTGAAGAAGAGAAGGTGATATCAATCAGTATGCTGGGTTCAGAAACTGAATACGAAATAACTCCGAGAACCGCGAAGGCAAGATTAAGTTCTGGGAGTAATTAGCGAGAGTTAATTTTCATCATCGAGATGAGCGAGCGCCGAATTATTCGGATCGATATCTTCGACGAACCGTAGCAGCCGTCGCGTTGCCGTCGGATTCTCCTCAATATGTTCGAGGAAGTGAACCATCCCCTGCAGCGCGACGTTCTGCTTGTGGTAGTCCCACGTTCGAAGCTGGATTCTGAGGTCCTTGTCGGTGATGACCTTCACGCCCTCGTCCTGTAAGGTTTCTCGAGCGTCGGCTTCGACCTTCGACAGACTCGCGACGAAGATCGTGGTACCCGAATTGATCCCATCCCGCGTTTCCCATCTTGTCGTACCGCTGGGCGGTCGCTGATGGCACTCACCACCAGAGTGACCGCGTACTCGTGACCTCAGTGAACAATGAGGTGATTGATGTATCGATTATTCTCTCAGCCTACTTTCGACTAGTAGAATAGTCACCGTAACGAATAAACGATGGGTATGGTAACTCACTGAGAAGAATAAACATTGAATAAGTATGGAACCTGAGCAGCCAAAAAGCAGTAGTCAGGACGATGAGCCTGAAATAGAAAGTGCAGAGCTAAGTGATGTTCCAGCCGGGCTAAAACGAATTACTGCATGGTGTTACCGTTTCCTCACAGACCGTCCAGAATGGCAGAGAGGTGTTATTGGAACGTCTACATTCCTTGGCGGGATCTATTTTGGATCCCAAATCGCTGCAGCGATTAATGTCGTTGCAGGATTACTAGCACAAACTGTCGGTACCGTTTCGTTTACAATAAATCACGTTATCTTGGTCGTTGTCGGTGTAATTGCAGGACTTCAGTGGAGAGTTTCCCGACAACTTAACATGGTTGGCGATGAAGTGGAGGATATGACTCCAAGGTCCCCCCAAACTGATGGAGGAAGAGAAATTGAGTTGAGAGACTCTGACGATGGGGGTGACGCGACCGGAGGGGGTGCAATAGGCGGAGCGATCGCTGGAGGTGCGATTGGTGCCGCCTTCGGACCAGGTGGTGCAATTGGTGGTGCAGTGTTAGGTGCGATTCTGGGTGACGGAATAGAAAAGAACGAGGACAAGCAGCAACGAGATAATAAGGGTCAGTTCAAGTAGGCTGTCAACTTCTACTGATTTTAGTTATAGCCAATTGACCTTAGCTCGCTCACGTTCTTGAGCCTCAGGGCTGTAACTCCCTCTATAATGCTCGAGAAAGGTCTCGAGGTCGTTCCAGCCGCCCCAGTCACAGACCAAGAGCGGATCGACATCGTCTGAGGCGAGTGCAGTCGCCCAGGTCCGACGGAGATCGTGGAACCCGAGGTGATCCCAGCCGGCGTCTCCCGTCTCGTCGTACAGTTGGTCGGCAGACGATCGAACCCACCGCCGGAGTGAGCGCGTACTCGTGATCTCGACGAGCGACGAGCTGGTCGGTGCGTCGCGCACGTCGTCGACCGTTCGGATGGTCGTCGCGAGATCGCGCGGGACCGGCGTCTCTCGGAACTTGTCACCTTTCCCGTGCCAGACGCGGAGCATCGTTCCAGCGTCGGTGTCGACGACGTCCTCCGGTGCAACATCGAGGACCTCGTGTGAGCGGAGTCCGCACCGCGCTCCGAGTGCGAACGCGATCCGCTGCTGGGTATCGTCGGCTGCCTCGAGCAACTGTTCTACTTCGTTCTGGCTGAGCCAGACCTTCATGTCGTCGCGGTTCTCGTGCTGTTGGAGATTCATGCGTCCGGGTTGCCTGCATCCCGGACAAGAACCGCGGGGAATCTAGTTTTTTCGGTGGTGCTCAAGAGGGAAATCGGGCCGATTCTGTCCGACTCTCATCGAATTCTCGGACATGGCGTTGAAGCGGGACAGACGACGATATCGTTAACTCTCCAGGTCAGCTACTCTATTTTCAAGTTCCTCAATTCGCTGAACGACATCATCCATGTTGTTTAGATCTCCCGTATTCTCCTTAGAAGAGGTACTGAGTGGGTCTTCTGACAATCTCAAAGAATGACGAGCGTCCAAAATCATTCGTACATATGCAGAGAGAGACTTGTCATGCTCTTCAGCCTCTTCGTTCAGTTTCTGATACAGTTCCTCAGGGAGTTGTACTGTTATTCTTGATCGCATCTGGTACATCTTTCTCTGAAGAGCAAAAACATGTTATCGGTTATGATAATTCCTTCGCAGATTTCTGGAACCACAAAGACCTGATTCTCGGACACAGAAACGCAGTGAGGTTACATACGAAGTGAAGAGAGATAGTCGATGAACGACAAGAGCAAAACACCCCTAGCAGAATCTATGTTCTATGACCAGTTATGGCGACAAGTACGTCGTCAATGAGACATACCGGAGTTCGATGGATCCAGCGAAAGATGAATTCCAGACATGGCTAAACGGACCAATCGAGACGGGAATAAGAAATTCAGGCGGCATCCGCTCGATTAACAATCCGAACACCGGTGAACGCGAGTTCTTAGTCTTCTACTCCGATTCCAGTTCCTCTCAAACTCAAAACCCATGGGAGGACGTCATCAACATGTCTGATGGGATTGCTCATTACTGGGGCGACGCTAAAGCAAGGCACCGTCCCGATCCAGACGCACCCACGGGTAACGGCTGGGTCAAAATAGACTATACGGAAACCTACGCTCAGGGCAAGCGTGCAGACGCACCACCAGTGTTATTATTCGAACAGCCAGAATCAGGTGAAGTCACCTTCCGTGGAGTGTGCGTGATTACTGACCTCCGAATCGAACGTCACAAAGATGAGGGCGAAACAGCCGTCAACTATCTGATTGAGCTTGCGATTCTCGATACCGATGCCATTAGTCTGGAATGGATTCATCGAAAGGCGCGAACCGGTGTCGATACCGGCGGGCCTGACGCTTGGAACCAGTGGGTGTCGGATGGACGAATTCAACGGTACTCCATATACAAAGACAGCATCCGCGCAAAGGAGACTCAATACCCAAACGGACACGAGAAAGAACTGCTCGATGATATCCGAGACCGTCTCGATGGTCCGAATAAGGGGGTCCAACTCGAGTATCTCCTCAAATTCCTTCTCGAACAACTCCCCACATTCACTAATGTAGAGTTGACTCCCCCAAGCGGTGACAGAGGCGTAGATCTCACAGGCAGTATCGATCTCCTCGCAGATACCCATCTGAGTGGAACTGCAACAACAGTCGATTTCAAGGCTCAGGCAAAAAACACGGCCAGCAGTATTTCTGGGAAAGAACTCAGCAGATTGGCCTCTAGAATCGATGACGGTGAGATTGGATTGTTTTTTACTACATCCCACTTCACTCACAGCGCCCAAAAAGAGAATTCGACCACCTATCCGGTTCGGTTGTTCGCAGCTGCTGATTTAGTTGAGATGCTTCTCCAAACCGATCTTGTCGAAAGTCACCGCCTCAATGACGAGATTGTTAGCGAAATCAAGGAGTCGGCCTGAGCTACCACTGTACTGAACTGAATCCGTGTGTCCTCGATCTCCAGTTTTGAGTCTACAGAACATGAATGATCGGGCAGAGGGCGCACATACTAGCCGTCCTTCGGTTCAAAATGTCCTCGAGGACCGGCTTCGCGGACAGCACTATACACCAAAAGAATACTATAGCCTGAAGTTATAGAATAACATGATGAACTCGAAGCTCCTTCCACTGGTGCTCTTAGAAGCAGATGGTGGAGAGCCAATTGAGGGGATTACCAGATACATGAAACTGGTTTTCCTTGCGCAGAAGGAGCATCTCGATAGAGAGATTTACGAGTACAATCCCGGCCAGTATGGCCCTTTCTCCAAGGACCTCTACGACGATATAGATAAATTAGAAGAGGAAGGGTTCATAGAACGGGTTGATCAAACGACAGCCAAAGGAAACGATAAGCAAGTATATCGTTTGACAGAGAAAGGGGAGAGAACGCTCAGACAGGCAAGGGCGTTACCAGAGGAAGCTTTCCCAGAAATATTAGATAATTTGAAAGATCTGAAAGAAGAATATAACTCAATGGATCTCTGGGACTTACTGGAGTATGTTTATGCGGAGTATCCAGGAATGGCTGAAAATAGCGTTCTTGATATCCCTGTTGGGAAAGCGGCTTAATCCGGGTTGTTATCCTCTTTTTCTTCACTCGACTCGGTGGATGTTGCGATGAATTTTAACTCTTTCATCTCCTGGTCGTCTTCCTCCGTTGACTTGGAGTCTGAGTTGTCATTCTGTTGCTTTATCGCTTCTGCCCTGTCCGCATCGGATATACTGTCAAATTCTACGTGAGAGATCCCTTGGTTGTGAAGGTATGCATAGCCCGTGTAGTTATAATTCTCAGAGATTGTTCCGTTTTCTTCTCGAATAATGCGACGAGGTTCTTCTAAAAGAATATCTCGGTCTAGACTGATTTCACCCTTATCCTCAACCCTTCCCCAAAGCTCATCACCAGATTGCATGCGAACGCGGACCTGATATTTCTCAGATTCAGATTCAGATTCAATCCTTGAAAAGAACTCATACCAAAGTCCTTGGCGGCTAGCGATGGTCTCTCCACCGAATTCAAACATTCCTAGCACATTCCCAATCAGAAGTGAAATGATCATGAGGTGGAAATACACAGAAAGTGTATTTAATGGAGTATCCAAGATAGGCAAGAGGTCAGTATAGGTCAAGATATCTACCGAGATACCACTATATAAGAAGTAAGCGATTGTGGCTGAAAGGAGACTTACGCCGAAGCTCAAAGCAATAGTATCTGTCCGATTAAGCCAATCTGCACGATCTGCAATCAATAATCCGTATTTCACTCCAGCTATCCCAGGAAGTATAAATAGAGTTATTGTGATTAGATTGAATCCTATTGAAATACCACCTGGCATGAGAGTACTTACAGAGAGTCATTATAGTATACATGTAAAAGAATCGGTTATGGGATATTATAAGATGATTTCATTCACATGTCTTTAGGGAAATCACTTGAGTCAATTAGTGATATTTTCCATGTTCGATCTTCTGTTCGAGTCACCCGAACTGGTTGATCTTTCACATTTCCATCCTCATCAACGCAACCGAGTGCCCGAAGTTCACTCTTCGGGAGCACAACACCGCCCGACGTTCTACCAACTTGAACCAACTTGTGGATAGGCATGGCGCTCGTTTCGTAAAACGTTCTGAGTCTGTTTAAACATTGGTCTCACCAGTACGAGACTATGATATTCCCGACCGCTATCACCCGCTCTCGAGTCCCATCGAAGCATGGGTGCAGACAATCCGCCACCGACTGACGAGAAGCCTATCGACGAGGTCTACCACGACCGGAATCTCCTCGCGATCGCCTTCGCGAGAGCGATCCGGCTCACGTGGGGCCCGAACACCGCGGGCTGGTACTGGCACGACGGGTGGCCAGTCGTCTGGGTCGATACACCGACCGGACAGAAGTCCTGGCACGTCACGCCCGACCTCGAGGATGTCCTCGAGCGCTCGTCACTCCAACAGACCGACCCGGAAAACGGTTACGACGGGCACTCGCGGACGCTCAAGAACTGCCGGCTCGCCCGCTACATCACCGGGTCCTACTGATGACGGAACGGATCGGGTTCGGATCGAAAGCGGGGGCCGATCGGTTCCGCGAGAAGTACACCGACCACCTCTGCAGTGACGATGATCGCCGGCTCAAGACTGTCGCGATCTCCTCGAGCGCTCCCGACCACGTCCTCGAGACGGCGACGATCGAGGCCGCGGCGGGGCGCTCCGAACGCGGTGGCCGCGGCGGCCAGGCCGAGCTGACCGACCACGAACGCGAGTCGATCGATTTCTCCCGAACCTCGATGCCCCATGCCAGGAGCGTGAAGGGCCTGATGCTCGAGGAGGGCGTCGACGACTGGCTCGCGTACTACGACCATACGCTCAGCGTCGACGAACACCGCGAGGTAGCCGAGCGAGCGACCCGCGACGAACGCGGTGATCGGCTCGACGCCGAGACCAACGTCGACGATCGCCTCGCCGATCTCGAGGGGGCGCAGGACGAGCAGTGCGGCCACGCTCGCGACCACTGCGAGGACGGCGAGGACGAGGCCTGTGAGTTCCTCGTCGAGTCGTGCGGCTTCGATGAGGAAGACGTTGAGGCACTCGTCGGCGACGCTCGAGCAGACGACCCACCGGGCGAACTCTACGGCGCGAAGAATCTGGCTTGGCGACGCTACCAGATCGCCGTCGCGGAGGCGAAAGAGGCCGCGGCCGCGATTAACGAACTGAACGACCTTCTCGGGAAGCCGGCGACGGCGTTCCGCGAGCTGGGTCAGCGCGAACTGACGAAAGACGACATCGACTGGTAACACCATGACAGGCTATTTCTGCCCCGTCGAGGGGTGCGACAAACACGACGATGAATGGAACGACGAGCAACCTCCTTTTGCCTCGAAGGAGGCGGTCAGGAGCCACATCAATGCGATGAGCGGCGACGACCACCAGCGAGCAAGGGACGAAGGGGCCTGGGAAGGGGCCCCGACTAGCAGCGAAGGCGCAGACAGCGAGGGGGTCGAGAGCAGTGACGAGCAGCAACCCGAAGGGACCGAGAGCAGCAACGACCGGCCAGACGAGCAGGCAGAAAGCAGCGACGAAGGGGGCCAAAGCAGCCCCTCGAGCAGCGACACCCCTGACGAGAGCAACGACGACCAGGGAGACGAGCAAGTGAAACCCGCAGACAGCACCGACCCGTGGGACCCAGACGAGCAGGCAGATGACCAGCAAAAAGGGGCCGCTCAAGGGGCCCCAAGCAGTGGCTCTACCCCCTCGAGCAGCGCCTCGATCGGTGGGCCGAGTCTACGGACCACTGCCGTCCTGATCGGGGCGGCCGTCGCCGTGGCACTCCTGATCCTCTTGTGGCGCCGTCGCCGGTCGAACACGATCGACGCCGACTCGGCCGAGCCGACGCCCGACGAGGACGACTCGAGCGGCAACGGCATCGACCGCGAGGCCGGGGGTGGTCTCGTTGACTGACGACCGAGACGGAGATCGCGAGGACGATCCCGAGCCCGAGGAGTCCCTCGAGGAAGACGCGTACGCAGATATCGATCCGGAAATCGCCGAACAGGTCGCGGAAGCCGACGCCGAGGACCCCGACGAGGAGGTAGACGTCGACGACCCGGCAGAGGAGCAGGACGACACCGACGACAGTACCAGTACCGGCGACCGGAAGACGGTCGGCCACGTCTACTGCCGGGCCCTCGGTGCCGGAGCGGCGATCAGCCAGGATCGAATGGGCTCGGGCGTTGACGACCGATCGGCGGTGATCGACGAGTACGCCGACCTCGCGAAGGAACTCGACCTCGACGAGTACATGGACCAGTGGTACCGGGAGAACCTGAGCGGCAGCTCGGAACTTGGACCCGGTCAGGGGCTCGTCGCGATGACCTCGCTGTTCGCCGTGATGGTCCTCGTCGAGGACACGGAGATGCTCGACGGGGCGATCGACTCCATGAGCGGAGCCACCGCGGAGGTAGAGGCATGAACCTCCGCGAGATCGCGACCGGCGGCGACCCCCGGAAGGCCCTCGCGACGAAGTTCTTCCAGAGTAAGCAGGCCGAAGCCTTCCTCTCGATCGTCGCTCACCGCGAGCGTCGGATCATGGAAGCCGTCGCCGATCTCCAGCAGGCCGTCGACGATGACGACATTGAACCCCTCAAGGGACTCCCGTCCGTCGACGACCGCGTCGAGCAAATCCGCTCGATGGCACTCGCGATGATCGATGATTCGCTCCCCGCCTGGTACGTCGAGGAAGCGATCGACATCGACAACGCCGAGGAAGCCGCCCAGTACGCCGACCTCACGGACGAGGAATGGCAGACGACCAAAGAGACGTGGGCTGACCGCTACCGCGAGCAAGGTGTCGAGGGCGGCGTCGACGAACTCGCCACGGCTCACGTCCGGACCCGATTCGATGTCGACGACCTCGAGACGTTCCGTGAGGCCGTCGTCGAGTGGCCGAATGAGCGACAGCAAGCCGTCCTCGAGGAGGCACTCGCTGGCGGCCTCGAGATGGCCGAGCAGGGGATCCGCGACGTAACCGACGCCGTCGACTCGGAGGACAGATGAACCTCGCGTTCGGTGCCCGAACGAACTGGGGCAAATCGTACGGCTTACAGGCGTACACCGAGCGGAACGCGCCGGAGTACGACCGGACAGTCCTTGTCGACTACAAGGACGAGTACACCGGCCTGGTCGAGTCGGGACTCCTGCAGCGACTCCCGCTCCGAGTGGGAACTGACGATCTCTCGCGGGCTGAGTGGCAACGGATCTTCGAGGACAACAGCAGCCTCCAACTCGCCCGCGATGGCATGACCGATGACGCCTGGCGCGAGGCGATCGCGACCGCCATCGCCGCGCTTGCCCAGCTCGAGGAACGCACGTTCTTGGGGCTGGACGAGGCCCACCGCCTCGCTCCCCAACGGGACGGCTACCCCGACGAGTTCGATACGCTCGCGACGACCTGGCACGGCGATGGGATGGGCGTTGCGTGGGTCACCCAGCGCTTCGCGAAGCTCGATGAAGACATCGCTTCGCAGTGTCAGGCGTCAATGCTCGGCGGGTTCGGCTCAGGGAACGACCTCGACAAGGTCCGCGGAATCGTCGAGTATCCGGCTGATGTCCACAAGGCCGACGCCGAAACGTGTCCGCGAACGCTCCCCGGTGAACTGCTCGTTGACGGCGAACCGCTCACACTCCGGCGATTCAGCGATGATGCGGGCAACACGATCGGCTCCGAGTGGATTTACTCGGATGACACCACCCTCAGACGTATCGATTCACGCGAATGGACGCTCAAGAGTACGCACTACGGCAGCGATCGAGTCCGGATCAAACACCCCTTCGACTAACACACGATGCGCATTGATGTTTCACTCCGCGGGAGCAAAGCCGATCAGTTCGAACGGATTAAAGAGCATCTCGAAGAGCGTCGCGGTCACGACCTTTCGCGAACCGAAGTGGCCGGAATCCTGATGGCCGAGTTCGAACAGAGCCTCGAGGACAACCGTGATAGTTCTATCAAACCACTTAGTGGATAGCGAACCTAATACTCACGCACATAATTGTGAATTATAAGCTCGTGAGCAATTATAATACCGGAATTAAGGACGATACAAATTCAGATTGTACAAATGTTGATAAAACTATAAGAAAGAAGCCAATGCCACGCCACCGCTGGATTGGATCCTCCTCTAACCTATTAGCCTCTTCATTTATCCAGATGTCAATAACCTGTATTGGGCCAACTTTTTCTGATTCTCCTTCAGTGATTGGATTCTTCAACTCTTCGGCCTTCAGCGCCTCTACTCCTGCTGAATCAATCGCATATACTATTGATCCTCTATCAGCCAGATCTTCTCCTCCCTCAAGACTAAAATTGATTTCAGAAGTATGAAAACCTTGACAACTAGTGTCATTATTTTGCAATAGTTCTCTACCCAACTCTTTCTCTATAATTTTGTAAATTAGTTCGAAAGAGGGATCTTCCACGGTTAGTTGGCCTTGTCTAGATAATTTCACCCTTCCAGATTTCAGTACTTCAATTTTTTCTTGGTTGACAAAGCACGGTTTGAGTGATGGAAAGGTGGGTAGTATAACAAGACCGGACCCTACTATTCCTAATACCAGACCAACCACGGGAATCCAATTCATTATGTGATATTAGTATCTCACAATTGTAGATGTTGGGATTTATCAGACTTTCTTCCTAAAGAATAGAAGTCCAATAGAGAAAGCAAGATCGGTATCGATTGTGACTGAAACGGCGAGACGCCGCAGAACGACGCAGGACGACACTACACGCGTCTGCTGACTGAGTATTTAACGCGCTCTTATATCCGAATTCAGCCGGTTGATCAGAACCGCATGGCGATGAATTTCGATCAGGCCACGCAGGCCCTGACTGACAGCGACGTGTGGATGGATGTCGGCATGGTCGCGGGCGGCTACCTTGCCCCGTACCTCGTCGACACGGCAACCGGCACGATGCTCCCGTCCGAAATCTTCGGCATCGGCGGGATGGCCCTCGGCGAGATGGTCGTTAGCAACCGAGCGTTCACCCTCGGCTCGGGCGCGTTTGTCGTTCGCGAGGCGGCCGAGCGCTTCAACGCCCAGGGAATGATCAACGAGGTGCTGGCGTAGATGAGCCTCTCGCTGTACGCTGCGCTCGGTGATACCTCGAAATACATCTCGACGGAGACGAACATCACCGATCAGCTAACGCCGGTCCTCACAATCAGTCCCAAAGACGGTATCGGAGTACTCATCCGGAACGCCGTCAGTGTCGGTGACAAATCCGGTCTCCCGATTTACGGCAAGTTCAACGACTCGAACGGAAATCCGCTTCCGGCGAACACTCGAGTCGCGCTCGGCTACAAGGCTCCGACCGACGAGAGCATCCAGGTCGTCTCGGATCCCAAGGCCACGATCGCGAGCTACATCAAGAACAGTGTCTCCGATCAGCAGGACGATCGGAAGGTCGACGCCGTCAAGCACCAGCTCAAGGGCGAGAAGCTCGAGGTGCGGGACATCGACGAAGCGTACATCCTCGTCGATTCCTCCGAGCAGATCGACCACGCCCAGAGCGAGATCTACTTCGAGGAAGCCGCGCTCGCGGAGGTGGACCTCGAGTAATGACGATCAAGAACAAACTAAAGGCGGCCGACTGGGTCCCCGGAAGTATCACCCTCCGCGAGTTCGACACCCAGCCGGGCACGCCCGGCGAAGCGAGCGTCGTCGCCGAGATCAAACTCGGTCGGCCGCTTCAGCTTCGCGACGATCCCGACAGCGAGCTGCGACTCGTTCTCCCGGCACACGAACACTTCACGACCAACGGGACCGCCGACGAGCAGGAGACGTTCGAACTCGGTCATAATCTGATCGAGAGCCCGTCGACGCAGGATTTCCTGCTATGGGAGGACGGGAACGTCGTGCAGCCCGACAGCGTTGACTACGACGACAACTCCTTCGACTACACCTCGAGCGGGACGGAGACGGACCTCGACGTCTTCTACGTGCCTCGGAATCCGGCGTCGGTCGAGATTCGGAAGACCGCACCGGGAGCAGGCGGTAAGGTCAATCAGACGCTCAAGGAGGCACAGACGGCGATCCTGCACACTCGCGATCAGGCTCAGCAGGAGATCCAGTTCGGCTTCGACCGAACTCCGCTGCAGCCGTACCTCCCGCGGAAGTTCAAGCTACAGGTCGTCGTTGACGCTCCGTATACGGTCGCGTTCGAGGCTCCCGAGCGAGCCAACGGGACGCCTCGAGCCCGTAATGCCCTGCTGTCGCTGCCGCGGTTCCAGACCGAGGCCCGAATCGAGGGCCTGGGCGCGGCGGTCAAGCAGGACATGATCGGAGTCCGGGGGTGATCCCCCGTGCAGGGCGGCTTATCCGACGGTACCGAACCCGGAGAGTTAGCGATGACGACGGCTACGTCGGCGTCGACTGCGACCTCGAGTCCGGAGAACCAGAACCAACCCCAGCAGCCCCCGGAGAGCCCGACAGCGCGGCTTGTCTACGGCACGCAGTGGACGCAGGACGACATCATGATCGGCCTGCTGGCGCTGCAGGCGGTGCTGCTGGTCTTCGTCACAATTCGATCATGAACGGACACACGCAGGGGCTCGTTGGCGTGACCGTCGCGGGCCCTCCTGATGGAATCGGCACGGAGGTGAGCTGACCGATGGCGGGACCTGCTGCAGCGATGGCCGCTGGCGAGGCGGCCGACAAGGCTGGAGATGTCGCGGAGCCTGCTGCAGAGGCCGCGAGCGATATCTCGGACAGCATGAGTGAAGCCGCCCAGAATAGCCGCGGCTTCAACATCGCGATGGTGATCGGCGCGATCGTCATCGGCTACATGATGTACCGGGTCCTGCAGATGATGAGTGCCCCCGGTCAGACCGTCGACGGAATCGGCGACTCGCTTGGCAACATCGTCGACGGGACGACCAACGCAGCCGGTGGGGCTGGCGATGCAGCCGGTGGAATCGGCGGCGCGATCGGCGATATCTGGGGTGGTTCAACCGACGCAGCCGGCGGTCTCGGTGGTGCGATTGGTGATATCTGGAGTGGCTCAACAGACGCAGCCGGCGGGATTGGCAATGCTGTCGGCGATGTGTGGAGTGGATCGACCGGTGCACTCGGCGATATCTGGGGAGGGTCGACCGATGTCGCGGACGGTGCCAGCGATGCGGTCGGCGACGCGATCGACGCTGGCGGTGACCTCTTCGGTGGTATCGTCGATACCGGTGGCGACGCAGCCGACGGTGCGGCCGACACTGGTGGTGATCTACTCGATGGCTTCCTGAGCGCTGGCGGGAATGCGGCCGACGAGGCCACCGACACTGGTGGTGACGTGGTCGATGGCGCAACGGATGCCGGAGGAGATGTCATCGACGGCGCAGCCGACGCTGGCGGCGATCTCGTCGACGGGGCAACCGACTTCGCTGGAGGGCTGATCTAAGATGGAGCCCGTCGCCCTGCTCAACAACTTCGGCTTCCCTGCCGTTGCGTTCGGACTCATGTGGCGTCTCTACCGCGAGGAACGTAACGAGCGCCGGGAAGAGCGTAGCAAGTGGCTCGAGGCAATCCAAGAGCACACGGCCGCCGTGCGCGATCTCCGGCGCGATGTCAAGACTGTCGCGACCGACGGCGGCGAGCAGGAGGGGGATGCACCGTGATCGGCTCGTCGACTGTCGGCCCGAACAGCCCCATCGAGCGCGTCCTCGAGGACTACGGCGTCGGAGTCTCGTCGTGGGGCGAGGACCTCGTCGAGAGCGACACCGAGCGGCTACTGCTCGCGTTGCTCCTCGAACACCGCGGCGAGAACGCGGTCGAGGCGCTCAACCCCGAAGCGGAGGACAGCCAGGAGGCCGCGTATTTCGTGACAGAAGATCCGCTTCCGGTAACGACGGCCGAAGAGAATCGTCTCAAATGGGGATTCCCGGCGACCTCGGTCACCGTCTGGGGATTCGACGAGCCGATCTATGTCGCATTCCGGTCGGAAGGCGACTATCGAAAGATCCCTCTCGAGCCCTCAGACGCTCCGTATCATGCGGGTCCGGAAGGTGGGCTCGGAGCGTCAGCCGCGTGGATTCGGAAACAGAGTAGCGAGACAGCAGACACGACTGTGAAGGTTAAAGCGTACAAGTGAAAATGACGACAATCGAAGAAACGACGGGGAAACTCCCCGACCTCATCGACGGTATCGCATCGGCCGCGACCGCTCTCAGCGAGTGGTCCGACGCAGATCCCGCCGTCACGAACGACGGCAGTTCGACCAACTACGTCGACAACGGGCGCGTTCTACAGCACTCCTCGAGCGGGCTGTACGTCGGGCTGTTCCTCCAGAACTCGAGGTATGCTCGCCACGAAGACGACTACAACAACGCCAACGCGGGCGGTATCCGAGTTGTTCACTCATCGGACTGGGACACCGAGAATAACGTTCCCGCCGGCAACACCGACGTTCGGAGCGCTGACCCATGGAGCGGCGATGTCGGAAACAACGCGTCAGCCTCGTTCACGACGTATAACACCGACACTGGCGAATACAATTGGACCCACGGGAACGCGAACGGCTCGACCCAAGTCTACGTCCTCGAGACGGGCGACGGTATCGGAACCCTCCAAGAGACGGACGTGACCTACTTCGGGTCCGTGACGAACAACTGGATCAACTTCGGTGCGTGGAACACGAAAGACGGCCAAAACGGGCGTTGCGGGTACTACACGGCTGAGTACATCCAAGACAAGTTCTGGGCCGACGGCAACCAGCCGTTCGCGGCCTACGCCCAGTCGAGCACCAGCAGAGGAAGCGAAACGGCCCTCGCGAGCTTTCAGGTCTACTACGGTCGGGCCAACAACAACACCAGCTACCCGTACAGTGCGGCCGGATTCGATCGACCCGAGTGGTGTGTCGTCAATCCCGATTCGGCGGATGACACCTACTTCTTCCGCCGAGGAGTCATGTACCAGACCTCGAGCCAGAGCATCCCCGTCGCCTACATCAAGGCGATCATCGGGAACGACATCAACGAGGGCGGTGCCCACGGCGACACGATCGACCACAGCGGTGAAACCTACCGCGCGCTTCGCCAGTCCGGAGCAGGCACCGACAAGACGATCTCGGCTGCACTGCGGTACGAGTAAGCGATGGCCTCCTACGCAACCACCAGCAAACAGAGCGATTCCGACGGCTTCGGCACCAAGGACGTGACGGACCGCTCGAGCGGATCGACCGTCGCTGGTGGCGTCACCCTTTCGAGTCGGTCGCTCGTCGATCGTGGCGGCGTCACGGTCGAAGGGGCAGCCGCGACGACCGACCACAACCTCGAGCATCGACTGGGTCAGTTCGTAACTCCGGTACAGGATGTCGAAGGCGTCCAACCGGAAGGCGTCGCGGCAGCGTCGAAGTCCTCGAGCACCACGTTCGACGGCGTCGCCGGCGGAATCGAGTCTCCAACAGCCGCGTACATCCCGAGCGCGTACTTCCGACGGGTTCAGGGCGTTGCGATCAACCCGAAGGGCGAACGGATCACCAACGGGAAATGGGTCATCGCGCAGGACGGTCTGCCGACCGCCGGGAAGGTCGACGACAACGGCGAGTTCCAGATAAACCTGCTCCGCAACGAGTACGAGAACTTCGCCCTGCTCGTCGAAGCAGAGGACTACAGCGGGCTCGACTACGTCTGGTATCAGTACCGGCGGACGGTCATCGATTCGACGCGGGCCGAAGTCGTCCTCGTCTTCGAGGAATCACAGGTGACGAACGGTCTTGCCAGCGATGTGGGAGTACATCTCGGATGATATTCGAGCGCGTTGCACAGCAGAAAAACACTCTTTGACGAAACTTGGTTTCCAATGGTTTTTGAACCTATATCTCATGGGATCTACATGTGCCCATTCAAGAAAGCGAACGCCACTGGTGGGGTGGTATAGAACAGAACGAACGTGCTTGGAGATATCTGTCTTTTCCAGCATTTACGAAGCTTTTGAGAACGGAGGAATTATTCTTTAGAAAAGTCTCAAAATTTCCCGATCCGTACGAGGGATCCATCCCGCATTCGTTGACTGAAATTAGGAAAAAAGATGCGAGGATGGCTAATATCCCTCCGGAACGCTTCGAGAAAGTTTATTCTGAAATAAATGACCATGCCCGAAAATGCTCGTACGCTAATTGTTGGCACCTGAATAGTAATGAGTCAGAGGCTATGTGGCAGAAGTATGGTGATAAGGGGATCGCAATAATATCTAGCGTTGATAATTTTATCCCTTCTTTTAAAAACCAAGATAAGTTGCTGTTCGCAAGACCTGTGAGATATATTGATTATTTCAAATCATTTGAAACGCTGTCTGGTGAAGAGCGCACCGAGCTTAAGGGAATTGGAAGCGAAATACTTGACGAATTTGCTGCTATTAATTTTGTTAAAAGAGGTAGCTTCAAGTATGAGAGAGAATTCCGGATATTACAGCCGGATCTATCCTATTTTCCTATAAAAGAGTACGAAGACCGAGAGTACAACATTCGTATTGACGGAGAAAAAGAGAAATATCCTGCCTTCACTCAGAAATCTGGTGTGCCTGTTTGTGTTGATTTCACAAAAACACCAGAAGGCTGGAAAAGAGAACTTGAAGTCAATCTATCTACGTTAATAGATGAAATAAGAGTCGCACCTGGAGCAGGAGAGTGGTTCTACAAAACTGTATGTGAGGTGGTTGACGAAGTTGGTTCATCAGGGATATCTTCTGATTTAGTTCAACCATCTGTGGCCGATGTTCATGATCCTAAAAGATAGGGGCTATGAAACATAAATGATAACAGAATCTATTATACGATTATCTTTTCCTCAGATTCAACAATATCTTTACCGTCGGTGTACCGCATCGGCGGGACGATCACCCAGACGTGCTGATTCCCTGCCCACACCGAGACGTAGCCTTCGCTCTCGAGGGGCTTGATGATCTCGTCGAGGACGGCACTCTTCGGCGTGCTGTTGTCGTAGAGCTTGTTCTTCGCGGTCTCGAGTTTCACACGTCGTTTGCTCTTGTGGCGGGCAGACGCTCGCTCGTGGAGCATCCGGTACGCCTCGGCGAGTCGCTCATCGTCGGGCAGCACCGGTTGGGGCGCGTTGAGATCGCCCTTCGCTTCGACTTCTTTCTGGACTAGCTCGCGAAGCTTTTCACTCCGATTCTTATCCTCGCGGTCGGCGATCTCGTCGAGCGTCTCGAGCAGTTCGTCAGGACAGCCGAACGAGACGCGGCTCGAGGGGTCGTGATCCATCCGCCCCATCAGTGGCTCACCCCGATTTGCATATCCCGTGAATACGGGGGCGGCGTCGGGTTGTGCAGTTCGTATGCAAGGGGGGAGGGGATGCCTACGGAGGCGGCTATCGCGCGGGTGTGCGTGCGCGTCATGGCCGCACCTCTGCCTCCCGCTCGTGGCGTCGTGTCTTCTCGATCGCCCCATCATGTGGCTCGCCCTCGAGCGCCTCGTTGGTCGCGTGGCGCATCTCGTGTTCGTCGTCGGGAGTGCCGTCGGTCAACTTCACGTCTATCAGTTCGAGGAAGGCAGCCTTCCGGAGCGTGCAGAGATGGGCGCACGGGCCGTCGTGGTACTCCCACCCCTTGCAGTCGCATCGACCGATGTACTCGCCGTCCTCGAGGCCGAGCGCACAGTAGTGGACGCTCTCGCCGTCTCTGAGCGTGACCTTGTAGCCGAACCGACCGAACGACTCGATCAGTGCCTCGCGTGGATCCGCTCGAGCCCACGACTCGGTGTCTGCGTCCCGTTCCTCGAGGAAGTCGATGTCCTCACCGTCGGTCGGCTCTGGGAAGGCGCTCATCGGCCGTGGGACACCTCCTGAAGATCGTGCGGACCGTTCTCACAAACGCGACGGGGGAGGCCGCCGGTCGAGGTTTCGGTGACCATCCGACCACCGCAGTGCGGGCAGTACCGGGTCACGCTCCGACACCTCCGCTGTACTGCGATTGATTACGACCGCGGATTACAGTTGCCCGCCCGGCGAGTCCACTTCTCTATCACTCGGTTCCCACGGAGCCGACAGCACTGTGTTTGAGGCTCCAAAACTTCTCGAGCCTCGAGCAGAGAAACGCCACGCTAAACAGGACAGTCAGAGGCAGTTACAAACCGCCGCTCGAGTCGGTCTCAGAAGAGGCCTCTGAAGAGATACAGCGCGACACCGGAGAGGACGATGAAACTGAGGAAACCGACGAAGATGAGTCCTGCTTGGCGTCCGGTGAGCGATTCCCCGTCGAGGAATTCGTCTGAAGGCATGAGTGCTGTCTTCGCAACTCGGTCGCTTAAACATGATGGTCCCGTGAGGCGGACAGTCGCGACCACGAACGGGCTGATCGATCGGCTAGAGACGCGCTACTCGAGGCAGGTCGCAACGCACCGATCACCCGCCGACCGATGGAGGGGCAATGCTCGAGCGAACGGCGGAAAGCGGATACTCACCCCTCGTCGGGTCCCACCTCCGAATCGTCGTCGGAGTCTTCGACGAGTTCGAAATCGGTCGAGCCACACGAGCAACTTTCTTGGCCGATGACTCGTATCTCGCCGTCGGGCCACTGTCGAGCCGCATAGATCGATCCACACGCGGTACATGCTGCAAGCACCCGTGTTACGTCATCTTTGTGTGCCATCCCCAGTGGAAAGGTAGCAAAACTACGGAATGAACCTTTCCACTTGGATGAAGTTCATTGCGGAGAACAACCACGACGCTGACCGAGGCAGCGACGCGTTCAATCGCGGTAAACGATGTACCCGCGAGTCTCGAGTTCCTCGAGGACCGCGTCAGGAACCGTCGACTCCGGGCCGCTCGTGTCGTCGTACGCGAGTTCGGTCTCGCCGACGACCTCGAACGAGTAGTCGGTTCCCTCGTAGTCGACCACGACCTGCGCGTCCTCGATCGTGAGATCCATCGGAATCGGCCCCACCTACGCCGACGCCGCCCAAAAAGCTGGGCCGGGAGATGGCCGGGTAGCGGTCGGCCGCGAATCGTCGCCCGACTGTAACGCCGAAGCGCCCGGAGAGAAACCAGAACCATACCCGCTCGAGAACGACCGGACTGAACACCACTGAGTCCCCAGTTCGGTCGATCCCGCCGCCGCTCGAGTCGAAACAGTCTCGGCGTAGAATCGTCGTCGCCGTTCGCAGGTCGGATAACGGGAACGTTATTCGTTGAGATGGCCGCGGTAGCCCTTGGGTTCGAAACCGCGTCGGCAGATCACGCGCTTGCGACCGACGGTAATCGCACTGACTTGGTCGTCGTCTTCCATGCGGTCGATGACGTCCGCGAGACGATCCTGGGACCAGCCGGTCTCCTCGCGGACGGTCGATTGATCGACGCGGCCGCCGCGTTTGACGAGCAGTCTGAGAACCTTGTCCTCGTCCGGCAGTTCGCGTTCGTCGACGCCGTATTCGATGTCTTCGGCGTAGCTTAACGTTTCGTCGTCGGTTTCCTCGGTCGGTTCCTCGGCCGCTGTTGTCTCGGACTCGTCCGATGGGGACTCGTCGGACGACCCGGTCCAGAGAGACGAGAGGCGAGTCCAGAGTGTATTGAATACCATCTATTGATCACGCTCCGTTGGGACTATCACAGCTTGAACGCCCACCTACCTTGATTTTATGTTCCATATATGACATGGTTGCGCTCCGTTGGTTACGTTGTGACTATCGTGACGGTGCCGTTGTCGAATAGCAACCGCCTTGCGACCCGCAAGTCAGTTATCACTTTCAGCGACCGACAGGCTCGCCGACAACCGCACCCGGCCGATCGAGCACACGTACCACGTGTCCGATACCGCGGTAATCGATGGTTTCCGCGCCTCGAGTCCCGAAACGACCGACGACTCACGACCGGTCATGACTCGAGCGGACACGGTCTCAGCGGCTCCGGTAGGAGTCGGCGAGCGCGTCGAGCGCCTCGTGGTGGTTCGTCGTGTGCGGGGCGGTCAGCGGCGAGACGCTGATGCGGCCCTCGACGACGGCGCGGCGGTCGGTCCCCTCGGGGTCGGGGAGCGACTCGGGGTCCATATCGTCCCAGACGCGGTCCTGAAGGGTGACGTGGGCACCCTCGCGCTCGGCATCCATCTCGTAGCGCTTCGAGGGGCGCGTGATCTCGATCGGCGCGGGCTCCCCGTCGGGCAGCGGGACGTTGACGTTGAGGTACGCGGCGTGCTCGAAGACGCCCTCCTCGAGCGCGCGCTCGGCGAGATACGAGGTCACGCGGGTCGCTTCCGCGTACTCGTCGGCCGTCAGTTCGACGTCCTCGAAGGGCGTGTCGTCGACGGGAACGTACAGCGACGTCGCGATCGCGGGGACGTCGAAGAAGGCGGCCTCGACGGCCGCGCTGATCGTTCCCGATCGCCCGAGGACGTACTCCCCGAGGTTCGCGCCCTTGTTACAGCCCGCGACGACCAAGTCGGGATAGGGGCCGAGTTCGGCGAGGCCGGCGACGACGCAGTCGGCGGGCGTGCCGTGGACCGCGTAGCCCAGTTCGCGCTCGTCGACGTCGACTTCGTGGGAGAGCGACCGGCCGCAGGCACTTCGGTCGTCGGCCGGGGCGACGACGGTCACGTTGGCGTGCTCGGAGAGGGCGTCGTACAGCGCCCTGATACCGGTGCTGTCGATCCCGTCGTCGTTGGTCAACAGGATCTCGAGGTCGTCGCTCATGTCACGGCGGTCGGGCGGCGGCGCGAAAAGCCCACCGCTTCCGCGACGGATCGCCGTCGGTCGCCGATCTCAGCCGAGCCGGTCGACGATCGTCTCCTCGTCGACGACCAAGTTGTAGGCTTCCTCGTCGTCGTTCCAGAGCGCGAGGATCCCCTCGAACGAACAGATATCGCCGTACTCGGCCTCGAGCAGCGGGCGGTTGAGCGCGGTTTCCCTCGTGAGGACCGCGTAGTGGTCGATCTCCTCGCTGCCGTCGCTGATCTTGAACAGCGGGTTTGATCGCCCGCCGCGACCGTCGCTCCCGCCCCCGCCGTTCCCGCCGTCGGAGAGCGAGCGGCTGAGCTTCGCCGCGACGAGGTCGATCCGCTCGGTGACGTGGCGTTCCATCTCGTCCATCTTCGCCCACTCGTTCGTCTCGAGGGCCATGTCGATCCGGCGGCGGCCGTCGAGACGGAGCTGGGAGTAGGAAAACTGCACGTCGACGTTGACGAACTCGCCGGGCGCGTGGTCCTCGTCGTCGGCCGGCGCGGCCTCGTCGAGTCGGCGCTGGAATTCCGGGACGGCCAACGCCGGCCGCACGTCGAACGACCAGCCCCGATCCGAGGGCCGTTCGCCGGGCCAGAGACGGACGGTGGGGCCGTAGGCGGTGACTTGACCGCGGCGGTATTGCTCCGCGTCGCCGCCGCTCTCGTTGTCGAACGCTACCGCCGTCCGCTTCCAGAGCCGTTCATCCTCGAGTTCGCGTTCGACTGCGCGCAACTGCACGCTCGTGTTCTTGTCGGCGGGTGCCATCGCGAGGAACGTCCCCTTGGGCGCGAGCGTCTCGAGATATGACCGCGCGACGGCGGTCGGATCCTCGAGTTCGCTCAGCACGTTACAGGCGAAGATCAGATCGAAGCCGTCGTCGGGGGCGGTGGGATCGAACTCCTCGCCGGAATCGTCGCCATCACTGCCACCGCCGTTGACGGCCTCGCTCGGATCGAACGCCTCCGCGGTCTCCCGGTGAATCGTCGTGTGGACGTTCCGCCCCGTCTCCGCGAGCAGGTCCTCGAGTACGTCCGCGGCCGCGCTCGGCTCGACGGCGTGGTACTCGAGCAAGGCGTCGTCGGGGAGGTAGTCACAGAGGCCGAGCGCGGGGCCGCCGACGCCGGCACCGATGTCGAGGACCCGGAGATTGCGGCCCAGCAGCCCCCGGTCCGCGAGGTCGTCTAACGCGTACTGGATCGCCGCGTAGTAACCCGGCAGGTGATAGATCGCGTAGCCGGCCGCGACGTCCTCGTCGTACTCGACCGGCCGGCCGTCGAGGTAGTCGGCCTTGAACCGGCGGATCGTCGACCGGAGCAGGTCCCCGGAGACGCCCTCCTCCCAGTCGGGGCCGTAGCGCTCGACGAGCAGGTCCTCGAGCCGACGCTCGTACTCGGCGGGGAACCGCTCGACCGGCCCGCGCCGCGGGGAGACGGGTTCGTCGTCGACGGGGACGAACGTGCCATCGTCTCGCTCGATCAACCCCAGCAGCGCGGCGTCCTCGCGGAGGTGCTGCCGGACGACCGCCGGGTGCGGAGTCCCCTCGACGTACTCGCAGATCTCCTCGGGATCGATCGGCCGGACGTTGCGCAGATACTTCGCGTTCGATCGGATCGCCTCTCGTTGCTCACTCACGTTGGTTCACCCCCGGTATCGCGCCGCTCGTCGCTCCCCGCTCCGTCGCCGTGCCAGTTCGCTGCCGCCTCCCGGTACAGCGCCTCGAGGTCGTCGGCGTCGGCGGCCGCGATCTCGCTCGCGGCGTCGGCGACCGCGTCCGCGCCGTCGAAGGTCGCCTGAATGTCGGCGTAAACTCGCGGCGTGCCCGCGGTCACCTGTTCAGCGAGCCGTTCCAACCCTTCGTAGATCGGGGTCTCGAACCCGTCCGGGACCGACTCCGCCGCCAGCGCGAAGGACAGAACCGCGGCGTGGGTCGCCGCTTGGACCGTCTCCATCGCCTCGTCGTGTTCCGTCACCGTCGTCTCGAGCAACTCGTTGCCCCGCTCAGCGAGCGCGGCGAGCAGGTCGTCGGTCACCGGCCCCGCCCGGTCCCGGACGACGGCGATCGAGCCGGGTGCCCGCTCGGGCGCGAAAAGCGGGTGGAGGCTCACTCGCTCGCGGTCCGGTGCGGCCTGCTCCATGGCCGCGATCGCGGGCTCCATCACGCCCGAGACATCGACGATCGCCCGCTCGGCTCGGTCGGCCTGCGCGGCGATCGCATCGCGTACGTGTGTCATCGGCACGGCGAGACAGACGACGTCGTACGTCGTCTCGCCCTCGAGGTCGGCGACGTCGCCCTCGGCCCGCTCGGCCGCGGCTATCGCCGCGTCCCGGTCGACATCGGCGAACGCGACCCGGGCATCGATCGCGTCCCCGAACCACGTCCCCATCGACCCCGCGCCGACGATCAGTACGTCCATCGCCCGCTCTTACCCGCCGGCGTCGCAAAAGCCGTTCGATCCGACGGCTCGCGAGACCGTCACTGCGGTCGAACGGTCACGGCGGCGGCTCGCGTTCGGATCCCGAACCGGCGACTCAGTGACCGTGATCGCTGCCGCCGCTGTGGTCGTGATCGTGACCGCCCCCGTCGCCGTGGCCGTCGCCACTCTGCCCGTCCGGCCCCGCCTCGAGCACCTCGCGTACCTGTTCGTTGTACCGCTCGAGTCCCTCGACGGCGGCGTCGGGGCGGTCGTCGGCCGGCGGTTCCAGCCCGGGTTGGCCCTCGGGGTCCGGCCAGCCGACGACGACGGTGCCGACCATGCCGTCCCGTTCGTGGGGCGCACAGACGTAGTCGTAGACGCCCTCGATATCGAACGTCCGCGTGAACGTATCGCCGTCATCGCTCAGGTGATCGCTCGCCCACGGCTCGGCCTCGTCGGGGATGCGCTGCTGGCCGTTGTACACGTCCGGATGGTACGCGGTGGTGTCGTGGGATCCGCGTTTCAACACCCACTCGACGGTGCCACCCGGTTCGACGTGAACGACGTGCGGGACGAAGTGCTTGCCCGCGTCGTTCGTGGTCATCTCGACCGTGATTTCGGACACTGGCTGCCCGATTTCGTGATCGGTGTCGTGGTCGTGCTCGTGAGTGTCGTCTCCGTCGTCGCTCTCGTTGCCCACGTCGGGAGTCTCGTCTCCGGGGTCGTCCTCGTTCTCCTCGGCGGTATCGTCGCTCCCGCCGAGACAGCCCGCGAGGCCGACTGCGAGACCGCTACCGCCGGACGCCAGTAGTCGCCGCCGCGTCGGATTCGAGGTGTCCATTTTCTCGTGATGATCACGTTCCCGAAGAAAAGCGTTCGCGACTGTCACAGTTCCTGAACCGTTCCGGCGATCGCTATCGGCACAACCGGCAATCGACGTGTTCCGTGCCCGGATTCTTACAGGACCGTGCCCGAGACACACCCATGACCCGAATCGGAATCGTCGGCGCAGGTGCGGCCGCCGCGGCGGCGACGTACGCCCTCGAGGAAACGCCCGCCGAAACGGAGATCACGGTCCTCGAGAAGTCCCGCGGCCTGTGCGGTCGGGCCGCGACGCGGCGGCACGACGACGTCGTCTACGACTACGGCGCGAACTACGTCACGTCCGACGACGAGCGTGTAGTCGAGTTACTGACCGAGACGCTGGACACCGAGGGGTTGGTCGACGTGACGGACCCGGTCTCGACGTTCGACGGCGACGGTGCGGTGTCAGAGGGCGACGACCGCGACAGGCACAAGTGGACCTACCGACAGGGACTGACACAGATCGCGAAACGGCTGTTCGCGCGCACCGACGCAACGATTCACCGAGAGACGCGGATCGAAACGGTGGTCCGGAGTGACGGCGGCGAGAGCGAGAAGGGGAGCGGAGACGCGGGCAGGCGCGGAGTCGCAGGCGGACACGGAGACGCGGACGGCGTCTGGCACCTCGAGGACGCCGACGGAACCCGGTGGGGCCCCTTCGACGTGCTCCTCCTGAACCCGCCGGCACCCCAGACCGCCGACCTGCTGCGGTCGGCCGAGTGGGACGCTGACGTGCGCGACGATCTGGTCGACGCCGTCGAGGCGGTCCCCTTCCGGACGATCTGGACCGAGATTTTCCACTATCCGTTCGAACTCGAGCGACCCTACTACGCGCTGGTCAACACGGACAAGGCCCACGCGGTGGGCTGGATCGGCCGCGAGGAGTGCAAGCCCGGCCACGTTCCCGACGGCGAGTCACTGCTGGTCGTGCAGGCAAACCACGAGTGGTCGGTCGAACACTACGACGAGTCGCCGGCCGAGAACCGCGAGCGACTCGCGGACCTGACCGCCGACCTCATCGGGGACGAGCGCCTGCGGGACCCGGACTGGGCCGACCAGCAGGGCTGGCGGTACGCCTTACCCGAAGACGGCGTCGACGACGACCCGCTGCGCCGCGCCGAACGCGAGGGCCTATACTGTCTCGGCGACTGGGTCGCCGGCGAGGGGCGGCTCCACGCGGCGCTCCGGAACGGGCTCGAGGTCGGCGAGCGGATCGAGCACGGGCGCGGAGCCGACGGCTGCGGCTCATAACGCCGATGTGATCTCGTCTAACACGGCGGTATCGACGAAGAGGACCACGTGGTCGCCCCCTCGGACGACCGTCTCGCCGCGGGGCGTAATCAGGTCGCCGTCGCGGCTGATCGCGCCGACGACGACGCCGTCCGGCAGGTCGGCGATCGCGTCCTGAATCCGCGCCTCGAAGAGCGCGCTGTCCTCGCCGATCTCGATCTCGAGGACCTCCGCGCGGTCGGACTCGAGCATGGCGACGTTTTCCGCGCGGCGCTTGCGCGTGAATCGTGTAATCTCCTCGGAAGTGACGAGCCGAGGGTTGACGCCGACGTCGATTCCGACCGTCTCGAAGAGGTCGACGTACTCGCCGGACTCGACGAGTCCGATCGTGCGCTCGACGCCGATCCGCTTCGCCAACAGGGAGACGAGCAGGTTCTTCTCGTCGCTCTCGAGGGCGGAGACGACGATATCTGACTCGTCGACGTGTTCCCGGACGAGGAAGTCGATGTCCGTCGCGTCGCTCTCTAAGACAAGCGTCCCCGGCAGTTGCTCGGCCAGTTCCCGCGCCCGGTCCGGGTCGCGTTCGACCAGTCGCGGCTCGAGACCCTCCGCCTCGAAGAGCCGCGCCGTCTGATAGCCGATGTCGGTCCCGCCGACGATGACGACCTCGTGGGCGTCCTCGAGGGTCGGTTCGGGTGTCAGCGAACTCGCGAAGGCGCGGACGCTCTCCCTGGACCCGATGACGACGACGGCGTCGCCAGCCGTGATGACCGTGTCGCCCCGCGGAATGATGACGTCGTCCTCGCGCAGCAACGCGGCGAAGGTCAGCGACTCGAACCGGTCGGCCTCGGAGACCGTCTCGCCGGCGACGGGGCTGTCGGGTTCAACCTCGAACTCGGCCATCTGGACGAGTCCGCCGGCGAAGGCCTCGACGTCGTGAGCGTTGGGCAGGCCGGCGATTCTGACGATCGTCTCGGCGGTCTGTAAGTTCGTACTGACCATGAAGTCGACGCCGAACGCGCCCGTCGACTGCTCCCACGTCCGCAGGAGGGTCGTCTTCTTCACGCGTGCGATCGTGAACGGACCGCCGACGGCCTTCGCTGCGCCACAGATGACGATGTTCGTCTCATCGACGTCGGTGCTCGCGATCACCATATCCGCGTTCTCGATGCCGGCCTCCCGCAGCGTCTCGATCGAGGTGCCGTCGCCCCGAATCGCCAACACGTCGTGAGAGTAGGTGATCGAATCGATGCGATCGGGATCCGTATCGATCACGACGACGTGGTGGTCGTCGTCGAGGCTCTCGGCGATGTTCGAACCCACCTCGCCCGCACCGACGACGAGGACGCGCATCAGCGTCTCACCCGCGGGTAGCGAGGACTCGAACCGGTGCAGCGTCCGCTCATATCAGCAGTGTCGGCCGCCGAGCAGTAAGTGGGTTTGCCCTGCCAGCGAACCGGTTGCGAGACGAGAACAGCGGCCGCCGCCGACGGCCTCCGCGCGGCGCGAGCGCTACGGCATCTCGTGAACCGTCAATTCCACGTCCCGCGGCCGCCCCTCGATGTCCGCGACGAGCCGTTCGACGACGGATCGGGCCTCGCCGAGCAGTTTGGGTTCGACCTTCTTGACAACCCAGTCGAGCGAGACGAACCGCGGGAGCGAGATGGCGTCTTCGTTCGCCGAGTGGGGATCGTAGCGCGCCTCGAAGTAGATCCGACTGGCCGTCTCCGCGTGGGCCGGCGCGGATTCCGGCTCCGGTTCGACGCGCCACTGGCCGCGGGCGTCGAGGTCGTTGACCAGTTCCCACGTGAGCGATTCGGGGGCCGAGATATCGGTCACTCTCGAGCGAGCGGTGTAGCTCAGCTTCCACCACGCCAACTCGAGGTCGTAGACGGAGCCGGCTCCGCCGTCCCCGTCGACTCGAACCTCCTTGAGGTGGTCCGTGTACCGCGGGTAGTCGGTAAAGGATCGCACGTACGGGAAAACCTCCTCCGGCGACCGGTGGGCGAGCGTGCTGAGGAGAATTCTGTCCACACCGGTCGTACGACGGGTCCGAAAGTAAGGATTGGCATACTATCAATCGGCTCCGCCACGGGCCCCGCTCGAGTCGCTCGGCCGCTCAGGTCGGGTCTGCGAACTCGGCCGCCCTCAGCGCGGGTCCGCGAGGAGCGAGTCGTCCGCGACCGCGTCGGCGAGTCCGAAGCGCTCGACGGTCGCTCGAGTCGGCCGGCCGTCGGGTCCCCAGCCTCGCTTCCGATAGTAGCGCTCGCGGGCCGTCTCGAACCACTCGTCGTCGACGGCCGATCCGGCGTTGGGCCCCGACTCGAGGGGCTCGCGGAGAGGTGCGGGCAGTTCGTCAGCTGCCCGCCCCAGCCCCTCCCGGACGTTGAACAGGCGAGTCAGGGTCCAGACCCGTTCTCCGACAGTCAGGGGGCCGCCCGCCGTCTCGAGTCCGACCGCGTCCAACCACTCCGCGCCGAGGTCGTCGAACGCCTCGCCGACGAAATCGTCCGCGATGAGACACCAGAGGGCCGAGCGCCGGTTCTGCTCCTCGATGACGGCCGCCGCCGCGCGGTCGGGACTCCACCGCCCGTCGAACGCCTCCCGCTCGATCGGGCGGGCTCGGCGGTGACAGGCCCCGCGGTCGCTGGTGGCGTACGCGAGCGCCATGCTCCGTGCGCCGCGCGGATCGTACGCCGGCAGCGCCATCGCCTTGACCGTCGGGACGAGGTCGTCCCCGCCGAACCGTTCCGCCGCCGCGTCGACGCCGTCTGCGAGCGCGTCGCCGACCGGCGTGTCCCGCGCGGCGATTTCCTCGAGCAACTCCCGAGCAGCGTCGGGGTCGCCGAAGGAGATCGAGCGCTCGAGCAGGTCCGCGTCGGCGGCCTTGATCGCCCACGCGACCGCGCTGCCGGCGCTGATGAGGTCGATGCCGAGCCGGTCGCAGGTGCGGCCGAGTTCCGCGACGGCGTCGAACTCGTCGATGCCAAGCCCCGCGCCCAGCGACATCGCGGTGGCCCCGCGCGGGACGTAGTCGCCGTCGTCGGTCTCGACGCGGAAGCCGCCGGGCTCGCCGGCGCTGTCGTCATTACTGTCGCCGCCGTCGTACTCTCGCCCGGTCATTCGCTCCCTGACCGCAGCGATGCCGATCCCGTCGGTTCCCTCGAACCGGCCGTCCTCCCAGCCGCGGGTCGAGAGCGCGCCGATCTCGTTCGCGAAATCGACGGTTTCGGCCGTCCCGCTCGCCTCGAGCCACCGTCCGGTCTCGGCGTCGCGGTACCGCTCGGCGTACGCCTCGCGCAGGTCCGCAAGTCCCTCGGGCGGCTCCCCCCGCGCGACGACGGCCTTCAACCGCTTCGAGCCCATCACGGCGCCGGCACCGCCCCTGCCCGCGTGGTGGTCCCCCTCGTCGGAGGCGATCGTCGCGGAGGCGACCCGCCGTTCGCCCGCCGGGCCGATGCAGGCGACCGACGCGTCGGGGAACGCCGCGGCCGTCTCGAGGGTGTCCTCGCCCCACGCGTCGGCGGGTTCGACGGTCGCCGTCCCGTCCTCGACGACGAGACGGACGGGTTCGTCCGCCCGCCCCGTGACGAGCAGTCCGATACTGGGACCGAGCGCGCCGACGAGCGCGTCCGGAAACGAGCCGCCGGCATAGGAATCGAGGAAGCCGCCGGTCAGCGGCGATTTCGTGATGGCGGCGTATCGCGACTCGCCGGGCAGGTAGCCCGAGAGCGGGCCGAGCATGAACAGGAGGGCGTTCGCCGGCCCGAGCGGATCGGTCCCCGCCTCGAGTTCCGCGTAGAGGTATCGAGCGCCCAGCCCCTTCCCGCCGACGTACCGGCGGAGCCACGGCTCCGGGACGGGGACGCGTTCGACCGACTCCGCCGAGAGATCGACCCGGAGGAGTCGGTCGGGAGTAGCGAGTGCCACGGTGGACGATCACCGCGGACGGGAAAAAGCGTTATCACGGCATCTGTCGGCCTCCTCGAGGGGCAATCGTGCGTGTGACTGTGCCCGGTGGTCTCTCCGACTCGCGGACGACGGGAGAGTGACACCCAGTGCTAAACGATGTCCACGAGCGGGCGGTCGGCGCGCATCTCCGCGAGGACGACCCGCGGAACGTCCGCCCGCTCGTGGATCTCGGCGGCGACCCGCCGCGCGGTCGCCGCGAGCGCCTCGTCGTCAACCATGTTGAGGAGCGGGATCACCGTCGCGCCGTCCGGAACGTCCTTGCGGCCGCCGCGATCGCTGGCGAGGACGGTCGCCACGTCGGCCGGCCGGATCTCGTCGCCCGGCTCCAGCCCGGTCAGGGCCGCGACCCGATCGACCCGGTGCACTCGCTCTTCGGTCAGCGGCTCTCCGACGACGTGCGCGCTCGCGATCGGAACGACCGTCTTCGCACTCGAGGGCAGTTGTGGCTCCCGCTCGTTCGGGGCTTTGAACCGCCGCATCCGCGCGCCGTCGGCTTTGGCGAGCACGGGCACGTCGAGGTCGGCGAGGGCATCGACCGTCGCGCGGTCGTACCCCAGATAGCGGTCCTCGCGTTCCCGCTCCGGAACGACGCCGAGCGGCCAGTCGGCGGTCCCCTCGACGGCCGCGACCGGGTCGTCCGTGACCGCGACCCGCTCGACCCAGTCGTCGAAGATGGGAATGCGAACGGTGGCGGTGACGACCGCGCGCTCGAGGACCGACGCGAGCGTCGCCATCGTCGTCTTCTTGCCGCCAGCCCCGACAAAACAGGTCATATCGCGCCGCGCCTCGAGGGCCTCGACAACGTCCATACCGAACACACCGCACGGCTCGCCATAACGGTTTACTCCCCGGAACGGAAGACGGTGGTTGGCAGCGAGATGGACGGCTCCGAGGACCGGTACGCAAAGGAGTGATCGAACCGGTTCGGGACCGCGACAGACGATAACATTCTATACCCGGGCCAGTCAACGGGCGGTCATGCGAGACGTCTGTATCGTCGGCGGCGGCGTCGCCGGCCTCGCCGCATCGATCTTCACCGCCCGCGCCGGACTGGACACCCTCGTCGTCGACGGCGGGGAATCCATCCTTGCGCGCAACGCCAGCCTCGAGAACTATCCCGGCTTCCCGGACGGGATCGACGCCCGCCGGTACTTACAACTGACCCGCGAACAGGCCCGGAACGCGGGCGTCGAGTTCGAACTCGGCCGCGTGACGCGCGCCGAACCGGTCGTCGAGAGCGATCTCGAGGAGGGCTTCGTCCTCGAGACCGATGGCGGGGAACCCCTCGACGCCCGACGGCTCATCGCGGCCTCGTGGTCGGACAGCGACTACCTCGTCCCGCTGGATGTCGGTCGAACCAAACGCGGGAGCAAACACTTCGTCAACGTCGATAACGGCGGGCGGACGGCCGTCGACGGCGTCTACGCCGCAGGCCGGGTCGCGGACGAGCCCCACCAGACCATCGTCGCCGCCGGTCACGGCGCGAAGGTCGGCCTCGCGGTCGTCCACGATTCGGACGCGAACTTCTACCACGACTGGGTCGCCCCCGAGGGCTACTTCACCGGTCGCGGCCGCGAGGTGCCGCCCGGCTGTGAAGAGATCGATGCCGAGGAACGGCGAAAGCGCGACGAGCAGGCGAGAGAGACGATGCTCGAGGCGTTCGCGGAGCCGCTCGACGAGGAGCCGACGATGCATCCGAGCGTCGAGCAGGACTGAGCCACTCGCCGCTTTCGCGGCCGACGCTCGGTCTCACGCGGTCAGCACAAAAAACGGCTTCCGATCGGCCGGTCTCTCGGTTAGTTCGCCTCGAGGGCGCACGCGGGGCTACAGAACCCGCGCTGGGCCGCGTTGGCGTCCGGATATGCCTTGAAATCGCCACCACACTGCTCGCACGTGATGGATTCGAAGTCAGACATACTCGGTCGTACCTTCGGCGTCCGGAGCCGAAAACGTATCGGAATCGCCCCGTACCCGGTCGATCCCCAGTTCGAACCGCATCGTTTCGAGACCGGAAACAGCTCGTTTCGTACCGATACGGTCACCCGGACCGTTCTCCCTCTGAAACGGTTCGATCTCCTGTCGGACCCACTGCGCAACGGACGATGCAATTATGTTGGTGGCCAATGACAACATACATCATGAACGGTGTTCTGAACGAGACGACGAACAAGATCCACAAGCACGAATCGGGCCGGTCCGACTTCCAGACGACCTGCGGAGCGACCGCTCACATCGCTCACGAACACCTCCGCGTGATTCCCGTCGAGCAGGCAGTCAGCGACGGCGACGCGAACCGGTGCGGTCGCTGTTTTGCCGACGACGGCAGTTACTGACAACCAGTCGAAACGGGCTTACAACACCCGCAACTCCGTCGTCCAGAACGATCGAACGGCGTCCTCGAGCGCCGGCTTCGGGTCGCCGGTCGCGTCGACGGCGGCCGTCGCGGTCGGCTCGAGGGCCGATTCCTCGACGAGCGCGTCGACGATGCCGCGCTGGCCGACGAGAGAAAGCGGCGTGTCGGCGGCCTCGCCGCCGGGTTCGTACCCGGCGAGGGCCTCCCGGCAGCGCTCGAGGTGGTCGTCGATCTGGCCGTCGCGAATCCGCTCGAATCGAGCCTGAGAGAAGCCGCCTTTCGAGTGGCTGCCCTTGACATCGCTCTCGAATCCGCGGTAGTCGACGCGGTCCGCGCCCTCGTAGACTCCGAGGGCGAACAGGTCGGTCCGGACGAGCGCGATCGCGTGGCGGCCGGTCGGGAGGAACCACTCGCGCTCGAGAGCGAACCGGTCGCTCCACGTCGCGTCTCGGTCGGGAACGACCGGGGGCTCGAGTGTCACGGTGAGCAGCCCCGCATCGTCGACGCAGCACAGACACGGCGCGGCGTCGTCGACGAGCGCGACGCGATCGCCGAGGACCGGTTCCAGTTCCGCGCGGGCGGACTCGGAAACGCCCTCGCCGTCCACGCCGACGGTCAGTGCACCTTCCGGGCCCGTTCGAAACGTCGTCAGCCGGTCGATCACCGACTCGAGACGGGCACCCCGCAGTTGCTCGCGGCGGCGGACGGCGAGCCCGGTTTCGTCCTCTTCGACCCGCTCGAGTTCACCCTCGAGTTGGGCGATCCGATCCTCGAGTCGGTTGATCCGCTCCTCGGCGTCCTGTCTGGCGGTCGCGGCGTCGGCCCGGCGCTCGGATTCGGCCTCGTAGCGCTTCTGTAACCGCTCGTTTTCGTCCTCGAGTTCGTCGATTCGGTCCTTGAGCAATGCACGGCCGAGCAACTCGTCGAACATCCGGGCGAAAACGGGAAGCGAGCGTACTTCTAGGTTCCGGCGTTTCGCAGGTCCTCGTCGGGCCGGTCACCCGAGTCCCGCCATCCGCCGGTGAACTCGAGCAACTGCCGGGCGCGCTCTCGACGGGCGAGAAACACCTCCCTGAGCGAGGGCGGGTTCCTGATCTCGGACCCTTCGACCATCGATTCGGGCAGTGCGAGCGTATTCGTCGGGACATCTTCCGCCCCGTGAACCGGGAAGTGCTGTGACTCGAGTTTCATCACCAGCGGGGTGTCGAGGCGCTCGAGTCCGTCGCCGGTCGCGTACACGGCCTCGTTGATCCGCTCGTGTTGCTCGCTGTGCATGAGTGCGTGATCCCCGTCGGTGGGGGTCACGTAGAGACGTCCGAGATAATAGCTTCGCGAGAACACCTCGAACATGGTAACAAGTATCACGGGCTGGAGCGATATAACTGTTTGCGGATACGTTTAAATCGTCGCGCTATCAGACCGATCTTGGACGGCGGCCTCGGAGTCGGGTCGGATGCCCCCGCCCGCTTCGCGGATGAGGTATCGGATCGCCTGTTCGTTTCCGCGATCGACCGCTCTCGTTCACGACGGTTCGTAGCCCGCGATTGCGACGTTCTCGGCCGACGCAAACGATTCGAACGATCCGAACGAGCGCGGGTCGACTCGAGGCGGACTCAACTGTAATCGGGCCGGATTACGGCCACTGCAGCCCGTTTGAACGCTCGGAACGACTCTCGGGAGTCGATCGAACTGAGTGAACGGTACGAACGAAGGTCCGTCTTTTTAGTATATTCGGGACAACGACAGAAGCGATGACAACCACTCGGTCGGTCACGCTCCTCGTGGCCGCACTGGTCGTCGGCCTCACGGTCGCGCCGCTTGCAAGCGGTGCCGTCGCGAGTTCGTTGACCGCGGCCCAAACCAGCCAATCCGACCAATCCGAGACGGCAACCACGAACGCCTCCGTCGGGACGTTGATGCAGGCGAACGCGGCCGAGACGAAGAACACGGTCGATTCCGAACTGTTCGACGCGGAGTACGAAACCGCGGACAACGAGAGCCGCGCCGACGTCGTCAGCGATCGGACGACCGAACTCGAGACCCAATTGACCGAACTCGAAGCCGAACGCACCGAACTCCGGGAGCAACGCGACTCGCTCGCTCGGGGCGCCTACCGCTCTCGCATGGCGAAACTGACGGTCGACATCGCCAGCCTCGAGCGGTCGATCGAACGAACCGAGCGCCGCGCCGCCGAGGCCGGCGTCAACGAGACCGAGCTCTCGGACCTTCGGGAGAACGCCTCGCGGATCCGGCAGAACGCGTCGGAAGACGCCGGTCCGGGGACCGCGGCGGTCGCCCGCGGGCTGTCCACCGGTAACGGACCGCCCGGTGCCGGCGGTGGCCCGCCGGACGACCGCGGTCCGCCCGCCGAGAAGGGGAATAACGGATCCGCTGACGCTCCCGGGAACAGCGAGAACGCGGGGAACGGTGATGCGCCGGGAAATAGCGGAGATACAGGGAGCGGTGACACGCCGGGAAATAACGGAGATGCAGGGAGCGGTGACACGCCGGGAAATAACGGAGATGCAAGGAACGGTGATGCACCCGGGAATAGCGAGAGCGGAGGGAACGGCGACGCACCGGGAAATAGTGGAAACGACGGAAACGGCGACAACGGAAGCAACAGTAACGCCTCCGGAAACGGTGGCAGCGCTGGATCGGGTCAGAACGCAGGAAACGGCCAATCGTCGGGGAACGGAAACGGCAACTAGCTAACGGGACCCGCCGGTGAGTTATTCTCTCGAATACCGACGCAACTACGGTCAGCACCCAGCACGGACGACGGATCGAGGTCGAAAGCGGTCGTCCAGACCGGACCGATTCGCTTCCCGATCGTATCGCCGCCCGCGTTCGAGCACGTGCCGTCTTCGCGTGGTTCAATCGCGTTCCTCGAGGTCGGAACGACCCGATTCGCTCGCTGATCGGTGAAATCGTCGCGAATCGGCTCGAGGGCGTCGCCGGGGTGCGGTCGTCGCCGCGAGTCCGGCGAGCAGACACCCTTTTCAGCGGCGATCACTAACCCTCTCTCGATGGACTCCGCCGCGTTGTTGGATTTACTCGGGAACGAAAACCGGAGACGGATCCTTCGGTTGCTCGCCCGCAAACCCTGTTATGTCACCGAAATCTCGGAATACCTCGGCGTGAGTCCCAAGGCGGTTATCGAGCACTTGCGGAAACTCGAGGAAGCGGGCCTGATCGAGAGCCGCGTCGACGATCAGCGACGAAAGTACTTCCACATCGCCCGGAACGTCCGCCTCGAGGTGAACGTCTCGCCGTACGGGTTCGCGAGCAAGAGCGCCTATCCGGCGAACAGTAGCTTCGATATCACGACCTGTCGCCACCTCACGCTCGACGTGTCCTGGGACGACGCCGGTGATCTCGATGACCAACTCGCCGCCCTCGAAGACCTCGAGCGGCTCGAAAACGAACTCTCCTTGGCCCAGCGGTGGGTGCAGGGCCGGCTCTGTGACGTGCTCGATTCAATTTCCGAGAACGTCGGCGCTGGCCCGGAGAGTCGGATCTACGCCGACCTGCTCGCGAGCGTGCGCTCGGAGCCGAAATCCGTCGGCGAACTCAGCGAGGACATCGACGCGCCCCGCGAGGTCGTCGCCGAGTTGCTCGAGGTGATGGCCGACAACGGCGTCGTTCGGCGAACCGAGCGCGGCTGGGAACTGACGATGAACGGGTGAGCAAGGGGACGCACACGGCGAGCGACCGGAATCCGGCTCAGTCGATATCCCGCGCAAGACCGTCGCGGAAGTCGCGGCCGAAGTAGTATCCCACGACGGACGCGAGGAGGCCGACGGTCGCGCCGACCGCGACGATCGTTTGTCCGGAACCGACAGCCGTGAGGACGGCGTTGTTGAGGATCGCGGCGACGCCGCCGACCGAGACGCCGGCGACGCTCACCTCGAGGTAGCGCCGTTTCGACGCGAGCAGGCCGACGGTGAACGCGACGCCGAACATGCCGATCACGCGACCGGCGAACGGGAGCACGGTATCGCCGGCCACCAGGCCGGCACCGAGGACGAGCACCAGCGCGAGATACTCCTTCGGCGAGAAATACTGCCCGAGCGAGAGCCGCGACGTGAGCGGGGCGAGCCACGAGCGCGACGAGCCGGCGTCGGTCTCGCCGGCGGGTTCGGGCTCGGTCTCCGGCCCGCGGTCGATTCCGGTAGACAGGTCCTGCAGGGGGTCACTGCCGGACGCATCCGACGGCTCCGCGGGCCCGGGCGACGCGTCGCCGGTACCGCCGCCCGACCCGGAGAGCAGTCGATCCGTCTCCTCGAGGAGGTCGTCGGTGGCGGCCGGGTCTCGGTCCCGACTCTCGGTCACCTCGTCTGAACGGTCGCTCATATGTCATCTGAGGGTCCCCTGTCTCATGGACCTTTCCCCGAGACGGCCACAGGCTATAGGATGGTCGCCGCCCCACCGGACCTATGACCTGGGCCGCGCCGGCCGTGTTCGGGCTGTGTGCGGTCGGTGTCGGTACGTTCGTCTACGTCCTCGTGGCGAACCTCGAGCCCCAGCCCGAGTACCCGGAACTCATGACCGACCTACTGCGGCTGCTCGGGTTCGCGATCGCGGCCTGTGCGGTCGGAATCGGGATCGTCTTTCTCGTCGCCGCCGGGCGAGCCTACACGTGGTGAGCGGCGGCTCGACGAGATCGACGGGTCACTTCGCTGTGGACCCGGTCGATCGGTTCAAACGCGTCACTCGAGGCAGGGACCGAAACCGAGGCGGGCTCGGAAAAGAATCACCGTGTCTCCGTGGCGAAAACGGATTTCGAGGTGGTTAGCGAACCGAGTCGAGCAGGAGCTTCTGTTCGACGCGTTTGACCTCGTGTTGGACGTCGCGGACGGCGTCGATATTCGCCGAGATCGACGTGATGCCCTCGTTGGCGAGGAACTGGACCATCTCGGGCTTGGAACCGGCCTGTCCGCAGATACTGGTGTCGACATCGTGTTCGCGGCAGGTTTCGATGACGTCACCGATCAGGCGCAACACGGCGGGGTGGAGTTCGTCGAAGCGGTCGGCGACGTGCTCGTTGTTGCGGTCGACCGCGAGCGTGTACTGGGTCAAATCGTTGGTACCGAAGGAGGCGAAGTCGATGCCGGCCTCGGCTAACTCTTCGACCGAGAGCGCGGCCGCGGGCGTCTCGATCATCGCGCCCCACTTGCGCTTCTCGGGATCGATGCCGGCCTCCTTCATGCACTCCTTGGCCCGATAGATGTCCTCGGCGTCGTTGACCAGCGGCAGCATGATCTCGACGTTATCGTAGCCCATCTCGTAGAGCCGCCGGAACGCCTCGAGTTCGTGGGCGAAGACATCGGGTCGATCGAGCGACCGGCGGATGCCACGGTAGCCCAGCATCGGATTGTGCTCGTTGGGCTCGTCCTCGCCGCCCTCGAGTTGGCGGAACTCGTCGGTGGGTGCATCGAGGGTGCGCACGCGGACAGGACGGGGATAGAACTCGTCGGCGACACCGCGGATGCCGTCGATGAGTTCCTTGGTGTAGGCGTCCGGACCGTTTTCGTCGATGAACTTCTCGGGGGTCTGGTTCAGCGAGAGGATCATGTGCTCGGTCCGGAGCAGGCCGACGCCGTCGGCCCCTGTCGCGGCCGCGCGTTCGGCCGCTTCCGGAATCGAGACGTTGACCTTGACCTCGGTCGCGGTCATCGGCTTGACCGGCGACTGCGGGCGGACTTCCTCGACGGGTTCGGTCTCCTCGTCGGGTTCGACCGCCGACCCCTCGAGCACGGAACCCTTGTCGCCGTCGAGGGTGACAACCTGTCCGTCCTCGAGGACGGTGGTGGCGTTGGTGGTGCCGACGATAGCGGGGACGCCGAGTTCGCGGGAGACGATAGCGGCGTGGCTGGTCATGCCGCCCTCGTCGGTGATGATCCCCGAGGCCCGCTTCATCGCGGGGACCATATCGGGCATCGTCATCTCGGTGACGATAATGTCGCCCTCGCCAACTTTGGCCAGATCGTCGAGTTTCGTGACGATCTTCGCCGGCCCGCTTACCGTGCCGGGGCTCGAGCCCAGTCCGTCGACGATGACCTCGCCGGAGCCGCTCGCGTCGGCGGTATCGGCGCTGCCGCCCTCGGCGGCTTGAACGCTGCCGCTGCCGTCGGTAAGTCCCTTCGCGGGGTCGCCGCCTTCGGCGTCGACGGCGTCGGCGGCGTCGCTGCTGCTCTCGTCGATCGTCGTGATCGGCCGGGACTGGAGCATGTAGACCTCGCCGTCGACGATGGCCCACTCGACGTCTTGGGGCTCGCCGTAGTGGTCCTCGACGCGCTCGCCGAGGTCCATGAGGGCGTCGATCTCGTCGCCGGAGACGACCCGTTGGGTCCGTTTGTCCTCGGGGACCTCGCGCTCGACGGTCTGCCCGGTCGCCTCGTCTTTCTCGTGTTTGACTTTCTTCTCGGCGATGGTGACGTCCATCGACCGGTCTTCGCGATCGATGACGTAGTTGTCAGGCGAGACGGCGCCGGAGACGACGGCCTCGCCGAGCCCCCACGCGGCCTCGATGATCATCGTCGGATCGCCCGTCGAGGGGTGGCTCGTAAACATCACGCCCGACTTTTCGGCGTCGACCATCTGCTGGACGACGACCGCGATGTTCACCGCGGAGTGGTCGAACCCTTGCTCCTGTCGGTAGTAGATCGCCCGCTGAGTGAACAGCGAGGCCCAACACTCCCGGACACGGTCCAGCAGGTCCTCCTCGGTGACGTTGAGGAACGTCTCCTGCTGGCCCGCGAAGGAGGCGTCGGGCAGGTCCTCGGCCGTCGCAGAGGACCGAACCGCGACGAACGCCTCGCCGTCGCCGACCTCGCTGTAGCTCGCGAGGATCTCCTCGCGAAGCTCCTCGGGGAACGGCGTCTCGAGGATGAGTTCCTGTGCGCGGTCGGCAGCATCGGCCAGCGCACTCGAGTCGTCGACGTCGACGTCGACGGCCTCGAACAGCTCCTCGTCGATTTCGGCGTCTTCGATAAACGCTCGATAGGTCCCGGCAGTCACGACGAATCCCGGTGGAACGGGCAGCCCCGCGCCCGTGAGCTCGCCCAAGGAGGCACCTTTACCGCCGACCTTCTCGAGGTCGCCGGCACTGATCTCGTCCAGCCAGAGTACAGCCATCTCTACTGAGGTGGTCACTGGTACGAATAAAGAAGGTTGCGAACAGTTTCGCCCAATCGCAACTCACAAGTGAATGAGTTTCTGCCGTAGCGGCCGGCAAACGCGCGTTCGGATCGGGTGCCGCCGAATCGAACTGCGCGGTTACACGGGACGACGACCGATATGAAGCCGTCAGGTTACCGGACGCCGATAGCGTCGACCTGTTGCCCACAGCGATTATACAAGTTCGGTGATTGTTCCCGATATGGAACTTCGAAATACGTTCAAGTGGACGCTCGTCTATCGCACGATTACGGTGGGGGCGCTCGGACTCGGGCTGGCGCTCGTCGCCGCGGGATTTCTCGCCGGCTTCGGCGGCGCGATCACCGGGTTACTCGCCGATCCGCTGAACCCCGGGACAGCGATCGAGAGCGCGAACCCGACGATCACCCTGCTCTTTGCCGCGCTCGGCATCGTCGTCTGGCAACTCGGGAAGAGCTACGCGCTGTTCGTCACGCTCCCGCGCGCAGCGGGCCGAGCCGCCGGCCGACAACTCGACTCGAACCGACTCGCGAGCGAAGTCCACGACGGACTCGATGACCGTCTCGCCGACATGGAAGCCGAGATCGCCGAGACTCGCCGGGCTATCGAGGCGCTCGAGGAGAACGACCGGACCGCGACGTTCGACGAGCGCGAGCACCTCGACGACGCGGCGACCGCCGACGCGGCCGAGGCCGCCGGATCGAACGAGACGACCGACCGCGCCGTCGCACCGGCGACTCGAGAGGCGACATCGGAGCCAGCACCAGAGCGGGGGTCAGAGACAGAGCCGAAATCAGAATCGTCGACCGAACCGTCCGGAACGGGGCCGTCACCCCCCTCGAGTCCGTCGGACTCACCGCGGGACGGTCTCGAGAGCGACAGCGGCGGCGGTGAGGAACGTAGCAGCGATAGCGACAATAACAGCAGCGGCGGCAACGGCGGCAGCGACCCGCTCGCCTGAGCGCGGCCGCACCGCGGACTCAGGCCTCGAGAATCTCGTCCTCGTCGGCCTCGGGGACGACGAGAGAGCCGTCGAGGACGGTCACGCCACGGCCGCCGACCCGCACCCCGTCGTCGAGGCGAACCCGGACGATCCCCGGCCGGTCGACGTAGTGGCCCTGCTCGAGTCGAAGTTCCTCGGGGAGGTCGTCGTCGAACGCGCCGAAGCGGTCGAGGTACGCGCCGACGGCCCCGCTCGCGGTGCCGGTGACCGGGTCCTCCGGGACGCCGGCACCCGGCGCGAACATGCGGCCGTGGACCGTCGACTCGGCCTCGAGCGCGTCGAAGGTAAAGAGGTAGACGCCCGCGGCGTCGACCGCATCGGTGAGGGCTTCGATCGCGGCCATATCGGGCGCTGCGTCGCCGACATCCGAGAGGTACGTGATCGGTGCGATCAGGAACGGCAGACCGGTCGAGGACACCGCCAGCGGGATATCGGCGCTCGCGCCCTCGAGGGCGGCCCGATCGACGCCGAGTGCGTCGGCGACGCGATCGTAGCCCACGTCGATCTCGCGGATCGTCGGCTCGTCCTGTGTCATCCAGACCGTGCCGTCGTCTGCGACCTCGATCTCGAGCGTCCCGACGTTCGTCTCGAGGGTCGTCGTTCCCGTCGCGAGGCCCTCCTCGTGGAGGTGTGCGAAGGTGCCGATCGTCGCGTGGCCACAGAGGTCGACCTCCTGTGTCGGCGTGAAATAGCGAATCCGTCGGTCGGCGGTCTCGCTCGAGCGGAGAAAGGCCGTCTCGCTGACGGCCATCTCGGCGGCGATCGCCTGCATCTGGTCGTCCGAGAGGCCGTCCGCGTTCGGCACGACCCCCGCCGGGTTCCCGGTGAGCGGTTCGTCGGTGAAGGCGTCGACCTGCAAGACCCGAATCGTCTCCATACGACGTGGGTCGGGCGACCGGCGTATGAATCCTCGGTCCATCGGTCGAGCGACCGGCGGCTCGGCCCCCGCCGGTCGGTCGGCTGCGTTACAACCCGCCGATCCAGTCGGCGAGATCGGTGACGACCTCCTCGGCGACGTTGTTACGAACGGCGTAGGCGAACTCCACGGACTCTCCCTCGCCGGGCATGAACAGGTGATTGAGCCCGTCGTAGGTCTCGAAGTCCGCCGCCGAGTCCCCCTCGAGTTCGGACTGCCACCGCTCGAGGTCGTCGGCGGCGCTGACCTGAAAGTCGCGTGTCCCCTGCAGGAAAAACAGGGGTGCCTCGATCTCCGCAGCGGTCCCGAGATGGTCGTAGGACTCGAGGCTCTGCCAGAACGCGCCGGGTTTGTTGAGCAGCGTTTCGTCCGCCTCGTACTCTCCCGATCGAACTCGTTCGATCTCGTCGGTCCAGGTTTCGTAGACGCTCGTCAAATCTCCCCACTCCTGTGACCCGACCGACGCCTTGTGCTCGAGTTGCTCGAGGGTCAGGTCGTGGAACGGCCGCGCCGGCGCGGCGAGGCCGACGACGCCGGCGAGATTCCCGTCTCGAGCCGCGATCCGCGGCGCGGCCCGTCCGCCGAGGCCGTGGCCGACGACGGCGATCCGATCCGGGCCGACGCCCTCGACGCTCCGCAGGCGCTCGATCGCGACGAGCGCGTCGTCGACGGTGACGCGGTCGAGGGTGTACTCGGTGCCCGTGACCTCGCAGGCGGGGACGCGCTTGTCGTATCGAAGGGTCGCGACGCCCTGCGTGGCGAGCCCCTCGGCGAGGTCCGTAAACAGCTGGGTGCCGCCGCGGGCGGTGTCGGCGGTCACCGGTCCGGAATCGTGGACCAGCACGACCCCGGGGACGCCGTCGCCGTCGGCCGGCGTCGTGACGGTACCGGGGAGCGAACAGCCCTCGACCGAGAGCGTCAGGTCCGTCTCAGTGACCGCACTCGAGTCGACGTACGACGGCCGTTCGTACTCGTCGGTGACCCCGCAGTCGACGATCCGCGATTCGGTGTCGACGACGACGCGGCAGTCGTGATCGCCGCGGGCGAATGACAGCGTCAGATCGACCGCCGACGCCCCGTCGCCCGTCGTCACGCTCGTGTCGGCGATTTCCTCGAACGAGCCGCCGACCGCGCCGTACCCCATCCAGAGCCGCTCGAGACGGCCGGGGTCACCGTATCGGTCCTGTTCGCTCGAGACGAATCGTTCGCTCGCCCGTTCGAACTCCCCGTTCGCGAGGTTCTCGACGAACGCCGTCGCGACGGTTTCGTCGCTCGTCGGGCCGCTTTCGTCGTCCGTGTCGGCGAGCAGGTCGGCACAGCCGGCCGCTGCCGACGCCGTCGCCGTCGATACCGCCGCCAGTACGGTCCGCCGTCGAGGTGCCATCGATACCGAAGCGACCACGGTCTGTCGGATAAAGACACGGTCGATTCTCTGTGGCTGTATTCAGTTTTGATATGCGAAGGTCCGCGACCCTCGAGTCCGCGGGTTTGCGGAGCCGCGAAGCCACGTATCAGTCGTCTCCCGGTTCCTCGAGCGAGTCGGCGCGGTCGTGGTCCGCCATCGGCGGCAGCTCGCCCGACTCGTGGGTCCCCACCGGCGGCCGGTTGACCTCGGCGGCGGACGAGGACTCGAGGTCGGTTCGGTCCTCGCCCTCGATGGCCGCCATCTCGCCGTCTTCGCGTGCGTCCTGATCGATCCGCATCGAACAGAACTCGGCCCCGCACATCGAGCAGAAGCGGGCCTCCTTGTAGTTGTCTCCGGGCAGGGTCTGGTCGTGGAACGACCGGGCGCGGTCGGGATCGAGCGCGAGTTCGAACTGCTCGCGCCAGTCGAATTCGTATCGTGCTTCGGAGAGCGCGTCGTCCCAGTCGCGCGCGCCGGGGCGTTCGTTCCCCACGTCGCCGGCGTGGGCGGCGATCCGGTAGGCCGCGAGGCCGTCGCGAACGTCCGCCTCCTCGGGGAGCCCGAGGTGCTCCTTCGGGGTGACGTAACACAGCATCGCGGCACCGGCCTGGGCTGCCATCGCCGCACCGATGGCGCTCGTGATGTGGTCGTAGCCCGGCGCGATGTCGGTCACCAGCGGCCCGAGGACGTAGAAGGGTGCGCCGTCGCAGACCTCCTGCTGGCGCTCGACGTTCTCGGCGACCTTGTGCATCGGGACGTGGCCCGGCCCCTCGACCATCACCTGTACGCCGTGGTCCCAGCCGACGCGGGTCAATTCGCCCAGCGTGTCGAGTTCCGCGTACTGGGCCTCGTCGCAGGCGTCGGCCAGACAGCCGGGTCGCAGGCTGTCCCCGAGACTAAAGGTGACGTCGTGCTCGGCGAAGATTTCACAAATCTCGGGGAAGACCTGATAGAACGGGTTCTGATCGCCGTTCGCTTCCATCCACTTGGCCATGATCGAGCCACCCCGCGAGACGATCCCCGTCTTCCGGCCGTCGGTCAGCGGCAGGTGCTCGGCGAGGATCCCCGCGTGGATCGTCATGTAGTCGACGCCCTGCTCGGCCTGTTTCTCGACGACCTCGAGCAGCAGATCGGTCGTGATCTCTTCGGGGCTGCCTGCCTGCTTGACCGCCTCGTACAGCGGCACCGTGCCCAGCGGCACCGGCGAGTGCTCGACGTGGGCCTCCCGGATCTCGTCTAAATCGCTGCCCGTTCCGAGGTCCATCACCGTGTCCGCGCCGTAGTGAACCGCGGTGTGGAGCTTCTCGAGTTCCGTCTCGAGGTCGCTGGTCGTCTCGCTGTTGCCGATGTTCGCGTTGACCTTCGTCGCGAACTCGCGGCCGATGATCATCGCGTCGAGCGCGTCGTGGTTGACGTTCGCCGGAATGACTGCCTGTCCGTCGGCGACCTGCTCGCGGACGAACTCCGGATCGCGGTTCTCTCGCTCGGCGACGCGTTCCATCTCGGGCGTGACCGTCCCTTCACGGGCGGCCTGAATCTGCGTCTGCGCCATCGATAACTAGGTTGTACCATTCGATTATAAATCTCCGGCGGTTCGGGTCGGCGACGGTCGGGCCGCTGGCCGGCGCGATCCGTTTCAGCCGACTTAAGGGGACCGCGCTCGAGACACCGGGTAGGTGGCCATCAGATGTCCGACTTACCGGACGATTTCGACTGTACGATAACCAACTGGGAGTATATCTACGGCCTGTGTCGGGACGTGAGCGACGATATCCGCGACGACGAGTTCGAACCGGATGTCGTCGTCGCGCTGGCTCGAGGCGGCTGGTTCGCGGGGCGGTGTCTCTGTGACTTCCTCGGACTGGACGACCTGACGAGCCTGAAGATGGAACACTACGTCGGCACCGCCGAGAAGTCCGGCGAACCGACCGTCCGCTATCCGATGCCAGAGGGCAGCGTCGAGGACAAGGACGTCCTCATCATCGACGACATCGCCGACACCGGCGGCTCGATTCAGCGGGCCTACGAGTACGTCGACGACCGCGACGCCGGCGAGGTCCGCACCGCGACCCTGCAACTGCTCGGTACCAGCGAGTTCCGCCCCGATTACGTCGGCGAACGCTTAGCGGAGTGGACGTGGGTCGTCTACCCCTGGAACTTCATCGAGGACATGGTCGACCTGATCACCAGCGCGATGGAGAAAGCCGACCAGCAGTCGTTTACCGAGGAGGAGATCCGCCACTTCCTCACCGAACACCACGGCATCGAGCGCATCGAGATGGAGATCGCCCAACCCGACCGCCTGCTGGAAGTCCTGAGCGAGATGGAACGGCGCGAGGTGCTCGAGTCGGTCGGAGCCGACGAGTGGGCGCTCGCCGAGTAACGCGTCTCGTCGGGTCGTGTCTTTCCTCGAGACGGTAGTTCGTTCTCGATCCCGACTCGGGGACGTTAATCACGGGAATCCGGAGTACTTACACATACGGTTACTGTAGGAAATACCACACGATGCCCGCCGAGGATGAGTTATGGTATCCGTCCGTAGACGACATCTTGTTGCTTCATGACGATATTGTCTCGGAAGACGACGAGGCCAGTACTGGCGTTACCGATCCAGACAGGATCGAGTTTGCTATCGATTACGTCAAACACGGCCATTTCGGCGCGGTGCCGGAAACGATTCACGAAAAAGCGTTTCACCTGATGCGACTACTCGCATCGAACCATTGGTTTGTCGATGGTAACAAACGGACCGCCCTGAACACCACCGAACTCTTCTACCTCGTCAACGGATACGAACTCGATTACGGTGAAGACATTCGGTCGATGCTGAAGCTCTTCTCGGTGAGGGAATCGCTGATCGATCGAGAGATCGGACCGAACTATCTCGACGATCAGACGGTCCCACTTGAGTTAGATGATGAGACCGATCCGTGGGCCGCACTCAGCGTTCTCCTTGCCGCCGTTGCCGTACAGTATCTCGATGTCGATCCGGACGAATATCTGCCCGACGAGTACGACGAAGCGACGCTGCGCGATGAATGGGATCTGACCACGATATACGACGGAACCGTTAACAATGATGGCGACGAAGAAACACCGGAAAATGGCAGCTGACGAAAGCGTCCCCGATGGTTCGCGGAGTAACCTGCTCGAGCGGCTGCTTGAAGACGTACGAGAACAGTACGTCGAAGAACACGGCGAAGAGCCGCCGGAGGAAGTGATGCGCGACGCTCGCCGAGATCTACTGCGGTCGTTAGCTAAAAAGGGACGTGACGAACACCGGGACGTGTACGATGCGCTGGCGGACGAATAGCGCTGTCGTCTCGTTCTCAACTCACAGCTGCTCAATTCGTTTTTACAGGAAACTATCACCAGTTACAGACAGTTCACTACACGGCACTCGGCTTACCGGTCCGATCGAGCAGGTGAACATCCCGTGTATCGACTCGAGTCCGCGTCGTTACTCCGCGACGGAGTCGGTCTCGCTCGAGTCGGTCGTCTCCGATCCCGCCTCGCCCTCGTCGACCAGCGTCCCCTTCCACGTGCCGCGGCTGAACCACGCGACGGCGGCGATCGCGCCGGCGATATCGCCGATCACGACGCCCGTCCAGATGCCGGTCGGACCCCAGCCGGCGACGAAGATCAGGTAGTAGGTGACGGGGACGCGGACGATCCACAGCCCGAGCACCGCGAACGCGAGCGCCGTCTTCGTGTTTCCGGCCCCGCGGAACGCGCCCTGAATCACCTGTAACACCCCCATGAAGGCGAAGCCGACCGCGGCGAATCGGAGGTAGGTCACGCCGTAGTCGATCGTCGCTTGCGTTCCGGCGGCGTCGGCCGTGACGAACACCGAGACGAACGGCTCCGGAAAGAGAGCGGCGAGTACCCCCGCCGCGAACATGACAGATCCGATCACGCCCGCCGCGAGCCGGACCGCCCTCGCCGCCCGGTCGGGTTCGCCCGCGCCCAGATTCTGGCCGACGATCGTGTCCGTCGCCTGCCCCATCCCCAGCGCCGGCAGGAACGCGAGCGAGATCAGCCGATTCCCGAGTCCGTAGGCCGCAACGACCGCCGGCGGGAAGGTCACGACCATCGCCGTCATCGCGACCAGCGCAAGCGCCGTCATCGACTGCTCGAGTGCCGTCGGGATCCCCAGCCGCGTGATCTTCGCGACGTACTCGCGTCGCGGTCGGAGATGCGAGGGCCGGATGTCGGGTCCCACGTCGGTGTAGTACAGTAGGTAAAACCCGATCGCCGTCGCGATCCCCCGCGAGATGAGCGTCGCGACGGCGGCTCCCTGCACCTCGAGGCGCGGGAGGGGGCCGACACCGAAGATGAGCAGCGGATCGATCGCGACGTTGATGACGACGCTGACGAGCATGACGCGCATCGGCGTTCGCGTGCTGCCGTAGCCGCGCATGAGCGCGACGAAGACGAAGAAGCCGAAGAGGAAGGGAAGCCCGAGGAAGAACACCCGCAGATACTCGGCGGCGAGCGGGATGATCGCGGCCTGGGTCTCGGCGTCGGCGGGCAAGACGGCGAGCATCGGCTCGGTTGCGACGAAGCCGAGGGCGCTCAGCCCGACCGCGACCAGCGAGACGAACGAGAGCGTCTGGCCGGCGATCAGCCCCGCGTCGCCGCTCTTCGCGCCGGTGTGCTGGGCGATCAGGATCGCGCCGGCCGTCGTGAAGCCGCCGCCGATCGCGATCAGCAGGAACAACAACGGGAAGGCGAGGCTCACCGCCCCGACCGCGTCGGGTGAGAGCGCGCCGAGCCAGAAGGTGTCGCCGACGTTGTAGGCGACCTGTAACAGCTGGATGACGATCAGCGGCCACGCCAGACGGATCATCGGCCGCACGAGGGGACCGTCGGTGAGACTGCCATCCGAAGCCTCGTCGAAAGCCATACCCCGATAGTGATCGCGGCGGTACTTGGGTGCTCGTGACCCGTGATAGCGACGGCCACCGGATCGAACCGCACAACGGGGGTCGGCGGTAGCCATCCGCATTGCAGGGCTGACCGATATCCGCGCGTTTAGGGTCCTGCTTGACAGATGTCCGTGCATGACGATCGGCGTTATCGGTGGCAGCGGTATCTACGACGCACTGCCACTCGAGAACACCCGCAAAGAAGCAGTATCGACACCCTACGGCGAACCCAGCGAGGCGGTCACGCTCGGCGAACTCGCCGGGACGGAGGTCGCGTTCCTCCCGCGCCACGGCGAGGACCACCAGCATCCGCCGACCGACGCGGCCTACCGCGCGAACATCTATGCGCTCAAATCGGTCGGCGTCGACCGGGTCATCGCGACCAACGCGGTCGGGAGCCTGCGCGAGGAGCTGCCGCCGCAGACGCTGGTCGTCCCCGACCAGATCTTCGACCGCACGAAACACCGCTCGCCCACCTTCTTCGGCGACGGAATGGTCGTCCACATGGGCTTCGCCGATCCCTACTGTCCCGCGATGGTCGACCACCTCGCGACCGCGGCCGAAGAGGCGACCGACGACACGAAAACCGAGGAGGGCGGCACCTACGTCTGCATCGAGGGCCCGCAGTACTCCACGAAAGCCGAGAGCGAGTTCTACCGCGATCAGGGCTGGGACGTCGTCGGGATGACCGCCATCCCGGAGGCCAAACTCGCCCGCGAGGCCGAACTGAGCTACGCCACCGTCGCCGGAGTCACCGACTACGACGTCTGGAAGGACGACAGCGAGGTCACCTTGGACGAAGTCCTCGAGAATGCCGCGGCGAATCGCGAGGCGATCAACGCGGTCGTCGAACGTGCCATTCGAACGATGCCCGAGGACTTCCACAGCGAGGCGTGGACCGCCCTCGAGGGCACCATCAACACGCCACAGGAGGCGATTCCCGAGGACACCCTCGAGCGCGTCGACCTGCTGGCCGGCGACTACCTCGAGTAGTCACTCGAACGCGCGTCTGAGTTCCAGCGCGGTCGTCTCGTCACTCCGGTCGACACGGCGGGCGCGCTCGAGGCGACCGGCGCTGGGGTCGACGTGCGTCGTGGCGGTCGACGGCGCTGTCGGTCCCCGGTTCCGGTTCTGATTCTGATCCCGGTGCCGATCCCCGTCTCGACCTCGACTCCGCTCCCCCTGCGGTACCGTCGGCTCCGGCCCCGCGACTCGTTCAGCCTCGGGACTCGAGCCCGCGCCATCCGCGAGCCCGATACAGTCCGCACAGAAGTCGTTGTGCCCCCACTCGAGGGTGTGCAGCGGCACGCCGAGGACGACGATCTGCTTGGCATAGCGACGGTGCGTGCCCGATTCCACGAGCGTCTCGCAGCGAACACACCGTCGGCGCTCGGTCTCGAACGGCTCCTCCTCGACGCGGTATTCGACTCCGAACGTATGGGCCGGATACAACGGCAGGCGACTCACGAGGTGGAGACCGACCAGCACGAGCAAGACGCCGACCGCCGAGAGCCACATCCCTGTCGTCGGGTCGGTGACGGTGATCGGCCCGACCAGCGCTCCCGCGAGGAGTGCGATCGGCAGGCACCTCCGGATCAGCGCGAACGTCTCGATCCGGGTGCGAAAGAGGACATCGTCCGGCCTCGTCATCGACCCGACGTTTCGCCGGTGCGGGCTAAACGCTTGTGGGCGTTCGAGTCGATCGGGTTCGGATCCGGCCCGTTTCGGAGCAGGGGAAACGCACCGCTCGAATTCGCGAAGCGGTCCCGACGACAACAGTCGGCATTCAATTCGCGATCGCTTCGCCCGCGTCCGACTCGGTCGTGGCGTCTTTGATCCAGAGATCGCCGAACAGTTCGTCCTGCTCGAGGGTGACTCGACCGCGGTGGGCCAAGAAGAGCAAGGCGAGGTAGGTCATCACCCGGGTCCCGCCGACTGCGTCGATCTCGGCGTACAGCACCTCGTCGCGGCCCGCCTCGTAGTGGTCCTCGAGTTCGGCTTCGACGTCGTCGATGACGGACTCGATGTCCTCCTCGTGGGTCGTGTGGGTGACGTCGTCGCTCGTCGGCTCGTCGTCGACCCGAAAGTCGTCGCCGGAGTGGTAGTTCAGCTCCTGGACGCCGCGGTCGTACCCCTTCGGCGAGTCGCTCGTGTCGTAACTCCGCGACTCCTTCCACCACGTGTCGCGCTCGGCGGTCCGAAGCTCCCGGACCAGTTCGTCCAGCGTCTCCGGCTTCCCGCGGGCGTGTTTGCGCTCGAGGCGACGCTCCATCTCCTCCTCGAGGTTCTCGACGGGATCGAAGCCAGGCGGATAGTCCCGTTCCTCGTCCTCGGGATCCATCGGCCCGTCGTCGGCGAAGGGTGCTTCCCACGGCGGCAACTCCTCCTCGTCGGGGTCGTCGGTCGCGAACAGTTCGTCGCTTTTCATCCGCAGGAGGACGCTCGCGTAGAACAGCGCCCGGCCCGACGTCCGCAGGTCGACGTCCTCGATCGCCTCGAGGAATTTGTCGGTGACCGCGACGATGTCGATGTCCCACGGCTCGATCTCGCCGTCTTTCGCCAGTTGGACGAGCAGTTCGACGGGTTCGACTTTCTCGTCGTCCTCGTCACCGTCGTCCCCGTCCGAGGCCGTCTCGATGTCCGTGAACTCGAGGACCGATTCACCCTCCTCGCCAGCGGGGTCGTCGGTGCTCGAGGGCGACTCGCCCGGCGGCTCGCGGTTCTCGTGCCCGGTGATGTTCAGCGGGATTTCCTCGCCGCCGTCGGCTCGCAGTTCGTTGCGTCGCTCACGGGTCGCTTTGTCCCCCGTCTGCTCGCGGGCCTTTGGCCCGCTCGCATCACTCGAGGGCTCCTTGGAGCCCTCGCTGCTCACGGCTTCGCCGTTCGCGCTGTCGGAGCCGCGTGGCGGCTCCCGTCGCTCACGGGTCGCTTCGCTCCCCGTTCGCATTTTCGAGGAGCCTTGCGTCGCCTTCGGCTCCTCAGGCTCCTCGCTAGTCATCAGCAGGAACCTCCTCACTACTCAGGTCGATCCCGGTCACCGCGCTCACGTTGTCCTGTTGCATCGTCACGCCGATTGCCCGCTCGGAGCGGTCGAGCATCGCCGAGCGGTGGGAGACGACGACGAACTGGGCCTTGTCGGAGAGTTCCTCGACCATCTCGCCGATCCGCTCGGCGTTGACCGCGTCGAGGAAGGCGTCGACCTCGTCGAGCGCGTAGAACGGGGCCGGATTGTGCCGCTGGATCGCGAAGATAAAGGCGAGCGCGGTCAGCGACTTCTCGCCGCCGGACATCGCGTCCAGCCGCTGGATCGGCTTGTCGCCCGGCTGGGCCTTCATCGTCAGCCCGCCGTCGAACGGATCCTCCTCGTTCTCGAGGTGGAGCGTTCCCGTCCCCTCCGAGAGCTTCTCGAAGATCTCGGTGAAGTGGGCCGCGATCGCGTCGTAGGCGTCCATGAACGTCTGCTTCTTCTGGGTCTCGTACTGCTCGATGCGGTCGCGGATCCCCTCCGCTTCCTCGACCAGCGTCGCCCGCCCCTCCTCGAGGTCGTCGAGATCGCTGCGGACCTCGTCGTACTCGTCGATCGCGAGCATGTTCACGGGCTCCATGGCCTCCATGTCCGCCTGCAGGTGCTCGATCATCTCGAGGACGGTGTCGTGATCGGGCACGTCCTCGGGGTCGTAGTCGCCGACCTCCGATTCGAGGGATTCGATCTCCCACTCCAAGCTGCTCGCCCGCTCGCCGGCGTCCTCGAGTTTGCTCTCGACGGCGTTGACCCGGTCTTGCTGCTGATCGCGTTTCGTCCGGGCCTCGGAGAGCTCCTCCTTGAGGTCGCTGCGTTCGGCTTTCAGTTCCGTGAGCTCTTCCTCTAACTCCTCGACGGCGGCCCGTTTCTCGTCGAGTTCCTCGCGCTTGCCGGCGATTTTCGTCTCGTAGTCCTCGATCCGGTCCTCGTGCTCGGCCTTGCGGTTCTGGGCCGCCTCGATGTCGTCGTGGAGGTCCTCGATGGCGTCCTCGGCGTACTCCTTCTCGAGGCTCAGTTCGTTGAGTTCGTTGTCGAGTTCCTGAATGCGGTCCTCGCGCTCGTCGATCTCGGCCTCGAGTGCCTCGATCTGGCCCGTTAGCTCGGGAATCTTCGAGTCCGCGAGTTCGCTCTCGAGGTCCGCGATATCGGCCTCGAGTTCCTCGACCGTCGCGGTCTTCGCCTCGATCTCCGCGGAGATTTCGTTCATCCGCTCGTCGACGGACTCGCGTTCCTCGCGGAGCTCCTCGAGGTCGGCCTCGAGCGTTTCGATCTCGCGCTCGACGTCGTCGCGCTTCTCGTCGAGCCCCTCGAGTTCGGACTCGATCGAGCGGACCTCGTCGGCTGCGTCCGACTTCCGGTCGCGGGCGTCGTCGAGGCGCTCCTCGACGCCGCGCAGGTCCTCCCGGAGGGACTCGCGTTCCTCCTGCAGTTCCGTGATCTGTTTCGCGACGCGCTCGAGTTGACCCTCACCGCCCCCGGTAAAGGAGTACCGGGAGCCGCCGCCGGAACCGCCGGTCATCGCGCCGCTCTTTTCGACCAGGTCGCCGTCGAGGGTGACCATCCGGTAGTCGCCCATGTACGAGCGGGCGGTCTCGATGTCCTCGACGACCAGCGTGTCCCCGAGGACGTAGGAGAAGACCCCGGCGTACTCGCTGTCGAAGTCGACGAGGTTGTACGCGAAGTCGACGATTCCCGGGTCGCTCGGCGCCGACGACAGCCGGCGCTGGCTCATGTCCGTCAGCGGCAGGAACGTCGCCCGGCCCGCATTTCGGGACTTCAGATGCTCGATACACTGCTGGCCGATGACGTCGTCGTCGACGACCACGTTCGCGAGGCGACCGCCCGCGGCGGTCTCGCAGGCCACGGCGTACTCGCCGGGGACGTTCCCCAGTTGGGCGACCGCGCCGTGGACGCCGTCGATCCCCGAGTTGAGGATCGTCGTCACCGCGCGCCCGAACGAGGAGTCGCCGCTCTCGCCCGCATTGGCCTCGAGTTCGGCGTACTCCTGCTGTTTGGCCTGAATCTCGTCGTCGAGGTCGTCGACGTCGGACTGGAGCCGTCGTTTCTCGCCTTTCAGGTCGTCGACGACCTCCCCGATGTTCGCGCGGTTCCGTTTCGCCTTCTCGAGTTCGCGCTCTAAGTCGCCCCGCTGGCTCTCGATCTCGGGGATCTCTTCGCGTTTGTCCTCGATCGTCTGCTCTTTCTCGCTGATGTTGTTCGACCGCCGCCGGGCCTCGTCGAGCAGGCGGTCCTGCTCGCGCTGGAGGTCGTTTTTCTCGGTCTTGGCCGCCTCTAACTCGTCCTTTCGCTCGGCCAGGTCGGCTTTGAGTTCGTCGAACTCGGTGTCGACGGCCTCGATCTCGGCCTCGAGGTCGTCGCGTTCGGTCTCTCGCTCTTGGATCTCGCTCTTGATCGAGGCCTTCTCGAGTTTGTGCTCGCGCATCTCGTCGGCGAGGTCGTCGATCGTCTCCTGCTTGCGGTCGATCTGGACGAACGCCTCCCGGCGTTCGGACTCGGCGTCCTCGATCTGTTCCTCGCTGGCCTCGATCTTGTCCTCGAGCCGCGAGATGTCGCCTTTGATCTCCTCGATCTCGCTTTTGATCCGGAGCTGTTCGTCCTCGCCCTTGCGCTCGATTTCCGCGTTTAAGTCCTCGAGGTCCTCTTGGAGCCGGACGACCGCGCCTTCGCGTTCGTCGAGTTCCCGCTGGAGGTCCCGGAGTTCGTCCTCGAGGTCGTCGACCTCGCTCTCGACCGACTCGAGTTCGTCGCGTTTCTCCTCGAGTTCGCTGGCCTTCCGGTAGCCCTCGTACTCCTCTTTCTCGCGGCGGAGCCGGCGGTAGCGCATGGCCTCGCGGCGTTCGTCCGCCAGTTGTTCGAGCCGGTCGCGTTTCTCCTCGATGCGGAGTTCGGCCTCGTCGATCCGTTCCTGGACCGTCTCGAGTTCGCCGAAGGCATCTTCCTTCTTGGCGTCGAACTCCGCGACGCCCGCGATCTCGTCGATGATCTCCCGGCGGGCGTGGGGGGTCATGTTGATGATCTCGGTCACGTCGCCCTGCATGACGACGTTGTACCCCTCCGGCGTGATTCCGGCCTGTGCGAGCAGGTCCTGAATGTCCGAGAGGTTGACCGAGCGGTCGTTCAGATAGTAGTAGGAGTAGTAGTTGTCCTCGGTCTCCTTGACCCGGCGCCGGATGCGAATCTCGTCGACGTCGCCGACGTCGTCGCTGCCCGCGGCGTTGACGACCTGCGAGCGCTCGAGGGTTCCCTCGGAGTTGTCGAGAATGACCTCGACGGTGGCCTCTCGAGGGCCGCTCGAGCCGCCGCCGTCCTCGTGACCGGGGTTGTAGATCAGATCGGTCAGTTTCTCGGCGCGGATCCCGCGGGTACGGGCCAGTCCGAGCGCGAAGAGAACGGCGTCGATGATGTTCGATTTGCCGGAGCCGTTGGGGCCCGTGACGACGGTGAAATCTTCGTAGAACGGGATCTTCGTTTTCCGGCCGAAGCTCTTGAAATTGTCGAGGACGATCGCCTTGATATACATTCTTCTTGCGAGACCTCCGTACCGCAATCAGCCGTCGAAGGGCGCGAGGATCGCGTCTCGGCTCCCCACCAACGGCGATAGCCGCAGTTATGCTACAATGATGTCGTCGCTACCTGAGTCTTCCGCTTCGTCGTCGGCCGGTTCCGCTTCGGTCTCGGCGTCGGCCGCCGCTTCCGCGACGTCGTCGGGTTCGGCTTCCGGCGTTTCGTCGCCGTTGCCCGCCGTCGTTCCGGTCTCCTCGTTCCGTCGCTCCGGCACGCGCGTCGGCGTGTCGGCATCGAGTTCGGCCTCGAGGACGCGGATTCGCTCTTTGGCTTCGATGAGTTCGTCTGTCAGCCCTTCTACCGTCGACTCGAGTTCCGCAACCGTCGATTCGAGCGTCTCGACGCGGTTGTTCGACATATCAGCTAGGGGGCCGTCCGGCCACATAAACGTACGTCAGACTACTATAATTTATATTACAGTTCTGGCGTGGCGCGGTCGGCGAGTGCGCGCACTCGCGCTGACTGCGGACCGGAACAGGCGTCCGTGACGACGGCGGGGCGGTGACGACGTGAACCGGAGGTCGTGATGACAGCGGAGTCACTGTACGGCTTCCGCCGCCGCGGGGAGCGTGAACGAGAACGTCGATCCCTCGCCGGGTTCGGACTCGACCCAGATCTCGCCGCCGTGGCGTTCGATGATCCGCTGACAGAGCGCGAGGCCGATTCCGGTGCCGGAATACTCCTCGCGGCTGTGGAGGCGCTGAAAGACCTCGAAGACGCGGTCGGACTCCTCGGGATCGATCCCGATCCCCTCGTCGCGGACCGAGATCACCCACTCCCCTCCCTTCCGGTCGGCGTCGACGGAAATCCGCGGCGGTTCGTCGCCGCTGTACTCGATCGCGTTCGACAGCAGGTTCTGGAACACCTGCCGCAACTGGTCCGCGTCGCCCTCGACGCGGGGGAGCTCCGTCGTCTCGATCTCGGCGTCGCTCTCCTCGATCTGGAACTGCAGATCCATCAGCACGCTCTCGAGGACCGAATCGAGGTCGGTCGGTTCGAGCGGTTCGCCCTGCGTCTCGATCCGGGAGTACGTCAGCAGCCCCTCGATCATGTTCCGCATCCGCTCTGCGCCCTCGACGGCGAACTCGAGGAACTCCTCGCCGTCCTCGTCGAGCGCGTCGGCGTACCGACTCTCGATGAGTTGGAGGTAACTCGAGACCATCCGCAGCGGTTCCTGCAGGTCGTGGGAGGCCGCGTAGGCGAACTGCTCTAACCGCTTGTTGGACTCCTCGAGCCGCGAAATCGTCTCCTCGAGTTTGCGCTGGTACTCCTTGCGTTCGGTGATGTCGTGGGCCATCGTCACCCCGGCGAAGACGTCCCCTCGGTTGTCGGTGATCGGGACCGTATAGATCACCCACTCCCGGCCGGCGTACTCGAGTTCGATCGTTCGCTCCTCGCCCTCGAGGGCCGCCCGGAGCGCCGGTTCGAGCGCGTCGCTCGTCTCCTCCGGCCAGATGTCGTCGAAGCGTTCGCCCTCGGCTTCCGACGGGTCCACCGGGATCTTGTCGAAGCCCTGCCCCGCGACCAGCGTGTACTCGAGGTCGTGGTCGAACAGGGTGACGACCCCGTTCGGGAAGTGTTCGGCGAGGGTGCGGTAACGCTGTTCGGACTCCTCGAGTTCGCGTTCGCGCCGCTTTCGCGCCGTGATGTCGCGGTCCGAGACGAAGATCGACACGACGTCTCCCTCGTCGTTCGTGACCGGCCTGAAGACGCCGTTGAGCGTGTACTGGTCGCCGTCCGGCCGGGTGAGGTCGGTCTCGAACTCGACGTACTCGCCCGCGGCCGCGCGCTCGGTCCACTCCTTGACGGCCGACTGAACCCCATCGCCCGCACCCCACCACGGCGTCTCCCAGAACGGCTCGCCGGTCACGTCCGCGAGGTCGGCGTCGACGTACTCCATCGCGGTTCCGTTGATGTCTAAGACCGTCCCGTCGGGCTCGAGCAGGCCGACGAGGATGTTCGGGTCCTCGAAGATCGCCTCGAACCGGCGTTCGGTTCGCTCGAGTTCCCGCTCGCGCTCCCGGCGTTCGGTGACGTCGCGGAAGTACACCGAGATACCGGTCTCGGAGGGGTAGAGGTTCGCCTCGACCCGGAAATCGAGCGTGTCGTAGTAGAGTTCGTAGCTGGTTGGCTCCTGCGTTTCTAAGGCCGTGTGGAAGGCGTCCCAGACCTCGTCGATCTCGTAGAGGTCGGGGAACACGTTCCAGAGCCGCTCGCCGAGGAGTTCCTCCTCGGAGTGCTGGAGGAGTTCCGCGGCGCGGTCGTTGACGTGCGTAAAGCGGAACTCGTCGTCGACCGCGTAGAAGGCGTCGGAGATCCGCCCGAGGATGCGCTGGAGTTCGGTCTCGAGTTCCTGCTCGCGCTTCCGGCGATCCGTCATGTCCCGCGTCACCTTCAGGTAGCCCTGAAGCTGTCCGTCGTCGTCCCGGATCGCCGTGATCGTCACGTTCGCCCAGAACCGCGTGCCGTCATCGCGGACCCGCCACCCTTCGTCCTCGACGGACCCGTTCTCGGTCGCGGCCTCGAGATTCCGCTCGGGGACGTTCGCCGCTCGATCACCCTCGGTGTAGAACGTCGAGAAGTGCTCGCCGACGATCTCTTCGTAGTCGTAGCCCTTGAGCTTCCGTGCGCCCTTGTTCCAGCTGATGACGCAACCGTCCGTGTCCAGCCGGAAGATCGCGTACTCCTCGACGGCGTCGACCAGCGACTGGAACTCGGCTTTGTTCTCCTGTAAGTCCTCTTCGGACTGCTTCTGGTCGGTGATCTCGTAGTAGAACTCGACCCGTCCGCCGGCGAACTCGCCGGATTCGATCGGTTTGCTCTGGTAGGAGAGCCAGCGCTCATCGCGGTCGCCGTCGGCAGCGACCCGACACTCGAGGCGGTCGATGTAGCGCTCCTCGTCGTACGTCGAGACGACGGTCTCAGCGAACGAATCGGGGTCGGCGATCCTGTGTTCGAGCGTGTCCTCGATGAAATCGCGACCGTTCCGCCCGATGAGCGCCTCCCGATCGAGGGCGAAGTACTGTTCGACGGTCTCGTCAACCCACGCGATCTCTTCGGCTTCGTCGAGGACGAAGACGCCGATATCGGCCGTGTCGATGACGCTCGTTATCGATTCGTACGATGCCACCGCCGATGCGAGCGTCTCCTGTTGGCGCTGTTCCGCGGACCGATCGCGAGCGACGCCGATAGTGCCCTGAAACTCGCCGTCCTCGATCAGCAGGTTGACGCGCAGTTCGCAGGGGATCACGTCCCCGTCGGCGGTTCGGATAGCCAGTTCGAAGGTGGCGATATCGTCGTTTCGCGCGTCGATCTGGCTCGCAATTTCGCGTTCGATTCGATCGGTGTCGGCGTCGTCGAGCAGAATCGAGACGTGCTCGCCGAGGAGTTCCTCGCGCGGATAGCCGGTCTCCTCGACGATGACATCGTTGACCGCGACGAACCGACCGTCGACATCGAGCTGATAGATCGCGTCGTCGATCGTGTTAACGAGGGTCCGATAGCGTTGGAGCGCGATGTCGTCGTCGGCATCTCCCCAGAATGCCCCATCGCTCGCGCCCGCTCGAGTGCTCATAGTTATCCGAATGCGATAGACCGGGAAAAAACGCTCGCCGGCCCGAGCCGAGCGATCCGACGGACGGCGGTGCTTCGATCGGTTGCGGTCCCGGCGTTGAGTTCACTGTTAACATGTTTACGTTCTCCTATTTGGTTTGGTAGCTCATCTCACATATATGGCGCGACAGACGCGCGGTGTGCACTACCGATGACAACTGGACCACTCACGGCGGCGGAATCCGACGGCATCGATCGACGAACGCTACTGAAAACAGTCGGCGGTTCGGCGCTTGCGGTCGCACTGGCCGGCTGTACGGAACTGCTCGAGGACGGGGAGGACTCGCTCGCGGACGCGGACGTTCCGGACGAACCGATCGAGTCGGGGCTCCAGACGTTCACCGAGGGCGCGCCGTCGGTACTCGGCGTACAGGCCCAGTACGGTGCCGAAACGGCGGTCCGGCGAATCAACGAGAACGACGGGATCGCCGGCCGGGAGATGAACCTCGACGTCGTCGAGGAGGGCGGCGCGTACCTCACCAACTACCAGCAGTTCGTCGACGAGGGCAAAGACGTCACGTTCGGCCCGATCTCGAGCAGCGGACACGCGGAGATGGTCCCCGAGATAGAGGCACAGGAGGTCATCAACGTCTCCACGGACGGGACGGTGACGACGCTCTACGAGGAGGACTTCCCGGACGTGACCTACTCGTTCCGGTTTCAGAACCACGACGTGATGGAGGCGCTCGCGGCCGTCATGCAAGCGGTCGAAGTCCTCGGTTCGGACTCGATCGACACGTACGCCGGAATCAACCCCAACTACGCGTTCGGTCAGGACGAGATGGACCTGTTCTCGCGGGGGATCGAAGCGCTCACCGGCGCGGAAGAAGTGTACAGCGGCTTCCCGGATCTGGGTACCGGCGACATGTCCACCCACATCACCGAGGTCAACGGGGAGGCCCCCGACATCGTCTTCTCGAGTTGCTGGGGCGGCGACGCGACGCTGTTGCTCGAGCAGGGCCACGCCAACGGCATGTTCGACGCCGTCGACCTGCTGGTCGGGCCGGTTCTCTACGGCTCGGCGAACGACCTGAGCGAGGACCTCGTCGACGGACCGATTTATTCCGGATCGCGCAACTTCTACTGGGGGGAGCCGTCGACCGACCGGTGGAGCCCGGCCGCGGACCTCGTCTCCGAGGTAGAAGACGAGTACGGCGTCGTTCCGACGGCCCACTTCATGAGCGGCTACGGCGCGGTGACGGCGTGGGCCACGGCCGCGGAGAAGGCCGTCCGTCTCCTCGGCCGCTGGCCGGAACAGGAGGAACTCGCGACGGTCCTCGAGAATCACGGCTTCTTCACGCCGGCGGGCTACCACACCATCGGCGTGGACCATCAGGGGTACTCCAACGCGCACTTCGGCGAACTGACGTGGTCGTCCGACCACGACGCCGCGGCGCTCGCGGACGTGAACGTCTTCGCCGCGAAGAACGTGTCGCCGCCGCCGGGCGAGACCTCCGCCGACTGGATCGGGAGCTGGTGACGCCGTGCGAGACGGGACTCAATAACTATGCTCGAACACGTACTCAACGGGTTCTATTACGGCTCGATCCTGTTCATGATCGCGTCGGGGATGACGATCATCTTCGGCGTGCTCGGGATCCTCAACCTCGCGCACGGGGAACTGTACGCGCTGGGGGCGTTCTGTGCCTTCAGCATCGTCGGCTTCCTCGCCGGGCAGGTCGCCGCCCCGACCGGACCCGCGACGGCGATCGTCTTCGGACTGGTCGTCCTCGCCGGGTCGCTCGCGGCCGCGGCCGTGTTACTGCCGGTCGGCGGCGCGCTCGAGGCGACGTTCATCAGGCCGATCTACGACCGGGACGAGGTCTACCAGCTCCTGTTAACCTACGGGCTACTGCTGGTCCTCACCGACGTGATGAAGTTCGTCTGGGGCCCCTCGCCGGTCGACGTGGGCGTCTTCAGCGCCGTCAACGAGATCCCGACGACGGAGTTGGTCGGGTTCGGCTACCCGTCGTACAACGTCCTCGTCATCCTGATCGGCGTCGCGGTGTTCGCCTGGCTCGCCTGGTTCTTCGATCGGACGAAGACCGGCCGCATCGTGCGGGCGACCGCGATCAATCGGGAGATGTCGACGGCGATCGGCGTCAGCACGGACCGCATGTTCACGCTCGTGTTCGCCATCGGCGCGTTCTTCGCCGGCTTCGGCGGCGCGATGGTCAGTATCGGCCCGAGCAGCGCCTCCCTCGGGATGGGGCTCAGCTGGCTGGTGCTCTCGTTCGTCGTGATCGTCATCGGCGGGCTCGGGAGTCTGAAAGGCGCGTTCGTCGGTGCGCTCTTGGTCGGCGTCTCGAGCCGCGTCGTGACGCCGTACTACCCGCAACTCGAGCTGGCCGTGCCGTTCCTCCTGATGGTACTCGTCTTGCTCGTCAGGCCCGAGGGCCTCTACGGAACGTGGGGTGAGATCCAATGAGTCGCTTCCTCGTCGAACGGGACGACGAGACCCGCGTGCGACTCTCGGAGGGCATGGAACTGACGAAAGGGCAGTCAGTCCTCGCGGTCCTCGGCCTCGCGGTCCTCTTTGCGGTCCCCGATATCACGCGACTGACCAGCCTCTCGTTTCAGGCGGTCCACCGCGGGATCCTCTTCGGTCTCGCGGCGGTCGGCCTGAACCTGCTGTTGCGCCACACCGAACTCGTCTCGTTCGGCCACGCGGCGTTCTTCGGCGTCGGGGCCTACGGCGCCGCCGTCTTGGCGTCGCACTTCGACGTCTCGAGCGGCCTCCTGTTGCTGTTCGGGGGCGTCCTCGCGTCGACGGTGACTGCGGTGCTGATCGGATACTTCGTCGCCGGCTACCTCGATATCTACTTCGCGCTGCTGACGCTCGCGTTCAACCAGGTCCTGTACGCGTTCGTCCTGCAGAGCGGCTACTTCAACTACAGCGACGGGCTCAGCGTCCGTCCCGACGGGCTGAATCCGCCGACGCTGTTCGGCCTCCAGTGGTCGTCAGCGGGGTACGACCTGATCCTGTACTACTTCACGGTCGTCGTCCTCGTCGTCTCGCTGCTGGCGATGTGGAAGCTCGTCAATTCGCCGTTCGGCCGGGCGCTCGACGCGATCGGACAGGACCGAACGCGGGCCAGATTCGTCGGGATCCCCGTCGAGAAGTACGTGTGGATCGCGTTCGCGATCTCGGGCGTCTACGGCGGACTCGCCGGCGGCCTGTTCGCGCTCCTGCAGTTACACGTGAGCCCGGATCCGACCCTCTACGCGTTCGTGTCCGGCGAGATCCTGTTCATGGCGATCCTCGGCGGGTTCGGCACGCTCGTCGGCCCGGTGGTCGGCGGCGTCGTCCTCGTCTATCTGCTGATCCAAGCGCCGTTCTACGTGGAGTACTACAACGCTCTGACCGGACTGGTGCTGATCGCGGTCGTCCTCTTCCTGCCGGAGGGAATCCTGGGATCGATCCCGAAGATCGGCACCGGGCTGGCGCGACGACGGCGTGATCCCGGCCTGCTCCGCGAGGACCTCACGACGCTCGGCTCGTCGCTCCGTCGCGGCGCGAATCGGGCCGTAACCACCGTTCGAATCATCGTTTTCGGAGTAAACTGAGATGCTCGAAGCACGAGACCTACGCAAGGAGTTCGGAGAACTGCGCGCCACGGACGACGTCTCGCTGGAGTTCGGGAAGACCGACGGCGAGATGGTGTTCATCGTCGGCCCCAACGGGGCCGGCAAGACGACGCTGATCAACCTGTTGACCGGGCTCCTCGAGCCCGATCGAGGTTCGGTCGTCGTCCACGGCGAAGAGAACGGCGCTTCCGTCGAAGACGACATCACCGAGATGCCGCCCGAGGACCGGGTCAAACAGGGCCTCGTCAGGAGCTTCCAGATCGTCCACGTCTTCGAGGAGATGACCGTCCGCGAGAACCTCCGCGTCGCGGTCCTCTCGCGCCACGGCAAGACACTGAGCATGCGATCCGTCGACGACGGCCACGAGGAGGTCGAGTCCGAAATCGACGGGCACCTCGAGCGGTTCCGTCTGACCGACGTTCAGCACGAAGTGGCCGAGACGCTACCCCACGGGGACCGCAAACTGCTGGACGTGGCGATGTCGTTCGGGCTCGACCCGACCTACCTGCTGCTCGACGAGCCGACCGCCGGCGTCGCGACCCGCGAGAAGGAGTACGTCATCGAGACCATCGTCGAGGCCGGCGAGGCCGACGACGTCACCACGGTGACGATCGAACACGACATGGACCTCGTCAAGGAGTACGCCGACCGCCTCGTGGTCCTCCACGAGGGGCGGGTCTTCCGGGAGGGCGATCCCTCCCTGCTCGAGACCGACTCGGAACTCCGGCGGGTCCTGTTGGGGGTGGACGAATGAGCACGCTCGGCCCCGGTTCGGGTTCCGACGCCGGACCCGGTGGCTCCGACCCGCTGCTCGAGGTCTCGAACCTCACGTCGACCGTCGAGGGGTTCGAGGTCACTCACGGCATCGACCTCGAAGTCAACGAGGGCGAAGCCGTCGCGCTCGTCGGCCGCAACGGTGCCGGAAAAACGTCGACGTTCCGGTCGATCATGGGCCTGACGCCGGTCGCGAGCGGGTCGATCCGACTGCGCGGCGAGGAGCTACTCGACATGCGGCCCGAGCTGATTCCCAAGCGGGGGATCGGCTACCAGCCGGAGAACCGCGACCTCTTTACCGGGATGACTGTCGAGGAGAACTTCCGGCTCCCGATCTGGACCGCCGGGACGGCTCGCGGAATCGAGGACGAGGACGCCGTCGTCGAGGATGTCTTCGACCTCTTCGCGGAACTCGAGGAGCGGCGCGACGCCGAAGTGCAGAACCTCAGCGGCGGGCAGGGGAAGATGACCGCGATCGGCCGAGCGCTCGCGCTCCGGCCGGACCTGCTCATCCTCGACGAACCGCTCGAGGGGTTGGCGCCGGTCGTCGTCGAGAACGTCAAGTCCCACATCCGCGAGATCATCGATCGGGACATCTCGGTGTTGATCGCCGAGTCGAATGCGAGCCACGTCCCCGAGATCGTCGACCGGATGTACGTGATCGAACGCGGCGAGATCGTCGATAGCGGCGACCCCGAGGCCCTCTCTTCCGACGAGGAGATCCAGCTGTTGATGCAGGGCGGCGGCGAGTGATCAGCGTCGCTGCGCCGATTTTCCGTGCTGTCGGTCGCGTTCCTCTTACCGGCGTTTTCGACAGCAGGTGAGGCGACGTACGATCGGACGCGGCGAGTCGAGACGGTTTCGTCTCTCGCTCAGAACTGGTCGTCGTTCATCCGCTCGAGCACGCCCAGCGCCGACTGGAGCACTTTGCGCTCGCTCCGGCGCAAGTTCATCGAGACGGCCGTCTTCGAGATATCGAAGTGATCCGCGAGGTCGTCGAGCGTCGTCCCGCGGGGCGTCTCGTAGTAACCGTGCCGGAACGCGACTGCGAACGTTTCGCGTTCGGTCTCGGTCAGCGATCGACAGCCGTCGAGCAGTTCCATCGCGCTCTCGGCGTTCTCCAAGAGATCGAACAGCCTCGACGGGCCGAACTGGTCGCGGTCCTCGACGCTGAATTCGTTGTGACGCTCGAGTTCCGCGAGGGTCCGATCCTCGTCTTCGTCGGCGTCGAAACCGATGTGCCACCGTTCCCGGCCGTTCTCGATCTGAAACGGGCCGGTGATGTAGCCCCCGTTCCGTTGGATCGTCTGCATGGCGTTGGTCACCTCGATTTTCGTGCCGATTTCGGCGACGGTGTCGCGCTTGGAGAGGAGATAACAGTCCGTCATGTTCGAGTGGGTTCGGAGCGCTCGAAGCCCGTCCTCGAGCGTTTCCCTCGAGTCCCCCTCGGCGATGAGTCGCGTCTCGAGTTGTTCAGCGTCGGTGTCGAGTTGCCACTGAACGGCCGAGAACGCGATGTCGACGTCGTCCGTCGTGTCGATGAACGGACAATCGTACTGCCGCATATCGATATCGAGGTCGATCATCGCTAGGAAGAGAATGACTGACATACAAGGTCTTAATAGTTGCTATTATTTACACACTATCCCCTTACCGTCGGAACTGGCGCATAGTTATGGACTTTAACAGACGATAATAGTTCGATTAGCAACTCCGAAAACTACGCACCGTACGGTCGTCCGATAGGTCGTCGTTGACATGTTAATGCCGATCTTTTAGGGTGGTCCTCGATAACAATGAACTGTGTACAATGACTCAAAATCAGGTCACGGCGCCCACCGTCTCCGCTGAAGAGATATACCGATTTCCCGACGAATCGTTCACCGAACGCAACGTCTGTCTCGTGACGGGCGGGGCCTCGGGCATCGGCCGGGCGACCGCGCTGGCCGCCGCCGGCAACGGCCTCACCGTCGCGGCCACGGACATCGACGAGGACGGCCTCGCGGGAACGATCGACCGCGGCGAGGACCTCGACCTTGAGGGGACCATCGAGTCAGTGCCCGGCGACCTCACGAGCGACGACGACCTCGAGCGGATCGTCGACGAGGCCGCGCAACTGGGCGATCTCAAATACCTCGCGAACGTCGCGGGGATGCAACACATCGACCCCATCGACGAGTTTCCGATGGAGACCTACGACCTGATGCATCGGATCATGCTCCGGGCACCGCTGTACCTCTCGAAACTCTGTATTCCTCACTTCCGGAGGACCGACGACGGCGAGGGCTGCGTCGGCAACATGGCGTCGGTCCACGGTCACTACGTCACCAGCGACAAGGTCGCGTACAACGTCTCGAAGTTCGGCCTGCGCGGACTCACCCAATCGATCGCCGCCGAGGGCGAGGGGAAGATTCGGGCGTTCTCGCTCAGCACCGGGTACGTGAAGACGCCGCTGGTCACGGCCCAGTTAGAGGACACCGCCGAACAGCGCGGTATCTCGGTCGACGAGGTGATCGAGGACGTCATGCTCGGCCAGTCCCGCGTCAAAGAGATGATGGAACCGATCGATGTCGCGAACCTCTTCCTGCTCGGTTTCTCCGATCTGGGCCGCCACCTCGACGGCGGCGACCTGTTGTTTGATGGTGGCATGACCCTTACCTACGAGTAACAATGTCGAAAAACACCAGTCCCAGCCTCGAGGACATCGACGAAATCGCCCACGAGCCGAGCCGGGAATTCGTCGAGTCGACGAACGTCTTCGAGTTCATGCAGGCGTACGGAATCGACGACTACGAGGAACTGATCGAGCGGACGACGACCGAACTGGAGGGCGAACCCGAAAGCGGCGTCGACTGGTTCTGGGACGAATTGGTCGACTACCTCGGGATCGAGTTCTACGAAGCGTACGACGAAATTCGAGACGACGGCGAGGGACCGCAGTTCACCGACTGGTACCCGGGCGGCGAACTGAACATCGCCCACAACGTCGTGGACCGCCACGCCGCGGTCGACGAGGAGCGCCGGAACACGGTCGCGACCATCTGGGAGGGCGAGGACGGCGAGGTTCGCGAGGTCACCTACCACGAACTCCACCGGCAGTCGAATCAGGTCGCGAACGCGCTCGCAGAGCGGGGCGTCGGCACGGGCGACACCGTCGGTCTCTACATGCCGATGGTCCCGGAGGTCGTCTCGATCCTCTACGGCTGTTTCAAGGTCGGCGCGATCGCGGTCCCGATCTTCTCCGGGTTCGGGGTCGACGCGGCTGCGACCCGGATCGCGGACTCGGAGTGTTCCGTGCTCTTTACCGGCGACGGTTTCTACCGCCGCGGCGATCCGGTCTTCCTCAAGTCCGCGGCCGACGAGGCCATCGAGGAGGCGGGTCACGTCGAGCGGACGATCGTCTTCGATCGGCTCGGCTCGAGCAACAGGGGCAGCGAACACGAAATCCCGTGGACCGACGACCGAGACGAGTGGTGGGCCGACGCCATCGGGGGTCGGGACGACGAGTACGAGACGAAGTCCCTCGACTCGAGTCAGGAGTCGATGCTGCTCTACTCCTCGGGGACGACGGGGAAGCCGAAGGGGATCGTCCACACCCACGCGGGCGTGCAGGTCCAGTGTCCCAAGGAGGTCTACTTCGGGATGGATCTCAAGCCAGCGGATCGGTTCTTCTGGGTCTCCGATATCGGCTGGATGATGGGGCCGTGGAGCCTCATTGGAACGCATACGTTCGGCGGCACCGTCTTCATGTACGAGGGCGCGCCGGACTACCCCGAGCCGGACCGCTTCTGGGAGATGATCGACCGCCACGAGCTGACGCAGTTCGGTATCTCACCGACGGCGATCCGGGCGCTGCGCAAGCACGGGGACGAGTGGCTCGAGGGCCACGACCTCTCCTCGCTCCGGATTTTAGGGTCGACGGGCGAGCCGTGGGATCCCGAATCGTGGCACTGGTTCCACGAGCACGTCGGCGACGGCGAGTGCCCGATCATCAACATCTCCGGCGGGACCGAGATCTGTGGCTGCTTCCTGATGCCGATGCCGACCGAGCCGCTCAAGCCCTGCACGCTCGGTGGTCCCGGTCTCGGGATGGACATCGATATCGTCGACCGGGAGGGCGATTCGGTCACAGAGAACAACGAACGCGGCTACCTCGTCGCGCGGGACTCCTGTCCGTCGATGACCAAGTCGCTGTGGTCGGGCGACGAACGGTACCTGAACGAGTACTGGTCGACCTTCGAGGACCCGCTGCTGTGGGACCACGGCGACTGGGCCCAGAAGGACGATGACGGCTTCTGGTTCCTCCACGGCCGGGCCGACGACACCCTGAACGTGGCCGGCCGGAAAGTCGGTCCGGCCGAGGTCGAAGGGGCACTCATCGACCACGAAGTCGTCAATCAGGCCGCCGCCATCGGCGCGTCCGACGACACCACCGGCACCGCCGTCGTCGCCTACGTCGTCCTCGAGGACGATGTCGCGGAGTCCGACGACCTCCGGGCGGAACTCCGCGCGCAGGTCGGCGAGGAGTTAGGAAAACCGTTCCGCCCGCGCGAGGTGCTGTTCGTCGACGAGTTCCCCAAGACCCAGTCCGGCAAGATCATTCGGCGAGCCATTCAGGCGGCCTACACCGGCGAGGAGCTGGGCGACATGAGCAGTATCGAGAACCCCGAGGCGCTCGAGGACCTCGAAGACGCGAGATAGGCGGGAACGCGGCGGTCAGTCGTGGGAGCGCCGGCGTTGGACCCGGTTCAGAGAGCCGGAACGCCGAATAGGAGCGTGAACGCAGCGGCACCGAGCAACACGACGCCCAGCGCGACGGCGACGTCGTCACCGTCGGGGGCCAGTCGCTCGAGCGAGACGACGAGCGTCAGGCCGACCATCACGAGGGGGTTCATCGTTCCCAGAACGACCATGAGCGCGAACAGCGGCCACGTACAACCGATGCAGTTGACGGCGTATCGGACGCCGTCGCGGGCCATCCGAGCGAGTTCGGGGCGGTGTGGGGCCGACTGGCGGCAGCCACACCGCGCGAGGAGGTCGCGTTTCAGCGACGTGAACTGGTAGCCGCCGGCGAACGCGAGCGAGCCACCGATACCGACGACGCTGGCGTCGACACCCAGCACCGACGCGGTCAGCAGGCCGCGGATCGAGAGCAGATACTCGACCGCCAGCGGGACTGCGCCGACCAGCGTCCAGACGAGGCCGTACGCGCCGAGGAACGCGGCGATCGAGGGCAGGAAGACGGACGGTGAGTCACACAGTTCGTCACGGTGGCGGCGGACGACCGGCACGAGCGACGGGAGCATCATCGCCAGCATCATCGTTCCCCACATGAGCAGGTACGCGACGAGACCGGTGAGGCCGTTCGCCGTCGCCAGCGCCTCGGGAACGCCGGGCGCACGCATCGGGGCCTCGAGGCCGGCAGGGGCCGGTCCCAGTCCGGGGAGCCACCCCTCGAAGAGGACGAGCCACAGCAGGGCGGACAGCGAGAGGACGAACGCGTCCGCGACCGGGAACGCGTCGAAATCGATACGATCACTGCACGGAAGTGAATTATCGAGAACCATTGGGACGTGGCGGGGCGGTCAGCGGGCGATCCGGAAACGGCACCGAAGGCGATAGTCGCCGTGATACTCGCGGTCGCGGGTTACGAGCTCCCGTCACGGTCGCTCGAGCGAGCGCGCCGATCGCGCTCGAGGATGGCACCGCCGGCACCGACGGCGACGTCGACGGAAACCGTCGCCAGCCCGTCGTCGACATCGTCGCTCGAGCGGGCGAGCGCGAGTCCGCGAAGCGACTGTTCGGTGGGGGCCTCGAGTCGGGTCCAGCGGACGCTCTTGTCGCGTTCGTAGATCCGGCCGCCGGTGGCGACCGCGACCGCGTCCGTCCCGACCGATCGGATCGCCTGCAGCGCGCCCTGTCCGACGTGCAGCGGCGTCCAGTTCTCACAGTGGGGATCGTACCGGTAGGCGATGCCGTCGGCACCGGCGATGAACACGGAGTCCGTGCCGGCCCAGACGTCCTGGAAGTCGACCTGTGCGTTCCGGACGCCGATCCGGTCCCACTCCTCGGGGTCGCTGTCGGTGGGTTCGGTGTCCGCCGGCTGGTCATCTCTGGATCCGGAATCCGTCGTGTCCTCGGCGGCCGTAGTATCGTCCGCAGCCTCGCTCGAGGGGTCGGAATCGTCCGAGTCGCCGTCCGCGGGTTCGGAGTAGGCGCCGCCGCTGGTGTCGACGGCGTAGAACCCGTCCGGCCCCGCGGTCAGGCCGGGAATCGTCGACCCGCCGCCGGGTTTGACCACCTCGCCCCAGACCGGACAGCCGTCTTCGACGGCGCAGTCGAGCACCTCTCCGGACCCGTTGGCGACCCGGACTCGCTCCTCGCCGGTCTTCCCGGTGACGGCGATGGCCTCCCACGTGCTCGTCTTCTCCATCGGCGCCGAGTAGTCGCTGAGGTGGCCGTCGGCCACGTCGTAGTAGCCGAGCGCACCGCTGTCGCCGGCGAACCAGAGCCGACAGCCGTCGTCGGTCGTCGCGATGGACCGGAGGGTGTTCTCCGAGACGCCCGGCCCGCGCTCCAAGAGGATCCGCCACCCGTCGGGAGCCCGGTGGAGCAGGAGGCCGCCTTCGCCGCAGGCGTACGGACCGTCCTGCCCGTGGACGACGCCGTGGAGGGTCCGCGACGTCGGCGATTCGACGGCCTCCCAGCCGCTTCGATCGCCGTCATCCCGGTCGTCACGGCTCCGGTCGGTGGCGCTCGAGTCGGGTTGCATTTCGGCGTCGAGATCACCTCCGTCGGCTCGCCGGTCCGCCGCGTCGTCACCGCTCTCGTCCCCTCCGTCGTCGCGCCCGTCCGTCGCCGGGCCGACGCGCTGGAGCCAGTCGAGCGCATCCGTCAGCGACTCGTCGAGGCGGTCGATCACCGCACCACCTCGTGAGCCGCCGCGACCCGCGAGACGCCGACGCTGTAGGCCGCTTCCCGCCAGCTCAGATCACACCGCTCGCGGCGCTCTCGCACGTCGTCGACCGCGTCCGCGAGCGCGTAGTCGAACTCGTTTGTCACACGGGCCTCGCTCGAGCGGTCGCGGCCGACGCTCTCGACCCACTCGAGGTGGGCCGCGATCATCGTCCCGGCCGTCGCCAGCACGTCGGGGACGACGGCGATGCCGCGATCCTCGAGGGCGCGCTGGCCGCCGGGTGTCACGCTCCCCGTCGCGCCCTCGACGACGAGATCCGCGTGAATCGCGTCGGCGTTCTCCGCGGTCACCGCCGTCGCGGGCTCCGCGAGGACCAGCACGTCGACGTCCCGCTCGAGGACGTTTTGTGTCCCGGTCATCGTTCCGTCGTCGTACTCGGCGAGCGTCCCCGGTCGCTGGAGATAGCTGGGGGCGAGGTCCGTGTCGAGGCCGGTCTCGTCGTCGGGAGCGGTCAGCCCCGCTCGATCGCTACACATCGCGACGACGGTCCCGCCGCGGAACTCGAGCAGGCGAGCGGCCGTCGCGCCGAGGGGGCCGGTGCCGTAGACGGCGATCGTCGCGTCGGACAGCGGCCGGTCGTGGTCGGCCTCGAGGACGTCACGGGTCACGCGGGCGACGCTCTGCCCGCTCGCCCGGGAGATCTCTTGAAAGCCGCCGATGGCCGGCGGCTTGCCGGCGACCGTCGCGTTGTGCGGGCCGTCGACGCGGTCGGCGACGGCGTCGGCGAACCGCGCCATCGTTCGCTCGTCGGTCCCGACGTTCGGGACGAAGACGTCGCTGTCGGGTCCGACGCCGGTGACGCGGGCCACGTAGGCTCGAGTGAGTCGGACGCGTTCGTCCCGCGAGAGCGTCGCCGGATCGACCGCGACGCCGCCCGCCGCGCCGCCGAAGGGGACGCCCGCGAGCGCGGCGCTGACGGTCGTCGCGGCCGCGAGTCCGGCACAGTCGTCGCCGCGCAGTTCGGAGGTGTACCGGTGTGGCCCGACGAAGGGGCCGCGAGCGCGGTCGTGGCGCACGCGGTAGCCGTCACAGACGCCGAGCGTGCCGTCGTCGCGTTCGAACTGGACCGTGATCCGCTGGCAGTGGTGCGGGTGCAGGAGTCGCTGCTCGATCTCGTCGGGAAGCGAGAGCCGACGCGCGGCGGTCGTCGCGTACGTCCACGGGGCGTCGAGATCGGGGTCTGTTCGACTGCGTTCGTCGCTGGAGAAATCTGTATCTGGTGTCATTGTCGGTCGATTACGTGCCACAACGTGGCCGATCGGTCGGATCGGCCGATCGGCCCGTCAGTCGCCATCGGACCGGTCGCTCGACTCCGTCGGCGTCGAAGCGGCCGGTTCGGCTGCCCAAGCGGCTCGATCGCGGCTCCGACGGACCGCTGTCCGTGACCGCCGCCGGGTGCCACCACGGACGGGTCGCGCTCACGGGAGGTCGCGAAAGAGACAGCGACGTTCCCACTCGTAGTGCTCCTCGAGACGCTCGTTGGCGCGCGTACTCGGCCGGTAGGCGTAGGTTCGACCGTCGAGGGGATGCTTCTCGACGTAGCCCTCTTCGATGAGTTCGGCCAAGTTCTGGTAGAGCCGCCCCTGCGTGATCTCCTCGTCGTAGTAGCAGTCGAGCTTGTCCTTGATGACGAGGCCGTGGGGGTTCCGGTCGGCGAGCATTCGGATGACGAACAGTTGATCGCGCTTGAAGCCTGTCAGGTTCGTCAGCGGACGCGGATCCGCGTCGTCGGTCGTCGACCGTTGGGTCCGGTCGTCGGTATTCGATTCGTCACTGTCGTCGGTATTCGATTCGTCACTGTCGTCGGTGTTCGTGGGGGTGTGATTGGACATCGATTCGATATCGGCGGTAGGGCCGCCGAAGCTACGCGCGGGGATCGAACCCGCGGTCGGCCGAATCCGAGCGTAGCGAAGTTAGGGGCCGTATTCCTTCCGGTGCTCGCGGTAGAGCACGGCGAGGAAGGCACCGAGGGGGACGAGCCCGAGAATGACGAGCAACAGCCCGGCGACGACGGTCGCGGCCAACTGGACGCTCGCGACGAAGTACGTCAACACGGCGACCGCGCCCGCGATCAGCAGCGCCACGCTCGAGACCACGAGGCCGAAGCTCAGCTTTCGAAACTGCCACTCGAGGTTCTCCGAGCGGTTCAACAGCCGGATCAGGACGACGACCGGCGGGATCGTCAGGGCGATCAGTTGCAGGAGCATCAGTGCGACGTCGGTGCTGACAGTGGTTGACATGGATAGACTCTGGACTGGCGGGAAGGTGGGCGGACAGCGCGCAACTGCGGTCGTCGGCCGGCGATGCGACTGAACAGTCTGGTGTCGATACGTCTGTGGACGGGCTGCTATCGGTTCGGCAGAACGGGTAGCGGTCGAGACGACCGTGAGCGCCGGCCGCCGGACCGCAAACCGCACGGGCGGCGAGTCCCCGCGATCGCACGTCGGTCGTTCAGTCGCGATCGCGGGGACTCGACCGCCATTCGCGCGTGTGAGTGGGGCCGCTCTCGAGGTCCCATGGATCGTCGGAGGCCGGTTCGCCGACCCACAGCGATCGACCGAGATTCGCGAGAAACACAAGTTGACCGGCGGCGATGACGTACGCTCCGACGGTCGCGAGTTGCTGCAGCGGCGCGTAGGCCGCCGGATAGGTCGCGACGCGTCGGGGGAGCTGTGCGAGCCCGACGAGCAAGAGCGCGCCGAAGGTCACGGCGACCCCGACAATCGTGAGCCAGCCGTGCAGGCGGGCCAGCCCCGGCTCGAGCCGACAGTCGGTGAGCAGGGGGAACCAGTAGTACGCGCCGGCGACGAGCGCGAGCCCGACGAACCCGGCAAGTAGCAGGTGGAAGTGCGCGACGACGTAGTAGGTGCCGGTGTAGCGGACGTTGATCGGGACGGCGGCGAGGAAGACGCCGGTGACGCCGCCGACGACGAAGAAGCCGACGGCGGAAAGCACCGCGAGCATGGGCGCGGTGTCCCGGATCGAGCCGCCCCACAGGGTGACGAGCCACGTACAGAGCTTCGCGGAACTCGGGACGGCCACCGCCAGCGTGGTGAGCATGAAGACCGTCCGAATCGACGGGCTCATCCCGGTCACGAACAGGTGGTGGCCCCAGACGGTAAACGAGACGACGCCGATCGCGAGCGTCGAGTAGACCGACGACCGGCGGCCGAACAGTCGCCGCCCGGCGAACCGCGGGAGGACGTGGCTCGCGATCCCCATCGGCGGCAGGACCAGCACGTACACCAGCGGGTGGGCGAAGAACCAGAACAGGCGTTGCCAGCCCAGCGGCCCGCCACCGCCGACGAGGAACCCGGTCCCCAGCGACCGATCGGCAAGCAGCAGGGCGACCGTCGCGGCCAGCACCGGGAACGCGACCAGCGCCATCGCGGCGGCCGTCAACACCGTCCACGTGAACGTGTCGACGTCGAGCCACCGGATCTCGCGCCGCCGCAGGACCGTGACGACGAGGTTCGCCGCCGTCGCCGCGGTCCCGACGGCGACGAGCGCGAGCCCGACGAGGACGGCGTCGACCGCGGGGTTCGACGAGAGAAGACTCAGCGGCGGATACAGCGTCCACCCGCTCGCGACCGGCTCGAGCCCCGCGATCCCGAGAATCCCGCCGATAGTGCCCGATCGAATCGCCAGCGCCGCCGGGACCTGCAGCCAGAACGCCCAAGCGCCGAGCAGCGGGAACGCAGTCCCGTCGGCCTCGATCAGCGGGGGGACGGCGGCGTACGCGAACCCCCAGATCGCCGGCAGCGCGAACAGGAACAGCATCGTCAGTCCGTGGGTCGTGAAGAAGGCGTTGTAGGTCTCTGCCGTCCAGCGGTCGAGCGTCGGCGTGACGAGCGCCGTTCGGAGTAACAGGGCGTCGAGTCCGCCCCACAGCCCCATCGCCAGCGCGAATCCGAGGTGCCACCGAGCGAGCCGTCGATGACCGACGTTCGAGAGTCCCGCCAGCGAGTCGTTCGTCCCCTCGAGCGTTCGTCTCGGCATAGACGGCGTCATCGTCGATCGGAGGTGAACGCGCGTCCCAGTTCGCGCACGCCGAGCAGACCGACCGTCGTCGCGACGGTGAAGGCCACGACGGGATCGATCGCGTACAGGAGTCCGCCGAGCAGCGGCGCGGGAACAACGGCGACCCGGACCGCCGTCCGGATTTCGCCGGGGAGCCGCGGGCCGGGAACCGGGCTCGCTCGCCCGCTCGAGCCGACGGTCGGCCGGAGCGGCTCGATGGCGGTGCGACAGCCGAGCAGGCCGAAGAGGGCGGCGACGACAGCGGCGTTGGCCGGTGCCGCAACGAGCGCCATCGGGAGCAGCGAGAGCGCCGCGAGGCCGACGGCGAGGAGCGCTCGGCGATCGACGCGCGAAGCGAGCGCGGGGAACGCGACCGCGCCGAGGGTCGCGCCGGCGGCTTCGACGAGGACGAACAGCCCGAAGACGGCGGCCGGCGCGAGCGAGAGGCCGCCGACCGAGAGGGCGATCGGCCGGTAGTCGACGACCAGCAGGATCAGAAACGGCGAAATGCCGGCGATCGCGACCCGGACGACCGCGTCGCCGATAACGGCCCACCGGCGGCGGTCGGGCAACCGCGAGACGGCGCTTCGAACGACCGTGATCGACGGGTCGGACTCGGTCGTCGCGCCGCCCTCTCGGTCATCGCTCGCCGCTCCGCCGCCGGAGAGCGGCGATCGGTCGCCGAGGGTGCCGAGCGCGATCGCGCCGACGATGGCGACCGCAGCGCCGGTCGCTGCGACGAGCGCGAAGCCGGTCCGGACGGTATCGGCGCTCGCGACGGCCGTCGTCGCGAACGTCGCTGCGGCGACGACGCCGAGCGCCCCGAGGACGACCGGCGTTCGCCGATCAGAGCCGACGGCTCGAGTCGGGGAGCAGTCGCGGTCTTCGTCGGCTGCCGTCGACGGCGAACTCGTCACCCGGGTGTCGACCGGCCAGAAACCGCGTGCAGGCCCCCGAACGTGCCACGCCTGCAGGAGCGCGACGCCGATCGCGAGCCAGCCGAGCGCCGAGAGCGGCGTTCCCAACAGCGTATCGAGCGCCGGCGACCCCGCCCACGCCAGCAGGCCGACCGCGGCGAGCAGCGCCGACAGCACCGCGACCGCCCTCGCCTCGAGCGGCGTCGAATCGCCGCCGATCGGTCCGCTCGAGTACTCGGTCGCGGCGACGGCGATCCCGAGGCCGAGGGTCACCAGCGAGCCGACGACGATCGGCCCGTAGCCGAGCGCGGACACGAACTCGGGGAGGTAGCGTTCGGCCAGGCGAATCAGCCCGTGGGTCGACACGAGGGTCGCGAGGCAGACGAGTCGGACCGGATCGCTCCGTTCGACGGGGTCTATCGAGTGTTGAGTCATGGGTACTGGAACAGGGGAATGGGGTCGCGGCCGTCTCGCGGCGACGGTCAGCGACGGCTGCGGCGGCGTCGACGCGGCGGGATCGGTCGCAGAACGGTCAGCGTCACTTCAGCCCGCGATCCTCGAGCGCGTAGGCGATCCGCTCGAGGGTCTTGTAGGCGTAGTAGATGACGCCGGCGACGTGGGGTGCGAGTCGGTTACCGATACGGACGCGCCGATCTGGCTCGAGGACGACGTAGACCTGCACCGCGAGGACCGGGATGGTGACGACGTTGAGGACGGCCGTGTACGTCCCGGGGACGGTGCCGCCGGCTGCGCTCACTGGCGGGATGAGCCCGAGGCCGCCGAACAGCAGGTGGACTGCGAGACCGGCAGTCACTGCTGCGAGGAAGAACGCGACGAAGATCACGGCAGCCATCCGGATCCCGTAGTAGCGGCGATAGGCCTGAACCAGCGGGAGGATCAGCAGGTCCGCGAAGATGAACGCGAGGACGCCGCCGAAGGAGACGCCGTTCTGCCAGAGAACGACCCCGAAGGGGATGTTCCCGACCGAACAGAGGAAGGTGACGACGCCGACGACGGCACCCAGAACGACGTTCGAGACGAGCCGAACGGCGCTGCCCTCGGCACCGACACCGAAGACGGCTGTCCACCAAGCGTTCGGCACCAGCGCGGCCAGCAGGCCGGCGATGAGAAAGCCCAGCAGGATGTCCCGCCAGAGCATGTCCCACTCGCGGATCGTGTTCGCGGCCGCCGCCCGCCAGCGGTCGCCCGAGAAGAGTTCGGGGCCGGCAGTGACCGCCTCCCGGTCAGTCGCCGGATCGTACGCGCCCCGACAGCCCTCACAGCAGAAGTACCGCCGTTCGCCATCGACCTCCCGTACGATCGTGTCCTCGTCGGCCGGATCCGCACGCATGCCACAGGTAGCACACTCGGTCTCCTCGAGTGCCCGGGCGTGCTCTCGTGCGCGTTCGATCCACGCCTCGGGGACGAACCGACGGTAGACGATCGCGAGGACGACGATCGCGACGAGGCCGCCGACGATCTCAGCGAGGGCGAACTGCCAGCCCAGCAGGAGCAGAACGACCAAGGCGAGTTCCAGTACGAGATCCGTACTCGCGAACTGGAACGCCCCCAGACTGGCCGCGGCCGACGCGCCCTTCGTGAACAGCGATCGGGTCATCGAGACCGCCGAGAACGAGCAACTCGAGGACGACGCGCCGAAGAACGAGCCGTAGGCGACGGCTCGCCAGCTGTCGTCGCCGAGGTAGTCAGTGATCCGGTCCTCGGAGAGGAACTCCTGGATCGCGCCGGAGAGCGTGAAGCCGAACACGAGCGCCCACCACGTCTCCCAGCCCATCTTGAACGCGATGATCGTGCCGTCGACGAGAGCCAGCAGGAACGCGCCGAGCAGCCCGACGAGCCGTGCAGCGAGGTCGAGTCCGCCGTCGTTCGGGGCGACCATTCCGGGGCCGGTCAACCGCCCGACGAACGGGGGACGCCGTCCGTGCTCGATCACCGTCAGTGCCAGTGAGGCGAGCGGTCGTCCCTGTGCGAGCGCGAGGTCTGACGCGTCGATGATCGGATGTAACGCTGAGAGCATGGTGGATGAAAGCGAGGCGGCCCGCCAGAAGCGAGGGCGTTCGATCGAGGCTGCGATCGGACAGCAGCGGCTGTGCCGTCGAGCCAGGAGGTCATCCGCGCCGAGGCGCGTCGTCCGGGCTTTCCAACACCAATCACCAATGGATTGTGCCCTATAAAAATGGACGAAACCTAGAAGATATAAATCGGATGTGCGACGTGTCGGTGTCGATTCGTTCGCGAGCCCACTCCCGGGGCTGTTTCAGCGGTTCAACAGGCCGATCGCTCGGTGACGGTTGTAGAGGTAGGCGATACAGACCGCCACGGTCGAGAGCAGAAACGCGACGATCGCGATCGCGATCGCGATTCCGAACCCGGCCGCCAGCCCGGAGAGCACGCCGAGGAGAAGGGGCGCGGCGACCGCCGCTCCGACGTAGATCTTGCGGTCGGGGGCCCACGAATCGGTCTCGCTCGCGACGTATTCGACGTCGCGCCAGATCGCGGGCAGCGTCACGGCGCCCGTCGCGGTGACGACGATCAGGAGGGCGACGCTCCCCAGACTCGAGGCCACCACCGAGCCGCCGCCGGTGAGGCGAGCGAGCGAGACGATTCCGAGGAGGCTCAGGGCGGGATAGCCGATCAGGACGTACCAGTACCACGGCGCACGGCCGGTCGGGTCGATCGCTGTGAGATCACCACGTGACATGACGCATCCGCCGTTCGAACCACCCACTGATAAGCTGTCTAGATACATAATATTAGTACACAAAATAACTGAAATAGGCGTCTAGCGTGTCCTATGGGTCCGTATCTTTATTCTAAACACTCTCAGTATTGTGTCTGTTTATGGCACTGGCACCGCTAGCCGGGATACCCCGGTCGGACCGCTCTGACGGTCCGATCGACCGCAAACACATGATCGGTGAACACGCATTCTGCCCGACCAGCGGTGCATCTCTCTCGCGAGAGGTCCACTACGACGAACGCGGCCGTCCGGAACGCGTTCCCCAGTCCGACGACCTCTCGCCGAACGCGTCCCTCGACGCCCCGCTCACGACAGGGGAACGGCGCTCCTCGAGGCGTGCGCTCGCGACCCACTTCCGGCGGTGTCACCGCCGGCACGCCGACGCGGACAACGAACTCTACTGTCGCGCCGCGCTCTCGCTCGCCCGACTCAAGCGGGCGGCCACGGGTCGCCAAGGGCGCGATGTCATCGTCTGGTACGCGCTGGCCGAACGGCTCGCCCGCGACGGGTTCGACGTGGACTGGATGAGCGCCCACGCCGAACCGCGATGTCCGGACTGCAGCGGTCGGCTAACGTACGTCGAGGGCCCCGACGGGCCGATCGGCCGCTGTGGCGGGTCGTGTCACGGGACGCGTGCCGATCGACTCGAGACGATCCGTGACACCGTCTGCTCGCTGTTCGCGCGAACGTTCCCCGACGATCCGACCCCAGATACCGATGCACTCACGCTACTGTGATCGACCGCGACGGGTATCGCCGGTCCACCCTCGCCACGGGAACGACGAATATGCGACTCCTGACCGTGCTTACCACCTCGCAGTCGAGTACAGACGAGGTCACGGCGATCGTCGAGCACCACGACCTCGAGTACAGTCTCACCGACCACACCGACGGCGAGAGCCGGACGATCACCGTCCCCGCGCCCGCCCACGCGATCGAGCCGTTGGAGGACGATCTGGCGACGGTCGGCGACGACGTCTCCATCGTCGTCGAAGAACCGATGGCGATCGTCGGGAGCGGCTGGGACGAGTCGCCGCCCGCGAAGCGACGCGAGTGGCTCTCGTTCGAACGCATCTCGCGGAGCGAACTGCGATCGAAGGCCCAATCGCAGTTGCCCTCGCTCGTCATCTTCGCCGCGATGACGGCGATCAGCGGCGTCGTCGCCACCACCGGCGTCCTGCTGAACTCGCTTGCGGTCCTGGTCGGCGCGATGGTGATCGCACCCCTGCTCGGGCCGGCGATGGCCTCGAGCGCCGCGACGGTGCTCGACGAGCGCCAGTTGTTCGTCCGCGGGGTCAAGCTCCAGCTCGTCGGCATCGGCGTCGCGATGGCGAGCGCCCTCGCGTTCGCGGCGTTCGCGCGGACCTCCGCGGTCATCACGGCCGCGGTCGACCTGCAGGCGAGTCTGGGGCTCGGCAGCCACGGCCTGCCGCCGTCGCTGCTCGTGACCGTCGCGGTCTGTTCGGGCATCGCCGCGGGGCTCGGGATGGCGACGACCGGGATCACGGACCTCATCGGAGTGATGATCGCGGCCGCGATCATGCCGCCGATCGGCGTCGTCGGTGTCGGCGTCGCCTGGACCGAGCCCGCGGCCGTCCTCGGCTCGCTCGTCGTCGTCGCGGTCAACGTCATCGCGATCAACGTCGGCGCGATCGCGACCCTCTGGACCGTCGGCTTCCACCCCTCGGACCGCTCGCGCATCCGGACGACCCGAGGAGCCATCCTCCGGCGAGTCGTCCTGCTGACGGCCTTGCTACTGGTCGCGATTCGACTCCTCGAGGTCGTCTCCGACGGCCTCTGAACCGTCCCGATACCGCCGCATCTCCGACCCATGACTGACGATCCGTCACACCCAGATTCCGAACGCGCACCCGATTCGTCTCCGCCACCCGCGGCGGGCAACACCGCCGATTCCGAGGCGGTCCGCGGAACCGGCCGCTCGAGCGATGACGGCGACTCCGACCGCGACGACCGAGACGACTACGACAGCGACGGCCATGACCGCGACGACCACGATACTCGCGACGACCGCGACGGCGGGGACGAGTCCTCGCTCGGCGTCTCCCTCGTCGGCTACGCGCTCCGACTGACGGCCGCCGCGCTGGTGGTCGGCGGGCGGCTCCTCTGGACCGGCGTCCGGATCGGCTCGCGGTACGTCACCGACACGCCGTCGCGACGGCGGGGCCGCCGGTGGCTCCTGCTCGAGGGCGATCGGCGGGTGATCGTCGGCTGGTTCGTCGCCGGCGTCTTCGCCGTCGCGCTCGTCCTCGGGGTTAGCGACGTCATCGGCGTCCGGGAGAGCCGGTTCGTCACGACGATGTTCAGTACGATGATCGCGGGGCTGTTCTCGTTCATCCCGATCGTCGTCGCGGTCAACCAGCTGATCATCTCGCGGCTGTTCGGCACGCCCGATCGGCTCACCGAGCGGATCGACGGCGTCCAGGCGTTCCGCAGTCGCGTCGAGACACAGACGGAGGGCGACGGTGTCAGTCCCACCGATCCCGCCCCGTTTCTCGCCCGCCTCGCCGGGACGCTCGGCAGCCGCGCCGACGAACTCGCGACCGAGTGCGGGGACGACCATCGGCCGACCGACGGCGGCGAGCGCAGCCGCGTCAGCGACGCCGACGACACGCCGATCTCGGCCCTCGAGTCGATCTGTCGCTTCGCGTCGCGAACGCGCGAGCACACCCGAGACCTCTCCGCGCAGCTCACCGGCGAGACCGAGTCGGTCTTCGCCGTCGTGCTACCGACGATCGACCACGACTACGCCGGTGCCGCAAACGAGGCGCAGCGGCTCGGTCACCGGTTCGACGAGGAACTGTCGGGCCGGGCCGCGTCGCTGCTCGAGGAACTCCGCGAGCTGTTCGTCACCGCGGACGCGACGCGGCAGTACTTCACGACGATCTACCTCCAGCGCGAACTCGCGCGGCTGTCGCGGCTGATTACCTACAGCGGCACCGCCGCGATCCTGCTCTCGTCGCTGGTCATCATGATCTACGCCAGCGGCTACCCCCCGGTCGCCTTCGAGGGGTGGCTGCTCGTGCTCGTGAGCCTCGCGCTCGCGGTCGCGTTCAGCCCCCTCGCGGTGCTGTTCGCGTACGTCGTCCGCATCTCGGCCATCCTCAAGCGGACCTCCGCGCCGGGCGCGTTCACGCCGCCGGGCGAGTTCCACCGGTCGTACGACGCCCGCGGCGCGACCCAGCCCGGCGAGGTGACGGCGACGACTCGAGCGGCCGACGCCGACGACCGGTCGAGCGAGGGCGATCGGTGACCGGGCGTCACCGGTCCCGGCGCGCCGTCCTCGCAGCGGTCGGGGCGGCGGCCGGATCGCTGTCGATCGCGGGCTGTGCCGACACCGACAGCGAGTGGGTCGCCGCCGACCCGCCCACCGACGCCGCGCTGGAAGCCGTCGTGACGACCGCCGACGGGGCCTACGCCGTCGGTGAAGACGGGATCGTCCTCGCCCGCGACGGCGGCGACTGGACCGTCCGCCTCGAGCGCGGCCTCGGCGGGGCGGGCGACGGCTTGCGCTCCGCGGCGGTCACGAGCAACGGACGAGCCATGTGGGTCGCCGGCGACAGCGGCGCGCTCGGCTACTACGACGTCGTCGCCGACCGCGCCGTGGACTTCTCCGCACCGAAGGAGAAGACGACCTCGTGGACGGCGGTCGCCGCCGCCGGATTGGCCGGCGACGAGCGGCTCACGGCCATCAACAGCTCCGGCGAACTCCTCCGGGGCCGGCGCGACGGCGCGACCGTCGACTGGAGCGACGTGATCAAACCCGGGTCCGGCTCGAGCGTGACCGACATCGACCTCACGCCGCTGGCGTACGGCTACGTGGTCGACACCGACGGCGGCGTCTTCGAGTCTCGAGACGGCGGCGTCTCGTGGAGCCGCATCGGGCTCGAGGGCGCGGGAGTCGACTTCGCGACGGTCGCGGCGACGGACAGCGGTCGCGTCTCGGTCGCCGGCGGCAACGGCGTCGTCTCCACCTACAACGGCGTCGACTGGTCGCGAACGACGCTGGGCGAGCAGCCGATCGCGGCGCTCGCACGGGACCGCGACACCGCGCTGGCGGTCTCGTCTGCGGGAGTGCTCTACGAGCGCGGCTTCGACGGCTGGGCCGAACTCGCCGACCTCCGGCCGGGGAACGAACTGCGGTCGGTCGCGCTCGCCACCGCCCGGTCGCCGCAACTGGTCGTCGGCGAGTCCGGAACGATATTCGAACGGCGGTACTGACGGCCGTCGGTCCCGGGACCGTTGCCGACTCGCATCCCCGCTCGTTCCATCAGTGATTACTTGTGTCTCTCCGTCACGTTCGAACGATGGTCTCACGAAGAGACGCCCTCGCTCTCGGTTGCGGTGCGGGCGTCACCGCAATCTCCGGCTGTACCGGCCTCCTCTCCGACTCGTCCCGCCTTTCGCTGATCGCGTTGAACTTCGATTCGGAACCGCACGCGATGACCGTCGAACTGCTCCGCGCGGACGCCGACAGGTACTCCGAGGCGGTCGAGTTGCGAGAGCGATACGAACTCGAGGCGCCGCCGGACGGCGACGCCGCGTATGAACACCGCGAGCCAGATACGCTCGAGAACGAGAGATACGTCGTCAGGGCCGATCTCCAGGACTTGCCCGCGACGAGGGCGACGTATCAGTACTATCCGGGCTGTCCGGACGGCGACGAGTCCGACGACCTCTACGTCGAAGTCAGAACCGAACCGGAGAGCGACGACCGGTACATCGAATTCACGCAGAATCGGTGTTCGGGCAGTTCCGGGTGGTTCTGAACGGCCGTTCGTACCGCGCTGCGATCGCGACGGGCGATCGGTCCGGGGACGGTCGTGCTGGGACGGCGGGGACGCCGTCGGCTCCGTCCCGTTACGCTTTACCCCCACCAGCCCGAATCGAGGCGCAATGACTGCCCAGACCGCCCAGCAGGGCGACCTCGTGACCGTCATCGGACTCGAGGTCCACGTCCAGCTGGAGACCGACACGAAGATCTTCTGTGGCTGTTCGACCGAGCCGAGCGACGAGCCAAACGACAACGTCTGCCCGGTCTGTCTCGGGCTCCCGGGCGCGTTGCCGGTCCTCAACGAGGCCGCCGTCGAGGCCGCCGTCAAGATCGGGAAGGCGATCGACGCCGACATTCCCGAGGAGACCCGGTTCCACCGGAAGAACTACTACTACCCCGACCTGCCCAAGAACTTCCAGATCACCCAGTACGACGAACCGATCTGTGCCGACGGCGAACTCGAGGTGTCCGTCCAGGGGAACCGCCGCACGGTCGCGATCGAGCGCGCCCACCTGGAGGAGGACCCGGGCAGCCTGCAACACGTCGGCGGCGGTGGCGGCATCGATTCGGCCGATTACACGCTCGTCGACTACAACCGTGCGGGCACGCCGCTGATGGAGATCGTCACGGCCCCCGACTTCCGCAGTCCGAGCGAGGTCCGAGCGTTCCTCGCGGAACTCGAGGAGGTGCTCGAGTACCTGAGCGTCTTCGACGCCGAGCGGGACGGCAGCCTGCGGATCGACGCCAACCTCTCGATCATCCCCGAGGAAGAGATCGACGGCGACGACACCGACGAGATCGGAATGGACGCACTCGAGTCGGCCAACCGAACCGAGGTCAAGAACATCTCAAGTCACAAGGGCGCAGAGAAGGCCTTGGCCTACGAGGAGACCCGCCAGAAGAACGCCATCCAGCGCGGGCGCGCGGTCGAACAGGAGACCCGCCACTGGGACGAGTCCCGCGGGATCACGGTCTCGATGCGCTCGAAAGAGGAGGAGAAGGACTACCGGTACTTCGAGGAGGCCGACCTGCCGCCGCTGCGGGTCTCGGGCTGGAAAGACGAAATCGCGATCCCGGAACTCCCCTCCGCTCGCCGCGAGCGGTTCCAAGACGAATACGGCCTGAGCGAGGAGGCGGCCTCGAAGCTCACCTCGACCAAGCAGGTCGCGGACTTCTACGAGGACGTCGCCGGCGAGTTCGACCCCGATCTGGCCGCGACGTGGGTCGCGGACAACCTGCTGGGCGAACTCAACTACCGCGACATCGAGATCACCGAGATCGGGGGCCGACTCGAGGAGATCAAGCGACTCGTCGAACTCGTCGCCGAGGACGAAATCACGGCGAAAAACGCCCGCGAGACGGTCCTGCGATCGATGCTCGACGACGGCCGAACGCCCGACGAGGTCGTCGCGGAGGACGGACTGGGCAAGACCGGCGAAGACGAGGTCCAGCAGGCCGTCGTCGAAGCGATCGACGAGAACCCCGACGCCGTCGACGACTACGAGAGCGGCGACGACGGTGCGATCAACTTCCTCGTCGGACAGGTCATGCAAAAGACCGGCGGCAGCGCGGACCCGGGCGACGTGAACCAGTTGCTGCGGGCCGAACTCGAGGACTAACCGGCGCGTTCGACGGTTTCTTTCCTCCACAACCGAGCTTGCGGGTCTTGTGGACCTGACGCGCCCCGAGTCGCGACTATCACCGGAGTCGTTTCCGTACCGATCCGGTACACGTCCCCTTCCGCGACCGCGTGAATTATAAACTATCGACATGTTCCTAGCCGGCATGGACCGCATTACGCTCGGCAACGAGGAGTTCGAGGGCCGAAACAACGCGTACGTGCTCGCTGACGACGACGCGGACGAACTCGCGCTGGTCGACACCGGCATCGCCACCGATCCGGTTCGGCGGGACCTCCGCGACGGCCTCGCCGAACGCGGCTACGATTTCGCCGACATCGACGACATCGTCCTCACTCACTTCCACGTCGATCACGCCGGACTGGCGGGCGAGATTCAGGCCGAAAGCGACGCGACGGTCTACGTCCACGAGGCCGACGCCCCGCTGGTCGCACAGGACCCGGACGCGGTCGCCGCCGTCGAGGACCGCCGCCGAGAACGCCTCGAGGAGTGGGGCGTCCCCGAGGACGCGCGAGCGGAACTGCTCGACTTTCTCGAGTCGGCCGAAATCGATGGCCCGCCGGCCGAGCCGACGCCGATCGAGAACGGGGAGATACTCGAGGTCGGCGGCCGAACCCTCGAGACGATCCACGCGCCGGGGCACGCGGCCGGGCTCTGCTGTTTCGAGACGGCGGGCGGCGACGAGGCGTTCGTCGGCGATGCCGTCCTCCCAGTGTACACGCCGAACGTCGGCGGCGCGGACGCCCGGGTCGAGCGCCCGCTCGAGAAATACGTCGCGACGTTGCGGCGGATCGCCGACCGCGACTACGAGCGGGTCTGGCCCGGCCACCGTGACCCCATCGACGAGCCGACCGACCGCGCGCTGACGATCCTCGAGCACCACCGCGAGCGGACCGAAACCATCCTCGAGTTGCTGGACGACCACGGCCCGGCCGACGCGTGGACGATTAGCGCCCACCTATTCGGCGACCTCGAGGGGATTCACATCGTTCACGGGCCGGGGGAGGCGTTCGCCCATCTCGACCATCTCCGGCACGAGGGGGTCGTTGCGTTCGAAAACGGCGAGTACCGATCGCTGGACGAATCGGTGTCGCTCGACGACCTGTTCTGATCGGTCAGTAGTTTCGAGAGAAGGAGTATCGCTTCGTAGCCTCCGCCATCGGCAACTCTGAATACGTATCTCGTTCACAAGTTCCTTGGTAACTACCCTCATCTTTATTAACGAGGGTTCGAAAGAAGAGTGTGAGAATCGGTAACTCAGTGACTCATAATGCCTAACGAAGATAACAATACTCTCGGAATGGATAGATCTGGTAAGGGGGGCGTGGGACGCCGGACGTTTCTGGGTGCGGCTAGTGCCGGTGCCCTGACGGCGACGCTGGCCGGCTGTCTCGGCGGCGGTGGCGACGACGGACTCACGATCGGCCACCTCGCGCCGACCGACAACCCGCTCGGCATCGGCTCCACACGAACCGCGGAGATGGCCGTCGAAGAACTCAACGAGGACGGCGGGTTCAACGGTGAGGAGGCGGAACTCATCACCAGAGACACGCGAACGGACCCGGCCGAAGCCCAGAACGTGACGGAGGAACTCATCCAGCAGGAGAACGTGAACCTGCTCATCGGGACGTTCAACTCCGAGACCACGCAGTCGATTTTAGACCTCACCGCGGAGTTCGACGTCCCGTTCATGATCACCGGCTCGGCCGCGCCGAGCCTGATCACGGACTCCGTCGGATCGGACTACGAACAGTACAAGAACATCTTCCGTATCGGCCCGATCAACTCCGATTTCCAGGCGGAGTCGATCGCCGATTACTGCACCTATCTCAACGACCGACACGGCTGGAGTCGGGTCGCGTTCCTGCGCGATCAGGCCGAGTGGACGACACCGTTCGGCGATCAGATCCCGGACCTGCTCTCGGAGCGCGGACTCGATCTCGTCTACGAGGACGCCCTGTCGATCGAGGGGACCGATTTCAGCCCGGTCATGAGCGATATCAACGACTCGGACGCGGACTTCGTCTTGCGGTTTTTCGCACACATCGACGGCGGCGACATGCTCACGCGCTGGCACGAGGGCCAGTACGAGTTCGGCATCGAGGGCGTCCACGTATCCGGGATGCTCCCGTCGTACAACGAGGCCTACAACGGCGCTGCGACCTACGAGACGACCTCCCAGTCCGGGGCCGCGGGCGTCGCCCCCATCACGGAGCGAACGGAGTCGTTCGTCTCCGACTACGCGAGCCGCTACCAGGACGAAGAGGAGTCGCCGATCCGGGCGCCGATGTACATGGGATTCAACACGTACGACGGCATCTCGGTCTTCAAGGAAGTCGTCGACGGGATCGGAACGACGAGCACGCGGGACAATCTCGACGACTTCGTCGACGAGATGCTCGGCGTCGACTTCACCGGCGTCGCCGGGCAGGTCAGTTTCTACGGGGAAGACGCCGAATACCCCCACGACGTACAGGAGGAACGCGGCGACGACGGCACGGTTACGAACTACCCGGTGACCCAGTGGGTGTCGGAAACGGAACTCGAGTGTGTCTACCCCGAACAGTACCGCACGGCCGAGCATCAGATGCCGCCCTGGATGCAGTGAGCGATGCTCGGAGATATTGGGACACTGGTGTTGCAGGGGACGATGATCAGCGCCGTCTACGCGCTGATCGCCATCGGATTCACCATGATCTTCGGCGTCGGCGGGACGCTGAACCTCGCCCACGGGGCGTTGATCATGGGCGGTGCCTACGTCTTCGCGCTCCTCTCTCGAGAGATCCACGCTGCCGTCGCGTTCCCCGTGACGATCGCCGTGATCGCCCTCCTCTCGTGGGGGCTCTATCAGGTGCTCGTTCGCTGGGTCGAGGAGAACGTCGTCATCACGTTTCTGGCCACCGTCGTCGTCGCGATCGCGACGACGGAGTTCGTCCTCTACCAGTTCGGCAGTTCGCCGATCGGGATGACGCTGATAAGCGGCGCCGTGAACCTCGAGCCCTACGGGATCAACGCGCGGACTCGCTACGTCCAGTTCGTCGGCTTCGTCATCTCGTGGATCGCGATCGGGCTGCTGTGGTACTACGTTACCCACACCGACGACGGCCGATCGGTCCTCGCGGCCTCGATGAGCGAACGCGGGGCCCAGTTGACCGGCGTCGATCTCCACGCGGTGCGATCGAAGACGTGGCTCATCGCCGGGGCGCTCGCCGGAACCGCCGGCGTCATCCTCGGCTCGACCGGCGGTGCGACGCCGCTCATGTGGCTGAACCCGCTCGCGCTGGCGTTTATCATCGTCGTCATCGGCGGCATCGGCTCGATCAAGGGATCCGTCATCGCGGCGTACGTCATCGGATTCCTCGAACAGTTTACGGTCACCTTCATCGGGCACGGATTCAGGGGCATCCTCTCGCTGGTCGTGCTCGTGGTCTTCCTGTTGTACATGCCACAGGGACTCTACGGGAGGGAGTTCGCCCATGATTAGTACGATCCTACTCCTCGGAACGGTACTCGCGACGGTGACGAGACGACTCGGCAACGTCGCCGGCACGGTACGACGAGAGGTCCTGTTACCGATCGGTCAGGCGCTCGAGCGACTCCTCGCGCCGATCGATCGAGCACTCGAGCCCGCCGCGAACGCCTACAACCGGTCGCTCGGACCGTACTTCGGCACGATGACCGGGCTGCAGTTCGCGCTGATACTCGTCAGCGTCGTGGCCCTCCTGACCGCGGGCGTGTGGGCGCCGATGGTCGGTCCGCTGGTCGGCGGCGGCCTCCTGCGGACGCTCGCGCTCGCCAGCATCTGGGCCATCTTCGCGATGAGCTGGGACATCCAGAGCGGTTACACCGGCTACATCAGCTTCGGCCACTCCGTGTTGTCGGGAGCGGCCGGCTACACGACGGCGCTCCTGATCGTCCACGTCGATCCGGGGCTGTCGATCTGGGTCACGGCCTCGGTGTCGGTCCTCGCGGCGCTCGTGATCGGGCTGCTGATCGCGCTGCCGACGCTCCGACTCGAGGGCCCGTACTTCTCGCTGATCACCTTCGTCGCCGTGCTCCTGTTCTACAGGCTGACGACGGCGTTCAGTTCGCTGGGTGGTATCCCCGGGTTCGGACAGCCGGATGTCTTCACGTGGGATCCGGTCATGCGGTACTACTACATGGCCATCCCGATGTTGCTCATCGCGCTCGGGCTGACGTTCATGGCCCGGTCGAACCTCGGGATGATCCTGGTCGCGATCCGCGAGAACGAATCGGCGGTGTCGGCCGCCGGGATCAACCCGACGAAGTTCAAGATCTGGTCGTTCGCGCTCAGTTCGATCCCGATGGGGATCGGCGGGGTGCTCTTGGTCGGCTTTACGGGTAACGTCGACCCGGAGACCTTCGTCATCGTCGACAATAGTATCGAGATGATCGCGATGGCCGTCATCGGCGGCATGAGCTCGATCCTGGGACCGCTCGGCGGCGCGTTCCTCTTTGAGTTCCTCAATCACCAGCTCTTCCACAGCTACTCGACGCCGGTCCGGTATCTGTTCCTGTGGGGACTGGTCTTGCTCGTGCTCGTGTTCGCGCGGGACGGGCTGTTCAGGATGATCTGGCACCGCCTCGGTGCCGTTCGAGGTGAGTCCGAATGAGCGTCCTCGAGGTCGACGGACTCACCAAACGGTTCGGCGGACTGGTCGCCGTCGACGACTTCTCGCTGGACGTCGAGGAAGGCGAAATCGTCGGCCTGATCGGACCGAACGGATCGGGCAAGTCGACGGTGTTCAACTGCATCATGGGTATCTACGACGTGACCGAGGGGTCGATTCGGTTCAACGGCGACAACATCACCGCCGATTCGACGCACGAGATCGTCAACAAGGGGCTCTCGCGGGTCTCACAGGAGTCCAATCCGATCGATCTCTACTCCGTCGCCGGCAACATCAAGCTGTTTACGCTGCCGAACAGCATCCGCTCGCTCCACGGCGGTGCGAGCGACGAGAAGATCTACGAGTACGCCGCCCGCATCGACATCGAGGACAAACTCGAGGAGATGCCGGGCGAACTACCCCACGCGGATGTCCGCCGGCTCGAGATCGCCAAGGCGCTGGCGACCGAGCCCGAGATGATGCTGCTGGACGAGCCATTCGCCGGGATGAATCAGGCCGAGATCTCGGAACTGTCCGACCAGATCGAACGCTTCCGCGAGAACGGCATGACGATGGTCGTCGTCGACCACAACATGGGCGGCCTGATGGAACTCGTCGATCGGGTCGTCGTGCTCAACAACGGCGACTTCCTCGCGGCGGGTACTCCCGAAGAGATCGCCGAGAACGAACGCGTTCAAGAGGCATACCTCGCCGGGGAGGGAATCGAATGACAGATCCAATACTCGAGGTCGACGACCTCAACGTCTACTACGGCAAGTCACACGCACTGACGGGCGTCTCGCTGTCGATCGATCAGGGCGAAATCTACGGCGTGATCGGGCCCAACGGGGCCGGCAAGACGACCATGCTCAACGCCATCGCCGGGTTCGTCGAGTACGAGGGGACCATCCGCTACGACGGAGCGGACCTCGCTCGCGTAAGCCCCCAGCAGATCGTCAGGGACGGCCTGATCTACTGTACCGAGGATCGGGACCTGTTCCCGTACTTCTCGGTCCACGAGAACCTGCTGATGGGCGCGCAGTTCCGCGACGACCGCGATGCGGTCCAGGACGACCTCGCGATGGTCTACGAGCTGTTCCCGCGGCTGGACGAACGCCGCGAGCAGGAAGCCGAGACCATGAGCGGCGGCGAACAGCAGATGCTCGCCGTCGGCCGCGCGCTCATGAGCGACCCCGACGTGTTGATGCTCGACGAGCCCACGCTCGGGCTCGCACCGGTCATCATCCAAGATATCAGCGACGCGCTCGAGCGGCTCTCGGACCAGGGGCTGACGATCCTGCTCGCCGAGCAGAACTCGACGTTCGCGCTGCGCCATGCCGACCGACTCTCGCTGATCGAAACCGGCGAGATCGAACTATCGGGAACGTCCACGGAGTTCCACGACAACGAGTACGTCCGCGAGGCGTACGTCGGCGTTCACTGAGACGGGTTGCTGCAACGATGTACCGGCGCAACCCCAGAGCGGTCGGGGTCGCGCCGGCAATGACTTACAGCAGACCGTATGAGGAACCGATTCGCCGCGGGCTCCTTTTTCCGGTCGCGTCGGCGACAGCGAGCGGTGAGGCGAGTGCGTGTCGATCCGGGGCCTGCCGCTGGGCCGTAGCGTCGTGGGGTCGGAGGTCGGGAACGCCGGTCCTGTGAATGCTTGCCGGTCACCTACGTGTCGTCCCGTCGACGCTACCGCATGGTCAAACTCTCGACGATCGTCATCGCCGCCGGCGTCGTCATGCTGGTCTTCCCGATTCCGCCGGTCGCGAGCGCGCTCGGCGGGGTCGCCGTGATCCTCGTCGGCATCCTGCTCCGGTTGGTCGCGGGGAAGTGAGGCCGTCGGGGCGATCGGCGTTCGCCGATGGACCCGTCCGTGAAGTCGGCTCGAGCGGTCAGTCGTCCGGCGATGCGAGCAGGTCGGGGCTGTCCAGATACTCCTGAATCCCCTCCGCTGCGCGGAACGCGAGCGCCCCGACGGTCCCCGTCGGGTTGTAGCCGCTGTTGTGGGCGAACGCCGACGCGCCGGGGACGAAGAGGTTGTGTGCGTCCCAGTTCTGCAGGTAGTTGTTCACCACCGACTCCGACGGATCCGAGCCCATGATCGCACCGCCGGTGTTGTGCGTCGACTGGTAGGGCGTGATATCGAAGCTCCCCTCGAGGCTCGTGCTCGCGTCGACCGTGTTGGCGCCCATCTCCTCCATGATCTCCTCGAGGTAGGGGCCGATGTGTTCGACCATGTTCCGGTCTTGCTCGCGCCAGTCGAAGGTCATCCGCAGGAGCGGCTGGCCGTACTGATCGGTGTAGTTGGGGTCGAGATCGAGGTAGTTCTCCCGGAACGGGAGCACGGACCCCTGTGCGGAGACCGAGACCGAACTGTGGTAGTTGTCGATACTTTGGGCCTTGAACTCCGATCCCCACGACTGGGTCCCCTCCGGGACCGGGTTGTTCGCGATCGGCCGGTCGCCGGTCTGGTTGAGGGCGACGTTTCCGCCGTGGAGGAAATCCAGCTCTGAGTGGTCGAAGTTGTCGCCGTTGAAATCGTCGATCGCGGCTCCGAGCGCGCCGGCACCCATGTAGAGGTTCCACTCCTCGTCGTCGAAAAAGCCGGTCGCGCTGGCCTGAAAGTTCTGGTAGCAGTAGTTCTTCCCGACGGTGCCCTCGCCCGTCTCGGGGTCGTACGGCTCGCCGATGTCCGACAGCAACAGGAGCCGGACGTTGTTCAGCACGTAGGCGGTCAGCGCGACGACGTCGGCCGGCTGCTCGTAGACCTCGTCGGTCCGCCGGTCGACGTACCGGACCCCCTCGACCTCCTGCTCGTCCTCGTTGTACAGCAGTTCGACCACGTCGGCGTGGGTCCGCAGTTCGAAGTTGCCCGTCTCCCGTGCGGCGGGCAACACCGTGGTGATCGGCGAGGCCTTCGCGCCCCACTCGCAGCCGAACCGTTCGCAGTAGCCGCAGTACTGACACTGGCCCTGCTGGACGCCGTCCGGGTTCGTGTACTGCTCCGTGAGGTTGGCCGAGGGGGCCTGAAACGGTTCGTAGCCCAGTTCGTCGGCCGTCTCCTTGAACCGCTCGAGGACCGGCGTCTCGATCATCGGCGGGAGCGGGTACTCCCGCGACCGGGGGCCTTCGTAGGGGTTCCCCAGCTCCTGCGTTTCGCCCTCGATGTTGCCCGCTTCCCCCGCGATACCGGCGGTGTACTCGAACTGATCGTAGTAGGGCTGGAGTTCGTCGTAACTGATCCCCCAGTCCTGAAGCTGCATGTTCTCGGGGATCTTCTCCTCGCCGTACTCGTCGATCGTTCGCGATCGGATCTCGAAGTCGTAGGGGAGAAACCGCCACGTCTGCCCGTTCCAGTGGACGCCCGCGCCGCCCTCGCCCGAGCCCGGCAGGAACGCGCCGAAGCGGCGCATCGGCAGGGCGGTATCGTCGACGGCGTTCCGGAACGTGATGGTCTCCTTCGAGAGGTCCTGCATCAGCTTGTACCGGAGCGCATAGCCCAGCTCGTCGTGGACCGTAAAGAAGTTCTCCGTCTCCCGCTCGCCGCCGCGCTCTAAGCTCACCACCTGATAGTCCTCCTGTGCGAGTTCCTTGGCGATGATGCCGCCGGTCCAGCCCGCGCCGACGGTCACCACGTCGACGGGATCGAGTTGCTGTGCCATCAGCGCTCACCTCCGCGATCGGCGGCCTCGTCGTCGAGATCGGTCCGAACCGACTCGTCGTCGGCGTTCCCGCGAGCGGCCTGCTCGTCGACGATGTTCGGGTAGTCCGCCTCCGCGGCATCGTGGACGTGTGCGTGGCCCCCCTCGCTCTGTTCGTTGGCCGGCTGCTCGTTCTCGGTGTCGAGCCCGAGGGACTCGATGTCGTCGGCCAGTTTCCGGTAGTCGCCCTCCTCGAGTTCGACGTACTCGCCCTCATCGAGTATCCCCCGATAGCTGCCGAGCGCGCCCGGGGTTCCGGGGAATCCCTTCAGTCGCCAGCCGATCATCTCGCGGTTGCCGCCGTACATCGGATCGCTGAACATCCCCTCCAAGGTGTTCTGGCGAACCATGAGGAAGAACCCCTCCGAATCGATGTCGGTGTCCTCGAACGCCGCCACCTCGCCCGCCTCGAGCGCCTCGACGACCGCATCCTGCTGGTCGTCGTCGAGGCCGGTGAACGTCTCGGCGTCGTACTCCCCTCGGACGTGCTCCTCGACGGCCGCGATCCCCTGATCGTAGGCCTCGTTCGGCGTGAGCGCGTACTGCCAGCCTTGGGTCTGGGCCGGCGTCGTTTCCGCCCACGGGACTTCCTGATCCTGTTCGATGTCCGCCGGCTCCTCCGTATCGTCCTCGAACGGAGCGCTCGGGTCCTTCCCGGCGAACGGCCCCTGCATGTACCATCGCTCCCCGCGACCCCACGCCGAGTTCATCTGGTTGTCGATGAAGTAGACGACGCCGGCCTCCGGCGCGCCCGGCCCGTTGTCGTCGGAGGGGTAGATCCGCGCCGTCAGGTCGTGAACGACTCGCGCCTGCTGTATCGTGAAGTACTCGAGGCCCTGTTCCTCGACCTCGACTTCCTCGAGTTGCTGGAGCGGCGTCACGTCGAACTGTTCCGGATCGAACCCCTCCGCCGTTCCGGCGATGCCGAAAACGGCCAGGGTGCCCCCGGCCCGCATCACCGTTCGCCGCGAGAGATCGCGCGTGAAGTCGAACGCTGGCTCGTCATCGTCTGCCATACAGGCGACGGACGCCGAGATCTCGAATAGTGTATTCACCTGCGAGTGCTTGTCTCGCAGGCCATTCGAACCCGGATCGGCGATCCCGAACTCGTCAGCGTTCGAGAACACCTGCAGTAGTGGCCCGACGATTTTACTCGCCGCTGGCCGACGTTCGCCTCTGCAGACGACTCCGCGGGTACTCGTCGCCGGCGGCGGACTGGCCGGACTGGTCGCCGCGCGCCATCTCGCCGCCGCCGGCGCGGACGCGGCGCTGCTCGAGCGCAGAGAGCGGGTCGGCGGCCGCGTCCGGACCCTCGAGCGCGACGGCTACCGGTTCGATCGCGGCTTTCAGGTCCTCTTTACCGCCTATCCCGCAGTGAGGCGGGAACTCGATCTCGAGGCGCTCGAGTTGCGCCGGTTCGCGCCGGGAGCAACCATCGCGGGACCCGACGGCCGATCGGTGCTCGCGGACCCGCTCCGGGAGCCCGGAACGATCGCAAAAACGCTGTCTACCCCGTTCGTCTCCGTCGGCGACGCGCTTCGTGTCGCTCGACTCTGGTGGGAGCTTCGGCAGACCGATCCGGACGAGCTATTCGCCGGTAGCGACGAGCGGATCGACGCGTTCCTCCGCGACCGCGGCTTTTCGGACGCGTTCATCGAGGGCTTCGTCGCGCCGTTCTACGGCGGCATCACGCTCGATCAGTCGATCTCGATCTCGAGACACGTCTTCGAGTACACGTTCAAGACCCTCGCAGCGGGCGAGATGGCGGTTCCGGCCGCCGGCATGGGCGCGATTCCGACCCAGCTCGCGGCCCGCGTTCACGAGGCCGGCGGCACGATCAGGACGGGAGTCGGCGTCGAGTCGGTCGCGGCGGACGGCGGCAACTCGAGCAGGGAACGCCCCAACACCGACGGCTCCGTCACCGTCGAGACCGACGAGGGGACCGTCGCGGCCGACGCGGTCGTCGTCGCGACCGATCCGCCGACCGCTCGCGACCTCACCGGCGTCGAGTCGATCCCCACCGACGCGCGGGGCTGTGTCACCCAGTACTACGCGCTACCGGACGATATCGACCTCGAGACCGGGCGGCGGCTCCTGTTGAACGCGACCGATCGAGGGCCGAATCACGTCGTGCCCCACAGCGCGGTCGCGCCCGAGTACGCCCCCGACGGGATGGCCCTACTCAGCGCGACCTATCTCGGCGTCCCCGACGAGAGCGACGACGCCTTGGCCGATCGGACGCGAGCGGCCCTCGAGTCGTGGTATCCCGACCGGGAGTTCGACGCACTCGAGGCGCTCCACACCGAGCGCGTGCCGTTCGCGCAGTTCGTACAGCTGCCGGGGTTCCGCGACCGGCTGCCCGACGCTCGCGATCCCGCGGGCTCCGTCTATCTCGCTGGCGACTACACGCAATGGTCGTCGATTCAGGGCGCGATGGAGAGCGGACGGGACGCGGCGAAAGCCATGATCGACGATCTGTCGCGATAATCCGGGCGGGGCCCGACTCGAGTCGTCCCCGTTCGATCGGACCGACAGACGGCCGAGCGGCGGTCGGACTCCTTCGAGACCGTGACAGTCCCGCGAGTAGCGGAGAAACATTAAGCGCCGCGAGCCCCCTTCTGGAAACACGGAGACAGCACAGCCATGGCTCTGGACGAACTCCTCGAGGGGACAGCGTTGACCGGGCGACAGGCGGCGATCATCTTCTTTACCTTTCTCACCCTGATTATCATCGCCGCGCTGATCCTGATCACGTTCAGCGACTTCTTCAGGGACCTATTCATGTACCGCGACGCGGCCGACCTTCGAGTCGGTGCGCTGGCTCTCGTTTCCGGGCGGTCGGCCCTCGGAAGCCGCGGTCCCTGATTCCGATTTCGGAGGCCGCCCCCGATCGGTACGGACCAACCGCGGCTCACAGCAGCCGCCGACACCGCCCCAGCGGCGGGAACCAGAGCGTCTCGCCGCTCGAGGCGTCCCTGACCGCGGGATAGAAGGCGTCGGGGGTGCGGACGAGCGGCGTCTGGAAGTCCCGGCCGGACATCCCGTTGACCGTCGCCCCGGCGGCGAGGCGGGTAAACGCCGGGAGCACGAGCACGTCCGCACCCTCGTACTGCTCGGGTCCGTAGAGGAAACACGGGCGTTTGCGCCCCTCGATCGACAGCGCCGGGTGATCGTGGCCGACGATATAGCGGTCGGCGGCCGTGTCGGGGCGCTCGTGACCGTGACAGACCACCGTCTCGCCGTCGGCGACCGCGTACTCGGCAGTCGTCTCGCCGTCGAACGCGTCCGCGAGCATCGCGTCGTGGTTGCCGGGCGTGACGATCAGTTCGGCATCGGGCCGCTCGACGATCTCTGTAAGGCGATCCAGATCGCGCGCCACGCCGCGGGGCACCCGCGAAAACGAGTGCAACAGATCGCCGGCGACGACGACGGTTTCCGGGGTGGTTTCCGCGAGGAGGGCCCGGAGCCGCTCGAGGCTATCGCTCCCGTCGTCGATCGGCGCATCGACGCTCGAGGCAGCCGCTTTGCCGAGGTGGACGTCGGCGAGGACGAGCGTCTCGGCGGCGGGCAGGAAGACCGCGCGATCGCGGAGGGAAAACGGAACGTCGATCTCGACGTCGGGTGCGGTCATCGCTCCGGTCCGGTGTCGGCCGCGGACGCAGCATCGGACTCGGCCTCTGTCGCCGCTCGCTCGGACGCCGGCTCCGTCCCGGATGCGGCCGTCGTCGCCCCGCCGTCGGCGCGCAACTCCTGTCCGAGCGCGTCCGCGAGGTCGTACTCGGTGCCCGTCAGGATGTAGAGCACGTCCTCGAGGGGCTCGAGGACTTCGGGGAGGATGCGGACGACGAGGTAGGTGATCCCCAGCAGGGCGACGATCGACAGCGACTGGGCGATGAAGTTGTGGGCGACGATGTAGGACGTGCGGTCGGCGGGGGCACCCATGAATTCCGTGACGACGTAGACGAGGGCGTCCTGCTGGAACCAGCCCCACGGCGAGGCGAGCCCGATGAAGACGTTCCGGACGAGGTTGAGGAACCAGATGACGCCGATCGCGAGCGCGAAGGCGGTCGCCTTCCGCTCGAGCGGCGCTTTGACGGCGGCGATGAGGCCGCCGAAGATGGCCATGCTCCCGATACCGGTACAGGCCGTGATGATGTAGGTGGTCCGGCCGGTCACCGTCTCGTTCGGATCGAAGTCGAACTTACTCACGTAGCCGTTGCTCCCCTCCGTAAGCCCGGGACTGTGACCGAGCAGTTCCATCCCGAAGTGGGTCTGAGACGCGGTCGTCTCGATCAGCCACGTGCGAACGACCGGAATCGTCTCGACCGGCAGGTAGATCAGCCCCATGATCGCGACCGCTTTCGAGAGCAACAGGAGCGACTCGCGACCCCGAAAGAGCAGATACCCGGTATAGACACACAGCGGCAGCGCCGCTATCGTTAACAGGGTCTCGATCGGGCTCTTGACCTCGAGATAGTAGTGGGGGGTGAGCGTGACCCAGAAGACGCCGAAGACGACCCACGCGCCCGCAGCGAGGTACCGCGCCGGATCGACAGCATCGAGCCACTCGAGGACCATCGCGGTCACGAACGCGCCGATCGCGAGCCACGCGAGCGCGTCCGACAGGGTGATCGAGCCGATACTCGCGAAGAGAGGCGTCGCGGGTCCCGCCGCGACGTCGACGACTGCGTCGGGAATCGCGGTCGTCGCTGGTAGGGCCGGCATACTCACGTGAATCCGACGAACTCTCCCGCTATCAACTTGACGCCTCGAGACTATCGCCGATTCTGAGAGGGAAGTATCGCCGATTCGGCGGCCGACAGTCGCGCATTCGGCGGCCGGACGGAGCGCGACCGCGTACCTTTTTGCAACGCTCTCGAAAAGGCTAGCCATATGGTCGACGTCCTCGACAACAAGCGGGCCGCGACGCGATTTCGGATCCTCGTCCAGATCGCCGAACGCCAGCCCGCGGTCAGCCAGGGGGAGATCGCCGGGGAAGTCGGCGTGACGAGTCAGGCCGTCAGCGAGTACATCCGAGAACTCGTCGACGACGGTCTCGTCGAGAAGGAAGGCCGATCGCGCTATCGCGTCACCCGCGAGGGCGTCGATTGGCTCTTTCGGGCCGCGGACGACGTCCGCCGATTCGCGGACCACGTCACCGGGGACGTACTGGGCGCGATGAGCGAGGACGCCTACATCGCAACCGAGGACATCGAGGAAGGCGAGACCGTCTCGCTGTCGGTCGAAGACGGCCTCCTCCACGCCGCGCCGGGCAGCGAGGGTCCCGCGACCGGTATCGCGACCACCGACGCCGCGGCCGGCACCGACGTCGGCGTCACCAGCTTCGAGGGTGTCATGGAACTCGATCCCGGCTCCGTCACCGTCCTGCAGGTCCCCTCGATCCGAACCGGCGGGAGCCGTGCGATCGACGACGAAACCGTCACCGAGGCCTGCGACGAGGCCGACGTCGTCGTCGCCGCCGGCGTCGAAGCCGTCGTCGCCTGTCGGCAGGCCGGCACCGATCCCGACGTCACCTTCGCCGTCGGCGACGTCGCGGCCGACGCCGCAAATCACGGCCTCGAGGTGACCGCCGTCGCCACGACCGACGCCGTCGGCCGAGTCACCGACGCGCTTCGGGACGCAGACGTCTCCTACGAAGTACTCGAGGGATAACCACCGGTCTCGTCGGCGGCTACTCACTGCTCGAGCGGCGTGACGAACGTCTCCCTCAATGACTTTAGGTAGAATTCCTTTCCCGTCACGGCCGCTTTCTCGGACTGAGGTCGCGAATGGAACCCTCCGACGCGTACAGAGTAATCGCCAGTGTCGACCGACAGTATCTACTCCACGAACTCGTCGAGCACGGCGGAGAGAGTAGCGTGAGAGACCTCTCACGGAAGGTCGCCATCCGACGACATCGGACCGACAGCGCGAACATCTCCGAGACGGAGATCGATCGGGCTCGCCTCAGACTGGTTCACATCCACCTGCCCCAGTTACTCGAGCGGGACGTGATCGACGTCGACTGGAACGACGGCGCGGTCGCGCTCGCCGAGGATGATCGCGTCGACCCGCTGCTCGAGGCGGCCGAAGAGGTCGCGCAGTGGCCGCCGGAACCGCAACTGCCACAGCGGTCGGAGTCCGAGGCGTAGCGCGGCGTATTCACTGATCGAGTGACCAGTGTCTCGACCACCGTCCCGAGTGCCCCGACGAGCGGTGGCTCCGAACGAACGAGACGCTTAGCCGATATACCGCAGGTCGTCGTCGGTCGGCACGTCCATCTGCTGTTGCTGTTCCATCTCTTGGATCTTGCCGATGACTTCCTCCATCTCGTCGGCCCGCTCGTCCAAGGACTCGTAGTCGAGTTCGAAGCCCAGCACTGCCTCGAGCACCTCGAGGACCGCGCGGGCGCTCTTGGGGTCGACGAGGTAGCCGCTGGTCTCGCCCATCAGGCAGGTCGCGTCGAAGCCGCGGCGCTCGCCGAGTCCGAGCAAGAGCCCGGAGACGCCGACGATGCCCCCCGCCGGCTCGTCTTCGCGGAACTCGACGTCCGCGTCCTCGAGTGCCTCGAGCAGCGACTCGTCGCTGACGGCCCCGACGACGGCGTACTCGTCGATGAGTTCGCCGGTCGGAACGCCCCCGAGCGCGTACACCTCGGTCGCGCCGAACTCCTCGGCGACGTCGAGGAAGGCATCGGTCAGCGTGTAGTGGCCCTCGTTGCTCTGGGCCTGATGATCGCCGGTCAGCAAGAGGAGGTCACGGCCGTCGGGCACCTCGACGGCGTAAATCTCCGCGCAGGTCAGCGTCGAGACGCCGTCTTCGACGCTCACCTGCGGCGGGAACTCTTGGGAGTAGATTCGCCGTACGAGCGTGCTCTCACCCTCGAGTTCCTCGAGCAAGTGCTCGACGGCGAGGTTGCCGACGTGCCCGACTCCCGGCAACCCCTCGACGAGGACGGGATCGTCCAGTTCGACCTCGGCGACTGCGTCGATCTCGAGTTCGTCCATACCGTATCAGCGGCGGCGACGTTTAAGAGCGCGTCGGTACTCGCCGTATGGATCGTTCGGATCGAACGGTGCCGGGGCGCTGTTTGCCGTTTCGGCACCGCAGTCGGGGCAGGTCGCAGAAAGGGTATACACCGGGCTGTCGTGGGCCTCGCGCCACGCCGAGCAGACCCGGATGTCGGATTTCATTATTCGTCGTCGGTCCGGCGCTCGCGGTGGTACTGTCCGGAGCCACCCTGGTCCTCGATCGCGACGACCGCTCGCTGTGCGCTCTCCTCGAGCTGGGATTCGGCGGTCTTGTAGTTGGGCGCCTGCACTTTGATTCGGTACTCGGGCGCGCCGACGTAGCTCACTTCGAGGTCGACTTCCTCGGGCACCTCACCGTTGCCCTCGGCGGCTTCAAGCGCCTCGCGGATCCCGTCGACGCCGGTCTCGGTCGGGTTCTCGAGGTCGACGTAGCCGGTGACGTTGACGTACGGCACCGAGACGTTCTCGCGAGCCGTCTCGACGATCGCGTCGATTTCGTTCTCCTCGAGATCGGTGTCCTCGAGGGCCTCCTCGCCGTGAATCGCGGCCTGCTTGAAGCCCTCGTAGAGCCCGCCGTGGATGCCGATCAGTTCGTTGGCGATCGCCGTGTAGTCCTCGTCGTCGATCTCCTCGCCGAAGGCGAGTTCCATCCAATTGTCGGCCTTCTGCTCGTTTTTCCACTCCTGAATCTTGTCGGAGCGCTGGTGGTCGTTGACGTCTTTCAGCGAGAGGTCGATCTGCTGGGACCCCTCGTCGACATCTAAGACCTTACAGACGGCGATCTGGCCCTCGCGGACGTGATCGCGAACGTTCTTGATCCAGCCGCTCGCGACTTCGGAGATGTGGATCAGGCCGCGCTTGTCCTCGTACTCCTCGAGATCGACGAAGACGCCGAAGTCTTCGATTTCGTCGATCTTGCCGACGACGAGTTCGCCGGGTTCGGGCCAGCCGCTGTACTTCATCGTGACTCGACTGTCTCGAGGATCTCGTGTTCGATCTCGGCTTTGCCACCGGTCGGTCGCACGAGCGTCGTCCCGCAGACGGCGCAGGCGACCTCGGAGGAGGCCTTGCCGAAGACGGTCTGTTCGTTCTCGCAGTCACTGCATCGAACGTTGTAGAAATTTCCTGCCATTGGAATCACTCCTGGAACTCGAGTCGGCCGGTACGCCATCCCTCGCGGAGATGGGCCTTGCCACACTCGCTGCAGCGGTATTTGAGGTCGGTCTTCTTCGTCGGCTTTTCGCCGACCGGCACCTTCGAGAAGCGACCGGAGTTACCGATGCTCGAGGTGCTCCGACGGGTGCGGCGAGCGTCCCACTTGAGACCACTCGAGCGGCCCGTTCGGGACTTTTCGACTTCGTGTTCGTGGTGTTCGTTGCAGTGCGGACAGTACGTATTGAATCGGCGTGGCATCTGCATAGTTATCTCACTTGCCGTGGGCTAAGATAGCGCTGTTTAAAACCCGTTTGGTTCGTCGTCGTTCGTTCCCGCCGGCTGTCGTGTTGGATCGCTCTCGGCGGTCGCCGCTGTCGCTCGCTCCGAAGCGTTTAATCCGCTCTCCTGTGAAGCGTGAGCCATGAAGCAGCTCATCATCCACGGCGATCCCGGGATCCGAAACGGGGCGATCATCCAGTACGAAGGGGAGGAGGTGGTCTGTTTCGGGATCAACAGAAACGGCGAGTACCACGGTCCCGAGCGGGTGCAACTCTGGTGTACTGTCGGCTCCGAGGACGAGTACGAGGACTACGAGAAACGGAACTTCACGCCGCACTTCCTCGACGTCGACCGCGCCGACGCCGAGGACATCGATGTCGTGCAACCGAAGAGCGATCTGGCGATCTAACGGCCGACTCTTGATCGCGACGGCGATTCCACGCGCCGATTTTCCGACCCGTGTTCGACCGACGCCCGTTATCTGAGCCAGCGGCCGACTGACCGAGCCCGCCGACCGAAACGGTATCCCGCGGATAGTCACGATATCTGATGTTTTCACACATCAATCGCAAGAGGGAAAACGAAGCCGTCGACAGTAGACGATACTCTCGAGGCCGAACCGACGATGAGTAAGTCCCTCTCAGAGGCCGTCCGAACGCGGATTCGCGCGCTCCGCTCGACGGCACGGTTTAGTCAGTTCGTCGGTGTCGGCACCGTCGGGGCGACGGTCGACAACGTCGTGCTCTTTTTACTGGTTCAACGGACGGGTCTCGGACTGGCGTGGGCGAAACTCATCGCTTGGGAACTCGGCATCGTGGTCATCTTCGTGATCAACGAACAGTGGACGTTCTCGAGCCACGGCGAGGACGGGGTCGGACCCCTCGGACGGCGGTTCGTACGTTCGAACGCGGTTCGATTCGGCGGATTACTGGTTACGCTTGCCGTGCTAACGGTGCTGACCGAGCAGTTCGACGTCTGGTTCATGGCGGCGAACGTGATCGGGATCGGCGTCGGCTTCTTCGTCAACTACACCTGTGAGAGTCTCTACACGTGGCAGGTCCATCAGGAGTAGCGGTAGAAATCCGCATACGGCGTCCGAATCATAACCCTTAACTAGCACACTCGGGTATGATGTGGTAGCGGGATGGGATAGCCAGGAGATTCCGGCGGGCTCATAACCCGCAGACCGGTAGTTCAAATCTACCTCCCGCTATACTTTCGCTGCGAGCAAAGCAAATACGCGAGCAGCGAGTATAGCACAGTAGTGGATTTGAATCAGGGAGCAGCTTTGCTGTGACCGTGGTTCAAATCTACCTCCCGCTATGTTTTGGCGCAAACAAATCCGTGAGCGCCATCCATAGCATGATGGTAGTTTGTACTAGGGAGCAGTTTCGCTGCGACCGTGGTTCAAATCTACCTCTCGCTGTCTTTTTGCTGTGAGCAAATACGCCGAGTAGCGAATTCTCGTCCTCGAGTCCGTCAGCACTCGGTCTCGAGAGGCCCTGGGTCGAGACTCGCCGGAAGCGGTTATGAAGCGTATCAGGGCCAAACTAAACAGGAATAGCGTTGAAAGGCGTTTATCCCCTACATCCCATATGAATCCAGAGCGAGGGAGTAACGCGGTCGTCGCGGACGGTGGCACGACGTTTCTGACGGAGCGAGATCCGGAGGAATCGACGACGGAGGCGATCTCCCGGAGTATCGCCGCGGTAAAGGGGGTTCCCGAAACGGACCTCGATCCGCTGTACTCGAAAATCGAGCTGGAAGCGCTGGAAACGATGGTGCGACACGCCGACGAACGCGGCTGCTCGGTGCAGGTCGAGTTCACGGTTGACGAGTACACGGTGCTCGTACGCGGTGACGGGGAGATACGAATACGTCCCGATGACGCCGGTGGATATCGGTGAGCGATGCGAACCGGAATCTTCGGAAACGCGCGGCGACACGAAAGAAGCCGAGCTGACGGAGCCCCGTCTTAGTCGACGATTTCGATCTCGGTTCGGTCGACGAGCCCTCGGTCGTCGGCGTCCGGACGAGTAATCCCCACGTCGATCGTGTACCGTCCGGGATCGACGGGCTCCCACTCGTCGTCGGCGACCCGAATTCGCTGTGGCCACTCCCGTCGGAACCGTTGCCGCTCGCTTCGGGCGAAGGAAAACGCCGCCGGGCGATCGGGAACCGCTCGAGGGATCCGCGAGGCGTTCCGCAGGCCGTCGACGGCCCAGTACCAGCGGTTCGGCGATTCGGTGCGGATGCGGATCGGGAACGGGAGCCGATTGCGAAACTCGACGGTGATTTCGACCGGGTCACCGCGCTCGTACCGTCGCTTATCCGTGGAGACAGCGACGCTGAGTCCGCGGTGGCGCAGCGCCAGCGGGGTGAACGCGTGGCTGAACGCCGTCCAGTCGATTGTTCGCGGCCCGCGTGCGTCGTCACCCTCACGTTCCGGAGTGAACGGGTCGTCGTCCGCGCGCTCGAGCGCGCGTGAATCGTAGATCCGTCTCATGGCTGACTCCCTCGCGAGGAGTGGTCGCCGCGCTCGGCCGGGGTGTCGGTTTCGGCGTCGTCCACCTCATACCGGTCGTCGAATCGGTGACAGGCGATCGGGTGGTGATCCGGACCCGCCGATAGCGCCGGGTCGCTCGTCTCGCAGGGCGTTTCGAACGCCGACGCGAGGCGCTCGCGTGCAGCGTCGAGGTCGCCCGCCGCGGCGGCCTCGAGCGCCTCCGAAAGCGCGGCCTCCGCGTCGGGATCCTGCAGTCGTCGGGGGATGTCGTAGGCCTCCCTGAGTGTCGCCGTGAGATCCTCGCGGTGATCGGACCGGGAGTACAGCGTCTCGAGCCCCGCATCGGGATCCGCGTCGGCGAGTCGGGTTCGCAGGGTCATGATCGCGCGGAACGCGCCTTCCTCGAGGTCGTACTCCGCGGGCGGGATGACCCGCGGACAGCGGGTGTGGAACCGACAGCCCGAGGGCGGGTCGGTCGGCGACGGGACGCTCCCCTCGAGGACGATCCGGTCGCCCGCCCAGCAGGGGTCGGGTTCGGGGATGGCCGACAGCAGCGCCTCGGTGTAGGGGTGGGAGGGCGAGTCGAAAACTTCGGCGGTCGTCCCGGTTTCGACGAGTTTGCCGAGATACATCACGGCGACCCGGTCGGCGACGTGTTCGACGACCGAGAGATCGTGGGCGATGAAGAGGTAGGAGAGGTCGAACCGCTCCTGCAGGTCGGAGAGTAGATTGAGAATCCCGGCCTGCACGGAGACGTCGAGCGCGGACACGGGCTCATCACAGACGATAAGCGACGGTTCGACCGCGAGCGCGCGGGCGATGCCGATCCGCTGGCGCTGCCCGCCCGAGAACTCGTGGGGGTACCGGCTCGCGTGGCCGGCCCGGAGCCCGACCGTCTCGAGCAGGTCCCGAACGCGCTCGTCGCGTCGCTCCGGCGGCACGATATCGTGGACTGAGAGGGCTTCGCCGACGATTTCGCCGACCGTCAGTTGCGGGTTCAGGCTGGTCGTCGGGTTCTGGAAGACGTACTGGATCTCGGTTCGCAACTCCCGCAGTTCCCCTCGAGAGCAGTCCGACAGGTCGGTCCCGCGGTACGCGACCGTGCCGCCGGTCGGCTCGAGCAGTCCAAGCAGCGTCCGGCCGAGCGTCGTCTTGCCGCAGCCGCTCTCGCCGACCAGCCCGAGCGTCTCACCTTCGCGGATCTCGAGGTCGACGCCGTCGACCGCCCGGACCGTTTGATCGCGGCCGAGCAACCGATCGAGGAGTCCGTCGGCGGTCGTGTAGTGTTTCTCGAGGTCGGTCGCCCGGAGGAGCGGCTCGTCGTCGGTCGCGGTCATCGCGTCTCACCCCCGTGGTCTCGGTCGGATCGCTCGGTCGCCGGCTCGTCTCGTACCCGCACCTCGTAGTCCAGTCCCCCCTTGAGGTCGCCGGTGTACTCGAGGCAGGCGGCGAGGTGGGCGTCGGGATCCGCCTCGGCCGCCGGCGTCTCCGAGTCCGTCCCGACGAGCGGCGGACTGCGTCTGGCACACGCGTCCTCGGCGTAGGGACACCGAGGGTGAAACCGGCAGCCGGTCGGCGGATCGACGAGCGACGGGACTGTACCGGGGACCGTCGTAAGACGCTCGCGGTCGTCACCGAGACGGGGGATCGAGGCCAGCAGCCCGACGGTGTAGGGATGTTTGGGGTCGTAGTAGAGCTCCTCGACCGGTGCGCGTTCGACGATCTCCCCGGCGTACTGCACCAGCACCCGATCGCACAGCTCCGCGACGATCCCGAGGTCGTGGGTGACGAGTTGGATCGCCGTGTCCGATTCCCGCGCGAGGTCGTCGAGCAACTCGAGGATGCCGGCCTGGACGGTGACGTCGAGCCCGGTCGTCGGTTCGTCGCAGACGAGCAGGTCGGGATCGCATGACAACGCCATCGCGATGACGGCCCGCTGTTGCATCCCGCCGGAGAACTCGTGCGGGTAGTCCGCGTACCGCGCGGCCGGCTCCGGAATGCCGACCTGCTCGAGGAGGTCGATCGCTCGGTCGCGAGCCGCGCGGTCGGACACGTCCTCGTGGGCGCGGATCGCCTCGGCGATCTGTTCGCCGACGGTGTAGACCGGGTTGAGCGCCGCGTCGGCGTCCTGAAACACCATCGCGATCTCGTCGCCCCGAATCTCCCTGAGTTCGTCGGTCGAACACTCGAGGAGGTTCCGGCCGTCGAGGCGGATCTCGCCGCCGACGATCTCGCCGGGCGCTCGAATCAGGCGCAGCAACGCGAGGCTGGCGACGCTCTTGCCGGCCCCGCTCTCGCCGACCAGCCCGACCGCCTCGCCCCGGCGGATCTCGTAGCTGATGCCGTCGACCGCCCGGACCACGCCGTCGTCCGTGTAAAACTGGACGGTGAGATCCTCGACCTCGAGCAGCGACATCAGCGCATCCGCCTCCGTTCGTCGCTCGCGTCTCGGTGCGGGTCGAGGGCGTCGTTGATCCCGTCGCCCACGAGGTTGATCGCCAGCACGAACAGGAAGATCGCGAACCCAGGGAAGGCGGTGACGTGCCAGTGGCCCTGCACGAGCGAGTCCCGACCCCGCGAGAGCATCGCGCCCCACTCGGCGCTCCCGGGCTCGAGACCGAGTCCGAGGAAGCCAAGCGCCGCCGCGGCGAGGACGACCGTCCCGACGTTTAACGTCGCCTGCACGACGACCGGCGCGATGGCGTTCGGAACGACGTGTCGCCGGATGATGGCCCGATCGGGGACGCCGAGCGCGCTTGCGGCCGTCACGTACTCGCGTTCGCGGACCGAGAGGATTTCGCCGCGTAACAGTCTGGCGTAGCCGATCCAGCCGGTGACGACGAGCGCCAGCACCACCGTCCAGAACCCCCCGCCGAGGATCGGGATCGGCTCGAGGATCGGGACGATCGCGATCGCGAGGACCAGAAACGGGAAGGCGTAGAGCACGTCGACGATCCGCATAACGACCTCGTCGACCCAGCCGCCGAAATACCCCGCGATCGCGCCGAGAGGGATTCCGACACACAGCGCCAGTACGACGGCGACGAGGCCGATTCCCAGCGTGTAGCGCCCGCCGACGAGTACCCGGGCGAGTTGGTCTCGCCCAGCCCAGTCGGTTCCGAAGGGATGGTCCCACGAGGGCGGCGCGTTCGCTGCCCCGACGGCCGGCTGAGACGGATCGTGCGGGGCCAGCGAGAACGGCTGAAGGGTGATCGTGTACTCCGCCGTCGAGACTTCGATCGGCCGAGCGAAGACCGCGAGCACCGCCATGCCGACGATGATAGCCAGTCCGATCATCGCCGTGCGATTCCGGCGAAACCGGTGCCACGCGTCCGCGAGGCGGTGGTGCTCCGTTCCCTCGAGTGCGGGTTCCGCCGGCTCCGTCGCTCCCGTTGCCCCAGTCGCCCCCGTCGGTGATTGGGGTCCCGCATCGGGACGCTCAGGAGAGCCGTCACTGTCGCGCTGCGACGAGTCGGCGTCGTCGAAGCCGACGATGCAAATCCGGCCGCGTTCGGTGGTGGGTCGTCGGTCACTCATAGTCAGTATCGAATGCGGGGATCGAGGACGGCGTAGATGATGTCGACGAGCAGGTTCACGAGGACGATCGAGACGCCGATGACCAGCACGGCGGCCTGAATGACGGGGTAGTTTCGCTGCAGGATCGACTGGACCAGCAGCCGCCCCATGCCCGGCCACGAGAAGATCTGTTCGACGACGACGGCACCGTCGACCAGAAACGCCAGCTGGAGGCCGGCGACGGTCACGACCGGGAGCAGGGAGTTCCGCAGAACGTGTTTCAGGATCACCGTTCGCTCGCGGAGCCCCTTCGCGCGTGCGGTCCGGACGTATCCCGCCTCGAGCTCCCGCAGCATCGACGAACGGAGCAAGCGCGTGACGAGCGCGGCCGAGGCCGTTCCGAGCGTGATCGTCGGCAGGAGCATGAACTTCGCCATCGCGAGGCTCGCGAGCGGCGCGTCCGGCGGGATCACCCGGAACCACCCCAGCCGGACGCTGAAGACCAACAGGAGGACGAGGCCGAGCCAGAAGTTCGGCGTCGCGATCCCGGCGAGGGCGGCGACCCTGCTGAGTTCGTCGGCCGGTTCGCCTCGCTTGACCGCGGCGACGATGCCCGCCGGGACCCCGATCGCGAGCGCGAGCAGCCACGCGGCCCCGCCAAGCGCCAGCGTCGCTGGGAGTCGCCGACCGATCGTCGCCGCGACGCTCCGCCCGGTGACCGGCGACCGCCCGAACTCGAGTGCGAGGGCGTCCCGCAGCCAGAGCACGTACTGTTCCCACACCGGCCGATCGAGGTGGTACTCGGCCCGGATCGAGGCCTCGGTCTCGGGGCTTACAGTCTGGTAGCCGATGATCGCGTCGACCGGATCGCCCGGCAGCGCGTGCAGAAACGAGAACGTCAGGACGGTCACGCCCAGGAGGACCGGAACGGCGACCAGCAGCCGCGTGAGGACGTATCTCCCGAGGGACATCTATGGGTCAGTCCGGACGGACGTATTCGTCGGCGATTCGCTCTCGAAACCCCTCGTCGGCGTACGTCTCGAGCAGCGGTGAGATCGGCGTGTAGGTCGGCTGCCCGTGCCCGTGATAGACGTTCTCGACGATCGCCTCGCGTGGAATCAACATGTTACAGCCCCGGCGGACCTGCTCGTCGGTAAACGGCTCGCGATAGAGCGGGTAGATCACCAGATCGAACCCGCCGCCGACGTGACGATCGACGTCGTATGCGTCGTCTTCGCCAAGTTCGGCGAGACTCGCCGACGGCACGCCGTCGCTGAAGTCGATATCGCCGGCCTCGAGCGCGCCCCGTCGAGCGGCCGCCTCCGTGATGATCTCGAGGGTCACGGTTTCGATCGGTGCCGGGGCCGGGACCCTCTCGTCGCCGTCGAACCAGTAGTCCTCGAACCGCCTCAGCCGCCAGTGATCGCCCGCTCGGTAGTCGTTGAACCGATAGGGACCGGTTCCGACCGGCCGCGACGCGAGGTCGAGGTCGCCGTCGATCGCCGCCATCGGGACGATCGGGAGGTCGAACAGTCGCCGTTCGAAGGGGCCGTACTTCCGCCAGCAGCGGATGTCGATCGTGTAGTCGTCGACGATCTCGCTGCCGTCGTACCAGTCGGTGACGTCCGACTCCCTGGCTTCGCCCTCGTAGCGTTCGAACGAGCCCTTGACGTGTGCAGCGGTCAGTTCCTCGCCGTTGTGAAAGCGGACGCCTTCTCGGAGGGCAACCCGGTAGGTCGTCGAATCGAGTTGCGTCCAGTCCGCGGCCAACACCGGTTGGACCGTCCCGTCGAAATCGACGCCCGTCAGCCCCTCGTAGACGAGCTGCGTCGCCCGACTCGAGGCGGTGTCGTTCATCGAGACCGGATCGGTGGTCGAAACGTCGCCGCCGAGGTCGCCGACGAACTCGTTGCCGTCCTCGAGATCGGTGTAGACGCCCGCCCACGGGGCATAGATCGCGGTGTAGGTCCCGGACTCGAGCGGATACGCCCGCCAGCCGCTGACGCTGTCGGCGTCCCAGACGTGTGCCGCTTCGCTCACGCGGACGAACGACGCCGGGGAGTCGGCGACCAGTTCCTCCTGTAACTGCTGGTAGATCTCGACCCGCTCGTCCGGGGATGTCTCCTCGAGGCCGTCGTCGATGTATTCGTCGACGGTCTCGCTGGCGTAGTGGTTGATGTTGAGCCCGGTGGGCGTGTGATTGTCGGAGTGAAACAGCGTATTGACGTAGTCGTCGGGGTCCCAGCCGCCGGTCCAACTGACGATGAAGAGGGCGTTTTCCTCGTCGTCGGCCGCCGTGTTCAGCATCTCGAGATAGGTCGTCCACTCGTATTCGCTGATCGAGATATCGAAGAAACCGGTGTCCTCGAGTTCGGTCGCGAGGAGTTGTGCGAACCGGCTCCGCTCGGTGTCTTCGGTGATCGCGATCGTCGTCTCGAACGGCGGCTCGATGCCGGTCGCCTCGAACCCCGTCTGAATCAACTCCTCGGCCGGGCCGTCGGCTTCGATATCGTTACTGCGAACACAGCCCGCCAATCCGGCGATGCCGGCCGTGCCCACGCCCTTCAGCAGCGACCGCCGCCGCAGGCGATGGCGGTCACTCGGCCCGACGCGGTTCTCTGCCATCGCTATGAGGTTCAAATCGTGGCGACATATTCCTTGTGATGGCGAAACACATTAGTTGAAAACCGAATGCGTCCGGTACAGCTGAGACTCCGTCTCCGTCGAAGATACAACGGAACGGAATATCGGGAGACGTGCTATGCGTTTGGCCGAGAAACGAGTGGGTCGTACGTTTCGTGTTCGAACGTCCCGAGAATCGTCCCGTCTATCGTCTTGACGTGGGTGTACAGGACGCCTTCGTCCGCCGCAGACGGTCGGCACGCGCCATATCGTATTCACGACTTACAGCCGTTGGACCACCGATAGTGAGAAAGCCGACCGGATCTGAACGGGGGAGACCAGAACGAACCGAGAACTGTCAGTGGTCGCCGTCTTCGTCGACGATAACGACCTCGCCGTCGACGACGTCGACGTTGATCAGCGTCTTGACGTCGTAGCCCGCGTCGTCGACCTTGTTCTCGCCGCCGACCTTCTTGATGACCGCGACCGTGTCGATGACCTCGGCACCGATCTCGTCGAGGGCCTCGAGCACCGACGCGAGCGTGCCGCCGGTCGAGAGCACGTCGTCGAGCACGAGCACGCGCTCGCCCTCGCGGACATCGTTGATGTACATCTCGTTCTCCGAGTAGCCGGTCTTCTGAGAGATCGCGACCTCGTCCTTGAGGCCGTACTGGCGCTTGCGGATGACCGTCAGCGGAATGTCGGTCATCAGGGAGACAGCCGTCGAGATGTGAATGCCCATCGCCGCGGGCGTGACGATCCGGTCAACGTTCTCGAGTTCGGCCTTCCGGATGATTCGGATGACGATCTCCCGCAGGAGCGTCGGATCGAGCTTCGGGACGCCGTCGCTGATCGGGTGAACGAAGTAGTGATAGCCGTTCTTCTCGATGATCGGCGCCTCGAGGAGCGACTGCTTCAGTTGATCCATGTCGTAGGTCGGTTGGTAGCGGAGTAAAAGTTGACGATACGAGCGAAGTGGCGCCACCTGCGAACGTCCCGCATTCGCCGCGGCGGGTCGGAGCGCTTCGGCACCGACTCGAGTCGAGACGCTCGTTTTCGCGCCCGCAAGGCGGCCGAATCGATCGGGTCTCGAGCGCCGCCGGCGCTACTTGTCGGTCCCGTAGCTGAGTTCCGGCGGCTGATCGCCGTGGCCGAGGCGCATGTTCCGTTCGTGGTAGACGTGTGCGACCGCAGTGAGCGTGAACGTGACCGCGACGACGGCCGCCCACGACAGGTTCGACAGGATCGTCAGCGGATAGATCCCCAGCCAGAGCGCGGCGACCAGCGCGCAACTGATCGCGCCGAGTGAGAGGTACAGTTCCCGCCACGCGAACTCGCGGCCGGGGACGATCTCGAGGTAGACGCTGATGTCCCGCGTTCGTTCGGTCCCCTCGATGACGCCCCGATCGGAGTCGAAACGGAGGATCCCGGCCGTATCCATCTTCGGGAGATGGGTTTGCTGGAGTGTCGTATAGACGCGTTTGCGCTGTTCCGGGGTGACGCCCTCGAGGGTCGTGTCGTACTCCCACGCGGCGACCTGCTGGGCCAGATCCCCGAGTTCGACGGGTCGGTGGTCCTGCTTGAGGTACTGGAGGACGTAGCGCCGTCGCTGGTTTCGGAGGACTTCGAATATCTCGCCTTTGGAGAGCGATTCGTTCGTATCGGACGTGTCGCCGTCGGCGTCTGGGGTGTCGGCGTCGGCATCGGCCTCACCACCCTCGTCGGCCGCGGTGGCGTCGTCGAGTTGCTGTCGTTGTGCCACCTCGATCACCTCAGGTTGCCGGCTACCGGTGCCGTCGCACGAAGATCCGCATCCGGTCGTCTATCCATTACGTCGGTCGGATGAACCCCACCCATATAATTCTCCTGACGGCCCGCCCGCTCAGTCGGCCGCCGCGGAACCGCACACCGCGGCGATCGAGTCGGCGATTTCGCCGCCCAGCCCCGCCTTCGTCCCCTCGTAGCGGGCGGCGTCGTTCGCGTGGACCAGCAGCGCCGACGTTTCCGCCGCACCCATCACGCTCGCGTCGTTTGCGACGACGAAGGCCAGCCCGGCCCGCTCGAGCGTCTCCCTCGCCCGCTGGATCATGGCCCCCTCGTCACCGGACGTTTCGGTCTTGAAGCCGACGATGGGGAGGTCGGGGTGCTCGGAGCGGATCTCGTCGATGAGCTTCGGGGTCGGCTCGAGTTCGAGCGTAAGCTCCTGTCCCGAACGGATCTTCTCGTCGCTCGTCTCGACGGTGTAGTCGCCGATCGCGGCCGCCGAAACGAGCGCGTCGGCCTCGGCGCAGGCCTCGCGGGTCGCGTCGAGCATCTCCGCGGCGCTCTCGACCGCGCGGACATCGGCGTAGGGGACCGCCGGCCCGTCGTGGACGAGCGTGACAGTTGCCCCGCGGACGTAGCAGGCCTGCGCGACCGCGCGGCCCATCTTCCCCGACGAGCGGTTCGTGATGATCCGAACGGGGTCGATCGACTCGCTGGTCGCCCCGCTGGTGACGACGACGTGCTCGCCCTCGAGCGGCCGGTCGCCGGCCGCGCGGGCCGTCTCGCAGACGATCGCCTCCTCGCTGGCGATCTTGGCCTTCCCCTCTTCGAGGCGCGGGTCGACGAAGTCGACGCCCCACCCCTCGACGGTCTCGATTGCCTCGAGCACGCCGGGGTGGTCGTACATCGGTTCGTGCATGGCCGGCGCGATCACGACCGGCGTCTCGGCGCCGAGCGCGGTCGTCGCACACGTGGTGACCGGCGTATCGTCGACGGCACCGGCGATCTTCCCGACGGTGTTGGCCGTCGCGGGCGCGATCACGAACACGTCGGCCCAGCCGTCGTAGCCACAGAGGTCGACGTGTTCGACGCTCCCCGTGATCTCCGTGACCACCTCGTTCTCGGTCGCGAACTCGACGGCCCACGGGTGGATGATCCCCTGCGCGCTGTCGGTCATCACTCCGCGAACCGCCGCACCCTGCCGCCGCAACTCGTGGGCCAGTTCGACCGTCTTGACGGCCGCGATCGACCCCGTCACCCCGAGCGCGACGTTGACTCCCTCGAGCATTCAGTCACAGTTCGCGCGTGGTCGGTTTATCAGTACCGCCATCGGCATCGATCTCGACATCGGCTCCGTCACCGGCTGCGGACGCGGGTCCGGAATCCGTCGGCGTCGCGACGCGATCGCTCCGAGAGAACGCCTCGTGCGAGACGGCGAGGATCGTTCCGACGCGAGCGGGTACACAGTGGTGCTGTTCCGACGCGGGTTCTCTATTATTAAGTAACCCCCTCACCATGTGCCAGTATGAACGTTGCAATTCTCGCTCACGAGAAGTTCCCGGATCGGGCGAAGACCGCGCTCGGCGTCCTCCGATATGCCGACCACGATGTCGTCGCCGTCCTCGATCGAGAGACCGCCGGGCAGCGCGTGACCGATTTCGTCCCCGACGTACAGGACGCACCGATCGTCGCCGGAATGGACGACCTCGAGTCCGACGCTGTCGACACCCTTCTGATCGGGATCTCCCCGATCGGCGGCGAGTTCGACGAGAGCTGGCGCGACGACGTTCGGACGGCCCTCGAGGACGGCTGTGACGTGATCTCGGGACTGCACTACTTCCTCGCCGAGGACGAGGAATTCGCGCGGTTGGCGGCCGAACACGGCTGTGAGATCCGCGACGTACGGAACCCGCCGGCCGACCTCTCGGTGGCCGACGGCGTCGCCGGCGAGGTCGATGCCGAGGTAATCCTCACCGTCGGGACGGACTGCTCGGTCGGCAAGATGACGACGACGATGGAACTGGCTCGCGACGCCCGCGCGGCCGGCCACGACGCCGCCGTGATCCCGACCGGCCAGACCGGGATCATGATCGAGGGGTGGGGTAACCCGATCGACCGCGTCGTCAGCGACTTCACCGCGGGCGCGGTCGAGGAGATGATCCTCGAGAAGGGCGACCAGCACGATTACCTGTTCGTCGAGGGACAGGGCAGCATCGTCCACCCGGCGTACTCCCCGGTCACGCTGGGCATCCTCCACGGCTCGATGGCGGATAAACTGGTGCTCTGTCACGAGGCCGGGCGCGAGGAAATCCACGGCTACGAGTCGTTCTCGCTGCCGTCGATCCCGACCTACGTCGACCTCTACGAGAGCATCGCCGCACCGGTCGCGGAGAGTCAGATCGTCGCCGGCGCGATAAACACCGCCGGTCTCGCGGACGACGCGGCGGCCCGTGATGCCGTCGAGGAGTACGCCGACACCCTCGGCGCGCCCGCGACCGACGTGATCCGCTTCGATACCGACGACGTGCTCGAGGCGTTGCTCTAGCATGGCCCTCGAGACCTCGTTCGAGCGGCGCTCGCTGCCGCTCGAGTACCCGTTCGGGATCGCCCGCGGGACGACGACCGAGACCGAGGCCGTCTTCGTCCGGATCGAAGATGGCGATGGAACGACCGGGATCGGTGCCGCCACGCCGTCGGCCCACTACGGCGAGACCGCCGCGACCGTCGAGGCGGTCCTCCCGGACCTGCTTTCGGTCGTCGAATCCGTCGGTGATCCCCACCAACTCGAGCGGATCGAGCGCCGCATGCGCGAGACGGTCCGGCGGAACCCGGCCGCCCGGACCGCGGTGAGCATCGCTCTGCACGACCTCGTCGCGAAGCGACTCGCGGTCCCGCTCTATCGCTACTGGGGGCTCGACCCCGCGGAGACCCTCGAGACCTCGTACACGATCGGGCTCGACGACCTCGAGACGATGCAGGAGAAGACCGAGACGGCCGTCGATCGGGGCTACGGCACGCTGAAGGTCAAACTCGGCACCGATCGGGATCTCGAGATCGTCCGGACGATCCGCTCCGTCGCCCCCGACGTCCGGCTGTTCGTCGACGCGAACGAGGCGTGGACGCCCCGCGAGGCGGTCGCGAAGATCGACCGGCTCGCCGAGTACGACCTCGCGTTCGTCGAACAGCCCGTCCCCGCCGAGAATCCCGAGGGGCTGCGGTTCGTCTCCGAGCGCTCGAGCCTGCCGATCGCCGCCGACGAGTCCTGCGTGACGCTCGCGGATATTCCGCGGATCGCGGACCGCTGTGACATCGCGAACCTGAAACTGATGAAATGCGGCGGGCTGCGGGAGGCCAGACGAATGATCAGCGCCGCCCGCGCCCACGGGCTCGAGGTGATGTGTGGCTGCATGACCGAGTCGAACGCCTCGATCGCAGCGGCCTGTCACCTCGCGCCGCTGCTCGACTACGCCGACCTCGACGGCTCGCTGCTGCTGGCCGACGACCCCGCCGACGGCGTTCCGATGCCCGACGGCCGGATCGACCTCGCCGGCCTCGAGCGCCCGGGAACGGGTGCGGTTCTCGATGGCTCGCTCGACTGATGCGGTGACTGCCGTGTACCGCCGAAACTGACTGTCAGATTCGTCGGCAACATGGTTTCATACCCGCAGTCGGTGTGGGGATGCTGGCATGTACGACAGCGACGACGACGATCCGATCGTGTCCCGACGGGCGCTGTTGCAGGCGTCGGCCGGAACGGTCGGGCTCTCGGCCGTCGGCAGCGTCCGCGCCGACGGAGCCGACGGCGGGACCGAGGCCGAGGTCGCCAGACAGTTCGATCGAGACTGTCCGGACGCGACCATCGAGCCCGGAATGACCCACTGCGAGGGGACGACCGCGGAGGGCTGTGCGGACGACCATCCGGCGACGACCGAACTGCAGTCGGCGGTCGCCGACTCCCTCGAGACCCAGTTTCCGGACGCGAACGCGCTGATCGACGCGGGGTACAAACCCTACTTCGACACCCTCGAGAGCGGCGACGACAGCTGGTCCCATTGGCTCAGCCCGGAATTCATCGGCGACGACGAGGTACTGACCCCCGAGCGGCCGGAATCGGTCCTCGTCGACAACGACTCGTGGCGGTCGATCGGCGTCATGTTCATCGCGACGCGGGATGGGGAACCGGTCGAACCGCCGGCGGTGTACGGCGAGGACGAGGCGGCGGCCGAGGAGCGATGTTCGCCGTGGCACGCCCACACCGGCCTCCCCGGGCGGTTCGCGTGGTGGTTCTACCAGCAGACCTACGAGCAAGACTATCGGGAGGGCGACCTCGAGTTCCCCTGTCGGACGCCGTGTATGCTCCACGTCTGGACCGTCGACCACCCCGAGAGCGTCTACGCACACGACGCGCCGCCGGCGGAGTATCGAGACCTGCCGCCCGCCGACGATCCCGATTTCGATACCGACGCGGTCCCCGGTGAGGACGAACTCGACTGGGACGCGCTGCCGGACGACGTCGTCCCTGATCAGACACCTGGGGAGTTCACCGTGCCCGATCCGTTCGGTATCGGTTTCTAAGACACGGCCGACAACGCGACGGGAAGGAATTGCACCCTCGGCACACCCGTGGCACGGGCGTGTGTTACGCTACACCACCGTCGCACTCACTGCATGCGGACTATCGGATGCATATGAAAAAGTTATATTCCGAATACCGGCACAGAAGCGAGCCATAGCGGGTCGTTACCGCTCGAGCCAGTCCCCGATCGCGGCCGCGATCCGAGCAGCCGCCTCGCCGGGCCCGCACCGGTCGGTATCGATCTCGCGGTCGGCGTCGGGCGCGTCGAACTCCCGATAGACCACGTGGACTCCCTGCTCCTCGATCGGGTCCGACCGACTCCGATTGCGTTCGAGGCAGGTCTCGAGGCTCGCGGTCACGTGGACGAACCGAACGTCGGCGAACGCCCGAAATCGCCGCTGCCACTTCCGGCGATAGAACGTGCCGTCGACCAGCGTGACACCCGTTTCAGGCGCGTCCCTGATCCGCTCGGCCAGTTGCTCGTAGGTCCGACTCGAGAAGGAATCGGAGTGAAACGACCGGACCGGCACCGCTCGGGCCTCGAGTCGGTCGCGGACGCGGGCCGTGACGGTGGACTTGCCGGCACCCGGCGGCCCGCAGATGACGACGATCACGGCCGACGGTAGCGGCCGGGGCCATACCAATGGCGCGGATCGCGAATCGGCAGTCGGGACCGACCTGGACGGTTCAGAGAACTGCAGACTCCGATCCCGTCGGTCTCGAGGGAAGTTCCGCGAGACACTGTCGACAGTAGGTGTAGAAAACGTCGTTTTCGGTCCGGCAGACGCGGCACTGCTGCGTGGTCGTCGTGTCGGATGCCGTCGACATGGCCGTCGGTTCGGGCCGAGAGCCAAAAGCCGCGGGGCTCACGTCTGCAAGCATCCGCGACGCTCGACCCGAGACGGTGCGCTCACTCCCAGTCGATCTCCTCGCCGCGACTCGACTCCCGGAGGATGAACGGGCCGATCGCCAGCGTCCGCTTGGCCATCGTCGCGACCCGCAGGATGAACGCGATCAACAGCAGGAACGGCGCGACGGCGATCGTCGCCGCCGCCACGACGATCCAGACGAGGAGATCGACGCCGATGAACACGCCCGACACGGCGTTCGCGTCGAAGAAGAGCAGCATCGACATCGTGACCACCAACGCCGGGACGGCGACGTACATCATCGCCCGCGAGAGGTTGATCAGCTCCCACTGGAAGTATAGTGTCTTGAAGTGCTCCCGGGCGAGGCCGAACAGCTTCAGCGACTCGAGCAGGTCGTCGTAGGCCTCGTGGGCCTCGTCGGTAAAGGAGTCGGCGTGGACGTTCCGAATCCGTCGGGCGCGGAAGATCTTCCACGAGTAGTTGTAGTCAAGCGCCGCCTTGAGGACCGCGTACGTGCCGAACTGGGCGTCATCGAGGCCGTCGCGGATCGAGTCGGCGTGGGTCGTGACGTTGTCGACGAAGTCGTCGACGCGGTCTTTGAGCTCCTCGTCCTGACTCTCGGAGACGGCCTCGCGGAAGTCGTGTGCCCGGTCTTCGGAGGCGGCGACGACCGCCCGCAGGAACGAGGACGGTTCCGGCGGGCTGATCGGCGCGTCGATCGACCCCTCGACGTTCCGCCGGAAGTCGAGCGCACCCTCGAGGCGCGTGCGCTGATCCTCGACGGCCCCGAGTTCCTGGGACAGCACCAGCGAGTTGATGGTGACCACGAGCGTGACCCCGGTGATCAGCGCGGTCGTCAGCGCCTGAAAGAGCGTCCCGATCGGATCCTGACTCCCCACGAGCGCCCTGAACGAGACGGGGCTGAAGCGGGCGACGGCGAGGAGACCGACGAAGACGAACAGCATGAGTCCGGCGGTGACGACCCAGCGGTTCGCGTTCAACAGCAGGCGGTGTTTCCACGTCGGGTCCGCGCTGCGCTCGGCCATCGTGTCGCTGGGCTGGGACCCGTCGCCGCTCATCGTTCGATCCGGACGATACCAGACGGCCCCGGAAATAGCTACGGCAAGCGCCGGCGGACCGAACGCGGCGGTGTCGGCGAAGTTACCCGAGGTCCTCGTCGCGCTCGGACTCCCGCAGGATGAACGGTCCCATCGCGAGGGTTCGCTTCGCGACCGTCGCGATCCGGAGGATGTAGACGATGAAGACGACGAAGGGCGAGATACCGATGACGAACCCCGCGCTGGTCAGCCAGACGAGATTGTCGACGGTCAGCGTCGTCCCGGGGAGCGTACCCGCGTCGACGTACATCATCAGTAGTCCCATCACCACGAGCGCGGGCACCGAAATGTACAACAGCGCCCGCGAAAGGTTGATCAGCTCCCACTGGAAGTACAGCGTCTTGAAGTGCTCGCGAGCGGGGCCGAAGAACTTCAGGATCTCGATCATCTCGTCGATCTCGCTGTCAGCCTCGTCCGAGAGGTCGTCGCCGTGGTCGGCGCGAATCTCGCGCGCGTCATGGATTTTTCGGGAGTAGTTGAAGTTCAGAGCGTTCCAGATCACGTCGAACGTGCCGAACTGGGCGTCCTTGAGGTCGTCCTTGACGACCGCCGCGTTCTCGGTGATGTCGTCGACGTAGTCGGACACTTTCCCCTGGATTTCGTCGCCGTGATCGGACGCCACTGTCGACTCGAACTCGTTGGCTTCCCGCTCGATACCGTCGACGAGTTCGTAGAGGAATGCCGCGGGTTCGGGGGGCGTCACGTCCTCCTCGTCGAGGACAGCCTCGATATCGCCGCGAAACTCCATGGCGTCCTGCATCCGGTCGCGCTGGTCGCCGACCGCCCCCAGTTCCTGGGACAGCACCAGCTGGTTGATCGTGACGACGATCGACGTCCCCGTGATGATCGCGCCGATGAACGCCGAGAAGATCCAGAAGGTGCCGTTGTGCTGGCCGATGATGAGACGGAGCGGTGTCAGCCCGAGTTTGCTGCAGGCGACCATCACGACGAAGACGACCGCCAACGCGACCGCCGCGAAGAGCCAGCGTCCCATCCGAAGCAACACCCACAACCGCAGCCCGCCGACGCCGGCCCGCTGACCGAGGACGCTGCTCGAGTCCGAATCGCTCATTGACTGTGGAAAGGGGAACAACGGCGCGGGATAAAATACTCGCCCGGGAGTGAGCAACCCCGCGGTAGTCGACGGCGCCCGTTCGCGATCGAAACCCACCGCATCAAGCGTCGTGCGAACGACGAAAACACTTGTCAGCCCGGCCGTGGTACGACCGGCGCACATGAGCGAGTCCGGTCGGAGCGCGAGCGACGAGACCTCGAACACGATGGTCGACCGCGTCCGCGGCGGTCGCTCGGCGCTGTGGTTTCTCGTGGAAGGCAACCGCGTCCTCGTCGCCAGCACGATGCTCGCCGTTTCGTTCGCCCTGTTGATCGTGCTCGGGACGTTCGGTCCCGGTTCCATCTCGAAGCTGTTCGATCCCGCGCCGATCGCCTCGGTGTTCACCCCGACTATCATCGGGATCATCATGGGCGTCACCCTCGTGTTGACGTTCAACCAGTTCGTCCTCGCCGAGGAACTCGGGCCCGTCGCCGACCAGCGCGAGCGAATGGCGGGCGCGATGGCGTTTCGCCGGGACACCGAAAACGCCGTCGACCGCACCACCAGCCCGCCCGAACCCTCCGCGTTCCTCCGCGGCCTCGTCGAGGCGACCGGGGCCCGAGCCGACGACCTCGTCGCCGCGCTCGAGTCCCATCCCGACCTCGACGACGCAGTCGGTCGGGATGTCCGCGAGTACGCCGAGGGGATCGCGGCCGACGCCGATCGGGTCGCCGATAATCTCGAGGGCGCGCAGTTCGGCCGGTTCGAGGTCGTCAAGGCCGCCCTGGAGTACAACTATTCCTGGAAGATATACACCGGCAACCGGGTGCGCAACCGACACGAGGACGCGCTGCCGGACGCCGTCGAGGAGGAACTCGAGGGGTTACTCGAGGTGCTGGGTTTTTTCGGCCCCGCTCGGGAGCATTTCAAGACGCTGTACTTCCGCTGGGAGATCATCACCCTCTCACGGTCGCTGGCGACGCTCGCCCTGCCGGCGCTGTCGGTGTCGGCGTACATGATTCTCGTCTTCGAGGTCGGCGACGTGGCCGGGACGACCGCGGGGATCGACCACGGACTGCTGTTCGTCGGGTTCGCCTTCGCCCTCGGCGTGACGCCGTTCGCGATCTTCCTGTCGTACATCCTCCGGGTCGTCACCGTCGCCAAGTGGACGCTGGCGATCGGTCCCTTCATCCTCCGGGAGACCGACCGCGGGGCCGACGTGGACTGGGAGTGATCACCGGTCCTCGCCAGCGGTCACGTCGAACGGTCCTTCGTCGGGGTCCTTCTGCGGGATGAACGGACCGACCGACGCGGTCCGGCGGGTAACGGTCGCGGTCCGGAGGATATAGGAGACCAGCAGCGCCAGCGGCGAGAGAACGATGACGATCAGGACGGAGACGACGTAGGGCAACGCGGCGACGCTGACGCTCGGGCCGGTGAAGTCGGCGTACAGGAGGCCGACGAGGATCGCCGACAGGATCGACGGGACGCCGCAGTAGATCGTCAGCTGCGAGAACCGGGTCAGTTCCCGCTGCAGGTAGGTCGTCTTGAACTGCTCGCGGGCCACGCTGAATAGCTTCAAGGAGCCAATCAGATCGTCGAGTTGCTCTTTCGCGGCCGGCGACAGCGACTCGTCGTGGTCGTTTCGCAGATGGGTCGCGACGTACAGCTGCCAGGCCTCGTCGTAGTTGATCGCCGCCGAGACGGCCGAGAAGGTGCCGAACTCGGACCGCTCGAGCGTGTCGTCGACCCGGTCGGCCCGCTCCTCGACGCTGTTGGTGTACCGGACGACCGTCTCCCGGACCTCGTCGTCGTGATCGGCGACCATGTCGGCGAGTTCGGCGGCGTCGCCTCGGATCGCTTCGATGATCAGCTCGAGGACCCTCGTGGGCGCGGCCGGCGTGGCGGGAATGGCGGCCTCCTCGGCGACGTCCTCACGGAACGAGACGACCCCCTCGAACCGGTCGCGGGCCTTCCCCGCCGCGCCGAACTCCTGGGAGAGGATCAGCTGGTTGACCGAGACGACGAGCGTCACCAGCGAGAACGTCCCCGCGATCATGCCGCTGGCGACGCGGGTGACGGAGTTCGGGTTGACGAAGTTGATCACGCCGAGTTCGTACAGGCCGACGATAAGCGCGAAGATGACGGCCGAGAGCAACGCCGTGACGGCCAACCGGTTCCCCTGAATCAGCACCCACTCGTGGAACCGCGTCAACGGTCCCCCCGGCCCGCCCACGTCGGCCCCGTAGGACTCGAGCGTCTCGTCGGTCTCGGAGGACATGGAGACACGTTCAATCGACCCGACAATAAGGGCCTGCGTTGCACACACCGCCGATCGCCGTCCCACCGCCTCGGCCGCCCTCGAGACGGCGGTTCGGGCCGCGGCGAGACACCGAGCGGTCCGAGCGCTGTCGCTTCAGGGCTTACACTGAAATGCGTCGGCGGTGTCCCCGAAGACATGGTCGGTACCGGAATCGATTCGCAGACGAGAGGCAGGTCGCGATGATGCGCTCGGACGCGACGAGCCGACGGCGACTGCTCGCATCGCTCGGCGTCGGGATGGCGACCGCGGCCGCCGGCTGTACCGGCAGCAACGGACTCGGCGGCGAGCCGAACTACGAGAGCGGCAATATGGGCCAGATAAACGCCAGCAACGCCTCGAGCAGGAACGCCACGGAGATGTCCACGGCCTCGTCGCTGGCCCAACAACAGCCGACCAACTCGGTGACGCCGCTCGATCCCCTCGAGCTGGTCGAACACGAGTTCGTCGTCGAGGACGGCTACCTCGGCTCGACGGTCCAGGGGGTCGTGACCAACACGGGAGCCGACCGGATCCAGATCGTCGAGGTCCGGACCCGGATCTACAACGACGCCGGCAACCTCCTCGGCCGGTATCTCGCCAGCACCGGCGACCTCGACGGGAACTCGACGTGGGAGTTTCAGGTCGTCGTCCTCGAGGCACCCGCTGACGTCGCTGACTACGAGATCACTGTGCTCGGAACGCCGTCGTGAGTCCGCGCCCATCTGCTGCCGCGCTCGACGCGACCGCCGTCCGCCGCGGCGAGGTCAGTCGCCGGCCCCATTCAGGAGTTCGTCGTCGACGCCGTCGTAGACCCTGCCGGCGGTCACGGCGAGCGTATAGGCGGGCCGTCCCTTCCCCGTCGGCGACGTCTCGGTCGGCTCGACCTCGTCGACGAGCCCCTCGTTCTCGAGCCGGTAGAGCGATCGAATGACGTCCGCTTCGGTGATCGTGCCGACGACCTCCGTGTCGACCTCGGAAAGCTGTCGCCGGCAGTGCCGTCGGAGGTCGTGGGTCTGGACCGGCGTCTCGTCCTCGCGGGCGAGTTCGGTGACGCCGAGCAAGACGACCTGATTGGTCAGCGAGATGGATTCGAACGGTGACTCGTCGCTCATAGTGCAGAGTAGTCGTGAACGATCGTAACCGTTTCTCCGCCTCACAGCACGGGAGACGGGTACACGCCGACTGACTGGGAGCAGCAGGGAGAGACAGCTCAACCAGATCGACAGTAAACACGTCCACGCAATCAACACGGACACAAAAAACGTGTCTCCGCCGCGACCCCGTCGGCAGCCGCTCTCTAGGCGTTCTCTTCGTCCTGTAGCTCCGCGAGTTCGGCCTCGACATCCTCCTGATCGTCGCCCTCGAGTTCCGTGAGTTCCTCCTCATCGACCTCGCTCGCGGCGTCCGCCCCGGCCTCGGATTCCGTCTCCGTCTCGGCCCCGCCGACATCGGACTTGAGCGTCTCGAGTTCGGCCTCGACGCCGCTGTCGGTCTCTAACTGCTCGAGTTCGCGGTCGATGTTGTCCTTATCCGAAAGAACGTCGTCGAACGCGCCCGACTCGTGGAGTTCGTCCATCGCGGCGGCGCGAGCCTCCATGTCCTCGGTCTGTTCCTCGGCGCGCTCGATGGCGCGGCCGACATCCTCGAACTCCTCGCCGGTGGCCGTCATGGCCTCCGAAACCGTGGAACTGGCTTTGGCAGCCTCGTGGCGGGCCTTCATCGTCTCCTTCTTGGTGCGGAACTCCTCGATGCGGCTCTGGAGTTCGTTCTTCTGTTCGATCAGCCGATCCTGCTGGCCCTGCAGGTCCGAGATCTGGCGCTCGAGGTCCTCGATCTGGTTCATCTTCGTCTTCTTCTTCTCGAGGGCGCGTCGCGCCAGATCCTCGCGGCCCTGCTGAACCGCGGTTCGGGCCTGATCGTTGTGTTTCTCGACGTTGTCCTCGAGGCGGCGTTTCTGCATCTCGAGGCGCTTTTTCTGCGTCGTGAGGTCGGCGATGCCGCGTTTGACCTGCTGGAGCTGGTCTCGCATCTGCTCGTAGGAGTAGTCCAGCGTCTCGGTCGGATCCTCGGCCCGGTTGAGCACCGAGTTGAGCTTCGACCGGATGACGTAGGAAGTCCGAGAGAGGATGCCCATACTCGCAACGTATTGCTCCCCGGCCTTAAAAATGTCACCTCAGAAATATCCACTGTGAGACGACGTTCTGTGGAGTCCCCCGGCCGGTGTCGGCCGAGCCGCGACTAGCGCTCGAGGGCGACGGGGATTGATTACCGCCGCTTCGTAACAGGGCCCCATGAGCGATGTTCTGGTCCCCGGGAGCCGCGACGTTCGCGGGACGCTCGAGGAACCGGCCGGCGAGACCGATGCGATCGTCGTCGCGTGTCCGCCCCATCCCCAGCAGGGCGGCTCGCGAAGCGATCCCCGCCTCGTCGCGGTCTCGAAAGCACTTTGCGAGGCAGGTATCGCCTGTCTCCGCTTCGATTACGGCCCGTGGGACGATGGCGACGGCGAGCGAGCGGACGTTCGCAACGCCGTTCGGTGGGCCCGCGACGAGGACGACCTCCCCGTCGGCGTCTTCGGCTACAGTTTCGGCGCGTCGCTGGCCCTGCTCGCGGCTGCCGATGTCGATCCCGCTCCCGACGCCGTCGCCGTTCTCGCCCCCGCAGCGCGGCTCGCGGACGACCTCGACGCGGCCGCGGCGCTCAGGTCTCTCTCGAGTGAGACGCCCGTCCGCGTTCTCTACGGGGAACGGGACACGACCGTCGACTGGGAGCCGGTGGTCGAACGCGCTCGCGAGCGCGGCGACGAGGTCACCGCGCTGCCGGCAGACCACTTCTTCCTCGGGAAACGCGAGGCCATCGCCGAGGCGGCCGCGGGGTTCTTCGAGGGCGAACTGCTCGAGTCGGGGTCACAGTAGCTCGAGACGGCCGAACAACTCGAAGCGGAACGGAGGGTCGCTGCGAATCGATCGACAACGGGGGCGCGCTGCGCGCCGGGCGTTCGATATTCTTGCAGCGCCGTTATTTCCGCGGCGGCGCTAGGGTCGAGTATGCTGAACCGGTCTCTCGAGGAGTCCCATCGGGCCGCTCACAGCGACCGATGACTGACGACACGGATGCCCAGTCGATCGTCCGCGCCGAATCGTGGACGGAGCTACAGGACCTGGTCACCGCGGAGATGTGGATGCCCGACATCTCCCGGCACCGCTCGCCGTACGTCTTCCGGGGAGTCCCTCACGTCGATCACACCCTCGAGACATCGATCAACCGCTTCGTCGGCGAGTCCGGAAAGTGGAACTTCGAGCCGCTCTTGCTCCGGAATTTCGCCCAGTACGCGGCCGACGAGATCGACGAGTCGCAGTCGATCTGGCACCTGCTCTCGATCGCCCAACACTACGGGCTGCCGACGCGGCTGCTCGACTGGTCGTTCTCGCCACTCGTCGCGGCCTACTTCGCGACGCGAACCGGTGACACCGACCACGACGGGGCGATCTGGGCCGTCGACTACCGGCAGCTACACGCCGACCTGCCCGACTCCTACCAGTCGGTCCTCGAGATGACGGAGACCCACATGCTCGACACGCATCTCCTCTCGAACGTGACACTGGACGACGAACCGCGCGAGTCCGGCCCCGACGACGCTGGATCCGGCCTGACTCGAACCCTCGACGACGTCACCCGCATCGACGAACTCTGGCAGGAGTTGTGGGCACCCGACGAGGGCTCCGAAGACGAATACGTCGTCTTCTTCCGGCCGCCGGCGATCGACGACCGGATCGCCAACCAGTCGGCCGTCTTCTCGTTCCAGTCCGATCCGCGGCTGCTCCTCGATCAGTGGCTCGCGGACCACCCCGATTGCTACCGGAAGATCGTCATCCCGGGCGAGCGCAAACTCGAGTTCCGCGACAAACTGGATCAGATGAACGTCAACCACCGAACCCTGTTCCCCGACCTCGAGGGGCTGGCGACGTGGTTGAAGCAGTACTATCAGCCCCAGTCCGGGGAGTGACGGGCGGTTTCGATCGACTCCCCCGAACGACGTCCCCGTCGATGTCGTCTGTCGACAGTACGACCGTTCTCCCGACCGCAACCGAGACGATACGTTCCGCTTTCCGACTGATCGCCGACTGCATTCTCGGTACGACTACTCTATTCGGGTATTCCCAATAGTTGCAACAGTTTACAGTCCGTATTACTACCGGATTTTCCACCGAACGACCGGTCGCGATGAAACGACGTTCGAACGCAGTCGTAACCGCGACAGTCGCAGCGATTCTCGCACTGAGCATGATCGTCGGCGTCGGGGCCGCAGCACCCGGCCACGGTCCGTCCGTGACCGATACGACGGACACTGAGACCGTGGCTTCAGGGCCAGAGACCGTCACGCAATCGGAGAGCGTGACGACGGTAAGTACGGATACCGAGATTGACACCGAGAGCGTCGATACGGGCGCGTCCGGAGACGACGCCCTCGAGTCGGTGCCGACCGATCTCCGGTCGGGTCCGGACGCGGACCTGCCCGGTTCGACGTTCCTCGAGGACCTGTTCGACGACCTCGGAGAGAGCGGCGATTCCGTCAGTGACAGTGACGATTCCGACGGCGACGAGTCTGCCGACGATACCGGCGCGGACGACGACACTGGAACGGACGACGCGGAGACGCCTGACGAAACGACCGAAACCGGTGATGGCGAATCCGACGAGAGCGCCGACGGCGAAACGACCGATGATAGCCTCGACAGGAGTCAGGTCGAACGAGACGTTCACGAAGCGGTAAACGAGGAACGGACGGCCCGCGGCCTTGAGCCGCTCTCGTTCGACACCGAACTCCGCGACATCGCTCGCGGCCACAGCGAGGACATGGCCGAGCGCGGCTACTTCTCGCACGTCGACCCCGAGGGGAACGATTTCGCCGACAGGTACGACGCGGCGGGCTACGAGTGCAGCGCGAACGGGTACACCGGGGGTGAGAACATCGCCCAGACGTGGTACGACACGCGAGTCGCGACGGGCGACGGCGAGATCGTCCGGTACGAGAACGAGCGCGAACTCGCCGACGGAATCGTCACCCAGTGGATGAACTCGCCGGACCACCGCGAAAACATCCTCGCGTCCCAGTGGGAGAACGAGGGTATCGGCGTCTACGTCACTGACGACGGCCGGGTGTACGTCACGCAGAACTTCTGTTGAGTACCGCCGGCGGGCGCGACTTCCCGTCAGCCGGTCCGTTTTTTCAGTCCCGGCCGTGCCGGGTGAGACACTTCGGCAGCCCGATCAGTTCGACCGGCTCCGAGTTATCGGGCGAGTAGACCACCATCTGGCCCTTCTCCATGTAGGGGACCTTGGACTCGAGGTTACTGGGAATGTTCACGCTCTTGATGGCGTCCTCGTCGCCGAGGTTGAGCACGACGGTGGTGTTGATCTGTTTGAAGACGGCGTCGTGGATGTCCTGTGGGTCCTGCGTGATCAGGAAGAGGCCGAGCCGCTCTTTCCGGCCCTGTTTGGCGGCTTCGGTGAACTTGTTGATGACCTTCCCCGCCTGCACGGAGTCGGCGTCGGTCAGGAAGTTGTGGGCCTCGTCCATCCCGAGCACGAGCGGAGTCTCCTTGATCCGGTCGTAGGCCGGGTCGTTCGAGAGTTTCTGGTCGATAACGAGCGAGGAGACCGCGAGGACGATGGCCTCGGTCGCCCGGCTATCGTTGATGTGGTAGGTCGGGACCACGGTCAGCCCGCCGGGGCGGACGAACTCGTGGACGAGGTCGGTGATCGGGCGTGCGTCCTGATCGAAGACGTGGCCGAAGCCGAGCACGCGCCGCCGGACCGCGTCGAAAGTCGCCTCGTGGACCCGCCCGGACTCGTCGAGTTCCTCGCGCAACGCGGGGTCGTCGAGGAACGTCGTGAACTCCTCGTAGGTGCCGCCGTCGCCGTACTGCTTTCGGAACCGCGGCAGGAGCACGCTGACCAGCGCGCCGTACTGGTTGTCGTTCAGCCCGCTGCCCGCGACCAGCCACGGGTTGTCGTAGACCATCGAGAACGGAATCGTGAACTCGACCTGCTCCGCGCGGTGGTGGCCCGCGGCGTACGACGCCGAGCCGACCTTCGGAATGAAGGCGGTCGTATCGTCGTGGCCGCCGTAGGCGATCCCCTCGCGCTCGAGGCGGCGCGCGAACTCGTCGTCCAGATCAGGGTTGTCGTCGTGCATCTGGGCGTACTCGTCTTGGGGATCGAACTGGATGACGGCGGGGCGGACCTCGCGGCCGTCGTCCATCGGATACGTCCGCTCCTCGTCGAGGTATTGCCGCAGGATGTTCTTCGCGCCGTGGGTCTTCCCCGACCCCGTCCCGCCGGCGATCAGGGAGTGGCGGAAGACGAGCGGATCGCCCGCGTCGTAGTCGTCTTTCAGCCGGTAATCGATCGTCGGCGGGGTGGCCGCCGTCCGCACCTTCTCGCCGCCGACCGAGAGGTGGCCGAGGAAGACGCCGTCTTCCGGCATCTTCAGCCCGGTCTTGATCTCCTCGGTGTCGTCGGCCTGCCGGATCACCGTCTGGGGTTTCGGCACGCGGTCGGTCATCCGCCGTTTCAGTTCGCCGTCGTCTCGCGGGCTCTGCCCGCTCGAGTCGTCCGCGGAGCGTGGCTCCGCGCGGTCCTCGTAGAGGATGGCAACTGGCTCGAGCTCGGCGACGAACTTGTAATCGGACTCGTCGATCTCGTCGGTCCGCATCGCCCGCCGCGCGTGGATCTCCGTCGCGTCGTCGGCGTGGTACTGCTGGGCGTACTCGAGTCCCGTAATGCGACAAAAGAGCGTCTCGCCGTCGGGGTAGGGCGCGAGCAGGTAGCTCCCGATGCGGATCGAGGAGCGGTTGTCGCGGGTGACGTAGGCCCGGAGCGCGGTGTCGTCCCCGTCTTCGGCGACGCGCAGGCCCTGCGAGACGCAGATCGTCCCGATACCGACGTCATCGCCGCTGGGTTCGACGGGCGTCGGTTCGAATTCGTCGGTTTGCTCACTCGTCGTCGAACTCGCGCTCGCCGCCTGTTCGGTGCCCGAAGACGGCGGCGACGAGCCCGCTGTGTCGGCGTCAGCGCCGTCTCCGGTATCGGCGTCGGCGTCGAATTCGCCGAAGTCTCCCAGATCGGTCATATCACCTCAATCCGGCCCGTTCCTCAAACACGTTTCCCTCCACCTGTCGGGACTGTTTATTAGCGGCGGCCATCACGACCGGCCGAAAGGCAGTAGACCGCGAGCGCGACGGCCACGAGAGCGATCTCGAGCGTAAATCCGGAGACCGGCTCGCCACCGTCGGTTTCGGCCGCGTCGTCCCCGCTCGAGGCCGCGGGCTCGCGGTCGATCTCGTCGGGATCGGGGTGGTCGAACGCCTCGAGCGACTCGTCGCCGCCGTCGATCGCGACCGTCACGGGCTCGTCGACGACGGCGGACGGGTAGTCGCCGGTGAGTTCGATGTCGCTCTCGTCGAACGAGATCGGCGTCGTCCCGGCCGGTGCGTCATCGGCGACGCGGACGGTCAGCGTCGCGATCGTTCCCGTTCCGGTCGTTCCGCCGGCGGCAGGCTCGCGGCGCTGCTCGAGGATCGTCGTTCCCCGCTCGCGAGCGTCCGTTTCCGTCGCGCGGATTTCGGTCCCGTCGCCCTCGAGCCACGGCCCGCGCTCGATATCGGTGATCTCGAGGTAGTCGGGGTGATACTGGGCGATCAGTGCCACGGCGGCGACGCCCTCGTCGCCGTGACCGCCCTGACTCCGGAGGGAGACATCGATCTCGATCGTCTCGCCGGGCGCGGCCTCGACCTGTGTCTGCTCGGGCGAGAGGATCGCGACCTGATCGATCGCGGCGGCCGGCCCCGCGACGATCGGGATCGTCAGCGAGAGGGCGAGGACGACGGCAATCAGGCAGGCGACGACGCGGTCGCTATCGGGTCCTATGCCGTCGGTCCGACGGTCGCCGTCACGCGCGGCGTCAGTTCGCGACACGTCTGCCCGTAGGGACGGGAACGAACTTACCGTTTGGTGATCCGGGTGAAAAGACGAACCGATGCGGACGCGGGCGATCGGACGAATCAGTGGGTCGGACAAACGAAACTCGGTCGAACGGGCGGTCGGCCGGACCCGAGGTGGCGACTACTGGACGATCGAGACGACCTGCTCGTATCGCGTGACCCGCTGGGACTCGGCGTCGTAGCTGACGACGCCGAGGTCCGCCATCGCGGGCAGGTGGGAGTGGTGGAGCGCGATCTTCGCACGCTCGGTGTCGTCGAAGGGGCCGCTGTCGCGGGCGCTGAGCTCGGCGGCGAGGCACTCGAGCGAGACCGGACTATCGCCCGCTTCGAGCAGCGAGAGGAGACGCATCCGAACCGGATCGACGAGCGTCTCGAGCAGGGTCTCGGCGTTCTCGCTGTCACAGAGATCGAGGAGGACGGAGAGATCCGCGGGATGTACCGGCGGTTCGTCGACGAGCGCGACGCCGTCGTCGTCCCAGTCGACGATATCGTACTCCTCGAGTCGCGGGAGGTGGTTGTGGACGAGAGTGATCCGAACTTCGTGACGCGCCCGTCCGTTCGAGGCGGTCGTCGACGTCCGGTCGATTAGTTCCGTCGTTAGCTCCGACAGCGAGAGTCGCGTCTGCCGACAGCCGAGGACTTCGAGCAGCCGAAGCCGGCGCGGATGGCGTAGAATCTCGTAACACTCTGTCGGAACGGTCGCGAGTGGGTCGGGCATGTCGCCGCCGAGGTGAGCGTCCGAACTCATTACTCATTCCAACCCCTGCAATGGGGATAAGGTCGTTTCCAAAACGATTTGGGCCGAAAATTCTGCCATTACTCCCGTAACCTCATCGTAACCCAGTGAAGTCCCCGATGTCGGTGTATAGTGGTGATTCCGTCCGGAAATACGTCTATCAGGAGCCGTGACTGCCCTCTCGTCTCGAGTGATCACGTGCGCTGATCGTCAGCACTGCCGTCTCGTACTCCGTGATTACCGCCGCTGCAGTCGGCCGCTCGATGGCAATTCGGCTTCCACATCACCGCTGATTGCCGGTCGACCGGGCGATGAGCCGTCCGCGTGCCGAGATGAACGGAGCGGATTTCCGATCGGTCCCGGTCGGCCCCGGTCGGAACCGATCGGCCACTCCGTCGGACACATCAACCGATGCCACGACGTTTTTGCGTCCGCGAACCCTACGATAGCGTATGCTTATGGTACGCGGTCGCGCGGGCGGGACGGAGCTCACCGGGACGCTGTACGAACGGGGTGAACGAGCTCCCACGTTCCGCGGTGCACCCGACGAAGACGCCGCGTACGTCTGGGTCTGCGACGAGTTCTACGAAGTCGACAGCGGCGGCTCGACACAGCTCGTCGACGGCCGCGAGGTCAACCTCGCCTTCGAGTCACCCATGCCGCGGGGCTTCGACACCCGCGAACAGGCCCTCGAGGGTGCCAAGGAACACGTCCGGACGCAGTTCGCCCGGATCGGCGTCGACCCGGACGATGTCGAACTCGAGGTCGAAAAGAACGACGGCTAGTACGGACATGACACGCGAGACCGCCGTCTCGTACTCTGGAGATGGTTCGCGGAACCACTGGTTCCGCGCTCGCGCTCCCGTTTGCGCTCCCTTCCCGCGGATCGAGAATAGCAGCGACACCTCCTGTCTGGCTAATACGGCTGTTCGTCCCACCGGTGGTCGTCGTAGGTTCGGTCCTGTGCCGCGTCGAATCGCTCCTCGAGGGTCTCGCGGAGCGAGGCCTTCTCCGCGTTGCTGATCCGGGCGAGTTCGTCGGCTTTCTCGACGATCGTCGGCGGGCCGTGGGCGATGGCGACGTCCTGTAACAGCTGCATCGTCAGTCGCTCGCGCGTGTCCGGGTCCTTCGTGAACGCGTAGGGGGCCTCGATCCGATACAGCAAGTCGTCGCGCGGGTCGTAGATCACGAAGAACGTCACCTCGTAGGCCTCGCGCTCGAGGCGGCGGTCGACGCCGAGCGCGTCGCCCTCGGCCGACAGCGGTCGATCGACCCCGCCCCGCGACCGGAACCAGTTCGTGTAGGTCAGCGCCGACGTGTCCCGCTCCCAGCGGTCGCCGTCGACGTCGTCGACGTACTCGCCGCGCTCGAGCAGGCGGGTGAACAGCGCCGAGTCGTCGCTCCACGGCACGCTGACGTCGACCTCCCGTTTGGACTTCAGCGTCCGCGTGAGGACCCGCGTCGCGGGGTTTTTGACGAAGCCGACGAGGGGAACGTCCCGTTCGACGAACTCCTCGACCAGTCGGACGTAGTTCTCGAGGACCGTCGTGGGCCGGGGGTCGTCGAGTAGGAAGTCGGCGAGGTCGGGGTGCTGGTCGGCCCAGCGCAACAGCCCCCGCGGGTACAGCGGCCCGTCGAGGACGAGCAGGTCCGAGACCGTGTCGGCGTGGTCGCGGGCGTGCGTGCTCTCGGCGAGGTACAGCGCCAGCGCGTGGACGACGCCCTCGGCGAACCGCGGCAGCGGCGGAATCTTGACCACGCGACTCCGGCTGTAGCCCTCGTCGAATTTCCCCCACGTCTCGTCGACCATCATCGTCTCGTCGTTCGAGTGGACCGTCATCACGGTCGTCCGCGACCGGTGGAGATCGAGGTCGCTCGGGGTCGTGCTCATAGCCGCCTGCGCGATGTCGATGACTAGTCCGTTCTTGAACGTCGTCGGATTGATCGTCCCCGCGTCGAGGCCGTGTTCGGTCGGGAACTCGCGGTCGCGCAACGCGACGGCCTCGCAGTCGACCATCCGGCGGGCTCGCTCGTCGATCGGCTCGAGGATCGTCCGTCCGTCGTGTACCAGCGGGTCCAGAAACTCCTCCCAGACGGTCTCGGCGAAGGCGCGTCGGTCGCGCTCGTCGGTCCCGTGGTCGATCCGCCTCGCGAGCCGCGCGATACCGTCGAAGTGGACCGGATCGAGCGTCATGACAGGGGGCACCCACCCGACTCGCAAAAATCCAGTGGTCGTCGGCTCCGGACGTTAACTCGAGGCCGGGTAAAAAACTATCAGAAAACGTATATATGGGCGCGTCGAGGCTGGTACTATCTCGATGTCCGAGCGAGAACCGGCTGCCGTTACCCGCGACGATCGAGCGATCAACTGGCGACAGGACAGTTCCGGCGTCACCCTCTACGAGGACGGGAACCGCGACGCCTGGATCCGCGCCGACTTCGAGGCCGGCGTCGCACCGGAACACCGCCTGTTCATGATCTGTGACGAATGTGGTGCCGTGTTCGCACAGCGAGTCAAGCCCGGGAAGGGGACGACCTGTGGCGACTGCGGTGCGACGTTCGAACACGACGGGGACGCGACTCGGCCGTCGCACTGAGAGAATCGGTGTTGCTCGCGGATCTGTTCTGGGCCGCATCGATGGAGAGACGACCGTGAAAGAGACGTTTCAGTATACACTAAACTTATGCCGGTCGATGCGAGAGCCGAGAGCGAACACGTAGACGATGTCTCAGGCTCTTCCCAGCGAGGCGCGGAATCGAGCGGCGAACGCGCTGGATAGTCTCTCGAGAGCCGTCCACCGACGGTTCGAAATCGATCTGCGAGCGCTGGCCGCCTTCCGCATCGCGGTCGGGCTGTTGATCATCACCGATCTGGTTCTCCGGGCCCGGAACCTCAGGGCCTTCTATACGGACGCCGGCGTTCTCCCGCTCGAGGCGCTGTTTTCGGACTACTCGTCGGTCTACTCCCTTCATGCCGTCTCCGGTGAAGCGTGGGTACAGGCGCTCCTGTTTTGCGTCGCCGGCGCGTTCGCGCTCGCTCTGCTCGCGGGCTATCGGACCAGACTCGCGACGATCGCCTCGTGGGTCCTGCTGGTCTCGCTGCACGCCCGGAACCCGATGATCCTCAACGGCGGCGACATCCTGCTGCGGATGCTGCTCCTCTGGGGAATCTTCCTCCCGCTCGGGGAGCGATGGTCGATCGACGCCCGTCGGATCGATCGGGACCGACAGACGGTCTCCTCCGTCGGAACGATGGCCGTGCTCATGCAGGTGTTGCTCATGTACGTGACCAATGCCATCCACAAGAGCAGGAGCGACACGTGGATGGCCGGAAACGCGGTTGGCGAGATCTTCCGGGCGGACCAGTTCACCGTCCTGCTGGGGAACGTCATCGCGGAGCAGGCGCTCCTGATGCGCGCGTTCACTCATCTCTGGATGGTTCTCATCCTGCTCTCGCCCTTGCTTATCGTGCTGACCGGGTACCGACGGGCGGCGTTCGCGTCCCTCTTCGTCGGCATGCACCTCGGCATGTTCGTCACGATCCAGGTCGGCATCTTCCCCTTGGTCGCCGTTGCCGGCCTCGTCCTGTTCTACCCGCCCGTCGTCTGGGACGCCACGACTGCGATCGCCACTCGAGTCGGATTGACACCACGGTTCCGCGACGGAATGACCCGGCTCCAGGGAGCCGCGCCGCAGTTCTCGCTTCCCCTGTTTCCGTCAGTTCGGGACGGAATCCCCCCGCTCACGTCGATTACGTCCCGCGGTCGCATCCTGTTCTCGACGGTCGTTCCGTGGCTCTTTCTCGTCCTCGTCGTCCTCGCCAACGCGCAAGCAGTCGACTACACCGAGATGCCAGATCCCGCCGAACAGGTCATCGATACCGCACACGCGGACCAGCAGTGGCGAATGTTCGCTCCCGATCCGATCTCCAACGCCCGATGGCTTGTCGTCCCGGGCGAACTCGAGGGCGGGACCGAGACCGACGTGCTCCACGAGTCGGCCGTGAGTTGGGACAGGCCGCCGTCGGTCGACGAGACCTACGAGACGTCGCGGTGGCGCAAGTATATCGCGACGATGCGATATGCCGACAACGAGAACCACCGGTCGTACTTCGCCAACCACCTGTGTGGCCGCTGGAACGAGACCCACGAAACCGGCGTCGAACAGGTTACCATCTACGGCCTGACCGACCGGGCCGCTCCGTACGACGACGAGCCGGACATTGCCGAGTACAAGCTGCTCGAGTACGACTGTTCAGGCGAATTCATCCAGAACGAGTGATCCCAGCGGTGCGTCGATCCAACCGTTCGAGCCGCGCGGTCGGAATCGAACCCGGGCGTTCCAACTCGCGGCGGACAACGATAGCTAAGTAACCCCGGCTGGAAACCGAGGACACATGGACGCTGCGCTGATCGTTCTCGACGGCTGGGGGCTCGGAAACGGCGGTAGAGATGCAGTCCAAGCGGCTGAGACACCAGTTTTCGACCGGATAGCGGACTCGGGTTCGGACGGCCGGCTCGAGGTCGCGGGCCGGCGCGTCGGCCTGCCCGACGGCCAGATGGGAAACAGCGAGGTGGGCCACCTCAACATCGGCGCGGGACGGGTCGTCTATCAGGAATACACGCGGATTTCGGACTCGATCGCGGACGGCTCCTTCCGGGAGAACGACGCGATCAACGCGGCCTTCGATCAGGCCCGCGAGAACAATGGCCGCGTTCACTTCCTCGGACTCGTCAGCGACGGGGGGGTTCACGCCGATCAGGAGCACCTGCACGCGCTGATCGAACTGGCGGCCGACCGCGATGTCGAGGCCGTCACCCACGCCATCACCGACGGCCGGGACACCTCGCCGACCGGCGGCCGGGACTACCTCGACCGGCTCGAGGACGTGATCGACGAGCACGGGACCGGCGACGTGGCGACGGTGTCGGGCCGGTACTACGCGATGGACCGCGATCAGAACTGGGAGCGGACGAAGCGGGCCTACGACGCGATCGTGAACCGCGAGGCCGAGTGGACCGCCGACTCGGCCGTCGACGCCGTCGAGGACTCCTACGACCGCGGGGAGACGGACGAGTTCGTCGAGCCCACGGTCGTAGACGGGCGGCCGGCGCTCGAGGACGGTGACTCGGTCGTCTGGTTCAACTTCCGATCCGACCGCGCCCGGCAGTTGACGCGGATGCTCGCCGACATTCGACCCGAGGACTGGGCAGAGGAGATCCAGACGAACCCGCCCGAGGCCGAGGTCGTGATGCTGACCCAGTACGACAAGACGTTCGACCTCCCCGTGGCCTACCCCCCGAACCAGCCCGAGCAGGTGCTCGGCGAGGTGCTCGCCGACGCGGGCCGAACCCAATTGCGGATCGCCGAATCCGAGAAGTACGCCCACGTGACCTACTTCTTAAACGGCGGCCGCGAGGTCGAGTTCGACGGCGAGATCCGGAAGATCGTCGAGAGCCCCGACGTACCGACCTACGACCTGCAACCCGAGATGAGCGCGCCCGAGGTGACTGACACGGCGATCGACACCATCGAGTCGGACGATCCCGACGTGCTCGTGCTCAACTACGCCAATCCGGACATGGTCGGTCACACGGGCGACTACGAGGCCGCGATCGAGGCCGTCGAAGCCGTCGACACGCAACTGGGCCGGCTCGTCGAGACGCTCGAGGACGCCGGCGCGCACGTCCTCGTCACCGCGGACCACGGCAACGCCGACGATATGGGAACCGAGGAGAACCCCCACACCGCGCACACGTACAACGAGGTCCCGCTCGTCTACGTTTCGCCCGACGGAACGGACGGCAATCGGACGGTCCGCGAGGGCGGGACGCTCGCCGATATTGCGCCGACGATACTCGAGGCCATCGACCTCGATCAGCCCCCCGAGATGACCGGCGAGTCGCTGCTCGAGTGAGCGGGGCTGAGTCGGCCGACTCCGCGGCTCGAGATCGGCCGACGGCGTCGACCGTTCGGCTCTCCGGTGTCGTCGAGTCGAATTCGGCGGCGTGACCGGCACCGCGGGACCGGGACTCGAATCCCGGTCGCCGTCGCTATCGCCCTCGCAGTCCCCGCGGTCAGCGGTCTCGGTATCGGAACGGACGGCTCTCGAGAGATATATACGGTTCATACGAAGCTTCAATAGGACGATAGGACTGGGTTCGGCTGGAACCGTTCCGATATGTCCCAGACCACAGCCATCCCCGACACCGAGGAGTCAGTCGTCGACGCGTACGTTCTCGACGTTCGCATCGTCGAAACCGACGCAGCCGACGACGAGGACCCGCGCTACCGATTCGAGGCACCCGAACACACCGCAATCGCGTTCGACAGTCTCGAGGACGCTCGGCTCTACGCCGACGTCTACTTCGATGTCAACGGCTTCGTCGAGGAGGGAACCGGCGAGCGCGGCGTCCCGCCGGAGGTCGTCCAAGCGGGCAAGGACACCCTCGCCGCCTATCTCATGACGATGCCGTGGGCCGACCGCGACTGGGTCGCCTCCTTCTACGGGTCGACGCCGACCGAACTCGATCGCTACCTCACGTGGGTTCGCGACCGCGCCGAAACGATCCGGACCGACGTGCGGGAACAGGGTCTCGACTGACGGCCGCGCCGGTCGATCCCGTCGTTCCCCACCCTCGTCTCATTTTCGTCGCCGCAACCGCTCTGTACCGCTCGGAACCGCGATACCGTCGCGCCCGACGCGGTACCGCCTGACCGACACGGCGGGTCTCGAGTCGTTCGGTTCGTGCTCCGATGGGCCGAGTACCGTCGGTCCGCGCCGGAACCGACTACCGGTCCATATTGGCGATTGTATACCACTCAATAGTCATCAGAGCGCTCTGTTCGCTATGTTCCGGAACGTTCTCCTTATCAATATACATTATAATAAGTTCCAATATTATAAAATCTAATCAATTAATCGGGGGTTGATCCGGTTGCATGGTCGAATTTACGAGGCGAAAGCTGATAGCATCGTCAGCGGCAGCGGCAATCGGCACGGGGGCAGTCGGCCTCGCGGGGGCAGAGGAGGACCCGGAGGAACACGACACGCTCGAGGCACCCCACGTCAAGGGGAACATCGATCGGTTCTCGACGACGGCGCTCGGCGCCGAAGTAACGGGACCGTTCGTCTTCGAGACCGGGGAACTCCTCTACAGTCTTCAGGGACCCCGTAACGACAACATCGAGCCGTTCGACACGGGCGGAGTCGGCGTCTTCGACGATTTCCAGTTCACGTTCAACGGGGCGAACGACGAGTTCGACGAGCTCGAGGCACCGCGGACCGACCGCGAGGAGAAACAGGTCCTCTCGGCGGCCGGCGAGTACCGGTTGCTCGTCCAGACGGGCGACGAGATCAACGGCGGGACCGAGCGGTTCGGCCATCCCCAGACGCCCGACGGGACGGAACTCGTCGAGATCTGCGAAGACGAGTACGAGGGGATCGGCGAACAGGCCGACATGAACTTCTTCGTCTCGACGAACGAGGAAGGGACGGAGGGCTACCTCTTTACCAACAACGAGATCCGGCCGGGCGGGATCACGCGAACGCCCCTCTACCGCGACGAGGACGGCTACTGGCAGGCCGACCTCGAGAACGCGATGGAACTCGAGAACACCGAGCCGTTCCGCGATATCGGCGGGACGAAGACCAACTGTTACGGCGATCTGAGTCCGTGGGAGACGCCGCTGTCGGCCGAAGAGGAATACGGTCACCCGCGAGTCAACGGGCTCGCGACGGTCAGCGACATCGTCGACCAGGGCAGCGGCGTCGGCCTCCGCGGTGGCAGCGAGTTCTGGAACCGGCCCAACATCCTCGAGGTCGAGGCCTCGCTCCAGGAGATCTTCGGCGACGAGACCGCGTACCCGATGGGGCTGCACAATAACCGCAACACCGAGAAATTGGCCTATCACCTCGGCGTCGACCCGGTCGATCAGGCCGAGGAGGAAGCCGAAGACGGGGACGGTCTCAAGACCGTGAACACGCCCGATCCCATCGGCGACGAGGAGTTCCCGAACCGCTACCGCTACGGGAAGATCGTCGAGATCACCGCGCCGACGGCCGAGGTCCCGACGCCCGTCAAGCACCACGTTTTCGGTCGCGCCGCGTGGGAGTGTCCCGAAGTGTTGCCCGACGAGCGGACGGTCTATCTGGCCTCCGACGGCGGCGCGAAGGGGATCTACAAGTTCGTCGCCGAGGAGCCGATTCCGGAGTACGACACCCGGATGGACGTCCGCGGCACGCTGTACGCCATGAAGGCTGCCGAGATCGGCGAGGGACCGGTCGCGGAAACCGACCTCGAGATCGAGTGGCTGGAACTCGGGACAGCGAGCAACGCCGAGATCGAGTCCTGGATCGCCGACTACGACGATGTCACGCAGGTCGACTACCTCGAGACCCACGCCGAGACCGACTGGGAGGACGACCTCGAGACCGCACTGGCGGAAGCAGACGAGGAAGTCGCGATCAACGGCAATCAGGACTACATCACCGACGAGGAGATCGTCGAGTGGGCCGCACAGTACGAGGAACGCGGCCCCGACGGCGTCGACGAGGAACTTCGCCGCGTCCCCTTCCTCGAGACCCGAGCGGCCGCCAAGGAGATCGGTGCCAGCGTCGAGTTCAACAAGGCCGAGGGGATCGACGCCCACGACGAGGCCGAACCCGGCGACTTCATCTACTTCGGCATCTCCTCGCTCGGCGGCTCCATGGCCGACGAGCACGGCGATATCCGATTCGACGAGGTCCAGTCCGGCGTCCTCTACCGGGCCGAACTGCAGGACGACTACGATGTCTCTCGACTCGAGCCGGTCGTCGTCGGTCCGAACGGGAGCGACTCCAAGTCGGTGCTCGACCAGTCGCTCATCAACGTCGACAACGTGATGGTCATGGACGACGGTCGAGTCCTCCTCTGTGAGGACAAGAGTCCCTTCGGACGGGAACGGACGTACAGAAACGACGCGCTGTGGGTCTACGAGCCCCCGACGTCGCTGTCCGTCGACTCCGTCGCGGTCAGCCACGGCGGCACCGGCACCGCCGACCTAACGCTCTCGTCGGTCCCCGACGGGCTCGCAGGCGGCCGCGTCACCGTCTCGATCGAGCACGCCGAGGTCGCCGAAATCACGGGCGCGAGCTACCACGACGCGATCGAACTCACCGCCGATCCGACGATCAGCGACGACGGCTCGAGCGTCGAGTTCCAGTTCGCCGACCTCGAAAACGCGATCGAGTCGGGCTCGATGGACGTCACGCTGGCGTCGCTCGAACTCGAAGGGACCGGCACTGGGACGACGGATATCACGGTCGAGATTCACGCCCTGGACGACGACGACGGGAACGCGATCGACTCCCGATCGCACACCGGTGTCGTGGTTACCGGACCGCCGGCAGTCGGCGGACCCGGCAGTGGCCGGAACCCGACGGACCCCGACGGCGACGGGAAATTCGAGGACGTCAACGGCAACGGCCGACTGGACTACGACGACGTGGTCCTGCTGTTCGATCACATCGAGGACGAGTCGGTCACCCTCAACGCCGACGCCTACGACTTCAACGAGAACGGCCGCATCGACTACAACGACGTCACCGAACTCTACGACGAGACCTGAGCCGATGGCACGGCACGACGCCGATCCGTCAGTCAACGAGACGGGCCAGGGACGCACACCGACGGACGAATCGAATCGGGACGCGGCACCTTCGCGACGGTGGAAACAGCCCGTCGCGGCGCTCCTCGTCGCACTTGCGATCGGCGTGGCGATCGTCCCGATCGCTTCGATGGCGACAGCCGGTACGGGCACTGCGACCGCGACGCCGACGGCGGCCGGACCCGACCTCGTCGTCGACGACGCGGCCGTCGAATCGGGCGAGACGGCGACCCACCGGCTCGCGCTCACCGACGCGCCGGACGGGCTCGCCGGGTTCGAACTCACCGTCGAACTGTCAGGCGACGGCGACACCGCGACCGTCGCGAACGCCAGCTACCCCGACCAGTACGGTCCGACGACCGACCCGGTGGTAAGCGCCGACGGCCGGTCGGTCACCCTCGAGGCCGTCGACCTCACCGACGAGGTAACCCCCGGCGCGAGCGACGTGACGCTCGCGACGGTCGAGGTGAACGGAACCGACACCGGGTCGACGGCGCTCGAGGTGACGGAGCTACAGATCGACGCGGACGGCGGCGACCGCATCGAACCGTCGCTCGAGGCGGGGACGCTCACCGTCGACGGCGGGTCGGCGTCACAGAACGAGACCGGCGACTCGGACGACGGGACGGGATCCGACGGCTTGGACTCGGTCCCCGGCTTCACGGGCGGCGCCGCGGTCGCTGTGATCGCCGCCCTCGCAGTCGCCCTGCTGGCGCGCTCGCGCTGACGCCGGGCGAGCGTTTTTTCGGCCGACTCGGTCGCGCTGGTCGCTCGAGTGCCGGCGAGGCGGAACGGACGACGACGATGGACCTGTCGCGTCGGCCGATTTTATTTTCGGAACGCACGTCCCGGCGATAGTCAGGGACGTTTACACGTCCGGACGATGACGGGGACAGTATGAACGGGGACAGCGACGATCTGACGGACGACAGAGCGCGGACGACCGCTCCGAACCGGTTTCGCCGGCGAGCCGCCGGCGGTCAGCGATGATCGATATCCTCACCTTGCTCGCGCTCGCCGCCGTCGGAACGGCGGTCGTCTGGAAGGGCAGCGACTGGCTCGAGGAGTCGGCGAACGCGCTCGCCGCCGCGTACGGGCTCCCGCTGGTCGTCCAAGGAGCGATCGTCGCCGCCGTGGGCTCGAGCACCCCCGAACTGGCGAGCGTGTTGCTCGCGACGGTGCTCCACGGCGAGTTCGAACTGGGCGTCGGCTCCATCGTCGGCTCGGCGGTGTTCAACCTTCTCGTAATCCCGGGGCTCGCGATCCTCGTCGGCGGCGGGATCGACACGACGCGCGAACTGGTCTACAAGGAGTCGCTGTTCTACATGCTCGCGGTCGCCGCGTTGCTGCTGACGTTCTCGCTCGCGGTCATCTACAACCCCGTCGAGAGCGCCGACGGCCTCATCAGGGGGGCCGTCTCGAGGCCGCTCGCGCTGTTTCCCCTCGCGCTGTACGGGCTCTACCTGTTCACCCAGTACCTCGATGCCGCGGCGAGCGACGAGCCGAACGACGAGTCGATCGCTCTCGTCCGGACGTGGCTCCGGTTCGTGCTCGGACTGGTGCTCATCGTCGTCGGCGTCGAGGGGCTCGTCCGGGCCGCGATCGGGCTCGGGGACGCGTTCGGCACGCCGTCGTTCCTCTGGGGGATGACCGTCGTGGCGGCCGGCTCGAGCCTGCCCGACGCGTTCGTCAGTCTCGCGGCGGCGCGGGCCGATCGACCGACGGTCACGCTGGCGAACGTCCTCGGGAGCAACACGTTCGACCTGCTCGTCGCCGTCCCCATCGGCGTCCTCGTGAAGGGATCGCTGACGATCAACTTCGCGTACATCGTCCCGATGATGGGGTTTCTGGTCTTTGCGACGATTACGTTCTTCGCGATTTCGCGGACCGGGATGTACCTCTCCCGTCGGGAAGCGTGGGCGCTACTGGTGACCTACGGATTGTTCGTCGTGTGGCTCGTCCTCGAGAGTCTGCGGGTCGTCAGCGTGCTCGGCCTCTGAGGGGGCGACTACTGGAATCCGCCCCGGAGACAGTTCGATCGATAACCCAAGGGAACCGAACGAATTCGCCTAATAGCTTTACCAGTTCCCGTTTGATAGGCCGGTATGAGCGACGATCCCGATTCCGACGAGCGTCAGTTCGCCACGAACAGCGTCCACGCCGGACAGGAGCCCGATCCGACGACCGGTGCCCGCGCGCCGCCGCTGTACCAGACCACCTCCTACCAGTTCGAGGATACCGACCACGCCGCCGCCCTCTTCGGGTTAGAGGAGGCCGGCAACATCTACTCGCGGATCATGAACCCGACGAACGCGATGTTAGAGGAGCGCATCGCGACGCTCGAGGGCGGCGTCGGGGCGCTTGCCACCTCGTCGGGGATGGCCGCGTTCGACCTCGCGACGTTCATCCTCGCCGAAGTCGGCGACAACATCGTCTCCTCGTCGTCGCTGTACGGCGGGACCTACACCTACCTCACCCACACGGTCGAAAAGCGGGGGATCGAGACGACGTTCGTCGATACGCTCGACTACGAGGCCTACGCCGAGGCCATCGACGACGACACCGCGTTCGTCCACCTCGAGACGATCGGCAACCCCGCGCTGGTGACGCCGGACATCGAACGGATCGCCGACATCGCCCACGACCACGACGTGCCGCTGTTCGTCGACAACACGTTCGCCACGCCGTACCTGTGCCGCCCGCTCGAGCACGGCGCGGACCTCGTCTGGAACTCGACGACCAAGTGGCTCCACGGCGCCGGCTCGACGGTCGGCGGCGTGCTGGTCGACGGCGGCTCGTTCCCGTGGCCGGAGGGCGACTATCCCGAAATAACCGAGCCGAATCCCGCGTATCACGGCGTCAACTTCTACGAGACGTTCGGCGAGGCGGCGTTCTCGGTCGTCGCACGGACCCGCGGCCTGCGCGACTTGGGCAACCAGCAGGCCCCCTTCGACGCCTGGGTGACCCTGCAGAAACTCGAGTCCCTGCCCCTGCGCATGGAGAAACACTGCGAGAACGCGATGGCCGTCGCGGAGTACCTCGAGGAGCACCCGGCCGTCGACTGGGTGAACTACCCCGGCCTCGAGAGCCACGAGACCCACGAGAACGCCACGAAGTACCTCGAGGGCGGCTACGGCGGCATGATCACCTTCGGCCTCGAGGGCGGGTACGACGCCGCCGAGACGGTTTGTAACGAAGTGGACCTCACGAGCCTGCTCGCGAACGTCGGCGACGCGAAGACGCTGATCATCCATCCCGCGAGCACGACCCACCAGCAGCTCACCGAGGAGGAGAAGCTGGCCGGCGGCGTCACCGACGACCTCGTCCGCCTCTCGGTGGGGATCGAGGACGTCGACGACGTGATCGCGGATCTCGACCGGGCGATCGAGCAGACATAGTTCACAGACCAGACCCGCCCCGATCGCTTGCGGCTATTTCAGCGCGCTGGGAGTAGCCCTCGCGGTTAAGTTCGCGGAGACCGACTGGTCACGTATGCCGACTGGGATACTCACGTCAGAGGCGGCGGAGCAGATCGTCGCGACCTGTCGAACGGCCATCGGCGACAGCCTCCGTTCGGTCACCTACTTCACGCGCGACGACTTCGAGCAGCTCTACCTCCGCGATGACCTCGAGCGCGACGCCGATCTCTCGACGTTCATCGGCCACGAGTGGCGCGGCTTCAAGACCACGCAGACGGCCTACGAGGGGTCGGAACTCGGCTCGTACGACTACACGATTCGGGTCTTCGAGAACGGCTTCCTCATCCGCGTGACCAACGACAGCGAGGGCGTCTTCGCCACGACCGACGGGCTGACGGTCAAAGACTTCGAAGAAGTCGCGACGGCACTCGATTCGTTCCTCACTGATCGGCAGCCGTCGTAGCAGCGTCGTCGCTCGAGCGGTCGTCGTCGCGGTCGGCCGCGTCTCGGTCGTCCTCCTCGTCGGCGTCCCGCCCGCCGATCGGCAGGCCGGAGCCGTGGTCGCCGTCCGTTCCGAGGAGGCGAGCGAAGCGACGACGTTCCGCGGCGTGTCTGTCCAAACTCATGCCGTCAATAGAGGACGGTTTCCCTTGTAGTAATGGGGGCCATTTCCGGTAGAAACATGTTACTTCCCTGTGAAACGGTGCCGCCGATTCCCCGAACGCCGCGCCCGATATCCCCGCTGTAGCGGTTTCCTACGAATTGATCCGGCCGCAGTCGGGACAACGTAACACCCTTTTCCGTCACGCCCGTTTGTCCGACAATGAGCGACCTTCCAGACTCCACCGCGCACGAACTCGAGTCTCACGACGCGTTCGACCGGACCGACGACGGCTACGCCCTCGCGACGACCGTCTTCGACACCGCGATCACGGCCGACGACGCCGAGGGGAAACGAGACGGCCGCTTCCGGGTCACCGTCTTCCTCCCGACGCTCGACGCCGCCGTCGCCGACGAGGTCGTCGCCGACCCCGTCGAAAACGGCTGGTTCGAAACCCTCGAGCGCCGACTCGAGGACGTCTTCACCGTCGCGAAGACGAGCACCCACGACGAACCGGTCATCGAACGCGACGCCGACGAAGTCCGGGTCCGTCTCGAATACACCGCGTGGGACGCCGGCGAGGGCGTCGCGGACGCCAAGGCCCTGATCGAATTCGTCGAAGGCACCTTCGCACAGGGGGTCATCCCCGGCTACGAGTATCAGGGCGAGGCGGCCACGCTGCTCGAGAACGCCCAGAACAGAGGCCAGCAGGCCGCGGACGGCGACGGCGGCAGCGGCAGCGGCGGCATGCCGCTCTAAAACGAAGTTTTGCGCTGTCGTTCGAGAGAGCTTCGCTCTCTCGTGATGACGAAAGACGCCAGAGGCGTCTTTCGAACCACGGGTGCGCCGCAGGCGCACCCTCGGCAAAATCTTCAAAAGAGCGCGAAGCGCTCTTTTGGACCTCGCGGAGCTTTGCTCCGCTCAGATTCGATTAAAAGCCTTCCTCGCTCCCGGTGGTCGCTCGTCGGCCCGAGCGCAAAGCGCTCGGAGAACAGCAGCGCTCAGATTCTCCGAATCGTTCGCTTGCTGATGCAACACTAGTGGGGTCCATCATTCGCTGGGCCGCTTGCAACTACCCACCAGCAGTATAGACCTCGGCCCAGAGATACCCGATTCCGATAACAGCATAGAAGAGACCGAACACGGCGAACTGCCACTCGCTATCGACGAAATATGAACCCGCCTGAACGAGCCCCAACAGAACCATCGCAACCCCGATGATCGCTTTGTGGCGTCTCTGTACCATATCTGGAAGGTAGTCTACCTGATTAATAAGTTCTGGTAGTGGACTATCAAACGGCTGCTGTGGCCGGGAGCACGGCTCGAGCAGACGCGAGAGCCGTGCAACTCGGGGGAGGGCAGGCCGTTACAAGCCGCTGACCGCGAGCGAACCCGAAGGGTGAGCGAGCGGGCCGACGACCGACCCAGCGGGGAGGGAGGAGTGCTTTTAATCGAATTTTTGCCGAGGGCGCGGCGGAGCCGCGCCCGCAGAGCAAAACTTCGTTGTTGAAACTTCGTTTTTAGTCCATCGCGATGTACGTCTGCGTGTCCTCGACGCCCTCGATGGCCTGAATGTAGGTCGCCGCGATCTCCTTGACTGCGGCCGGCGTCTCGACCTGCGTTTTTGCGATGAGGTCGACGTCGCCAGCGACGATGTGTGCCGATTGGACCCCGTCGATGGATTCGATGCTGTCTTTGAGCCGATCCGCCTCGCCCGTGTTCGCCTTGATCATGATAAACGCGGTAACCATCAGTTGACACCTCCGGTATCGGAGTCGGTCTCCGAGTCCGCATCACCCTCCACCAGTTCCGTCGCCGCCGAACTCGAGCCCGTGCCCGCGTTCGCGGCCGCTCGAGTCGCCGTTTCGCCGACCAGGAGCTGGCGCACCTCGCTCAGGACGTCGAAGTCCGCGAGGACGACGAGTCGATCGCCGTCCTCGAGCGAGAGGTCCTCGGTCGGGATGCCGAGGGGCTGGTCGCGCTTGCCGAACGCGAGGACGGTCGCGTCGGCGGGCAGTTGCAGTTCGCTGATCGTGTAGCCGTTGACGGGGGCCGCGTCGGTGAGCGTGAGTTCGACGACCTGCAGGTGCGGGGCGATGTCGGCGATGGCCCGTATCGTCCCGCCCAGCAGGGCGTTTTTCGCGCCGATTGCGCCGAGTCGCTCGGGGTAGATGATCTCGTCGACCTGATCGGCGTACTTGCGGTAGATGCCCTCGCGGTAGGCCTCGTCGATCCGCATGACCGTCCGACAGCCGTAATGGTTGGCGATCATGCAGGCGGTGAAGTTGACGTTGAGGTCGCCGGTCAGCGCGCCGACGGCATCGGCCGTGGTGACGCCGGCCTCCTCGAGAATGTCCTCGCGGGAGCCGTCGCCGTCGACGACGGTAAAGCCCTGATCGCGGGCCCGTCTGCGCGTCGGTTCGTCGCGTTCGACCATCGTCACCTCGTGGTCCTCGTCACGCAAGACGCGTGCTGTGCGCAGGCCGACCCGTCCAGCCCCGATAATCACGAACCGCATGTACTGGGGTACGCTCGCCCCGGTGAATAAGTTTGCGCCCGAGTACCATGGCATCGAATGGAACGCCGTCGCTCGAGCACCGAAAGCGGCGGCGGAGAACCCGCGATCGAGACGCGCGCCACGCCGGTCTCGGTCTCCCTACCCCATCGCGATGTAGGTCTTCGTCTCGGTGACGCCGCTGAGTCCCTGCATGCTCGAGGAGACGGTCTGGAGCACGTCGTAGACCTCCGGCGCGTCGACCTCGGCGATGATGTCGTAGTTGCCCGCGACAATGTGGGCGTCGGCGACCGACTCGAGGCCGTCGATCTCCGCGAGCAGCCCCTCGGATTTTCCGGCGGCCGTCTTCACCATGATGAACGCGTGGACCATCGGAAGTGTGGTACAGTCTATCACGACTAAAGCCTTTGCCCGAACCGATGGTCGGGAGGTGGCGTCACGAACAGGGAAAACCGGAAGAACGTGGTTAGCTCGAGTCGGATACCGCCGACGCGAGCGCGTCCGTCACCGACTCGAGTACTGCCGCCGGCGACTGCGTCGCGTCGACGCGGACGAACCGGTCGGGGTCGCGCTCGATCAGCCGTTCGTAGTTGTCTCGGACCGACTCGAGGTACTCGGCTCGCTCGAACTTGTTCGTCGTCCCCGCGCGGGTCGCGGCGGTCTCGGGGTCGAGGTCGAGGTAGATCGTCAGATCGGGGATGATCGAGAACGGCTCGTGGATGTCGATGACGTACTCGAGCGGGTCCGGGAGATCGTGGCCCTCGGCCGCCGCGAGCGTCGCGCCCTGATAGGCGAATCGGGAGTCGGAGTAGCGATCGGAGATCACGAGAGTGTCCTGCTCGAGGGCGGGTTCGATCACGCGCGAGAGGTGGTCGGCGTGGTCGGCGGTGTAGAGGAACAGCTCCGCCAGCGGGTCGGCGTCGTCGTCCTCGATCGAGCGGTAGACGGCCTCGCCGTACCACGAATCGTCCGTCGGTTCCCGCGTGAACGTGGCCTCGGGATAGCGCTCGTGTAAGGCCTCCCAGACCGTCGTCTTGCCGCTGCCGTCCAGTCCCTCAAGCGTGACGAGCATGGGTTCACCTCGTGGCGGTTCCTATTACAATCCGTCGAACGCCGGCCACACCGAACAGTGTCGCCGCACACCTATTTATCGCTGTACCTGCATCTCTCGGGTATGAAGGCCCTCGTCGCCGGCGGCACCGGATTCATCGGAACGAATCTCTGCGAAGAACTGGCCGAGCGCGGCCACGAGGTGACGGCGCTATCGCGGTCTCCGGGTGACGCCGGCCTCCCCGACGGCGTCGAGTCGGCTCTGGGAAACGTCAGCGCCTACGACTCGATCGCCGACACCGTCGTCGGCCACGACGCCGTCGTGAACCTCGTCTCGCTCTCGCCGCTCTACAAACCGCCCGAAGGAACGAGCCACGAGGAGGTCCACCTCGAGGGCACGGCGAACCTCGTCCGCGCCGCCGAGGCCGCCGGCGTCGATCGCTTCCTCCAACTGAGCGCACTCGGTGCCGATCCCGACGGCGAGACCGCCTACATCCGCGCCAAGGGGAAGGCCGAGGCGGTGGTCAGAGAGTCGGCGCTCGAGTGGACGATCGTTCGCCCGTCAGTCGTCTTCGGCGACGGCGGCGAGTTCGTCGAGTTCACGAAGACGCTGACGACGCCGTACGTGACGGGGCTGCCGGGCGGCGGGAAGACACAGTTCCAGCCAATCTGGGTCGGCGACCTCGTCCCGATGCTGGCCGACGCGCTTGAAGGTAGCGAGGCGCAAAGTGCCTCGGAAGCGAGCGAGCAGGGCTCGCGAGCAGATGACGCCCACGTCGGCGAAATCTACGAACTCGGCGGGCCGCAGATCGCCACGCTCGCGGACGTGACGGAACTGGTGTACGCGGCCGAGGGGAAAGACGTCACGATCGTCCCGATCCCGATGGGGCTGGCGAAACTCGGCCTCTCGGCGATCGACTCGCTGCCGTTCGTTCCCTTCGGCCCCGATCAGGGCCGGTCGCTCGAGTTCGACAACACCGTCGCCGACAACGACGTAACCGCGTTCGGCCGCGACCCGACGGCGTTGCGAACGCTCGGTTCGTATCTCGGTCTCGAGGGGACCCGCCACCGGGCGAAACCGGCAGAAACGGCCTGATTCCGATCGTGATCGCGAGTATCGCTCCGGTTTACACTTGCCGGGAATACGTAACATAAAAAACATCTGTGGCTCGAGTAAGTAGTGATTTCCGAAGCGGAATACCCGCTCGAATACCGCCACAGTCCTGCGATTAGCCCGAATAGTATGTTACTAGAGAAAGTCAGTTTAGCACAAGACTTATATCCTCCATCGCACTGTTACCAATTCAACGGAGCCCCCTGACAAATAATGAAGCTGGCGATGATCGGATTCGGACAGGCTGGTGGCAAAATCGTCGATCGATTCCTCGATTACGACGATCGGACGGGTAGCGGAATCGTCCGGGCGGCAATCGCCGTCAACTCCGCGAAAGCGGACCTCATCGGTCTCGACAATATTCCACAGGAGAACCGCGTACTCATCGGCCAGGCCCGGGTAAAGGGCCACGGCGTGGGTGCTGACAACGAACTCGGCGCGGAAGTCGCCGAGGAGGACATCGACGAGGTCCAAAACGCCATCGACTCGATCCCGACCCACGAGGTCGACGCCTTCCTGATCGTTTCGGGGATGGGTGGCGGCACCGGCTCGGGCGGCGCGCCCGTCCTCGCGAAACACCTCAAGCGAATCTACACGATCCCCGTCTACGGGCTCGGCGTCCTGCCGGGGACGGACGAAGGCGGGATCTACACGCTCAACGCGGCGCGATCCTTCCAGACGTTCGTCCGCGAGGTCGACAACCTGCTCGTCTTCGACAACGACTCCTGGCGACAGACCGGCGAGTCCGTCGAAGGCGGCTACGAGCAGATCAACGAGGAGATCGTCCGTCGCTTCGGCATCCTCTTCGGTGCCGGTGAAGTCGGCGACGGACAGGAAGTCGCCGAGAGCGTCGTCGACTCTTCGGAGATCATCAACACGCTTTCCGGTGGTGGTGTCTCGACCGTCGGCTTCGCGAGCGAGGAGGTCGAACTGAACTCCGGCGGCGGCCTCCTCTCGCGGTTCACCGGCGACGACGGTGGCGGCACAGACGACGACCTCGACGCCGCGAACACGACGAACCGCATCACGAGCCTCGTCCGCAAGGCCGCGCTCGGCCGGCTCACGCTCCCCTGCGAGATCGAAGGCACCGAGCGCGCCCTGCTCGTGCTCTCCGGTCCCTCGGAGTACCTGAACCGGAAAGGCATCGAACGCGGCCGCAAGTGGCTCGAGGAGGAAACGGGAAGCATGGAAGTTCGCGGTGGCGACTTCCCGCGAGAGGAGCCCGAGGTGGCCGCGGCGATCTTGCTCTCCGGCGTGACGAACGTCCCCCGGATCAAGCGCCTGCAGCAGGTGGCCATCGAGGCACAGGACAACATCGACGACATCCAGCAGGAGAGCGAAGAGAACCTCGAGGAACTCGTCGAAGACGACGAGGACGAACTCGAGCCGCTGTTCTAGGCCCTCGTTCTTTCGATTTTCGACGCCGCGAGCGGTCGCACTCGTGTCGGGGGGCACGAGATCGGAGCACACGTGTCTCCGGGGGGTACCGGTCGCACTCCGACGTGTTTTTGAGCGCGCCCGGACTACCGCAACTAGATTCAGATGCGCGTCGTCGTCCCGTTCGCCGCCGAGACGCCGAAAACTCGCCTCGAGTCAGTACTCACGCCGGCCGAGCGGTCGGCCGTCGCCCGCGCCATGCTCGCAGACGTCCTGGGCGCGATCGTCGACGCCGGCCACGAGCCGACAGTCGTCTCGACCGCGTCCCTCGCGCTCGAGGATCTCGAACTCCCGAGCGAGGTCGCCGCGTCGACGTCGATCACGGTCGACGACCGGTCGCTGACGGACGCGGTCAACGCGCGGCTGCCGGGGACTGACGGGAACGAGGATGGCGAGAGCGAGAGCGACGACGCGGCCACTGCTCCCGACCGCGAACCCGTCGCCGTCGTCATGGCCGACCTCGCGCTGGCGACTGCCGACGCGCTTGAGGAACTCCTGTCCGCGTCGGCAGACGTCGCGATCGCACCGGGGCGGGGCGGCGGGACGAACGCGCTCGTCGTTCGCCATCCCGAGTTCCGCGTGGACTACCACGGCACCTCGTATCTCGACCACTGCGAGATCGCCCGCGAGGTCGGCGCGACCCTCGAGACGATCGACTCGTTCCGGCTGGCGACCGATATCGACGAGCCGGCCGATCTCGTCGAGGTGCTCGTCCACGGGTGCGAGGGCGACCGTGCGCCCGCTCGACTCCGCGAGCTGGGGTTCGAACTCGACGATCGAGCCGGCCGAGTCGACATCGCCCGGAGCGAGGATCGCGCGAGGAAGTGATCGGTCGCGCTCGAGGCGATCACGTCGAGGGAAGGCCTTATGTGCCGAGCGACGACATCCAGAGGTAATGTTTCCCGGGGCGAGCGAGTACGGCGTCGATATCGCGGTCGACGACGGAGCCGTCGACGAGCTGTTACAGATCAGCCCGAGCGACGTCGAGGCACCGCCGTCACTGACCTTTTCCCGAAACGTGTTCATCCCGCTGACCACGGCCTGTCGCTACACCTGTACCTACTGCACCTACTTCGACCCGCCGGGACAGGCCTCCCTGCTCTCGCTCGAGGAGGTCCGCGAGATCTGTCAGCGCGGGGCCGACGCCGGCTGTACGGAGGCGCTGTTTACCTTCGGCGACGACCCGGACGAGCGCTACACCGAGATCCACGCGCAACTCGAGGAGTGGGGACACGACTCGATCCACACCTACCTGCGGGAGGCGTGCGAGGTGGCCTTAGAGGAGGGACTGCTCCCCCACGCGAATCCGGGCGATCAGACCCGCGAGCAGATGGCGGCCGTCGCGGACGTCAACGCCAGCATGGGCGTGATGCTCGAGACGACCGCCGAGGTGGGCGCACACGCGGGGCCGCGGCGCAAGGTGCCCGGCCAGCGGCTCCGGACCCTGAAAAACGCGGGCGAACTGGACGTGGCTTTCACGACCGGTATTCTGGTGGGGATCGGCGAGGACTGGCGCGACCGCGCGGAGAGCCTGCTGGCGATCCGCGAGTTACACGAGCGCTACGACCACATCCAGGAGGTGATCGTCCAACCGGTCGTGGACAACGAGCGCTGGTCGGACGGCTCGCCCGATCTCGCGACGATGCGGCAGGTGACGGCGATGGCCCGCGTCGCGCTCCCCGAGGCGGTCTCCGTGCAGGTCCCGCCGAACCTCGCCCCCGCGAAGGAACTGATCGACTGCGGCGTCGACGATCTGGGCGGCGTCTCGCCGGTCACCGACGACCACATCAACCCCGAGTACAAGTGGCCCGCGCTGCGCGAACTCGAGGCGATCGCCGACCACGCGGGCGTGCCGCTCGGCGAACGGCTCCCGGTCTACGAGCGGTTCCTGCCCGCAGACCTGCGGACGACAGGGTTCGACGGCACCCTCGCCGACGGCGCGGACGGCGACCGGGAGTGGATTTCGCCGACGATTCGGGACGCGCTCGGTCGAGACGATTCGGCCGGCCGGCGCTACCGATCCGTGCTCCGGGACGAGACGGCGGCTACAGCTGACTAACAGAACCCAGTACACTCTTTCGGCGGCGCTGAAATCCCTGTTTCCGGACGCCTCGACTAAAAGTAGTCCTCGTGGACCGCGAGACCCTCGTCCTCGAGCACCGGTCCCTCCACATTCGTCGACCCATTTGCCCGGTCGACTACCTCCTCGCAGGGAATTTCGATCACGCCGTCGTCGCGGGCAGCTGCGAGCGAGTCGACGGAGACGCTGTAAACCACCCGATCCAGCCCCGCGTAGACGATCGCGCTCGCACACATCGGACACGGCTCGGTACTGGTGTACATCGTACAGGATGCGCGCTCGTCGGGCTCGAGTTCGCTCGCGGCCCATCGGGCTAGTTCGAACTCCGGATGGGCGGCAATATCGTCGTCGGTGAGGGTGGTGTTCTCCGCAGTCCGGACGACCTCGTCGTCGACGACGAGCAGCGATCCGAAGGGCGTGTTGCCGTGGTCGACCGCCGATTCCGAAACGCTTCCCCTCCAGGGGCACTCGAGCGAGGCGTTACATACAGGAGAAGCCGCCGTCGACGACCAGCGCCTGCCCGGTGATCCAGTCGGCCTCGTCGCTGGCCAGAAATAGCATCGCGTTCGCGATGTCCTCGGGCTCGCCGAGGCGCTTGAGCGGATAATACCTCGATAGCTCTTCCTTCCTCGCCGCCCACTCCTCCTCGGTGTAGTTCTTCCGGGGCATCGCGGTGTCGGTCACGCCCGGACAGACCGCGTTCGCCCGGACGCCGGCCGGGCCAACCTCCGCCGCGACGGTCCGCGTGAAGTTGACGACCGCGCCCTTCGACAGCGAGTACGCGCCGAGTTCCGGCGCGCCGATGACGCCCGCCAGCGACGCCGTGTTGACGATCGCGCCCGACCCCTGCTCCTTGAAGTGGGGGATCACGGCGTGACAGCCGTTCCAGACGCCCGTGACGTTCACGTCCATGACTCGGTCGCGCTCGCCCTCGGCGATCTCCTCGATCTTCGCGCGCTCGTGGCTCACGCCCGCGTTGTTCACCATGATATCGAGGCCGACTCCGAGACCGCCTCGTCGACCGCCGCGTGGACCGCGTCGGCGTCGCGGATGTCTAACTCGAGTGCGGTCCCGTCCTGCCCCATGTTCTCCACGCGGTCGATCGTCTCCTGGGCCCCCTCGAGATCGACATCGGCCGCGACGATCGTCGCGCCCTCTTCGGCGAACAGTTCGGCGGCCTCCCGGCCGAGACCGGAGCCCGAACCCGTGATAAATACTGACTTACCTTCGAGTCGCATATTCACATGTTATTAAGTATCATCATAAATCATCGCCCCGTAATCGGGCCCGAGCGCGGGCGGCGACTCGAGAGCACACAGCGTTATCCCCCTCCACCCACGGATACCGCGTATGCACGTCGATCTGAGTCACCCGATCGAGACCGGGATGCAGACGTACCCGGACGACCCGGCCGTCGCCGTCCGGCCGCACGCGACCCACGAGGACCACGGCGTCCGCGTCGACGCCCTCGAGTGTGGCAGCCACACCGGAACCCACGTCGACGCGCCCGCCCACACCGAACCCGACGGAAAAACTCTCGAGGCGTTCCCGCTCGAGCGGTTCGCCGTCGACGCGGTCCGGATCGACTGCCGTGATCTCGGGGCCCGCGAGCCGATCCCGGCGGACCGGGTTCCGGCCGTCGACGCCGATCTCGCCGCGTTCTGGACGGGGTGGGACGCCCACTGGGGCACCGATCGCTACCTCGAGCATCCGTACCTCTCGCCGGCAGCGGCCGAGGCGTGCGTCGAGCGTGAGTTCGACGTGGCCGTGGATGCGCTCAACCCCGATCCAACTCCGACGGAAAACGCCGGTGAGGACGAGCCAGCGGGGTTTCAGGCACACCACGCGCTGCTCGGCGACGAGCGGTTGATCCTCGAGAACCTGACGAACCTCGAGTCGGTCGGGGATCGCTTCGAACTCCGTGCGTATCCGCTGGCGCTCTCGAGCGACGGCGCGCCGGTGCGGGCCATTGGGATCGTCGAAACGGTCTAGTCCTCCGTCGACCACGTGGCGGCACTCGCTATCCGTATCGGCCACGGTAGAGGCTTGCCAATCGGCGGGTGTATCAGGAAAATAGACGGCGGACGGAAGTTACCCGACACCGCAGTGACAGTAGCGGTCGCGTTGCTCGTTCTCCGGAACCAGTGGATCTCCAGAACGATCTAGGAGAGTACTCTAGGAAAACGGTAGCATGAGAACGCTAGGCTGCGGTAACGGGTTTTTAGTGATCGTTCTGTGTAGTCGTCCGTATGGGACCGAAGAAGCCGTCGTTCGAGCACGAAAGCATCATTTCGGATTCGAAGGAGACCGACGGAAAGTTTTCGTGTCCGATCTGCCACGAGTTCTCGGCCGACTCCGTACGGAGTGTGAAAGGTCATATCTCGGGATCAAGAGACGAAACGCACGCAGGCCTCGGTTGGAACCACGAGGCCGAAATCAGAGCGACGGCCGATGAGTGACGGGTAATGGTTCGAATCAAGAATCTCGGTCATCCGGCCGTCGAGATCAAACCACCGCTTGACGGGGAGCGGCATCGGTTCGAGATCCCGCGAGACGAGACGCTGTTTTTCTGGACGGCCCTCACTATCGGGACGGCGGACCGACTTCCACGGATTTGCTCTCCACGCGGGAGCCGTCTGTTTACTGCCGGTGTGAACGCTCGAAAACGGATGTCGTTGACAGTGGCGATCGACGGAGAACGAGTCCCCCTCATCGCTGATTCGTACTACCGAACGGGTGACTACAAGGGGTTGGCATGGTGGCTCGCCATCGATCCCATGGAGTTACCGGCATCCGTATGTGTCCGGTTCGAAACGACGGGGAACCAGCCGATGGACAGGAGCGATCCGATCGTACTGTGGACCCGGCAGGGGGAACGGATCCGCTGGGGGACGACGAAGGAGAGTACGATCGAACTCGTCCCGAGTGATCGCCCGACGAGCGACTTCCAGACCCGCCGAGAGGACTTGTGGGAGAGCCATACGGTGTACCAGCCCGTCACGAAGCCTACTAGCCGAGTAGCTGTCTACCGACAGCGATATCGATAGCCGGATCGGCAGCGAAGTCTTGCATCGGAGAACCATCAATAGTCGAACAGCGGCTGAATTCCTCGATATTCCGGAAGGATCTCCCTATTGTTCCCGTGATCGAAATTGAACCGCCACGCGCTATCGTCTCTGCGCTCACTGATATCAAATCTCGAGACGAAATCAGCAAACGGAATCGTCCATCGATGTTCGTCAGTAGCCCCGAGAAAAACGAGATAGAGTGGATGATCCCGTCGAAGACTGGTCATAGAGTCCCACGTCGATCCGTAAAATGGTGACTCGTTCGTTGTCGGATCACCGGCGAACCGCGAGTATGTGACCCATATTATTTTCGTTGAATTCCGCAACTCTATTTTCCATGCTGATCGACTGTCATACCCAGTCGTCTGTTCGATCGATCGAATCCGTGCATCACGTTCCAGCTCTTGTACTACCCGTTCTTTTAATTCATTACCAGTACCCATATTCGTCGATTTACCCACAAGACGTTGTCAAACTATCTCTATAGCAGAGATCCTCGATAAATCGGAAGTCCGCTACGCCTCCAGTGCCCGTTACTCTATATCAGAGCCGACTTTTCGCAACGAACAGCGCGATCGATTGGTTTCCAAGTGTTATTTCCAACTCTGTCTAAACGAACCAAACCCGTATGCCTGTCGATCTGCCCGATCAATCGTCGGCCGGAAGCGCCCGCTCCTCCCGTTCCGCTCGAGTCAGCAGCGGCGTGCCGTCGGCCTTTGGGCCGAGTCGGGGACCGAAGGGCGGGTCGTCGGGGTCGATGACGCGGCGCTGCTCGTAGTCGGTCGAGCGTTCGACGGGGACGCGGCCGATCGAGGCGATCATCTCGACGTAGTCCTCGAACGAGCGGAACTCGCCGAAGCCGCCGCCCGCTCGTTTAGTAATCTCCTCGGAGAGGATCGTTCCCATGTAGTCGTCGGCCCCGCAGTTGAGCATCTTCAACCCTTGCTCGTCGCCGTACTTGACCCACGAGGACTGGATGTGGTCGACGTTGTCGAGGAACAGCCGCGAGACGGCGATCAGCAGTTCGTCCTCGTCGATGCTCGGGCCGCTCGAGACCACGTCGTGTTCGAACAGCGGCGTGTTCTGGTGGACGAAAGAGAGCGGGACGAACTCGGTGATGTTGCCGGTCCGGTCCTGCAAGTCCCGAATTCGTTTCAGGTGCAGCGCGCGGTGGGCCTCGTTCTCGACGTGGCCGTACATGATCGTCGCAGTCATCCCGAGTCCGACGTTCGCGGCGGCCTCCATGGCCTCGAGCCAGTCCTCGGTGCCGATCTTGCCCGGGCAGATCACGTCGCGGACTTCCTCGACGAGGATCTCGGCCGCGGTTCCGGGAACGGTATCGAGGCCAGCGTCTTTCAGCCGCCGGTAGACCTCCTCGTAGGACCAGTCGGTGCCCCGGCGGGCGTGGTAGGCCTCTTCGGGCGTCATCGAGTGGACGTGGACGCCGTCGACGCTCATCGCCGAAATCTGGTCCGTGTAGGTGCCGGGGCTGGTGTCGTACCGTTCGGGGGGCTTGTAGTTGACTTCCTTCGGGTTCGGGTGGTCGTCGAGGAGGTCCCGGTGTTCCTCGTCGAGCGCGAACGCGGGGTGGAGCCCGGAGACCGACGTGACCTCGTAGATCCCCCGCTCGACCGCATCGGAGACGATCTCGCGGGACTCCGCGGGCGTCTTCGTGAAGCCGGCCGTCTCGATCTCCGTCTCGCTCTCGAAGGTGTGGGCGGCGTCCTTGAAGTTACAGAACAGACAGCCCACGTTACAGGCCGTCGTGACGTTGTTGTTCAGGTTCGCGATGAAGGTGACCTCCTCGCCGACCTGCTCGGCCCGGCGGCGGTCGGCCGCCTCGAGCACGCGCTCCTTGCGTTTCCGGTCGATCCCCTCGCTCTCGGTCCCTGTGGTGAGTAACTCGATCGCGTCGTCGACCGCGAGTCGCTCGCCGTCGCGCGCCTTTGCCAGTGCGTTCTCGAAGGACTGGTCGGTCTCGGGAACGTGATCGAACGTGAGGTCGGCCTCGGTCACCGGTCGCTCCATCGACGTAACGATACCCGTACAGCGAGAAAAGCATGATGGATCAGGAACCGTCGTCCGCCCCGGCGTCTCCGGCCGCGGCTCGCTCGAGACAACTCGGAGTTCGCAGGTCCCGAAGCTATCCGCGAGGCGAGCGAAGGCAAGCATATGAGTTCACGGACGCCGGAGGAGTGTATCGACCTCGCTCTCGACGACGAAGCCGCCGACGGGCGGCGAACCGATGCGATTCGCGAACTGAAGACGGCAAACGAGTGCGACGAACTCGCGGCGCTCGTCCGCCGGGAGAACTTGGCCGATCAGTATCGCCGGCAGGCCCTCGAGGCACTCGCGACGCCCCAGTGCGATTCGACGCTTCGAACCCTCGTCGAAGACGGGCTCGAGGGATCGCTACAGGACGACGCCAAGGAGTTACTCGCGACCGTCGAGGACGGCTGAGAGCGTGGCCGAATCCGTCGGTTCGCACACGAGTCATGCGCTCGCGCCGCCGATCAGCGGTCTCCCGCGCGATACTGAAACCTTCTTACGGTCCGGCCACGGCAACTGGGATATGAACTGCGGGAGCGGACACGGTCTGGGGTGTCTCGAATGACGAGCGTCAAAGAGTTCCGCATCGAGGAGGCGGCGACCGCCGACGACCTCGGTCGCGGCTCGTTCGTCTTCACCGACGACTACTCGGTGTTCGACTGGGGGAAGATGCCCGACCAGATCCCACAGAAGGGCGCGAGCCTCTGTACGATGGGTGCGTTCAACTTCGAACTGCTCGAGGCCGAAGGCGTCCCCACCCACTACCGCGGGGTCGTCGAGAACGGCGACATCATCCCGCTCGAGGACGCGTCCCACCCGCCGTGGGAGATGGCCATCGATCTCACGCAGGTGCCCGAGCTTCCCCACGAGGGCCGCGAGTACGACTACGACAGCTACCATGACGCGGCCGGCGAGAACTACCTGATCCCCCTCGAGATCGTCTTCCGCAATCGGGTCCCCGTCGGCTCGAGCCTGCGGGATCGGACCGACCCCGCCGACCACGGCCTCGCGTTCGAGAGTTGGCCCGACGAGGCCGTCGACCTCGAGGACCCGATCGTCGAGTTCACCACGAAGTACGAGGAGAGCGACCGCCACCTCGACCGCGACGAGGCCGATTCGATCGCCGGCAAGGCAGCCATCGAGGACCTCGAGTCCCTCGCCCGCGAAGTCAACCGGATCGTCACCGAACAGGCCGACTCGGCCGGGCTGGTCCACGAGGACGGCAAGATCGAGTGTCTCTACTACGGCGGCGAAATTCGCGTCGGCGATGTCGTCGGCACGTTCGACGAGAACCGCTTCAGCTACGAGGGCACCCAACTCTCCAAGGAAGTGCTCCGCCAGTACCACAAGCGCACCCAACCAGAGTGGGTCCAAGCCGTCGACGCCGCCAAGGCCGAGGCCAAACGAGAGAACGTCGCCGACTGGAAGTCGCTCTGCGACGAAGAACCGGAATCCCTCGAGGACGGTGTCCTCGAGACCGCTCGCGACCTGTACTGTGCGGGTGCCAACGCCTACACCGGCCAGGAGTTCTTCGACGCACCGCCGCTCTCGAGCGCGATCGGTGCGGTTCGGCGGCTCTGAGACGGCTCGACCGCCGCTTGCCGACCGCAGTCCCGAACTCGACGGGATCGCACACCGTGAACTGTGCTATCGTTCCACAATCCGTAGCGAAGAAAGTAACCCTCATATTGAGGGCCGAACCACGGTCGAACGAACGCAAATGACCCCTGCTATCGCCAGTGGCGCCGCAACGAGTATCGTCCTGTTCAGTCTCACCAGCGGGATCGCAGCCGTCGCGAGCGCCATGCTCGCCCTGTTCATGCTCGTGATGGTCGGTTTCGCCGTCGCACCGCTGTTCTCCTCGTCGTGGATCGGCCAGCAGGACGTGTCGTCGGCCGCGGCCAACGCCGAGCCGAACGACGACTGAGTCCCCCGTTTTCTTTGCTCGTCGTTCGTCTCCGCAACGCGAGTGGCTAGGCGCTTGTCCGATCCTACCGCAGGAGCATCACGAGTAGAAAGAGGACGGGAAACCCGATGCCGACCAATAGGATCCCGATAAAGACGATCTGGGGGGAAAGAATCGGGAGAAGCAGTACGAGAAGGACGGCACTCAGAAGGGCGATAATGAGATTCAGGCGGAGTTTGATCCCCGACTCGTCCATTACGATATCTCTCACGTAGCACACGATATGTTTTTTGATTTACGTATAGCCGTTGCCCGCGAGATCGTCTTCTCGAGTCGCTGTTCGCCGACGATGGAGATGCGATGACGGCTTGCAACTGAGTGCCCAATCCCGATGGCGTTGACCGGCGAAGTGCCGTCCATGCAAGAAAGCGAGTTCTACGGACTGGTACAGGAAGCGGGCCACCTCGACACGACGGATCGCGCGCAGGCCGCGACCGAGGCCGTCATGGCGACACTCGCCGAGACGCTGACCGGCGGCGAGGCCGAGAACGTCGCCGCACAGCTCCCCGACGAACTGGCCGGGATCGTCGAAGACGCCGACCACGACGCCGCCGGCTACGACCGCGAGGACTTCGTCGAACGGGTGAGCGAGCAACTCCGCGGGACGGACGTCGAGCCCGACGACGCGGAACAGTACGCCGACGCGGTGACCGACGCCCTCGCGGTCGCGCTGACCGACGGCGAACTGCAGGATCTGAAGGCCCAACTCGACGACGACCTCGGTCCGCTGTTCGAGGGCGTGACAGTCGACCGCGAGAACGTCTGAATGGTCTGAACGGCTCGAGCGGGCCGAAAGCGACGGTCAATACCGAGTCGTCGTCATCGAGCCGCCAACCGGTGCCGTTTCGGGGTCGCCGGCTGGGCGAACGGATTCGCCGACCGTGGCCGAATACGCCGCAATGGATTCGTTCAAGTGGGCCTCGGTCCACCTGTCAACCGATGACCGATTCGACGGACGACGACTCACCCGACTGTCGACAGTGTGGCAATCCCATAGGACCGTCCTCCGAACAGCGCGTCGTGACGACCGTCGAGGACGGAACGACCGTCTACCGGCACTTCTGTACCGACGACTGTCTCGAGCAGTGGGAGTCGTCGACGTCCGCCTGAGCGCCGGCCCAGTTCTCGCGGCAGTCACCGAAACGGACCGCAAAAGCCGCGCGTTCAGTTGTCTTCGGCGACCGCACTGCCGATGCCGTCGACCGGCCGGTCCGGTGTGAACTCGTCGAGTTCCTCGGGCAGGCCGAGCTGGTACTGGGTGCCGTTCTCCCGGACCGACGTTCGGCCGCGGTGGACCGACACGTCGCCGTTTAAGTGCAGTTGGACGGCCTCGAGCAGGGCGTCGGCCTCGAGGGGCTGGCCGCGGCGTTTCATCACGTCCAAGTCGGCGTCGTCGGGGACATCGAACGCGCGCTGGGTGATGATCGGTCCCTGATCGAGGTCGGTCGTGACGTAGTGGGCAGTGACCCCGGCCACGCGAACGCCCTCTTCGACGGCCTGTCGGTAGGCCTCCGCGCCGGGGAACGCCGGCAGCAGGGAGGGATGGACGTTGATGATCCGGTCCTCGTAGCGGAAGACGACGTTCGGGCTCAGAATGCGCATGTACCGCGCGAGGACGATCAGGTCGACGTCGTACTCCGCGAGGAGTTCGAGCAGTCGATCCTCGTTTTGCTGGCCGCCCTCGTCGCCGATGTCGTGAAACGGCACGTCGTAGTGCTCGGCCAGCGGCTGGAGGTCGTCGTGGTTGCCGATCACGACGCCGATATCCGCGCCGAGGTCGTCGTTGGCCCACGCCTCGAACAGCGCCTCGAGGCAGTGACTCTCCTTCGTCACGAGGACGGCGATCTGTTGGGTCTCCCGGTCGGCGGGGAACCGGACCTGGACGTCGAGGTCGAGGTCGTCGCCGAGGTCGCGGAGGTCCTCCCGGAGCGTCGCTTCCGTACAGACCATCTCGGAGGTATCGACGGCGAGATACATCCGGAAGACGCCGTCGCGGACCGCCTGATCGAGGTCCTCGATATTGATCCCGCGCTCGAACAGGAGGCTGGTCACGTTGGCGACCAGCCCGGTGTCGTCGTCTCCGATCACCGTGATTTCGGTTACGTCGGTCGTCAACGCTGCCACCTCCGCTCGAGCGAATCGCGATTCATCACGACGGAGTGCAGTCCGCGGGCGGCTAAAAGTCCTGCTTTCCGTAGAGGGCCGTGCGAACCGCACGCATTCCGTTCGAGAGACGGAGCACACCGGGAGATCACACTGAGCGACGACGTGAGTACGAGATACTTGTTGGAAGACGTATGACAGACGCCCCGAATCGACCCCGTCCCCGTCACGTGAACGCGTTTATTTTGTCGTACAAGCGGATGAAACATGTCTGACAGGGATTTATACGGTGGTCTGTGGTACGACTGTTTAGTCACGCGGCGTGACAGTCGCCAATAGGTAGGTGAATACAATGACAGTAACACCGGACGACCACGGCCGATCACGAATCGATCGCGAACGGAAGACGGCGTTCGTCTCGCACGACTGGGCGGGGACGGAGTCGTTGACGACCACGATCGTCTCGACGGTTGCGGAACTCTCCGGGAACGACCCGACTGATGTCGAACGACTCTACGACCGGATCGATCCCGAGAGCCTCGAGGCGCTCTTCGCGCCGGCGAACAGCGCCGCGAGCCGAAGCACCGGGCAGGTATCATTCCAGTTGGACGCGTACACGGTCACCGTTCACGCGACGGGCGACATCGTCGTCGCGCGAGCGGCGTAATCGGCCGTCGGGCGACTGCGCCTCGAGACGGGAACGGGGGTCCGCCGCCGAGTCACACGTCGGTGTCCACGAACGTGTATTACGAAGCCAAGGCGAAAGCGTTTTTGAGCACGGTTACGGGGTATCAGGTAATGACCGCCTACACCGCGACGGTGACGGTTCGACTCAAACGGGGCGTCTTGGACCCCGAGGCCGAGACGACGACGCAGGCCCTCGAGCGGCTGGGCTTCGAACTCGAAGAGCTGCGATCGGCTGACCGCTTCGAGATCGACCTCGAGGCCGACTCCGCGGACGGTGCGCGCGAGCGCGCAGACGAGATGGCCGAACGGCTGCTGGCGAACCCGACCATCCACGACTACGACGTGGAGGTCGCCGAACGGTAGATGACGGTTTCGATCATCCGATTCGGCGGCTCGAACTGTGACCGCGACGCCGAGCGCGCGCTGGCACACCTCGACATCGACGCCGAGATCGTCTGGCACGAGGACGGACTCCCCGAGGACACGACGGGCGTCGTCCTCCCTGGCGGGTTCTCCTACGGCGACTATCTCCGCGCGGGGGCGATGGCGGCTCGTTCGCCGATCATGGCCGAAGTTCGAGAGGCCGCGGCCGACGGCGTGCCGGTGCTGGGCGTCTGTAACGGCGCACAGATCGGCTGCGAGTCCGGCCTGACCGAGGGCGCGTTCACGACGAACGAGAGCGCCCGCTTCCAGTGTGAACACGTCTACTTGCGCGTCGAGCGCGCGGACACGCCGTGGACCGCCGCCTACGACGAGGGTGAGGTCATCGAGATCCCCATCGCCCACGGCGAGGGCCGCTACGAGATCGACGACGACCGATTGGCCGACCTCGAGGACGAGGGTCGAGTCCTCTTTCGCTACTGCGACGAGAACGGCGAGACGGGACCGGACGTGAATCCGAACGGGTCCAAGCACAACGTCGCCGGCGTCCTCGGCGACCGCGAGTCCGTCGCGGTGTTGATGCCACACCCGGAGCGCGCGACGCTGCCCGATGTCGGACCCACCGACGGACAGGGGGTCCTCCGCGGATTCGAATCGGAAGCAAGCGGCGTATAGGACCGTAACCGGCTGTTTTCCGCGGAATACGCGAGCGGTCGACGACGACAACTCAATTCGTGAGTCGAGTCAAAGAGTAATAGTGCCGGCGTTCGTTGGAGTCGAACTGAATACAGGGGATGGGCACGAATAGCGGACCGGACACCCGAGCCGTCGTCGTCGGTTCCGACACCGGAACCGTCCTCGAACGCCCCCTCGCGGAGCGCGGCGTGACGACCGAGACCGTTCGGACGACCGATGCGTGTCTCGAGTCCCTCTCGGCTGTCGACTGCGTCGTGATCGGGGACACGCTCCCCGACGCCGACCCCGTCGACTGCTGCCGGGCGGTTCGAGACCGCCGGTCCGATATTCCGATCATCGCTTTTCCAGACGACGGCAGCGAAGCCCTCGCGGGCGCAGTCGTCGCCGCGGGAGCAGACGGTTACGTCCCTCGCTCGCAGGGACACGAAACGCTCGCGACGCGGCTCAACGCGCTACTCGAGGAGCGACGGGCCGACGCGGAGACGACCACCGACACGGGAACGGCCGCCGACGCGGCCGAGTCCGGGTCGCCGGAGCCGGCCGACGACCCCTCGGACCGCCTCGAGTTGCTGGTCGAGCAGTCGCCGCTCGCGATCATCGAGTGGAACCTCGCGTTCGAGGTACGAAACTGGAACCCGGCGGCGACCGAACTGTTCGGCTACACCGCCGAGGAGGCCGCGGGCGAATCCGCGGTCGACCTGATCGTTCCGGAGTCGGAGCGAGCGGCCGTCCACGAGTACTGGAACGACCTCGTCAGCGGGTCGACCGACGGGCAGCCGTCCCGGCAGGTAAACCGCAACGTCCGCGCGGACGGCACGCCGATGACCTGCGAGTGGTTCAACACGCCGCTCGTCGAAGACGGCGAGGTCGTCAGCGTCCTCTCGTTCGGACAGGACATCACGGCCGACCGCAAGCGAGCGAACGCCCTCGAGGCGCTCCAAGCGACGACCCAAGAGCTACTGCGAGCCGGATCGGCCGACGAGATCGCCGACATCGTGATGGCGGCGACCGAGGACGTGATCGATCGGGCGCTCGGCGCGATCAGGATCTACGACGAGGACAGCGAGACGCTCGAGTTGGCCGGCGTCACGTCGGCGCTCGACGAACACACCGACGACATCTCGTCGATTAGTTCGGCGGACGGCGTCCTCTGGGACGTCTACACCGACGACGAGCCGACTCTCCTCGAGGACGTCTCGCGAATCTCGTACGACATCGATCTCGACGTCGAGAACGCACTCCTCCATCCGCTCGGCGACCACGGCTTGCTGTCGGTCGGCGCGGCGGGAGCCGACGAACTCGACGACGCCGAGATCCACTTACTCAACGCCCTCGCCGCGACTGCCGAAGCGGCGCTCGATCGGGCAGCGCGCGAACGCGAACTCGAGCGGACGGAGACCGTCGTCGAGACGGTCGGCGACTGCGTCTACCAGCTCGACCCCGACGGTCGGTTCGTCACGGTCAACGAGACGATGATGGGAACGACCGGCTACGACCGCGACGATCTCCTCGGCGAACACGTCTCGACGGTCCTCACCGACGAGAGCGTCGAACGGGGACGCCGACAGGTTCGGGACCTCGTGGCCGACGACGATCGGCGCGTCACGACCTACGAAATCACGCTCACGGGTCCCGACGGGGAGCGGACGCCGGCCGAGGTCAACATGTCTCTGTTGTACTCCGACGGCGAGATCGACGGCACGGTCGGCATCGCTCGCGACATCAGCGACCGCAAGCGCATGGAACGGAAACTGGTCGATCGGAAGTCGAAGATCGAGGGGCTCCACAGCGTCGCCTCCCGGCTCGACGACTGCGAGAGCCGCGCGGCGATCTACGACGTGGCCGTCGAAGCCGCCGAAGACGTCCTCGACTTCGACGTCTGTCTCGTCAACAGCATCCGCGACGACTCCTTCGTCACGGAAGCCGCGTCCGCCGGCCTCGAGACCGACCTCGAGGGACGGCGGCCGATCGGCGAGGGCGTCGCCGGGCAGGCCTACCGCACGCAACGATCGATCCGCGTCGACGGGAGCGCGGCGAGCGACGCGGTCCCGGAGATCGACGACTGCCGGTCGGTCTTGAGCGTCCCGATCGGGGATCGCGGCGTGTTTCAGGCGATCTCGGCGGAGCCGAACTCGTTTACCGCGTCCGACGAGGAGTTAGCGGAGCTGTTGCTGTCCCACGTTACCGACGCCCTCGATCGAATCGCCTACGAGAAGCGGCTGCGAGCCGAACGCGACCGGTTCGCGGCGCTGTTCGAGCACGTCCCCGACGCCGTCGTCAGCGTCAGCCGGCTCGCGGACGGGCCGATCGTCGAGGACGTCAATCCAGCGTTCGAACGGTGCTTCGGCTACGACGAGTCGGAACTCGTCGGAACGCCGATCGATCAGGTCATCGTTCCGCCCGACAGAAAGACCGACGCCGAGAGGCTCAACCAACTGGGCAGCCGCGGCGAGGTGAGCGAGACAGCGGTCAAGCGCCGGACCGTGGACGGACTGCGCGATTTCAGGCTTCGAGTCGTCCCGATGGAGATGGACCGGTCGTCGGATCGTGCGTTCGCCCTCTACACCGACATCACCGCCCAGAAACAGCGACAGAAGCGACTCGAGATCCTCAATCGCGTCTTGCGCCACGATCTGCGCAACGGCATGAACATCATCAACGGCTGTGCGGAAATGCTCGCGGACGCCGTCGACGACGCGGATCGGGAGTACGTCGAGACCATCCAGTGCCGGACGAACGAACTCATCGGCCTCGCGGAGAAGACCCGAACCGTCGAACGAGTCCTCGACCGCGACGAAGTCGCGGCCGGGCCCGTCGATTTCTCCGAAGCCGTCGAACAGGCAGTGAGCCGCCTCGAGAGCGCCTACGACGTCGATATCTCCTGTTCGCTACCGGATCGAGCCTTCGCCCGGGCCGACGAGTACCTCCGGACGGCCGTCTTTCAGGTGCTCGAGAACGCCGTCGAACACACCGACCGGTCGCGACCGACCATCGATGTGACGCTGCGTGACCCGCCAGATAGCGAGTTACTGACGCTGTCGATCGCCGATGACGGCCCCGGGATGCCCGAGGAAGAGCGGGAACTGCTCGAGGGCGACCGGGAGATCACGCAACTTCGCCACGCCAGCGGGATCGGGCTCTGGCTGGTCAACTGGGTCGTCGCGCAGGCCGGCGGCGAACTCTCGTTTACGGACAACGAGCCCCGCGGGACCGTCGTCACACTCGAGGTTCCCCGCGCCGACGCGGAGTCCATCCAGTCCGCGTCGGACGGCACGGCGACCGGCGACTAGGCCCGTGTCCCCCTAACGGCCCCACTCGTAGAACCACCAGCTCCCGCCGAGTAACATGAGTCCCGCGCCCAGCGCGGAGGTCGCGGGCTCGGGAAAGACGAACAGCAAAAAGCCGACGACGATCAACACTGCGGGCTCGAGTTCGTTCCAGTAGTCCGAAAACGATGGGAGTGCCATACGAGGAGTTGTCGGCCGACGGTAAAGTAAGTAGCCCGACTCCCGCCGCGCGGCGTTACCGCATCAGCGGCTGGTTGAAGCTCCGTTCGCGCTCCATGACGGTCTCCCAGGTTAGTTCACACTCACAGGAGACCTGCTCGAAGACCGAGGGGTCCTGCCGGAGGTCGAAATCCTTGATCGCCTTCTGGACGTTGTCGTCGCACTCCTGACAGTTGTGCGGGCCGCGATCGGAACCGTGTCCGACCGGGTCCGAGACGACGATGGCGTCGACGTCCGCCGTCTCCTCGAGCACGTGAGCGACCGACCAGAGCCACGGCGGGCGGTAGCCGTCCTCGAAGTAGAGGTCGTCGACCATGGTGTAGCGCTGGACGTTACAGGGGTTCATCGAGACGGTGTGACAGCCAGCGACATCGGCACAGCGCTCGATCGAGGAGATCATGTCTTCGACGGCCTCGGACTCGGTGAGGAAGGGCGGCTTCATCAGGAGGTAGGCCTTGATGCCGGCCGCGACATCGTCGCCCGCGGCCTCGTCCCCGGCGGCGGCTTCCGCGCAGGCGTCCTCGAAGTCGGCGAAGTCGAAGTACTTGTTCACGCAGTCGTGGCGCACGCGGTCCGTCGCCGTCTCGAGGCCGATCGCGATGTCGGTGTCGAGCCCGTGCTGAGTGAAATCGCCGATCTTCTCGCGATTGACGAAGTCCGGCAGCGATTCGACGACGATCCGTTCGCGGTCGGCGAAGGTGTCGGCGATCGCCCGGCGACTCTCCGCGCCGACCTCGCGCTCGTCGAGGAACGAACCGGAGGTGTAGATCTTGATGAGGTCGGCCGGTTCGTCCGCGTTTTCGGACTCGTGGGCCAGACAGATGTCGATCTGGTCCATCAGGGCCTCGTGGGAGACCGAGCCGCCGTCGACGCTCTCGGCGACGTAGCCACACATCGTACAGCCGCCGGCGCGGGCCCACCGGCAGCCGCCGGTGTTCAGGATGATCGTCAGACTCGACTTGACGCCGTCGGGCGTGTTGTCCTCGTCGAGCCAGACGCGGGTGGGCTCGTGGGGGTCGTAACTGGCCTCCTTTCGGGAGCGGATCTCCCGCATCGCCTGATTGTGGGCGTCCATGCCCTTGCCCTGCTCGTATACCTCGGGCGTGGGTTTACTCATTAGGAAACGCAAGCGGTCCAGCGCCTAAAGCGCCTTCGTCTGTGACCGGTCGCGGCCGCCGTACAGCGCGGTATCATCGCAGGGCAGCACACAGCAGGCGCAGCCGGGGTTCGCAACGAGGCTCGCAGAAAAACGGAGTATGCGGTACCGCCGAACGCAGGTTAGGCTTCGCTCTCGTTCGCGGAGTCGTCCTCGGTGATTTCGATGTCCGTGTCGTTGTCGTCGGTTTCGTTATCGTCAGTGTCCGTCTCGTTCATCTCGTCGTCAGACGCCATCGAATCGTCGCTCTCGATGTCCTCGAGTTCGCTCGCGTCGCCGAGCGTGAGGGTGTCACTGGTCGCGTTCTCGATCGTGATCGAGGACGCGGAGAGGTTCGAGATGGTCTCGCCGGAGCTCTCGTTACTCTCGGTGTCCATCTCGTCGGTCTCGTTGTCGTCCTCGGAGATCTCGAGATCGTCGCTTTCGTTGTCCGCGGACTCGTTGTCCTCGTCTTCGGAGATCTCGAGGTCGTCGCTCTCGTTCTCCGTCTCGTTATCGTCCGTACTAGCGCTGTCGTCCGCTTCCTCGACCGAATCGACGGTCATCGATTCGATCGTGATCTCCTCGGCGTCGAACTGCTCGATCGTAAGTTCCTCGATCTCCTGGGACTCGTTCTCGCTTTCGGTCGACTCGGTGTCGGTCGCGTTGTCGTCCTCGGAGATTTCGAGGTCGTCGCTCTCGCTCTCCGTCTCGTTGTCGGCCATCGCGGAGTCGTTCGACTCGTTGTCGTCCTCGGAGATCTCGAGGTCGTCGCTCTCGTTGTCCGCGGACTCGTTGTCTGCCATCGCGGACTCGTTGTCGGCGTCCTCACCGGCGGTCAGCTCCTCGACGGTCAGCGTCTCGACGTCCATCGTCTCGATGGTCAGGTTCTGAACCGTGACCTCGCTCGCGTTCTCGTCGATCACGGACTCGTTGCTGGAGCTTTCGGTCTCGGACTCGGTGTCGTTCTCGACCGTATCGTCGGCTTCAGCGTCGGCATCCGTGTCGGTATCCTCGGTCTCGAGGCCGTCCTCGTCGTCGGACGCGTTCATTTCATCGTCGTCGGACGCGTTCATCTCCTCGTCCGTCGACGCGTTGGCCTCACCGCCCTCTTCGAACTCCTCGAGCGAGACGCCCTCGAGCTCGAGTTGCTCGAACTGGATGTCGGAGAGGGTCACTTCCTCGCTGCTCGCGTTGGACTCGTTGTCGTCAGCGGTCTCGGTGTCGTTCGATTCGGTGTTGTTGCTCTCGAGTTCGTCCTGGAGTTCCGCGACATCAGCGTCGAACTCCTCGACGTTCAACTCCTCGATCGTCGCGTTCTCGACCGTGACGTTCTCGAGTTCGAGTGTCTCGACCTGTACGTTCTCGAGCGTCGCGCTCGATTCCGATTCGCCCATGTCTCCGGCGTCGTCGCCAGCGCCCGCTGTCGCACCGGCGAGGGCAGGACCCCCCGAAAGTGCGACCAGCAGCGCGACGAACACAACGCCAACTTTCTGCGGTCGTGAAACCATGCGCTCTCCCCTACCCCCGGATCCGGGCTAAAACGAGGCGACTGTTACAGGATTATCTCGGAGAAAACCAGTGTTGGAACCGTGCAACGGTCTCTAATCTCCGGTTCATCTGTCGCGATCGATGACGATCACAGCCGTCAGGAAGAACGCATTTCCGTGCCGCGATATGGCGCTCATCACGACGGACGAATGCCGTGCTTGTGGCTGCCGGGATCGCATCGGCGAACGGGACAGAACGGGGCGTTTATCGGTTCTATCAGCCACTGACGCCCGTCCGATCGCCGCGTCTCAGCCGGACGGTCGGTCGAAATCCGTCATGACTTACGTCGGACAATCCAACACGCGGTCAATGCGCGAGTGCTTCGAAGTCCGGGATATCGACGCCGGCGGCCGCATCGGCGAACTCACCGTTCCCCGAGCCGACGCCACCGTCGAAACCCCGGCCCTGCTGCCGGTGATTAATCCGAATTTGGACACGATCAGCCCTCGCCGGCTCGCCGACGAGTTCGGCGCGGAGATTCTCATCACGAACTCCTATATTATCCACGGGGACGATACCCTCCGCGAACGCGCGCTCGAGGAGGGCCTGCACGATCTGCTCGATTTCCCGGGCGCGATCATGACCGACTCGGGTTCGTTCCAGCTCTCGGAGTACGGCGAGATCGATGTCACGACCGAGGAAATCCTCGAATTCCAGCGCGAGATCGGCTCCGACATCGCCACGCCCGTCGACATTCCGACGCCGCCGGACGTTTCCCGCGATCGCGCCGAAGCCGACCTCGAGACCACACAAGAGCGACTCGAGATCGCCGAGACCGCCGATACGGGCGAGATGCTCGTCAGCGCACCTGTCCAGGGATCGACCTACCCAGCTCTCCGCGAGCGGGCCGGTAGCCACGCCGAGGGGACCGCTCTCGACGTCTTCCCAGTCGGCGCGGTCGTGCCGCTGATGAACGACTACCGGTACGACGACATGATCGACATCGTCGCCGCCGCAAAACGCGGGCTGGGTGCCGACGCGCCCGTCCACCTCTTCGGTGCCGGCCACCCCATGATGTTCGCGCTCGCCGTCGCGATGGGCTGTGACCTGTTCGATTCCGCGGCCTACGCGCTGTACGCCCGCGACGACCGCTATCTCACGGTGCGGGGCACCCGCGCCCTCGACGACCTCGACTACCTCCCCTGTTCGTGTGCCGTCTGTACCGAGCACTCGCCCGACGAGTTGCGCGCCCTGCCAGACGCCGATCGCGAGACCGAACTCGCCGCCCACAACCTCCACGTCACCTTCGCCGAGATCCGCCGGATCAAGCAGGCGATCCGCGCCGGCACCCTCATGGAACTCGTCGAACAGCGCGCCCGTGCCCACCCGACGATGCTCGACGGCTATCGCACGCTGCTCGATCACGCCGAACAGCTCGAGCGCTCGGACCCCGTCTCGAAGGGCGCGTTCTTCTACACCTCCCACGAGAGCGCCCGCCGACCCGAGGTCGTCCGCCATCACCAGCGCCTCGAGCGGCTGTCCGTCCCCGATTCCCTGCTGCTCACCGAAGGCGACGCGCCGCGGGGCGACGAGTTCGACGACTCGTGGCGAGTCGAACCGCCCTTCGGCCCCTTCCCGCGGGCGCTCTCGCGGAGCTACCCGCTCACCGCCGAAGTCCCGGACCGGACCGACCGGGCCGCCCTCGAGGCCGCGGCCGACGGCGTGGCCCGCCTCGTCGAGACGAACCCGGAGACCGCGGTCACCCTCGCCCATCGGGGCTGGCCTGCGGGCGTCCTCGAGCGCGTCCCCGAGGGCGTCGCGCTCGTCGACCTCGCGTCGGACTGAGCAGACCTGTCACTCTCCGTCTGCGTGATTTCGAAAACGCCTGCTTCGATACGGCGGGGTCGCGGTGGGGCGGAATTACGCGTTCGTCAGCGAACCGGGTTCGGAATCGACGACGACCGGTCGGGCGACCGGCGAATCGTCGATCTCGATCGCCACGCCGTCGGTGCAGTCGACGGTGATCGCGTGGCCGTCGTAGGTGAACTCGAGCCGGCCGCCGCGGGACCCACCGCGTCGAGTGGGCGCGAAGAGGGAATCGAGCGCGTCCGGGTCGATCCACTCGTACAGCGGCGGGAGGTCGGTCGGATCCGTCCCCCGGTGGGTCGCAACTGCGCTAACGACGGCAATGCTGACGGACTCGTAGACGCCGTCGCCGGACGACCCGTTGAATGAAGTACTCACGATGTCCTCCAACCGACCGGGAGACAAAAGGCTGCCGGCGAGACCGGAACATCGAAGACCGAGGCGACATCCGGTTCCGGTATGCTCGGCCCGGCAGTACTCGGCGGGAGCGCCATCGTCGCCCTCGTGATCGGATCGTGGCTGTTCAAACGGTTCCGCGGTCGGTCCGCGGACGAACGCCGATCGTGGGAACGACACACGGATGCACAGGAGCGCGACCCCCCGGTCGATATCGGAGATGTCGAGGAAACGGCGATCCGCGAGTTCAGCGACCACCACTCCGGCGAGCGGCGAGCGGTCTGTAAGATCGAAGGGTTCGTCGTCTTCGTCGAGGACGTGCCCGACGACTGCGACCCGACGGACGTGATCCGGATCAAGATCCTCTCGTTCAACCGCGGCCACACGTCGGCGACGGCGACACACCTCGAGACCGTATAATCGGCTGCGACCGCGGTTTCTCAGCGGTGTTTCGATGCCGAGAGCGGACGCTACCGTTGTCGTTCAATCGCTGGCAAAAAGGATGAAATCCGGTTACGCTGCGGATGGTCGGATCGGGACTACGTTCGCTGTCGGAGGACGAGCGCCGTCAGCAGTCCGGCGATCGCGGCGAGTCCGACGCCGGCACCGAAGCCGGGAATGCTTTCGGACTCTTCCTCTTCAGTCGTTTCGCCGCTCTCGGCAGAGAGCCCGAGGTAGTTGCGCATTTCGGTGGTGTCAGGTTCGGGGAACTCCTCGTCCCAGTCGCCGGCCTGCCGGACGGTCGTCTCGGAATCGACCACGCCGAGGTGCTCGATGTCCGATTTGGTCGCCGACTCGGTGTCGACATCGCCCATATCGTCGACGTGGACGTACATGGACGTGTTCCCATCGGTCGTTTCGGTTGCGATTCCGCCGATGCCGACGGTACTACTGAGGCTGTCCGCGACCTTGCTCATGTTATCGAACTTCGCGCCACCTTCGACGCGAACCGTGTCGTCGGTGAGGCTGGCATCGACGCGGGCGACCTCGAGTTCGGAGTCGGCGAGCGTCGAGACGAACTGGTCCGCCTCGGAGGACGACGATGTCGTCGGCCCGGACTGAGCGGACTGGGCCATCGATTCGAGCGCCTGACTGGCCAGATCCTGTGCCTCGACGTCAAACTGTCCGTCGACCGCGAGCTCGTCGCCGTCGGTTTCAGCCGTCAGACTGAACGTGACGTCGTTCGGGGTCTCGACGCCTCTGGACTCGAGTTCGTCGATGTAGGCGACCCAGTTTTCGGTGTCGCTCGTGAGTTCGGCATCGAGCTGGAGTTCGTCGTTCGATGTCTGCTCGACTGTGGCGTCCCACTCGAGTTCCCACGTGAGGTCCGCCGCCTGCTGTGCCTCGAGGGAGGTTCGGGCGTCCTCGATGTCGGACTGGTTCAGCGCGTCGTTCATCTCGGCCGATTCGGCCAGATCGAGCATGGCGAGGGAGAGTTCGTCGTAGTTCGCGAGCGCGAACTCCCACTCGATGTCGATCGAGCCGTCGCTCTCGCTCATCGTGAACTCGGCGGTCTCGATCTCGAGGTCGGTGACGCTGGTCGCGATCTCTTCGGCTTCCGACCGACTCAGGTCCATCGACTGGTCGTTTGCCAGCGTGTCCGTGAGTTGCTCTTCGATTCCGTCATCGATTCCGGTGTACTCGACCGTGAAGTCGATCTCGAGGCGATCCTCTCCGGTCGATCGCTCCTCGTAGTTGTAGTTCGTGATCTCGATAGTGCTCGTTCCGCCCAGGCGAGTTGCGAGGTCGCCGTACTGGCGCTGGAGGGTCTGTTTGGCCTGCTCTCGAGTCTCCCAGTCACCGGATTGGAAGTCGGCGAGATTGCGCTCCCGGGAGACGTCCACGGTGTAGCCGTCGCTCGTGTCCTGCAGGGAGACGTCCATGTACGTTCCAGTATCGCTGGACGCCATTGGGTCGTCGACGGAAACGCTGCCCGCCGTCTCGAGGCGGTCCGTCGTAGCGGTCACGTAGCCGCTCGTGCTGACTGCGCCGGTGGACGTGGCGTCGCTCTCGAACGTGCCAGTGGCGGTCGCATCGAACTCGTTCGTCTCGTCGGAGACCTCACCGGAGACATCGACGGAGAGATCTTTGATGTCCTCCGGTTGCTGCATGACGAGGGACCCGTCACCGGAGAACCCTTGCTGATCGAGGATCGCCGAGAAGTTCGCCTCCTCGATATCCTCGACGCTGTCGTCATCCTCGATGTCGTCGACGACCAACATGTGGACCAGCCCTTCGCTGGCGTTCATACCCAGCTTGAACTGGTTGATATCCGAGTCCTCGTCGTCGTATCGGAGGACGGCGCTCCCGTCGTCACGGAGGTACACTTCGTCGGCCGGGTCGAGTTCCGATTCCGCCTGCGAGATCGTCTCGTACGATTCGACATCGGCAGTGTCCGTCGCTTCGGCGGTCGTCGTCATGCCGCCGTAGACGACCGGCAGCCCCATCGACGCGATGCCGACGGCTGCGACCAGCAGGAGGGCGAGGAAGGCTCTGCTGGCGTCGGTCGATTGTCGTCTCGAGTCTGTTGAATCCGATGGCATAGTTGTAACTTCGACTACTAACGCATAAAGGTTAATTTTCCATTATTTCATGAGATGGGTTCAGTCACCGTCTCGAGAAATACATGGGTGAGTGAATACGATAAAGAGGGGCAAAGGGAGTGGGACCGCTCAGCGGGTCGCTCGCTATCGACAACCTCTTTCGCCCGCCCCGGCCATATCGGGTATGACCGACTACTTCGAAGTACACGAGCGCGACGGGGCCGCGCGCGTGGGCGAACTTCGCCTCTCCTCGCCGATTTCGACACCCGCACTCGTCGACGACATCCTCGAGGACGCGGGCTCGCTCTGGAGCGCCGACCGCGACCTCCCCGAGGGCGACGACTCGCAGCTCACCATGCTCCCTCACCGGGCGTTCCCCGGCGGCACCGCCGACGAAGTGCAGGAGTCGTTCGGCGTCGACTACCCCGACGTCGACTATCCCAGCGTCGCGGTCGTCTCGAGCGAGAGCCCCGCGGACCACGGCACCGACGCGTACGCGGTCTCGAACGTTCAATCGGTGACGGGCCACGGCGCGGCGCTCGTCGAAGCCGTCGTCGACGCCCGCGAGGCGATTCCGGCGGACACCGCTCTGTTGTTCTCCGGCGTCGCCACGCCCCGGAACGTCGCCGTGTTGGCCTACGCCGGCGTCGATCTGTTCGACGAGACCGCGGCCGTCGTGAAGGGAACCGAAGGCCGGTACCTGACGACCGACGAGGCCTACTTCCTCGAGGACCTCGAGGAACTCCCCTGTTCGTGTCCGGCCTGTCAGAAACCGCGCGAGGAGTTCACCCGTGAGGACTGTGCCGAGCACAACGTCAACGCCCTCGAGTCCGAGCTGGCGATCGTCCGCCGCCGGATCCGAGACGGTCGGCTCCGGGACTACGTCGAAGGACAGGCCCGCCACGATCAGTGGCTCACCGCCGCCGTGCGCGAACTCGACTCCCAGTGGGGCTACCTCGAGGAGCGGACGCCGATTCTGCGGGACGCCCAGATCAGCGCCGCGACCAGCGACACTCTCCGTCGGGTGGAGATCCAGCGCTTCGCCGACCGGGTGACGACGCGCTACCGGAACCGCTTCAGCAACCCGCTCGTGCTCGTTCCCTGTTCGGCCGCCAAGCCCTACAGCGAGTCCCAGAGCCACCGCCAGTTCCACGACGCCATTCAGTGGCGCGCTCACCTCGTGTCGATGACCAGTCCCATCGGCGTCGTCCCACAGGAACTCGAGACGACCTATCCGGCCCAGCACTACGACACCGTCGTCACGGGCCGCTGGTCCGAAGACGAGAAGCAGTTCGTCAGCGAGGTCCTGCAGCGGTACCTCGAGCGCAACGAGTATCCCGAGATTATCGCCCACGTCCCCGACGAGGGCTACCACGACATCGTCGAGCGCGTCGAGAAGCGACTTGACCTCGATATCACCTACACCGTCGCCGAGCATCCGACCGACGACGAGTCGATCGCGAACCTCTCGAGTGCCCTGTCGGGCGAACTGAAATACTCGAAGCGCGAGCGCGAGCACAACACCGTCCGCGCCATCGCGGACTACCTGCTCGGCGACGGGGCCGGCGACGACCTCTTCGCGGACATCCAGACGACCAGCCGCTACCCGAAGATTCAGGTCCGCGACCCCGAGGATACCCAGCTCGCGACGATGGTTCCCCAGTACGGCACCCTCTCCTTTACGCTCGCCGGCGCGCGGCAGTGGCTCGAGAGCGACGCGCCGACGAAGCGCGTCGAGATCGACGGCTTCGTCCCCCACGGCAGCGTACTCGCGCCGGGGGTCGTCGACGCCGACGAGGACATCCGCGTCGGCGACGAGGTGGTCGTCGAGGGGCCGCAGGCGTTCGCCGTCGGCCGCGCCGAGATGTTCGGCCGCGAGATGGCCGAAAGTACGCGCGGCGTCGCCTGCGAGATCCGCCACGTCGAAGAGAAGTAGCCCGCACCGGGGCGAGCGCGTGACTACGGATCCGGGTCCGCAGCGGACCAGCCGTCGCACTCGCAGCGATCGGAGACGGTTTCCCGACAGGACGGACACCGGCAGCCGTTCACGAAGCCGTTGACCGCCCGCCCGCACAGCGGACACTCCCAGAGTCTCGAGGTCGAAGCTCCCGTCACTGTTTCGCTGTGATTTCGCCCACTCGCATAGGGCTTTCTCCGTATTTCAGTACCAGAGAGAACGGCAAGTCGAACGACTCCGCTCGTGGCACGACACCGATCACGAGACGCGAGCACGACAGCACGCGTCTCAGTCGCCCGAACACTCCTTGAGCAGGTGCTCGCGATAGACCGCCGCGGGAACCGTGTCGCCACAGAGATCGCATTCGCGGTACTCACTGCTTCGATCGTCCGTCACGGCTCGACCTGACACGGCCATCGAAATAACAGTCGCGCTTCGGCGTCGAACTGCCATCTCTCGTTTCCCATCTCTCCCTCGAGCGCGCTCGAGACGCCCCATCCGTCCCGGTTTCGGACTGGTCCGCTCCCGCGACAAACTGTCAAACCGTGTATTTGTATTATATACTGAGAAGACATAGATAGTATCGGTGACTCCGATGAACAGTATCACAGCATCCACCGGACACGACGGGGGCTACTCCCTCGAGAACGAATGGCGAACGCTCGCGATCGCGGGTGTGGCAATCGGGCTGCTCGGACTCCTCGCGATGGCCGTCCCGATGGTCACCGGCCTGTCGATGACGATAGCGCTCGGCGTGCTCCTCGTTGCGGGCGGGATCGTCCACGGCGTTCACGCGTTCGCCGCCCGGGGCTGGCACGGCGCGATCTGGCAGACCGCGCTCGCCGTCGTCTCGGTGATCGCCGGGATCGCCGTACTCGCGGCACCCGCGGTCGCGCTCGTCACGCTGACGCTGGCGCTCGTGGCGTACTTAGTCGTCGACGGCGTCGCGGAACTCGCGGCGGCGACGCGAATGACCGGCGCTCCCGGCCGGACCTCGATCGCCGTCAGCGGCGTGGCCTCGGTCGTCCTCGCCGCGCTCCTCTGGGTCGGGTTCCCGGCCACCGCGGCGTGGGCGATCGGCCTGCTCGTCGGCATCAACCTCCTCGTGACCGGGCTCTCGATGGTGGCCGTCGCGATGGCCGCCCGCCCGCTCGAGGACGTGACTCCGCCCGCGACCGAACCTCGCGGCGCGTGATCGTTTTTTGAACTGTCGCTCGACACCCCAGTTATCGTATCCGACTAGGTATTTCCGTTTCACTGTCGTCCCGTCCTCAAGCGGGAAAACCGAACGAGGCGAGTAGAACGAGCGCAACGAACGGAACGAACGGTTATTGGGCGCGGACCCCCGAACGCGGATGTGAACCTCTCGATCGTCGATCTCGCGCCGGCTCGGGACGGAGACAGTGCGACCGATGCGTACGCCAACACGGTCGACCTCGCCCAGACGGCCGAGGAACTCGGGTACTCGCGGTTCTGGGTGGCCGAGCACCACGGGATGGCCGACTCGATCGCGAGCACGACCCCGGAGACGCTCATCGCGTACCTCGCGGCCGAAACCGACGAGATCCGGGTCGGCTCCGGAACGGTCCTGCTCAACCACTACCAGCCGTTCAAGGTGGCAGAGACGTTCGGCTCTCTCGACGCGCTGGCACCGGGCCGCGTCGACCTCGGTCTCGGCCGAGCGACCGGGATTCCGGCCGCTGACCGCGCGCTGGGGACCGAACGGCAGAAACGCAACCCCGACAAAGACCACGCCGAGAAGATCGAAGCGACGGTCAACCACCTCTACGACGGCTTTGGCGACGACCATCCCTACGCCGAATTAACGCTCCCGCGATCGGCCGACGACACCCCGGAAACGTGGGTCCTCGGTTCGAGTCCCTCGAGCGCCGAAATCGCCGGCGAACTCGGCCTCCGATACTGCTTCGCCGGGTTCATCCGACCGAACCTCGCCGAACAAGCGTTCGAGACCTATCGAGCCACCTTCGAACCCTCGCCGCTCGAGGCGGGGCCGGACGACCCGACGGGAATGCTCGCGCTGAACGTGGCCTGTGCCGAAACGGACGAGGAAGCGGCCAGACTCCGGTCGACCGCCGAGGCGTCCTATCAGCGAATGCAACGCGGCGTCGTCGGGTCGCTGCCGCCGGTCGAGGAAGCCATCGACGAACTCGGTGGCGTCCCGGAGCCGACGCCGACCCCCCTGCCGGACGGCGACCGGCCGCGTGCGATTTCCGGGGGTCCGGAAACGGTGGCCGACCTGCTCGGACAACTGACCGATCGGGTCGGCGTCGAGGACGTCATCGTGCAGAATCTGATCGCCGACCACGACGACGTGGTGCGCTCTCACGAACTCCTCGCCGACGCCGTCGGACTCTGACGAATTCGAGTCGTTACTCGCCGAAGATGGAGGTGAAGAACTTCCGTTCTGCCGTCCGCAGATGCTGGTTGAACGTCGCCGGCGCGATTCCGAGGCGGTCGGCGATCTCCTCGCCCGTGCTCCCGCGGGGCCAGTCGAAGTAGCCCGCGAAGAAGGCCGTCTCGAGGGCGGCCCGCTGTTTGTCGGTCAGTTCCTCCTCGAGGACCGAGGACGAGCCGGAATCGCTGCGCTTGCTGCGTTCGGTGGTGCGCTGGGCGAGGTAGGTCACGTCGTCGCGCTGGGTCCTGATGAGTTCGATCATCTGGCGGGTGTCCCGGCCGCGCGGGAGTTCGACGACGAACCGGAACTCCCCGTCGGCGATCGTCGCCGACGCGACGCGGCCGCCGTGGGTCGCGATCGTCTCGAACAGCGAGACGGCCGCGGGCGCGACGAGTTCGAACTCGAGTTCGTCGCGCCTGACCGAGAAGAACCGAACGTCGCCGATCCCCTCGGTTTCGTCGATGGTGTCGGTGAACGCCTCCTGTGAGATACCGCGTGCCGAGCCGTAGGCGAGCAGCGCCTCGTCGCCGCTGACCAACTGTTCGAACTCGATCGTACACGACTCGGTCGCCGAGAGGGCGACCAGTTCCTCCGCCATCTCCTCGACGCGGAACTCGAGTTCGACGACGGCGTCGCTGACCAATGCGTCTTTGCGTTCGATCGCCGTGATCGCGTGGGCGATGACGTCGCCGATCCGGGCGAGGACGGCGGTCTCCGGTCCCTCGAACGCCCGCGGCGACGACGAATAGACGTTCAACACGCCGTAAACGAGGTCCTCGTGGACGATCGGGATCGCCGCGGAGGACCGGTAGTCGCGGGCGCGTGCCTGCTCTCGCCACGGCTCGAACTCGGAGGCGGTCTGGACATCGTTCATGACCTGTACCTGTCCGGTCCGGATCGCCGTTCCCGCGGGACCTTGTCCGCTCTCCTCGTTTTCGTTGGCGGTGATGTCGATCTCGTCGAGATAGCCGTCCTCGACGCCGGCCGCCGCCTTCGGGACGACGCGGTCGCTGCCCGGATTGACTCCGCCGATCCACGCGAACCGGTAGGCGTCGGAGTCGGCGAGCCGATCGCAGACCTGCTGTTCGAGTTCCGCCCGCGTCTCGGTCGTGATCACCGCGTGGGTGATGTCGTGGCCGATCCGGTTGAGCCGGTTGAGCGCCTCGAGTTGTTCACGTTGCTGGCGGCGTTCGCGCTCCTGTCTGGCGCGCTCGATCGCGTGGTGGATCGTCCGCACCAGCAGTTCGCTGGTCACCTCGTCTTTGACGAGGAAGTCCTGTGCGCCGCGCTGGATCGCCTCGACGCCGACCTGCTGGTCGCGGACGCCGGTCAGGACGACGATCGGCGTCTCGCCGGTCTCCTCGTGGACCGTCTCGAGGGTCGAGAGCCCCTCGCTGTCGGGGAGGTTCAGATCGAGCAAGACGATGTCTGTGGGCTCGGAGTGGGCCGTCTCGAGCCCGTCCTCGAGGCGGTTCTCGCGGGAGATATCGGGCGTCTTCCCGGTCGCCTCGCCGGGGCTTACTCGCTGGGCGAGTTCCTCGGTGTCCCGGAGCATCTCCTGGATGAGCCGGGCGTCGCCGGGATTGTCCTCGATGAGGAGGATGCGGAGCGTATCGGCCGCCTCCGCGTCCTGCTCGCTCTCGGCTTGGGTGTCCGTCTCGCTCATTGGCCATCGACCTCGGGGGGAAGCCGCACGACCGAGAACCAGAACTTCTCGAAGGCGCGGACGGTCTCGATGAACTCGTCGGGGTCGACCGGTTTCGTGAGGTAGGCGTTAGCGTGTAGTTCGTAGGACTTGACGACGTCTTCCTCCGCTCGCGAACTCGTCAGCACGATCACCGGAATCGATCGCAGCGCCGAATCGTCCTTGAGTTCCTCGAGTACTTCCTCGCCGTCCTTGCCGGGCAGATTGAGATCCAGAAGGATGAGGTCCGGCCGCGGTGCGTCGGCGTACCCGCTGCGCTGGGAGAGGAAATCGAGCGCCTCGGTGCCGTCGGAGACGACGTGCAGGTCGTTCTCGATCCGACCCTGTTTGAACGCCTCCTTGGTCAGACGCACGTCGCCGGGGTTGTCCTCGACCAGCAGGATCTGTGCCGGCTCGGCCTGAAAGCCGTCGGTCTCACTCATCGGTTGGCCCGTTCGCGTCCGCATCGGTCTCCGGTTCCGTCGCCGATTCCGCGTCCGTCTCGGGTGCGGTCGGGAGCGCGACCGAGAACGTCGTCCCCTCGCCGGGCTCCGACTCGACGGTGATCTCGCCGTCGTGGCGCTCGACGATCCGCTGGCAGAGCGCGAGTCCGATTCCGGTGCCGTCGTACTCCTCGTGGCTGTGGAGGCGATCGAACACCTGAAAGATACGGTCCGTGTCGCCCGGTTCGATCCCGATCCCCCGATCGCGAACTGAAACCATCCATCTTGTCTCATCTTTCTCCGCGAATACGGATATACGTGGGGTTCCATCGCCGGAATAGGTAATCGCGTTGTCGAGCAGGTTCTGGAACAACTGACGGAGTTGGCCGGGATCGCCGTCGACCCGAGGCAGCGACTCGACGGCGATCTCGGCGTCGGTCTCGTCGATCCGTACCTCGAGGTCGGCCAGCACGTCCGCGACGACGGCGTCGACATCGACGGTGCGGAACGGATCGCCCTGCGTGTCGACCCGGGAGTACCGGAGGAGCCCGTCGATCATCTCCTGCATCCGTATGGCCCCGTCGACCGCGAACTCGATGAACTCCTCGCCGTCCGCGTCAAGTTCGTCGCCGTACCGTCGCTCGACCAGCGTGAGGTAGCTCGAGACCATCCGCAGGGGCTCTTGGAGGTCGTGAGAGGCCGCGTAGGCGAACTGCTCGAGCCGCCGGTTCGACTCCTCGAGGTCGTCGACCAGCCCCTCGAGCGTGCGCTGGTACTCCCGCTGGTCGGTCACGTCCCGCCCGATCCCGGTGACGACCGGCTCGCCGTCCGGGTTCTCGAGCGCCGAGGCGACGAACTCGTAGGGGATTTCCGTGCCGTCTTTCGTCCGCACCGTCGCTTCGGCGCGCGTGCGGCCCGTTTCGAAGGCCTCCTCGATCGCGGCCGCGATGTCGGTCGCGTCCTCGTCCCCGAAGAACTCGAGGGAGTGCATCGACGCGACCTCCGCGTCCGTATAGCCCGTCACCTCGGTGAGCGTCTCGTTCCACCGCGTGAGGTCCCCCGTCTCGTCGAGGACGTAGAACACGTCGTCGATCGCGTCGATCACGTCGTCGGTGTACTCCTTGAAGCGCTCGAGGCGGGACTCGCGCTCGCGGAGTTGGCGTTGTTTCGCCTTGGCCTCGGTGACGTCTTGGACCATGACCATCCCGGCGAACACCTCGCCTCCCTCGTCCTCGATCGGCACCGCGTGGGCCGTCCACTCGCGGCCGTGGAGGCTGAACTCGAACGACCGGTGGTCGCCCTCGAGCGCGGCCTGAAAGTTCGTTTCGAACGTCTCGCGCGTTTCGCCTTCGTACCGTTCACGAACCGTCTGGCCGACGAACTCCGAGACCGAGAGATCGATCTCCTCGAGAATCTCGCCCCCGGCGAGCGTGTATTCCAGCTCCCCGTCGAACAGCGCGACCATCCCGTTCGGGAAGTGCTCGACGAGGGTCCGGTACCGGTGTTCGCTCTCCGCCAAGTCGCGCCGATAGGCCCGGCGCTCGAGTTCGTCGCTGACCCACTGGGTCGCGAGTTCGACGAACGAGCGCTCCGCCGGGGTGAACGGCCTCGAGCGAGCCGACTCGTCTTCGAAGCAGAGCGTGCCGTAGGTGTCGCCGTCGACGATCACCCGGCCACCGAGATACGACTCGAGCTCCCACTCCTCGTAGGCGTCCTCGCCGATTCCGTGCTCGAGCGGCGAGTCGGTGAACGCGAGCAGATCCTCCGATTCGATGGTCCGCTCGCAGTAAGCGTTCGACAGCGACGAGACCGTCCCCGGCCGGAGCCCGTCGGTCCCGCCGCTGGCGTGGGTCACCTCGAAGCGGTCGGCGGCCTCGTCGATCCGCGCCAGAAAGCCGCCCTCGAGCCCGAGCCGCTCGCGGCCGAGCGCGAGCAGGTCGTCGACCGTCTCGTCGAACGTCCGCTCGTCGTCGGCGGTGATCGCGTAGAGGCGTTGCAGGGTGCGGTTCGACTCCGCCAGTTCCCGTTCGTTCTCGACCGCCGACTCGAGGAGGGCCGCGGTATCCGCGAGGAAGTCGATCTCGTGGTCGCCGAACTCGCGGGCCGCCGTCGCGTGGCCGACCAAGACGCCCCACGGCTCCGCCGGGTCGCCGATCGCGACACCGAGTCGCCGGGGGCATTCGGCGTCCGCGAGCGGGGCGATTTCGGCGCCCCCATCACGGCCTCCGCCGGCCATGACGATCGGCTCCGGCGACTCGAGGGGCGCGCCGGCCCACGACTCGGGATCGGTCGCGACCGTCGTCGAGCCGACGGCCCCCCGCTCCCAGCCGACGCCCGCTCGCAACACCGCCGCATCGCCGTCCGGATACAGTTCGAGGACCGAACAGGCGTCGATCTCGAGCGTCTCCGTGACGACCGCGGCCGCGTCGGCAAGCGTCCCGTCGAGATCGGACGACTCGAGGGCTCGCTGGCCGAGGTCCGCGACGGCATCCCGGTGACGGAGCCGCGAGCGAAGAGCATCTGCTGACGAATCAGCGGCAGCCATATTATCCAGTCGAAGGCCGGCAAGCAGTGTAAACCTAGCGCTCAAATCACACGCGAGAGAAACTCTCGTGACGGAATAACGGTCACAACGACGTGAACGAGTCGCGGGTCGGATCGAGAGACGGACGCCGTGGATTCGTCGGTTCCGAGCGGCGACCGTCTCGTTACGCGGCGAACCGAACGCGGATCGCGATTCCGTCCGGATCCGCCACCTCGATGCCGCCGTCGGTCTCCGTGATCGAGACGCCGCCGTCCGCGAGTCGCTCTCGAACCGCCTCGAGCGCGTCGGCGTCCGGAACGAGGAGTTCGAACCACGCCAGTCCCAGTCCGTCCGCCGTCCGCGACCGCTGGTTCCAGGTGTTCGCGCCGACGTGGTGGTGATAGCCGCCCGCCGAGAAAAAGCGCGCGCCGGGCGCGAACGACATCGAGATGTCGAGCCCCAGCCTCTCGACGTAGAACGTCTCCGTCGACTCGAGCGATGATACCTCGAGGTGGACGTGGCCGAGGGTCGTCCCGCCGGGCGCCGGTTGCGAGCCGGTCGAGCCCGCGTCGTCCGCCGCCGCTGCGACCTCCGAGAGGGCCAGCGGGCCACCGGCCGCCCGGGCGGTCCCGTCCTCGGTCCGCGGCCACGCCTCTCGCGGCCGATCGCGGTAGATTTCGACGCCGTTTCCCTCCGGGTCGGTGCAATAAAGCGCCTCGCTGACTCCGTGGTCGGAGGCTCCGTCGAGCGTCCAGCGATCTCGAATTCGCCCGAGCGCCGCCCCGAGGGCCGCACGCGACGGGACACGGAACGCGTTGTGATAGAGCCCCGCGCCCCGCTCGTCGCGTGACTCGGCGCTCGACTCCGCGAGTAGCTCGAGCAGCGGCGTGTCGTCGACGCCGAGTGTCGCCCTCGACTCGTCGCGGTCCAGCACACGGAGGCCGACGATATCGCGATAGAACTCGATTGTCACAGTGAGATCGGCGACGCGAAGCGCGGTCCGGCCGAGGCGGGTGTCGTCCGGAAGCGCGGAAGATCGGCTCATACTCTCGTATCGGACACCCGCGAAGTGGCTCTTACGGCCGGTCGGTGACTGAACCCGCGGTCGTCACGACTCGCCCTCGGCCCCGCCGAGGTCATCGACCAGTCGGTAGGTCCGGCCCCGGCGCTCGCCGACGGCCTCGATCAGGTCGTAGTGGACCATCTTCGTCAGGTAGTTGCGCAGCGTCCGGTTCGTCTTCGGCTCCTCGACGCGGCGCTCGTACTCCGCGTAGAGGTCGCCGGGTTCGATCTCGCCCGCCTCGTCGATCACGTCGTACAGCACCCGCTGGTGTTCGATCAGCCCCTCGACGGTCTTCCGGCGGATCGCCGTCCGCGCGTCCGGGATCGCCGCCTCGAGCACGTCGTCCGTAATCGACGCCGACCCCTGTCGCTCCGCCCGGCGGGCGGCCGACCGGAGGATGCCGATTCCGACGCGGGCGTCCCCCGACGCGGCGTCGGCGATCGCTCGCAGTTGCGACTCGCTCACCGACGCTGGCTCGAGGGCCTTCGCGGCCCGTTCGGCGAGGATCGCCGCGAGCTCGTCGGTGCCGTAGCGGTCGAACCGAACCCGCGTCCCGGCGTGCAGTCTCGAGCGTACCCGGTCGTCGAAGCCCGCGAATAGCTCCACCTCGCGGTTGGCGATCAAGACGGGCGAGACGTGGGAGAGTCGGTGAATGTCGTACAACGCGGCCGTCTCCTCTAACTGGTCGACCTCGTCTAACACGACGACGATCGGCCCGTCATCCGTCCGGGAGAGTCGCTCGAACAGTTCGTCTTTCGGCGTCGAGCGGTGGACGTCGGTCGCCCGCCCGACCGCCTCGAGGATGCTGTAGAGCACGCGAAACCGCGTGTACTTCTGCCAGCAGTTGACGTAGGCGACCCGCACCCGCGGCTCCTGTTCGCACAACTGGGCGAGGACGTAGCGAGCGATACAGGTCTTGCCGACGCCCGTCGGCCCGAACAGGAACGCGGGGTCCGGCCGTCCGCCGGACAGCAGCGGCTCGAGGGTCTCCGAGAGGTGGGACACCTCGTCGTGGCGGTGGACCACCTCGCTGGGCACGAAATCCTCGCGCAGGACGCGGTCGTCGGCGATCACACCGGACCGATTCGTCCTCGATGCTAATAAACGACGCCGGGCCGGTTCCGATACTTCCGAAACCGAGCGTATTCGATATCGCAGTATGTGGTTTATTGGGTGTATCCGAGGCCGTTTCGGCGGACAACGGCAGCAATCTCGAACGGGGCGAACAGCGCTCAACAGTAGCGCGCTATCGGATTTTCGGAAACCGGAACCGAAACGTTCTCTCGAGTGTGTCCAGCCGATTCGGACCACCGCCCTGCAGCCAACCGATTCGAAAGCCGCCTGATCCCGCTCGAGCGAACCGGCGATTTCGCGACGGCAGTGATACCGCCATCAGCTTGCGACCGAACCGGCTGTCGTCGGATCCGGCTCACGCGAAGTGCAAATCGGCAAGCCGAGTCGGGACAGTATCTCCGACTGGACGCGATTCCGGACTCGACACCCACCGAACCTCGACCGTTCACTGTCGGTGCCGCGGCAGCCGGCTTCGAACGAGCCCGAATCGTGATCGCTGGTAGCTACGAGATTACCGCTTTCCGTCACTGATCGGACCTCTTCGATCGCTTCCGTACGCAGGACTCGAGTCGACTCGAGCGGAGCCCGGATCTCGACGTCTCACTCCCGGGGTTGCGGGCGAGAAACAGGGGGTTACCACCTCGAGTAGGAGACTCGAGCCGGATCGGGATATCGCCAGCCAGCGGACAAACAGCTGCAGAAGAGCGACCGAAACCAGCAGTCGAAATCGCGCGCTCTCGAGGTCCGGTCGCGATCAGTTCGAATTCCGGCCAGTCGCCCATCTCGATAGACCGATCTCGGCTGCGGTTGAGATTACAAATCACGCCCGTCGATACCGCTCGAGTATCGACTCGAGTCACACCCACGCCGACGAGTGGTGATCGGCGGAGAGATGCATCAAAAAGCGGAGCGACCGCCGTCCGGTTGATCAGGATCTGCTATGCTCTAAGCCAGAGTCTCAGCGTCAGCTCCGAGGGTCTGACTCGAAAATCCGAAGAACTCGACACTCCGTAGCGTCGATAAACCGAAATTCGCTATACCAATTTCCCTCTCGTGCTGACATCGTTTCGATTAGCCGGACCGCGAGCGCTAATCGCCTATTGGCCGGACGCGACGGCCCTCGGCGCGATTCGAAACGGTTCGGGACCGCGGGCAATCGGTCGCTTCGGCGCGGCCGGACGGCTGCGGCGACCGATACGGATCGCATACTAATGGCGGCAGTCGGTGGGGTCTCGATATGAGCATGTATCCGACGGGATCGCTCGAGGACGACGTGCAGCGCCGCGTCTACGAGTACGTCGAGCGTAACGGTGCAGTCACGCCGGCCGAGTTGGCGCGATCGATCGAGATCGACGACGGCCGCGCCCACTCGAAACCCGCCCGATCGGGTACCTACACGGAAACGGTCGCGCCGGACCCGGACGAGCTCCGATCCTGTCTCGAGGCGCTGCAGGCCGAGGGCTACCTGACCGAAGTCGACGGGAAGTTCAGGGTGGCACTCGAGGCGACGACGACGGACCTCGAGTGCGGGGACGGGGTCGTTACCATTCGACCGGCGCGCGAGGAAGACCGGGAGGGCGTCGTCGAGACGATGCGAACGGTCGCCGCGGACGGCACGTACGTCGTCGCCGAGAGCGTCGCGACGGAACTCGAGCGCGAACCGGCCATCGTCCGGGCCAACGAGGAGCGCTCGCGGGTCTGCTTCGTCGCGGAGTTCGAGGAGGGGACGGACGAAGAACGGGACGAAAGCGATGCGGACGAGGCTGGCACCGGAAGCGAGGCGGAGGTCGACTCGAGCGGAACGGGCGGGCACGGGAGAGGTGAAATCATCGGCTGGCTCCATCTCGACGCGCCCGAACTGTCGTCGCTCCGTCACACCGCCGAGGTAACCGTCGGCGTCGATCCCGCGTTCCGGCGGCAGGGCGTGGGCTCGTCGCTGCTCGAGTACGGCCTCGAGTGGGCCGCTGGTGCGGGATACCAGAAGGTCTACCAGAACCTTCCGGGGACGAACGAGGCCGCGATCGAGTTCCTCGAGGACAACGGCTGGCAGCGCGAGGGCGAACACGAGGGCCAGTACTGTCTCGAGGGCGAGTTCGTCGACGAGATCATGCTCGCGACGTGGCCCTGAGCCCGGATCTCGAGGGCCAAACGGTTCACCCACTCCTGAAAGCGAAGAAACCCTCCCTCCCAGCCGATTTCGGTCCGCCCCCACCGGTCGCTCGTCGCTCTCCGGCGCGTGCCACCGTCGGCAGGTCGTCGGTTGGAGCGACGACCGAACGGGAATTTTCTTGCCACTCTATCGCATACCGGGTCGTATGGAGGAAATTTCCCTCGGCGTTCCGGAACCGATTCTCGATCGACTGCCGGCAGACGACGAGACCGTGGCGGCGGACATGCAGAAGGCCGTCGCGGGCTGGGAGACGCAGTTCAATCGGATCCTCGAGGAGGCAGCGGACGAACGCGAGGCCGCGGGGCAGGTGCTCGAGGCGATCGACCGGTTCGAGGAGCGCTACGAGACCTACGACGCGTTCGTCCCCGAACTGCGGGCGTGGGGCCAATCACCGATCTACGCGATCGCGTGGCGAACGCTGTACGCCGACGTGATCGCACAGCTCCACGAACACGACGAGTTGGGCGAGCACCTCGACCGGGAGCGGAACGCGCGGCTGGTCGAGGACGGGATCCGATTGCAGGATCTGTAGCGGCCGTCGACTGGCTTCGCTCGACTTCCGGACTGGTATCAGGTAGCTATGTATTTCTAAATACCTCTAACATCCTGTACTGGCGACTCTATTGATTGTTTTTCGAATCGTGGATATCGAGGTGAAATGTATAGTACAGAAACAGTTTTGTGGTCGCGCTCGAGAGAAAGAGGTGTGGCAACGACGATCGACGGGAGTAGTTCGGACGAGGCCGGCGCGGTCGATCTGACGACGCGCATCCGCCGTCGCGTCCTCCCGGCGCTCCATCGGATCAAGGAACCGCTCGGCGGCTACGCGATCTGTCGCCAACACCCGGCGGAGTACGTCGGGACCGTCAAGCGCGAACTCGACGCGGTCCGCTCGACGCTCGAGACGTTGGCGTTCGAGTCCGAACCCATCGCGTCGCTGAAGGTCCACGACGACGGGCGGCTCTCGGCGGGTAGCTGGGTCCGACGCGAGTCGCCGCTGGCGAGGTGGCAACTCCACGTCACGCTGTTTCAGACGGGCGAGGGAGCCGTCGAGGTGTTCGCCCACCGGGAGTACTCGTGGCTTCGCCATCCCTACAAACACTACACGCAGGCGGGGTGGGATATCGCCGGCGGCGTCGAGCGGATGCGATCGCTGCTGTCGGCACACGGGGTCCCGTTCTGGATCGAGTGAGCGATTGCACCCGAGGTACCCATCCCAAGCGTTCAACTGCCGGGACTGAGTAGGGAGCGCATGGAGTTCGCTGTCTCTCGTGCGGGGACGACGCTCGTCACCCTCCACGGCGGGTCCGACACGACCGCTTGCGACGAGGCGACGACGGAACTCGCGGCAACCTTCGAGTCCCTCACAGCGGAGGGGCCGATCACGGACTGGGATATCGCCGATGCGGACGTGTACGAACACCTGACCGGCCCGTTCGATCCGTACACCATCGTACTCGAGTTTTCCGTGACGGTGGTCGTCGAGGCCGACGACGCCGACGAGGCGACCGACCGCGGCGCGAGTGCGATCGACGAGGCGCTCGAGGACGCGGGCGTCGAGTCAGTGTCGTACGCGTCGCCGCCGACGGCGTCGGCGGACTGAGAACCGCCCGCGCTCGGAACCCGGCTACGGAGCCGACGGTTCACCGCCCGGACTTATGTCGTCCGGACACGAGTGTGACGTATGGACATCGACCTCCGGTTCTTCGCCACCTTTCGGGAGGCCGTCGGGGAGAAAGAGCGGACGCGAACGGTCGACGACGACGCGACCGTCGGCGACGTGCTCACCGCGCTCGAGGGCGAGTACGACGGGCTCGAGGGACAGTTGCTCGAGGACGGGACGATCCGGCCCCAACTGAGCGTGTTGAAGAACGGCCGCAACGTGGTGCACATGGAAGGCGTCGACACGACGCTGGCGGAGGGCGACGTGGTGTCGGTGTTCCCACCGGTCGCGGGTGGATAGCGGAGTGGCGGATTCGGTTTGACGAGAGACGCGACCACTATGTTTTTTACAGACAAGACCGATTGCTGATCTATGCTCGACGATCTCCTTCTCCTCCCGTTCGAAGCCGCGGTCGAATGGGCCGTCGGTCGGACGGAAGACCAAACGGTGATCCAGCAGCTGTGTCTGTTCTTCGGCATCGTCTTCGCGTTACTTGCGGTCGTATTGGCGGTTGTTAGCGGCCCGTTGTACGGACTCGCCGCGGGCATCATCGCGGTCGCACTGCTGTACTACGGCGCATGATCGGAGCCGAAATGCGAGTGAATCGGCTTGATCCCCCTCGTCCGCGGGCGGTTTCGAGAACGATTTACGCGTCCTTGGACTGTAACCGAACGTGACGGGATTCGACGGCAGCGACGCCGATCACGACCCCGGCGACCCCGCCGGCCGGGCGACGGACGAACCGGTCGCGGAGAGCCGAGCCCCAGCCGACGAACGCCAGCCGGTCACGTTCAGCCGGGAGGGGATCCGCGCCGGCCTCCTCACCTGTCTCCCGGTCGCCGTCGGCGTCGGCGGCTACGGCGTCGCCTTCGGCATGCTCGCCCGCCGGGCCGGGCTGAGCGTCGCCGAGGCGGCGCTGATGAGCGCGACCGTGCTCGCCGGTGCCGCCCAGATCGTCGCCGTCGAGCTCTGGGCGGAGCCGCTCCCGGTCGCGACGATCGTCCTCACGACGCTCGCGATCAACCTGCGCTACTCGCTGATGGGGGCCGCGCTGGGCCCGTGGCTCGAGCGGCTCTCGCCGGGCCGGAGCTACGGCAGTCTGCTACTGATGGCAGACGAGAACTGGGCGCTGACGATGCGCGACCTCAAGTCCGGCAGCGGACGCGGCGCGTTCCTCCTCGGAACCGGTATCGCGATGTGGTGTTTCTGGGTCGCGTCGACGATCCTCGGCGCGGCCGCCGGCGGCGTGATCGGCGATCCGGCCCGCTACGGCATCGATTTCGTCCTCGCGGCGGTATTCGTCGCGCTCGCAGCCGAACTCTGGGAGGGGCGCTCGACGCTGGTGCCGTGGCTCGTCGCGCTCGCGACCGCGGTCGCGGCCGCGGAACTCGTTCCGGGCCGGTGGTACATCCTGCTCGGCGGCCTCGCGGCCGCTGCCGTCGAGGTGATCCTCCATGATCGCTGAGGGGGCCCTCGCGCTCGATCCGCTCGTGGTCGGCGTCATCCTCGCCATGGCGCTCGTGACCGCGCTCACGAAGGTCGGCGGGCTCTGGGTCCTGCGCCGGATCGAGGTGAGCGAGCGACTCGAGGCCGGGCTCTCGGTCCTGCCGGGGGCGATCGTGATCGCGATCCTCGGGCCGGAACTGGCCGCCGGCGGGCCGGCGGAGTGGGGCGCAGCCGGTGTCGTCTTGCTGGTCATGTGGCGAACCGAGAGCATCCTGCTGTCGCTCTGTGGCGGCGTCGGGGCCGTGGTCCTGTTCCGGGCGCTCGTCTAGCGAGGGCAGTCGGTCCCCGTTACCGCCGAACGCGAATTTATCCGTTCGGGCGTCGAATCACGGATATGGCAACGCGTGTCGAGCGCTCCTTTCGCGGCATCTCCGAGCGGCTCGCGATCCGCTACCTGACGAATCTGGGCGGCGAGCAGGTCGCGGACGATACCGTCGAGGGCGCGGACTGGACGGCGACGCTCTCCTCGGAGCAGGTCGGCGTCGGCCCCTCGTTGAAACTGACCGAGGTGACGATCGCCTTCGAGGGCGACGATGACACCCTCGAGCCGCTGGTCGAGCGGTTCGCACAGAAGGCGATGCGCGCGGGTGGCTGATGGCGGGCGACCCGATCGAGGGGCAGGTGCTCGTGCTCACCGCCGCCAAGGCGAGCGTGCCGCCGACCAGACTACCCGACCTCATCGAGCGCGCACAGGCGGTGCTGGGACCGGCCCGCGAGCGATACCGCCGCGAGTACGAACGGCTCTACGCGGACGACGACCTCGAGGTGTTCCTCGTCGACTGGGGCCACTGGGAAGAGATCGGCGAGGAGATCGACGTGACAGAGCGAGAACTGTCGGCGATCCGCCGCGCACACGAGGAACAACTGGTCAAAATCGGTCGGCGAACGGACCGCGAAGACGAGTTCGAGACGGCCCTCGAGATCCGGGAGCCGATCGTCATCGGAACGAGCGATGTGGAGTCCGCCGGTGGCGACGGCGACGAATCCGCCAGTAGCGGCGACGGGGACGACCTCGAGTCGCCGGACTGAACGGCGGGCGATCCCGTCTTCCGCTCCGCTCGCATCGCTGGCCAGCCAGCAGCGCGCCGACGTGCCACCGGCGACGCGCCGCCGGGTCTCGCGGTCGATGGCAACTATAATGGTCACGTTTCACCTTTGGCAAACCACTGAGACGATGGCCATCGACCAGGAAACCGAGATGACGGACGCGGAGATCGACGACTTCCTCAGCCGTCACGAGACGGGGGTGTTGTCGCTCGCGCGCACGGACGAACCCTACGCGATCCCGATTTCGTACGGCTACGACGACGATGCCCGTGAGTTCTACATGCGGATGGTATCGACGCCCGAGAGCGAGAAGCGCCAGTTCCTCGAGTCGGAGCCCGAAGCACGACTCGTCGTCTACGACGAAGCCGACTCGACCTACCGGAGCATCATCGCCACGGGAGACCTCGAGAGCATCGAGCCGTCGGCACTGACGCCGGACGAAATCGCCCAGTACGGGGATGCGAAGCGGCCGCTGTTCGAGATCTGGGCCGAGGGGAAAGACGCGCTGAATATCGAACTCTACCGTCTCGTGCCGTCGACGCTCAACGGGCGGCGGACCGAAGTCGATCGCGAGGAGTAAGTTCTCGAGGACGGTCGGAATCGACGGCGACCGCCGCTAGCTCGTCTGCTGTTCCGTAACGAACGCCGAGGAGGTAACCGACGCTCCACAGACCGGACAGCCGTGGGTGAGCGTAGCCTCGCGCATCGATTCGTTGACCTCGATCTCCTGCCCGCACTCCGGGCACGTGAACTCGTATCTGCTCATGTCAGGGGTCAGTCGTGTGAAACGTCGGTCGTCTACCGTCTAGCTGTACGTCCAGTATATATAGGGTTGCGGTTCGGTGCCGTCGGTCTGTAGGTCCCGATACGTTCATGTGCCTCGAGACCACGCTCGCCTCGAGCGGCCGATCACTCGTGGTCCAAGATGGCGTCCAGCAGCTTCGTCTGGGCCGCCGCGAGGTGTTCGGTGAACGTCGTCCCGGTGATGTCGAGTTCGTCGGCGACCTCGCCGGCGTTGGCTCGCTTGGGGTGTTCGAAATAGCCCATTCGGTGGGCCGTCTCCAAGACCTCCGTCTGGCGATCAGTCAGCGTGCTCCGATCGACGAAGACGAGGTTGCGCTCGTTGTGGTCCTGTTGGGACTGGAGCAGCCGCTGGACGTCGAGGTTCGCGTAGCGGTCGCGTAACTCGCCGATGACCGCCTGCAGCCCGTGCATATCCGGGGCGTGAAAGGTCAGGTACAGCGCCGCGCCCTGCGTACGGACGTCGACCACCGGACAGTCGTGTTCCTCGATGCACTCGCAGGGACAGCCACATCCGAGTTCGCGCTCGAGCCGATAGACGGAACTCGAGCCGTAGGAGAAGATCGGCGAGAGGTCCGCGTCGACGTCGAACTCGTCGGGGTAGCGCTCGGCCTCGAGCATGAACTCCTCGGTCACGCGCTCGGGCGCGGACGGGCTGGTGCTCTTCGAGACCGAGAGGACCCGGCCGTCGGCCTCCGCCGAGGCCTGCGCGACGACGCAGTCGGGCGGGTCGTCGATCTTCACCTCCGCGCGAATCCCCGAAGCCATACCCACTTCTGTGGAGCCGTCCACCCTAAATCCTGTGTCTACGGGCCGGAAGCACGTCGGCTACCGACCCGCGAGGCGTGGGGCCGTCCGACGATCCATCGCGGCGGGCCCGGGTCCGCGTCCACCTCGAGCGAACCGACTCGAGATCGGTTCGAGATCGATTCGCCTCGGTTATTTCCCCACCCCATATAAAGAGCCCTGTATTTATTGGGACTCATTTGGAGGGGGATCGGTCGGTACTAGAAGGTGTAACAGATGTCCGCTACGAACCCTGACGCCCGAAACCGAGGCTGGCAGAACGACGATCAGATCGACCCGCAGGCCGTCCTCGCCGCGCTCGACGACGGCGCCTGCCGTGCGATTCTCGAGGCGACGGCCGAGGAGTCGCTGACGGCGACGGAGGTTTCCAAGGAGTGCGACATCCCGATGTCGACGGCCTACCGAAAGGTCGAGATGCTGACCGAGGCCGAACTGGTCGACGAGCAGGTCCGGATCAACACCTCGGGCAAGCACGCGACCGAGTACCGCAAGAGCTTCGACGACGTGCTCGTCTCCGTCGCTGGCGAGGGGGTCGAAATCGAGATGACCAAACCCGACGCCGAGACCGATTCCGGAGCCGCCTACGCCGTTGCCGACGACTGATTTTCTCAGTGTGTCTGCGAGTCGCGCTACCGACACCGTTCGATTGGACCGATAGCGGACCGGACGACGAGAGGTCGATCACCGTCTCTCGAGAGCGACGGCTACCATCGGATTCGGTATCGCACGGCGGTTCGAGAGATAGTCGCGTCTCCGGATCAGCTATGCGAGAACATCGAGCAGGAGCATCGCCGGCTGCGTCTCGGGCGGGTTACCGAGGTCGAGGACGAACGCGGCGATGACGGCGGCGATGATGATGACAGCCGGGATGTACAGAATGACGGCGATCACCGCGGCCACGACAGCTTTCCCCGTCGAGATGTCGTGAAATGCAGCGAGTCCCTTGATCTGCAGGTACCAGCCGTAGAAGCCGGTGGCCCAGCCGATGACTGGGAGCCACCAGAGCCCGCTACGGATGAGGGTGGGAAACGCGTACGCCTCGAGTGTCAGGGACGCACCGCGGCCGCCGAACAGGGAGGCGATAACGTGGGCGACCAGCGCCTCGATAACACCGAAAATCCAAGCGACGATGCCGAAAATCAGCGCCACGACGATGCCGATTGCCGCGTCCGCCGGCGACGCCAGATTGAATAGCATCACGAGCGCCGCGAACGGCAGCATCGTGGCGAGAAACGAGAGCAGCATAAACGCGAGCGGATACCCCGCGCCGTGGGTCTCGTCATACTCCGAGAAGAACGTTCCCGGATCTCGAATCATGTAGCCGTTGACACCTTTCCATTGTTTCAGTATACTCATACAACCAGATATGAGTAGGATTATAAGAATATATCGAAATCATAGATAACTCGTTTAACGGTTTCTCTGAGTTACGAGCCGATATATCTGATACTGTTGGTAGGAAATGGCAATTACCCACACATATCAATATACTATTCTGATCGATTGGCCATCAGGGTCTTCGGTGACGAATCGCGCCCCGAGAGTCGTTGCGCCGCCGAAAAGAAGCCGGTCGATAGGGTCGGAAGACTGCGCTAGTCGTCGCTCGAGACCGCCGCGCCGCCGCTGCTGCTGACGCCGGTGCCGGGGCCGAGGTCGATCCCGAGTTCGTCGAGTTTCTCGTCGGGGACGACACCGTCGACCCAGCCGCGGTGGTCGTAGTATTCTGCTTTCATCTCCTCGAGTTCGCAGTACTCGCCCTCGCTTGCGCCCTGTCCGCGGATGCCGTCCTCGAGGAAGCGCTCGGGCAGCGAGTCGTCGCTGCCGTCGAAGCCGTTGAGGTTGTTGTAGTAGCGCTCCAAGTTGTAGATCCGCTCGCCGGCCTCGAGGAGTTCGTCTTCGGTGACGTCGCGGCCGGTCATGCCGTTGTACTGCAGGACGTACTCCTCGATGCCTTCGGCGAAGGCGTTGAACTTGCAGATGTCGAAGGAGTCCGAGATCGCGTGGAGGTCCTGGAACTGGGCGGTGAGTTCGCCTTTCCCTTCGTGCTCGTAGGGATCGACCTTCTCGGGGATGCCCAGAATTTCGGCCGCGGGGGTGTATCCCCGCAGGTGGCAGGCCCCGCGGTTCGAGGTGGCGTACCCGATGCCCATCCCCTTCAGACAGCGCGGGTCGTAGGCCGCGATCGTCTGGCCCTTGACCGCGAGCGAGTTCTCGTGGGCCTCCTTGCGGTCGGCGACTCGGCGCGGCCCCTCGGCCAGCAGATCCGCGAGGTCGTCCTCGCGGTAGGCCATCCGCTCGATCATGTCGACCATCGTCTCGGCGTCGCCCCACTCCAACTCGCCGACGCCCTCGAGTTTGCCCTCCTCGGTCATCTCCATGGCCATCGCCATCATGTTGCCCGCGTCGATGGTGTCGACGCCCATGTCGTTACAGCGGTCGATCATGAGGGCGACGGCGTCGCGGTCGGTGTGGCCGGAGTTCGGGCCGAGCGCGTACGCTGATTCGTACTCGTAGGACTCGGTCCGGACGTTCATCTCCTCGCCCTTGTGCATCTTCGTCACTTCGACTTCCTTCTTGCAGGCGACCGGACAGGAGTGACAGGTCGGCTCGTCGACGAGGATGTTCTCGCGGACGTTCTCGCCGGAGACGCGCTCGGCGTCGACGTCGACGCCCTCCGCGTCGCGCATGCTTTCGGTCGAGGTGTATCGGCCGTTCTTGGTCGGGAGGCCGTCCATCTCCTCGCCGATGTTCATCAGGACGTTGGTGCCGTACATCGAGAGGCCGCCCTCGTTGGGCGCGGTGACCTCCGACTCCTGAATCGCCTGCATCGCCTGCTGGTGGCCCTCCTTGAAGGTCTCCGGATCCGCCGGCTTGGGCATCTTCGTCGTCGACTTGACGACGACCGCCTTGAGGTTCTTCGAGCCCATCACACAGCCCGTGCCGCCGCGGCCGGAGGCCCGGTCGTCCTCGTTCATGATGGAGGCGAACTTGACCTCGTTCTCGCCACCGGGGCCGATCCCCATGATGCTGAGGTTCTTGCCGTAGGAGCCCTCGACCTCCTCTTCGATCGCGTCGCGCGTGTCGTGGAATCCCTCTCCCCAGAGGTGGGAGGCGTCCCGCAGTTCGACCTCGCCGTCCTCGACGACGGCGTAGACCGGCTCGTCGGCCTCCCCCTCGAACAGCAGCCCGTCGAAGCCGGACCACTTGAGCCGAGCGCCCGACCAGCCGCCGTGGTGACTGTCCGTGACGGTGCCGGTCAGCGGCGACTTCGTACAGATGGCGATCCGGCCGCTCATCGTTACCTGCGTGCCTGACAGCGGCCCGTTCATGAACGCAAGCAGGTTATCGGGTCCGAGCGGATCGACGTCCGGTCCCTGTTCGAAGACGTACTTTACCCCGAGTCCCCGCGCACCGATATACTGCTTCGCGTCCTCGTCGCCGATCGACTCGTACGCGACCTCCCCGTCCGAGAGATCGATGCGGGCGACCCTGTCTTGAAATCCGCCGAGTTCAGTCATGGTAACCGTTCGTTCTTGTATACGACCTCCAGCGTGTTAGTCGTTCTCTACCGATCGTAACCAGAACCGGTTATGCGGGCGGAAAATCAGTCGCTCTGCGTATCGCTCGAGGGAGGCGACGGTGACTCGAGACGGACAATCGGGAGCGCTGGCAAGAACTGCGGAAACGTAACCGTCAGAGATCACGCCGTTCGACGGGGCGGCGAAAACCGAGGCGAACCGGCCGCTGTGCCATCCGGAGGGTCCGACTCGAACGGCGCGACGCCGGCGGGGACTCGCCGGATTATAACAGCAGTGCGACCACCGCGAGAATGATGAAGATCAGCACGAAGATCCGCGCGATCTCCATCGAGATGCCGGCGACGCCGCGAGCGCCGACGGCGGCGGCGACGATCGCGAGGACGAAGAAGATGATCGCCCAGTACAGGAACCCACCGCCGGTCTGAAGCGGAGCTGCGAACGGGAGCATAGGAACGGCTCCCACGACGACCCACATAAATCTCGGCGACCGTCCGCAGGGCTAAGCTGCGGCTACAGGTTCCGTCCCGTGACTGTCATCGAAAACCGGCGGCTACGCGTCCCCGAAGAAGGCCCGACACAGTTTCGCCTCGGCCGTCCGCAGGTGCTCGTGGAAGGTCGGCCGCGAGACGCCCATCGACTGGGCGAGTTCCTCGCCGGTCGTCGGTCGGGGCCACTCGAAGTAGCCGCCGAGGTAGGCCCGCTGGAGCGCGCCGAACTGCCGATCGGTCAGCGACTTCTCGAGTCGGGCGGCGAACTCCTGTCGGGTTTCGCCCTCGCGTTCGCGCTGTTGGAAGGAGACGATGTCGGTTCCGTCGTAGCGGTCCTCGACGGCCTCGACGACCGAGCGGACGTTCGCCGAGCGGGGGATCTCGAGGGTGACGCGGGCGCGTCCGGCTTCGCTCTCGATCGTCCGCGTGCGGGCGCCGCGCCCGGAGAGCCAGCCGACGAGGTCGTCCGCGCTCGTCAGTTCGATGAGACAGCCCTCGTCGCGTTCGATGATGACCCGGCAGTCCACGTCGGGAAGGTCGGCGGCAGCGGCGGCGACATCGTCCGCGCTCGCGCCGCTGACCGTAAACAGCGATGCCGTCTCGTCGTCGGATCGGTGGACCGAGCGGCGGTACTCGAGCCGGCAGTCCGCCGTGGCGGAGAGCGCTACGGGTGCGAGGTCGCGGTCGGTCAACTCGAGTTCGACGGCGACGACGGCGTCGGTCGCGAGCACGCGGCTCGTCTCGCGGGCGTTGATGCCGCTCGCGACCGCGCGGGCGAGCGCGGAGAGGATCACCGTTTCGCGGTCGTCGGCGGCGCGATCCCGATCCGTCCGAACCGTCACGACGCCGTACTCGATGCCGTTGTACGAGAGCGGCAACGCGGCGCGGGTCGTTCCGCCGACGGTGTCGACGGCGGGCTCGTTCGTCGCGACCGCCTCGGCAGCGGGATGGTCGGTTCCGGCCTCGAGTCGCTCGCGCTCCGGACCGTCCCCGGCCTGCGAGCGGATTTCGATCGTCCCGGTCGCGGGGTTTCGGTCGCCGATCCACGCCCCGTCGTCGGCGTCTTCGGCGGCGATCCGCTCGCAGACCTCGCGCTCGAGGTCCGAGCGGTCGGTCGATCCGGCGACGGCGGCGGTGACGTCCTGAATCAGTCCCTCGACGCGATCGAGGATGTACTCGAGTTCCTCGGTTCGGCGCTCGAGCGCGAGTTCGGCCTCCTTGCGCGAGGTCACGTCGTTCTGAAAGCCGACGTAGTTGGTCACGCGGCCGTCCTCGTCCCGGACGGGAGCGATCGTCACCTCGTTCCAGAACTCGGTGCCGTCCTCGCGGTAGTTCTTGAGTTCGACGGTGGTGGGCCTGTTCTCGTCGATCGCCGCCGCCATCTCCGCGATGATGTCCTCGTTCGAGTCGGGTCCCTGGAGGAACCGACAGTTCCGACCGACGACGTCGTCGTACGCGTAGCCGGTGATCTCCTCGTAGGCCTCGTTGATGTACACGAGCGGATTGTCCTCGCGGTCGGGATCGGAGATAGTGATCCCGACGGGCGCTTCCTCGAGCGCGCGGTCTTTTACCAGCCGGTCGCTCGAGCCCGACGGCGAGCCGGTCGCGCCGTCGGCATGGATCTCGGAGCCGTCGCGGTCGAACGTGATCGTCGCGCCGTTCGCGCCGCGATGGAGACGAACGCTCCCCCGATCACCGTCGAAGTCGACGCGTCGGGCGGTGCCGACGGTCGTTTCGTCGATGGCCCCCGCGAGCCGATCCCAGCGCGCACCGAGCGCGGTCGCCGCGTCGCGGTCGGCGTCGCCGAGGTCGAACGCGTCGCGGGCGGCCTCGTTCGCGTACGTGATCGTCCCCTCGACGACCGCCACGACCGGATCGACGACGTACTCGAGTGCGCGGACGGCCGCCGCGGGGTCGTCGACGGCGTCGTCGCCGTGCTCCGTGTCGGCATCGTCCATAGTTCGTCCTACGGACGGCTCCCTAAGAACCGTTGTGATCGGAAGACCGGGCGACCCTCGGTTCGGCAAGCTAGGTTGTTATATAGTACCACGGTGTATGTGCACATATGTCAGTACATCGATCGCCGTTCGAGCGACTGCGGGAGAAGTTCGACGAGTCGGAACTGCGGTGTCCGGCGTGCGGCTACGTCGACACCGACGGCGGCTGGCGCGTGACCACGACGGGCGGACGGGTCCGCTACCAGTTCGTCTGTCCGACCTGTGACGCCGTCGAGACGCGGGAACTCCGACTCGAATAGCCCGCGGGGGGTGCTCCGACGCAGTTTCGAGCGACCGACGAGCTATCGCGTTCGACACCGAGAGCCACCGTCTCTCTTCTTCCAGCCGCCCGTATCGGCGGGCTCGAATCGATCGCCACCCGAACGAGTCCGGGCCTCGAGCCTCGCGTTCTCTTTCGGGGCGGAAATAGATGCTTTTCGCCGCTCGAGAGCGGTAACGGGCCGCTGAGACGAGCGCTTCGAGATGACGTGTGACCCAGTTACTCGTGACACGGGGACTACGCGCCGATACCGGTGTGGGTCGCAGAGCGGGATCGCGGCGGTTGCACACTGATCGCAGCGCAACGTCCAATACTGGATCGGCCGCGAACGGTTTTCCTCGAGTCCACAACGGCGGTTTTCTCCGCAATAATGTCGTAACAGTCTCCCCGTTTTAGCCGCGCGACGGCCGTACCTCGGCGCGTATGGTTTCACGACCGCGAACTATCGGTGTCGCGTTCGTCGCGGTGCTGGTCGCGCTTTCGGGGGGTCCCGCCCTCGTCGGCGGAGCGACCACGGCCGCGACCGACGACACCGGAGACATGAGCGATGCGAGCGCAACGCTGGAGAACGTACAGGTCGAGACGCTCGAACTCGAGAACCTCACGATTCAGAACGTCACGATCGAGGAACTCAACGCCGGGCAGTTGGATATTCAAGACAGCGAGGAACTCGAGGACGAACTGAACGAGACGGAGGACAACGAGTCCGCGGATACCGAATCCGCTGAGAACGAGTCCACGGACAACGAATCCGCGGCGGGCGACAACGAGTCCGCGGATACCGAATCCGCTGAGAACGAGTCCACGGACAACGAATCCGCGGACACCGAGGTCACGATTTCGAACGTCGGCCTCGAGTCGCTCGTCCTCGAGAACGTCTCGATCGACGACCTCGGGACGGACGGCGGCATGGACGGTGCAAACGAGAGCGACGATGGCGATAACGAGAGCGACGCCGACGGGAACGAATCGTCGTCCGATATCGAGCAACTGATCGGCGAGGACGCCGACAACGCGACGGTCCAGAACATGACAATCGAGTCCATGAACACCGATCAGTTGACGATCGAGGACCTCACCGTCGACGAAGACGAAGGGGGCATCCTCTCGGGTATCTCCGACTTCATCGGCGGACTGTTCGGCGACGGTGACGGCGGTGATGGTGACGGCGGCGACGGCGAAACGAACGAGAGCGACTCCGACAACGCCAGCTCCGAAGCGATCGAGTCCCTGACCATCGAGGAGTTCGATCTCGACGAGCTCACGTTCGAATCGATGACCGTCGGTACCCTCGAGAGCCAAGAGGGTGGTACCGAGACGGGTGACGTGAACGCGGCGGCCGACAACGAAACCGCCGATAACGAGACCGGCGAAGACGCCAACGCGACCGACGAGAACGAAACCGACGGCGGCAACGAGACCGCCGCGGACGGTGCGATGAACGAAACTGCTGCCGACACCGACGGCGAGACGATCTCGTCGCTCTCCGGCGGGACGATGACCGTCGAAAACGGCAACGCGGACACCGTTACTCTCGGCGAAACGGAGGGACTCACGGAATCGCTCGAGCAACAGCAGACCGACGGCAACGAGTCGACAAACGAGAGCGCGAACGAGACCGGGAACGAAACCGGAAACGAGAGCGACGGCTGAATGTCGAGTCGCGCACTCGGTTGATCGAACCGAGACGACCCGCGAGACACGCCGCTTTCGACACCGTCGTCGAATACCGGCTCCGTTTTTTCACGCCGCTCGAGTTCCCGTCAGCGATCGGTATCGGTGGCGGGAACCGGCACGCGGATCGCGTCGCGGTTGGGGAGAGTCGACCTCACTTTCCGTCCGGGCCGCTGCCCTCGTCGAACAGCCGGTAGTACGAGAGGGCGAGTACCGTCCGGCCGTCGCGGATCTCGCCGTCGGCCACCGCGTCAGTCAACTCCTTGAGCGAGCGCTCGGTCACGCGAATGCTCTCGTTGTGATCGAGTCGCTGTTCGGCCGTCGGCCGGCAGCCCTCGGCGACGAAGAAGTGTAAGACGGCGTCGGCGATGCCGTTGGCCGGTTCGACGGTCGTCAGCGGCTCGAGGCGTTCGGCCTCGTGGCCGGTCTCCTCGGCGAGTTCACGGCGCGCCGACGCCTCGAGGTCGTCGTCCTCGGGTTCGACGCCGCCGACGGGGAGGCCGTGGCTGATCCGCGAGACAGCCTGTCGCCACTCTTCGATGCAGACGACGTCGCCCTCGGGCGTAAACGGCAGGACGCAGACGCTCGCCGGTTCCGAGAGGTAGTCGAACTCGGTTTCGGTCCCGTCGGGCAGTCGAACGGACTCGTTAATGACATCGAAACCCGGACAGGAGTAGGCTACCCGGCGCTCGCGCGTCTCCCAAGCGAGTGGATCGGTTGGCATAGCGGCCGGTACGGCGGTGCGCGTCAAAAACGCCGCGTCACGCAGTGCCCGCACGTCTCGGTGATAAGCCCCCGCGTTCCGCCGAGTGTGTCGCCCGTCAGCGGTCCTACGCGGTGCGTTCTCGGTCTCGCCGGAGACGTACCAGCTCTATAACAAAGCCACAACACCGTGAACGTCGTCACTCAGAGGGTGATCCATGGACCAGCTAACTGGCTTCCAGCGAGACCTGTTGTACGTGATCGCAGGGAAAGACCGGCCGTCAGGGCAGGAGATTCTCGACGACATCAATAGCTACATCGATCAGCCGGTCACGCACGGCCGTCTGTATCCGAATCTCGACACGCTCGTCGAGAAAGAACTCGTCGAGAAAGGCGAGCTCGACCGACGGACGAACTACTACGCGCTGACGCCGAAGGGCCGACGCGCGCTGCAGCGCCGCCAGGAGTGGGTCGACCAGTACGTCGACGTCTGACTTCTGGCCGTGTTCTCTCTCGAGGACGACTCGCCGGCGAGCGCCTCGCTTCGCGCCGCTCTTGCCGACGGACCCACGGCCGCGGTCACCGAGCGTCGTCGAGGTCCACGACGGTCTCCATATCGGCGGTCAGCCACGCGTTCAGTTTCTCCTCGGTGGTCCCGTCGCGGGGGACGAGCGTACAGCGATCGTTCCCGGACTGGTAGCGGACGACGATCGCGTCGAACAGGACTGCGTCCGCGGGGTCGATCCCGTCGGTTTCGGCCGCGTACTCGTGGGCGATGCCCTCGTCCCCGTCAGCAGAGCCATCCATGGTAAGTCAGGCGACCGTCGTCGCCACCGTCCGGTAGACGCAGACGGTACAAAACGGCTACTAGTTCGGGTATAGAGCGTTCGGGATCGCTGTATATCGCTCCACAGTCGTCTCGAGGATCGATGCGACGACCGCGACGAACGACCGCGTGACTGCGGGCGCGGTCCGAGCCAGACCCCGTGATCGGGTGATCCGTGCTCGAGGCGAACCGTCACCCCTGCAGTACGGGTCGATGAACGGCGGAAACGACTGCATACCGCCGCCTCGAGAGCGAAGACGACTGCCGCCTGCCCTCCGGGTCCGTCTAGACGTCCTCGAACCGGATCGTCTCGAGGTCCGCCTCGAGGTCCTCGACGTGGTCGTTGAACGCGTCGACGAACGCCGGAACGTCGTCGGCAAGCCGGCGGACTTCGGGGGCCGCCGGCGGGCCGTACTGGGAGAGCAGATAGACCCCGTCGGAGCCGCCGACTCGTAGGTAAGAGGCAGTGTCGGCCTCCCACTTCAGCTCCCAGCGGGTGCCGGAAATCGTCGCCGTGTAGCTCCCGTAGTCGCCGTCGTACCGGTGGAGCTGGCTCGCCATCGCGTTGCACACGTCGCGAATCCGGTCGACGATCCGGTCCCGTTCGGCGACGAGTTCCGCCGTCGACTCCACCTCGGGGAACTCGTCGGACACGTCGGAGAGCATGCCGTCGAACGAGTGGACGTACTCGTTGTAGGCGCTGACGAACGCCCCGTAGTCGGCCATCGCCCGCTCGAGGGGCTCCGGTTCGGGCGGCTGCTTGCTCGAGACGACGTAGGTCTCCGAGCCCGATTGCGGATCGAAGCGCAGGTACTGCACGTCGCCGGCCTCGTACTTGAGCGTCCAGCTCCCGCCGTCGGTGTTGAACGTCTCTTGGCCGTAGTCCCCGCCCTGCAAGACGGCGAGTTCCCGCGCGATCTCGCCGGCGTGGGTCCGAACGCGAGCCGCCAGCTCGTTGCGCCGCTCGGCGATCTCGTCCGTCCCCTCGACATCGGTCTCGAGTCCCTCGGTCATTACTGGAGACAGGAGTCGGGGGCCGGTAACGGTTCCGCCTTGCGCCTCGCGGGCGGGCGGATCCGACTCGAAAAGAGACGACGGCCGCCGAGAGAGACCGGTCTACTCGCTTTCGTTGCCGCTCTCGTTTCCAGTCTCGTTTCCGGTTTCGTTCGCGTCACCTTCGTCCGTGCTTTCGTTGAGTTCCTCGGTCTCGTTTTCGCTCTCGTTGGTCTCGTCGGTTTCCGTTTCGTTGCCCGCGGCGGTTTCGTTCCCCGCCTCGGGGTCGTCTTCCAGGTCCTGTCCGTTGCCAGTCCCCTCCTCGGCTTCGGGTTCGTCTTCGGTCTCGTTCTCACCGCCGCCGCCCGGGCCGCCACAGCCGGCGACGAGGGCGGTCGAGGCCGCTGCTCCTGTGAGTGTCAGTACTCGACGGCGAGTCGGCGGCTGCCGATCGGTCATACGTGAGCATCGCTGCGGAGGTGCATAAGCCGCCAGCCGACACTTGCGTGCTCTCGCGGCCGCTCGCGTCCGAGCTACGGGGCGGCCGAACCGTCAGCTTCGGTGACCGTTCGTTCCCGGTGGGTGTAGGCATCACACACAAGAGCGGGGCCGGTGAACGGAGTCCATGGCCTCGATACCCGACGAGTTCGACGACCTGTTCGAAAAGAAAACGTTCGCCCACGTCGCGACGCTGACCGAGGAGGGGCTCCCACACGTCACGCCCGTGTGGATCGACTACGATGCCGACGACGACCGACTGCTGATCAACACCGAACGGGGCCGGCAGAAAGAACGCAACGTCCGGAACAACCCCGCCGTCGGCGTCAGCATGGTCGACCCCGACAACCCGTATCAGCACCTCTCGGTGATCGGCGAAATCGAGGAGATCACGACCGAGGGCGCTCGAGAACACATCGACGAACTGGCGCGGCGGTATACGGACGACGACGAGTATCAGACGCCTATCGAAACCGAGCGCGTGTTTCTGCGGATTCGGGCGGATCAAGTCCTGTAACCGGATTCTGATCGGCAATACGTCTCCCCCGGCTCGAGGCGTTCCGACCGCGGACGACGGCGTACAGCAGTGGTAAACCAATAGCCGCGATATAGAATTCACCAACCAGTCATATTTCTGAAGTGGTGTGCGATTAATGGACGGCGACGTGGACGGGACGACCATGCAAACGGCATCCGACCTGCTCGTGACCTGTCTCGAGGCCGAAGGCGTCGACCGCGTCTTCGGGGTTCCGGGCGAGGAGATCGAGGACCTGTTGTTCTCGCTGCGGGACTCCTCGATTCGATTCGTCCCGACGCGCCACGAACAGGGAGCGGCGTTCATGGCCGACGTACACGGCCGCCTGACCGGCGAGGCTGGCGTCTGTTGCTCGACCCTCGGCCCCGGCGCGACGAACCTGATGACCGGCGTGGCCGACGCCCAACTCGACAAGAGCCCGGTCGTCGCGATCACCGGGCAGGGCGGCCGCGAGCGACTGCACAAGGAGAGCCATCAGGCGCTGGACGTGGTCGACATCTTCGAGCCGATCGTCGCGTGGAACTCCCAGATCGCCGAGCCCGAGATCGTCCCCGAATCGGTGCGCAAGGCGTTCAAACTCGCCGAGTACGAGAAGCCGGGCGCGACTCACCTCGAGTTCCCCGAGGACGTCGCCGCGGCGGAGATCGACGCCGAGGCGATCCCGACCCGCGACCCGGTTCGCCGGCCGGATCCGGACGACGAATCGGCCGAGCACGCGGCGCAGTTGATCGCGGACGCCGAGCGGCCGATCGTCCTCGCGGGCAACGGCGCGGTGCGGACCCGCGCATCGGAGCACATCCGCGCCATCGTCGACCGCGTCGGGCTCCCGGTCGTCGAGACGTACATGGGCAAGGGCGCGATCTCCGACTGCGAACCGACCTCGCTGATGACCCTCGATTCGGGGCCCGCCGGCGAGGCCGCGCGGGCGATCGAGCGGGCGGACTGCGTCGTCGCGGTCGGCTACGACATCGCCGAGCACGACCCGGCCGGCTGGAACCCCGACCTCGAGAAGACGATCGTCCACGTCGATTACGAGCCCGCGGAGGTCTACCGCCACTACAACCCCGACGTGGAGATCGTCGCCGACGTGGGCGCGGCGCTCGAGGCCATCGACGAGCGCCTGCCCGACGAGGCGTGTTCGCTGTGGTGTGACGACCTGCACGACCGGTTGCTCGAGGCCGCGACGGAGCCGCCGGCCGAGGACGATCCGGTGACGGTGCGAAACGCTTTGCCCCTGTTGCGCGAGGCGATGGCCGACTCGGACGTGCTCGTGTCGGACGTGGGCAGCCACAAGATGGCGATCGCCCAGTCGTTCCCGACCTACGAGCCGAACACCTGCGTCATCTCGAACGGGCTGGCGAGCATGGGTATCGCGGTGCCGGGCGCGCTCGCGGCGGATCTGGCCGTCGAGTCGAACGTCGTCGCGGGCACCGGCGACGGAGGGTTCATGATGAACGCAGCGGAACTCGAGACCGCGAGCCGGCTGGACTGCGGGTTCACGACCGTCGTCTTCAACGACGAGGACTACGGCCTGATCTCGGAGAAACAGGACGAACACCGCGGCGAGCACACCGGAACCGAACTGACGAACCCGGACCTCGTGACGTTCGCCGAGAGCTTCGGGATCGAGGCCTACCGTCCCGAGACGTGGGCCGAGATCGAGGCGGCGTTCGCGGAGGCCGTCCCCGCCGACGAGTTGGCGCTGATCGAGATCCCCCTCGAGTGACGGTGCGAGCGTCCGCGGCCGTGGCTCAGATCGTCCGCCGGTAGGAACACTGTGGACAGTACAGCGACCGCCGGGTGACGATCAACAGACTCTCGCCGCACTGGCAGGGACCGCCGACGGACACGTCGTCCGTGCGTCGAACGATGTGCCGGAGCGCGTTCTCCAGTCGGACGAGCCGCTGGGACTGCTCCTCGAGGTCCGCCTCGAGGGCGCGGAGCCGCCTGTGTAGCCGCCGGCGCTCTCTCGCGCCGTTCGGACGAATCCGTCGACCCATACGCACGCCATCACGCGGTACTGGAAGTGTCTTCGGATCGGAGAGGAATCCGGACTGTCGAGCGAGTTCACGTGTCCGAGTGCCGACTCGTGATCGGCCTCGCCTGGCGGTCGGCCGGATCCGCAGCCGGACGACTGCGGACCGCCGAGCACGAGCGACTCGGGACCGGACCTGAGTAAAGACTATGCATCCGGACATATAGTTTAGAGCCGTTCCGAGCGATAGAAAGGAGCGAATCGACCGGCGGTTCACGCCGTTACTTCGGCCACGCATGCAGCGATCACCAGCGTACCGCACTACCCGCGAGTTGTTCGCCACCGCCGCTCTCGAGGACCGCCTCCCCGAGACGGACGCGTGGAACGCGGTCGATACGGCCGAACTCCGTGAGAGCTACGCCGAAATCGCCGACCACTGGGAACGCGAGCGAGGGGCGGGTCAGAACCGGAGCGACCCCCGGTCGGACGCCCCGTTCGTCCGATCAGTGGTGGAAACGGTCGGGCTCCCGTTCGATCGGCGGGCTGCGAACGGATGTCTGGACGGACACGAAACCCCCGATTCGGACGCCGTCGCGGTCGCCGACGTGAGCAGGTGGGGCCACGGCGACAGTCGCGAGCGCGACGACCGCGAGCACGGATTCGGCGTTCCCGACTACCGGCTCCACGCGTTCCTGCGGGACGTATCCGCCCCGTGGGCCGTGGTCACGAACGGGCGACGGTGGCGACTCTATCGCGCGTCGGGGAACTGCCGACTGGACTCGTACTACGAGATCGACCTCCCCGGAGTGCTGGAAACGGGCGATCTCGAGGCGTTCAAATACTTCTACTGTTTCTTTCGGCGCGAGGCGTTTCCGGACGACGCGGAGGGCGACTGCTTCCTCGAGACGGTGTCGAACGAGAGCAACGCCGTCGAGCGGGAGATGGCCGCCGCGCTCGAGGCGAACGCTCGCGAGGCGCTGGCGGCGCTCGCCGAGGGGTTCCTGCGACACCCCGACAACGACCTCGACGAGGCTGATTTCGACCTGCTCTGGGACAGTTCGCTCGTCTTCCTGTATCGGCTGCTGGTCGTGCTCTCCGCCGAGGGGAGGGGGTGGGAACTGCTCGAGACGGCCGACGAACGGGACGATCGATCTGGTCGCGGGGATGCGCATCCGCTCGAGCGAGCGATTGGTGCGGAAGCCGACCCGACACGGTCGACGGACGGCTGCCGGAATACCCTGCAGTCGCGCCTGAACGATCTCTTCGCGCGCGTCGACGAGGGCCGCACGGGATGTACGCCCTCCCCCGGTCCCGAAGCGGAGCGCCCGATTCCGGCGGCCCCCGGCTGGCTGTTCCGCCCCGAACCCGACGGCGACGACCGCCGGGAAGTACGGTTCCTCGCTGCCAATTCGATCGACGATGCGACCCTGTCGAAGGTCATCGACCTGCTGACCCGGCAGACGGAATCGGCCGGGAGCAGTGACGACCCCTCGTTCATCGACTACGCCTCGCTCGACCTCCGCCACCTCGGGAGTTGCTACGAGCGACTGCTCGAGTACGACCTCGCGGTCGCCGACGCGCCGCTCGCACTCGAGGACGGCGAGTACGTGCGCGCGACCGACGCCGATGCGGTCGCCGTCGAACCGGGCGCGGTGTACCTGCGAGCCGACGGCGGCGAGCGGAAGGCTACGGGCTCGTACTACACGCCCGAGTACGTCGTCGAGTACATCGTCGAACACACGCTCGAGCCACTCGTCGACGAGGTTCGAGAGGCGATGCTGGCACGACACGAGCCGGGAACGCCCGGTTTCGCCGACGCGTTCGCCGATCGGGTGCTCGAACTGACCGTCCTCGATCCCGCGATGGGCTGTGGACACTTCCTCACACAGGCCGCCGACTCCCTCGCGCGGGAGATCGTCGACGCGCAGGCGACACAGGCAGCGCGAGCGGGCCCGGAGACCGTTGCTGCCGAGCGCGGTATCCAGTGGGCGCGACGGCGAGTCGCTCGGGAGTGTCTCTACGGCGTCGACTGCGACCCGCTCGCCGTCGAACTCGCGAGGATGTCGCTGTGGCTGCGAACCCGCGGCGCTGACCGGCCGAGTGACCCCCTCGAGTCCCACCTCCAAGCCGGGAACGCGCTCGTCGGGGAGGACCTCGAGTCGATCGACGAACTGGCGGGGGCGAGCGGTAGCGGCCCTCGGGTCGACGGGTCACCGCGGAACCGGCTCCGACACCGGGACCGGCTCGAGGCGGCCGCGAACGTCCGTACCGCGCGGGAATTCGGGCTGGAGACCGTCCCAGACGACGCGTGCGAACGACTGGCGGCCGCGCTGGGCGACGATGACGCGTGGGAACGGCTCGCTCGAGCGGACTGGTTCGAAACCGCACAGGCGCAGGCCGACGCCGAGGGGTACGTCCACTGGCCGTTGGCGTTCCCCGAAATCTTCCGCGACGAGGACGGCACCCGGCGGGAGAACCCGGGGTTCGATGCGGTCGTCGGGAACCCGCCGTGGGTCGCCACGGCGGGCCGCGCCGACATCAGCGCGACCATCGACGCCGATCTCCGCGCGTATCTCGCGGAGGCGTTCGAGACGACCGAGGGCCAGTTCGACCTCGCCGTCGCGCTCTACGAACTGGCCGTTCGCCAGTCCCGCGACGGCCGCGTCGGGTTCGTCGTCCCCGATTCGCTCCTCGCTCGCGAGCAGAACGAGCCGATCCGGGCGTTCGTGCTCGACAACGCGCCGCCGTCCCGGATCGTCCGAGTCGGCACTGCCTTCCCGGGCGTCGAAACGGGGGCCGTGATCTGCATCAGCGGCGACGGCGAAGACGAGGTGCGCTGTGCCGATGCGGCCGACCGGACGACGCTCGCGTCGCTGTCGTACAACGTGATCCCCCAGTGGGTGTTCGAAGCGCGGGACGCGAAGCGGTTCCTGATCCACCTCGACGATGACGCACGGTCGATCCTTGCGACGGTCGACCGCCATCCGCCGCTCGAGGCGGTAGCCACCGTCTCGCGCGGCGAGGAGATCGGCAAACGCGCCGACCGGCTGGCCTCGAGCGAGGGACCGGATACCCGGCCGATCGCGCCCGGGGGCGCAGTGCGACGCTACGGCCTCGAGGAAGACGAGATACGCCACATCAGTCCGGAGGACGTGACCAAAGACGAGGCGATCTATCGGGGGCCGAAACTCGTCTTCAGACAGACCAGCGACTCCCTCGTCGGCACGTACGACGACACCGATCTGGCGACGATCAAGTCAGCGTACACCATCCGCGCCGGCTCGAGCGACGAACTCAAACACCTGCTCGGGGTGTTGAATTCGCCGCTGCTGAACTTCTATCACCACTACACCCGCGCCGCGTACCGGTCCGTCTTCCCCCAGATCAATCAGTCGACCTTCGAGTCGTTTCCCGTCGCGATGGACGGCGGACCGGACCCGACGCTCGTCGGCGCGGTCGACGAGCGGCTCGCGCTTACCGCCGAGCGATCGCGGCTTTCGCTGGATGCCCTCGAGACGCTGGGCGGATACGAGGACGGCGCGTCGCTGGGCGAACTCGGGGACTGCCGTCGCGCCGCGGGAGCCGACGCGACGAAACTCGCGGCGACAACCGAGTCGTGGCCGAACCTGCAACTCGGGAGCGTCGACGTCGCGGCGAACCGGTCGCCGGTCGTGCTGTCGGCGACCCTTCGGTACAAACCGGACGGCGGGGGACTCGAGACCGATCGGTGGGGATATACGGAGACGGAGCCGATCCCGGCGCTCGAGTGGCCCGATCTCGGCGCGGGTCGCGCGGCGCTCGTCGAAACCGTCGTCCCCGCCGCCGTCGACCGCGGGCGCGGGGTCGCGGATTTCAGAGCGAGCGCGACCAAGACGATCTCGCCGCTCGAGCGGCTGGAAGGGCTGACGCTGCCGCGACTCGAGGACGTCGCGGACGACCTACGGGCGCATCTCGGCGACCGCGCCCGCGCCGAGGCGTTGGACGATCGGATCGCGGCCCTCGATCGGCGGATCGCCGATCGGGTGTTCGATCTCTATGGGCTGCCGGACGACGAGCGAGCGCGGGTCCGGCACGAATTCGGGGAGAACTGACTCGGACCGGTCAACTGCGCGGCGTCGGCGCGGTGGCCCCGCTCGTCGCTGGTGTTCGCCGAGATGCCCGCCGCATGGCTATTTTTATACGGTATCGGGCTCGTCAGGAGGTATGACCAGTTCAGGAACGCGGCGGCGGGACGTTCTCATCGCGGTATCGGGTTGCGTTTCGCTTGCGGGGTGTGGCGACGACGCGGCGGATGCTCGAACCGGCTACGGTGCGTCGTACGGACGCGGCTACGGCGGCGAGTGAGCATGGCCGGGGAAACGCCGCGGCTCGGACTGGGAACCTTCGAGCGGGGCGACGATTGGGACCACACCGACACGGTCGAGACGCTCGACGAGCACGCGATCGTCCGCGGACCTATCGCCGAGCGGCCCGCGGCGGGCGAGTATGACGACGAACTCTACCACGCGACCGATCAGGGGATCACGTGGCGCTGGGACGCCGAGAGCGAGGACTGGACGTACTTCAGCGGGCAGGGAAGCGCCGACCGGCCGGTGCCGGGAACGAGCCACTTCGAAGCGGCGACGATCGGCTCCCTCCGAACCGCGGAGTCGCCCGTCTGGAACGTCGAGGCACACGGCATCGAGGGCGACGGGAAAACCGATGTCGGCGGTGCGGTCCACGACCTCCTCGAGACGGTCGCCCGGGCCGGTGGCGGTATCGTGTACTTCCCGCCCGGGCGATACCGCCTCGAGCGGACGCCGCTGGTGGGCGACGATACGATCCTGCTGGGCGCGGGGCGCTCGACCGTCTTCGACGGGCCGCGCCCCGAGGGCGAGGAGGGGCGGGCGCTCCTGTCCAATAGGGGCTACGACGAACCGGGGTACGGCGGCGCGTCGAACTGGGGCGTGTGCAACGTCCGGATCGACGCCCCGGACGCGACCGGGATCATGCCCGCACACGCGGACACCGTTCGATTGGAGAACATCTACGGCGACGCCATCTACTACCATCACATCGACGTCGTCTCGTCGAAGAACGTCGTCGTCGACGGCTACTGGGCGACCCGCGGCGGCGACGGGGATTCGGACGCGCCGGTGCAGTTCGACAACCAGAACGCGGGAACGGGCGCGAACAGCGTGTGGGACGGGTCGGAGGATACGCTCGTCGCGGCCGACGATACGCCGACACGGAACTGCACCCTTACGAACTTCGAAATCGATCCGGCGAACGACCCCGACTACGGCGTCCACCTCCATCGCGACGGAAACGAGTCGATCACGATCGCAGACGGCTACATCACCGGCTGCGAGCATTCGGCGATCAGGGCCGACACCGGTGGACGACTCGAGGACCTGACCATCGACGGCGTCTCGTGTCGCGAAAACGCGCGGGGGATCTCGCTGGGGCGCGTCGAGAGCGGCCGGCGGCATCTGACGATCGATAACGTCACCATCAGGACCGATGACGACGATCTGGCCGCCGGATCGGGACTGTACGCGAGCGGGTTCGACGAGGCCGCGATTTCGAACGTCATCGTCGACGGCGCGTTCACGAACGCGATCCTCTTCGACGACATGGCGGACCTGAAACTGAGCCAGATCACGGCGACCGGGCCGAAACATCAGGGGTTCCGGTTCCGCGAAAACGTCGATGCGACGCTCACCACCGCTCGAGCGGCGAACTGCGGCACCGTCGGGATCTACGCGGGCCCCGGCAGCAGCGTCGCCTACGGGGGCGTCACCTTCGATAACGTCGGGACCGAGGTCGATATCGACGGCGAGACTCGAGAGTGGGTCACATCGTGAGCGACGCGATCTCGCTCGATGATACTCCGGTTGAGACTGCCATCGCTGCTGCTAATTGACTTTCACAAATACATTGATAGACCAGCCGTCGAAATCGCGGTGTATGCCCGAAGCAGACACCGACGAGCAGCTCGATCAGTTCTGCCGGCTCGTCGAGGAAGAGACCGGAGAAGAACCGCTCCCTGACCCGTACATCGGCGACATCTGTTGGGTTATGATTCACCATCCGATCGAGTTCCACGGCGAGACGTTTACTGCCGAGTTCGATATCAACCTCTCTGAAGATGGCGTCACACCGCAGTGGGGTGAAATCCGAATCGACCTCCCTGACGAGGAGCGCGAGGCAATTCTAGAAGACGTCGGAAGTCGACTCGAGTACTCCGAGGGCGATGAAGCACTCTACGAATTCTCGGCATCGGAAGATCAGATTCCAGAGCTGATGGAAGACCTCCGGAAGGTCCACGCTGAGATCTACGGGTAACCAACCTCGTTCCGCAGTGAGAGGACAGCGCCCTCATTTAACGCGGACCCTGTATTTGACTCTCGCGCGATAACAGCTCAGATGCATCCGAAAAGCCTCGCTGTCGCTCGGCGTTTTGAGAGTGCGGGAAAGGTAGTGGGCCGGCGCGAACTCGAATCACGCGAGACTCGCGGTGCTCGTCTCGCTTGCTCTCGTTCGCTTCGCTCACGAGAACGCGGGTACGGCCACCCGAAGGCCGTCGCTGAAGGAACGAATGTGGGGAAAAGTGGGCGGCGCGAATTCGAACTGGGCAAGACGGTCGCGCTCCCTTCGGTCGCGCGCTGCGACTTGCTGGCTCGAATTCGCTTGGCGAAACGACTTCCCCGCACTCGGAACGCCTCGCTGTCGCTCGGCGTTCGGAGAGTGCGGGAAAGGTAGTGGGCCGGCGCGAATTCCACCAGCGTTTCCGCAATGCGATTTCGCGGTTCGGTGCTCGCCGCCGACAAACCGCGTCGGCGGCTGCGCTCCGCTTCCACCATGTGGGCCACCCGGCAAATGGTGTAGAACCGGGACATCGGGCGCGCGCTCGCTCCGCCCCTCCCCCTCACAGCGGAGTCAACAATGACTGACCCTGAGGACTTGCAACCACTCGACCCCCGAGAGGCGGTACAGATGTACAAGCAAGATCGGGAACGCGAGCTATCCGATGCGACGCTGCAATCGCACGGCTACCGGTTAGAACGGTTCCTCGAATGGTGCGGAATTGAGGATATCGACAACCTGAACAACGTCACCGGGCGTGATCTGCACCGGTTCAAACTGTTCCGTAAAGCGCAGGTGAATGACGTAACGCTCAAGTCTCAGATGGACACACTACGCGTGTTCATCCGATTCTGTCAAAGTGTGGACGGCTGTATCGATGGATTGTCGGAGTCAATCAACTCCCCGTCGCTCGGTGATCCAGACAACCGTGGAACAGACGTACTTCCGCGAGAGAAGGCTGAGGCGATTCTCGCGTACTACGATAAGTACCGATACGGTCGTGTTGAGCACGCACTCTTCCGATTACTATGGGAGTCCGGGATGAGAATGGGCAGCGCCCGTGGGATTGACTTAGAGCACTATCATCCTCGTGAAGAGTACGTTGAGGTGCGCCACAACCCGAATACTGACACACCGCTCAAGAATGCGGAGAACGGTGAACGCGATGTCGCTTTGTCGTCGCGGACGTGCCGACTTCTCAACGACTACATTGAGGAGTACCGGTGGGATCGACGCGACGAGTTCGACCGGCGGCCGCTGTTCACTACGAAGCACGGGAGAGTCACGAAAAACACGATTCGGAACTGGACGTACCGGATTACGCGGCCGTGCACGTTTGGCCGGGAATGCCCGCATGACCGTACCCCGGAAGATTGTGAAGGGATGGACAACATGCGCGCGTCGAAGTGCCCGAGTTCGACGGCACCGCATTCAATCCGTCACGGTGCTATCACGGATTACCTGAATCGGGATATTGACGCGAACGTAGTGTCAGATCGCCTAAATGTAGGTATGGATACAATATCGGAGCACTACGACCACCGATCAACACAAGAGAAAATGAATATCCGACGACAACACCTGGACTTCTAACGTTCACAGTCTCGACATTGGCATCGTTCGCCACCCTACTCTTCAAGGACCGAGTCGGTATTCGACGGCATTAGCTACATCAACTGTCGTTGAATAGCAATTTCCGTCGTACACCGGGTGTTCGCTGTCGCTCCAAAAATCCAGAATCAATCTAGTCTATGGGTCGTTGAACTCAGCTATTTCTACCATAGATCAAGGACGTCATACGGCGGTTCTCATGTCCCTTGTTTTTCAATCTCCATTAACTCAATAAGGGGCAAACAGATAACGGAACAGCGACCAAATTATCTGTGAAACAGAATAAATTGCGTGCTGAATATAGAGGTTGAGTCTCTCAGGATGGCCCCGTTTATTTCCCTTTCTCGTCGCTGGATTAACCGAACAATAGGAGTGCGAATGTAACGAAGACAGTTTGTCCCTCCAACCTCGAACTGGGGATGAATGGACACGAAGAACTGGCTCCAACGGCGTCAGGTCGCCGTCTATGCGGTCGCGGTCATATTGGCGATAGGTGTCGCCGTGGGGCGTCCCGAGTCGGACTCCTTCCTTGAGGGGCTTATCGACCCCGTGCTGGCGGTTCTCCTCTATGTGACCTTTCTTGAGATCCCGTTCGTTCGACTCCGCCGTGCGTTCACCAACGGGCGATTCATGGCGGCGGCGCTCGGGATGAACTTCCTCATCGTCCCCGTCGTCGTCTGGGGACTCACCCGGTTTCTTCCCCCGGAGCCAGTCATCCTGGTAGGCGTGTTCATGGTTCTCCTGACCCCCTGCATCGACTACGTCATCACCTTCGCGGAACTCGCGGGCGGTAACTCCGAACAGATAACCGCGACGACGCCAGCCCTGATGCTCGTCCAACTCCTGCTGCTCCCGATGTATCTCTGGCTGTTCATGGGTGCGGAGGTCGCCGAGGTCATCGAAGCTGGGCCGTTCATCGAGGCGTTCCTGATAATCATCGCTCTCCCGTTGACGCTGGCGTGGCTCACGGAAGTGTGGGCGGAACGCTCTCCGAAAGGCGAGTCCTGGCAGGAAACGATGGGGTGGCTTCCCGTCCCGATGATGGGCGCAACCCTGTTCGTCGTCATCGCCTCCCAACTCCCTCGCGTACAGGATTCACTCAGCCAGATTACAGTCGTCGTCCCGGTGTATGTTGCGTTCCTCGTCATTATGCCCGTCCTCGGGCGGGTGGCGGCTGGCGTGTTCCAGATGGACGTGGGGGAGAGTCGCACGCTCGTGTTCACTGCTGTCACTCGGAACTCGCTGGTCGTTCTCCCGTTGGCGCTGGCACTCCCAGCCGGATACGAGCTGGCTCCTGCCGTCGTCGTGACACAGACGCTCGTCGAACTGTTGGGGATGGTCGTTCTCACACGGGTCGTTCCGGCGGGGCTTGTCCCGGAACGTCCCTCGCGGATTCCACTCTCCAACAGCGTACGAGGCGATTAAGCACCCACACTCTTGCGGCTGGGCAAGCAACGACTACGTATGAAAGTTGCGTTCGTCTGTGTCGGGAACGCTGGACGGAGCCTGATGGCGACTGCCTTCGCAGAACGTGAACGAGATGAGCGTGGGATAGACGTGGAGATTGTAACTGGAGGTGTTGATCCAGCCGATAGCGTCCACGACGAGGTTGTTGCGGTCATGCAGGAGGATGGTATCGATATTAGTGATCGGACGCCGCGAGAGATCACGCCAGCGGACATTGAACATGCGGACTATGTCGTGACGATGGGGTGTTCTGTCGATCAGTTCCGTCCGGACAAGTGGGATGGGGAGGCACGTCGATGGGAGTTAGAGGAATCGGCTGGAGAGACACTCGCGTCTTATCGAGCGGTTCGTGATGAAATCCGTGAGCGAGTTCAGGCGTTCTTCGATGAGATCGAGCAGTCGTCCCATCGCGCGTGATATTCTCTCCACCTGTAAGTAACATCAAGGTCGAGTAGGTAGCACGAACGAGTTTGTCGAGCGCGCGCTGTATGCAGCACAGCTTCTGAAATCCATTATTGAGTGAGGATTCAACAAGGCCTAGTCAACAGAAAGTCCCCCTAGTTATAGTTCAAAGATATCTTCTACTGGCTCGTCTTCTTTAGAGATAGAGAGGACGAGGTCTTCGACCAGCTCTTGGTTTGCCTGGTGGATATTCAATCCGTGTTCCTGCTCTATCCGATAGTATTCCTTGATCAAGAGAGCAAGGTATTCACGAGCGTGCTTAACGAACTGGAACTTGGCAATACGCTCGCCAGCGTCTGTTTCCTGCAGGAGATAACCTGGTAGTTTCTCCAAGTTCGCCGCGTTGATGTCTTCTACCTTTTTATCCTCATGGACGATCTTGTTCCTGGCTTCTCGGAGTACATCGAAAAAGTAGTAGACGTCAATCGGGTCGCCGACGCGGTCTCTCAGCAGGATGGCTGCACCGACCGGCATCCGAAAACTCGTCCCTCCCTTGGCTCCTTTCATCAGCAGGGATTCAAGCGCGATGTGGCAGTTCAGGATGTGGTCCTCGGTATGGCCGGGAAGGTAAGTCCGATTGTACCGTCGGATCGGGCGGTCGAACGTCTCTGAGGTCAGTAGGTCTGCTTTCTGCTCCCAGAATGCATTAGCGAACGACCGCGCCCCAATCTCGTCGAGCGAGAACCGGTGGATGTTCCTGTAATCGATATCGCAGTCAGGGTGTCTACGCACCCTTACTACCCCTTCAGCTCCCTTTCTGTACGTGATCCAGTCGTCTCTAAGTGCAAAAATCGGTCCGAACCAGATGTTGTCTTCCTGCGGTTCCGACAGCCGGAGGCCGTTCACAACCTTTCGAGCGATATTTACGGAGATGTCGCCGGCTTGTTCAGCCAAGAGGTCGAGGACGTGGAGTTCTGTGGCGTCGTTGTTGATTTCGACCGTGAACCGGAGCCGGCCTTCCCATCCCAGTTTTGTGGGTTCTCCATAGAGTCCTTTGAGACTCTTGTTCTGTAGGGCAGCCATCTCTGGAGCATCTATCCTATCGAGACTGAAGTCGGAGGTAACCGTCAAGAGATATTCTTCGTCCCGGTATTCAGGGGACTGTGGGGTGAAGGTAACTGGTTCACTGTTTCCCGCAAGGCCAGGTATCGGAACGAGTATGTCGAGAGTCAGGGAGCTGTCGAAGTGAAATCCGATTTTGTCGGTAAAAGCCTGCTCGTAGGCATCTTCGTCAAAGCTGTAGCTTCCCACGTAGTTGAAAACAGAGTTAGTGAAGCTCCGAAACTTGTATTCATAGGCTGATTTCGTGTTGGTCCGGGTGAGGGGGACCTCATCTTTGGATTCTACTAACCATTCTGCGCAGTCCTCAAAGTGGGAGATATCATCATAGTCAACCAGATCTTCAAGGCCTTGAGCAGGGACGGGGACTTCGGCCAGATCCGTGCCACCTTCCTCGGTCGGGACGACGACTTCGTGAGTCGGACTGATGCCCTGTTCTTCGGCTGCTTTCCGAACCGTGTCTGTATAATCCCTTACCGCAGGACGTAGCTTCCCTTTCAGCTCCTCCGGCGAAACCATTGTATCCAGGGTTGTGGCTCTCCGGGCTTCAAAACCGGGTGTAAGATAATCTCTGGCACAAGATTAGCGATGCATCACAGTGCACGTAGGTGAGATGGTTCTTCCAGTTCTAACCGGAGAGAGGGATAACAGTTGTAGTCAATACCGTTGTCGTCGAGCGTTTCCAACGCGATCTCCTCAGCGCGCTCGTTCCACTCTGGCATCTCTTTTTCTAGGAGGTCTCGCGTAACTACGACGACTACAGAGTCGGTAGGCGGGTAGCCGGTGTTGCGGTCTGCGAGCGTTTCGTCGTCGCCGCAGTCCCAGTCGGTGATTGTATCGTCAGGAAGGTTGACGACGATCAGGTCTTCTGGGTCCTCGTCTTCCTGTGGTTCGGCTTCCCGGTCGTGGACGATGTCGCCGTAGATGAATTCGAATTCATCTAGTTCGTCGTCCTCAGTGTCGTCACGTTCCTCGGAATCGGACTCTGGCTCTGAGTCTCCTTCCGTTCTCGGGTGCTCGTCCTCTTGGTCTTCCTCGTCGGACTCGGCGTCTTCTTGCGGTGCGTCGTCCGGTTTAGAATCGGCTGGAACGCCAATCACGCCACCGCCTCCGCCACCGCCGCTCTCTCGCGTCTCATCAGGATTGTCAGCGGCATCCGGGTCGGTACTCGGTGTCTCTTCGTCGTCACGCTCTGACTGGGTGGCGTCCCCGATTCCAGTCTGCTGGGTGTCATCAGCCTCTGGTTGGTTCTCTGGCAGCTCCTCGTCGTCGTCATCTCTGTACTGTTCTGGCGGACTTCCAGTTCGGTTACCCATAGTTATGTCTCCGTAGGATTGCTCGTAAGACGCGTCTCGGTGCTTTCCTGAGCGAAGTCGCCGAGTTCGGCTTGGACGCTGAACAGCGCCTTGTTTGTCTCGGCTGCCCAGTCGCTGTACTTCTGACGGCTAAATCCGACTCCACTCGCCTGGCAGTTCTCAAGCCACTGATTGACGCCAGTCGCAGCGACGACTTCTCGCGGACAGTCTCGCAGAGTGTCCTTAGCCAGCCGCCCGATGAGCAGAACCCCGGTTGGATTGACGACATCAACGAGCCGAGTGACATCAGCGACGACCATCTGTCCAGACGGGTACTGGGTGACGTCGAACGCGCAGTACGACAGCCCAAGGTCCCTGAAGGTCTCGCGGCACCGCTCGAAGTGCCATTCTTCCCAGCCCTTTGCGATGGGGATGATCCGTGTCGGTAGGTCGCTCCGTACCCGGACACGCTCGGTGACCTCGCGCGTCCACCGCAGGCACTTATCGATCTCTTCAAGTTGTTCGCGCTTGGTCATCGTGTCTTCGTACACCCACCGATCACTCGGAATGTAGAACGCGGGTTTGAGTGCTTCAATGCGCTCAACCTCGTCGTCTGGCCGTCGGCCGTACAGCAGATCGTCGTCCTCAACGTTGGCGAGGATGAGCTTCTGCTGGGACGAGAGCATCGCGTCCATAGCTGCTGGACGATTTACGAACCAGGCGGCATTGGTGAAGGTCGTAAAGAGGAACGGCGCATCATTGTGACCGCCAAAGAGCCGGCGGTGATGCTTGTCTCTCGGTTTGAACTTCGGGATGGCTCCATGGGGTAACTCGTCGGCTGGCATGAGTAATTGTGCGACTAGATGGGGGTCTCCAGCTGGAGCGACGTTTTCACCGCGTCAGTGTCTGAGAACCGATTCACGTCCGGAATAAGGGTGGCAGCAGCATTATATATCAGGATACACACTCAATCACGAGTGTTTAAGCGTATGACTAGAAACATTTATTGAGGAAACCTCATTTGTGGTTGCTATGAGTCGAGGGGAACAGTCGCTTGAGAAAGCCGATGCGCCTCTTCAGGACGTTATGGGCTGGGGGAAGAATCACGCAGCGGCGTACCGGTGTCTAGTTGACAAAGGCCCCTTGGAAGCCGGTGAGGTCGTCGTACGAACTGATGTCCCACGCGGCCGCATCTACGACGTGCTGGAAGACTTAGTTGAGGAAGGAGTTGTTACGTTCCGTGAGCGGAATCCGCGACGATACAACGCACAGAATCCGGAAGGTCTCATCCAAGAGCGAAAAGAGGATTTCGACGACAAGGCGAGCGAACTTATCGAAACACTGGGAAACGCTTACCAGCTCAATCTGCCGGACGAATCGGGTGACTCTGCGTGGATTCTCGGTGGTCGGTCCGGCACAGTTCGAAAGCTCCGAGAACTACTGGAAGAGGCTGAGGACAGCGTGAGAGCACTAGAACCCGATCCTCGATGGTGCGAAACGAGTGATCATCGAGTGTTTGAGAAACTTCACAGAGAGGACGTTAAGCTGAAACCCATAATTTGGAGCGCACGTCAGGACACGTTAGAAGAGATCGCGTCGTTCAACTACCCCGTCTGGGAGCACGATGATCTCAACAAGATGTTCTACGTGATCGATGGGAAGCACGTCGTTTTCCAAATGGGCGGCGAGACAGGGGTCGTGTTCTCGGATGCTACCATAGCAAAGGTTTTTGCCAGAGAGTTCGAAGAGACATTTAGGCACGCCGAAGAGTTCGACTTCAACGATGCATAGGAAACTGCTCCCACTCGCCCTGATGTACGCTGGCGATGGCGAGCCCATCGAGGGTCGGACACGTCTACAGAAGCTCGTTTTCCTGATGCAGAAGCGTCTAGAAGAAGCAGGGGAAGACCCGCTTCAGTCGGACGATTATGAGTTCGTTCCGTACGACTACGGTCCGTTCTCCAAGGAACTCTACGACGATTTGGACGAGACCATAGCACGCGGTATGGTTGAAGACCGCGAAGAAGATCTTGGTGAGGACAAGGTAAAGTACGACTACGAGATTCAAGACCAGGGCAAGCAGTGGGTCGGGGACCAGCTCTCGAAAGAAGAAGCGCAACGTATTCTCGAACTTGCCGAGGAGATTAAAGATGAGTACGGTGACGTCTATCTCTCGGATCTAATTGATGAAGTGTACTCACGGTATCCGAAATACGCTGAGAATAGCATCTACTGACCTGACGATCTTTAGAACAGTTGTAACCGGAGGGTCAATTCCGCGAGCGCGTAGGTAGGAGTAGATGGGCATAATCGACGAGCATTGCGACCAAAGATCCAGTCGAGTCAAAATGAACTTCCGACGGCAGCATCTAGACCTCCGACCGCCTGATTCGATTACTCCCTAGGCGGTGTACAGTCATTACTTTGGAGAAACCCAGTGAGACTATTGTGTTCCGTTGAATCACCGATATTAAGATGAGCACAAGGAAATTACTGTCAAAATTCATTCCAAGCGTCTGGCAGGGATATCGAGAACGAAGTCGTATCAAGGCAAAACATCTGAATAATCTCAATAAATTGAGGAAGAGTGAAGATCTCTATGCAGATTTTGAAGAGAACGAGGTGTATACACTGGGACATTGGGCTGGGACCAGACATAGTCAAACCTTAGAAGAGATACGATCTGAGGGAACAGTTCAGTCGGACATGAGTTATCGCATTCCGTCCGACCAAAGTAGAGACCGTATAGAAAATCTCACAGAAAGTACCGTCAGGCGAATTCGAGTTAAGAATGTACTCTCATTTGTCTCAATACTCCTTTTTTCATTGCTCCTTCTCGCCGTTGTATCAGGAGTTAGTACTGCAGTCGCAACCTACATCACTTGCTAGCTGCTTGGTTCGGTGTTTTCAGGCATCAAGCGCCAGATCTGGTATGGACCAATCTGCGATTGATAGACATCTCTTCTTTTATAAAATACATAATACGTCTCTTTTTCACCTTCTTCGAGTTCCTCTTCCCAAGTAACTGCATGAGGTATGTGAGTATACTTGCTTACGTTGATTATTACAATACTCTCTCCATCATAGGAGACCTCTCGGCTACTGTATTCTGGTACCGGTTCAGTATGTTGTTCAAGAATTTCAGCAACCTGTCTTGGCGCTTCTTCTGCATCCGACAAACCACAGATATTACCGCTACGTTCTATGCCAAGTAAAATCACCCCACCGTCATGATTTCCCAGAGCGGTACAGAACTTGGCAAATTCAATCTCATCCTCAGGAATGGAAGGAAGAAACTCAAAATACTCCGAAACTCCCTCGTCAATGATTTCTGGAAGAGTGCGCTCGTTGTAGATAAAGTCCGGCTCTGGGGATTCACCGCTCATTCTTCGCTCCGCTCCTCGTAATAGGGTACGAGAGTCTCGTCAAGCGAAAACTGAACATCTACACCTCGTTCCGAAAGGTCTTCTGCCACCTCCTTAAAGAAGTCCTCGGGTGGATACTTTTCTTCAGTTGGTCTGGTTTCCCACTCACTATACAACTCTGAAACCTTGTGAACAAAGTAGATCGAAAGCAAAACTCTGATGAGGTCTTTCGCGTCTGCGATATCGAATTGCGACTTGATCTGAATCCGACCGCTAGTTGAGATATTGGCAGCGTACTGATAGTCACCGAGTCGGAAATCCCCTCCAATCATGGTCAGGGTTTTTCCTCGTAGTATCTTCATCAGATCGCGTAAAACTGATTCTGAAACAGTAACGTCCCTAGATTCGGTAAATCGTTGAATTTCTGCTGGAGCACCGGACTTGTTTCTTGTTTCAGCGTCAGAAAGTCGATTAATAGTTAGATCTGGATCAATGTCTTCTTGCCTATAGTGCTTGTAGAACATCCAGAGCAAAAACCGGAAATCAAATTCAATTTGATTGATTCTAACGCCACCCCCAATCGCACGGCCGATATCCTCCTTCGCATGGTCTGTATCGGTTTTTGACCCTCTTAGGAAGAGATAATCTGGGAAGACCCAATAAAGATCAACTTCGTTTATTGATCTGGTGGATACGTTCCGTAGCTCACCTTCGACAAGAGCTTCCTGAGTCTCATATTCTTCATACTTGTACCGAATTAAAAGTGTGTCATCACTTAGTCCACGAAGTTCTACAGGAAGAGCGTCCTCCTCATAGGCAGCTTCGCCAATTTTACAAACTTCATACCCTGAACCGGGATGTTCTGGGCTTCCTTTTTCGAACGCAGGAAGCCTTTCTACGACAGTATCAAGATCAAGTTCATCGTCACGAATCGTTGTCCTGTAAATGCCGTTGAAGATCAGCCTGCCTTGGTAGGTGAACGGATGTTCGATACTACTCATTCAAATCAAAAATCAGAGTCCCAGATTAATAGTGTTCGGGAGTCCTCTATGGAGATTGGACCAAACAAAGAGACATACCGCCCATAGTGAGGGGGAAGACGATTTTATCGCGTAACGCTGGTCACCAAAATTCTACGGTGTCCTACGTGTTACCTTGTCACCAGATCCATCGACTGAACCGGTTTCCCACCTTCCCCGTCGCGTATTTTGAGTGGGTACTCGTACGTCTGCCCGTCAACGTGCCCCTCCAGGTACACTAACAGGACAATCGAAAACCGGTACACGGACACGTCGTCTGCCCGGAGAACGTTCTCCTCGAGATTGTAATCATGCTCAGCGCACGGAATGTCCCGTAGCTCAACGCGGACGTCGTCCGGTACATCGAATTGAATTGCGAAGGAATCCAGTCGTTCAGAGATTGTGACACCGCCCCGAAGCTCGCATTCACCGTCCCGTAGGATCGCTTCACCGCGGCTTTCAGCGACCTTATCCGGTTCTTTCTCCCCATCGACAGTTGCAATCGGTGTGAGATCGATTTGAATCCCGAACGGACGGTAGGCAAGGTAGTACCCAGCGGCAGGGACGATGTACATCCCAGCCGCGGATACCGCGACCGGTGTCGAGCTGAGGACCGACGAGGCAATCCAGAGGACGGTGCCGAGAATCCCGCTCCCCCACGCGAGTATCGACGATTTGTACTCAGACAAGAACGGGCGGAATTCAGCGCGTAGATGGACGATACTGAGAAAATCCCATGCCATAGTCGGTAGAACTAGTCAGACTCCGCGATCACGTCGCGCTCAAAGAGTTGAACGAGATATTCAGTAGCCTTTGAGACGTCGCTATGGACGGACAGCGTCCCGTCAGTGTACCGGGTGAGGATTTGCTCCCCCTCGTAGGAGAACACGACTGTCGCCGCTTCAATTGGGTACTGTTCAATCTCAAGCCCGGTATCGCGGGGTTCGGACCCTAACTCTTCGAACGAGATTTCGGTGCCTTGGTCTCCGATCAGGGTGAGCTCAATGATTTTGTCGGCATTGTTCAGGAAATCCCAGAGGCGCTCACGGTGCACAGTCAACGACCGGTAAATCTTCACATCGTCCGATGAGAGGGTGTTGAGTTTCTGTATCACCGATTCAACCGATGGCAGGTCAACTTCCGTATCCAGAATGAATAGGTTCGACTGGTCGCGGAATTCGAATTCGAGCTCAATGTCCCGGCCACCGCCCCACATAGCATCCTCAGAGTATTCAATGACACCGCTGTACGCCGACTGCCCGTCGAAGGGGTACTCGTCGCAGAGACCGCTAACCGTCCGCTCGTCTACGTCTGAAAGGCTGAATACGTTGGTTGAGAGGTCGGACAGTTTCTGGAATCGCTGTCCGTTGCCCGGGATTCGCGTTCGACGGAGACTACTTGATCCCATACATTACCTCGCCCAGTTAGCCGTACGAGTGGGACGATTACGAGTACTTCGGCCCCGGCACTTTCGCACAGTCATTGGAACTCAGCGATTCCGGATTGCCGTTCTTTGTACTCCTCTCGGTTCCCCTTTTGACGGTACCGTCTGATCACTTCATCGACGGGGAACGTGATTTCCGCGCCTTGGCGTTCACATTCATCGTATAGGCTTTGGAAGAATTCCACTGGCGGGTACTTGTCTTCTGAGGGGAGGGACTGCCAGTGGTCGTACACAGCGAGTAACTCCTTTAAGAAGCACACGGACAACGCCATGCGTTCCAAGTGATTCGACCCTTCAATATCCTGTTCGGCTTTGATGTGGATCCGCCCGCCGGTTTCGACTCGGGCGGCGACAAACTTCCCGTGCATCCCGAAAATCCCTTCGACGAAATCCATTTCCTTCCCGCGGAGAATCCCCATTAGAATCGTCGTAGCTTTGGCGATATCCGTCGAGTCGTCCACCCGGTTACTTCGGCCGAAGCGGTCTTCTTCTCCTTCGATACGGGCGTTGCTGAGGAGTTTCGCGGAGAGTTCATCACCGAGCTGTTCGCCGTTCTTGTACTGGGAGAGAATCCACAACAGGAAATCTGAAGCGAACCCGATTTCCCGCGTTCTAATGTAATCACCGAGTTTTGATTCGATGAGACTCCCTGCCTGCCGTGCTTCGGTCTTGTTACCCTTGATGACCAAGTAGTTCGGGGAATCCCAGTAGACGTCCACGCTATCCGTTGTTCGCACGTTGCGGTACTCGGTTCCGTCCCCATTCTCCGATTCCACTTCGCGTTCGTTCCACTGCTCGTACCGGTACCGGATTCCGTGGATATCCTCTGACTCTGATTTAATTTGCCGGCTGATATCCGGCGAAGGAGAGACTCGTTCAGCGAAATCCAGCATGTGATAACCACTGCCAGGTTCCTCGTTAGTCCCGCGAGTGAAATCCTTAAGACCATCTTCAACGGTCGTCTCTAAGTCAAAATCCGGGTCAAGAATCTCGGTGGAATACAACCCATTGAACACTAACCGACCGTCGTAAGAATACGAACCATTAGATCGCGGGTTACTCATTGTCTGCCTTTTGTACTGGGGATCTGTAAATAACTACTCCGCAGAATGAAAGTGTTATACCACCGAACTGAGTTGGGAGTCGCTGCATCCAGCGGGACCCAGATCCAGTCACGACTGCGAACGTCACAGTACATCCGATCATGATCCGCCATCCCCGTGAAACGTGTTCCGTACTCAGCTATTAGCTCACGTCCTTGGCTTTATCGCGTTCATGGAGTTCAATCTGGATTTGCTCTCCGGGCTTGAGGTTCGTACTGGCAATCAGGTCCGGATCCGGGTTGGACGCGAGTTCGAATGTAAACTCGCGGAGAATCGTTGCGAGAACGGTCTTCATTTCCATACGCGCGAATCGCATCCCGATGCAGTGCCGAGGGCCACCACCGAACGGGAAGTACGCGTACTCTGGGTAATCGGTGTCGCCCTCGAACCGATCCGGACGGAACGACTCGGGGTAGTCCCACCACGCTGGGTCACGGTGGACAGCCCACTGCGGCAAGACGAGGGTCGTACCCTCCGGAATGTGGTACCCCTCCAGTTCCACGTCCCTCGTCGCTTCACGGAAGAACATATACACTGGCGGGTAGAGGCGCAGTGCCTCGTTGATGACTCGTTCAGTCTGTTCGAGTTCCGAGAGGTCCTCGGCGGCCACCGCTTCACCACAGATGGTGTCGATTTCTTCTTGGAGGGCAGCTTGCTCCTCGGGGTGCTGGGCGAGACAGAGTAACGTGTATGTCAGTCCGAGCGCCGTCGTCTCGTGTCCGGCAAAGAGGAACGTGACCATATTGTCACGGAGTTCTTCCTGTGTCAGATCGCTCGCTTCGAGGAACCCCACGAGGATTGACAGCAGATCGTCACCGCGGTTCTCGGGCGGCTGCTGACGACGCTGTTGAGCCAGTTCATCAACAAAGGTCTGGAGGTTGTCGAGTTTCCGTCTGTATCGTCGATTCGTTGGTGTGGGAAGACGGTCCGGGAGGAAGGACCAGAACCGGCTCGTATCGAACCGGGCGAGGATTGCGTCCGATGCCTCCGAGACAACCGGGTTCTCGGTCACGTCAACACCGAACAGCGTCCGGCCAAGCACGTCCATCGTCGTCTTGGTCATCCAGTGGTTCACGTCGACAACCATCCCGTCGCGCCACTGTTCAACCGTCTCTTCCGCAGTGGCACGCATTTCGGGGACGTACGTGTTCAACCTGTTCCGGTAGAAGGCTGGTTGAACCTGTGTCCGTTGGTTCTGCCACTGTTCGCCACCAGTCACGAACAGTCCTTCGCCCATTGCGTCGGCGAGGTTTCGCGTCAACACCTCGCCTTTCTCGAATGCGTCGTGATCGTCGAGGAGCACCTGCTGGACGGCGTCAGGATGGGCAACCATGCACGCGTGCGTCCCAAACACTTCGTAACTTGCGACGCGACCGTGCTCGTCGCGTAGCTCTTCGAAAAACGCGAAGATGTCTCTGCTCAGATCGACGGTGTTGCCGATAACTGGGAGTCCACGCGGACCGGGTGGGTAGGTCACATCCGAGCTCATATGAACTCATTTTCGACACTCGGACTCCGGTGTTCTGTCGGACAGGTCCACCCCTTTTTAACATCTCTGAACGACAGTCCCTGCCAATGCGATACCTCCAGTTACAGATTCGCTTCCCGCCCGAGGCGCGACACCCGATGCACCAGTTCCTCGTCGAACAAGACTCGATTCAACGAGCGTATCTCCGGCATTGGAACTTCTCGACCCCCGAGTATGTCACCACCTTGCTCCACGTCGTCGGAAACATTGAGAAGGGACGTGAGGAGTACCTCGCGGCGCTTGACGTCGTCGAAACCATCCAAGAGTACGACGTGACGCCAGTCGATGACCGCAGTTTCTATGTCTACATTCGAGAGTCTGCACATGGGTTCGCCAGTCGCCTACGTGCGCTCCTCACCGATACTGAACTGCTCATCGTTCCACCAATCGAATACGGCTCCGATGGTGAGATGCTCTTCGAGATTGCTGGCGAACAAGAGGCCCTCCAGGGGTTGGTCGCAAATCTTCCCGAGCATCTCTCTGTGTCGGTCAACCGCCTCGGGGAATACGACGCGTACAGGGAGTCACAAGTCACAGCGTTGACCGGCCGGCAAGAAGAGGTGCTTGACGTTGCACGGGACCTCGGGTACTACGAAATCCCGCGCCAAGCGAGCGTTCGAGATGTTGCTGATGAGCTGGGTTGTTCGAAAAGTACCGCCGCAGACCATCTGCGAAAAGCAGAGGCACGACTTGTGTCGCTCTACGAAGATCGTTCTACTACGAAATGATGTAGGGTAATTCGGTGTTAGTCGCTACCCTCGGGGGCGGGTGCCTCCTTTTCGTCGATGAAGGCGCGGACCTCAGTTGTGACGCGATCAGGGGCTTCTGTCGGCCCGCCGTGACCGACGCCTTCGAACTCGATGAACTCGCTGTCCGAGAGGGCTTCGTCAACTGCACGGATACCATCTCGAAGGTGGGGCGGGCCCTCGGTTCCGGTCAGTAGGAGTTCTGGTGCGTCGATGTCTAGCGAGTCGGGGAGGGGGTACTGTTCGATGGCGCGGTTGATCCGCGCGATGTTTTCGGTCAGAGCGATGATATCTGGCCACGGCGGCCACTCGGCGAGCCACCCGTCGAGATCATCGATGTCGCCACCGTGCATGACCTCGCGTATGTAGAACTTCATTGCCTGTCGGCGGTCCCCGTCATCGATTCGCGCCTGCATCTGTGACGCGAGATCGGCTTGTTGTCTATACTCACCAACGAGAACGGCCGGTTCGTACGCGACGAGTTTCTCGACTGGTGCAGTTCGGGCGGTCTCGACCGCTAAGAGACCGCCGAACGAGTGCCCGAATAGAATCGGGGTTCCGTCCACTGCATCGATGACCGCACGTATATCCTCAACTCCGCGGGCAAGGCTGTACACCTCAGAGTCGCCGCTTTCCCCAACACCGCGTCGATGGGGAATGATGACGGTATAGTCTTCGGCGAACCGAGGAACCACCGGCTTCCAATACTGAGGTGCGGATCCACCGTGAAGGAGGATTAAGGGCGGTCCCTCTCCGTGTCGTTCGAACGCGATACTGGTCCCATCTGCTGACGTGACCGTCTGCATTGTACGTCTCTTAGTTCGGGCGGGACTGGGGAACCGCTATCTCTCAACCGTCCGGCCATTTAAGTGTGGATCTGTTCCGGTGGGTTGTGGTTCAATCGGGGAGAGGCGGCCATGTTGTCGCCACCGTCTCCTCGATGAGTTGCGTCTCCGCGCGACGCAACCGCTCAGAGAGTGATGAGGCAGAGATATCCAGCTCTGTGGCGACTTCTTCCAGTGACGCTCGTCGCGGGATGTCGAAATGACCCATCTCGTACGCCGTCCGGAGCGCCTCCTGCTGATGATTGGTTAACCCATCGCCAGGCGGTTTAGACTCCCCATCACGAGTGAGACGAGACAACCTGAAATCGGCGTTCTGTTGCCAGAACGCCGAGAACTCGTTGAACGCTTCTCGGTCGGCAAACCACCCGGTCTGTCGCCAGCCGTCCGGTAATACCTCGATTCGCTCGATGATCGCGTCCGCCGTAGCGAGTGCCTCAAGGCCCGCGAGGTCGTTAATATGACCGCCGAGTTGTTCCTCGAAGCTGAGTGCTGGCATCACCTGATACCGACGCGTGTCACCGGCCTCTCCAACGAGCGTCCATTCACCGACGTCATAGGCGTCAGTTAGAGCGTTCGCAACCGGTTGGTGCGACCCGTCAGTCACGGTGACGAGAAACAGCGGTCGTTCCCCGTGGTTGAACTGCAGTTCGAGGAGTATCGTCGCCTCGGGCACTGCCGTTGCTACCTCGACGAGCGGGAGCACGTCGCAGTAGATCTCGAATTCAGCGACGAGCCTCATACGCGATGGTAGCTGTCAATCCTATTGGTGGCGTCGAAAGAGCTGGGTATTACAAAGTAGTCCACTGGACCTACACCGTCAGGAACCCGAGTGTCGACAGCTGCCAGCAGAACGCGAGGCCCAGCAGCGCCAGTACCGTCTGGTGGATTCGTGCAGGCAGTGACCAATAGCGGTAGCGCCATGCCAGCAGAGCACCAGCAGTTGTCCCGAGTGTGAGAACTCCGATGAGATACGGGAGGGCGAGTGCGATCTGCATCGGCAGCGGTCGCGTGAAGAGCGTGAGGTCGCCGCCGGTCTCCAAGACGAACATGAAGAGCATGACGAATCCAATCGAGACGCTACTCAGGCCGACGCTTGCCGCGCGGGCGAGCCACGACGCGCTCGTCAGTCGGCGTTTAACCCCGTATGTGAACCCGCTTCGTTCGTCGTACTCGTGCTGCTGTTCGGTTCGTTGTTGAGAGACGTGCTGATCTGTCATTCGGAGTCCTCCATGCCGGATCCCTCGTCGGTGCGATACTGCTTCCACTTTCGCCAAGTGCTGTGTCCGCCCCAGCCGACGAGCGAGAGACCGAAGCCCGATAGTGCCGTCCCGAGAACACCGCCGGTGATGAGTTGGCGTTCGTGGAACGGAACGGGCTGGTAGACGCCGGTCGGTTCGCTGTTCATGTTCAGTACGTTTACCTCGCCATCTGTGACCTCGAAGGCGAGGACATCGTGACCGCCAACCTCCTCGTACACGTACGGTTCAGTTTCGACCCACTGCCTGGCGTCTCCTTCGAGAGTCGTCGTGCGCAGGCGGCCGTTGGCTGTGGGCTCGACGGTCAGGTGTTCGAGCAGATCGACGACCTGGAGTGGCCCGCTCTGCGGGAGGTACGTGAGACTGTACTCGCCGGAAGTGGTTTCGGCGCGCTCCTGACCGCCCGGTCTCGAAGTCGGTGTCGGCGTAGTCGGAGCCTGCTGGAGTTCGTACTCCGCGACGATCTCATCAACGACTGTTTTCGGACCCTCATTCGGGTTGCTGTTGAAGGCGACGAAGATTCCGACATCGTGGTCTGGGGCGAGTAGCAGGTAGCTCGTGAAGTTGACCGTCGCGCCCGAGTGGCCAATGAGGATGGCGTCGGGGTTGCCGTACTCGTGGAACCCGTACCGCCAATTCGTGACTTCCGGGTGACGGACGTGGTGGCGGGTGTGCATCGTCTTGGCGGTGTCCGGGTCGAGGATCCGCGTGTCGCCGATTGCGCCGTCGCCGAGGTGGGCACGCATGAACGCGGCCATGTCCGTTGATGTCGCGCTCAGCGAGCCCGCAGGACGCATATTGATGTACACGTCATCGGCTACCAAGAACGGCTCACCGTCGCGGACGTGTGGTGCAGCGAGGTCGCCAAGCTGGTCGTCCGGAACTGGCTGGGCGAATGTGCTGTGCGTCATATCGAGCGGCTCAAAGAGTTCCGACTGAACGTACTCCTCGAAAGTCGTGTCGTGGGCTTTGGCGACGACGTGGCCGGCGAGCGCTGCACCGTAGTTGGAGTATCCGACAAGCTTACCAGGCGGGCGGATGCGCGGAGGCTGCTGGTCGGTGAGTAACACCTCCAACGAGTCGAGAGCAGCTGGGTCGGCGACAATGTCGGGATCGAGCGTGGATTCGAATCCGGCGGTGTGAGTGCCGAGATGCCGGAGCGTCACCGGATCGTCGTACGTAGCCGGAACTGTGACAGCGGAGTCGCCGAGATACGAGTTGACGTCGGTGTCGAGGTCAAGGACGCCCTGTTCGACACCCTGCATGACGGCGGTATAGGTCACGAGCTTGCCGACTGACCCGACTCTGAACACCGTCTCGTCGGCTCGAACCGGAACATCAGTATCAACGTCGGCAGCGCCGTATCCTTTTGTGAGAATAGGTGCGTCTCCCGAGACGATGGCGACAGTAGCTCCGGGAGTCATCGTCCCGATCCGTTCGGCCATCACACCATCGACGAATGCTTCGAGTTCGTCCGCGTCCGTGAACGGGCCCTCGCCTGGCTGTGAGTCGATGCTCTGAGAGTCTGTCGCGGCGCTCGTTCGACCGGCTGCAGTTCCGATAGCGACGAATCCAAGGCTGCCGAGACCGGCGAGGAACGACCGTCTCGTGGCTCTATCCGTGCCATCGTCCGTTGTGGAGAGTCGTGGTCGTGTCATTAGTCGGAACGGCTGTGAGTGAGGTGGTTGTGTTGCTGGGCGGTACGGTCGCGGTTTTGCCAGCGTGTCCAGAGGAGCACGATGACGTATCCGGCGAGGATCGCTACGAAGAGCGGAATACCGCGAGATGCGCTCCACAGACCCGTCGCGGTGTGTTCGACTGTGAGCAAGCTCGGGACGCCGGGGGTTTCTGCGGCACCGATGCCGAAGATGTTCATGAGTGCGTAATTCACACCGAGATGCAGGCCCATCGGGAGCGCAAGCTCCTCGGTACGGAGGTACGCAACGCCGAATAGGCCACCGAGTAGCCCGGTCTTCACGACGACGAGTCCGACGTTGGCGTCCGCGACGATTGCCCCAGGAAGGTGGATTAGTGCGAACGCGAGTGTGCTTGCGACCAAGGCGACGCCGGTTGCGACGGGGCGACTGATATCGCGGGCTGTGAGCCCCTCGACCGCGTTCGTGATGAACGAGCCGCGGTAGATGAACTCCTCGTAGAGCGCGACGCCGACAAACCCGGCGAAGAAGACGAGCAGCCACCCGAGTAGTGCCGCGTCTGGGACGAGTGTCCCGCTGGTCACTCGCAGCGAACCGGTGGAGTGCGCGATGACTGTCGTCATCGCAACTATGAGGACTCCGAGTCCGGTGCCAACGACGAACTTCCGCCACCAGTCGCCGGACAAACGGTAGCCGTATTCGCGGAGTGGACGGTGGTCGAGATACCGCGAAGAGATACCGATGACGCCCAGCATCACGAGGGTGGTCCCGCCGAATGCGACCACCATCATTTCACCGCGATTCAGGTCGAACGTGAGCGCGGCTACGCCTGCGAGGCGTAACGCGAGGAAGCCAGCAAGGACGGGGAAGAGTACGCGCCAGATGGCGCGGACGCGGCCGTGTTGCTGGCCCCAGACGAGCGACCGAAGACTGGATATTACACTAGACATACGTCACCTCCGGCATGGCGGCCGAATTTTGATGTAACGTCTCGTCTTACTCGGGGTAGCGATGCGTAGGTGTGGGACGGACATGGTGGTTTTGTGGATTGTGACGTGGTGGTTGTTGAGTCGATGCGTGAGCGAGTGGTGGGTCGTGTGCGCGTTCATGGACGACTACCTCGGGGTGGCGTCGATGGTGGTGACAAGACCGAAGAACGCGGTCAATGCGTTCTCGACCGGGAGCCCAGCTTGCTCGACGGTTTCCAGCGGTTCGTGATTCAGCCGGCAGCCGTTTTTCTCGTAGTGGGAATCGGCGCGCCAGTCCTGGAGCCAGGCAAGTGGCGCGGCGTCGCTGCGTCTGTGTTCGAGCAGCAGAATCTCGCCATCGGGGGTGCAGACTCGTTCCAGCTCGTGGAGCGCGGCAATCGGGTCGGGGAATGTGCACGTGGAGAATGACGAGATGACGGTGTCGAAGCTGTCGTCGGGGAAGTCGAGTGCCTGGGCGTCCATCTGATGGACAGCCCCGTCCAGTTCGAGCCTGTCGAGCTCACTGCGGGCGTGGGCGAGCATCTCGGCGCTGATGTCGATACCGACGACTTCGCTCGACGATGGAAGGTAGCGGAAATTCCGCCCGGTGCCACAGGCGACATCCAGCACTCGGCCGTTCGCATGCTCGAACTGGCGGCGACGATACCGACCGGCAAAGAGCCGGTCGAGCCGTCGCCACCGTGCGAGTTTGTCGGCAACGTCTGCGTACGCGTCAGCGATCTCGTCGGCCGATTTCGAGCGCCTTCGTGCTGATCGCTGTTGGTTGGTATTCTCGTTGTGTGTTCGATGCTGCCGGCCTGTCGCGTCGTGGGAATTGCTCGATTGCACGTGTTGGACCTCCGTTGACCGCGATTGTGGGTCGGGCCAGCAACAGCAATAAAATTATTGAATATTTGATAATTTATTGGCTCTGCTTCAAAATCCGAGTTGAGTGGAAAACCGCGAAAACACGCCCTTAACGCCAATAATCAGAGATCGCCCCGACCAGCCCCACCGTCTGCTCAACGCCGGTTTCGTAAAAATACTGTCAAGAATGTCGAAACTCACCGCTTTCGCCTCGCACGCGCTCCGTCCGCACCACCGTCGCAGCCGAATCAAGATAGAGTCGAACTGCATCGTCCCCTTGACGCAATACGACTTCGTACTCCTCGGGATCAGACGCCGTCTGTTCGGACGTCCAGCGGCCTTCATAGACGTGTTCGTGAAACTCCCAAATACCGCGCGCCGTCACATCGACTCCACGATCCCAGTGGAACGCAATCGACGCCGGGTGGTAGACGACGCTGTAGGTCAACGGGCTGTTGTACTCCCGGAGACACTCCTCACAAGTACTCGTCACCACGAACGAATCAGCATCAGGCAACGGACTATCGGGCACCGCAACTACATCGGCAGACAGCTGCGCTCCGCACTCCGGGCACATCCCCCGCCGGATCTGCCTGGCATCCTCCGCACTGCGTAACTTGACGCTCCCCACGAGCGACTCGCCGTTCCGCGTTCTGACCTGTGCGGGCGTGATCGGTTGTCCCGTAACCTGTTGCTCACAGGCCGTACAGTCGATACGGAAAAACTGATGCGAGAGCTTCGCCTCCAGCGCCTCCTCACCGCAGAAGACGCACACTCCATCGACCGGTTCAGGCCCAAACGACTCCGGTTGCTCATAATTCTCCGACAGGATGAATCGAACAATGCGCTCACCAGCGTGTGAAAGCGAATACCCATCGTCGCTTTTCCGGAGATAGGCCCCTGTGAGTTCTCCGAGGTGATACGACAGTTTGGACGTGTTCTCCACATCGACGTGGTCGTAGATCTCAGAAAAGGCGAGTTCAGCAGCCCCTGACCCGATCCCTTCGAGTTCATACTGTGCAACAGCGACAGCGCGAAGAATATCAACTCGTGTGTCGTCAGCGAGAAGGCGAAAAATATCCGTAGCCGAGCGGTTCTCCGTCATTGTCTTTCGTATCTACTTCCAGTTCAGCGGCAATATTGAAACCCCGGTCGAATTCTTGGCTTGATTGAGTTAGTGTGGTTTGTGAGCGCTGCATCAATGACTTCGCTGCGCGACGGGTCGTCCTGGTTACGGGCGACGATCCCACTCGCTTTGGTCAAAGAAAATCTTCCATTCGTCGGGCAGCCTCAGACCGGATCGCTCCGTAATCGCTTTGTCGTGCGAATATCACGACTTATGTGATGTCAGATATCGGGCGATGGGTGGTCTGGGGTCTCCTTCCGTCAGTAATCGGCGGACTCCTCCTTAACGCCATCGTCCCTTTTGATTCGATCAACAGTGAAGTCTTCGCAGTTGTACTGACGGACCCGATAATACGAACCGGCGCATTAATTCTCGTGCTCGTTGCTCCCGTGTACTTTGGCGTGAGATACATCATCGGGCTTGTCTCCTCCCTCGTAGATCGGCGACGAGAGATTCAGAATAGCAACTCCCCAAGCGTATTCAGCAGCACCTCTAAACCGAGTAAGCTGACGTGGTACGGTGTCGTGCGGCACTACGGCGCGGACTGGTACGTGGCGGTCGGTGAACCGCGTCGCGGGAGTGAGAAGTACGCGTACATCGAGAAAGGGCCGTGCTGTTCGAAGAGAAACGTGGCGTGAAGAACGTAGTCGAGAAGCACGTAATAGCTGCTCTCTCTACCGATGACCCGTTAGAATACATCAAGTCGGTGGAGGGACTCGATACTGGGCAGTGGGGGAATCGACTCCCCTGATCAAGAAGCAGTTGACAAACGACCTAGCCTCGGGGCTACCCCCGTCCGCGCTCGGTCACGTACTTGTCCTGAATCGAATCATCATCGTACGTCGCCGGGCTGTCCAACCATTCAAACCCGAATTCCACCTCAATCACCCGGAGGCAATTCTCAACAGACAACTGTTCACCGACGGTAAACTCGACTCCATACCACGAATCAGAAAGAGAAACCAGTAACGTCTTTGCACAAATCGAAGCATGATCGTGGACGGCGTAGCTCCACTCGGTGAAATACGCGAAGTTGTGAGACACGTCGTTTCTGCATTGCCGGATAAACTGCGCAAGACGCACCTCTTCATCAGACAATTCCCCGCCCTCGTACGCATCAGTAATCAACGGAGAGAGGCCGTCATCAACTCCGAGTCGGTCCTCTAACGCGTGTTGGAGGAACGACCCGGTTCGCGTCAGGACGGACGTGACGTGGTTCTGAGACAGTAATAAGTCGATCTCGTAAAGTTCGATGATGAAGAACGCGAGATTCTCGTCTGCTTTATCGAGAACTGCGACCAGTGCCGACGAGATTAACGCGGCTGGGTTTCTACGGCCGCGTTCCTTCACCTCGGCTCCAAGGCGTTTCTTTTGTTCTTCTTCGTCAAAGACAGTAAGGTGCTCACCGCGATTCAGCCGGTAGTCATCCGGGATGTCGAGTTCTTTCGGATCCGTTTCGTACACCCACCGGAGTTTGCCTACGTACCCATGAATCAGGTGCCATTCTCGTGCGATGTAATTCTCCATTCTTTACGGGTTCTTATTCTTGGGTAAGGTTTCAACTTTCAGCAAGTCTCGCCGCTCGCGTGAGGTTTCGTCGGTAGGTACTGACGCACGCGACCACCTCTTCTGGCCGATGGGAGTGTGCAATCGGGACAAGACACTTTGACGACGAAATCGTCGTCCTCAATATCTGCGACGACTTCCAAAATATGTGTCTTAGGCATCTTAATCCGGTTAAAAAGTCGTATTCCTGATTGCTTCCGGGTCAATCGTCCCCGGTTCGATGTAGCAAATAAGATAACCCACTAAGCGTTATTATTGACCCTACGAACGCGGCTTCAGTCGGAACTCCAAATGCATTGAGGAGGTCTATGATATCCACATCCCGGTCAGGGGTCTGCGTATCCCGGTCAGGGGACTGCACATCACGGTTTGGAATATCGGCGTGTTTATTGTGGAACTCAACCACATCCCGATACATTTCGTCAGTGACAGTGTGCCCGACACCGTCGTAAAGCCTGAATTCAGCGGATGCTCCGCCACTCTCGTACACAGACTCACAGTACGGGAACCGGTCATCCTGCATGTCTTCACCGTACACGTCACGTGCGATCTCACGCTGTTCATCACTCCAAGCATCCCCCGCCGGGAGCGTGTCATTCGTGTCTTCAGCCCCCATGTAGATGTACTGATCTACTTCCCTGAACGCCTCCAAATCAAACGGTTCACCCGTGATAGATTCGAAGTCGGCTACCCCAATTTGGTAATTCAGCGTGTGACCTTTGTCTTCGGCAATGGGGAGCGTCACCATACCGTTGACACCACCCGCTGTTACCGATGTGACCATCTCCGGATGCAGCACGGTGAACCGGTTGACAAACTTCCCAGCCGCCGAGTACCCATTCATCATCACTTGGTCAGAAACCTCACCGGAGAGTCGGCCCTTCGCATCCTCGATCATTCCGATCAGCTGCAGGTCGATCCGTTTGAGCGGACCACTGGAGATGTGCATCGTCTCTGTGTCGAGTTGATGGGTGTAGTGTCGCCAGCTTACCGGGTCTGACTCGGGTCTCGGGAATACTGGAACGAGTAACGGAACACCCAATTCGTCGCTAATTCCCCGGGGGAACCCGTTTTCTATAGCGTCCCGTGCTGCTTCTCGGTGTTCCGAGAAATCGTCAGTTGAGCTGCCAGTATTATTCGGCTCGACCAGTATTGGGCGAGGTTTCTCTGTGACTGATTGAGGCGAATACAGAAAGTACGGGTAATTGAACGGGGCATCGTCATCAGGAGATACGAGTGTCACAGGTGTCTCGGTCGCCGATGGAGATGTTGCTCGTTGTGTCCCCACAGCTCCGTGACCTGTCAGCGCCACTGCTTCCGTACCTAGCGCTCCGGTTCCGATTCCTTTCAGCACGCTGCGGCGACCCATCCTTGTAGAGGTTCCCCTCATTGCATACCTCCTGCCGGAGGTGACCGGGTCTCGTATGAGGACGACTGTGTCCCAAGGTATGTTTGGATCGCACCCTTGGCAGACAACGCAGCATAGTAACTGATCCGGTCACGCTTTCTTCTCACCGTGGTCAGTGGTTTTTCCGCCCTCTGTTTTTCCTTGAAAACCCAATTGTGAGTACCGTACCGTCCATTAGTCACATTACCTGACTTGTAATAGAACCATATAAATAACTCTAATCGGAGTGATTTTGAACTCTTATCAAAGTGATTTTGTTTGCTTTCCGATGTGTCTTTACCCGCGTTTCAAGGCGTTCCTGCATATGGTGCGTCGAATCGAATGGTTATCTCCCGCTGACATCTATATTCTACAGTTCTTTGTTGACCACGATATCGTGCTGACACCGAAAGTTGTCGCCATCAACACGGAATACGATCAAAGCTACGTGGGAAAGCGATGCCGCACGCTTGTTGAACGTGGGTTATTAGAACGACCGAACCGCGGTCAGTACCAAATAACCGCGATTGGGAGAGAATTTATTGAAAGCGGGTTAGACCCCGATGTGTTGGAAACGGACCGCGATGAAAGCGGGTGAGTCCAGCACCCCAGGATTCGTGGTACTATTTCCGCAGTCTAGAGCACTGATATCGTAACTCAATCTCCGCCTTCTTTCCGGGGATCTTCTGCAAGTTCGTACAGGCCAGGATGCAATTTTCGCACGTATCCGTGTTCAACGAGACGGCCCAGTCTATTGGTCACATTCTGTCTGCTGTAACCGGCCTCTTCAGCTATGTAGGACGGTGAACAGCGGCCCTCACCTAGCATGTCGAGAATAGCATTATCAGTCGGGTTCAAGCTGATCTCAGCCATGATAGTCCCTACAGGTGACGAACGTATTATTCCAATTGACTCCTCCGGACGCAGATAGTGGTTATGTATTCATACAAAATTACTAATTTATAAGTCGGTGGCGGTGTGAGCGATAGATACGCACCGCTACCGTCTCTTCCTTGTACAGGAAAGGCGGCTGGCGCTGGGACGCCAACCGCGGTGCTGCCAACGGAAATTGACAGCATGCAATCCAACGCTACGCCACCAAATAATACCGACGAACAGCATCGGAGGATCGGTTACGAACGATATCCAGACAAGGGTGATAGTTTGTCTGTTGGAACTGTGAGCAGCAATGCCGAAGCTAAGCGTGAGCTCAGTGTATTCGAACAACACAGATCCATAGGACGGGGAACTGTCCCAGATACCGCTAAAGCGGATACAAGAGGCTGTTCCAGCAAACTGGCTCGAACGTGCGACGGTCTCCGGGAGGTTGATAATGACTGACGAATCGTCAACTGTGCCGGCTGCAGACCTCGTTGAGGTCGATTTTGACAGTGGTGGAGGCCGTACTTCAATCCAAGCTGACGGAGAAGCACTGATGATTGACGGCTACTATCAACCTCGAATACTCCTTAGAATCGGTAGCGGACCCAGCTGTATTCGAATTACCCTCTCCCCCGAGGACTCCAGGGGGTTGCGAGACGATCTAAATGAGGCGTTGGAAGACGCGCGTACAGCGGTCCAAGAGCAATTAGGAGAGGAGGGTGGATACTAATCCAGCGGCACTTCTACTGATAACACTATAAATCGTCTAAGCCACCACAACGCATCTCGAATCACCAGCCGTCCAAGAACTGCAAAAAGCCCACCACCGGATCACGTACGTTGAGTACGCCTCCCACCCCGGCAGCGGTCGGTGACAGTCAGGCCGTCAAAATCGCCGGACAGAAAACGCGTACGCCCAGGTTCGAATCCTAGCGTGGGCAGTCACGTATCTGCTTACAGACGTTTACCATTGACAGCCATTTGTACCGGCCTCTGTCATTCCGTGTCGACACGGTCGCACACGTTTTGCCGTGGATACCCGTTTCTATACTGATTCAAGTACCTGAGGACGTACGTAGGTATGTACGCAAGTACGTACATATGGCCATTATTAAGCCCGCCAACTCAGTAAAACTCATTCTACCTTTTCAGGCCCTGATATGGCGATAAATCCGTATTTACATTCGACACCAGGTGTGTATTCTGCCCCAGACCGAAGATGAAGACTTGCTTTCCGTGACTTCGTGTCGACAGCGACAGCCGAGAAGGGAGCGATCACTACCGGCGTCAGTTCAGCTATCAGGATTCTCACGTAGGTCGATGCCTGCAAAACGCTAACTAAACGGGTGACTACGGTCGCTCTTCGAGTGAAACATCCCACCCCTCGTGTTCATCATCGTCCATATAGGCAAAGTGATTCTGAGCCTGCTCGTAGGTATCCATCCCGCGAAATTGGAAGAAGGGTGCATCACAGGCAGGGCAGGTCTCAGCGTCGGAGACCCGACTAGATGATCCTCCAGTTGTCTGCTGACCCATTGTGGTGCTCATAGCCCGGGAAACGTAGTCTGTATCTCCGGGTTCGAATTGCTGTTCAATCTGCGTCAGTAACGCTAGCGTCCAGTCCCTGGCGTCACCATGGGTTGTGATCTCTCCTGGGCCATCGAAGAAGTCCTCAACCACGCCGACCACATCAGCTACCCACCGAAGACTAATACTATAGCTGTATTCTGCGTCCAGTTCTGGGTCAATCTCCCCCGCGTCCATCGCAATCACGCTAACCTCGACGTCTAAGTACTGGTGGCGGTAGGTGTAGGTCGGGTTCGGATCCTCCGAGACACGGTACCGTTCCCAATCCCCCGGAAGGTCCTCGATAAGCTCCGTCATATTCTATTCTCTGAAAAGTCAGTAGACTCACTTAGCAACACCGCTCTATGCCCTGCAGAGTTCGTCCTGCCCTAAGATCACCCCCGAGTAGAATACAGGACTTGACGTCAAGGTATAGCTAAACACTAAGTTAGCGTGTTGGGTACATTCGATAACAAGATGCTTTCTCTCCCTCCGCTCGTCGATAACGCTAATCGGACGGTCGAGGACGTCTACAAGAAAATCATTCCACAAATCGAAGAAGCACGCATCGCCACCGGCTACTTCTACCTCTCTGGCTTCGACTTGTACCGCGAAGACCTCGAACAACTCGCTGACCCAGACGAACTTGGTCACGCCCCAATCCGCATCCTGATGGGGCGGCAAACAAACCGTAGCACCGCAGATGAGATTGGGGAAGGACAAAGTCTACGCGACGAACTCAGAGATGAGGTCGAAGAGAGTATTGAGGAACTCAACAACGCACAGCTAGACCGACTGGATCGGCTGCGAGACTTCATAGCCGAAGACAAGGTTAGCGTCCGTGTGCGAAACCCAGAAAACGGCTATTTCCACGCCAAAGGAGCATCATTCCGAGCACCAAACGACAATGACGACTGGGAAACTGACAACGATACAGATACACGTCCGTGTGCGACAATCGTTGGATCCTCAAACTTCACCGCGAGTGGGCACCGGAACAACATCGAACTGAATCTCACAAGCCAAGACCGGCCTGATGCAGAGGCATTCGAAGACTGGTACGATAACCAGTGGGCGAATGCTGAGGACTTCAGCGAAGAGATCATCCGGATCATCGAGAACAGTGAGAAGTACCAAGACTGGCAGGACCAACAAGAAGATGAGTCGGATGATGAAGACACGCCTGATGGTCTAGGGACGTACATCGAACCGTTCGAGTTGTACAAACTCCTTGCGTACGACGAACTAAGCGGGAACGTCAACATCCGCGACAGCCCGCTGTACTACTTCCAGACACTCGGATACGAAAGTGCGAAGGAGAAACTCTCCAGGTTCAACGGCTGCATCATCTCCGACTCAGTCGGGCTCGGCAAATCCTTCATCGGTGGTGAACTCCTCCACGACTACCGCCAACGTGGAGATCACTGTCTCCTCATCGTACCTGCGAACCTCACCGAACAGTGGGAAGACCTCCTCCAAGACGACACCGACGAAGACGGGAACCCATACTTCGGGCTCGAAATCGATGGAACACACTTGGACGTGATGAGCATCAGTAAGTTCCAGAACCTCACGTATGATGAGGTTCAGAACCTCAAAGACGCATTCGACGTCGTCTTGATCGACGAAGCTCATCGCTTCCGGAATCACGGGAAATGGCGGCCGAACCCGGACGACGAAGACGACTACAAAGGGACTCGCCGACACGCGAACCTGCGGCAGCTCCGTGGGAAGACGATGATCATGCTGACGGCGACACCGATCAACAATTCTGCGACCGACTTGGAGAACCTCATCAGCCTATTCACCAGCCCCGAGGAACTGCGGAACAAGGCCTCGCTGGACTTCGACGCCTTCGAGGAATACATTGAGTTGTCAGAGACGCGGAAGCAGATCGCTGCGGGGAAGGAGGAAGCCACCGAAGAGGAGCAGCGGAAAATCACCGAACAGCTCCAGCGGCATTCGGAGGAGATCTCGAAGATCCTGAATGAGGTGATGGTGCTCCGGACACGGAAGCACGTCAAAGACCAAATTCAAGATGAGGAGGACTTTGAGATGAGTTTCAAGCCGCCAAAACTCAGCAAGGAGCAGTACTCGCTCCCGGCGGCATACCAGCCAGTATACGGGATGCTGCCAGACGTTATGGACGCGCTCCACCTTCCGAACATTACGGTGAAGAACCCGAAAGCTGGGGGGACGCTGAAGGCGCTGTATAAGCTGAATCTACTCAAGCGGTTAGAGTCTTCGACGTATGCGTTTGTGCAGTCCATCGAGACGCTGCACCGGAGTGAACGGCAACTTCTCGGCCTTCTCGATGGCCTTCCAGAAGACGAGAAGATCAATGTATTGCGTGCTGCTCAAGACGAGGAAGAATCGGAGACGCTCGATGACTTTGTAGAAGGAGATGATGCCGCAGAGGATCTTGAACAGACGCTAGAAGAGTTCGGGTTCGATGCGACTGCAGTTCGTGCCGACGAAGATTCCGAGAGTGATAGTCCGGATGAATTGGCGGATGCGACAATTGGAGAGGTGAAGACGTACATCCGGGAGGATCTGACGCTGCTAGCGTACTTCCTGTCGCAGTTCATCGGCGATATTGCTCAGGACTCTGGCGATGTGAGCGACCAGGCCGTGTCTACACGGCAGTGGCTTCACGATCATAATGCCGGTGTCCTCCCAGACGTTCCCGAAGAGGAGTTGAATCCGATTCTCTACCCGCGAAGTGACCTGAGTGACGTTGATGAGGCGACGCGGGAGTTCTACGAGGCGGTGTTCTCGTTACGAGAGTTCCGTGACCCGAAGGTTGAGCGGCTCGCGGATGTCCTGAATGGGTATGATGACGAGAAGGTTCTTGTCTTCACTCAGTACCGTGCTACGGCGGACTACGTCCATCGAACACTTCTCAACGATCCAAACTCGCCCCTCACAGAAGCGAATAGTGCCGTCGTCAAAGGCGGTGACGAAAACAAGCAAGACGTTATCCAGCGGTTCGCACCGGAAGCCTCAGGGTACCAGCAAACGCTGGCTGAATCCGGGGAATCAGAACTGCAGTATGTTATAGCAACTGACACATTATCGGAAGGAGTCAATCTTCAGGACGTCTCAGTCCAGGTGTCATTCGACCTCCCGTGGAATCCCATGCGTATCGTTCAGCGGGTGGGCCGGATCGACCGGATCGGGAGTACCGAGGAGAAGTACGTTCACAACTTCTACCCGGATGGAGACATCGAGGCGGCGATTAAGTTGCTGAAGCGGTTACAGGCGAAGATCAACGACATCGCACTAATCGTTGGGAAAGAAAACAACATCTTGGATCCGAATGAGGATCAGATTCTGGAGAAGACTGGTGTGGAGACAGAGAAGACGATTGGCGAGTTGCAGGTGGACGAGATTGAAGACTCGCTTCAGAAATCAAGAGAGATCGAGGACGTGAACGAGCTTGATGACACGAGTAAGAATCCACTCCTTCGAAATGCAGGGAGTAACGAACACGCTGCGTACGAGCGGTTCCTGCTCAAGAAGGAGTTGAACGAGGAATTCGGGCTCTCGGAAGACGACTTCGAATACGCCGCAGACTACTTTGAAGAATCTCCCGAGGAACGCGAACGCTTGTACACGAATATCACCGACCATGATTCCGGTCCACGTCCGGGTGTGTTCGGGCTTGCGCACCTCTGGTTCGATGATGACGACCACGAATCTCCACTGGGCCGTGTTCGGCGGGCCTTCTACTACAAGCCGTTCAATAACGAAGTCAAGGAACGTCCTGTCGGCACTCTCAAAATCGACCCAGAGGTGAGCGGAGAACCGATTACAGGGAATGCCGACAACGTGTTATCCAATCGGGAGGCGATTCAAGAGGTGCTTGACGACCGGCTGGAAGCGATTCGGAGTAGTCAGACTGAGCAGATATTCAAGGATGGGGCAAAGTTCTCGAAGGAGCAGGAAACAATTTTAGACTTTATTGATCGGCACCTACAACCTCACCACGGTGAGAAACCTGCTCCTGTAGACGAACACGATACGCTTGAAGAATGGGCTGAAGTCCTACTGGAGCGCTTACAGGACGTGAAGTTGGCCAATACTGATGAAGATCGTATCCTTCGGGAGACCTTCCGGCATAACGAGCAGTATGATTCGTTCCCAGATTGGCCGCCGGTGGAGTTCTTAGAAGAGCTAGAAGCGTTCCTGGAAGAGAACGTGGAAGAATCGTCAGAGTACCAAGCGAAACTCGTAGGCGAAAGCGACGTTCAGGCTCGACTGATGTGCTGGGGCGTTGTAGGCCACTAATTACGGGAGAGGGCCTTTCTCTGCCAGTTTTTCGTATTTTTTCTTGACCTGGTCAAAGTACTCTTCCGTCATCAGTTGTGGATTCGAAACTCGATAGAAATCGTTCAGAATGAACTCCATATCATCGTGTTCGAGGTCGTAGGCGTGGAACGCCGCAGCATTGAGTTCCACGCGAGCACGTTTTCGAGCTTCCTTACCGGTTATCGGTTCAAGTCCGCCAAGACGCTCGCGCATCTCTTCAAACCGATCGCCATAACAGTTGAGTCTTGCAGCCCGCACAGAAATATACTCGAACCAGTCGTCACCTTCGGTTAGCCGAGGCATCTGGGACTCATTAAATTTATACGTAACAACAGTCGTGTCGATCTTGGTCCGCATGATAAAGTCGAATGGGATGCTGTTCAGTAGACCAATAGCTACAAACAGCTCCTGGTCAGTGAACGCCCTATCATAGGCTCCATGGAGCGGGAATTCTTCGAGATCCTCCTCAGTAGGAGCAATCTCGTAAGGACGAACCGTGATTAGTTTGTCATGACAAATGACGTCCTTGGGTATTACGGATGCAATCATCGTCCGCTCATTCGTTGAGTTTGTTATGTTCCGGAAGACTATCCGGTATTCCGATGAATCAAGCAAGATATCATCCATAGACAAAGGTTCACCTCGATGCTGCTCCAGCAGGTCGTTCACGAATTGTTTTTGAGATTTGCTCGTTTGCTCACCACCAAACTCTGTATAGATCGCCTTTTTGAGATTCCCGCTATTGAATGCCCGTTCACGAGCACGGTGTTTGGCGCTTTTCTCGGGCGTATTGTCTTCTTCCACGCTCCAGTATTCAGCTGGTTCCACCGACCCGGTCATCTCACCATTATAGACGAACTGGTGGACGTTCCGACCCCCGTAGACCGGGTACTCGCCTTCCTCAAAGAACCGGTCGGCATCACGTGCACTATGAATCTCTCGATGTGGATGGATGCGCCAGGTACCCTCAACATCGTCTTGGATTGACGGATGGTCCAGCAGCTTCGTGAGGACGTCCGCCTCCTGCTGACTCGATACGAACGGGAAGATACGGGCTTCAGGTGAGTACTCTTCGAGAATCTTCCGGGGAATCTCCGCTGTCTCTTGTTCGAGGTTCTTGAGAATGGATAGGTCGTGCTGCTCAAAGACGCCCTTCAGGCTTTCTGTATACCCCCCCGTGTTTGAATGTCACCACGGCGAAGTTGTATCGGTCGTCAATCCCGTCGAAAATTCCCTTATTCTCGAATCCGACTAGTGAAGTAATCGTAGATTCATTGAGCATCTTCATCCGCATGTCCTTCGAGAATGATCCGTTGAAGATAACTCCGGGAAGTACTTGGGCGACATATCCATCCGCCTTGACGAGGTCGAAGACTCGCTCAACGAACAGCCCGGCAAGATTATTCTCGTTCGGGTCTTTCCGGCCGGCCACCTTGGGTGTCTGGAGTTGGTATTTCGGGCCGTCGGTGAAGTATCGCATCTGTACTTCGATGTCTTCCTGGTACTCTTCCCACCGCTGAGTTATTTCGTCATCCTCTAATAATTCATTCTGGATTTTATCTTTCTCAGAGGGACGCCGTGTTCGGAATTGTTCGTCGTATTTTGGGAAGAAGTCGTCCCGACTCGGTCGTAGCTGATCCCATGGTGGGTTCCCGATTACCACATCGAACCCTTCTTCGGAGAAGACGTCGGCGAACTCTAACGGCCAGTGGAGCGGTTCCCACTCTCGAATTTCATCCACGGTAATCTCGTTCTGGCCTGCGTCTTGGAACTCCCTCTGAAGAATCTGGTCGAACTTCTCACGGTGTTCTTCAATCCGTTCTTCCGCTTCCTGACGCCATTTACGCGCCTTTTCGCTGCTCTCAGTCTCTTTATGCTTCTGGATTGCTTTTCGGACGTCCTCAAATCGAGCTTTCTGCTCCCAGGAATCAAGGGCGCTATCGCCATTATCGTCCCTCTCGATTTCGATCTTTGCCTGGCCGATAAGACTGTTTCCTTGACGAATGTTGAAGTCGATATTCGGTAAGGGTTCGACCTCATTTGGCTCGTCTTCGATATCCGCGACCATCGAGAGCCACAACCGAAGTTTACAGATCTCAGCTTCCAGGCAGGCCCCTCTCAACGCGCACTTCGGCTGTGCGCATGCTGGGTTTCTGAGCGGGTTACAATGATAGTTCGGGTTTCCGACTAGTTTTCACGAGAAGCGGTGCTTAGCTCTATGTCTGCCGCGTCGACAGGCCATTGGAAACGGTCAGCGACCTCGGAGTGAGTCAACTTGAGCGAACTTGCCACAGCAAACGCCTGTGACGTCCCTCAATCGGGTCTCACTCACGCACCCACCGCGCGGTTTCGATGACGGTGGGCATTCGGCGTGTTCGGAACCGGATATTAAGAGGATACGAGTCTTATTCCCTGTCATGACGCGAAACGTGCGGACGGTCGTCGCGCCGCGGCAACTCGGGGTCTTGTTTGTGGGTGTCCTCATGATCGTGGTCGGAATCGCCGGTCTCACCGGAGTGATCTAACTATGCACCATCGTGTAATCCGGCTTACTGAGACAGGTGGGAAGTGGGAAGCACGCAACGTGGACATCGGTATCTCCGCGGTTGGATCGACACGTAGTGGGGCACTTGAAGAGTTGGACGACGTGGTGGATGCAGCGACTGGTGACAGTGGGCACGAACCGTCGGACGGGGAGCCTCGAGCGGTCGAGATTAACCCGGACGAGAACCGACGGCGACGCGAACGGAACCGGTGAGAAGGTCACTCGGTCGTCTACCTCCGGAGTCCCATTTTCTGTGTGCTATCCGAAGATGCCCATTGCGAGAAGGATTTGGACTAGAGCAAACACAATCAGAATGACCGACGTGCCGATCATAGCAAGCTGCATTCGCTTCGGACGCCGGATCGAGGCGTTGTAATCAGATTCGTCCCAGACGCTGAAACTGTATGCTGGGTCAGCTGCCCGTTCCCTGCCAGTTTTGAGTTGCCACCGGTCGGAATCGTTCTTCCCGGACGCTCCGGAAGTTGCGATTCCAAGTACACCGTGCCCCTCGTACGCGAGAACTTTCCCGCCCACAGTCACTGTCGTCTCCTCACCATGGTCTAACGGGCCGAATTCGACCTCTCCAGTGTGGACGATTTGCATCGGGTTTGTTTCGATAGTCCAACGGAACGCGCTGTCTTCGGAGAATTCGTATTTCGCGTCGTTATTCCGCAGGTGAACGTCGAATTCGGGTTCGTCGCTCGTGAAGTAGACCGGGTCGGGTTCTTCAACAGGCTCGACGTGTATCTCTAGGCCGTCAAATACGGTGATCGTCTGTGTTGCCGGCATCCTATCACAACCCGAGTACCGATGTGGCTCCGTGTGTCAATCCAAGCACCGCCATTTGGGTGGCGACATCACTACTGATTTCGTTTGCCTTAGAGAGTATTTGTCTAAGCCGCGGCTCATCTTGCTCCCCTTCGACTTCAGCTCTGAACTCCCCGAGTAGCTCTTGCAACTCTTCTTTCTCTTCAGTTGCTCGTGGGAGGGTCTGAATCATATTCTGAATCGATTCGACCGTGACGTCTTGGTGGACTTCCTGGGTGGTTTCCTGCCGGGAATCGACAGAAACCATAACCATACGATTTGGTGACCGACTCCCAGTTTCTAATTCGGGAAGCTCGAACCCGATTGCATTCGCCATTTTTTCGCACCGGGACCGAATTTCGTGGAGAGCTTCGTCACGGCGGCGTGGTGGTGCGTATGCGTCCATCCCGGCCATTTTCCCAGACGTACCTTCCGTGTAAGCTTCGACAGGATCGGTACTCGTTACAATCGGGTTATCCGGGAACTCTTCTTTGAGTTGAGAGAGTGTTTCGTTGAATTCGTCAGCAAGAGGTTCGATAGCATCTGATTGTTCGTTGTCTATTGCCTCTGTACTGCGTTCGTATAAGCGCCCGAGTTCACTGATCCAGAATTCTGTATTCATGGGTTTTGCGAAGAGTGCTGTCGGGTTATATATACTCCGTGTCCTGAAACAGGATCCGATACTTAGTAGGCATTCTCAATTTGGATTCCAGCGGTTTTCATCGTCCGGGGAGTACGAAACGCTGATTAGCTGTCTTGTGAGTTCACTTCGCTAAGCGCCGTAGCAACCCGGTCGTCGTCACTCTCACCATCCAAGTACCATCGCTTCCGTCCAGGGTCCTTGTGGATGTTTGTGAGTCCTTGCCGGCTGATCGAGAGTGATTTTGCAACGGAACGGTACGATCCTCCATCCTCTAATCGTTCGATTGCGTCCACGAGTTCGAAGTAACTGTCCTCCCCGTCGTCGGGCTCGACAACGGGCTGTAAGTACCCGTCGTCGTCGCGCCGGAACCCGGCCGGGACATTCCCGACCCACTTACCCTGGTCTTTCGCTCGCTTCACGCCGGCTTTCACGCGCCGAATCAGTTGTCGTCGTTCATGCTGATACACCATTCCGACGATATCAGCGACGAAGCGTCCGGTTCCGTCGGGTTTGACCTTTCCGACGGCTCCGTCGGTAATGTGAATCGTGACACCGTGTTCTTCGCACGCGTCGAAGAATTCCAGTAGCGTGGCACCGCGGCGACTAATCCGGGAGATCTCCCACACGATCACATGGTCGAACTCGTCGTTTCGGATACCGTCGAGTAGGTCATTGAATTGTTCGCGCTCATCGTTCGACCCGGACTCGATGTCTACGTACTGTTCGATACGGTCGCAGGGTAGATTCTGCTTATCGATGTACTGGTTGATTGAGTCCCGCTGGTGCTGGTCGTTTTGCCGCTCGGTGGACGGCCGAATGTACGTCCCGACCCGCTCCGATTTCTCCATATCTAACTTGCTGGCCTCGGCCCATTTAAAGAACAGATGCTGGTTACAGGCTGCAAACAGACACTTCTCTGGTTGCGGGGGTCACGGGGGGTGTCCAGAACTATCGCTCGACTCTGACTGCGCCGGTGACCACCCCACCTGTCGAATGTAAATACGCCGTGAACGCGCGTTTCACGCCGTCGCTTGCTTCTTTCGCTCGACGTGGTCCCAGTACTCTCGCCACTCGACCGGTACGACGTCGCGTCCGTAGTACCCTTCGTGAGCGAGCTTCAGCGCTTGCTTCGCGTCGTCGCGGGTGCACCGGTCGAACGTCATGTCTTCGACGACGTGTTCGCGTGCCCATTCCGTGCTCAGCGTCCCGCGTTCGATTGATTGGCGGAAGTGGAACCAGAACGCGAGTTGTCCGTCCGCGGGGAGTCTCGGCTCCGGATCTAAACGATCAGGAACGAGCGGGAGTGTCGAGACCCCTGCGAGCAAGCGGAGATAAGTGCGTCGGAGCATGCGTCGACACGGACTCAGAGGCTCTTCAACCTACTCCCGACCGGGTGTAAGTGCATACAGACGTTCATTGTTTCTCGTGTACGTACTCGGGTACGTGCCTGTGTACACGACTTCATATCCGGAGATTTACAAGCGCGGCCGTGAGTCCGTGTCGACGGGGCCACCCCGTTCCGGGGTGACTCCGTGACAAGTAGTAGTGGTCGCGGTTTGGTCCCGGTCGTGGGGGTCGGGGCCGCACACGCTCTCGCTAGAGTTCGGTATAGCGGTATGTGGTTTGCTGTTAGTTGTTGACGAAGTAAACACGCAAGGGAGCGATATGGTCGTGCTCACAGTTCGCCCTCCCTGTTGACCGTCAGTCCGGTCTCCCGGCTCACGCGTCACGAATCAGGGTCGAAGCGTCTCCGTTCCGCAAGAAACAGCGTCGCGTCCGCCGTCACGCTGGGGCCACGTCCCGGACATCGACACCGCGCTCGGTGATATTCTGCGTCGGGTCGTCCGGGTCGAGTCGCTTCAGGTGTACCGAGTGGTGTGGACCCCATTCGGCGCGCCATTCGTGCCCGTCATACTTGACACGGTCGCCTGATTCAACATCCGATTGCTGGATTATCCTCCTCACTTTCTCGTGGTAGTCGTCTCCCATCGTGCGCTTGTGGTCAGTGCAATAGTCGTCGTCGGGTGCCGACACCCAGTTCGGGCAGTTGTGTTCGCCGCATTCACGCTGCACGCGCGCTTGGAACTCTGAGCTACCGTACTTTTCGTAGACAGTCCTCGGTAATTGGTCTTCAATTCTCAAATTGGGGTTTCCGGGTTGGGTGCATGGGAGAGGCAGTCTACCCAACTCCACCACGTCGTCGTAGGGATGAGGGACCAAGTCGTCATTGTTGTCACCGGCAACTCCCGCAGGAAGGAACGGCACGACCGACGGGGGTCCCCGAACGGCGGCCAGGCGACCACCGAAAGAATGGCCGAGTGACCCCGCGGGGCACGGAGCTGTGCGGTACGTGGTGGTGCGTTGAGAAGTCGTCCGACCGGGTTATTATCCCAACGCGGTCGGGATTCCCGCATCTTCAGGTGAGGGCACCGGTTGGGTCAACCGCCCAACAGATTGTCCCTATTGGGTATTTACTCATCCTCTAGCTCGGCTTCTAACTCGGCAATCTCGGCGTCAACCTCGTCTTCGTCCACGTCTTCCGTTGGAGTTCCTACGTATTCTTTGTCTTCGAATATTCGCTCCAGTTGGTCGAGGCTGGCGACGTACCGGCGAAGGTCTTCACGGTGTTCGAGCGCGTGGTAGTGGCTGTCCCGAGTTTTCCCGATGAAGCCGTCCTTGTAGAGCCGAGTGAGCGTTGTGGTGACGGTGCCATGGGGGAGTTCGAGGTGGTCTTCGAGTTCTTTGGGTTTGAAGCCGAGTTCGATGTTGTCGTAGAGGAATGCGATTATGTCGGATTTGGCTGTCCCGGGCGTGAGTTCGACGTCGGGTTCGTGAGTGTCAAGGTGGACAGGCATGGTTGTGTCTCAATGTAGCTCTTTGTGTCTCATAGTAATTTCGGTGAGGTTCGGGGTCGGCCACATTGGGTAACACGTTGAAATTGAGAATAGATGCCCAATTACCGAGAACTGTAGATGTCTTGCTCGTTCATGGTGGTGTTCACCGGCACATGGCCGGTGAGAGTCCCGAGCGGGAGTCGAACCGTGCTGAAGGCCACCGGGCCGGGACCAGCTTCGAACGTCACTTCTGGTGGTTACTCGTCTTTGCTGCTGACGAGAATCCACACAGGTTGGTTGTGATCCATTCCGAGTTCGTTCACCGCGAACCGCTCGTGCGCGAGTCGGACTGCCTGCTGCGCGTGGTCGGCGTATTCGACGGTGTGCTCACCGGATTCGAGTGCGAGACCGATTTCATCGAAGATCCCCTCCCACGTGACGTCCGTGTACGCGGCGCAGGCGTGATCGTTCTCGAAGTAGTTCTCGTAGTCAGTGGCCGCGTCGATGTCGTGGATTATTTTTTCGTTGACGGAGTCGTCAACCGCTTCGAGGAGTTCGTTCACGTCGTCCTCACTCACCCCACCTGCCGCGCCGGAGACGTACTTTGTTGGGATTGGGTGACTGTACTCGTTGTCAATGCTGTCGTCGGTGCGGTCGGTGTCGTGCTCGATGACGACAGGGTCCGAGTTCGTCCAGTCGGCATCGGGGGCGTACTTGTCTGCGAGTCGAAGCATGAGTCCGCGGACGTTCGTGTCCGGGTACTCGCGTTCCAGCTCGTTGAGTTCGTGCCCGCCGGTGTCCTTGGCGACCAGCGCTTGGTCGTCGTCCCGGATGACGATGTATTCGTCGTGGTTGTGGTACCATGCAGGGAGTTCTTTGTCGTTCTGCAGGTCGTGTATGAGTACGTTCGCGTCGTCTACGGTGGTTGAGTGCGTCATTACAACCCTACCTTTGAGATTGACATATTTAAAACTCAGTTAGAATAATTACTTATCCAAATATACGATTTTCGTGGCTTCACGGCACAGGTAGAAGCCCGGTCGGAGCGGCGAGAGGCGGCCTCTCCTCGGCGTTCCGGGGGAGAGCTCAGAAAATTACTCGACGGAGAATACAACGAATCCTCGCCGCCGGAAATCAAGATCAGAATCACTATCACATCCATGGGTCGAGTGAGCCGTCCCGCCGACGAGTGAGCAGGGGGAGCCCGGCAGCCGGCGACTGAGGCAAGCCCGGTCCGCACCGGGCGGTCAAGCAATCACTCTCACTCTCCCACCACTCACTCTTATCATAATTCTTATTCGGAGGGTAAATCCCTCAGGGTATCTCAGGGTACATCTTGGTACATCTACGGATGAGATCGACCCTCAGAAAGTACGTGGATAACCTCAGAAACCGGGCTTATCTCCCGAAATCAAGGGCGCTCAGGGTGTGAAACCCGGGAAAGAGGGTCTGAAACACCCAACAATCTGATATAAAAAGTTATCCACACACTTTCCCACGCACCCGTCAATGTAAATTCTCAACGAATATTTTCAGAAAACGATTTTTCCACGCACATTCCCACACCCCGGAATCACTTTTCTACGCACTTATCCACAACACTACTCCGCGACGAGACCATACAATCAACCGGAGGGACATGACCAGTGACACGACCGAAGATCGGGACGATGACGACGATATCGAACTCCCAGACGGACAGTTAGACCTCACCACCGCAGTAAGCGACGCTGCCACAAACCGTCCAATGATCGCCGTTTACTGCTGTGAACCCAGCAACGACGACATCAGAGACACGACCCGGACGCTCCTCACCCACGCGCGAGATGCACTCGGATACGACCTCAACGACGAGCGCGTCGAGAACCTCACGGCTGGTCGTGAGCATCACACGAATGGGGTGGGATACCCGCGGAGCAACGACCAAGACGGCGCAGTCGCCACGTACGACATCGAGAACGAGTATCCGGACGGCATTGAGTACCTCCTCACCGTGGCCGAACAGCGTGAGGTGACCGGTGTCGTTACCCAATCACTCAGTGAGTTCGGCGGACCTGACTCCGCAACACGAACAGTAGGGCGCCTGCTGGACGAGGGGGCGACAGTGCACCTCATTGACGACGACCTCAAAGTCACACCGGGCGACGACCGTGCGCGTCGATGGATTGCTGCCGCGGGCCGCGCCGCTCGCAACGATGACGAGGGTGACGGGAACGAACTCGTCGCTGAAGCTATCACCGCTGACGGCTGGACCGGCCGCCCACCGCTCGGATTCACCGTCTCCGAGTCCGGGCAGCTCCGGCGAAACGATCAGTGGGAAGAAATCCGCAGTATAGTTAAAACGCACGACGACGGACTCATTACCGAGTACCGCGCCAGTCAACTACTCGACTGCAGCCGCGACGCGATCAGGAACGCGGCGACGAAGTACCGCGACCTATATCGTCTTGACGAACCCGACATCAATGGCAAGTAGAAGCGTTCTTCTCCCGTTTCAATCTTCAACCCGCACCTCCACGCGGTGGGGGGTCATAGCTTCGAATTCACTGAGTCCGTCACACCGCCCGCGTTCGATTACGAACGTTTCGTCTCGAATGCACTCCCGAATCAACGCCCAGTATTCTCGCCAGAACGCGGGTTCCTCGGGTGGGTACTCGTCCTGATAGTGCACGACGTTATGCGGGTCAGCCTTCCATTCGCTGCCGACCAGGTCGAGCGGGTCGATCACGCCGACGCCTGCGTCCGGCAGGTCCGTGTCGACACGCGCCTCCGCTGTCTCGACTGTGCCGTACGGTTCCGTGACAACGAGCACGACGTGATCGTCACCCCAGACGGTTCGCCGCCACGCGTTTTTGAACGAGTCGTAGGGCACGATGACAGTCTCGACGGTGCTGACCGATGTCGTGCGGTACGCGTCGAGTGAGCGTTGGGAGAGTGCCATGGTTTGTACGTAATCCAGTGAGTGCAGTGGAAACGGAGGGGGTTACGTAACGAGGTACACGTCCCCAACCTGTTCCACTCCGGGTGTGGCTGGTCATGAGGGTTTGTGGCCGGGCGGCGGCGCAACCGATTTCAAGACGGTGATTCTCTGCCGAATCGGCCTGTGAGTCTTACCTATGCTCCTGTTCTGCCGTTCGCCACAATAAAAGATTAGGTGAACTAACCTCCAATCCAAACTACTGCCGGCTCTCGACACCCATAAAAATAGATGACTTTGAAAAGCAATTAGTTCACCTAAGAAATAAGGAAGAGTGGGCCAGATTCAGTGCAATGTCCGAAAAGCAGGGATACCGTCCGCGCACTGTGGACGAGGAAATTCTGAACCTCATGCTCGACGGCCGCGAAGATGGCCAGCCGTGGGGATTCATTACGCCTGGTATGGTCGCTGACGCACTGGATTTCTCAAGCGAGTACGCCGTCAATCGCTTATCGATGCTTAACGCCGCTGGACTTGTCGAGAAACCAGTGAAGGGAGTATACGTAATCACCGACGATGGGGTTACCACTATTGAAGAGTAATCGCTATTTGCTCCCAGAATCGTCAACAGCCACTCTGATCTCCTGAGCGATTACTCTGATTTAGACGATCTGTGAGCGTTCTTCAACATAGGTCGAACTCAGACTTGGTGTCTACTTCTCTGTTGAATCCGCAGAATGCGTCGGGATTGAGTCACTCTGTACTCGGTTCAGGCCCGCTTCCGAGAGAGTTCAGAGATGGAATCTTGGCAAAGAGCGAGAGGATCGAGATCACTAGGTGGATCGATCCAATTCATCGACGACGAAGAGAGAGATAACCGCACCTTCAGGGATCGTGATCCCTGTGCCGTCATCGGATTCAACGGAGCAGAACGAACCAAAACTAGTTCTTGAAATGAATTCTGTCTGCTGGTCTTCTAAGCGCGTTCAGGAATCTTTCCTTAATATATGGCTCCGGCACGACAAAAGTCACTCAGTGAGCGAGAGTTTGAATTGCTGTTGGAAGGAGCAGGACGAATTGAGAACCCCACTCAGCGACTCGAATCGAGGGCAGCAATTCTAATCGGAGGACGTCTCGGGCTGAGGCCAGGTGAGACAACCCATCTGAGTTCATCATGGGTTGATCAAGAGCGACAGATGATTCGCATCCCCGAACACCACACATGTACTAAAGGCCAAGATGGGAACCTTTGCGGCTATTGCCGTCAGGCAATCGAACAACGCGTACGACATAACCCCGATAGTGAATTTGGAGACTTTGCCGATTTGTATTGGCTTCCGAAAACAGAAGCAGCGGCTCGACAGATACCATTCCAATTTTCCTACCGGGTCCGGGTAGCAATCGATCTCCTAATCACGGAGCACGGCGGTTGGCCATACTCTTTCTCAACCTTACAACGGAGATTGAATGCTGCTCTTGATTTGGCTCCACAGCTTTCCAGAAACGCAACGTCTCTACATGGCCTTCGAGCGACGGCCGCCTCCTACCACGCTAGCAGAGGATTGGACTTAGCAGCACTCCGAGCAATGTTCGGTTGGGAAGACATCGATACAGCTCGCCAATACCTCAACGTAGATGGGGCGATGACTCGTCGTGCGTTGAACGATATCCATTAACGGAAGTTGGTTAGTTACCTCTAGTGAACTATGTATAGAACATACGACTCTATGGCTTCGGGCCTTCTTCCCCAAGCATCCCGTATTTCTCAAGTACTGTGGCGAAGTAGTCCTCAGTCATAACTCGGGGGTTTGAGACCCTGTGGAAATCTTTGAGGACAAACTGAGCTTCCTTATGTTCTAAACCGTAAGCATGGAATGCTGCAGCGTCAATCTCGGCTTGGATTTCGCGCCTTGCTTCTTCAGTCGTTGCGGGATCAATTCCTCCTAGACGGTCGCGCATTTCGTCGAATTCATCACCGTAGCAACTCAGTTTAGCCGCCCGTTCTGAAATATAGTGGAACCAGTCATCGTCCTCAGAAAGATCAGGCATCTGTGATTCTTTGAACTTATACATGACAATACCGGTGTCTACCTTAGTTCTAAGCAGGTAATCGAGCGGTATCGAGTTGAGAAGCCCGAGCTTAGCGAACAATTCCTCGTCAGAGAACATCCGGGTATAGAAGTTATGAAGTGGCCTTTCAGAGAGTCCTTCCTCGTAGGGCTGGATCAGGTAACTAGGGATAGTCAGCAACGTGTTGTGACAGACGATTCCTTTCGGCAGTACCGAGGCGATGAGTGTACGCTCATTAGTGGAATTCGAAATTCGTCGAATAGCGATTCGGTACTCAGTGGAATCTAGAAGTACGTCATTCTCGGTGAGTGGTTCCCCACGGTGTTGCTCCAGTAGCTCATTGACGAACCCTTTCTGGGAGCCCGTACCATCAAACGCTTCATAAATGGCCGCCTTAAGATCACGAACAGTTTTCTCCCGCATGCGTTGTTTGGCACTTCGCTCTGGGTCGTTTTGTTCTTCGACACTCCAGAATTCGGGTTCCTGCACGTCTGTTATGAAGTCCGGAGTATAGGAATATTGGTAAATATTCTTACCACCGTAGACAGGGTAGTCGGCTTCTGACTTATCCACGAAACGATCTGCATCACTTGTGCGACGGAGTCCCTGATACGGCTCCATGTATCCGGTTGGTGCATCTTTTGGAGCGATAGGTGGGTTATCGATAATCGATTCAAGGACACTGAGTTTTTGCTCCGATTCAATATACGGGAAGATCCCCGCTTCTGGGGAATACGATTCGAGTACCTTCCGTGGGATCCGGACTGCTTTTTCATTGAAGTTCTCGAAGATGGAGAGATTCCCTGATTCATATTTCCCAGAGACATATTCTGTCGAACCACTGTTCTGGAACACTACTACGCCGAACTTGTAGCGATCATCAACCTGCTTGAAAATCCCGTGGTTCTCGAAGATTGTCAGTACTTCGAGAGTAGTGTTATTCAACAGGTGGGTTCGTAGATCTTTACCTGATGCCCCGTTGAAAACCGCGCCAGGAAGAATTTGAGCGACGCGAGAAGAGTCACCCGCAAGCTGGAATACCCGCTCGAAAAAGAGAGATGAAAGGTCATTCGTGCTGGGATTGACCCGGCCATCAATCACAGGACGCTGGAGGTCGTATGCGGGCGTGTTCTTGAAGTACTCTGCACGGAGTTCCATTTCATTCTGGTATTCCTGCCACCCTTCAGCGATATCATCATCTGCTAGGAGCTCCTCTTGGACTTGATCTTTGTCATCTGGTAGTCGTGTCCGAAATGCCTCATCGTGTTTGGAGAAATAGTCGTCACGAAGCGGCTTGATACGGTCCCATGGAGGGTTTCCGATGACAACATCGAATCCGCCGTCTTCGTACACGGGGGCGAATTCCAATACCCAGTGAAATGGGCTGAATTCCTTTAATTCCTCTATATCAACATCTTCCAGCCCCGCAGCGTGGAATTGATCTAACACTTTCTCATTCAATTCCTGGCTATGAGAATCAACTAGCGATTCAGCAAGCTGGCGCGCATTTTGCGCCTCAGCAGTACTGGTGGCCTTTTGATGGCGTTTGATTGCGTTGATTACATCCTCATATAACTCCTGTACGCCAGTCCCGACGCCGCCTCCCCAATTGGTGAGGGACGCATCCCCGTCGTCAGTTACTTCTACTAAATTGGTGAACCCGACAAGGGAATTCCCTTGTCGGATGTTGAAATCGATATTCGGCAGCGGCTCAACCTCCTGTGGTTCGTCTTCAAGATCCGCGACCATCGAGAGCCACAACCGAAGTTTACAGATCTCGACCGCCCCCTGGTCAATGTCCACCCCCAGTAGCCGTGACTTCCCTCACAGAAATACCAAGAGACTACTGGCAGAGTGGACTTACTTCAGGACATTACGAATATATACTCTGCACAGTGGTAATCAATTCAGAGTGAATAGTCGATAGAGTGACCACCACTTATGGCAAAAGAGGGGATTGCATAGAGTATGACTCTCCAGCAGATCACTGCGAATGATATCGCAGGCTGGGACTCTCTCCAAGATATCGCTAACTCGTTCGAGAAACGCGGGTTAAAGCCGCGTCCGAACCTTGGAGATGACAGCCAACTCGTTCTTCAGCTCGGTGACGACGAATTTGTCGTACTCGTCAACGCAGGCCCGGGTGAATCAGCTACGGACTTCAAGCCCGACAATCGTTCCCGGCATACGAACCTCGTCGCTACGAACGACTTCGAGGAGTTTACCTTCCTAACACGGATTCGCAGTTGGGAAGGCCAGCAGCACGGCCGGATCAAGCACCAGAAAATCTCGTTCAGCAAAGACCAGTTCACGCGGGACAGCGGGGAGAAGAATACCGTGCTGAAGAAGCTCAATTCGATTGAGTACGGTTCTTCTGCCGCGATTTACGACACGCTGTACGACACACAGCAGGTGGTAAAAGAGTTCTACGAAGAGTTCGAGGATCTCCGCACCGATCTCGTTCAAGAGGTGTCCGGTGTTCCGGATGACCGTGGTGACGCTAAGCAACGCTACGTGCAGGTCATCCTTGACCGGATGATCTTCCTGTACTTCATCCAGGAGAAGCGTCTGTTGGATCGCAATCCGAACTACCTGCACGAACAGCCTAGTGACGTCGTAGATGATGGTGATGACCGGTACGAGAACTTCTACCGGCCACTGTTCTTCGAATACCTCGCAGAAGACAAGCAGAACCCCAACTTCGGCAGTCTCCCCTACCTGAATGGGGGGTTGTTCGCCAAGAACCCTGTTGAGGAAGAATTCCCAGACGCGAAACTCGGTGAATCCGCTGAAGAGACGAACCAGCTCTTCGATGACATCTTGGACTTCCTATCTGGATGGAACTGGAACGTAGACGAGCGTCTTGACATCGTTGACCCGAAGAACCTCTCACCCGCCATTCTCGGCCACATCTTTGAGCAGACTGTCAACCAGAAGGAGATGGGCGCGTACTACACGCCTGAAGAGATCACCGGCTTCATGTCCCGCCGGACGATCCACCCGTATCTGCTTGACCAACTCAACGACGCTGTCGATGCCGAATACGACGAAATTGACGATGTGTTCGGTTTCCCTAGTGTAGAAGCCAGCAGTGCGGGAGAAGCGGTCGCGGATGGCGGAACGATGACACGGCAAATGCCCGCTGAGAACGTGAAGACGAAGCATATCGAAGCGCTGTACCATGATATCCTGAAAGAGGCGCACATCCTCGATCCTGCGGTCGGTAGTGGTGCGTTCTTACTTGCTGCACAGGATGTGCTCGTGGACATTTACATGCAGTGCATCGAGTACTTCCAGCAGCTCGAACAGGAAGGGAAGGGTTGGGAGTTGGACTCTCGTACCCGCGACGAACTGGAGGAGATTAATGAAGGGCAGGGTGGGGCGTCACTGTACGCGAAGCGCACGGTGATTCTGAATAATCTGTACGGGGTGGACATTGACCAGGGGGCGGTCAGCCCCCTCTCATTGCGGCTCCCGTTCGGGAGCATCCGCGGGTTGACGCGGACCGGCTAAACATCTATCGACAGCACAGTCACACGCTCCCTACGCGTCAAACCCGTACCGGGTTGCTCCCGAAACCACTCAACGGCAACCCGATTATGGACATCGAACTCACCTGCACCGAATGCGAATCGACAATCAAACACACCGACGATGGTGACCGTGAGACAAACCACACAGCGACATGCGGATCATGCGGTGCGACGTTCGCGGTCACTGTCACACCGCTCACAGCACCACAATGACCCCCGAGATCGTACACGACATTCTCGACTCGGTCACCGACACGACCTGCCGCGACGCAGACGAACTCCCGCCACTGCACGACGCCGTGGACGTCGAGGCGCTCGACAAGCTCGTAAACGACGTCGAAAAGATCGAATTCGAGTACGCCGGGCACACAGTCGTTGTCACGGAGGGAGACACGCACGTCAGTCTCGACGACCGGAGTTGCTGACCGACGCTCGTACGCTCGTGCGTGTCTTCGTTCTCACTTACTCGCGTACCTGGGTACGTACGTGCTCGTGTACATGAGCACGTACATCTGCCCGGACCCCGGTCAGAACCCGCCTACGTACCCGATGACACCGATCACGATCATTCCAATACCCACGAGGAGAAGAACGGCTTGCCGTGGTCCGACGACGCTCGTGACGTTCTTCACGGTCATGTCACGAGTTTAGACCCGAATCCTCTTAATAATCACTTACGAACACGTTGAGTGCCCACCGTCGTCGAAACCGCGTGGTGGGCGCGTGACGAGACCGACCCCGAAACGAGGGACAGCACGGGTAAGGTGCAACGGTCCCGTCACGCGGCACTCCGGTCACCCGGAGCACTCCGAGATTACTGACCGTTCCCCAAAGGCCTGTCGACACGACCAACCCCGCGTATCTTCGCACCCCCGAACAACAGGGTTCGGGAGTCCAAACCCGGCAGTACGCATCACCGAACTACAGTAATGCCAGTGGAAATACCTATGAACGCCCGGGCAATGTTTCTCTGTAGTAGTATGGAGCACGTGGGTGATCGGGGAGAGAAGAAGGAACTCCGGAAGGAGCACCCCAGCGGGTGGCTCTACCTCACGCAGCACGACGCGATCCCGATCCTTGTAGACGCGTTGCTCGATCTTCCACCGAACCGCGAGTTCAACAAAACCGAACTCGCAGAACACGCTGGCGTCACGCGACAGACCGTCGGCATCTACACTGACATCCTCCTTGAGGTCGAACTCATCGAGGAGATCCCGGACACGTCTCCGCGTCGATACCGGGTCGCAGACAGCGACGTCGTCCGCGAACTCTTCAAGTTGAACAGCGCGCTCAACAGCGTCGGCGACAAGTAGCAACAGTCCGCGAGGAACAGGAGGAGTCGATAAGGGCTGAAATCCATCTGGGTTCGTTCTCGTGTACATGAGCACGTACGCACTCACGTACCTGAGTACGTACACGACCACCGACCCGCGTATCTGTCGCTTAAACCACGCATAGGCGTACGACCGGACGCACTCATGGACAGCACCGAACTCGACTCTCTCGACCGCATCGAACTCGGTCACCGTATCAACACCGCAGAATCCAAAATAATGGCGCGCGCCTACCATACCGGCCGCGACGGGTTCGAACCCGTAATCGTACATGGTGACCGGCGGACCAACTGGGGAGCGTTCATCAACGGCGACGAACTCAGCATCCCAGGAGGCACACTCACCCCGTCAACCGACAGTACAAACGACTGTAGGTTAGCAGACGTGGTGAAACCTACGACGATTCGGAGAGTCGTGGACAAGCTCGTGACTCGGGACGGGCTCACACGCGACGAAGCCCGCGCAGGGATGCTGTACGACGCGTTCGATTCGTCCGCGGGCGAAGTTGCTGACCGGGTCGGGATCAACGAGGACAACGTCGAATCGGTCGTCACGACAGCAAATGCGAAACTCTCTGGTGAGGTGTCACTGAAGGGGTCGGAGCAACTCGTGTCCACGGTCTCTGTTGACCCGGCGGACGCACGCTAACCCGGTATCTGTCTCTTAAACCGAACGTGCCGGTACGTCCGCGTGTAGTCATGGAACTGGAAGATCACCGCGAACACGAACTCGTCAAGGACCGACTCTTACTGACAGCGGGCGTCGGAGCGCTCGTCGGCGCGTCACTCGCGTCGCTCGTCACGTACCTGGTGCTCACCGCACCGACCGGCACAGCCGTCACGACCGGCCCCGCGGTCCCGGACGTGCCCGCCGAAGTGTGGGCCCCGGTTGCCGCGTTCGCCGGTCTCGCATGGGCGTGTTACGGGTACGTGCAGGTGCGCGGCGAGTGGCGGGATCTCGGGGTTCTCGACTCGTGACCACGGGCAAGCAACTCCCCAACGACGCGGTCGGAGACGTCGTCTCGCTCGAAATCGGCCCGCTGCACGGTGAAGTGAAAATCCACTCGTACGAACCCGAGTGGACCACAGTCATAACCCAACCGCGTACACGTCCGCGCCAGCTCCCGCACGTCAAACCGCAAAGAGGGAATCGTCGGGACTGTCGAGTTCACCGTAACGGAAGGGGAGTGGCGGGAACTGAACCGCTCGGTGCGAACGGAGAATTGACCGTGCTTGACAGGCTCCGTACGGCCGTGCAGGCGGTTCCGGGCGGCGCGTATGAATCGCTCGCGTGCGTGCGGCGCGTACGAAGTGGCGGCACTGGCGGCTCGTGAGAGCCTACATGCGCGTCGCACACGAACGACGAGGGAACGGCCGCACGTCGGTGCGCGGCGGGTTCGTCAACCACCTAATTGCGCTCGACCAGCTGCAGCAAGACGGACTCCTCACCATTGAGGACGGCGACGTCGAATGGCAGTGGCCGGACGAGTGAATCGGTACTCCCTTCTCCCAGTATTCCGACTCTCCAGGCGTGACGTTCGACTCCGGTGACCGCGTCCGGATCGACATCCCCGACGAGACGGACGTTGACCATGACCTGCACGGTGAGCACGGCCGCGTCGTCGAAGTGATCAGTGACGACGGAAGCACAGTGACCGGCCGCGACGCTGACAACGACTTGTACCGCGTCGCGTTGGACGGCGGGCGGACGGTGGACGTTCGGGCGCGGGACGTGCGACCACCACTCGACGACGCGTGAGCGACCGGATTCTCTGTCACTGACCGGGGTGGGCGGCTGTTCTCAACGGTATCGACACCAGCGCGTGTCCTATCACTACTTTCTCCAAGTAGTAATGCGGGGAAACCCGGGGGTGGGTGGATGGGGGTGGGGAGGGGGATGTTTAAGAGAGGGGGTGCCCCCTCCCCCCATTACCATACCCCCGTGTAACCCCGCATTATACAGAGGAGAATCAACCCGCACCGAATGTGACCGTCACTCAGACTCCCCGGCACGTTCGATTCCGTCGTCAGTGATTTCGTGCAACCCACCCCCGATGTTTGTGACTAACCCGGCCGCTGACAGCATTTGTAACCGGTTCTGGACGTATTGGCGGCTATAGTCGAGTTCTTCAGAGAGATTCTTCGGGAGATTACGTCCCCATGGGCGTCCCTCGTTCCGTCCATCGAGTAGTGCGGTGAGGATGCTCTGGTCGGCGTCGTTGAGCTCGTGCATGTCTGTGTGTGAGTCGTTGTCGACACAACTTGACGTACACGGTTGACCGTGCAAACACTGTTCGCGTGCAAACAGTGGTTACTCTCGGTCTTGTTCAACGGCTGTTTCCAGCTGGAAGAGCGGCTGCACGTCGCTTTCAGCGTACTCGCGGACGGCGTCGATTTCCTCCGATGTGGCTTCACCGCTGAGGATTTTCAACCCGAGCTCCGGCATGTCTGCGCCGGTAATCACGTCGCCGTTCAGCGTGGTTTCGACGGTGTCGATATCGTGGTACTGCAGCGCGGATTCCAGTTTGACGTTGTACCCGGCTTGCCGTTTCACCTGGATAAAGAGATCGTGGTGATCGACGGCGTCGAGAACGAGCTGCAGGTCGTCGTACGTGGTGTAGTGCCCGCGGCACTCTCGCGTGGTGACGCGGGCGCGGTGCCGGATCACGGGAAGGTCGTAATAGTCGCCGTTGAACGTTACGAGGCGGGCGGGCCGGCGGTCCCGGATCCATTCGATCACGTCATCAATCAACTTGCGTTCGTCGCACAGCGTAGATCCGGGACGTATCAGAACGTCAGTCTCGACCGTTCCGTCCGGGTCCCGGTACCCGACCGGGACAGCGAACAAGCACCAGTGAGTCGGGTCAGAGAATTCGATGTCCGGCTGCGGAACGAGGTTAATCGTCTCAATGTCGAATGCGACCGCTCCGGTGAGGTCCGAGCGGCCACGGAAGCGCGGCGTCGGGTGCGTGGACGTGCGTTGTTGACTCATAGTTGTTGCTAACTCAAATATACTACTTAAAAGACAGCCAAACGGAGTGAAAGTAGAAATGCAGAATTCGGGTGGCAGAAGGCACTATACCCAAGAATTTAAGTGAGTTAACGACTAATAGTAAGATAAGAATGAGCACGGCAACAATCCAAGAGTACCGTGACCGACTTGACCCGGTAAACTACCTGCCTAACCGGGAGGACGCGGTGGATGCGGGCGTCTCACCGGCAGCGTGGCGGTTCGCACGGGCAGTGCTTGACGTGATCGACGCGGGGCAGTACCGTCGAGCTGCGATTGCCGCGTCAGCGGTGTACGTCGCTGACGTCGCTGCGACCGGTGAGGATCGTGTGTCTCAAACGTCGCTGGCGGAGTTATTCGGGTGCAGTGACAACGGGGTGCGTCGGCATATGCAGCTGGTCGCTCAGACCGCGACCAGTAAGCTTGACGTGTCGGGGTTCGACGTGGACGAGTCCGTGATTCGGCACGTTGCTCGGACCGGGCGTGTCACGGGTCTATCCCTATAATCTCCCGGGCACGGTTGAGTCGGTCCAGCCGTTCCTTCTCGTCGTCACTGTACGTGTCTCGGACGTGCTGGGTTAGTTCAACAGGGTCAGTGACGTTCTCCTCAGTAATGAGTTCGTGGACGAGTTCCCCGCGGTCCGTGATTCGATAGGCTTCGATTCCCCCGACTCGTTCAGCGAATCCGTGCCAATACATGCGGTACAAGATTTCTCCAGTGTATTCAGGGCGAATGCCTTGTTTTTCGTAATCGTACGGGAGTTCATCGGGAGAGTCACCGATTTCACTTGGGACAACGACATCTTGCTCGTTGAGTGCTATGAACCCGTATTTCTCTTCGGTGTCTACCCATACGATATCGGGGAGAAACTCATTTTCTGGTTGGTGTTCCCAAGAGGAGAGTGTTGCTTCATGGAAGGTGTCGTGGTGGTCGCGGACGTACTGGTCGGCGTGCCAAGCGGCGACAAGTCCGCGTTCCGTAATTTCGAAGATGCTGGTGTTGTCGGTGACGGCGTACTGTAGGTAGCCTAAATCGCGGAGAAACCGGAGTCGCGTGCCCATATAGTCCTTTTCGCGGTCGAGTTTGTGAGCAATGGTACGTGGGTTGTGGCGGCGGCCGGTGGCGAGGATGTTGAGGATTTTCAGATCGGTCGGTGTTGTGAGCTTGTTTCGGTCGGACATGGTGGCGGGGTTCTCCCTGTAGTGTTATAATTCACAGTGGTTCTGGCGTCTCGGGTGGTATCGCTCCGTGATTCAGTCTGTATTGGAGCGCACCGAGGATTTATAAGATCCGGGTTGTTATGGTTGAGTACGCAACTCACCGACCGAGACTCACCGCTCGGACTTACGTCTCACTCTGAGTCTGATTTTGAGAAACGGTCGGGAGAGGCGGCCTAGTAAGCAAACCCACTCCCGACACATGCAACTACGAACGCCACACCCTAAAAAAGACCGCTCAGGGGAACAGCACGCACACTACAGCCGTCACGGCCGCTACTATGCGGGTGGAGGTCGATGACCGGCGAGTACGACGAAGAAACTGTCGAGAAATACCTCACCGCAGCACGCAGCACCGACAACGACCGCGTGGACGTGCAAGTTGAGGCGCTCCTCAACCGACTCGTTGAGCGCGTGAAGGCTGTCGACAAGAAGTGGAAGTGGTTAGACGAAGTCGGTAACGTCAAAGAGGCTCTCGCCCGGTTCGCAGAGGAAACCGGGGATCCTGGGGCCGTTATTGAACACGTAGACGAATACGGGAATGACTACGCGAATGACACCGGGCAGAAAGTCAGCACCGGCACGATCACCGGTGATATGCTGGATAAGGTCCGTGAATTGGACCGTGAAACGCGTGCAGAGTCCGGTGAAGAGTTCGAAATAGACGGTGATGGGATCGGGTTCGACCGGTACCTGGAAGAGCACCTCGTCCGAGTCGTGCAACTACGGAACACCGACCACGTGTCCAACGTAACGACGCGGTTCGAATTCGACGATGGGACGGAAATTGAGTGCGGTGAAGATCACTTGTACTGGGAGCCGTTCTTCCGAGCGGTTGCCCCGCATACGCAGATCGATTCGGGTGTGATGCGGGAATTCGCGTCACAACAAGCGACGACGCGAATCCCCGACGACGCGGGGGATGTGACCGACACCAACTCGCATGCGTACAGCCTGTACTGCAAGTTGTCGCTCGGCCCGGAAGAACGGCCGTGGTCAAAGAACACTGACCTGTGGGACAAGGCAATCAAGGATCTGATCAAAGAATACGGAACAGAAACCGTATCGACAGGTCCGCGCACGGAAGCCTGGGAGAATCTGCAGGGCAAAATCGGGGCAGCGCGCGCTACGGCGAATCTCGACGATGCAGTCGAGCACGCTGAAGTGTACGTAGACGAAGATCTGGACGAAGTGTGGGTGCCGACGAGTATGGCCGCGACGGTCGTTGAGGATGTTGAAATTGACCGGCAGGACCTGCAGATGGAACTCGCAAAGCGGGGTGTGGATAGCGATCACCTCAGCGGTGACAAGCTCGGATTCAAGGTCACGCGGAACGGGTCGTTCCAGCGGTTCTGGCGGTTCGACGCAACGCACGAAGCGACTCCGGAGCCGCGTGAGGTTGTCGACACGATCAGCACCGGTGGCGCGTCGAACATCGGCGGGTCGTCCGGTACGGCAGCGGCTGACGGCGGGACGTACGGCCGCGACCCGACAGGCGACGAAGACAGTGACGAGAACCGGGGTGACGGCGAATGACCGGGCGCGAGAAGAACGGCGACGGCGACGCGATCCCGGGGTGGCTCCGCGAGAACCTCCCGAAGAAACTGGACGGTATGGAACTCGTCGGGACGGACGTCGCCGGAGTAACGGACTCCGCGCGACTGTACGGCCCGCCGGGAGCCGGGAAAACCACGCAAATAACGGTGCGGACGGCCGTCGTCGCGGACGCGCTCGATCTGCACCCGAGTGATATAACGGTGTGTACGTTCCGGACGTCGCAGGCTGACAAGGTCCGTGAACGCGGTGTTGACTGGGATGCGTTCCCGGAAGGTGACGCGGACACGTACGAGTACTGGGCGACGACGCACGCTGTCGCAGCACGTGCGACCGGGTTCCACGACCAATTCGACGGTGAGTCCGACGACCTGGAAGGAATGGCGAATGAGAAGCAGAAACGCCGATTTTGCGACGAGTACGACGTCACGTTCCAGGTCCCGAAGCCGTGGTACTCGACGGCGTGGGACGTGTTCCATAACCTGTACACGTACGCGAAGCAGAACATGCTGGACGTCGGGTCGTCACGGTTCCTTGACGGTGACCGGTGGGACCGCCGGCCACTTGAACAGGACATGCGTGCGTGGCGGAAGCTCGACGCGTTCCACGATGAATGGGAGAGTGGAACGTCGTTCCACGCGGTCGCTGAGGCGTGGGAGACGTGGAAACACCGACACAACGTGTACGATTTCTTCGAACAGCTGGAGGCAGCGCTCGCGGCTGACGCACCGCTCCCACTGATGGAACTCCTCGTGATCGACGAGTACCACGACGCGTACCCGCTCATGGCGACGCTGTCGGAGAAGTGGATTCGGAACGCGGAAATCGCACTCGTCGCCGGTGACCCCGACCAGTGCATCAACTCGTTCAACGGCGCGGACCCGCGAATCTTCGAGCGACTGCACGAGCGTGTCGACAAGGACATGCCCGTGATTCACCTCCCGAAGAGTCACCGGTGTCCCACGGAGCACTACCAGGCGGCGGCGCGGATGCTCCGCGAAGAGCGTAACGTGCCGGCGCTGGACACGGACGGGCGCGGGCTGATCAACCGGTTCCGCCCGACGCCGATTGACTACGACGACCGTGCCGGTGAATGGGATTTGCCGAACCCTGACGAACCCGGCACGCCGGTGTGGTTGTGGTGTGAACACGGGCCGGGTGTCATGTTCCTCGCACGGACGCAACGGCAGTTAGACGGCGTCGGCGCGGCGCTCGACCGGCACGGGATCGTGTACGAATCGCAGACCGACGTGGCCGGTGACTGGGAGAAACGTCTCCGTCTCATGCGTGCACTCGACCGGGTCGCTGACGTGCGGCCGGCGACGCAAGCGAGCGTCTTGGACGGTGACCAGTACGACGACTCCGGCCGGCAGCACGAGCGTATCGGGCGGAAACGGTTCACGCCGGACGAGGCGTTCGCGCTGGTTGAGCACTCGGACGCGCGGGCGCTCGACGGCCAGGGTGAACTCCTCTCGCTAATCGGGACCGCACGCCTGCAGAACAACAGCGTACACGTCGATGAGTTCGCACAGCATGTGAAGGACTCGTGGTGGGGGCGGTACGCAAACGGCCGCGAGTCGATTGACGAGCTAACGTACCTCAATGACGACGAGAAGACGGCGATGAAAATGGCGTGGACGCGGTACGAGGACCGCAAATTCACGATTGACGTCGCTGACGATACGCGACTCCTCACGATTCATGCCGCGAAGGGCGCGGAGCAAGACGACGTGGTGCTGTACGACGGGACCACGAAGCGAATCCAGGATCAGTGCGACGAGCACGACGACGAGCGGGAGAACGAAGCCCGGACCTGGTACGTCTCACTCACCCGCGCGTCGGAACGGCTGCACATCGTTCGTGACGGGCACGAATGGACGCGACAACACCTGCCGGACGACCTGGAACCCGCGGCGGCGGCCGCGGCGAAACGCGCGGCAGACCGTGACGCTGACGGCAGCACGGGAGGTGAGCAAGCATGACCACGAACACTGACGACGAGACGCCGGACTGGGCGGCAGAAATGAGCGACCGTGAACCGGTCGAAGCGGAGGTACTCGACGACGTCACTGGCGAGTGGCGCGACGAAACGTTACTCAACCGTGCCCGTCACGTGTTCCGCGACGTGTACCTGGAAGCGCGTGACCGCGCGGACGCTGACCGGGCGTACGTCCTGCATGACGTGCTTGACGCGGTGTGCAGGGACCGCGGGTTCAACGGGCTCACTCGGGAACTCCGCGGGGATGCGGAGTGGCTCGTGTGGACACCGGGAAGCCGCGACGCCCCGCTGTACGCGTACACGCCGGACTTGGCCGGTGACACGACCGCGGAGCGGGAACGGTTCGCGGAGCTTCTCGACACGGTCGGTGTCGGCACGGAACGGTTCATCGACGTGCACGACGGGCAGAAAGGGTCGTTCGACACAGGGAACGCCCGCGAGTACGACGACCCGTCGATTACCGGGAACTACGGTGTGAAAGGCGGGCAAGGTGGCAGCGACACCGACCGGTGGTTAGTGGACATTGACGTTGACGACTACGACGACGCTACGCAGAACGAGTTCGTTGACGGGCTCCGCGGTAACACGCTGTCCGTTGCGTCCGCTCACACGGAGACGGAACGACCCGGGCATCTGTACGTTGTTGTGACTGGTGACCCGCGAGACGTGGTGCGTGACGTGCTCGGACGCGACGTGCGGAACCCGGTCGCGTCGTTCGGTGAAATCCGGATTGACGACCAGTACTGTGTCGGGCCCGGATCGGAAATCGTATGCGGGTGCAAGAAATGCACCAGCGAGAACGCTGATTCGAACGGATACGGGCGATACGAGTTCGCGTCGGCAGTCCCCCCGGTCGTGTGGTCGAAGGACGACTTCCGCGCGTTCCTCCGCTCGGACGTGAAGATCCGCGCGGCAGCTGACCAGACCACCGACGACAACGACGACGGTACCGGCGGTACGGTCGATACGAGTGACACGGACGAGATTGTGGACTTCGCAGAGAGCGTGGACGACACGGTCTCTGACGCGCTGAACTACGGAGTCCCGAACGACCGGTCGGCAGCGGACTCGTTCATAGCGTGGGCGCTCGGTCCGTGGTTGAACTTCGACACGGACGCGGTCGAGTCCGAACTCGATGACCATGGAACAAGCAAGTGGCAGGACCGCGGAGACAGTTACAAGAGGTCCGTGCTGACTGGCGTCGATGCCCGGGAAGACAAGATGAACACTGACGGCTATGACGGTGACGTGCCGCACTGGGCGGTCGTCAAGTACGCGGTCGAGACAGGGATCGTTGACGAGGACGACCTGGTTGAGAAGAATAGCGACGACAGGGCCGGGTCGTACGACGCGCTCCCATCGAAACTGCACTACGAAGCGACGCTGGAAGCGATTGAAGAACTCGGCGTTAACCACGGGTGGGAGTGGGACGAAGAGCGTGCCGACACGGACCGCGAGTATTACGCCGTCGTGGAAGAGTACGCACCGGACGGTACGGACGTGTTCGTTGACGACGCGGCGTTCCTAGTCGCGTGCATCCTTGCCCGGGAGGATGACGCGGTGTCGGGCGATGCTGACGTGCCGAACCGCGCGCTCACTCCGATTGTCGGTCCGGTGGACGAGGCCAGCGACGACACTGTGGAACTCGGGCGAGAAGTGTTCCACGAGTTAACCGAGTCTGAGGCGCGTGAACGCTTCTACAGTGCCGGGAATTCCGGAGGTGAGACCGCATGACCGACTCGTCAACAGCGTGGGTCATGGCCAACTGGCCACGAATCAGCGGGCTCCCCGCTCCGGATTCTGACGAGTGGATGCTTCGGGATACGCCGCTCACTCGGTCAACGCTCGAATGCCTCAAGAGTAATTCGCTGGTTGAACTCGTGGAACGGGACCAATCGCGGCCGGCGACGCGGACAGCGCGCTCGACGCAACAGGCAACGTACCGCACGAAGCATTATGATAGCGTGTTCGACAAGATAGACGAGTTTACCGACCTGTCCCGAGAAACCGCTGAAACGTTCGCTGTGCGCCCGTCAGCGGACGTGTACATCGTGGAACTGTTCGCCTGGCTGGGTGCGACGGTTGCTGACGATATCCAGCGAGTTGAGGACGAGTACGACCTGGACGTGCAACTGGTGGGAGTCGGTATCGAAGACCCGGGAGAGTACCCGGGCGAGTTCATCGAAGTGGATACGGAGACGCTGAGTGACGCGTCGTCGCCGGTGCTCCGCGCGGTCCCAGACGTGCCGGACGTGTTGGTGATGCACTCGCGGATCACATACGGTGACGTTCGTTCGGCGGTACTTGACCGAACGGACCCGAGCGAGCACCTCGTGAATCCGGACGACGGGATGCTTGAACCGGTGATCCGGAATCTCCTCGTGGACGAAGAGGTCACATTCGACGCAGACGGGAAAGATGGGTGCAGGCAAGCGACGCTAGAAGAGCTATTCTGACGCTTCCCGAACCAGGGGTTTATGTTTACTTCCACCCCGGTAGCTCGGATTGTAATCGCATGACGGCCCGGACGTCCACTATGAGTCATAGTGAACTCTCCCCCTCCGGAACCGCTAGCGACTGCCGGGACCCGGAGCTATAATGCGATTTTGCCCGACTCCCAAAAGGCTGTGAGGTATGATGGGCCGGCGCGAATTCGAATCGCGGTTACGGCCACCCGAAGGCCGAAGGATACCAAGCTACCCCACCGGCCCGCATTCGGAAGGTGCGCGTCCGGCGGTTTAACGCTTGCGAAAGGGATCATTTGACCGTCGGAGGCGAGTCGATTTCTCGAGCGAGCGCCCGGGAATTGACCTCAAAACCGGTCGTAGCCGTCCGTGTCCAGAAAGTGGTGTGCGACGGTGATCGCCTGATCCGCGTGCAGCAGTTCGGGGCCGAGCCGGAGCCGCTGATCGGCGTAGTCCTCGAGCAACGCCGCTTCCGCGTCGGTGAAGTCGTGATGGTCGGAGAGTACGAAGATCCCGTTCTCGAGCGCGTCCGCGCCCACGTCGACGACCGCCTCGCCGTCCTCGTGAAGTTGGACGATCGGGCCGTCGTCGGCGATTTCCTCGAGCGTGCCCTCGAAGCCGCGCCGGTACAGTTCGATGCCGGGGCTGGGTTCGGCGGGCAGCGCGCCGATGGCCTCGTCGCGGTGCTCGAGGGCCTTGCGGACCAGCGCGGCGGTGCTTCGCTCGTCGGGGTTGAGCCGCTGGAGGTCGCGCCCGTCGAAGGTGATCGTGAGTTCGTCCTGTGCGATCAGATGGACGCGGACGTCCTCGCGGATGCCGTGGGAGGTGACGAAGGCGGCGGTGATCGACCGACAGAGGGCGTCGAGGCGACCGGCACCGCCCGCGAGGTCGTCGAGCGAGAAATCGGGCTCCGTGGGAACGTCATGACCGATGAGTACGAACTGGCGCATACCGGAGGATGGCGGGCCGGCGGGATAGCCGCCACGGTTCGGCGGTCCCGGCGTCATCGCGACGGGCGGTCAGGATCGCGTCTCGAATCGCCGCGCGAGCGGGTCGAAGACGAGTTCGAGACCCGGCATGTCGTCGCGGTACCAGACGATGACGGCGACGGCGAAGAGCCCGAACTGGACCCACTCGTAGGAGCCCAGCGCGTAGTAGTGGAGGAACGCGTCGAGGATGCCGGCGACGGGCTCTTCGGGCGGCTGCTCGAGGACCGGCCAGAGGAGGTAGGCGGCGTGTGCGAACTCCCCCGAGAGGGCTGCCGGCGGGATGTCCGCGAGGAGGTGCGAGCAGTAGCCGACGAGGAAGGCGACGCCGACCGCGCGGTGCTCGAGTCGGTCGGCGACGAGGAAGACCGTCGGGACGAGGAGGGCGACGACGAACAGCGAGTGGGCGAGCGTTCGCCCGCCGGGTAAGATCCCGAAATTCCACGCGAGAGGTTTATCGATCAGGTCCGGCGTCTGCGAGCCGACCGCGAGCGCGATCGCGGGGATCGCGCGCGGCGGCCGACCGAACCGGCGGTGCGCAACGGCGGTGTACAACAGGTAGGCGACGGCGAGGTGTCCCCAGGGCCACATTCCTGCGGCCGTACACCGGAGACGGGCATAGTCGCTTCGACTCGGCATCCCGGACACACTGCATAGGCATGGCCAACCGTTTCCTCCGTCTCCCGTATCCAGTGACTATATGGCGAAATCAGAGTCCTCGCAGTCCGGCGGCAAACAGCAGTTGCTCGCGACCCTCGAGGGGCGCTCCTGCCAACACTGTGCCGACGGCGAACTCGTCCGGGACACGTACAAGGACAACAGAGCGATCGTCTGCGACAGTTGCGGCACGCCGCGAGTACAGGTCTGGTCGTCCCCGCTCGACTGATTTTCCGACGTCTCGAGTGCGGAGCCGACGCAAAAGCGGTCCGCCGTCCAGATTTTATTCGTGTGCAACCCGACCCGTTCTCGCTCGAGACGCGTGGCCGACTCGAGTCAGGGAGAGCCACGTCTCGCGGCGGGAAACGGGGAGCCGACTCTCACTGCGACCGCGACCCCGAGTAGTCGTGGCCGATGACGAGGGCGAGCGCGTGGACCGCGAGCAGTGCGACGAACAGCGAGAGGCGGCTCATCGAGTCGATCCCGGCGACGATGACCGGGAGATACACAATGGGCAGCAGGGTGCCGAGCCAGAAGCCGGCAGCGGTGACTGAACTGCTCAGGTGCATTCTCAGGGCTATCGCATCGATTCGAGGGCGACGAACGAATCGTCGTAGGCCGAGATCCAGGCGGTCCGCAGTTCGTCCTCGCTGGCCTCGTGGGGGAAGATCGCACACTCGTCGGGAGCGTCGTCGTTTTCGACCGTGACGTGATCGAGTTCGGTCGTCGGTTCCTTGCTGTCTGGGGCGTGAAAGTCGGCGTCGGTCATGGGGTATCGGGCGACGGGTACTCGCGCCGACCGATGCTACCGGATTCAATACTATTGTTATCGAGTTGCTAATCCGCCGGAGACGGACGATAGCGTCCGATTCCGTTCCGATTCAGACGATTCAATCGCCCGAAAAAGAACTCGACGAGTCCTGACGTGTACGAGGAAGCTATGGAACGCAGCCGCGAAAACGGCGGTTCGCTCGAGGCCGTAACGACTCGTTTCGAACGGTTCCGGCGCGTCATTCCGACCGCAAACGACCGGTCGAATCCCGGGCGATCGCCTAGATCGACGGCCGGGTTCCGAGCGTGAGGGTTCTGGTGATCTCCCGACCGTCCCGTCGGAGCCCCACCGAGAGCGTCTCACCGGGACTTGTCTCGAGGGCCAGATACGTCGAGAGGGCGTGGCGATCGGGGATCGGCTCGCCGTTTAGCTCGAGGATAACGTCGCCACCGACGGGGATTCGCTCGCCGCGTCGCTGGACGGTTCGCGTCGACGGCCGGAGGACGCCGTCGGCGGCCGAGCCGTCCGCGACGCTGACGACGAGGACGCCGGTCGCCGTCTCGAGGTCGTTGGCATCGGCGACGAGTCGGTCGACGGTCCGCGGTCCGATGCCCACGTAGGAGTGCTCGTACGAGCCGGTCTCGATGAGCGACGGGATGACGCGCTCGGCCACCGCCGCCGAGATCGCGAAGGCGACGTTGTCGCCGCCGCCGGTGTTGACCACCCCGACGACGTTCCCGTCGAGGTCGACGAGCGGGCCGCCGCTGTTACCGGGGTTGACGGCCGCGTCGGTCTGGACGACGTTGGGGAACGGGAACGGCCGATCGTCGACGGAGAGCGTGCGGTCGACGCCGCTGACGATCCCCGTCGTCATCGATCCCTCGAACCCGAAGGGGTTGCCCATCGCGGCTACCTGTTGGCCGACGACGGGCCGTTGCTCGGTCAGGGACAGCGGCGTCGCCGATTCGGGGACGTGATTGACCTCGAGGACGGCCAGATCGCTGTAGTAGTCGCGACCGACGAGTCTGGTGTCGGTCCAGTCGCCGGTGATGTACTGGAGGTCGGCCGCCTCGCCGTTGCTGATGACGTGGTCGTTGGTGACGACGTGGCGGTCGTCGTAGACAAATCCTGACCCCTGACCGCGGCCTTTGGCACCGGAATCCGGGTTCGTGATCCCGAACACGCGGACCTGGGTGACCGATTCGATGACCGAATCGTAGAGGTCGGTAAAGGCTGACCCTGTCGCGAGGTTTTCCTTGTCGATAGTGGATGCGGAGTCGCCCTCGATCGAGTTGTCGGCTTGGGGCTCGGCACAGCCCGCGACGGCACCGGCGAGGCCGGCGCTCGCGGCGGCGAGAAACGAGCGCCGACCCAGTCGGGAATCGTTCATTATCGAGGGATTGGACCGGTCCCATTTGAACCTCCGGACTCACAGCCGGCGCTTTCAAGCAGGGGCGACAGTCGCGGCCGGACCGGCCGTCGCCGCTCTCCCGAAGGGAAAACGTGTTACCCGCGGCTCCCCGTTCTCGAGACATGATCACGGAAGACGCCCGCGCGTTGCTGGCGACCGGAGCCGTCTGTGACTCCTGTCTCGGACGGCCGTTCGCCGAGCGGAGTTTCGGGCTGACCAACGCCGAGCGCGGCCGGGCGCTGCGGACGACGGTCGCGCTGGCTGACGACGAGGACTTCGAATCCACCGACCCCGCGGACTGCTGGGTCTGCGAGGGCTACTGCGGAACCTTCGACGCCGTCGCCGAGACGATCATCGACGCCCTCGAGGGGTGCGAGTTCGCCACCTATCAGGTCGGCACCCGCGTCCCGCCGTTAGTCGAGGAGAACGAACGCCTGCTCCGGGACGACGCCGACCTCGAGCCCGACGCCGGCGAGTCGATGAAACGCGAGATGAACCGCGAGGTCGGCCGGCGCGTCGGCGCGCTGACCGAGACCGAGGTCGACTTCGACCGGCCCGACGTGCTCGCCGTCATCGACCTCGAGGGGTTCGACCCGCTCGAGACCCTCGAGTCGGGCAACGTCACGGGCCACGCGGTCGACGTCCAGATCAACCCCGCGTTCGTCTACGGCCGCTACCGCAAACTCGAGCGCGATATTCCCCAGACGGAGTGGCCCTGTCGGGAGTGTGGCGGCAGCGGTATTCAGTTGGGCGACGACGGCGAGGAGCCCTGTGACTACTGCGGCGGCTCGGGCTACCTGTACGACACGAGCGTCGAACAGGTCGTCCGCCCCCACGTCGTCGCGGCCATGGACGGCGACGAGGGCACCTTCCACGGCGCGGGCCGGGAGGACGTCGACGCCCGCATGCTCGAGGGCGGGCGGCCGTTCGTCCTCGAGGTGAAACGACCCCGCGTTCGAGACCCCGATCCGGCGGCACTCGAGCGGGAGATCAACGCGGCGGCCGACGGCTCCGTCGAGGTCGACGGGCTGCGGCTGGCGACCTACGAGATGGTCGAGCGCGTCAAGGAACACGACGCGAGCAAACACTACCGCGCGGATGTCGAGTTCGCCGAGCCGGTCGACGAGGCCGACTTCAAGGCGGCGCTCGCGGACCTCGAGGGAACGACCGTCGACCAGTACACCCCCGAGCGGGTCGACCATCGGCGGGCGGGCCTGACCCGCGAGCGGACGGTCTACGGCATCGACGGCGATCTGCAATCGCCGACCGAGGCCGAGGTTCGGCTCCACGGCGAAGGCGGCCTCTACGTGAAGGAACTCATCAGCAGCGACGACGGCCGAACCGAGCCGAGTCTGGCCGGCCTGCTCGAGACCGACGCCGAGGTGACCGCGCTGGACGTGACCGGCGTCGAGGGAGAGAGCGAGCCGTTCGAGCGCGAGGAGTACTTCCTCGACGAGCCGCGGGCGGACTCCGGAGACGAGGTCGCGGAGACCGCCGACTGACGACCGGGACGAGTCGCAACGACTTTCCTCGCCGCAACTGACTCCCACGGTATGCCATTCGGCGTCGACGAGGCCGGCAAGGGCCCCGCGCTGGGGTCGATGTTCGCCGCGGCCGTTCACTGCGAGGATTCGGAAGCCCTCCCCGACGGCATCAGGGACTCGAAACGACTCGCTCCCGAGCGACGCGAGGAACTGGCCGCGACGCTACGGACCGACGATCGGATCGCGATCAGCGTCGCCGAGATCACGCCGGCGCGGATCGACGAGCCCGAGACGGACATGAACTCGCTCGCGGTCGCGGCCCACGCCGAGGCCATCGAGGGAGCGGTCGCCGATCTCGAGCGAGACGGTACCGCAAACGAGCCGGTTTCGGGACTCTGTGACGCCTGCGACACCGACGCCGACCGCTTCGCCCGCCGGGTCGCCGACGGCTGCTCGCTCGAAAATCTCGCCGTCGACGCGCGCCACGGTGCCGACGACGACTCGCCCCTCGTCGGTGCGGCGAGCATTATCGCCAAAGTCGAACGCGATTCGCACATGGCCGCCTTCGCGGACGAGTACGGCCCGGTCGGCAGCGGCTATCCGGGCGATTCGACCACCCGCGAGTTCCTCGGGTCCTACGTCGACGACCACCGCGAACTCCCGCCGTTCGCTCGGGAATCGTGGTCGACCTGCGAGGACGCCCTCGCCGAGGCCGAACAGACCGGCCTCGAGCAGTTTTAGCGGCCGATTCGGGACGATGCGTAGCGCTCAAGACGCTCGCCGGCCTCGAGGAAACCAGTGACAGAAGCGTTGGCTGCGGTCTCGGTCGTCGATCCGTTCGCCGCGATGAACGCGATCGGGCTCGTGGCGTTCGCGCTGGTCGGCTCGAGCAAGGCGATCCGCGAGGAGTTCGATCTGTTCGGCGTCGCCGTCGTCGGGCTCGTCACGGCGTTCGCCGGCGGCGCGACGCGAGACGTTCTCGTCAACCGGATTCCGCTGGCGCTCCAGTCGCCGAGCGAGATCGCGCTCGGACTGTTCGGCGTGGCGCTGGCGATCGGGGTGAGCGCCGTTCTCGAGGGGGCGGACGACCACCCGATCACGCTCTGTTCCGACGCCGTGGGACTCGCCGCGTTCACCACGGCCGGGGCCATCGTCGCGACCGACGCCGGCGTCTCGGGCTTCGGCGTCGTCGCGATCGCGACGATCAACGCCGTCGGCGGCGGCGCGTTCGCGGACATCCTGCTCGACCGCTCCCCGTTTATTCTGCTCGAGGACTTCTACGCCAGTTGCACGGTACTCGGCGGGAGCACCTACTGGCTCGTCGTCGTGCTCGGCGGCTCCGGGAGCGTCGCCGCGGCAGTCTGTGCGGCGGTAACGGTCGGGACGCGCATGGTGGCGGTCTCCCGCGGCTGGACGGTCCCGACGGCGAAGGTCCTCCGGACGAGTCCATGACGGTGCTAGGTGGCGCGGGACCAGACCGCGACAGTATTACGTTGAACGGGACCAGACCGCGTAGACGTAGCAGCCGACGCCGAGAAAGACGAGCAGCGAGGAGAGCCCGTCGGCGACCGCCGATGCGGCGAGAACGGCGACGAACTGCAACAGGCCGCCAGCGACGAGCGAGCCCGCGGCCACGAGCAGTGCCGGTCCCGGATCCGTCACTTGCTGGTACAGCAACGCGCCCACGGCGATCGCGATGATACCGAACCCGAACGCCGCGACGGTAAGCGCCAGCGGATCGTTCGTCACCGTCGCGTAGGCCAGCAGGGCGAAGTACCCGAGAATCAGGGCGACGATCGCTCGAGACCGAGCCGTCGACCCGGCAGTTGCGTTCATACCGTTCTCAATCGGGTCCCGGCCCTTAGCCTTCGAGGGTCTCGGCCCACTCGAGGCCCAGCCCCTCGTGGACGACGAACTCGAGGGCGTTGACGAGGTAGTGAGCGACGACGACGACCAGCAGGCTCCCGGTGGCGATGAAGACGGCCGCGAGGACGAACCCGAGGAGGCCGGTGACGACGACCCCGATCGAGCCCTGCATGCCGTGGCCGAGCGCGAACGCGACCGAGGAGACGACCGCGAGCAGCCACGGCGAGAGGCCGAAGCCGGCGGCGGGGGCGCCGATCATCGCCGCCCGGAAGAGGAACTCCTCGAAGACGGCGATGATCGGCAAGACCCCGCCCAAGAGGAGCAGCCAGCCGCCGACCGACTCGGGCGAGAGCAGTTCTCGAAGGTCCTCCTCGTGATCGAACCCGAAACGGGTCGCGGCCGCTGCGGCGAGTTCGTTCGCGAGGTAGAAGACGACTCCGGCGGCTACTCCCCAGAGCAATCCCGTCTCGAGGTACGCGACGGAGAACTCGATGCCGAGTGCCGAGGCCGGAATCGCCGTGTAGACCGCCGCACTGAGCAATACGACCGCGAACAGCCCCTGTGAGAAGGCCACGTTCGCGAGGACCATCCCGGTCGACAGCGAGTCCGGATCGACGCCGCGGTCGGCGGCGGCCGCGTCGCGACCCGTCCTCGAGTCCCGGTGCGGTCCGGTCGGATCGGCGGCGGTCCGGTCCGGTCGGTCGTCGACGGTCTCTGTGGGCCTCGAGGACGGTCCCGGGTTCGACGACTCGTCGACGGCTCGAGTGCCCTCGACCGGATTGTGCGCCGAGGAACTGGTCGAATCCGAGTTCGTCTCGCCGCGTTTGGACTGGTCGAACTCGGCGTTTTCAGTGGGAATGTCGACCGCGATATCGGCGCGGTCGGCGTCGGTGTCGACCGGTGTCTCGGTTCCGGGGTCGGAGTCCTCGCCGGAGTCGGAATCGCCGTCGCTAAACGAGGATTGGGTGAGATGCGATAAAACGAGCAGCAAGACGAGGACGACGCCCGTTATGCCGACGAACGCCGCCCACTGGGGCATTTACTGCGGGCTGGGATTCGAGCCGCCAGCGGAGCTGACGGAGCCTTGGTCGAACGCCGTGCCCGTGATCGACTTGAGGCGGTCGACCAGCGAGTCCTTCTTGGGTTCGCCCATGAGGGCGACGTCGAGGACTTCGCTGATGTTCGAACAGGGGATGATTTCGACCATCTCCTCGTATTCCTCTTCGATCATCACGTCCTGCTCGTTGGCTTTGGGGATGATGATCTTGCTACAGCCGGCCTTGGCGGCGGCCTCGATCTTGTGGGTGACCCCACCGACCGGGAGCACGTCGCCGCGGACCGACAGCGAGCCGGTCATGGCGACCGACTGGTCGACCGGGATGTTCTCGAGCGCGCTGATGACGGCGGTCGCCACCGTGATGGAGGCGGAGTCGCCGTCGACGCCCTGCTGACCGGCCTGGACGAACTGGATGTGGATGTCCTTCTCCGAGAGGTCCACGTCGGAGAACTTCTTGATGATCGCGGAGACGTTCTGGACCGACTCCTCGGCCATCTCCTGAAGCTTCCCGGTGGCGATCACCTGACCGCCGCCCTGTGCGGGGGCGATCTCGGCCATGACGGGGAGCATGATACCCGAGTCCTCGCCCATGACGGCGAGGCCGTTGACACGGCCTTCGACGCCGCCTTCGTTGACCTGCAGTTCGTAGTCCTTGCGCCGTTCGATGTAGTCGTCGGCGAGCTGTTGCTCGATCGAGCGCGAGCGGCGCTTGGCCTGCAGCACGTCGTCGCGAGTGGTGTTCTCGCGGTCCTCGGCGCGGGCGATGTCACCCGCGACGCGGACCAGTCCACCGAGGCTGCGGAACAGCAGCGTGAGGTGGTTTTTGCGGCCCGAGCGGCGCTTGGCCTCGAGGATGAGTTCCTCGACGGCGTCGTCGGTGAAGTGGGGCAGGCGGCCGTCGCGTTCGACCTCCTGTGCGATGAAGCGGGCGTACTTGCGCCGCATTTCGGGGGTGTCCTCGATGGTGTCGTCCATGTAGACCTCGTACCCGTACCCCTTGATCCGGTTGCGGAGCGCGGGGTGCATGTTCTCCATGGCGTCGAGGTTCCCGGCGGCGACCATGATGAAGTCACAGGGGACGGGTTCGGTCTGGACCATCGCGCCCGAGGAGCGCTCGGACTGGCCCGTAATGGCGAACTCGCCCTCCTGAATCGCCGTCATCAGCTTCTGTTGGGTGCGGATGTCGAGCGTGTTGATCTCGTCGACGAACAGCACGCCCTTGTTGGACTTGTGGATCGAGCCCGGTTCGACGCGGTCGTGGCTCGGGGTCTCCATGCCGCCGGACTGGAACGGGTCGTGGCGGACGTCGCCCAGCAGTGCGCCGGCGTGGGCACCGGTCGCGTCCTCGAAGGGCGCGACGCGCTGATCGCCGTTGTTGACGATCATGTTGGGCACCATCGCGTCGGTGCCGCGAGAGGTGTAGCGGAAGATCAGCCAGATGATCCCCGCCGCGAGGACGCCGAGCAGAATGCTGGCGGGGCTGAGGATCGCGTAGCCGATAACGACCGCGATGATGATCCACATCAGGATCGAGCGCATCTGGTTGCGCTTTCGGGCTTCCTCCTTGTGGGCGTCGATGATCTGTTCGCCCTTCCCAGCAGGAACGGTTCGGACCTTCGGCTCGTTGCCGTCGTCCGGATTGTGATAGACTAAGACATCTTGGAGATCTTCCTTCGGAAGCAGTTGGCTCATCGCCTTCGCCAGCATCGACTTGCCGGTCCCCGGCGAGCCGATCATCATGACGTGCCGGCGCTGCTTCGCTGCCTTGATGATGATATCTCGTGCTTCGTCTTGGCCGATGACCTGATCGACGAGCCGATCGGGGACTTCGATGTCCGCCGTGGAGTCGATCTTGAGGCCGCCGAGAAGGTCGTCCTCGGCGATATCCTCGTCGACCTCGACGCCCGGGTCGACCTCGACTGTACTGCCGAGGTCTTCGACGGTCTCGATATCGTCGCCGTCCTCCTCGTCGGGCGACGGCTCGAACTCGTCGATCGGATCGTCGACGTCGGTGCGACGGTCACCGTCCTCCTCAGGCGGCGACCGGTCTCCCTGACGCTCGGACTGCTCCGCGGGGGCGTCCCCGTCCGGAGCGGTCTCCGAGGCGTCTTCGGGAGGGTCGTCAACGTTCGTATCGTTACTCATAGAACTCTGTTCGGTACCTGATTCGAAGGGATTGCGACTGATATACTTTCTCCATGCGGAGGATGGTGTCAGTGGCTGATACCGGAGAGAACAGCGGTCGAGGGCGGAAATCAGCCGATGAGGACAGTTTCTTTAATACGAAGTTATATTATTCGGAATATATAGTTGCGTGACCAGTCGTGATCGACCAGTGTCGGGACGAACGGAACGTCATCGTGACGCAACCGGTCGCCAGACCGATTGACTCGAGGGCAACTCGCCACGCTTAAGCGCCGCGCCCGAGCAGTGTCCGGCATGACTCGGGGGTTCTACATCGGTCGCTTTCAGCCCTTCCACAACGGCCACCAGAGCATGGTCGAACAGATTGCCGAGGACGTCGACGAACTCGTCCTCGGAATCGGGAGCGCCGACGATTCTCACACCGTCCGCAACCCGTTTACCGCGGGCGAACGGATCATGATGATCACGAAGTCGCTCGTCGATTACGACCTCGTCACCTACGCCGTCCCGATCGAGGACTTAGAGCGGAACTCGGTCTGGGTGAGTCACGTCCAGAGCATGAGCCCCGACTTCGATGTCGCCTACTCGAACAACCCGCTCGTCATCCAACTCTTTCGAGAAGCCGACATCGACATCCGCCAGTCGCCGATGTTCAACCGCGAGGTCCTCGAGGGTTCGGAGGTCCGCGAGCGGATGATAACGGGCGGCGACTGGGAGTCACTGGTCCCCGAACCCGTCGTCAACACCGTCAACGAGATCGGCGGCATCGAGCGGATCCAGATGGTCAGCGACTCGGACTCGAACGGGGAGTGACGAGTCGCGAACCCCCGATAGCCGCGACCGCATCGCCGGTGCGGAGACGTATCGATTTTCACCGTTCGTGATCTACGACCGACCATGATCACACTCGCGTCCGATTTCGGCACGCCGTATCCGGCGGCGATGAAGGGAGTGCTGTTGCAGCGAACGGACGCCAGACTGATCGATGTCGCACACGACTTCCCCCGGCAGGACGTTCGAACGGCCGCCTTCTGGCTCCGAGAGGTATTGCCGTACTACCCGCCCGCGACTCATCTCGTCGTCGTCGATCCCGGCGTCGGAACCGACCGGAACGCGATCGTTCTCCGCGCGGGCAACCATACCCTCGTCGGCCCCGATAACGGCGTCTTGCTCCCCGCAGCACGGCGACTCGCCGGAAGCGAGGACCGACTCGAGTCCGCCGTGATCGACGAAGACGCCCTCGAGCCCGTGGAACCGACGACGCAACCGATGGACGACTCGAGTGCGAGCGCCCGTCGGTCGCCACGGGGACGAAGTAATACGTTCCACGGACGAGACGTCTTCGCCCCCGCCGCCGCAGCGGTCCACGACAGCGATAGCGGCGCGCTCGACTCACTCGAGTGGCTCGAGCCGGCCCCAGTCGCCGTCGACCTCGAGTTTTCGGATCCCGTCCTCGCGGACGAACGAGCGACGGGCGAAGTGCTGGTCGTCGACGATTTCGGGAACGCGATCACGAACGTGCCTGGCTCATACCTCGACGGGCGGGAACGGGTGGCGGCGAACGGCGACCCCGTCCCGGTCGGCGAGACGTTCGCGGCCGTCTCCGTCGGGGATCGACTCGCGACCGTCGGCAGCCACGGCTACGTCGAACTCGACGTGAATCAGGGTCGCGGCGACGACGCCTTCGGTCTCGAGCCCGGTGATCGGGTCGTCCTCGCGCCGGTCTCAGAAGGGACCGACTGACTCGAGCGGACGGCCACGGGTTGTACACCGGTCCGTTAGTCGGCCGGCTTGACGGCCCGTCGCGACGGGTCGATGACGACCTCGCCGTCGGCGTGGACCGTGACGTGACACCGCGAGAACGTAAACGAGATCGAGCCGTCGCCGACTCGCGGTTCGTCGCCCCGCCAGTGGACGAACAGGGCGTTCAACGCGTCCGGCTCGACGCACTCCGAGAGCGCCTCGAGGTCGTCGGGTTCGACCCCGAGCACCGACGAGACGGTCATGAGTAGGGCGGTGCTCACCGGCTCATACGCGTCGTCGTCGCACCACGTGTGGTATGTCCCCGTCCCCTCATCGTAGTAGACCGTGCGGCCGTCAGTGGAACCGATCGGTATCAGGGTTTCTCGCGGAGCGGGTCCGGACATCACATATCTGACTATTGTGTGTTAACACTTAACAATAATGGCCAACTGATACGGTCGCCGCTGTGTCACTGGATTTCAAACAAAAGACGGGTATCTAAAACGGCTGCCGCGAACAGCGACGTTATTCGGCGGCGATGACGTCGTCGATGCGGGCGATCATCGTGGCGGCTTCGGTCGCGCTCTCGACGGCTTCGCGTTTGACGTCGGCGGGGTCGACGACGCCGTGTTCGAAGGGATCGTCGATCGTGACCTCGTCGCCGCTGGTGATCAGTCCCGCGCGGCCCTCGGACTCGTGGGCAGCGCGGAGATCCACGAGCACGTCGATGGGGTCTCGGCCGGTGTTGGCCGCGAGCGTTCGGGGGATGATGTCGACCGCGTCGGCGAAGGCCGTCACGGCGAGCTGTTTGCGGCCCTCGATACCGGCGGCTTCCTCGCGGATCTTGTCCGCGATCGCGATCTCGGTCGCGCCCGCACCGGGGACGACTTCGCCGGATTCCAGCGCCGTCGCGACGACGTCGAGGGCGTCACCGATGGCGCGCTCGAGTTCGTCGACGATGTGTTCGGTGCCGCCGCGGACGAAGACGGTGACCGTCTCGGCGGCCGCGCCGCCTTCGACGAACGCGAGGTCGTCGTCGCCGTAGGTCTCGGTGTGGATGCGGTCGGCCGAGCCGAAGTCGGACTCCTCGAGGTCGTCGAGGTCACCGACGCGGCGCGCGCCGGTCGCGGAGGCGACCTGCCGGGCGTCGCTGTCGCCGAGGCCCTCGAAGACGAGGACGCCCTCGTTGGCGAGCGCGTTGGCGACGCGGTCGTTGACGTCTTCGGTCGTGAAGACGACATCCGCACCGCTCTCGGCGACGGTTTCGGCGTAGCCCTCGAGTTCGCCTTCTTCGGCGTCGATGGCGGCGTTGAGCTGGTCGATCGAGTCGATGGCGTACTCAGCGTCGACGTCGCCGGTTCGGACGCCGAGTTCGACGTCCAGAATGGCGATCGACGCGTCCTCGACCTCGCTCGGCATGCCGTCGTGGGCGGGCTCCTCGTCGACGATGATCCCGGGGACGAGTTCGGTCGCGTTCGAGGAGGCACCGATCTGCGTGTGGACGGTGACGTTGTCGCGTGCGACGCCCGCGTCGGTATCAACGTGGCGGGTCGCTTCGACGACGGTCTCGGCCAGCGACGCGGCGGTGAGTCCGCCGGTGCCCTTGCCGGTCATGCTCGACTCGGCGACCTGTCGCAGGATTTCGTCGTCGACGTCGGCCTCGTTGACCTGCTCGGCGATCGCCTCGAGGGCGATGTCGGCGGCCTCGTGGTAGCCCTCGACGATCGTCGTCGCGTGGACGTCCTGCTCGATGAGGTCCTCGGCCTCGCCCAGCAGGTTGCCGGCGAGTACCGCTGCCGTGGTCGTCCCGTCGCCGACTTCCTCCTCCTGCGAGTCGGAGACTTCGACGATCATCTGGGCCGCGGGGTGCTCGATGTCCATCTCGTTGAGGATGGTCGCGCCGTCGTTCGTGATGACGACGTCCCCGCCGGAGTCGACGAGCATCTTGTCCATGCCGCGGGGTCCGAGCGTGGTCCGTACCGACTCGGCCACGGCCTTGCCGGCCATGATGTTCGACGACTGGGCGTCGCGACCCTGCGTTCGCTGACTATCCTCGCTCATAATGAACATGGGCTGCCCACCCATGCGTCGCTGTTGTGCCATCGTTGTTCCTCACTAACCATGTCGTTAGCACTTCTATATAGTTCTTTCCCTCCAACCACCGCTCCGTCTTGCGATTGCGCGTGTGAACCGGACACAGGCGAACCGGTCGGAGAGCCGGTAGCAAAATATGGGTCGGCCCGAAACGGATCGGTAGATGCTGGAGTTGGAACACGAGTTTCGCGTCGTCGATATCGCGACGCGGCTGCCGCCGACCGACGGGGGTGGGGACCCGACCAGCCGAGCGATCGGGCCCGATCGGCTCGAGCGGGAGATGCATCAGGCGGGAATCACCAAATCGGTCGTCTACCCGCCGTCACAGCCGGACACGAGTTACCTCGCGCCGAACAACGGCGTCGCCAGACGGAGCGTCGACCGCCCCTTCGTCGCCTTCGCCCGGATCAACGGCACCCAAACGCCGGGCCGGAAAGCCACGGGTCGGTTGCGAAACGCCGTCGCCAGCCGCGACGAGCACCACACCTCCCCCAGCGACATCGAGAAGTACGCCTACGACGACCGCTTTCACGGCTTCGTCCTCGATCCAACCGTCGACGACTACCCCGACGACGAGGTCCTCGCAGCCCTCGAGGACGTCGACCTCCCGGTGATCGTCCGCGGCGGCGTCGACGCGCCGCCCGAGACGCTCGCCGATGTCTTACTCGAGCGCTCGTTTCCGGTCATCGTCGGCCGGTTCGGCGGCCACCCCCTGAACCGCGAGCTGATGGACGAGATGATCGACCTGCTCGCGGAGTACGACGACTGCTACCTCGAGACGAGTTTCGTCCGGTATCGCGAGCAACTCGAGCGAGCGCTGTTAGAACACCCCGACCGCGTCTTCTTCGGCAGCGGCGCGCCCGCCTGCCACCCCAACGTCGCCGTCATGGAGATTCTGACCCTCGATGTCTCGGAGGATCTGCTCCGGCGCGCGTTTTCGAAGAACGCCTGTCGCGTGATCGAAGAACTCGCACCGGCCGCGAAACGCCGGAGGTAGGGTTCGATCGAGGCCGCGCGGTCATCGATCCGCTCGCCCGCGACGCGCTCGTGTTGCTGTTCCTCTCACGACGACCGGTGATCCGCTACGCCTCGCAATTGAATCGACAGACAGACCGTGTGGAATTTCGACCGGCATATTCTATACGTCCGAGATCAGGCTATATCTACGCTCTACACCTACTTTGAATACCACGACGAGCTGGCGGATCGGTACATTCATCATATTTCATGAACGGGAACCGACCGCATGCTCGATGGATTCGCACTGATACTGTTGCTCGCTGCGGCGGTGGCCTTTATCATCATCGCCACGGCGAAGTTGGATCTGCACGCGTTCCTCGCACTGTTGCTCGCCGCCTACCTGACCGGTCTCGCGGCGGGGATCGACCCCGCGGAGGTCGCCTCGCTCGTAACCGACGGGTTCGGCGGCATCCTCGGCTACATCGGGATCGTCATCATCGCCGGGACGATCATCGGCACCTGCCTCGAGCGGTCGGGTGCCGCGATCGTCATCGCGGAGACGATCCTCGACTACGTCGGCGAGGAGTACACGACCCAAGTGATGGCGATCACGGGGAGTGTCGTCTCGATTCCGGTGTTCTGTGACTCCGGGTTCGTCATCCTCTCCGGGCTGAACCGGTCGCTCGCCCAGCGGTCGGGACTCTCGCTGTCGACCCTCGGCGTGGCGCTCGCGGGCGGGCTCTACGTCACCCACGTCTTCGTCCCGCCGACGCCCGGCCCGATCGCGGCCGCGGGAATCATCGGCGCCGACATCGGTCTCGTCATGCTCGCCGGTCTCATCGTCAGCGCGCCGATCGTCTTCGTCGCCGCGACGTGGGCCGACAAAGTCGCCTCGAACTACCACATCGATCCGGACCCGGAGATGACGATCGACGAAATCAAAGCCGAGTACGGAACGATGCCCTCGCGGGCGGCATCGTTCGCGCCGCTGCTCGTTCCCATTGCGCTCATCGCGCTCGGCTCGATCGCCGCCTACCCCGAGGCCGAGAATCCGGAGCTCATCACCGGTACGCTCCAGCGCTGGTTGCTCTTTATCGGCGACCCCGCCGTCGCGCTGATCATCGGCGCGTTCATCGCCTTCGCGATCGTGCCCGACTTCACCAGCGACGTGACCGACGACTGGGTCTCCGACGGGATCACGAACGCCGCCGTCATCCTCGCGGTGACCGGTGCCGGCGGCGCGTTCGGTGAAGTCCTCTCCGCGCTTCCCCTCGAGGGCTTCATCACCGACACGCTGGGCGGTCTCGGCATCGGCCTGTTCGCCGCCTTCGTCGTCGCCGCGGCGATGAAGACCGCGCTCGGCTCCTCGACGGTCGCGATCCTGACCACGGCCAGCCTCGTCGCGCCGCTGCTGGGCTCGCTCGGACTGAACACCGAAATCGGGCAGGTGTTCACCGTCCTCGCGATCGGTGCCGGGAGCATGACCGTCAGCCACGCCAACGACTCCTACTTCTGGATCATCACGGAGTTCTCCGACATGGAGACCCAAACGGCCTATCAGGCCTGGACGCTCGCGACGCTGGTACTCGGCGTCTCGAGTGTCCTCTGGATCGTCGTCCTCCGAAACGTCGCGGGACTGGTCTTCTGAGACTGGGTTCCGCTCGCGGCTGATTCGGGAGTCGAACACCCGTTCTCGACTCCCGTCTCGTACCGAAGAGTGGACGCTACGACCGGACGACGAGCACCCGCAGATCGTTCAGATTCGTTCCGGTCGGTCCCGTCAGGACGAGGGCGTTGCGGGCCTCGAGATACGGGTACACGTCGTTTTTCTCGAGCGCCGCACGCGCCGTCTCGGGGTCCTCGACGGTCGCCCCGTCGACCAGCGCGCCGGCCGCGTCGGTCGCCCCGTCGATGCCGTCCGTGTCGACCGCAGCGACGGCGATGTCGCCGCCGTCTCCCGCCTCGCCACCGGCCTCGAGTTCGAGCGCCGCGCTCGTCGCGAACTCCTGATTCGGCCCGCCGGTCCCGTCGCCGCGGACCGTGACCGTCGTCTCGCCGCCGGAGAGGACCACGGCCGGCGGCTCGATCGGCGTCCCCGTCGCCCGAATTTCCTCCGCGATGGCGACCTGCATCGTGGCCGCGTCGCGGGCCTCGCCGCGGACGCGCGAGGAGAGCACGAGGGGCTCGTAGCCCCGCTCGGCCGCCGCGTCGCTGGCCGCCTCGAGGACGGTCATCCCGTCGGCGACGACGTGATTCGAGACGCGCTCGAACGCAGGGTCGTCAGGGCCCGGCGTCTCGCCGATCTCGCCGACCGCGCCGCGCTCGAGGTGTGCCGTGACGGCGTCAGGCGCGTCGATCTCGTACCGCTCGAGGACCGCGAGCGCCTCCGCGAACGTCGACGCGTCGGGCGCGACGGGGCCGCTCGCGATCACGCTCAGGTCGTTTCCGACGACGTCACTCAAAATCAGCGAGACGACGGTTGCGGGGGCGGCGCGGCCGGCCAGTCGGCCCCCCTTCAGTTCCGAGAGGTGCTTCCGGACTGCGTTGATCTCACTGATATCGGCCCCGCTCGCGAGCAGCGCGTCGGTCGTCGACTGGAGGGCGGCGAGCGACACGTCTCCCGCGGGGGCGGGCATGACGGCGCTGCCGCCGCCGGTGATCGCCGCCAGCACGAGCGTCTCCTCGCCGGCCGCGTCCGCCGCCTCGAGCACCGCTCGCGTCCCCTCGACGCCGCGCTCGCTCGGCACCGGATGGTCGCCCTCCCGGACCGTCACGCGCTCCGTTTCGACGGGGTCGTCCGTGACGACGACGCCGCGGTCGATCCGGTCTCCCAGAACGGTCTCGAGCGCGACGGCGACGTGTGCTGCGGCGTTGCCGCCGCCGAGGACGACGACCTCATCGTACTCGCCGAGGTCGTACGTCGTGTCGGCGACCCGGAGGGTGTCGCCCTCGAGCGAGACGGCTTCGCGGACGACGGTGCGGGGATGGCCCGCTTCGATTCCGGCTTCGACGCATGCGAGTGCGGCCTCGCGGGCCTCGCTCGAGGCGAGTCGGTCGCGGTCCTCGATCACGCGCGATCACCCGTCAACGCCGCTGGTCGATCACGGACATCGACGCTCGAGGAGGGGCGCATCTCGAGTGACGGCCGCTCGCTCGCCACCGACGCGCGCGACGCTGCGATTCGATCGACGGGACCCGTCGCTTCCATAGGCGGGGTCTCTCCCGGAAAACGGTAAAACTAGAGGATTCGAAACGTCACGTCCGGCCGTAGACGCGTTCCGATCGAACGCGGAGCGATCGACACAGCGCGGGCCACCGCTGTGGAGTCGGATTCGCTCTTTCAGTCGCGAGTTCAGTCGTGTCTGAAAGAGCGCTGACCCGTGAACGCTATCGCGGCATCCACCTTTTTCCACTCGGGTTCACTCACGACGTTCGTTCACCGCTCGCGCAAAAATCTGGACCAAAAAAGCCGCTCACTCACTACGTTCGCTCGCGGTCCTAATCGTGTCGGAAGCTCCGCTGACCCGTAAACGCCATCGCCATACCGTGCTCGTCGGCGGCCTCGATCACGTCCTCGTCGTTAACCGAGCCGCCGGGCTGGATGACTGCCTCGATGCCCGCCTCGGCGGCCTCCTCGATACCGTCCGGGAACGGGAAGAAGGCGTCCGAGGCCATCACTGCGCCCTCGGCGTCTTTCCCCTCGGCGTGCTCGTCGGCCTTCATCGCGGCCAGTCGGACCGCGTCGACGCGGGAAACCTGCCCCATTCCGATGCCGACGGTCTCCGTGCCGTCCGCGAAGAGGATCCCGTTCGATTTGACGTGCTTGAGCGTCTGCCACGCGAAGACCATCGTCTCGAGTTCCTCGTCCGTGGGCTCGCGCTCGGTGACGACCTCGAGGTCGTCGGCCGAGATGGACTGTAGATCCCGCTCTTGGACGAGGCGCCCGCCGACCAGCGGCTTCTCAGTGAAGCGCTCGGTGCGCTCGCCGAGTTCACCGACGTCGAGCACACGCAGGTTCTCCTTCTCGAAGAGCACCTCGAGGGCGTCGTCGGTGTAGCCGGGCGCGACGACGACTTCCTTGAACGAGTCGATGACCTGTTCGGCGGTTTCGGCGTCGCACTTGCGGTTGAGCGCGACGATGCCGCCGAAGGCGCTCATCGCGTCCGTCGAGAGGGCCTTCTCGTAGGCCTCGGCCAGCGAGTCGGCGGTCGCACAGCCGGCTGGGTTGGTGTGTTTGATGACCGCGGCCGCGGGCTCGTCGAACTCCTTGATCAGGTTGAGCGCGCCGTCGGCGTCGTTGTAGTTGTTGTAGCTGAGCGCCTTCGCGCCCTCGTTGAGTTGGTCGGCGTGGACGACGCTGGCCTCGTCCGCGGTGTAGTCGGCGTAGACCGCGGCATCCTGATGGGGATTCTCGCCGTACCGGAGCGTGTCCGCGCGGTCGTCCGAAACGAGTCTGCGCGTCGGCAGTCCGTCGTGGTCGTCGTCTCCGACCGTCGCGACATCCGCATCAACTGTCACTTCGCCCGCCTCGAGATCGATATCGACCGCGCCCTCGGCGAACCACTTCACGGCGCGCGGGTACGCGCGGAACTCGCTCTCGTAGAGCACCCGATCCTTGAGCGTCTCCTCGTCGTCGCCCTCGTAGACCGGGATCGGCTCCTGCGTAACGATCGGCCCGGCGTCGACTTCGTCCTCGAGGACATCGCCGTCCTCGTCGGTCGCGTCCGTGACGACGTGGACCGTACAGCCGGTGACCGAGACGCCGGCCTCGAGCGCGTCACCCCACGCGTCCATGCCGGGGAACGACGGCAGCAGGGCGGGGTGGACGTTCAGCGTGGTGGGTGCCTCGTCGAGGAACGTGTCGGAGAGGATCCGCATGTAGCCGTCCAGACAGACGAGGTCGAACTCGTAGTCCGAGAGGGCCTCGAGGACCGCCTCCTCGTGGTCGCTGCGGCTCATCCCGTCCTCGAGCGGGACGACTTCGGTCGGAATCCCGCGCTCAGCCGCGGCCTCGAGCACCGGCGCGTTCGCGTCGGTCGTCAGGACGACGGCGAACTCGGCTCCGCCCGGTTCGCGGTCGGCGATGTTCATCAGGTTGCGCCCTCGGTTGCCGGCCATCCCGGCGATTCGCGTCATGGTTGGACGCCCGCCCGCGAGCGGCAAAGTGGTTGCGGTCTCGGAAGGGTATGTATGCACGTTCGTGTGTCATTCCAACAGTATTCTCTCGTCTGTCGAGAGAGGTATGCACGCACGTGGCCTCGAGCGCTCCGGGTTTCGATACGCTTTTGCACCGCGCTGGACAGACTCGCACCATGACCGAGACCGACGCTCTGTACGCCGTCTCGCCGCTGGACGGCCGGTACGACGGCCGGACCGCGCCGCTGTCGCCGTACGCGAGCGAGGCCGCGCTCATGCGCGCCCGCGTTCGCGTCGAAGTCGAGTACCTGATCGCGCTCGCCGATTGCGAGGCGACGCCGCTCGAGATGGACCTCGAGGAGCGCACCCACCTCCGCGGGCTGTACGAACACTTCGCCGAGGAGGACGCCCGACTGATCAAGAAACTCGAGACGGAGGGCCACGCCGATTTCGAGGCGACGAACCACGACGTCAAAGCGGTCGAGTACTTTCTGCGCCACCGGCTGGACGAGGACAGCGACGCCTCGCCGTGGATCCACTTCGGGCTGACGAGCGAGGACGTGAACAACCTCGCCCACCGGCTGCTCGTCCGCGACGCGGTCGACGAGGTTCTGCTGCCCGAACTGTACGGCGTGCGGGACACCCTCGCCGACATGGCGCGCGACTACCGCGACCTCCCGATGCTCGCCCGCACCCACGGCCAGCCCGCCACGCCGACGACCTTCGGCAAGGAGATGGCCGTCTACGCCTCGCGACTGGGGCGTGCCACCGGTCGCATTCGGCAGGCAACCGACGAACTCAGCGGCAAGCTCGGCGGCGCGTCGGGCACCTACGCGGCCCACGTCGCCGCTTACCCCGATGTCGACTGGCAGGCCTTCGCGCGGGAGTTCGTCTCGGGACTCGGCCTCGAGTTCGAACAACTCACGACGCAGGTCAACCCCTGTGACGACCTCGCCGCGCTGTTCGACGCGTTCCGCGGGACCAACACCGTCTTGCTCGATCTCGATCTGGATATGTGGCTCTACGTCTCCGACCGCTACCTCGGACAGGAGGCCGTCGCGGGCGAGACCGGCTCCTCGACGATGCCCCACAAGGTCAACCCGATCGACTTCGAGAACAGCGAGGGCAACCTCTCGAAGGCGAACTCGGACCTGACCTTCCTCGCGGACTACGTCACCACCTCCCGGCTCCAGCGGGACCTCTCGGACTCGACGGTCAAACGCAACATCGGCGGCGCCTTCGCCCACTGCCTGATCGCCTACGGCAAGACCGCTGCGGGGCTCTCGAAGGTCGTCCCCAACGAACAGGTCATGCGCGACGACCTCGAGGACACCCCCGAGATCATCGGCGAGGCCGTCCAGACGATCCTCCGCCGCGAGGGGCAGGCGGACGCCTATGAACGCGTCAAGGCCGTCACCCGCGGGAAGGACGTCACCCTCGCGGACTTCCGCGAGATGTTCGACGATCTCGACGTCGACGAGGACGTCCGCGAGGAACTCCACGCGCTGACGCCGGCGGGCTACACCGGCGTCGCGAGCGAGCTAGTCGACGACCTCGAGTAAGTCACGGCCGACCGTTCCGGTTGTCGCCCACGCAACTGGTCCCGCCAATCCACGTCCGATTTCCGGGACCCCGTTCCCGGCTCTCGATTCCGAGACCGTGACTGTATTAATCGGCCTGCACCGAGAGTCGGTATGGAGTATCTCGTGTGGGTGCTCGTCGCCCTCGTGGCCTACGGACTGATGGCACCGCTGACGAGCGTCGTGACATCGGACGTGCCGCCCGCGGTCGCGCTCTTCCTCTCGACGACGATCTTCCTCGGGCTGACGACGGTCGTGCTCGTCACGACGGAGACCGGCAGCCTCGCCGACGCGATGACCCCGTCCGCGGGCATCGTCTACGTCGCCGGCCTGTTCCTCTCCTCGGGGATTCTCGCCTACTACCAAGCGCTCGAGCGGGGACCGGTGAGCGTCGTGGTGCCGATCTACGGGCTCTTCATCGTCGGGAGTTCGGTCATCGGAATCCTCTTTCTCGGCGAAGAGTTGACCGCGACTCGCGGTGCGGGCATCGTCGTCGCGGCGGTCGCGATCTACCTCGCCGCCGGGGGTGAGCAGTGATGCGGCGCTATCTGGGCCTGTCGCTGGTCGCCTGTCTGACCTACAGTCTGGTCGCGCCGCTGATCTCGGTCGCGATGACCGATCTCCCCAGCACGCTGGCGGTCTTCCTCTCGAACGCCGTCATGTTCGTGACGATCGGCCTCGTGATCGCCTATCGCGGTCTCCCGGTGCGGCCGTATCTCAGCCATCCCCGCACGCCCTACATCGGTGCGATGGGCGTGCTGTTGACCATCGGCCTGCTGACCTACTACCGGGCGCTCGAGCTCGGTCCGGTGAGCATCGTCGTGCCGATCTACGGCCTCTTCATCGTCATCAGTTCGCTGGCCGGTATCGTGGCCTTCGACGAAACCGTAACCCCCCGCAAGATCGCCGCGATCCTGTTGAGCGTGCTGGCGATCGTCCTGATGTCGATTTGATCGGCCGTCGTTCGTCGCTCTCAGTCCCCAAACTGGTTAGCGAACCGAAAGGATATTGTCCGACCGAGCCGATGTCGAGTCGTGCGACCCGCTCTCCGCTATCACGCGTCGATGGCCGTCACCGGCAGCGTTCTCGGGCTCACGGGCCTCTCCACCCTCGTCTCGGGAAACGTGACCATTCCAGCCGCCGGGTTGTCGATCGGCGGAATCGGGATGGTCCTCAGCGTGATCTACGAGCGGTACGTTTCGGACGATCCGGCCGTTCCCGATGGCCGAGTGATCCATCTCATGACACTCGGCGCATTCCTCGCGCTCCTCGGCGGAGTCATCTCTCTCGTGACGTAGCGGCCAGCCTGTCGACAGGCTCGAACGATCGCTCGCTCGAGCGTCGACCAATTGCTCCGAACGGCGTTACCCGACCAGTTCCGCGAGCGTCGCCTCGAGCGCCCGAGCGGCGTCGTGGACGGCGTCGACCCGCACGTACTCTCGCGGCGCGTGCGCGACGGCCCCTTCGTCGTCGGCGAGCACGCCGGGCCCGAAGACGACCGTCGGAGCGTCGGCCGCGAAGTAGGAGGCCTCGGTCGCCGCCGTAAAGGGACGGATCTCGCCGCCACTGGCGGCCGCGAGCGTCCGGGCAACCGGCACGTCGGGATCGGTGTCCCACGCCTCGAGGAACGGCGTCGGCCGGTCGGTAAAGCGGAACTCGAGGCCTACGTCCTCGGGGAGTGCGGCTCGCAGGTGTGCGGTCAGTGCCTCGTGGAACTCGTCGGCCGTCTCCGGGGGGACGCTCCGGCGGTCGACCGTGAGCGCGCAGTCGGCGGGCACCTGATTGGTCGCCTCGCCGCCCTCGACGACGGTCGGGGTGAGCGTCGCCGCGCCGAGTTGCGGGTGGGTCGGCGGCGCGTCCGCGCGCTCGCCGAAGGTCCGGATCGCCTCGAGGACGGACTCGAGGGCGGCGACGGCGTTCGTTCCGGTTTCGGGTTCGGCGGCGTGGGCGTTGGCACCGGAGAGGTGGATCGTCCCCTGAAACCGCCCCTTCGCGGCCGTACAGACGTCCAGATCGGTGGGTTCGCCGACGATCACCGCGTCCGCGTCGCGCGTGGGCGAGTCGTCGTCGGAGACCAGCGCGTAGGCACCCGTCGAGAGCACCTCTTCGTCGGGCGTAATCGCGAGCGTGACACGGTTGTCGGTCGGCTCGACCGCGAAAAAGGCCGAGAGCAGGGCCGCGAGCGGTCCCTTGGCGTCACAGGAGCCGCGACCGTGGATGACGCCGCCGTCGGCGTCGTCGACAGCGGCCGCATCGTCGCCAGCGCCGTCGCGCTCGTAGGAGACGTGCGGCGAGACGGTATCGATGTGCGTGTTCAACACGACGTGGGTCTCGGCGTCACTCGTCGGAAGCCCCCGACTCGCCAGCACGTTTCCGGCGTCGTCGACACAGGGCTCGAGGCCGCGGGCCTCGAGCGTCTCGCAGAGGAACTCCCGCATCGGACCGACATCCTCGTGAGAGGGGTTCTGGACGGCAGTCTCGAGGAACGCGATGGGGTCGAACGAATCGTCGCCTCCGGCCCCGTCGGCGGAATCGATGTCCGTCACGGCTCGACCGGCGACTCGACGGCTACCTCGCCGTCGAACTCGTGTTCGACGGGGCCGGCGAGGGTGGGACGGCCGCGCTCGTTGAAGCTGATCCGGAGATCGCCGCCCGGCGGATGAACGTCGACCGGGTCGGCGTCGGTGAGGCCGAGGCGACGCGCCGCGACGGCGATGGCGACCGCGCCGGTGCCACAGGAGTCGGTTTCGCCCTCGACGCCGCGCTCGTAGGTGCGCTGGCGGAAGCCGCCGTTCCCGTCGGAGCTGGCAACGCAGACGTTCGTTCCGTTCGGGAAGACGTCGGCGTAGCGTACCGGCGGGGCTACCTTCTCGAGGTCGACGGCGTCGACGTCGTCGACGAAGCTCACCGCGTGGGGGACGCCGGTGTTGACCATCGAGACCTCGAGGCCCTCGATCTCCTCGGACAGGACGGGTTCGTCGGCGGCGACGGGGATCTCGTCGGGGTCGAACGTGAGGTCGGTCATCTCGATGACGACGTCCTCGCCGTCGCGTTCGGCGCGCAGGGTGCCCGCCTGCGTATCGATCATCACGCTGTCGGTGCCGGTGCGGTCCATCGCCCACTCGGCGGCACAGCGGGCGCCGTTGCCGCACATGGGAGCCGTCGCGCCGTCGGGCTGGAACAGCGTCATCACGACCCGCGGGGGATCGAATTTGTCCTCGAGGGCGAGAAAGAGGATGCCGTCGGCACCGACGCCGTCGGTCCGGTCGCACTCGCGTTCGGCGAGTGCCCCCCGGTCGGGGACGTGTTCGTCCGTGTGGATGATGAGAAAGTCGTTGCCGGTGCCGTGGTACTTCTGGAATGGGACAGTCATCGTGCTATCGTTCGTCGTTGTCGGTGTCGCTCGCTCGCTCGTGGTCGTTCTTTCGGTCTGCGTTCGAGGCCCGCCGCGCCTCGCGTTCCGGCCGCGTCACGTCGTCGACCGTCTCGCGGCGGCGAGCGAGTCGAACGTCGCCGTCCGCGAGGATGACGGACGCGGGCCGGGGTCGGGAGTTGTACTGGTTCGCCATCTCGTAGCCGTAGGCCCCCGCGTTGCCGATCGCGAGGATATCCCCACGTTTGCTTACCGGTAGTTCGCGGTCCGTACAGAAAACGTCGCCGCTCTCGCAGATCGGGCCGGCGACGGTCTGGGGAGCCGTCTCGCGGCCGTCGGCAGCGCGCTCGGTGCGATCGCTCGAGGCGGGCGCGTCGGCGGTCAGGTTCCGAATCGGGTGATAGGCGTCGTACATCGCGGGCCGGATCAGCGTCGTCATCCCCGCGTCGACGCCGGCGACGGTCGTCTCGCGGGCGTCCTTGACGGTGTTGACTTCGGTCAGCAGCACGCCCGCGTCCGCGACGAAGTAGCGACCCGGCTCGATCGTCAGTTCGGCGTCGATCTCGCCGAGCGCGTCGCGCGTCGCATCGGCGACCGACTCGAGGTCCAGCGGCTCTTCGTCCTCGCGGTACGGAACGCCGAAGCCGCCGCCGACGTCGACGAACTCGAGGCCGTCGACAGCCTCGCTCACCTCCCGAGCAAGATCCCCCATCCGCGCGACGAATTCCCGGTGGGCGTCGAGCTGGTCGCTCGAGACGCCGGAGCCGACGTGGGCGTGGATCCCGACGACGTCGAAGCCGCGGTCGGCGGCGTCGGTAAGCACGTCGACGGCGCGCTCGGCCGGGACGCCGAACTTCGCGGCAGCGCCCGTCCGCACTTTCTCGTGGTGGCCGGCGCCGATCCCCGGATTCACCCGCAGACAGAGCCGACCGTCGTAGCCGCGGTCCTCGAGGCGGTCGATCGTATCCTCGGAGCCAGCGGTGACCGTCAGGTCCGGGTGCTCGTCCCACGTATCGACGATCCAATCGAGGTCGCGAGCGGGCGGGTTGACCGCCGTGTAGTGAATTTCGGCCCCGGACGCGCCCGCCTCGAGCGCCCGCTGTACTTCCCCGGCGGAGGCGCACTCGAGGCCCGCGCCCGCCTCGCGGAGCGCCGAGAGCACGTCGCCCAGCGCGTTCGCCTTCACCGCGTAGAGGATGTCGGCGTCGGGGAACGCGGCCTCGAGCCGCCGGTAATTCTGTCGGACGCGCTCGAGGTCGAGGACGTACAGCGGCGAGCCGTACTCCTCGGCGAGTCCCTGCAGTTCGGCCGCGTCCCAGTCGGAGAGACGGCGAACGGGCAACGAATCCGCAGCGTCAGTCATTGTCATGTCCACGCGACCGTGAGAATTCAAGGTTTGGATTCCGGGCCACCGTCTCACTCCGCGGTCCGGCAGCCCGACTGGAGATTATACGCCGGCCTCGGGTTGGATAATAAATATTATCTTGCTGCTCTCGGGACATTCGCTCGATGCCCTCCCCGTTCCGTCGCGATGTCGGTCTCGCCCTCCTCGCGCTCGGGTTGCTCGCTGCGCCCTTGTGGTCACTGCCGTTGCACTTGGACGAACCAACCTATCGGTACGAGGGGACAGCGGTGACGGCCGGCAACGGCAGTATCGACTACGCCGACAGCGACATGGTCTCGCACGAGACGCCGCTTCGCGACGAGATCGCCTGTATGGACGGGATTCCCTGGGAGGTCCGACCGTGTGCGTTCGAGCGATTACTGCTCGAGAATCGGACCGTCCCGACGGACATCTACTACGGCAGTGCCGGTCGCGTACGGCCGCCGGTCGACGACCGCTACCGGTACGTCCTCCTCAACGGGAGCGTCTACGAGACGACCTACATCGCGAACGAGTCGGTCCAGCGGCACGGCGACTACCGCATCGATCTGGCCCTCGAGCGGACGACCCTCGAGCAGGTGCTACAGGACGTGAGTCGCTCCGTGACGGCCGAGGAGGTGTCGCCGACCGTCGCCGAAGCCGCACAGAGCGGCGACGCCCGGTCCCACCGTGAGGTCGAGAGTCCCGATACGCTGCTCCGACTCGAGGACGGGACGTTTCAGTACGTTACGCTGACCGAGGAGAGCGATCCGTCTCTGGCGGCACGTAGTCTCGACTTCCTGTTGACGTATTTCGCGCCGCTGCTCGGACTTGCGCTGCTCGGGTATCTCTCTCGGCGCGTCGAGGTGACCTACGTCGGGGATAAGCGCCAGTAGTTCGGCCACGTCCCAGTCGAAGGCGGTGAACGGTCGACAAAGCCGCGGCGTCAGCCAGTAGCGTATACAAGTACCCAGGAGAATTCGAGCGTTTGGCTTCTCCGCTACGTCGGTTCCGTTTCTTCGATCGCGATCCGATCGGCCGCCACCTCGCCGATCGATTTGTCCGACGAAACGATCGGGCCCTCGTCCGCGTAGGCGACGTGGTACGCATCGAACGCAGTGAGTCCCGACTGTTCCATGTAGTCCGCCGCCTGAAACAGGACGGCTTCGTCTTCGGGGACCGACGCGATCTCGAGCGCGTACGTGAGTGCTTCCATTCGATCGAACTCGAACCGATCGGAGATCACGAGCAGTTCGAGTAGCGTCGCGCGTGACGTATAGATCTCTCCCTCGTTCTCGAGTGCGATCTCAACCCCCCGATCCTGCAGCCGGTCGTCTTTCACCAGTGCGATGAAGAAGTCGGTGTCGGCGTAGATCATCGGATCCTACTCGCTCGTGTCGTCCGTCGCGTCTTCTCGAGCGGCCTCACGCGCCTCTCGTTTGATCTCGTCGATCGACCTGCCGTCGAAAGCGTCACCGACGGCGTCTCGAAGCCCCTCGATCGGATCGTCTTTCAGCGGGATCAGTTCGACACGATCGTCGAGTTCGACGACGCGGTACCGGTCGCCGTGTCGCTCACGGATCTCGTGGGGAATAACGATTCGACCCCTGTCATCGGCCTCTGCCCGTTTGCTCATTACCGTTCTCTATCGGGGGAACAGTGAAAAATCCTCCCACTGTCCGTATCCCCTTCCCCACCAATCTTCGATCGTATACGGACCCGCGGCTACGTCGGCCACTATCGAGCGGTGTGTCACACTGTCGTCGTGAAAAAGCCGTTCGAAAGAGCGGCTATTCGCGCAGCGCGTCTTCGCGTTCGGTCGCCTCGAGCGTCTCCGTCTCCAGATCCGTCGCGACGACGGCGGGCTTGTAGGCCCCGCCGTCGAAGAGGTCGTGGTCGCTGATCGAGGACTCGACGAAGCGGGTGAACGCGCGGCGGTCGGCGGGTAGTTCGCCGTAGAGAACCTCCTCCTCGACGAGGTCGTAGACCGGAATTCGGGGGGTGAGGAGGGTATTCTCGCCAACAACGCTGTTCTCGCCGACGACGAAGCCGCTGGTGACCCGACAGCCCGCGCCCAGCGAGACGTTGTCCTCGACGATGACCGGCGCGTTCTCGACGGGCTCTAAGACGCCGCCGATGAGGGTGTTCGCGCCGAGTTTGACGTTGTCGCCGATCTGTGCACAGGAGCCCACCGTATCGCAGGAGTCGACGAGGGTACCGTCGCCGACCCGAGCGCCGATGTTGACGAACGCGGGACTCATCAGGATGCAGTCCGAACCGATGTTCGCGCCGCGGCGGACGACCGTACCGTCCGGCGTGTTGCGGCTCCCGCGGTCGCCGTACTCGCTCGAGTCGGCGAGCGGGAGCACGTCGTTGTACGTGGTGCCGCCGTGGTCGTACTGCTGGATGTCGCGGAGCCCGAAGTTCAGCAGGATACCCTGCTTGACCCACTCGTTTGCCTCCCACTCGCCGCCCTGTTTCTCGGCGGCGCGGACCTCGCCGTCCTCGAGCGCGTCGAGGAAGGCCTCGAGCGTCGCGTATTCGTCTTCGCCGGCGGTCTCGGCGCTGACGTCGCCGTTCTGTTTGCGGTCCCACAGCTCGCCGATTTCGGTTTCGAGTGCGCTCATTCGCTGATCACGTCCGCGAAGTCGTACCACCCTGCCTTTTGTCCAGCGATCCAGACCGCCGCGTCGACCGCCCCCGCGGCGAAGACGCCGCGGTCCTCGGCGCGGTGGGTGAGCCGAACCTCCTCGTGGTTGCCCGCGATGACGATCTCGTGCTCGCCGGTGACGTCGCCCGCCCGCAGCGCGTGGACGCCGATCTCGCCCTCCTCCCGTGGGGCCTCTCCCTCGCGCCCGTGCGTGCGCTCGTTGAAGTCACCGTTGGCCTCGATCTCCTCGAGCAGGCGGTTCGCGGTGCCGCTCGGGGCGTCGCGTTTGCCGTTGTGGTGGGTCTCGACGAGTTCCACGTCGTAGCCGGGCAGGTTCCGGACCGCGTCGCCGACGACGTTGACCAGCGCCTGCACGCCGCGTGCGAAGTTCGGCGCGTGGAGCACGGCGACGTCCTCGCTCGCCGCCTCGAGGGCCCCGTACTGGTCGTCGTCGAACCCGGTCGTCCCGGTGACGAACGCGACGCCGGCGGCGGCACAGACCCGCGCGTAGTCGGCGGCCGACTCGGGGCCGGTGAAGTCGATCACGGCAGTCGGCTCGCGGTCGGCGACCAGCGACGCGAACTCGGCCGCGGACTCGATGTCGACGCCCGCGACGGTCTCGCCGTCGGGTTCGCGATTGACGGCGAAGACGACCTCGCAGTCCTCGCGGCCCGTCGCGGCGCTCAGAACCTCGCGACCCATGCGACCGGTCGCGCCGGTGACGCCGAGTCGGACCGTCATCGGTCGCCCTCCGCCGCGTCGGCGACCTCGGTCGTGTCGCGCTCGAGGTCGGCGAGTACCGCCTCGAGGTCGTCGCGGTACTCGTCCGCCAGTCGGGAGAGCGGCGGACGCATGCGAGCGGGGCCGTAGCCGCGGATCTGCATGGCCTCCTTGACCGGGATCGGGTTGGTCTCGACGAAGAGCCCGCGGAACAGCGGCCCGAGTTCGTGGTGGAGGCTCCGTGCGCGCTCGTAGTCGCCGTCGATCGCCGCGCCGACCATCGCGCAGGTCCGCTCGGGTTCGATGTTCGCGGCGACGCTGATCGTCCCGGTGCCGCCGACGGAGATGGTCGGCAGGGTGAGCGCGTCGTCGCCCGAGAGGACCGCGAAGTCCTCGTCGGTCGTGCGCTCGGCGATCTCGCCGATCTGGCCGAGGTCGCCGCTCGCGGCCTTGAAGCCAGCAATATTGTCGTGGGTCGCGAGTTCGACAACGGTGTCGGGTTCGATATTGCGGCCCGTCCGCGAGGGGACGTTGTAGACGATCTGGGGCAGGTCGACCGCATCCGCAATCGTCCGGTAGTGTTCGATCAGTCCGCGCTGTTCGGGCTTGTTGTAGTACGGCGAGATGAGCAACAGCCCGTCAGCGCCCGCTTCGGCGGCGCGTTCGGAGAGCTCGAGCGCCTCGCGCGTGTTGTTCGATCCGGTGCCCGCGATGACCGGCACGTCGTCGACGGCCTCGATGACGGCCTCGACGACGCGCACGTGTTCGTCGTGGGTCAAGGTTGCCGATTCGCCGGTCGAGCCGACGGGGACGAGCCCGTCGACGCCCGCGGCCTCGAGGCGCTGGGCATCGGCCTGCAGTGTTTCGAAATCGATCCGCTCGTCCTCGTCGAAGGGCGTACACATCGCCGGGAAGACGCCCGAAAGGTCGATTGCTGAACTCATGTGTTGTGTGGTGTCGGTGGGTCGTGTCTCGGCCGCCGATCGGGAGGGTGTATCGGTTCCGATCGGCGGGGTGTCAGTGGTGGTCGGTGGAGTCCGTGCGCGGTCGAAACGTCCCCGGGACGGGATGCCAACCCGCCGCGAGCACACTCACGCGCGTTTGCGTTTGATAAAACGAGGGCAGACGCCGCTCGCGACGGGACCGCCGGTCGAGGGAGCGACGTGGCGCATATACGCTCAACGGAGTTGATCCGACTTATTCGTTGTGTCTTTGACCGGACTGATCGCGTGCTATTCGATATCTCACATACAATTCCGCGTAATTTATCCCCGAGCGTTACTTACCAACAGCTATGACAAATTTCGGACTGAAAGTGCGAATGGCGATCGTCGGCTCGATCCTGTTCGCGTTCTACATGCTCGTCGGCGGGTTCGGGCTGCTCTGGCTCGGCCCCGGTGCGTGGCCGCTCGTTCTGGTCGGGCTCCTCATCTTGCCGGCCATCCAGTACAAGATCGGGACGTGGTCGGCGACCAGAAAGGCCGAACCGATGCCCGAAGACGGACAGTATCAGGAGATCCATCAGATGACCGACTCGCTGTGCCGAGATATGGGCATCAAAAAGCCCAAACTGATGGTCATGGATATGGGCGTCCCCAACGCCTTCGCGACCGGTCGAAAGGGTAAGGGCGTCGTCGTCGTCTCGACGGAACTCATCCGACTCCTCCAGCGGGACGAACTCGAGGGCGTGATCGCCCACGAACTCGCACACATCAAGAACCGGGACGTCCTCGCGATGGTCTTCGGGAGTTCCATCTCGATGATGGTCGGCTGGGTCGCCTATATGGTCTACATGATGGGCGGCGAGCGCAACATCGGCAGCATCTTCGTCGGCATGATCATCTCGAACATCGCACAGATGCTCGTCATGATCTTCGTGCTGGCCATCTCGCGGTACCGCGAGTACGTCGCCGACGAGGACGCCCGCCAGTACATCGGCAGCGGCGACCCGCTCGCCCGCGCACTCGAGAAGATTTCGCAGGGCTCGCAGGGACGCGAGCCGCAGGTCCAAGACAGCGTGAACGCGCTGTGTATCTTCAACTCCGACAAGAGTCTCCTCTCGAAGCTGTTCGCGACCCACCCGCCGACCGAAAAGCGCATTCAGAAGCTCCGAAGCTGAGAGCGACCGACGGTCGACGCGACGGCCGAACGCCGCGATTTTTATGCTGGCCCGCGACAGCCTAACACGTGACTGAGATTCATCCCGGTCAGCGCGTCGCCGTTCTCGTCGACGCCCAGAACCTATATCATACGGCACAGAGCCTTCACAGCCGGAATATCGACTATTCCGAGCTGCTCGAGAAGGCGGTCCAAGACCGCCAGCTCACGCGCGCCATCGCGTACGTTATCCGCGCGGATTCGCCCGAAGAGGAGAGTTTCTTCGAGGCGTTGACCGACATCGGCTTCGAGCCGAAGATCAAGGACATCAAGACCTTCTCCGACGGCACGAAGAAGGCCGACTGGGACGTCGGGATGAGCCTCGACGCGGTGACGCTGGCGAACCACGTCGACACGGTCGTCCTCTGTACGGGCGACGGCGACTTCTCGCGGCTCTGCTCGCACCTGCGTCACGAGGGCGTCCGCGTCGAAGTGATGGCCTTCGAGTCCTCGACGGCCGAAGAGTTGATCGCCGCGTCCGATTCGTTCCTTGACCTCGGCGACCGACACGAGACGTTCCTGCTCTGAACTCGCCGCGGCGTCGAGTCGGACGGCTCTCGGCCGGACCGGTCTCGAGAACGGGACGCCAAATGCGGGGTCAGTTCGGCTGTCGGCACTGCCAGAGACCGACCAACAGCGCGTACCCCGAGACGAGCAAGATTGCGCCGGTCAAGAGATAGACGAACGGCCCCGTGACGAGCGTGGCCGGACCGGCGAGCGTCAGGGTGCCGATAACGAGCAGGGCGACCCCGAGGCCGATTTGCGTGACGTCCATGCTGGCGGTAGTACCGAATCAACTATTATAATATTCACCATTTCGTTCAGGTCGGATTCTCGACTGCAAGGGCCCACGGCACGTAGCCGGCACGCGGACAGGTCGAAGGGCTTTCGACCCGCCCCGCCGAATCCCGGCCAATGAGCGAGCCAGCAGACGGGAGCGCGGGCCTGCCCCAGCTCCGGACGATCGCGGACTACCAGTTCGGTGCGGGCGCGGGCGCGGCGCTGTTCCCGCCCGGCGAGTCGCTGACGGTCAAACGCACCTCCTCGGGACGCCCCCAACAGGTCCACGCCGACGGGAGCCGTATCGTCTCCTTCGGTATCGACGGCCGGTTCACCCTCGGCCTCGAGGGCGGTCGGCGACTCGAGGCGGCCCTCGCCGAGCCCGCCTACCGCGTCGTGGTCGACGACGAGAGCGAACCGTTCGTCCGCGACGAGAAGAACGTCTTCACGAAGTTCGTCCTCGAGGTGGGCGAGGAGATCCGGCCGGGCGACGAGGTGCTGGTCGTCCACGAGCGCGGCGAGTTGCTCGCGGTCGGGACGGCGCGACTCGACGCCGGCGCGATCCGGGACTTCGAGACGGGGATGGCGGTGAGCGTTCGCGAGGGCGCGCCCGCGGGCGACTGACAGAACGGTCGAAAGGCGGTCAGCAAGCGGTCGGTTCGTCGGCTACAACTGACATTCGCGGCCGATCTCACGTTCGTAGCGCGCTTTAGTCCTCTCGAACAGGGTTTCGCCGATCGCAGTCCGGAACCGCGGTGCGGCCGTCGCGAAGAACTCGTCGAGGTTCTCGTACTGCGAGAAGGCGTCGTTCGGCTCCGTTTCGTCGTAGCGGTCCCCGCGCTCGTATTTGAGCGCCTGCAGGCAGTTATCGAGCAGGTCCATGTCCTTGACGAACCGCGCGGTGGGCGTCTCGCGGGCCTCGTACTCCTCCCAGAGGGATTTGTGATCGAGATCGCAGTCCCGATCTCCGTTCCCGCCTTCGAACGGAGCGAAGAGGTCGGTGACGGCCGCCCGCTCGAGGGCCGCCTTTTCCTCGCCGGACATCCGTTGGTCGCCGTCGTCCGCTCGAGTCGCGATGTCGCCCGTGCGCGCTTCACCGAGGTCGTGGACGAGCGCCATCGACACCGCTCGGTCGCGGTCGACGTTCTCCTCGGCCCGATCGGCGTACAGCAGACACAGCGTCGCCGTCCCCCACGTGTGGGCCGCGACCGATTCCGGCGACTCGATCCCGCGGAGCACCCACCCCGTCCGGCGTTCGTCTTTTAGCTCCAGTGCCTCGAGCAGGGCGTCGATCTCGTCGGTCATTACGTCCCATCACGGGCCAGCGCCGATTGAAAACGTCGATCGTCGGGTACCCCGTCGGATTCGGGTGCCGGAGACCGCGCCGCTCCCGTCGAACAACAAAGTAAAAGGTCGCCCGTGGCGACGTGGCGAGTATGTTTGGAGGAGGCGGCGGCGGACTCAATCCGCGCAAGATGGAACAGATGATGGAGCAGATGGGTATCGACGTCGAGGACATCGACGCCGAGGAAGTCATCATTCGGACCGACGAGTTCGACCTCGTGTTCGACGACGCCGAGGTCACCAAGATGGACGCCCGCGGGCAGGAGACCTATCAGGTCATCGGCTCGCCCGAAGAGGTCGAGGCCGGCTCCGCCGGCGGAAGCGCTGGTGGTGCCGACGCCGGTAGCGATGCCGGTCCGTCGATCCCCGACGACGACGTCGAACTCGTCGCCACGCGAGCCGGCGTCAGCGAGGACGAGGCCCGCGAGGCACTCGAGGACAACGACGGCGACCTCGCCGCGGCGATCGAGACCCTCGAGTGACTCGAGTGAGCGGTTCAGACGATACGGACGGCGACGCGACCGACGCCGACAGCGACGGCGTGCCGGTCCTGCTCGTCCGCGGCGACCGCGAGTACCTCGTCCAACCCGGCGGCGAACAGGGGACCGACCTCGGCGTGCTCGAGGTCCCCGAGGACGTAGAGTCGGGCGACACCCTCGAGACGCATCTGGGCGACGAGTTTCAGGTGCGCCGACTGCGCGGCCCGGATCTCTTTCATCACTTCGAGCGGACGGGCGCACCGATGGTGCCCCGCGATATCGGCCTCGTGATCGGCGAGACGGGAATCGCCCGCGGCGACCGCGTCCTCGACGCCGGCACCGGAACGGGCGTGCTCGCGGCGATGATGGCACGGGCCGGCGCGTCGGTCGTGACCTACGAACAGGACGCCGACTTCGCCGACGTCGCCCGCGAGAACATGGCGCTCGGCGGCGTCGAGGACGACGTCGATGTCCGAACCGGCGACGTGACCGAGGAGATCGACGCCCTCGAGCCCTCGTCGTTCGACGTGCTCACCCTCGATACGGCCGATGCGCCCGCGATGGTCGAGCACGCGCCCGACCTGCTCGTCGACGGTGGCTTCGTCGCGGTCTACAGTCCGTTCATCGAGTCGACTCGAGAAGTCTCGGAGACGGCCCGCGACGTGGGCTTGTCGAATGTGACTACTCGAGAGACGATCCAACGCGAGATGCAGTTCGACGAGCGAGGGTCGCGGCCGACGACCGCGCCCGTCGGTCACACGGGATATCTAACGGTCGCCCGCAACGAGTAGCGGCTACGCGTCGTTTCGGTCACGGAGTATCCGTCCTACCCGCAATACGATTCCGTGAATCGCGACGCTGAGAACGAGCGCAATCGCGGCCATGTGGAGCAACGAGAGATCGACGAGATTCGAGTCCGCGTATACGAGAACCAACGCGATAATCGGGGCACCGAGCAGCGATCGAGCACGGTCGACGAATCCATCCATCATTGGATTCCCCTGTAGCAAGTCGTCTCTATGGCAGTCACCCACTGTAGCGTTCGATCCGGTTCTCGAGCGAGATATCGCCGTGCGTTCCGGCCGCCGTATCCGGGACAGTGTGACTCAACCATCAGCACCGATGACTCGTCGCGTTCGTTGCAGCAGTTCCCCGAGAACGAGGACAGCGATGACGACGAGAGTAGCACGTTGATAGAACTGCAGTTGTCCAGTGATGTTTTCGAAGTACTGGACGACCCCAACGGCGATCAGTACCTTTGTAACGAGACTTATCCTGTCTCTCAGTGTCCAATTCTCGATTGACTCATCGTTCGCCATTGAACGGATATTATAGCCAACTGAAATTACTGCTACGGTTTATCGTCTCGTTGTAGCGATTTCCCTCCGTTGAACATTCACCTCGGTGTACCGCGAGCGAGGCCGCAGGCCGAGCGAGCGGGCCGACGACTGACCCAACGGGGAAGGAGGAGTGCTTTTGATCAACCTTTTACCGAGGGACGCCGCGCTGTGTGGCGAAGCCACCAGCGCGGCAGACCGCAGCGTAAAAGGTTGTTAGTTGTCGTCCTCGCGCCACTTGTGCTCGCACTCGGTACAGATGAAGAAGCGCGTCTCGGACTCGTCGGCCGCGCGGATCTGTTGCATGTACCAGTGGGCGCGGTCGTTGCCACACTCGGGACAGCGAGCGTCGGTTTCGGGTAGCGAGGTCTCGCCGGAGGACTCGATGACCTCCCCGATCTCTTGGTCGTCGGTGATGACGTACTGGTCGGCGTCGCCTTTCGGTTCCGTGTACCCGCAGCTACCGCACTCCCAGATCCCGTCCTCGGCTTTCATCATCGAACCGCATTCGTCGCAGAATTCCATCGTTGTCCGGGCTACGGGGGTCGAGCGACTTAAGGGACCCGTTTAGGATCGTTGACCGGTCGCGCTCCGACCGTCGCGGGGCGCTTATCCCTCGCCCTCCGACTGGTACGGCTCGCCGACGGCTTCCCGCGGGAGGACGTTATGCAGTTCCGACTCGAGGTCGTCGACCGACTCGAAGCGGTCGCTCCCGCTTTGTTCGATGAGGGCCCCCAGATTTCGCTCTCCGTCGGCGAGGAGGAGCGTCGTCTCTCCGAGTTCGGTCGCGGCCCGCTCGTTCGTGACGGGGTACTCAAGGTCCGCGAGGACGCTTTCGACGCGACTGAGTTTGACGTCGGTCATGGCCGAACGAACGCGGGCGACGGGCTTGTAGCTCCGCCCTGCTGTGACGGACTCTCAGGTGTGTTAACATTTCGTTTCGAAACTATAATCGGACGCGGTCACGCAGGGAGAGTCGATGCGGAGACTCGTGGATCAGATTATCGCGCCCTTCGCCGTGGACCGACGGGTGCTCGCGCTGGCGGGGGCCCGGATGGCGGACGGGATCGGGAACTCGTTTCTGATCATCGTCATCCCGTTGTACGTGAGCAGCGGCGTGGTGAGCGGAACGGCGTTCGGCCTCGGGGAGTCGATGATCATCGGCCTGATCCTCTCGCTCTTCGGCTTTCTCAACAGCAGTTTTCAGCCGTTTACCGGCCGCTTGTCCGACCGGTTAGGTCGGCGAAAGCCGTTCATTCTGGTCGGTCTCGCCGGCCTCGCGCTGACGAACCTCGCCTACGTCTTCGCGGAGACGTACGTCTCACTGCTCGCCATCCGCGGGTTGCAGGGTGTCAGCGTGTCCTTCATAATCCCGGCCTCGATCGCGCTGGTGAACGAACTCGCGACGACCGGCAATCGCGGCGGAAACATGGGCGTCTACAACACGTTCCGACTGGTCGGCTTCGGTGCCGGCCCGGCGCTGGCCGGCGCGGTCGTCAGCCTCGGCCCGTACGCGCTCCCGGTCGGAGTGACGATCTCCGGGTTCGACGCCGCCTTCTACACCGCGGCGATCACCGCCGCGATCAGCTACGTGCTCGTGACCGTCCTGGTCTCCGATTCCGACTCGGCGGCCGCAAACGCCGGCGCTGACCTCTCGATTCCGATCCTCGATCGGTCGGGGCCCAACCTGCTCGATCCGATCTTCACGCTCGGTGTCGCGTCGTTTTTCATGGCGACCGCGATCGCACTCTTTTCGACCATCCAGCCGCAAGTCAACGCCCGGCTCGAGCAGGGCGCGACCTGGTTCGGCCTGCAGTTCGCGGCGTTCATCATCGCGCAAGTCGTGCTCCAGACGCCGATCGGGCGGGCCTGCGACCGGTACGGCCGGCGGCCGTTCATCGTCACCGGAATGGTGTTGCTGATCCCGACGACGCTCGCGCAGGGCTTTCTGTTCTCCTCCGTGCTGATGTTCGTCGCCCGGCTGTTCCAGGGCGTCGCCGCCGCGATGGTGTTCGCGCCGTCGCTGGCGCTCGCGGGCGACCTCGCCGGCGAGGGCGAATCCGGCTCGAAACTGTCGGTGCTCACGATGGCCTTTGGCTACGGGATCGCCGCGGGGCCGCTGTCCTCGGGCGCGCTGATCAGGTTCGGCTTCGGAGCCCCCTTCGTCTTCGGGACCGCGCTCGCGACGCTCGGACTGATTCTGGTGTATACGCAGGTCGAGGAGACGCTCGAGGCGACGGCCTCGGTGCCGGTCGTCGGAAGCAATTAATCGACAGCAAACGAACGGAGTATCGCTATTGGAGAAGTTCTACTGCCCGGTCCGTGAGCCGATACCGATATGCCTGGTGAACGAAGACAATCCGACCATACTCTTCTGATTTTGTAACCTCTCGAGACGATTCAATCGCATCAATCGCGGCGTTCAATCGGTCGACCGGACGTTCGGAACGAAGGTATTCGGGAACGGCTTCGGGAGCCACGTCGAATTCAGCCGCGAGAATACTCCGAACCGTTCGGCCCGCGCCGTCGGCCAGTGCGATAGAGGGTTCGGCTGCCATTGCCGGCGGACCGTCTAGCTCTGCCGCTTCATCGCCCAACTCAACCGACTGCAACTCGTCGTCGATGTGTGCGATCAGCGCGTCGATATTCGCCTCGGCTTCTTCCGTGACCTGGCCGTTCACGATCTCATCAAGACGTTCGCTAATCGCGAAGATATCCGGTCCTGACGGCGTAACTCTCTCGACAAGATCGACATCAATGAGTTGGTCCAGAGCGGTTTCCGGACGGTATTCGAGAGATCCATCGACCATATCCGACAGATCTGTCCGTTTGATCCCATCATGGTCCGGTCCGATATCGTTCTCGTAGAGTGCAGTTACGATTTCGACCTGATCCGAGACAGTCCGTGAGGAGGGCTTCTCCTGACGAAGATATCGTTCGATTCGATCGATGTCCGGAGTGTCCATTTCCTCGTCGATAGCGAGTGCGTGATCGACCGGTGTTGGGAGTTCCGGACGTGGTGCATCGCGATGGCGCTGCGCTTTCTCCGAGAGTCGGGTATTGTCGTACACTGCACGCGCGACTGGCAACCCGCGAAGATAGTTATACTCGTCGAGTACGGAGACACCGTGTTTGCTCAATCCGTAGAACTGGGATGGCAAGTCCCGAGAATCTTCGTTCGGTGGATGGTCGTATCGATTGACGATACTTGCCTCGTCGAGTACCTGTAGCTGATCGCGGATCGCCGCCTTGTTTTTTGGTATCAGGTACGCTAACTCGTCGAGCGACGGAAGATGCGTTGGATGGGCGAGAATGTATTGCAGAATCAAATGACGTGTTTCCTGCGACAGTAGTTCGTAGATCTGCCGCTGCTCTTCGAACGGGCCGGTATCTTTCGAGGCAGAGGAGTCGCTCATACAACTCTTATACAGCGATTGTATCTCGATTCGGATAATGGTTCGGGTGAACTGGTATGGTATTCTCCGGAATAGCCAAATCAATTGCGAACGTATTTACTGAGCGGGTCTTAATCCGAAAGAAATGACTGATCCCGGGCCACCCGAAAACGCTGCAGAAATTATGGACCATGTTGACGAGGCACTGCAGGGACTCGAACTTGAGCCACACGAGTCATCGGAAGTTCTCGAGTTCGCTAACCATGAAATCCCGCACCTTCAAACCCCGGAAACGTCGTATTTCGTTCTCGGAAGCTATCGAGATCCGTTCGTTCGTCGGCTACGTATAGTCCAAAATGAGTTGGACAAACGAGTCGGGACATATCCATTCCTCATGGGCGATCTCCGAGAGATCGCTATCGACCGTCTTCCGACCTTTCGAATCAGGTTCCATCTCCTCGCAGCCTATACTGATTATATAATTGCCATATACGAGCAAGATGCGGGTGGAGAGGTTACCGAACTTGGGAAGATAAGTTCGACACCATATTTCGAAAAGGCAACCGTGTTACCGCGGGACTATGCGTGGATGACCGGCCGAAAACTCGAGTCGCATGCTGACGTGGTCTCAGCTGCCGTAAATATTTATTTCAACGAGGACCTCGATTCGGAGGCCGTTGAGACCGAACTCAATGCGCTCGTAGACCGAGCTCGACGAAATGGAGTCGATATTTCGGTTGATGAACTCATGGAGCAGATAGACGCTCGGGAGGATGCGGATCGGGACGCCGTTTCGTATAGTTGGGTCCACCTCAACGAGTTTCGTCTTTTCGAACTACATGATCGGTGTTTTCCGTGGTCGATCCCCGAAGAGTTACGAGACGTGACTGACGAACTGCCGAACTAGCGGACCGGGACGCAACGCAAAAGTACCGGATGCGCATACGGTTCCACGATGACGCTCTCGGAGGAGGCCACGGACCGGTTGGCGGACGTAGTGGAGCTACAGCCGACGAAGAATTCCGAGTTACAGGACCGATGGGGGATGGAAAGCGGCAGCGAGGTCCACCAGTACCTCGAGAACGAACTCGGGGACTACTACTTTCGGGACGACAACAGCCTGATCCGGGCGACCGCGGAGGCGGCCGATCTGGTCGACGTCGAGCCGGGAATCGAGAGCGACCCGGAGGACGACGGCGTTCCCTCGAAGATCCGGGTTCCCGAGTTACAGGCCCGGATCGTCGCGGTGCTCGCCGGACCCGAGGAACGTTCCGAGAGCGTGGTGTCGGTGCTCCACAGCCTCCGGGAGGAGTACGATATCGACCCGGAGGCCGAGGATGTCCGGTCGGGACTGCAGAGCCTGCGCCGCAAGGGCGTCGTCGAGGTCGAGTACCGGACCGTGCCGACGTTCCGACTGACCGTCGAGCGCGACGATCTCGAGGTCTCCGTTTCCGACTCCGACTGAAACTGACCGTCGATCGCGAGGATCGGGCTACAGCCCCGGTCGCCGTCGCCGGCGGCGCTCCTCGAGAATCCGCTGCGATCGTTTTCCGGGCCCGCCCTCGATCGGCCAGCCGCGGGTACGCCAGACCGGTGGCTCGGGTTCGAAGTCGGCACAGGAACCCGAACACTCGGCGGCCGTCTGGCAGCGACCCTTGGCGGCGCAGTACGGCAGCGCCTGCTGCGGGTCTCGAGCGCGCAGTTGGAAGTGCCGGCAGTCGGGGCGCATCGTGTCGACGAACGAGCGCCAGCCGCGCTCGTAGGCGCGTTCGGCGATCGCGAGCCGTTTCTCGGCCTTCGTCGCCGGATCGACGTATTCGAACCGGGCGGCGGAGTCGTCTCGGTTTCCGCCGTCGGGCCGCTCGAGGATCCGGGTACCGGGCTCGTCGACCGCGAGCGAGCGCGGGTACCACGAGACGTCGGCCGTCAACGTCTCCGGCTCGAGTGCGAGGATGCCCGCCGCGACCGGCAGGTCCTCGAAGAGCGCGGGGTCGACGCGTGCGCCCGTCTCCTCGGTCGCGACCCAGACCTCGTCGGCCAACCCCATCGCGACGTCGTACTCGAGTTGCGAGGCGAGCGCGCGGGCGGCGCTGGCGTCGAGGTCCGGTTTGTTCTCGATGGCGACGATCCGGTCGACCCAGTCGGGATAGCCCCACTTGCGCCGGATCTCGATGCGATTGCCGTTCTTTCTGGTCTCGAGGATGCCGCGGTCGTCGGCGCGGTGGATCGCCTCGCGGACGTACCGCCACGGGTAGCCGGGATGGGGGAGCGCGTCGCGGTAGTAAGTCCACTCCGCCGGGGCGTTCCGGACGACGTGCAACAGATCGCTGTCGAGGCGCTCGGAACCGAAGTTCGCTCGCTGGCGGAGGGCCTCGGGGTTGCACTCGAGGACGATAGTGTCCCAGCGGCGGCGCTTGGTGCCGAGTTGGCGGGCGACGACGATCGCAGCGCCGTCGCTTTCGGGTTCCGCTCCCGGCGGCCACGCGAGCTCGGCCCAGCGGCAGGTCCGGAGCTCGAATCCGAACTCGGCGGTATGAGAGACCACACGGGGAGTTTGCACCACGTGCGCAAAAGCGCTACTCGATCGATCGATGGCCGCGGCTCGCGATCGACGGCAGCGCCACTCACGGCCCGAATATCGAGATCGAGACCGAGCCGTAATCCCGTTTCGTCGGAACGTCGTCACTCCCCGAAGTAGGAGTCATCCGCCGGTGACGGCCGACGTGCGTCGCTTACTCTTCGTCCTCCTCCTCGAGTTCGTCGAGAAATTCGTGGGCGTCCTCGAGGATCTCTCGAGGGCCGTCCTGCGTGACGGTATTGATCGCCTGTTCGTAATCGCGCCACTGGAGGTCGCGATGCTCGTTCGATAGTTCCGCGCTCGCCTCGAACGACTTCGCGACGAAGAGGTGGACGGTCTTGTGGATCGTCTTGCCGTTCGCCTCGAAGACGTAGTCGTAGTCCTTCCGAAAGCCGTCGAGTAGTCGGAACTGTTCGATACCTGCCTCTTCCGTTACTTCGCGGATCGCCGTCTGTTGTAGCTCTTCATCTCCTTCGACACCGCCCTTGGGGAACTCCCAATCGCCTGGGCGGCTCTTGAGTAGAAGATACTCGCGCCGGCCCCGCGTATCGCGGAAGAGGATCGCGCCTGCGCTCGTAGCTTCGACTGCCATTAACTGGGCTAACAGGTGCGACGTTAAGAGAATATCGGACTGTTCGTCCAACGGACACTGATTCCGGACCCGATTTTCACGAGGGCGGCGGCCGATCGACTGCAGTCGTTCACCGCCCGCGCCGGTACGCGGTGCGTCTCAGCAAGTTTTTACGCGCCGCCCGACGACGTATGCGACAGTACCAGCCATGACCTTCGTCACCCGTCTGACCCTCCAGAGCGGCGATCGCGCCGCGCTCGATGGCATCGTCGAGGACATCAAAGCCAACGCGGAACGGAAAGGGGCGGCGCTGAAAGGGCCCCACTCCCATCCGCCCGAGAAGCACTCGGTTCCCCAACACTGTCGACTCCACGCCGACGACGGCCGACAGTTTTCCTCGTGGGAGTACACCGTCTTCACCCGCGAACTCGAGATTCACGGCCACGACAGCCTCGCGCGCAACATCGCCTCGCAGAGTTTTCCGGACTCGGTCCACATCGAGGCCGAGGTCGAACAGATCCACGGCGCGGGCCGCGGGAACTGAGCGAGCGTCGTCCGACACAGACGGGCCTGCTCCGTCTCGACGTGTGGCCGTCGGTAGCACTTTTTACCGTTCCCGACGAGGTCGACATATGACCGCGGACGACCTCGTTTCACTGCGTCGAGACCTCCACCGAAAACCCGAGCCCGCGTGGCGGGAGTTCTACACCACTGCGCGCATCGTCGACGAACTCGAGTCCCGACTGGGCGACGACCTCGACGGACTCCACGTCGGCCCCGAGGCCATCGCGGGCGATCACCGGATGGCGGTCCCCGACGACCCAGAGCTCACCCACTGGTACGAACGGGCGCGGGACGCCGGCATCGACCCGGACGTGCTCGAGCGACTCGAGGGCGGGTACACGGGCGCGGTCGCCGTCCTCGAGCGCGGTGATGGGCCGACGGTCGGCCTGCGCGTCGACATCGACGCGCTCCCGCGACCGGAGTCCGACGACCCGACTCACGCGCCTACCGCGGCGGGCTTTCGCTCCGAACACGAGGGGGCGATGCACGCCTGCGGCCACGACGCCCACGCGACGATCGGTATCGGCGTCGCGGAGCGGATCGCCGCTAGCGACGACTTTTCTGGGACGCTGAAAGTATTCTTCCAGCCCGCCGAGGAGGTCGTCGGCGGCGGGAAGTCGATGGCCGAAAGCGAGCACATACAGGATATCGATGCTCTGCTTGCGGTCCACATCGGGCTCAATCACCCGACCGGCGAAATCGTCGCCGGCATCGACGGCTTTCTCGCAGTCTCACACCTCGAGGCCGAGTTCGCGGGCGAGTCGGCACACGCGGGCGGCCATCCCGAGCAGGGGCGAAACGCCGTCCAAGCGATGGCGACGGCGGTGCAGAACCTCTACGGCATTGCCCGGCACAACGACGGCAAGACCCGGGTCAACGCGGGCGTCGTCGAGGGCGGCAGCGCGGCGAACGTCATCCCGGACGAGGCCAGAATCGTCGCCGAAGTCCGCGGCGAGACGACCGATCTCATGGAGTACATGAAGGGGCGAACCCGGCAGGTCCTCCGGAGCGCCGCCCGGATGCACGACTGCGAGGTCGACATCGAAACCGGCGCGGAGGCACCGAGCGCGACCAGCGACGACGCACTCGTGTCGATCGTCGCCGACGTTGCAGGCGACACGGCGGGCGTCGAGCGAGTCCTCGAGCGCGACGAACTCGGCGGCAGCGAGGACGCGACGTTCTTGATGCGGGCGGTACAGGAACACGGCGGCACGGCCTGCTACGTCGGCGTCGGCACCGACCATCCCGGCGGCCACCACACCGCGACGTTCGACGTCGACGAAGATAGCATCGGCCACGGAATCGACGTGCTCGCGGACTCGATAGAGGAGATCAGCCGTCAACACGCCTGACCGATAGTTTCGAAGCTACTCTCGAGCGGGAGTGGCCGGGAGCGGGCTCCGAGCACCGCGAGGAGCCCGCGACTCGGGGGAGGGCAGGCGGTTACACGATTACGACCGCGAGCGAGCCCGAAGGGTGAGCGAGCGGGCCGACGACTGACCCAGACGCCGCGCGACGCGCGGCTGGCGGGGAAGGAGGAGTGCTTTTGATCGAAATTTTGCCGAGCGTCGGCGAGACGTGCGCCAGCGATGCTGGCGTCGTCTCGCCAGAGCGCAGAGCAAAATTTCGTTGTTAGTACTTGGGGTCTGCTCCAGTCGTCTCGTAGACCGTCTCCATGAGGTCGTCGCGGCGGGCCTGCCAGCCGGCGAGTCCCTCGGGGCTGGTCGGGTAGTTCTCGTAGTGTGCGAGGAGGTCGTCGGCGCGGCGCTTGGTCTGGTAGAGGTTCCAGATGGTGCCCCAGTGGCCGCGGCTCTTGATGAGGGACTCGAGTTTGAGTTTGAGCCCGATGTCGGTACTGCCGGAGTAGAGGGCTTCGGCGAGTTTGTCGCCGGGCATCGCGGCGAGCAGGCCCATCAGATCGTCGACGTCGACGGCCGTCGAGAGGATGTTGTAGACGTCCAGTGCGGCGTAGCGCGCGCCGAAGTGGTCCATCACCTTCTCGTTGTACTCCCAGAGGGTGTCCTCGCTGAAGTCACCGGTCTCGAGGGCCTCGATGGCTCGTTCGGCGGCGTACTTGCCGCCGTAGGCGGCCCCGGCGATGCCGCCGCCGGTCGTGGGGTTGACGTGGCCCGCGGCATCGCCGATGGCCATGTAGCCCGGATGCACGGCGGAGTCGTAGGGCCGTCGGGTGGGCAGTGCCGCGCCGAGTTTGTCCTCGACTTCGGCACCCTCGAACTCGGGGCGGTTCTCGAGGTCGCGTTTGAGGTCGTCGACCAGTTGCATGGGTTCCTCGGTCATCTGGAAACCCAGCCCGGCGTTGATCTCGGTGTCGGTCCGCGGGAAGTACCACAGATAGCCCGCGGCGCGCTCGGTCGGCTTGAAGACGAGCGCGTCGTCCCACTCGACGGGTTCGTCGACGCGGACGATCTCGCGGTAGGCCGAACAGAAGTGGCTGTAGTCGACGTTGGTGTCGAACGTCGACTCCGAGAAGTCGACGTTGTCCTGCAGAACCGAGAGCGAACCCGCGGCGTCGATGACGATATCGGCCTCGTACTCGAGTGGGTCGCCCTTCCGGATGGCTTCGACGCCGGTAACGCGGCCGTCGTCGTTCTGGACGACGTTCTTCACGACGGTATCGTAGTGGAAGTCGACGCCGGCGTCGCCCGCGCCGTCGATGATCCGCCGGCCGTACTCCCAGCGGTCGATGACGGCGAGTTCGCCGGGGACCGGAATCTCGAGGACGGTGTCCTCTTGGGGGATTTCGAAGCGGCCGTGGTCGACGCCCGTGTTGGTAAAGGCCGGCTCGAGTTTCGACTTCGGGATCGCCTCGGGGAAGGCGTCGGCACCCTTCAGCGCGTCGCCACAGGCGATGTGGCCCGCCTCGTCCTCGTCTTTCCGCTCGAGAATGACGACGTCGTACCCCTCCTGCGCGATGGTCGCTGCGGCGTAGCACCCTGCGGTGCCCGCTCCGACGACGACCGCGTCCGGCGACTGCGTTCCCGTCGTCGTGGCGGCGGCCGACTGCTCCTGCGTACTCATACCAACAGTGTGGACACCGCGGTAAGAAAACGTTTTATAGTCGATTCGTCGGACTGTCAGGGGCGAAATCAGATACCGGGACCAGTCGAGGAGTCGTCCGACGGGCCGTGACGCCGTCTCGCGGAACCGGCACACTGGTTTCCCGCGGGTAGGTGACATCCTCCCACGACTAAAGTCGTGGGCTTCCCACGCCCACCAACGGGCGGTTCGTTGGTCTCTTAGGGTTTCCGACCCGACGTGCCGGTGGGAGTGCCACGCCCCCGTTACTCCTATCCCGCGAAGGACTCGGAGGTATCTGATTATTTTGTGTCGGTTCTGCTGTCCACGGGCTTACTTTTTGATGAGGCAAACACCGAGTCAACTGCCAGTTTGTGGACTGTCGAGAACCGATGGGAATCCATCGTTCCGACACCATCAGATACGGCAGGTGGACGCTCAAATGTTACGGTTTGGGCGGTTGTGAACCGTGCGACGATTCATCCCACGACTGAAGTCGTGGGTTTTCTCGCCTCATTTCTATAAAGAGTTTTAGTGAGGTCTTCCGTACCGGGCCGTATGACTGAGTACACCATCGAGTTCGTCGGGACGGGTGAGGCCATCACCTGTACCGACAAGGAGACGATCCTGAGCCGGTGTCTCGAGGAGGGAATCGCGCAGGAGTACTCCTGCCGAGTCGGGATGTGTCTGGCGTGTTCCGCCGAGATCGTCGAGGGCGAGGTCACCCAGCCCGCTGCGCGGGGACTCACCGAGCAGGAGGCCGAAAACTACGCGCTGACCTGCATGGCGCGACCCCAATCCGATCTGAAACTCGATCGCGGCAAGTACCCGCCGAGCATCGAGGGCGACCTCGCAGACGGCGCAAACGACGGCGCAGTGGCGGACGACTGACCCGTCAGTCGGCAACTGCGCAGTTGTTCGGTCCCAGTTCGAGTTCGAAGGCCGTCTCCTCGTCGATCTCCTCGAGCCCGAGGTTGACGGCCACGATCCGTTCGTCGTTTGCCGGCCGCGGCGGGAGGTCGCTCGTGGCGTGCTCGACGAACACCTTTTCGTCCATCGAGAGCGCTGCGAGTTGGTCGCGCAGGGTCTCGAGTCGTCCGGTATAGGTCCCGTCTGCTCGCGGCTCGGCGGCGTCGCTGTAGTGGCACGGCGCAATCGTCGTCTCGCCCGGGTGCTCAAGGATCCGATGTTGGAGCGTCTCGTACAATCGCCGCGCAGCCGCGGCCGCGTCCTCGGTACCGAGCTCGAGGTCCGGCCGGCCGACGCCCTCGAGAAACAGCGTGTCGCCGGTGAACAGGAGCGGGGCGTCGCCGCCCTCGAGGCGAAGCGAGACGGATTCGGTCGTGTGACCCGGCGTCGCCACGGCGGTCAGCGTCACGTCGCCGATTCGGATCTCGTCCCCGTTGGCGACGGTCGTGGCGTCGAACGCGAGCCCGCGGTCGCGAGCGCCGTCGGGGACGATCGCCTCCGCGTCGGCCCGCGACACGAGGTCGCGGACGCCGCTGACGTGGTCGGCGTGGACGTGGGTGTCGACGGCGTACTCGATCGTCGCGTCGCGGTCGGCAGCGTCAGCCTCGTACCGGTCTGCAAACGCCCGCAGCGGGTCGATCACGGCCGCCTCGCCGCCGCTGACGACGAGATAGGCGAGACAGCCGCTCGAGGGGCGGTCGTACTGCAGGACCGTCGCGGGCGCGTCGACCTCGAGTTCGCGGGCCGTGTACAGGTCGGCCCACGCGTCCATGCCGCCAGCGAGGTTCCGCGCCTCGACACCCGCATCTCGAAGGAGTCCGACGGCGTGGCCGCTCGCCTCGCCGCGGCCGCAGACCGCGACGATCGGCTCCGCGAGGTCGGCGACGAGGTCGGTCACGTCGCCGGTGGCCTCGGCTTGAACGAACTTCATGTGGGGGATTTGGACGACGTCGATCCCCTCGCCCTCGAGGTGCCAGCGCTCGAACTCGTCGCGGTTGCGAACGTCGAGGACGGTCGCGCGGTCGCCGGATCGCAGTAGCTCGGCCAGCGCGTCGGGAGGGATCGAGGACGGGTCGTCAGCCGGGTTAGCGGGGTCGCTCCGGTCGGTCATGTCCGTCGGTACGCGCTCGAGTCGGGTAACGGTCGCGGCTGGGCAAACCGCCACTAACGTTCAACACGCTCCGCGGTGTCGTGCCGGTATGGACGCCGCCGAATTCCGGGACTCGGTTGCGGAGTCGATGGCCATCGAACTCGAGCGGCTCGGGTCGTCGAAACTGCTCGTCGCGCTCACCGACGCGGACCTCGCCGAAGCGACCGTCCTCCGAATCGCCGCAGAGAGCGAACGGGCGGCGATGGAGACGTTCGAGGCGTGGGCCGACGACGAGGGCCACGAAGACGCGCGGCAGCTCTTCGGTGACTATCACGAGCAGGAACGGGATCACTACGATCGGATCGCGGCCGACCTCGAGGACGAATCGGCGGTCGACGGGGACGCCGGACCGATGCACGAACACCTCCGGTCGCTGGAGACGACGGCGGCTCGCCTCGGCGGGCTGGTCGGACGAGCGCTGGTCGGCGATCGAACCCACCTGCAGCTCGTGAACTTCTTCGTCAACGAGGGCGACGAGAAACGCGCCGACCGGTTCCGAGAGTTGCGGACCGAAACGGCCGCGCAGGGTGACCGGGCGGCCGCGTTGCTCGAGGAGATCTGTACTGAGGACGACGACTGGGAGCGAGCGCGGACGGCGGCCGAGGACGCGATCACCGCGGCCTACGAGGCCTACGCCGATTCGTTGGACGACCTCGGTCTCGATCCGAAGCCGATCTGTTGAGGGGTGAGCACTGAGCGCGGAGAGCGGTTCGAAATCGTCGACTCGGAATCGGAACGAATCCGGAAGGCCGGGCGCTGCCGTCGGTTCGCGGAGAGAAACAACTGCGTGGACTCGAATCGCGACGCAGGTCGGCCGGTAGTTCGATTACTCGACGAAGTCGATGTCTTCGCCTTGAGCGGGCGCTTCGGGCTGGACGGCGTCTTCGCCGTCGGGCCGGCCGTAGATCTGTGGCGATTCGACGCCGGTGACGACGATCATCGTCCGCATGCTGCCCTCGAGGCTCTCGTCGATCGAGGTCCCCCAGATGATGCGGGCGTCGGGGTCGATCCGGTCGTAGATCTCCTCGACGACGCCTTCGGCCTCCTCGATGGCCATGTCGTTGCCGCCGGTGACGTTGACCAGCGCGGAACTCGCGCCGGAGATATCGACGTCGAGCAGCGGCGAGCGCAGCGCGGTCTTGACCGAATCTTCGGCTTTCGCCTCGGAGTCGGACTCGCCGAGGCCAATCATGGCGACACCGCCCCGTTCCATGACGGTACGAACGTCGGCGAAGTCGAGGTTGACGAGGCCGGGTTTCGTGATGAGTTCCGTGATGCCCTTGACCGAGCGCATCAGTACCTCGTCGCTGACCTTGAACGCCTGCCGGACGGGGAGTTTGCCGACGGAGTCGAGCAGTCGGTCGTTGGGGACGACGATCACGGTATCAGAGACGTCGCGCAGGCGCTCGAGGCCGGCTTCGGCGTTGGTCCGCCGAACCTCGCCCTCCGCGGTAAAGGGCGTCGTGACGATCGAAATTGTGAGCGCGCCGGCCTCGCGGGCGGCCTTCGCGACGACCGGTGCGGACCCGGTTCCGGTGCCGCCGCCGAGGCCGGCCGTGACGAAGACCATGTCGGAGCCGTCGATGGCGTCGTAGATGTCCTGTTGGCTCTCGAGGGCGGCTTCCTCGCCGACTTGGGGCAGGGAGCCGGCCCCGCGGCCACCGGTCTTCTCCTCGCCCATGAGGATCTTGGTGTCGGCGTCGATCTCCACGAGGTGCTGGACGTCGGTGTTGGCGGCGACGAGTTTCGCGCCGTGGATGCCCTCCTCGTGCATGCGGTTGATCGTGTTCCCGCCGGCACCGCCGCAGCCGACGACCGTGATATCGGTCTGGAGATCCTGTAGAACGTCTTCCAGTTCGTCGTCGGTCATCGTCCCGGTCTGTCGGCCGTCTGATCCGTTCGTGCCGGCCGACTGCCCGCCCTGTGGCGCGTCGGCGGGGTCCGCGGCCTCCCCGTCCTCGGCCTCGTCGATTGCGTCGTCGATTAGAGAGTCCATTCTTGGCCCTGTCTAAACAATGGAGCATAATTACCTTTCCCCTACACGTCAGCCGCCTGTCTGACACGTTAATAGACTCTTATGTGTCTGCGCGGGAAAACGACGAAACAGCCGGTCTGGAAGCCGTAAGTGGTACTTATTGTCGATTCGCGAGCCGGTCAGATCGGAAACCGACGCGTCCGCTCGGTCCGAACCCTCTCGGGACTGACCGTTTCCCCGTCGACGGTGACCGATTCGCCGTCGGCGAGCGCGCCGAACTTCGGCCCCTCCGGCACGCCGACCTGCCGCGCTAACCTGGGGTCGAACGCCGTCTCTTCGGCGACGACGGCGTCGTCTTCGACCGTCACCGCGTCGTACTTTTCCTCGAGCACGCCGGCCAGTTCCTCGATAATCGTCTCGAGTGCGTCGCTCGAGGGGTCCTCGCGCTCGGATTTACCTTCGGAATCAGTCTCGGCGGTTTCGGATTCGCTCTCGGGAATCGCCGCCCGCGAGCCGACGCGGCTCCCGCCGTTGTCGGTCGTGAAGGCGACGGTTTCGGTCTCGACGATCGCGCGGACGCGGTCCGGGTCGATCCCCTGTGCAGTACTGACGAGGTCGGCCGGGAGATCGACGACGGCGAACGGGTCCGCGAGTCGGTCGCCGAAGCGAACGCCGTCGTCGACGGCCCCCAGATCGGACTCGACTCGATCGACCACCTCGAGCGGCCGGTCGTCGACCTCGCGCAGCCACGTCTCGCTGACGATCCGGCAGTCCATCGATTCGAGGGTCTCCTCGAGGACCGGCCACTCGCCGTCGAGCAGCGCAATCTTCGCCTCGCTGGCGTCGAAGGCGCGCTCGAGGACGCCGCGGTGGGCCGTCGGGTGGTCCATGGCCTCGAGGGCCCAGTCGGCCGCGACGTGGCCGACCGCCCACGACGTCTTCCGAACGATCCGCTCGAATCGCGGGGCGTAGTGGTTGCCGCCGAAGCCGACGACCTGTCTCGAGCGGTGGGGATCGACTGTTCGAAGCTCGAGGATGGCGCGGGCGACGGCGTCGGCACCGTCGGGGTCATCCCACTGCTCGTCGCCGCTACCCAGTTCCGCGAACAGCGAGGGGCAGCCGACATCGGTGGGGCCGTGGTGGGTGGCCTCCATGCCAACCTCGTACTCCTCGGGAGCGTACTCGTCGAACGCGGCCAGCAGGCGGGCGAGCGCGTTCGGAGCCGCGTCGGCGACGGCGTCGGGCTCGCCGCCGAACTCGGCCGGGCCGAAGTTCCCCGTGAAGTGGCCCGTCAGCAGCGCGCCGGTGTCGCCGGAGTGGCGCGAGGCGAAGACGAGCAGGTCGGGGTCGCAGTCGAAGGCGTCGGCGGGCGACTCGAGGTCGATGTGGAGGTCGTCGAACGACCGGAGTTCGGCGTCCTCGAGTCGGTAGTAGGTCCCACCGCCGTCGGCGTCGGGTCGGGAGTCGTCGGTCCGTTCCGTCCAGTCGGCGCGCTCGCGGAGGCGGTCGCAGATATGCGTCGAGGCGCGGTCGACGCGGCTCTCGACGATAGCGAGGGTCATACTCTTGCTCGAGGGTTGGGACCGTTAACGTCGCCGGTTCGAGACGCGTCGACGCAGTCGACGCTAAAAAGCCGCGGCGCAAGCTACCAGTGGTTTTTCTGCCGTGGGAAGAGTGAACATGCCATGGTGGTTGGTGGCCGCAATGAGGGATAATCCGTGTGACCACGCGGCGTCGCCGGACGAGACGAGTCGCGCCGCAGAACGAAGCGACCGACAGATCGATTGCATCGATGTCAGCGAGCTGAGCGGCGTCATCAGCGACGCCGCCATCGCGCTGCTGGACGCCGGTGGACGCGTCACCGCGTGGAACGACGGTGCGTATCAACTCATGGGATACGACGAAGCGACGATCGGCGGCTCGCACTACCGGACGTGCTTTCCGGCGGACGCCCGCGAGTCCGGTCGGCCGGAGCGGATACTCGAGCGAGCGCGCGCGGACGGGAAAGCCGAGGACGACGGCTGGCGAGTCCGGAGCGACGGCAGTCGGTTCTGGGCCCACGAGGAAATTGCACCGATCCGCGAGGGCGGCGCGGTCGGAGGCGACGCACCCGACGGAGCCGACCTGCGGGGATACGTCTGGTTCGTCCACGACCGCACCGAGGAGCGCGAGCGCAAACGACAGCTCCGCGAGGAGAAGGCGTTCACGGAGAGCGTCTTCGAGGCACAACCGGACATCGTCTACGCGTTCGACGCGGACGAGAACTACCTCGAGTGGAACGATCGGGCGCCGGAGGTGACGGGGTACACCGAGTCCGAGCTAGCCGAGATGAGCCCGCTCGAGTTCGTCGTCCCGGAACACCGCGAGCGGATCGCCGAGGCGGTCCAGCGGGTCCTCGAGGAAGACGAGTACGTCGCCGTCGAAGCGGACCTCCTCACGAAAGACGGGCGTCGAATCCCCCACGAGTTCAACAGCGCCCGGATTACCGGCATCGACGGGAGCGTGCTGGGATTTACCGGGACCGCCCGCGACATCACCGACCGCAAGGCCCGCGAGCGGGAACTCCGCGAGGAGAAGGCGTTCACGGAGAGCATCCTCGAGGCCCAGCCGGACATCCTCTACGCGTACGACCCGGAGGGAAACCTGATCGAGTGGAACGAGCAGTTCCAGCGCGTCACCGGCTACGAACCGGACGACCTCACCGGGATGCATCCGCTCAAATTCATCGCGCCGGCGGATCGGGATGGGATCGGCGATGCCATCGACCGAATCCTCGAGGAAGGCGAGCGCATCACGACCGAAGGGCAGATCCTCACCGAAGACGGGCGTCGAATCCCCTACGAGTTCAACAGCGCCCGGATCACCGACGACGACGGAGCCGTACTGGGGTTTACCGGCGTCGGTCGGGACATCACCGATCGCAAGGCCCGCGAGCGTGAACTCGAGCGCCTCGAGCGGCTCAACGCGATCGTTCGGACGATCGACGAGACGATGGTCGCGGCGGAGACCCGTGAGGAGATCGAAACGGCGATCGTCGAGGGGTTCGCGGCCGCGGACGTGTATCGGTTCGCGGTCATCGGGCGGGCCGACCCCGCGACGACGAGCGACGGCTACTCGTGGGAGCCCGCGGCCCGGGCGGGAATCGACGCGGCGACGGTCGAGGAGGTGCTCCCGTCGTTCGTCGACCCGCCGGCCGACGGGTCCGGTACGTCGCCGTTCGAGACGCGGACCGTCCAGTGCTACCGGCACCTCCACGAGAGCCCGATCGACGAGTGGCGAGCCGGCGCCGACGACCGGGGCTACGGCTCGGTCGCCGTCGTGCCGATCACTGCGAGCGATCGGTCCTTCGGCGCGCTCGTGATCGGTGCCGACGAACCGTCGGCCTTCGCCGATCGGGAGCGGGAGGTGCTCCAGGAGTTCGGCGGCACGATCGGCCACGCGATCAACGCGATGGCGGTCCGTCGCCTCCTCTACACGGACACCGTCGTCGAACTCGAGTTCGAGTCGACCGACCGCGGGGACGTCTGTATCGACCTCTCGCAGCGAGGCTCCTGTACCCTCTCGATCGATCACGTCCTGCCGCTGACTGACGAGGTGTTCGTCTACTACCTCACCGTCACCGACATCGATCCGGAGGAGGTTCGAGACGTCGCGCGGGATGACCCCGCGATCACGGAACTGCGCCGCATCGATGAGACCGAAGACGAAAGCTACTGGGAGGTCGTCGTCCGCAGTTCGACGATCACCGACCTGCTCGGGGAGTACGGCGCGCGGCTGCAGTCGAAGGTCGTCCGCGACGGCGTCGCGGAGTTCACGGTACAGGTGAGCCCCGACGTGAACCTGCGCGAACTCGTCGGCGCGGTCACGTCGGCCTACCCCGACACCCGGCTCGTCTCGAAGCGAACCGTCGACCGCCCGGTCGAGACGCGCGGCGACTTCCGGCGGACCGTCGAGTCGCTGCTGACCGAGAAACAGCGACTGGCGCTCGAGGCGGCCTACCACGGCGGCTACTTCGAGTGGCCGACTCGAAACAGCGACGCGAGCGAGATCGCGGATCGGCTCGGTATCGCTCGCCAGACGTTCCACCAGCATCTGCGAGTGGCCCAGGCGAAGCTTCTCTCGGCGTATTTCGGCGGGGACGAGTGACCACCACTCGGCGATACCAGAGCATGCTGGTACAGTTCTTTCCCCCGGCAACCGTCTCTAGCAAGCAATGAGTTCACCCCCGGACACCGAGACGACGACAACTGCGTTGGACATCCTCGCGGAGCCGCAGCGACGATACCTGCTCGCGACGCTGCTCGACCGCGAGGGCTCGTCCGCCGTCGTCGGGTCGACGGCGTCGGAACCGATGTCGATCGCCGCGCTCGCGACCGAGGTCGCGACCGTCGAACACGACTGTCCCATCGTCACCGACGACCAGTGCGAACGGGTTCACGTCTCGCTGGTTCACAAACACGTCCCGCGGCTGGTCGACACCGGCATGCTGTGCGAGATCGCCGGTGAGGACGCGACGACGGTCGCGCTCACCGACCATCCGATTCTGGAAACCGAGTGGGTCCGGACGCTCCTCGACGACCCGACCGGCGACGCGTTCGCCGTCAGCGAGGCGACGCTGAACCGGACGCTCGCGGCACTTCGGAACCCGCGCAGCCGTGCCGTCTGCGCCGCGCTTGCGAGGCGTCGCGGAGCCGTCCCCGTCGCCGACCTCGCCGCGGCGGTCGTCGCGCGGGAGGCGAGTGACGGAACCCGACTGGTCGACATCAGCGAGGCAGAGTGTCGGACGGTCACCGCGGCGCTCGCCCACGAGCACCTCCCCGCGCTTTCGGACGCGGGTCTCGTGGCGTACGACGATATCGCGAACGGTGTCGAACTGGCGACCGACGCGCCGCAGTGGCGGGTCGACTGGATCGCCGAGGGGCTGCTCGGGGAGGCCGCCGATCTCGTCCGGGCGGCATCGGAACGGCGGGCCAGCGCGGGCGAAACGGGGGCCGCGATCGAGGCGACGGCGACGCCGTCGACCGCGCCGGAAGCGGGCGAGAGCGGCGACGAAACGGGCGTCCGCACCGATACCTGCTGGACGCTCGAGGGGCGGACGAACGTCTTCGACAGGGGGCACGAAATCGCCGACGGTGCCGAGGATGAACTGTTCGTCATGGTCCCGAACGCCGAGATGCTCCGACCGGCGTGTCTCGAGCGCTGGCAGGCGGCGGCCGACCGGGGCGTCGACGTCTACGTCGGGTCGCGGTCGCCGCGGGTCCGCGACACCGTCCGGTCGGCGGTGCCGACCGCGACCGTCTGCAAGCCCCAGTTCGACTGGCTCAACTTCCCGATGGAGGCGACGTACCACGGGTACGTGGTCTTCGCCGATCGCGAGTCGGCCATGCTCGTGACGATCGACGACTCGAGGCCCGACGGAGAGCCGCGGATCGGCGCGATCACCGGCGACGGGCGGGCGAACGCGCTGGTCTCGGTCGTGTGCGAACAACTGGGACCGCGCCTCGATCGGCTGACGCCGACCGGCAACGCGCGCGACGGAAGGCCGCTGCCGATGTGACTCTAGCCGAAGCGACGCGTCGATTCGGTCGGTGGACCCGTCCGAGTCGACCTCAGGGTATCAGCAGGTAGATAAATCCGAGATAGCCGGCGATGAGGACCGCGCCGTCGATCCGGGTGAGCCGCCGGCCGTATCCCATCAGTCCGACCAGGAGGACGGTAAAGGCGACCATGATCGGGAGTTCGAACCGGAGCGTCGCGGGTTGGATCTCGATCGGGGTGATCAGGGCCACGATTCCCAACACGGCGAGGATGTTGTAGATGTTCGAGCCGACGACGTTGCCGACCGCGAACTCGGTCTCGCCGCGGACGGCCCCGACGACCGAGGCGGCCAGTTCCGGAAGCGACGTTCCGAGCGCGAGCACCGTCAGGCCGATAACGAGGTCCGAGACGCCAAGCGCCGACAGCAGCCCCGTCCCGCCGGCGACGAGCCACCGCGAGCCGACGACGAGCGTGACCAACCCGCCGGCGACGAGCGCGATATCTCGGATCGAGACCCCGGCACCGGCATCGGGGTCGTCGGCCATCGGTGCGGGATCCGCGTTGACGTAATAGAGGAGGAAGGCCGTGAATCCCCCAAGGACGAGCAGGAAGATCGCTCCCTCGAGGCGGCCGATCCGGCCGTTCGCACCGAGTCCGACGAGGAGGATCGCGGCGAGTACCATCGTGGGGACGTGTCGGCGCATGACCCGGTCGGCGATCGGGAGCGGTTTGATCAGCGCGGCGGCCCCGAGCACCAGCCCGATGTTCGCGATGTTCGAGCCGACGACCGCGCCCAGACCGATATCGGTCGAGACGTTCAACGCGCCGATCGTCGAGACGAACAGTTCCGGCGCGGTCGTCGCGAACGCGATCACCGTCACGCCGACGGTCGTCGCCCGAAGCCCGATCCCGAGCGCCAGCCGACCCGCGCCCGCGACCAGCAACTCGGCACCGCCGTACAGCGCGACGATCCCGCCGGCCAGCAAGAGGAGAAATAACGGGGTTCCGGAGAGCATGCGGCCGGCTACTCAGGACGCGGTGAAAAGCGACCCGAAACGGAACCGGTCCGCGCGACCACCCGTCGACCCGATCGAGAGAGTACTCGGCGAACGGCAGGTCCGCCCGAAGGCAGACCGATTATAGTCCCGCCGCCTCGAGTGTCGAGCGAGATGGCTATGGACGTATACGGTCTGCTCGGCAACCCGGTCGGCCACTCGCTGTCACCGCCGATGCACGAGGCGGCCTACGACGAACTCGGGCTCGAGGCGCGCTACGTGACCTTCGAGCCCGACGTGGACGACATCGAAGACGCCGTTCACGGAGCCGACGCGCTCGGCGTTGCGGGGCTGAACGTGACGATCCCGTTCAAGCAGGACGCCCTCGAGATCGTCGCGCCCGAGGATCTGGCGACCCGGATCGGCGCGGTCAACACGATCGACTTCTCGGGGTCGGGGCCGCCGACGGGTTATAATACGGACGCCGTCGGCGCGTTGCGCGCGTTGCGCGATCACGACGTGGCAGTCGAAGACGCCCGGGCGGTCGTCGTCGGTGCCGGCGGTGCCGGCCGAGCGGTCGCCTTCGGCCTCGCGGACGCCGGCGCGACCGTCGCGATCGCTAACCGGACCGAGCAGACGGCCCACGAACTGGCCGACGAGGTGCCCCGCGCGACCGGCCACGGGCTCGGGGACCTCGAGAAACTTGTCGGAAACGCCGACATCCTGGTCAACGCCACGAGCGTGGGGATGGAAGAGGACGCGACGCCGGTGCCCGCCGACGCGCTCCACGAGGAGCTGGCGGTTCTGGACGCGGTCTACCGGCCCCTCGAGACGCGGCTCCTGGCCGACGCGGCCGAGGCCGGGGCGACGACCGTCGACGGCGCGTGGATGCTGCTCTATCAGGGCGTCGAGGCCTTCGAGATCTGGACCGGTCGGGACGCGCCGGTCGCGGTGATGAACGAGGCGCTGCGCTCGCGGCTGTAAGCGAACGGACACGATAGCTGTCCTCCCTGTCAGTATCAGGCGAATTTAAGTGTCGGAGCCGACTACATCGAGATAATGGCAATCCTCCAAAAGCTGAAGTCCCTGTTGGGGTTCGACGAGTCGGACTCGGAGCGGGGAGGCGCTCGAGAGGTCGGGGTAACGGTCGAACGGGAAGGGTCGACGGACGACGGGAGCGGCGTCGACGCGGATCGAAACGAATCGGCGACCGGCGGACGAACGACCGGAACCACAGAGCCGCCGCAGTCGGCCGCGACGGGCCCGAGTGCGTCGAAATCGACCGAGCCGGAGCCGGAGACGGAATCGGCGGATGGTTCGGACGAAACCGCCGAACCGGCGGAATCGACCGGCTCGAGTGTGGCCGAAACTCCGACGGCAGCGGAGACGCCGGACCAACCCGCAGAATCCTCTCCGGTCGAGGAGGCCGAACCCGACGCCGAACCGGCCGCGGACGCCGAGGTGGACGAGACTGAGACAGCCGCCGAGAGCGAGCCGGACGCCACAGCCGACACCGACGGAGACGTGGCCTCGAGCGATGCCGACGCCGACGCTGACATCGACGCGACTGTTGACGAACCCGACGAGGAATCGGACGCCGGCACTGGGGCGGCCGAAGCGGCCGAGACCGAAGCCGAGGAACCCGCGGAAACCGAGTCGGCCGAGACCGAAGCCGACGCCGAGACCGACGAATCCAACGGGGAGTCCGTCGACGTGATCAAGGGAATCGGCCCGGCCTACGCCGACCGGCTCGCCGGGGCGGGCGTCGACACCGTCGGCGAACTCGCCGCCGCGGACGCCGCCGAACTGGCCGAACAGACCGACATCTCCGAGAAGCGCATTCAGGGCTGGATCGACCGCGCCGAAGTCCGATAATCGATCCGACCGTCGAACCCGCGTTCTCTCATCTCCGTTCTCTCTCTCTTCGACGCGATTTTCGCTCTTCGTCCGCGCTGTTTTCACCCGTTGGCTAGCTCTCCCGTCGTCGAGGCCCGGAACCGCAAGCGAATTACTGGCCCGGTCCGTCTCGAGGCACATGAGCGATCCGCGCGTCGTGACGACGCTCGACTCGTTTCGCGCCGCCGCTCGCGACGGCGACGGTGCGTCGGCCGCGGACGAGGAGGAGTGCACGTCGGCGACACAGGCCGGACTCCGCGTTCCCGTCGAAGCCCGCGTGACCGTCGACGATCCGTTTCTCGCCTATCGGCGAGCACGCGACGGCGACGGGGGTGCCTTCCTCGAGACGACCGGCGGCCAGCCCGGCTGGGGCTACTTCGGCGTCGACCCCGTCGATCGGCTCACCGTCGGTGCCGACGCAATCCCGCGGGCTCGAGACGGCGACCGGTCGCCGAGCCTCGCCGCGCTCGAGGGGCTGCTCGCGAGCGACCGGCTCGCACGCGGCGACTGCGACGTACCCTATCCCTGCGGCGCCGTCGGCTGGCTCGCCTACGATATCGCCCGCGAACTCGAGGCGCTGCCCGACTCGGCCGTCGACGATCGGGGATTGCCCCGGCTCGAGGTCGCCGTCTACGATCGGCTCGTCGCGTGGGAGGAACCCGTTGAAGGCGACGTGACGCTGCGGATTACGGCCTGTCCGCGGGTTCCCGTCGGGACTACCGACGGCGACCTCGAGGCGGCCTACGAACGCGGCCGCGAGCGGGCGCTGGAACTCGCGCGGGCCCTCTGCGAGGGTAATCCCGATATCGGCGAACCGCCGGTCTCGAGCCCGGAAGCGACCTTCGAAAGCGAGTGCGGTCGCGAGGCATTCGCCGACCGCGTGCGACAGGTCAAGGAGTACGTCCGTGACGGCGACACCTTTCAGGCGAACATCTCGCAGCGGCTGGTCGCGCCCGCCGCGGTCCACCCCGTCGCCGCCTACGACGCCCTGCGGCGGGTCAATCCGGCCCCCTACTCCGGTCTGCTCGAGTTCCGAGCGGCCGATCTGGTGAGCGCGAGCCCCGAACTGCTGCTGGAACGCGAGGCGCCGCGCACCTCGGAATCCTCGAGCGGCGCGGGGCGCGAACACAGTGTGCGCCCCGATGGAGCGAGCGGGGAGGGACGACCCGCGAGCGGGCGGCGAGAGCGCGACGGCGACTTCGTCCGAACCGAACCCATCGCCGGCACGCGCCCGCGCGGGGACACGGCCAAGGAAGACAGCGCGCTCGAGGCGGATCTGCTGACAGACGAAAAGGAACGCGCCGAGCACGCCATGTTGGTCGATCTCGAGCGCAACGACCTCGGGAAGGTCTGTGCGTACGGCTCCGTCGACGTCGAGGAGTACCGCCGGATCGACCGCTACGCCGAGGTGATGCACCTCGTGTCGAACGTCACCGGCCGACTGCGGCCCGACGCGACCCTCGCCGACGCCGTCGCGGCGACGTTCCCCGGCGGCACGATCACCGGCGCGCCGAAGCCGCGGACGATGGCGATCATCGACGAACTCGAGGCGACCCGTCGCGGGCCCTACACGGGTAGCGTCGGGGTCTTCGGCTTCGACGGCCGGGCCACCCTCAATATCGTCATTCGGACGCTGGTCCGCCACGCCGACGAGTACCACCTGCGGGTCGGCGCGGGCATCGTCCACGACTCCGATCCCGATCGCGAGTACGACGAGACCCTCGACAAGGCCCGCGCGCTCATCGCGGCCGTCGACGACGCGCTCGGCCAGCGGGCCGATATGGGACTCGAGGCGGACGGCGAAGCGGACTCGAAGCGAGCCGACGGAGGTGACGCCGGTGACTGAGTCCGCACCCGAAACCCGAATCCTCGTCGTGGATAACTACGATTCGTTCGCATACAATCTCGTCCAGTACGTGGGCGAGATCGCGGACGACGTGATCGTCCGGCGGAACGACGACATCGACATCGCGGGCGTTCGCGACCTCGAGCCGACCGGAATCGTCGTCTCGCCGGGTCCCGGAACGCCACAGGAGGCCGGCGTCTCGATGCCGCTGTTCGCCGAGACGGAGATTCCGACTCTCGGCGTCTGTCTCGGGCATCAGGCGCTGTGTGCGGCCAACGGCGCGCCGGTCGTCCACGCACCCGACGTCGTCCACGGAAAGCCGTCGGCGATCACCCACGACGGCGAGGGCCTGTTCGCCGGGCTCCCCGAGACGTTTCAGGTCGGTCGCTACCACTCGCTGTCGGTCGAGCGCGCGGACCTGCCGGAATCGCTCGCGGAGACCGCCCGAACGACGGACGAACGCGGCGTCCTGATGGCGGTCCGCCACCGCGAGAAGCCCCATCTCGGCGTGCAGTTCCACCCCGAGAGCATACTTACGCGGGCCCAGCCCGACGCGGCGACCGGATCAGATGGGGCGGACGGTACAGATAGTACGAACGGTACGGACGACGGCTCCGGCGACGACATCTCGCTCGAGCTCGGCAAGCGGCTGATCGAGAACTTCTGTCGGTTCGCCGCGACGGCCGATCGGGGTGAAAACCGAGCATGAGCGACGAACTGCGCTACCACGTCGACGGTGACCTCGTCCCCGCGAGCGACGCCACCGTCAGCGTCGACGACCGCGGCTTCCGGTACGGCGACGCCGCGTTCGAGACGCTTCGCGCCTACGGCGGGACCGTCTTCGCGTGGGACGACCACGCCGAGCGACTCGAGCGGACCTGCGAGTCCCTGTCGCTCGAGCACGGGCAGTCGGCCGCGGACCTGCGCTCGCGGATCGTCGAGACGCTCGCGGCCAACGACCTCGCGGACGCCTACGTCCGCCTGTCGATCACGCGCGGGGTGCAGCCGGGCAAACTCACGCCCCAGCCCGATGTCGATCCGACGGTCGTGATCTACGTCAAGCCGCTTCCGCGCGGTGGTCTCGAGGGCGAACCCGTCTGGGACGGCCCGGCGACGGTCCAGACGGTCGAAACACGGCGGGTCCCCGACGAGGCGATCCCGGCCGCGGCCAAGACCCACAACTACCTGAACGGAATCCTCGCTCGCGGGGACCTCGAGGGCGACGCGGACGAGGCGCTCATGTGCGATCTCGATGGACGGATCGCGGAAGGGGCCACGAGCAACCTGTTTTTCGTCCGCAACGGGACGGTACACGCGCCGTCGACCGACGGCCCCGTGCTGCCGGGAATCACGCGGGGAATCGTCCTCGAGATGGCTCGTGACGCCGGGATCTCGGTCCGCGAACGGCGGTACGAGCCGGCGGCCGTGCTCGAGGCCGACGAAGCGTTTCTCACGAATCGGACGTGGGAACTCCGGCCGATCGAGACGCTCGACGGGCACGCCATTGGCGGCGGGCCCGTGACTGACCGGCTGTCGCGCCTGTACGACGAACGCGTCGAGGAGTCGTGTTACCGGTAGAGCTGAGAACGATCACTGACCGCGTCAGCGCAGCCAGAATAGGGTGCTGCCGCCGCCGAGGTACGTCAACAGGAACGCGATCGTCGCGCGGTAGATCGACTGTGTGAGCAGGGTTCCGGCGATCAGATAGCCACACGTGAACAGGCCGGTGGCGACGGCCGATGCGGCGATCGTCCACAGGACGTCTCGCGACCACGACTGACCCCGTGGCCCGTACTCGTCGTGTGCGGAGGGAACGAGCACGCCGATCGTGACGAGCAGGAGAAAGCCGCCCGCAAACTCGTCCCAGTACCACGCGCTGCCCGTGCCGACCGCCATCGCGATCGGGACCGCCGTGAGCAGGACCGGCAGGGAACCGGAGCGGAGATCGTCGCGGAACCGGTCGCGAAGGGAGGGCTGAGTTGAGGACATTGATATCGAGTGATATGACCGAGAGGATAAAAAACCTATTCAGCGATTGAACGGTTTCGATTCCGATTCCGCGCCGTGTGGTTCGACGCGATAGCGACGGGCGACTCAGTCGTCGGACTCGGCGACCGAGGGACTCGCCTCGCCCGATTCGGGCGGTGACTCTAGTAGTTCGCGCTCGGTTCCCGTGAGCTCGAGCGCGAACTCGCTCCCGAACGCGCTCGCGGGCGTCTGGAAGCCGGCCGGTATTCCGTCGCTCTCGAGCACCCGCTCGGCGGCCGTCACCGCCGACTCGACCGTGAGCGCGTAGGGGTTCGGCGTTCGGAGCCGGGCGCGGGCGCACCGGTCGCCGGTCTCGTCGCGGACCTCGCCCCAGACGACGGCGCTGCCGGTCGCCAACTGCTGTTCGTCCGGCCCGTCGAGGCGGGCGTCGATCAGCCGCCCCAACAGCCCCTCGACGGGCTGGCTCTCGAGGAGCCACTCGAGGGAGTCGACGGCCGACAGGACGCTGGTCGCCCACGATGGAGCGGCGGCGTAGACCTCGACCGACTCGATACCGGTGCTGTGGGCGGCGGTGACGACGTCGCCCCACGGGACCGTGACGGCGTGCTCGGGGCCGTCGCCGAAGTCGACCTCGCGCGTTCGGAACGCGGTCGGGACCTGAATGAGTCGGCCGTTCCGCCGGACGACGCCGCCGCCGAGGTGTTCGACGAGCGTCCGGGCGGTGCCCCGCGAGATCCCCCCGCCGCCTTTGATCCCGAGCGCCAACCGATCGGCGTCGGGGAGCCGGTCGGCGAGAAAGGCCGCCAGACAGTCCGAGGGAACGACGTCGAAGCCGACGCCGGGAAGCAGCGTGATCCCCGCCGCTCGAGCCGCGGGGTCGCGCTGGCGCAGACACTCGAACACCGGAAACTCCCCCGTGATATCCAGATAGTCCGTGTCCGTCTCGAGACAGGCCTCGACCAGCGGCTCGGCCGTCTCGACGAACGGGCCGGCACAATTGAGAACGGCATCGAACGTCGCGAGATGGGAGGCGATGTCGGCCGACTCGAGGTCGAAGGTCCGGCCCTCGACGCCGAGGTCGTCGGCTTGGGCGGCGACGGCGCGGCCGTTCCGGCCGGCGAGAGCGGGCGAACCGCCGCGAGCGACGGCCTCGCGTGCGATCAGCCGCCCCGTGTAGCCGTAGGAGCCGTAGATGAGAAGGGAGTCCATAGGCGGCGTAAGTGAGAGAGGGGTTTAAAATTCCGTCAGACATTTGCTCGCTCAGTGTCGTAACGTTCAGGGCGACCGACTCGTAACCGGTCGGTGATGGAGACAGGACGGATCACGGCGCTTGCGGACGTACCCGAGGACTCGACGTTTCTGTTTCGCGTCGCCGACGACTCCGGCGAGGAGCGAGAAGCGATCCTCGTCGCGGACGCGGACGGGGGAGTCGCCTGTTGGCTGAACTACTGCCAGCACCTCACGCACATCAAACTGGACAAGGGGTCGGGCGCGCCGATGCGAGACGGCGAACTCGTCTGTGCGAACCACGGCGCGTACTTCGAGGCCGACTCCGGGCACTGTACGTTCGGCCCCTGTGAGGGCGCGTACCTCACTGATCTCGAGGTCACCGTGTCCGACGGCGACGTCTACCTGACCGACGAGGCCTACGAGTTCGTCGGGACCGGCCCGCTCGAGGGCGATGACCTCGATCGGACCTCGACCTCGAACGTGGAGTTCTAGACCGCGTCGGGCGCGACGAGATCTCGCTCCTGATCGTACTCGAGCAGTCCGGCGTCGACGAGCCGCGGGAGGTGGTCGTGGTACAGGGAGAGATAGACCTCCTGGACCCGTTCGGCCGAGATGTTCGTCACGCTGTGGCCCGTCTCGCGAACGGCGACTTCCTCGGCCGCGTCCGGAAGCGTCAGTTCCTCGCCGTAGGTCTGCATGACCGCGAGCAACAGCCGACGGCGCTGGTCCGCGAGGAGTGCAAACGCGTCGTCGAGCGACTCGGCCGACGCGTCGGACTCGTCGTGCTCGTCGAGCCAGTCGAGTACCGTTCGGACGAACTCGACGCAGTCGCGCTCCGAGTGGGATTTGGAAGTCATGTGTTCAGTGGTCTCGAGTCGAACGGCCGCAGCGGAGAACGGAACGACATCGCGGCGGTTCGGCGGCCGCCGTTCGCTCGAGTGTTCGTGTCGGGTTCTCGCCTGCGCCCTAAATATTAGTATCGGATTGGTCCCGGAATTATCAGCAGTTGATTACAGTCCGGGAGTGGCGACTGTCAGTCGCGCTCACTCGATCGTGAACGTCGGCTCGTCGATCGACTCGCTCTTGCAGTCGGGACACCGCGAGGGGAGGTTCAGCAGGTCGTCGTAGTCGTCGAACCCGCAGTCACGACAGGTCGGCGGTGCGACGAGCAGCTGTTCGTCGGTCCCGTCGACCGACTGGGAGACGTGTTCGACGTGGCGGATCACCGCGTGTGGCGTGAGATCGAGCCGGGTGGCCAGTTCGCTCGGCGTCGCGGGTTCGGCGCGGAGGGAGTCGGCGAGTCGCTGTCGCGTCGTTTCGTCGGCCTCTCGCATACGTTGGCTCACGAGGGTCGTGCATTTATACTGTCGGCCGTCAGCCAGCGCGGCGAGAATCACTCTGTGGAGTCTCGGGTCGGCGACTCGAGCGTCACAGCAAACCGGTGAAAGGGCAAGTAACTTACCCGGTGCAGGTGAACATCGGGTCATGAAGGCCGTCGTCCTTGCAGGCGGGTACGCGACGCGAATGTGGCCGATTACCAAACACCGGCCCAAGATGTTCCTCCCGGTCGGCGAGTCGACCGTCGTCGATCGCATCTTCGCCGAACTCGAGGCTGACGATCGGATCGAGGAGGTCTACGTCAGCACGAACGAGCGGTTCGCCCCCGACTTCGAGGCCCACCTCGCTGACAGCGACTTCGACAAGCCACAGCTCTCGATCGAGGAGACGACCGAAGAAGACGACAAGTTCGGCGTCGTCGGCGCGCTCGCACAGCTGATCGACCGCGAGGATGTCGACGACGACCTGCTGATCATCGCCGGCGACAACCTGATGAGCTTCGGCGTCTCCGACTTCCTCGACTACTTTCAGGAGCGAGACGCGCCCACCCTCGCCGCCTACGACGTCGGCTCCCGCGAGAAGGCCAAGTCCTACGGGCTGGTCGAACTCGAGGGCGATCGAATCGTCGACTTTCAGGAGAAGCCGGACGATCCCAAGAGCACGCTCGTCTCCATCGCCTGTTACGCGTTCCCCCGAGCGTCGCTCGACCTCCTCCCGACCTACCTCGAGGACGGGAACAATCCCGACGAGCCGGGTTGGTTCGTCCAGTGGCTGCAAAACCGCGAGGCAACCTACGCCTACACGTTCGAGGGCGCGTGGTTCGACATCGGGACCCCCGAGAGCTACCTCGACGCCGTCGCGTGGCACCTAGACGGCGAATCGTTGGTCGCCGACTCGGCGACGCTCGAGGACACCACGATCGGCGAGAACGTCCACGTCATGGACGACGTAACGCTCGAGGGCACCGACCTCGAGCACACGGTCATCTTCCCGGAGGCGACGGTCCAGAACGGCGACATCCGCCGCTCGATCATCGATCAGGGGACACACATCGAGGAGTTGGACCTCGCCGGTGCGCTCATCGGCGCTCACACGACGATTACGAACGGCGCGGACCAGTAACGGGCTCGAGCGCGTTTCTACCCGTACAGCTATACGGCTCCCGTGTGACGTGTGCGGACAACGCGATGAGATCCGACCAGACGGTCCGGGCGGTCCTCGAGCCGTACGCCGACGGCGTGTCCGCTGGGGAACTCGCGGCTGACTGCCGCGAGTACCGGCGCTGGACCGGTGACGATCCCGTGTTGCTCCTCGCCGAGGCCGCGGCCTCGACGACCGGACAGGACTTTCTCGACGGCATCGTCCCGGCCGTGACTCGGTTTCACGAGACCGTCGTCGCGACCGGTTCCGTCGACTCGTTTGCGGACCTCGCCGCACTCGACCGCGAGGACGAGGCGCTCGCGGCCGCCTTCGGTGCCGAACGAAACCGACACGTCCTGCTCGAGGCCGCTCGCGTCCTCGCAGCGCGGCCGGAAACCGACGATTTAGACGCGCTGTTCGCGTGGGCGAGCGCGGCGGATCACTACCGATACGCCGAGGATCCCGTCGGCTCGATCGCCGGTGTCGGCCCCTCGAGTTTCCAGTACCTACGCCAGCTCGCCGGCGTCGAGACGATCAGACCCGGACCGGCGGTCGCGGCCCTGATCGACGCCGTCGACGCCGAACTCGCGTCGTCGCCGCTCGACACGGCGACCGACTTGCGGACGATCGCATCCGGCGAGTGGCTGTCGATCACGTCGCCGTATACGGCCCTCGAGATCGATCGCCTCGCGTGGTGGACGGCGACGGACCCGGACGAACGCGAGGCGGTGGCCCGGAGGCACGGAACACCGATCGACGCGGCGGCCGACCGTTCGCGATCCGCGGAGTCACGCGGTTAGCTCCCGCACTTCGTCGAGGCCGGTCTCCGCCTCCGCCTTCGTCGTCTCGAGCGGTTCGACGATTTCCGCGGGCAGGTTCATCCGATCGGCCAGCGTCAGCAGCGTCTCGAGTTTCGTGATCTCGAGGCGTTCGATGCCCCGACCCAGTTCGGTCTCGACGAGGTCGCCGAGCACCGGATCGTTCAGGTCGTCGACGATCTCCTCGCGGTCGGTCCGCAGCCCCTCGAGCGCCGGGTTCTCGACCGGTGCGGGTTCGGCCTCGATCCCCTCGAAGATAGGCTCGAGACGGGCGATCTGTTCGGTCGTCGCCTCGCTGTGGGCCATGAAGAACTCCTCGAGGTCCTCGTCGGTCGCGGCCTCGGCCAGCCCCGACTGGAGCTCCTCGAGTTCGCGCTCGATGTGGTAGAGTTCCCGCAGTTCTCGGACGAACAGGTCTCGATCGCTTTCGATCATAGCGGAACCGTCGACGCACGAGCGCATAGCGGTTGGCCCGTCACTCGAAACGTCGCCCTCGAGCGCGGCAGCAAGCAGTCGCCGGAGTCGCCGTCACCAATCGTCGCAACGAGTCTCAGGGGAGATTCAACGTCATGTCCTCGGGCGCTGTTTCGACGGTGACGGTCACCGTTCGACCCTCCTGTGCGATTTCGGTGACAGCGGCGGTCTCCCCAGTGAAGTCATCGGCCGCCGTCTCGAGGTCGGCGGCGTCGGCCGCGTCCTCGTCCGCGTATCGGATCACTCCACCGGTGATCAACCGATCGTCGGAGAGTCGCTGTGACGTGCCGACGCCGACGCGACGGTCGTTCCCACCGGTCCCCGCGTCGGGTTCGGTCGAGACGGTCCCGCTCACGACCGCGCCGGCCGGTAACTCCGCGACCAGCCGCGAGAATTCGTCGCTCTCGTCGACGAACCGATCGCCGTCGCCGTTGGCGGCGTCGATCGCCGACTCGAGGGCCGCTCGGGGACCGCGCTCCCGGCCGGTCGGATCGGTGGCGGCGACGAGGTACTCGTCGGTCGCCGCGAACGCGAACCCGCCGGGAGCGCCGGTATAGATGTCGAACTTCCCATACCGCCCGTCGTCCTCGAGGCCGCGGTCGGCCACGATCGTACTCCCGTCGAACTCGCCCGACAGAACGAACAGCCGGTCGACGGTGAGCGAGTAGGCCACGGACTCGATGTCGAACCGCTCGCCGAACACGTCCCGATAGGACTCCCGCATCGTGTCGGCTTTCACGAACGCGTCGGTCTCGAGGAGCCCGGCGACATCCGTGTACCCGAACTGGACCTCGCCGACATCACGAGCGGTCGGGTCGGATAGCCACTCGATGTAGCTCGTGGGCCCACCGTCGGTCTCGGTTTCGGACTCGGTGTCGCCCGCCGTAGTATCGTTACAGCCGGCGAGACTCGCGACGCCGCCGGCCGCTCCGAGTCCGACTCCTTGCCGAAGGAGATTCCGTCTCGAGATCATGAGTTGCTACTAGGCTAGTCGTCTTATAAAACACGTTCGGAGCATGACAGCTTCCGCGAGGCGGGTTCGACGCGATTCCCTTCGAACCGTCACTCTAGTCGGGCGTCGGTAATCCGCACCTGTCCCCGCGTTCCCTCCCACTCCGTCTCGTACTCGAGGTCGATCCGCCGATCCATGTGCGGTCCGTCCACTACGAACGTCTCGAACTCGCCGCCCTCACCCAAGATGTGGACGCCGTACTCCTCGTTGAGCGCCTCGAGTTCGTCGATCGCCTCGCGGTCGAGGGTCCGGCCCAGCCACGACTCGTCGAGTCCGCGGGCCGCGACCTGAATGATCTCGATCTCGAAGCCGGCCTCGAGCATCGCGTCGGCCAGTTCTCGGGGCTCCTCCTGCCAGAGCGGGGCGAAGAGGTCGCAGCCGAGCCGGTCGCACATGCCCTGAATACGGCTCGTCTGGTACTCGCTCTCGACGGCCCCCGCCGTGACGCCCGCGATGCCCCCCGCGAGTTCGCGGTCGAGGTCTGCGAGTGCGGCCTCCAGGGGCTCGAGTTCGTCGTCGCCCTGGGCGCTCGAATCGGTGGCCGCGTCGGCCGCGAAGTCATCGGGTTCGACGTCGATCAGTTCGATACCGATGCTCTCGGCGGCCAGCGCCGCCAACTCGGTCGCGGGGACGTGATACATGTAGGAGTCGCCCGCGGGATGGACCGTGACCAGCCGCTCGACCGACAGCCCCGACTCGAGGGCGCGGTACAGCGCCCACGACGAGTCCTTGCCGCCCGAAAAGAGGCTCACCCACGCGCCGTCTGCGTCGCTCATAGTCGATGGTCGGCGGGAACTGATAAATGAATACCGAGTCCGAGACGAGTTAGCGGTCTCGCTCCCCGGACGACTCCGGATTCGCGTTCGCGTCTGCGCCGCCGTCGGTGCGCTCGGGATCAGTCACGTCTGGAACCGGTTCGACCTCGGGGTTCGCGCCCGCGTCGGCACCGGAGTCCGGTTCGCGGTCGCCGCTCGCATCGGTCGCGCCGCCGTTTGCGAGTGTCGCATTCGAGCCGCCGTCGCTACGTTCGGCGGCGTCGCTCGAGCCGCTGACCGACGACGCGATTCTGGCCCCGACGAGGCTCACGACGATGGCGGTGACGACGAACAGCGCGAGTCGTTCGCCGGCGCCCATCACGAACCGCTCGTTCGAGAGAATGCCGAGTTCGTACGCCGAGACCACGAACGGCTCGATCACGTCCTGTTGCTCGAGGAAGTACGCGGCGAACCCGCGGACGACGAGCCCCACGGCGACGACGATAAACGGCAGGTTGAGAAAGGACGTCCGGATCGGATCGTCGCCGATCGCCTCGTCGAGCAGTCGGCCGGCGCTGGCGGTCAGCGCGGCCATCGCGAGCCACGGGACGCTGTCGAAGGCGAATCGGGTCGCCGGGATCACGACCCCCGGCGTGTCGCCGAGGTTCGAGACGCCGAGCGCGCCGACGAACAGGCCGACGAACGTGAGCCCGGCAGCGACCACGTAGGTGACGACCGAGACCTGCCCGGAGTACAGTGATTCCCGCGTCTGGTGGGCGAATCTGGTCAGGAATTCGTCGACGTTGAATCCCTTGTAGAGCAGGAACAGACCGATGACGGTGGTGATCGCGGCCGCGCCCGTCGCGGGGCCGACGGTGGTCGCGAGCAGCGGAAAGACCAGGAGCGTCAACCCGATCGGAACGAGGACGGTCTGGCGGAGTTCCTCGTCCGCCAGGAACTGCTTGAGCAGGTAGTAGGTCGACTCGATGTCGCGGGCCTGCCGGACGACCACGCGATCGACGGAGTCGACGCGGACTCGGCTCTCGACGATCGGAATCAACCGCTCGTCTTCGGCGCTGTCGGTCACCACGACCGCCGAGTCCGGCTCGTAGTCGGCGATGAGGTCGTCGAGTTGCTCGGCGACCGCCCGATCCGCCGACACCATCGATTCGTGATCCCCGGAGACGACCGCGACGACCACCTCCTCGTTCTCGTCGCGCAGGTTCTGGGCGACCCGCAGCGACTCGAGCAAGGTATTGACTCCCGAGTCCTCTGGATCCGCGAGGCCGACATCGGTCACGAGCGCACGAACTGCCTCCCAGCCGACGATGGGCGAGCGGAGGCCGGTCTTGCGGCCCACGTCGTCGGTCCGGTCGAGACAGACGACCAGCGTTGTCACGGTAGCCGATCCATTCTGTGCAACGATAAAACCACTTACTCGTTCGAACGGTCCCGTCCGTCTCGACCGCGATGACGACCGCTCGAGCGGCCGACCTCGGGATTAGCTCCGCAGTCGGAAGCCGCGCCCGTCACCGAGATCCGCGATGCCGGCCCCGAAGGCGTAGGCGACCTGCTGGGCACCCGCGCCGACGCGGGCCATCAGCGGTCGCTCGGGTTCGAACTCCTCGACTGTCACCTCGTCCGTCTCGAGGCGGTCGGCGAGTTCGGTTTCGATCTCCCGGCGCGTGCCGAGGTGGTCGACCAGTTCCATCTCGTAGGCCTCCTCGCCGAGGTAGATCCGCGCCTCGGTGTCGCGGACGAACTCGGGCTCGAGATCGCGGCCGTCGCTGACCCGCTCGACGAACGTGTCGTAGTAGTCGTCGATCAGCCCCTGCAGGTACTCGCGTTCCTCGTCCTCGAGTTCCTTCAGCGGGGTGCCGGCGTCCTTGTAGTCGCCGGCGGCGAAGCGCTCGTAGGAGAGGCCGACCTTCTCGGCGAGGTCGCTGGCGTTGACCCGGGAGCCGATGACCCCGATCGAGCCGACGATCGATCCCTCGCGGGCCCAGAGTTCGTCACAGCCGCTGGCAATCCAGTAGCCGCCGCTGGCACAGACGTCGGTCGCGTAGGCGACGGTCGGGCCGTCGAAGCGCTCGGCCGCGAGACGGATGTCGTCGCTGGGAACGACCTCGCCGCCGGGCGTGTTCAGCTTCAGGAGGAGTGCCTGTACGTTCTCGTCGTCGTTCGCGCGGTCGATCTGGTCGACGACGTCGTCGGCCGGCGTCGAGCCGGGACTGGTCGGGAGCGGCCCGCCGCCGCCGTCGCGACTGATCGGCCCCTCGACGGCGACCTCGGCGACGTCGTAGGTCGGAAACAGCGACTCGGCAGCGTTGCTCGTGAGCCGCAGGCCGACGAGGACGACCGCGAGCGCGACCAGCACGCCCAACAGATCCGTCAGCGTCTCCGGGTAGATGATAAAGAGGGCGATGGCGACCGCCGCGGACGCGAGTCCGCCGAGGACGACCGTCAGGAGTCGATCGAGACCGTCGCTACTGACCACGGATAGCACCTCGAGTCATATCGATACCTCGGAGCGGGTCCCGTTAAGCGTTGACGTTCTGAGGAGAAACCCATCAGATTGTTTTAATTAACGGTGAACAGTATTACCAATCGATGGACCAGCGCAGGAGGGACCTACTCGTCGCAGGCGGCGGGATGCTCGTCCTCGGAACGTATGCCGTCATCACCGGTCGAGCCGGGGAAATCGAGCCGAATGCGGGCGTTCTCCTCGTCGCGGCCGGTCTCGGAACGGGAGGCGCTGTCATCGAGCACGCATGGGATCGGACGATACCGACGATAGTCGTGGGAGCCGTGATCGGCGGTTTCATCGGCGCGCTTGGCACCGACGAAACGTGGGTCGAACTCCTCGTTGCGCTGTTTGCCGGCGGGTTCCTCGGAACGGTCGGCTGGGACGTACTCGAGTCGTGGCTCTCGGACTCGTATCCGGAGTCCGCTCCCGCTCGGTAACCCGTCCGCCCGGCGGTCGAACGTGAAAAAGTGTAGATTCGTCCAGTTAGCGCCGCCTCGAGTCGGATCGGGATCCGCCGTCGGTCTGGGCCGACCGCGTCGGGTCTCCGTCCGCTGACGGCCCCGCCTCGGTCGGTTCCGCGCCGCCGTCCCCGAGTTCCGTCTCGATCTCGGCCCGGGTTTCGGCGTCCCGCTCGGTCTCGGTCGCGTGATCCTCGTCGGACCGGCTATCCAGCCACGCCCGGACGAGGTTCACGCCGTCCTGGAAGAACGGCACCGGATCGTCGGTGACCGCGTAATCGAATCGCGGATGGTCGACGAGCGACGTGGCCACCTCGCGTACGGCAGTCCCGAGCGACGGCCGGTCGACGAGCGGGTACTCCTCGGTCGCGACGCTGTGTAAGTAGCTGAGTTCGCCCCGGAGGAGGTGGCCGCCCATCCCGACCTCGTACGTCGGGTCCGTAGCGATCGGCTCGTCCATCGCCAACTGCCAGTAGTAGTACGGGAAGTCCGCGCCCGCGCGCACCGAAAACGGGAGCGACGACCAGAACCGCGGGTTGATCTCCATCAGTTTGAACTCGCCGTCGCTGGGGTCGCGCAGGAACTCGACCATCGCGAGCCCGTGCCAGTCGAGTTCGCTGAGCAGGGCGCGGCCGGCGGTCTCGAGTTCGGGAATGTGGACCGATTCCCGGTAGGCGCTGGGGCCGCCGCAGTACTTCCAGCCCCGGCGCTGGCAGTGCTGGAAGGTCGCGACCGGCGTTCCGCGGTCGTAGAGCGCGAAGAACCCGAACTCCCGCGAGTCGGGGACCCGCTCCTGGACGATCGGGACGTGACCGCGCTTCTCGAGGGCCGCCTGCGGATCCGGCCGGGTGTCCGGGCGCTGGTACTCCGTCGAGCCGATCTCGGCGTCGTCGAACCGCGAGCCGAGGTAGGCGGGCGAGGCCACGGTGTAACGCGGTTTCACGATCGTCTCCCGACTCCAGTCGTCCCACTGATCGAGGAGTTCGGTCTCGGGGGCACCGACCCCGGCCGCGTCGGCAGCCGCGAAGAGGTCGACTCGATCTTGAACCCGTCGGAGGGTCTCGAACTCCGGCCACGGCGTCGCGATCTCGTCGGCGAACTCCTCTTTGCGTTGTGCGAGGACGTAGACGTCTTCCTCGCGGACTGGAATAATCGTCTGCACGTCCGGGCGCTCGGCAAGCGAGAGCAGCGCGTCCCCGTATTCAGTGAGGTCCGTTTCCGGATCCGGAAGGCGAACGAACTCGTCGCGATAGGCCGAGCTGGCCGCCGGAGTCGACCGTGACTCGGAGCCCACGATAGTCCGGACGCCGCGCGGGTTGAGTGAGCGGAGACAGGCAACGGTGCTCGGTGCGTCGATCCCGGGCACGAGCACGCTCGCGTCGTCCCTGTGTCGTTGCATGACCGATAGGTGGGGGTCTTGTTGCATTGTTATAGATCGGATAACTGACGGTGTCGAACCGCGTTCCCGTTTCGCCCCGAATACACGGCGTTAGGCATCGAATACCCGCCGTTCGAGCGCGGTATCCCTGTAGGCCGTACACCGCCGTATCCGTCCGTCTCGCAGGTCGAACACGTGGGCGAACGCGATATCGAAGGAATTCTCGCCGACCGTGCCGACGTAGGCTCCCGCTACGATCATCGTGTCACCCGCGTCGATGAACCGCTCCGGGAGCGCCTGGAGGTGATCGGCTCGCCGGCCCGGAGCCCGCACCGCGTTCTCGAGGACGCTCTCGATCCCCGAACTGGTCCGTTCGCCCCGTTCGCCGGTCGTGGCGTCGACCCACGTGATATCGTCCGTCAGTAGCGATGCCAGTTCGTCCGTCCCGCCCCGATCCGTGACGACGTGATTGAAGGCAGTGTAGAACTCGGTGAGTCGCTCTCGAGGAGTCGTCTGTTCGGCCGACCGCTGTTCGTTGACTGTCATGTCTGTGCTCGATCGGATCGAAGACGCGTGCGGAGAAAAGAGCACGATTCGATCACACGAAATGAGAACGTCACCGGAACTGTCACGACGGAGCGACCGGCCGCGGGAGCGACGCGCTCGGCCGTGTCAGAACGGGTCGCAGAGCCGTCACTACACGAAGGCTCGAGAAACCCGAAAACTCGGGAAGAGAAATCGCGGTAGACGGAATCGACTTAGAGCAGTCCTGTCTTCTGGAGCTTCATCAGGTCCTCGGTGTCGAGGGTCTCGCCTTCCTTGAACTTCTGATAGATCTCCTCGGCCTCTTCTTTGGCCTCTTCTTTCTTCTTGTCGCGCTCGGACTTGCGCTCCTCTTCTTCCTTCTTGTCCAGTTCGCGCAGGCGCTTCTGGACGCGGACGAAGTCCTCGTGGTGGCGGTCGGCGGCCTCCTGGGCCTCGACGAACTTCTCGTGCATCTCGTCGGCTTCGTCACGGATGTCGTCGGCCTCCCGATAGGCCTCGATCATCTGGTTGTGGTGTTCCTGGGCCTTGTCCGCGAGCTCCGTGACCTTCTGGTGGTGCTGGGAGGCGTCCGATCGGACTTGCTCGGCTTCCTCGACGAGCTCCTCGAGGTCCTCGTTCTGATCGAGTTTCTGCTTGCGCTCCTCGTACTCCTCGCGCTTGTTCTCGATCTTCTCGATGAGTTCCTTCTCGTCCTCGCTCGAGAGAACCTCGGTCTGCTGTTTGAACTCGAGTTCCTCGATTTCTTCTTCGAGTTCCTCGAGGTCCTTGCCCTCGTCGAGCTCCATGTCCGATTTGAGCTCCTCGACCTTGTCGAACAGCTCGTTGGCTTCGGCGTTGAGCTCGTTGCGGCTCTCCTTGTGTTCTTGGACCTGCTCGTTGAGCTCGTCGCGTTTCTCGCGGTGCTCTTGGGCCTCGTCGACTTTCTCGCGGGTCTTCGCGTTGAGATCGTCGCGTTTGGAGGCCCGGTCGGAGGCCATCTGGTTCAGCTCGTTTCGCCGGTCTCGCAGTTGACCGGCCATCTTGATGAGCTGTCCCTTCGATTTGTTTTCTAAGTCGTCCTCTGTCAGTTCGATGTTCTTCGATTCGTCTACCATGTTAGTCAAACCTCTGTGCCATACCCGCACCGGGGAAACAGTCCGACGGTCGCTCGAGTCGGTCGCCGACGGCTCGGCGACTGACCCGGGAGAGACCGTTCAACTGTTCGGAGCGACTGCTCACGATCTGCGAAACCTCGGTGAATAAGATTTCCTGTCATCGATCGTCGAGCGATACGCGCCCCGGTGGCGTTCTGGTGACAGATACTATTGGCCCCTATAATTTAAATGTACCGGTCGCCAGACCCCTGAAACCGGTTAGCAGGGCCCTCGTTCGCCTGTGTTGGCCACTGTCATGATATGTAGATGGCTTATAAACGATACCGGTTACGAACCGTCTCGTCGCCGACGGCGACCTCGAGGTCGACCCGGTCTGCGTCCCGCGGAATCCGGGCCGTTCCGGCGGCTGCCGTCTCGAGCGGGCCGACGCCGACCCGTTCCGTCTCCGTCGTCTCGCCGGCCCGCCAGCCGACGACGGCCTCGAGTTCTTCGTGGGTATCGTTACAGAGCGTAATGCCGACCGTTCCGGGGGCAGCCGGCCCGTCGAGGACGGCCTGAATCGGTTCGTACGACTGCGCGATCGCCTCGGCGGCCGGCTTCGGCTCGCCGTCAGCTGTGTGGACGCCCATCCCGCCGCCCGGCGCGCCGTCCCGGAGCGTCGACGCCGCGAAGACGCCACAGCCCCGCCGCCGGAGCCCCTCCGCGACCGTCTTCAACGTTCGCGCCTGCTCGCGCTGTGACCCCGCCACGTCGGCGGCCCCTCGCTCGAGCAGCGCCGGCTCGAGACCCGGAATCGCCGCGGGGTCGGCGTCGTCGTCCGCGAGCGAGCCGGCCCCGAAGCCGCCGACGAGATCGCCGAGCGACGGGTAGGTCTCGAGCAGCCAGTCGATATCGCCGGCCTCGAGGTACTGCCAGCCAGGAAAGAGCCGGGCGGCGTCCGGGTCGGTCCCCGGGGGACCCGTCACCGGGACGATCGGCACCTCGTCGGGGAGCGCCTCGGCGATCGCGGCGGCGGGGTCGCGATCGACCGCGGTCTGCCACGCCCGGTATCTCACAGCGAGTTTGGCGAGCAAGCCGCTCCCGAGGGGGTCAGCGTACGGGTCCGTCGGGTGGTCCCGAACGCCGTACATCGCAAGGCTGGGGTGGGTTCCGTACTCGCGGGCCAGCTCGGCCGCCAGTTCCGTTCCCCGGCCGGCCGGAAGATCGGACCCGCTCGCGGGCAGGTCCTGCCAGACGAGGACCCCGGCCTCGTCGCAGGCCTCGTAGAACGATCGCGGCGGGACGTGTGCACGCGGCCGAAGCAGCGTCGCGTTCGCGTCGACGGCGCGCTGGACGTCCTCGCGCGGGTCGCCGCCGGGCAGGCGCGTAAAGCCGCGTGCACGGACCCGTCGACCGTTAACCAAAAGGCCGTCCCCGTCGCGCTCGACGTGACGGAGGCCGACGGTCCGTTCGACGGTGTCGCCGCCGAGTTTCGCGCGGACGGTGTACCGGTTCTGCGGGCCGTACTCGCGAGGCCACCACAGCGACGGCTCCCTGATCGGGATCGTCTTCGACACCGTCGTTCGCTCGCCCGCGTCGGCCTCGACCGGGACGCGCTCCATCGACGCACCGCCGCGGAACCCCTCCGGGCGCAGCGACAGCGTCACCGCGTCGTCGATCGACGCACCGGCGTCGACCTCGAGGGTCACGTCGATCGCGGCACCCGCGCCGTCGGTGATCGCGTTCGGCGCTGTGGCCGCGGTTGCGTCGGCATCCGTCGCCGACATCGAATCCGTCCCCAACCTGGGGCGAGCCTCGAACTCCCGGAGGAAGGTTCGCGGCCGCGACTCGACCTCGAGCCCCCACCAGATCCCCGGCGTGCCGAGCCGGTCGGGAACCGCGTCGGTCCCGTAGACGCCGGCGAAGGTCTCCGGGCGCTCGCAGACGACGAGCAGTTCGTTCTCGGGTTCGGGATCGAACTCGAGACGGGCCGGGACGAAGTGTGGCTCGTGTGCGGCAAGCCGCGTGCCGTTCATCCAGATCGTCGCGCGGTCGTAGGCGCCGCGAACGTCGAGGAGGGCGCGCTCGGTGGCGTCAGTTCGGGGGTCCGCGACCGTCGTTCGGTACGCGATCGGTCCCTCGCTGGCGACCGCCGCCGGCCGGCCGGGGACCGAAACCGGTCGCCACTCCGCGACGGTCGGGGGGTCGTCACCACCGCGGTCCGTGACGACCCCGGCACTCCACTCGTCGGTCATTACGACTGTCAGTGAACCCGAGGTAAAAAGCCCTTCCGACGGTTCAGAACGGTCTAAAAGAGGTTCTCGAGCCGGTCATCGGCGAACTGGTCGGCGTGGTCGGTCGATTCCGTCTCCTGTTCCTGCTTGGCCTCCCGGGCGCGGTCCATGAACCGCTGGATGCGATCCGAGCGCTCCGCGCCGCCGAGCAGGACCAGCGCACCGAGGCGGTCGCTATCGAGCGGGAAGTCGCCGCCGCGGACCTGCATGCTGCCGGTTTCGTCCTCGAGCCAGTGGCGGGCCTTCTCGACGCCCTTGCGCGGGATCGCGTCGGGATCGCCGGCGATGACCAGCAGCGCCGAATCGGCCTCCGTCGCGTCCGGCAGGCTCGTCCCCGTCAGCAGCGCCTGCCGCGAGACGGTCATGGTCGTGGTGATGTTCTCGCTGCTATCCTCGCTCGCGATTTCGGTGGCATAGCCAAGCGCTGCGACGCCGCCCGCGCGGAGGGTGTTGATGACCTCGCTCGAGTCGACGACACTTTCTCCGACGCCTTCGACGGCCTCGCCGGAGGCGAAGAGCAGGCCGACCCGCTTCGCGATCTTCTCGTTTATCGTGTCGAACGCGCCCTCGACGCTCTCGCCTTGCTCGTGCCACGAGTCGTTGTCGATCAGCAGCGTCGAGTCGGCCTCCCGCAGCAGCGTCTTCAGCGAGCGGCCGGCGTTGGCCTGATAGAGCGCCCCTTCGTTGCGGCCCGGCAACACGCCGAGCGCGTAGACGGGCACGTCGTAGATCTGTTTGAGGTGATGGACGAGCACGGGCGCGCCGCCGCTGCCGGTGCCGCCGCCGAGGCCGGCGACCACGAAGATCGCCTCGGATTTCGAACTCACGCGGCCGTCCAGCGAGTTCAGGACCTGCTGGATGTCCGACTGCATCACTTCCGTGCCGAGTTCGTTGTCGGCACCGACGCCGTGGCCGTTGACGCGGTCGGCGCCGATCAGTTGCGTGTCGACGAACTGGAGGGACTGGAGGTCGGCTTCAGCGGAGTTGACGGCCAGCGCACCTTGGACGGCTCCGAAGCCCATGTCCGCGTCGAACCGGGCGAGCCGTTCGGTGACGTTTCCGCCGGCCTGACCGACTCCGATCAGGGATACTTTCATATCACTCTCATGTGAGTGGCTCCTGTTTAACGTTCCGGTGATCTGATACGCCGTATTTACGCTCGAGCGGGCGTCCGACCCCGGTCTCCGGGAGGACCAACGCGTTCCCGACCGACGATCGGCGAAGGTCACAATACCTTTCTGCCGTATTCCCGTCGTGTCCGGTATGTTCTACGAACAGCGGATGACCGTCCCCGACTCGCCCGCCGATCTCCGGGCCGAGTACGAGGACGATCTCGCAGCGGTCGTCGAGCAGCGCGGGGCCGCGGACGCGGCCGCCGAAACCGATCTCGAGCGAGAGACGCTCGAGGCGCTCTCGGCGGGCGACTCGCCCGACCTCACGCTCGAGGAAGCGGCGCAGGTGCAGGCGCTCGCGGCGGACACGCCCGATCCGGAGACGATCGTGACGATGGCGCTCGAGCACCTGCTGCTGGGGATGTCGACGGCGGTCCTCGATGTCGACGCGGTCGAAAGCGAACTCGAGATCGATCTGGACGCCAAGGAGATCCACCAGAAGATCGAGGGCCGAGCGCCGATGTCGTTCGGGGAGTTCGTCCACGTCCAGTACGTGATCGCGGACGGCGCGCCGTAGCCGGTCCTACCCGCGGCGAAGATCACCGCCGAGCGCTGTGCGGAATGATATCACCCCACGGATTTATCGCGGTCGGCGGTGTCCGAACGGCATGTCGAATTCGGAGCGGAGCGAGAACCGGCGGCGCGAGATCGACGCGATACTGGATCGCAAAGCCGGCACCGAGGCCGTCACCGACCTCGCGGATCGGTACCGGGTCGTCGGGGCCGCAGACCGGAGCACCTACGCGAACTGGCTCACGCCCGTCGAGGACCACTACGTCTGCCACCGCAACGAGACGCTCGATCCCGAGGTCGACTCGTGGACGGTTTCGCTGACCGGCGTGGTCGATCGGGAAAACGACCTCGGGATGGACGCGATTCGGGACGAGTACCCCACGGTCGCGGTCGCGCACACGATGGAGTGTGCCGGCAACGGACGCGGCTACTTCGACCCCGAGACGGGAAGCGTCCAGTGGGAGTACGGAGCCGCGAGCACCGCGTTCTGGACGGGAACGCCGCTGCGATCGATCCTATCCGATCACGGCGCGGCGACCGACGACGGCACGTGGCTCACCGCGGTCGGCGGCGACCGCCCCGAGGTCGACGGCGAGAACGACCTGTTCGCCCGATCGGTTCCGATGGCCAAGATCCTCGAGGACTGCATCCTCGCCTACGAGATCAACGGGCAGCCGTTACCCCCCGAACACGGGCGGCCCGTCCGGTTGCTCGTCCCCGGCTGGTACGGCGTCAACAGCGTCAAGTGGGTCACCGAACTCCGCGTGATGGACCGGATGGTCCACGGCCCGGAGTGGACGGACCGCGACGGGGACGATTACACTCGCTGGCAGCAGTCGTCCTACCGCATCCACCCCGAGGGGGTCGAGCCGGAGTCCAATGCGACGGTCTCGACGTTCGACACGTGGGACCAGTGGGAGTCCGACGAGATCGACCATCCCTACACCTTCGACGAGAACGTCAAGTCCACGATCGGCTTCCCCGAGGACGGCGCGACCGTCTCCCCGCGTGCGGACGGCGTGATCGAGGTCGTCGGCGTCGCGTGGGCCGGCGACGACGACGTGACGGCGATCGATATTTCGACCGACGGCGGCGATAGCTGGGCGGAGGGGTCGTTCTTCGGCCCTGACTACGACTGCGCGTGGCGGCTGTTTCGCTACCCGTGGGAGCCCGAGGAGGGCTCGTACACGCTCGTCTCCCGCGCGACGGACGAGCAGGGGCGTCGACAGCCCGCACAAATCTCGCAACCTGACGACGCCGACGGAGGCACTGCGGACGCCGACGGCAGCGAGGACTACCCGTGGAACGAGGGCGGTTACGCGGAGAATGCGTTTCTCCCCCACGCGGTCGAGGTCACCGTCGAGTGAGTGCACCCGTCTCTCACCGACGAGGCGGTCTCGAGCGAGTTTGGATTCTCGAGAAACAGCGCGGTATCACCCGGAAACCAACCCTCGAGCGGTGAAATTATGTGCGGTCGACAATGAGAACGGGTATGAACGTTGCAATTCTCGGCTGCGGGCACGTCGGCATCGAACTGGGCCGACAGCTCGCGGCGCGGGACCACGACCCGATCGGCGTTCGCCGGTCGGACGACGGCCTCGAGCGAATCAGGGACGCCGGCTTCGAGGCGGTCCGAGCGGACATCACCGACCGAGAGGGGCTCGCTTCGGTCCCGGACGTCGACGCGATCGTCTTCGCGGCCAGCAGCGGCGGGCGAGGTGCCGAGGCCGCACGGGAGGTCTACGTCGACGGGCTGCAAACGGCGATCAAGGCCTTCGGCGAGCGAGAGAACGCCCCCGACAGGCTCGTCTACACCTCCTCGACGGGCGTCCACGGCGACCACGACGGCGACTGGGTCGACGAGGAGACGCCGCTCGAGCCGACCACCGAAAAGACCGAGGTGCTCGCCGAGGCCGAGCGGATCGCGCTCGAACTGCCCGGGGAGTACGGCTTCGATGGCACCGTAGCGCGCTACGCCGGGCTCTACGGCCCCGGCCGGTACCGCCTCGAGCGCTACCTCGAGGGGCCCGTCACGGAGGGGTACCTGAACATGGTCCACCGGGACGACGCCGCCGGTGCGGTCCGATACCTGCTCGCCGAGGATCTCGCTCGCGGCGAGGTCGTGCAGGTAGTCGACGACGAACCGGCCTCGAAGTGGGACTTCGCGGACTGGCTGGCCGACGAATGTGGCGTCCCGGAGCCGCCGAAACAGACGAAAGCCGAACGGCTCGAGGACGGCGATCTCTCCGAGGCGGGGCGACGGCGCATCCTGACGAGCAAGCGGTGCTCGAACGAGAAACTTCGGAGCCTCGGCTACGAGTTCGCCTACCCCACCTTTCGCGAGGGCTATCGCGATGCGATCGAAACGTACCGCGACGCGTCCGCTGACTGAGGATTCCCACCTATCGGGGCGAAATCGGGGCAAATTTCATGGTGGTTGGATTTGATTTGCCGATATGAGCTATCGGCGCGCCTCGGCGGGCGGTGCATTCGTCGGGGCGAACCCGTTGGTGGCCGAGTCGCTCGGCGACTCGGTCCGGTCCCTCGAGCCGCTCGTTCTCTCGCTTCTCGTTCTCGTCGTCGTCGGCCTCGTCCTCGGCGGCTGGTGGGTGATTCGCTGGTTCCGTCGGCCGCCGGGCGCTCGGCTCCAGCGCGTCCTCGCCGGGCACGACGCGGTGACGGTGTTGATGCACCCGAACCCGGATCCGGACGCCATGTCGTGTGCGATGGGCGTCGCGCGGATCGCGGCGTCGGTCGAGACCGACGCGACGCTGCAGTTCTCCGGCGAAATTCGCCATCAGGAGAATCGCGCGTTCCGGACCGTCCTCGATCTGGACCTCGAGTCGATCGAGGCGAGTTCACAGCTCGCCGCGGACCCCGTGGTGTTGGTCGATCACAACACCCCGCGGGGGTTCACCGGAGCCCAGACCGTCGAGCCGATCGCGGTCGTCGACCACCACCCGGGCAACGGGGCCGGGACGAAGTTCACGGACGTGCGAACCGACTACGGCGCGGCGTCGACGATCATCGTCGAGTACCTGAACGATATCGGCGCGACGATGGCCGACGAGGACGGCTCAAGCGGGTTTCAGGTATCACAGGAGTTAGCGACGGGGCTGCTCTACGGCATCCAGTCGGACACGAACCACCTGACCAACGGCTGTTCGCGGGCCGAATTCGACGCCTGCGCCGCGCTGTTTTCCGGCATCGACGAGGACCTGCTCGACCGGATCGCCAACCCGCAGGTCAGCGACGACGTGTTACAGGTCAAGGCGACGGCGATCACCGAAAAGCGGGTCGAAGGCCCCTTCGCGGTCTGCGACGTCGGCGAGGTCGGCAACGTCGACGCGATCCCCCAAGCCGCGGACGAACTCATGCACCTCGAGGGGGTCACGGCGGTCGTGGTCTACGGCGAACACGACGGCACGCTCCACCTCTCCGGACGTTCGCGTGACGATCGGGTTCACATGGGCGAGACGCTACGCCACGCCATCAGCGACATCCCGATGGCGAGCGCCGGCGGTCACGCGCGGATGGGCGGCGGCCAGCTCTCGGTCGATCACATGAACGGGATCGGCCCCTCCGACGGGATCAGCCGCGAGGAGTTCGAACAGCGGCTCTTCTCCGCGATGTCCGGCGAACGGTAACTGCTCAGTCGCCGTACTCGAGCAGCGATCGCAGCGCCGCCGGATCGGCCGTCTCGCCGGTTCCGACGAAGTGTGCCGCACAGGCGTTGCCGAGCGCGAGCGCCGTCTCGAGGCCCCAGTCGCGGGCCAGCCCGCAGGCAAGCCCCGCCGAGAACCGGTCGCCGGCACCGGTCGTGCGCCGGGGCTCGCCGAGATCGATCATGTCGACGGCGACGGTGTCGTCCCGCGTCGCCCCGATAGCGGCGTCCGCGCCGTGGGAGACGACCGCGGTGAGTCCGGTGGCCGATCGGAGCCCCGCAACTCGATCTCGAGTACTGTGCCGGTCGGATTCCGCGGACCCGTTCCGAGCCGAGACGCCGGCGGCCGACGCGGCGGCCTCGAGTTCAGTCGGGTTCACGCTCAGGACGACCTCGAGGGAGTCGGCGGCCGAATCGGCCCGCGAGAGCGCGTGCAACAAATCCGCGAGCGCCGCGGGCTCGACGGTCTCGATCGGACCGGGATCGACTATCACCGGAAGCGGTTCGGCCGGCGGCTCCGACGCTAGTCGGTCGAAGATAGCGGTGAGGCCGCGGACCGAGACCCAGTTCGCACAGCAGAGCGCGTCCGCGCCGGTGAGTCGATCCCAGTCGACGACCGCGAGCAAGTCCTCGAGCCCCCAGTCTTCGGCCGGCCCGGGTTCCGAGAGGAGGAGTTCGTCCGCGTCGAATTCGACGACCCGGATCGTCGCCGGCGTCCCCATCGAGTGCGTCTCGAACGGTAGTTCGGAGAGCACCGGATGGTCGAGGTGGCCGACGAGCGCCGCTTCCTCGCCGAGCGCGTGGACCTGCGTCGCCGCGTTGACCGCCTGCCCGCCGGGCCGGACCGCGGTCGGCTCGAGCGAAAAGGTGCGACCGCCGTCCGCGAGCTGGTCGGCGAACGCGTCGGCCGCCTCGAGGCGGTCGCCGCCCGCTCCCGAGAGCGTATACCAGCGGTCGACGCTGCCGTCGAGGAGCGAGACGACGCGCCGGTCGGCCCCGGTCTCGAAGCCGTCGAGCCGGTCGCGGAGTTCGTCGTAGCACACGGTCCGGAGTGAGCCGTTCGTCGGCAAAAAGGAACGGCCGGCACGACCGCTCGAGTCGCGGCGCGTCGGCTCGCATCCGCGGCCGATTCGCCTATCGGATCTCCTTCCACTCGGAGCCGCAGTTCGGACAGATGCGGACCGTCTTGATCTCGTCCGGGTCGTTTTCGGTCTTCAGCGGCTTCTCGCACTCGCCACAGACGAGTCGATCGTAGGTATCCTTCTCGAGGTCGCCGGCGCGGAGTGCCTTCCGGACTGATTTCATGTTCGCCCTGTAGGCAGGAGGGGAAGAAAAAGACCGGTGCTTTATCGAGTCTCGAGTCGGTTCCCGCGTTCCGACCGCGGTCGGCTCCCGTTGGCGACGATTTCGCCGCTGCCGGTTGGCCTATCTGGCCGCATTCGTGGCCGTTTTACCGGTCCGCTCGAACACCCCACCGATGGAGTACGTCCAGGAGCGGATCGCCACGCTCCACGAGTTCGGCGAGGGAGACGGGGGCACGGGGAGCGACCTCGCCCGCGATGCCGCCGCTGCGGTCGCCGAAACGGCCGTCGTCGTCCCGATGACCGGTCGCGAGTACGAGAGTCCCGCCGCCGAACGCGTGCTTCGCGAACTCGAGTCCCTCGAGCCGGGGCCGGCCGCGGTCTTCGTTCCCGTCCGCGCCGAGCCCGACCGAATCGGCCCGTTTCGCGAGTGGCTCGACGCGTTCGCGCTGCCGACGCGCGTGCTCTGGTGTAACGCGCCGGCCGTCGACGCGCTGCTCGCCGACGTGGGGCTGGGCGGCGAGTTCGGCAAGGGCCGGGACGTCTGGCTCGCGCTCGGCCCCGCCGCCGACGCCGCCGACGCCGTCGTCGTCCACGACGCCGACGCGCGGAGCTACGAGGCCGACCACGTCCGTCGGCTGCTCGCGCCCCTGACGATGGACTTCGACTTCGCGAAGGGATACTACGCCCGCGTCGAGCGCGGGCGGCTCTACGGACGCCTCTTCCGACTGTTCTACGAACCGCTACTTCGGACCCTCGCGGACGCCCACGACGCGCCGATCGTCGACTACCTCGGCGCGTTCCGGTACGCGCTGGCCGGCGAGTTCGCCGCGACCGCCGGCCTCGCCCGACGGCTCCGCGCGCCCCGAGCGTGGGGCCTCGAGGTCGGGACGCTCGGCGACGCCTACGAGGTCGCCGGCTTCGGCGGGACCGCACAGGTCGACCTCGGCCGCCACGAGCACGATCACCGCGCCGTCGCCGGCGACGCCGGCCTCGAGGGGATGAGCCGCGAGGTCGCCGCCGAACTCCTGCGGGTGCTCGAGGAACACGGGGTCGCCCCCGAGTACGGGACCTTACCCGAGCGATACCGGGCCGTCGGCGACGAACTGATCGACCAGTACCGCGCGGACGCGGCGTTCAACGGGCTCGAGTACGACCCCGCGGGCGAGCGGGACCAACTGGCCCGCTACGCCGAGTCGATCGCGCCGCCGGGACCCGACGCGCGTCTCCCCCGGTGGATAGACGCCCCGTTCACGCCGGCGGACGTCCTCGCGGCGGCCCGGCCGTGGCGCGAACGGCGGCTCGGATCACGCTCGCAAGACTAAAGACTAATCCCGTCACCCGCCGTTGGACCGCGTATGGACGCGACCGCCGACGAACTGGCCGGCGTGGTCGACCTCTTCGGTGGGGTGACCCGCGCGGAGTTAGAGCGGGCGCTCGCCGAGGCCGCCTACCGCGCCGACGGGCAGTCCGTCGACGACGACGCCCTCGGGGCGGCGATCGACGAGGCGCTCGAGTCGTTCGCGCTCGTTCGGTACGAGCCCGGCGAGGACGCCGCGGCGGCGTCGACCGCGGACGGCGAGGCGCTGCTGGTCGCCGGCCCGACGGCCTTTCCGACGGTGCCGGAGCACGCGGAGGACGTCCCGCACATTCTCGATATCGAGCGCCGACGACTCGACCGCGACGCGCTGGGAGCGGCGACCCGCACGCGCCTGATCGACGCCGCCGACGAGGCCGTCGCGGCGGCCGACGCGGAGCGGCTCCGGACCCTGATCGACATCAGTTACGACATCGAGGCATGGGCCCCGGTCGATCTCGCGGACGAACGGACGCGGCTGGAGGACGCGCTCGAGGAATGACGGCGCGGAGACTGACCCTCGAGCCGGTCGCGAACTACGAGCCCACCGAGATCGGCGATCAGGAGTTCGACGCGGCGGTCCTCGCGCCGATCGTCGACCGCGACGGCGAGGATCACCTGCTCTTTACCCGGCGGGCCGACCACCTCGGCGAACACCCCGGGCAGATGAGCTTCCCCGGCGGCGGGGCCGAACCGGAAGACGACACCATCCTCGAGACCGCGCTCCGCGAGGCGAACGAGGAGATCGGCCTCGAGCGCGGCGAGGCCGAAGTCGTCGGCCAACTCGACGATATCCGAACGGTCACGGAGTACGCGGTCACGCCCTTCGTCGCGCACGTCCCCGATCGAGAGTACGTCCGCGACGACAGCGAGGTCGCCGAGATCGTCGTGCTGCCGCTCTCGGGGCTGCTCGATCCGGACAACTACGAGTACGAACGGCGCTCACATCCCTACTACGGCGAGATCGTCATCCACTACTTCCGCGTGAACGGCTACACCGTCTGGGGCGCGACGGGCCGGATTCTGGTGCAGTTGCTCGAGTTGGCGACCGATTTCGAAGCGCCCGAGAAAGTCGATCGATCGGAGTTCTAATTCTCGCAAATCGGCGTCGAGCCATCGGGAAACGAGCGGCTCGCGGCAATCACTGACGTTACGGTTACAACCCCTCGAGCGAGCGCAGTTTCTGTTCGACGTCCGGCGGCGCGGCGCTGGGGCCGTCGCGCACGCGATGGTCCGGAATGAGGATCGGGGCCGGATTCTCGGCGAGCGCGGTCCGGACGAGGATGATGTCGTCTTCGTCCTCGTGATCGAGCCCCGAAGTCATCCGGGCGAGCGTCTCGACGGTCACTTGATCGCCGTAGGGAATCTCTCGGACTCCCTCGAGGACCGCCCGCTGATCGGTCGGCATGGTCATCGCGACAGTAACGTCGTCGAAGGTGACCGGCTCGAGTCCGTCGAGGTACTCGAATAACTGATCGAGCACGTCGTGGTCGTCCCCGGCGTCGTCGTCGGGGATCTCGGGAAACGAAACGCTCAGGACCCGCCCGCTGGCGGCTCCGAGCTGGACGTACCGATCGAGATACGGCGATTCCCGTGCGTAGATTCCAGCGTCCGTAACGTCCTCCATAGCCGCCCGTAGGCGATCCGGGCTTGAATAGCCGCCGGTCCTCCGCTCGAGTCGCGGTTCCCGCCGCGGACTCGAGTTTCGGGCCTCGGTCCGGACGGGCTCGCATCGCCCGTCGCCGCCCAGCGTGCGCTACCGGCTGGCAATGACGCAAGCCTTATGTACATATGAGTACGTCGATGTACAATAATGAACTCCGATACGGAGCTCGCTCCCGCGGTGCAGTCGATACTCGAGGCGGCACGGGAGCGGTCGGGCGGGGAGGGCGTCGTCGACGTCGACGCGCGCTCGCTGGCCGACGCGCTGGCCGCCGCCGAGGCCGACGGGCGAGTCCCAGTGATCGCGGAGGTGAAACCGACGAGTCCGACGGCCGACGGGGCTCGTGAGGACGATCCCGTCGAACTCGCCGAGGCGATGGTCGCGGGCGGCGCGGCGGCGATTTCGGTCCTCACGGAGCCGACCCACTTCGGCGGCTCGCCCGAGGCCCTGACTCGCATCCGCGAGGCCGTCGACGTGCCCGTGTTGCGCAAGGATTTCGTCCTCGACGAATACGGGATGGACGTCGTCGAAGCGGACCTCCTCTTGCTGATCGCCAGATTCGTCGACGATCTCGAGGCGCTCGTCGCGGCCGCCCGGGAGCGCGGCTTTCAGCCCCTCGTGGAGGTCCACGACCGCGAGGAACTCGAGACCGCGCTCGAGGCGGGGGCCGACATCATCGGCGTGAACAACCGCGATCTGGGGCGACTCGAGGTCGACCTCGAAACCTTCGAGTCGGTCGCGCCCGAGGTGCCGGACGACGTGACGCTGATCGCCGAGAGCGGCGTGTCGTCGCCGGCGGACGTCCGACGGATGCGCGCGGCGGGTGCCGACGCCCTGCTGGTCGGCAGCGCCATCATGGACCACGGCGCAGGCGACAGTGACGTGACCGAGAACACGCGTCGGCTCACCCGAGCGGATGCGACGGCGTCGACGGAACCGGAGCCGACAAGCGAGTACGACGGAGACACACAGACATGAGCACGGAACGCGAACGAGACGACGAGCGTCGATCCAACCGGACGGGCACGTTCGGGGACTACGGCGGCCAGTACGTCCCCGAGGCCCTGATGCCGGCGCTACAGGAACTCGAGGACGCCTACGAACGGTACGTCCTCGAAAACGAGGACGGCTTCATGGACGAGTTCCGCGAGCGGATGCGCGATTTCGGCGGGCGGCCGACGCCGCTCCAGCGCGCGGATCGGCTGAGCGAACGCTACGACCGCGAGATCTATCTCAAGCGCGAGGATCTCGTCCACGGCGGGGCCCACAAGCTGAACAACGCGCTCGGACAGGTCCTGCTCGCGAAATATATGGGCAAAGAGCGGATCATCGCCGAGACCGGCGCGGGCCAACACGGCACCGCGACGGCGATGGCGGCGGCCCACCTCGACATGCCCTGCGAGATCTACATGGGACGGACCGATGTCAACCGCCAGCGGCCCAACGTCTACCGCATGCGCATGAACGGGGCCGAGGTGAACCCGGTCGAAGCCGGCAGCGGCACGCTGAAGGAAGCGATCAACGAGACGATGCGCGACTGGGCGACCACGGTCGAGCGGACCCACTACGTCATCGGCTCCGTCGTCGGCCCGCACCCCTTCCCGCAGATGGTCCGGGACTTTCAGGCGGTCATCGGCGACGAAATCCGCGACCAGATCCAGGAGAAGGCGGGGCGACTGCCCGATAGCGTCGTCGCCTGCGCCGGCGGCGGCTCGAACACGATGGGCACCTTCCACGCGTTCGTCCCCGACTGCGCGAACCCACGGTTCGCGGACGGCTCGAGCGGCGACGGGCCGCGCGAACAGGTCGATCTGTACGCGGTGGAGGCCGGCGGCTCGAGCCTCGAGATCGACGAAAGCGAGGGCGTCGCACCCAACTCCGCGACGCTCTCGACGGGCACCGACGGCGTCCTCCACGGCGCGATGACGAAGCTCCTCCAGAGCACCGACGGCCAGATCATGGAGTCTCACAGCGTCAGCGCGGGACTTGACTACGCCGGCGTCGGTCCCGAACTCTCGCATCTCGTCGAGACGGGACGGGTCACGCCCGCGAGCGTCGACGACGAGGACGCGCTCAACGGCTTCCATCGACTCTCGCGACTCGAGGGGATCATCCCCGCCCTCGAGTCGAGTCACGCGCTAGGCTATTTAGAGAAACACACCGACGAGTTGGGCGACCTCGTCGTCGTCAACGTCTCCGGCCGCGGCGACAAGGACCTCGAAACGGTACTCGAGGAGACCGAGAAACGCGATCTCGAGGCCGCACCCGACGTGGAGGTGTTCGACCAGTGAGCGAGTACGACAGCGACATCGAGGCCGCGATTCGGGAGGACCATCCCGCGCTGATCACCTACATCACGGCGGGCGATCCCTCACTCGAGGACACCAAGGCATACGTCGAGGCTCTCGACCGCGGCGGCTCGGACCTGATCGAACTCGGACTTCCCTTTTCGGAACCGATCGCGGAGGGCCAGACGATTCAGGCCGCGATCAACCGCGCGCTCGCGGCCGGGACGACCCCCGAGGGCTTCTTCGAGTTGGTCGACGACCTCGAGACCGAGGCACCGCTGCTGGTGATGACGTACTACAATATGATCCTCCAGTATGGGGTGAGCGAGGCGCCGCGCGCCTCGGATAGTGACGCGGCTTCGCCGCGGAACGAACCCGACGTGAGGCCCTTCGTCGAACGGGCTGCGGAGGCCGGCCTCTCGGGTATCATCGTCCCCGACCTCCCCGCCGAGGAGGCCGAGCCGCTGCGGGCGGCCTGTGACGACCACGGGCTCGATCTCGTCTTCATCATCGCGCCGACGACCGAGGGCGAGCGCCTCGAGACCATCATGTCCCACGTCTCGGGCTTTGCCTACGTGCAGGCCCGCCTCGGGACGACGGGCGCGCGTGCGAACGTCTCGGGTGCGACCCACGACAGCCTCGCGCGGCTGTCCGAGTACGATGTGCCCAAGGCCGTCGGCTTCGGCGTCAGCGAGGGCGACCACGCCGCCGAAATCATCGAGGCGGGTGCCGACGGCGTCATCGTCGGCAGCGCGCTCGTCGAGATAATCGCCGACGCCGACACGCCCGAGGCGGCGGTCGACCGCCTCGAGGCCAAAGCCCGCGAACTCAAGCGAGGCGCACGCCGCGGCGCGGACTCTATCACGGTCGACCCCGAAGATACACCGGAACCAGAACAGCCATAACGGCAAGCTTGCTACACTCCCGCAATGACTACAGGAATCGACGCACGACTCGAACGAATCGGGACAGACGGATCGTACGTGATCGTCCCAATGGACCACGGCATCACGATGGGTGCCGTTCAGGGACTGAAAGATATCGAATCGACGATCGACGGCGTGACCAGCGGCGGTGCGGACGCGGTCCTCACGCAGAAGGGAATCGCGCCCCGCGTCCACGAGAACAAGAACGACAAAGGCTACATCGTCCACCTCAACGGCTCGACCACGATCGGGCCGGACGAGGAGGACAAGCGGCTGACCGGGACCGTCGAGGAAGCTATCCGGGTCGGTGCCGACGCCGTCTCCTTCCACATCAACGTCGGCTCGAACCACGAACCGGACCAGATCAGTCAGCTCTCGGAGGTCACCGAAACGGCGAAGCGCTTTGGCATTCCGGTGCTCGCGATGGCCTACGCCCGCGGCCCCGGCGTCGATTCCGCGGATCCCGAAGCGCTCGGTCACGCGGTTCGACTCGCCGAGGAACTCGGCGCTGACATCGTCAAGACCGGGTACAGCGGCGACGCCGAGAGCTTCCAGCACGTCGTCGAATCGACCCGACTGCCGGTCGTCATCGCCGGCGGCTCGCGGGGCACCGACCGCGAGACGATCGATATGGTCCGCGGCGTGATGGACGCCGGCGGTGCCGGGATCTCCATGGGTCGCTCGATCTTCCAGCACGAGAACCCAGAGGCCATCGCGCGAGCGGTCGCCGGCGTCGTCCACGACGACCTTTCGACCGACGAGGCGCTGGCCGAAGCGGGGCTGGCGCTCGAGGCCTAATTCTCGGATTCTCTCTCGTCGCGTTTAGCTTGGACTGCCACAGCGTCGGCTGCGTTCTGTACCGAGCAGGCACCATTCATCCCGTCGGCGGCCGACGCTCAGTGACAGTGCGTGTCGAGGTGCACGTCGCGGTCCGCATAGCGCGGAGAGAGTTCGACGGTGGCGTGATCGACGCCGTGGTGGGCGAGTTCGTCGTGGACCCGGCCGACGACCGCGTCGGCCTCGGTCATCGTCTCGACGCCCGTTTCGACGTGGACCGTCGCGACCGTGATCTGGCTGCAGATCTGCCACGCGTGGAAGTCGTCCACCCGGTCGACGCCGTCGATTTCGGTGAGATGCGATCGGATGTCGTCGGTCTCGAGCGGCGTCTTGAGGAAGAAGATCTCGCCGCTGCCACGGAGGACCGTGATCGCGGACCACGTGAGACGGCGGCGATGAGCGCCGCGGCGATCGGGTCGATCACGCGGATGCCGGTCAGTTCGATGGCGACCACGGAGACGATGACGGCGACCGAGCCGCCGGCGTCGCCGAGCAGGTGATAGAACGCTCCCTTCTCGTTGAGACTCATCGCGTCGCCGTGGAGCACGTACACTGAGCCGAGGTTGACCAGCAGGCCGCCCAGCGCGATTGCGATCGTCGGCCCGGCACCGATGGCGACCGGCTCGAGGAATCGCTGATAGGATTCCCAGAGGATGAACCCGACCATCGGCAGGAGCAACAGGCCGTTGAGGAAGGCGGCGAAGGGCTCGAGGCGGTGGAGACCATAGGACCAGCGGTCGTCCTCGCCGTAGCGTTCGGCGACGTGGGCGGCGGCGAAGGCCATCACGTACGCGAGCGCATCGAACAGCATGTGGACTGCGTCGCTGATGAGCGCGACGGACCCGAACGCCAGCCCGCCCGCGAGTTCGACGAGGAAGCCGACGACGTTGATCAGCGAGACGGCGGCGAGCTTGCGACTGCTCGTCGACTCCCCGCCGTGGCCGTGTCCGTGATCGTGGCTGTGGCCGTGGTCATCGCGGGCGTGTGAGTCGTCGTGGGGGTGTGCCGACTCGTTGCGACTCATCGTAGGTCGAACTCAGTGGACCCGACTTATTAAATCGGCTGCTATAAGGCGATGATTTCTATGCTAATCTTAGCAAGTATTTGCGGATATGTTAATAATGACACGGTGATTCGTCGTAGTTTGCCCCACGTCTCGGAGCGGGTCGATCGGAAGAATTTCGGCGGCACGCTCCCTCCTCGAGGCCGTGACCGACGGCGAGGAACTAACGCTCGCGGACGAAATCGTCGCCCGGGCGCGGATTCACGCCCGCGAGGTCGTCGATGAGCACGAACTGGCGATCGATCTCGCATCCCTCGAGTGGGACGTCTCGGCGCGAGCGCGCCGTCGCGCGGGCCTCTGTCGCTGGCACGCCGACCGCGAGGTGGCGACGATCGTGCTCGCGCGGCGGGCCTACGAACGGTACGACTGGCCCGACTTCGCGGGGATCGTCCGCCACGAGCTCGTCCACGCGTGGGAGTTCCAGCAGTTCGGCGAGTCCGGCCACGGCGACCGGTTTCGCGAGCGGGCCGCGGCGCTCGAGGCCCCGCGTTACTGCGAGGCGTTCGCGCGGCCGCGGTACGTCCTCCGGTGTCTCGCGGCCGACTGCGACTGGCGGGCAAAGCGCCACCGCGCGTCGAAACCGGTGAAGTCGCCGGACCAGTACCGGTGTGGGGGCTGTGGCGGTTCCTACGAGGTCGAGCATACGGAAAGCGGCCGAACGTGGACGACCGCGAGCGGCTACGGCGGCGCGAAGGCGGCGCTCGGAGAGGACTGGTAGGACGCGTCGATCGCGACCCACTCGAGTCGAGCGCGGAACACTTATTCGCCTCACCATACCTGTTTCGGGTATGGGAATACTCGATCTGATGCTGGGCAACTCCGGACCCGGCGAGCAGGGTGTCGAGGCGACGTCGTATACCCTGCCGAAGGACACGCACGACTTCGTCTACCCCGTCGCGGTCCGTCGCGAGGAGGTCGAGGCGTTCGCCGAGTTGCTCGAGGCCGAAGCCGATGCGCCGGCGCTCGAGGCAGAGGCCGACGATCTGGAGGCGGCCTTCGAGGGACTGACCGGCGAGGGCGGACCCGATATCGACACGGCCGAACTCGCCGAGCGGATGCGACGGCCCCGGAACGCGGCGGAACCGGTGATCGAGTCGTGGCGCGACTCCCTCGAGCGCGATATCGGCGTGGTCTACGCCCGGCCGAATACCTACGACGCGCTGGTGGCGTTCGTCAAACTCTGCAAGCAACGCGACGACGACGAGGGCGACGCGTTCGACCTCCCCGAGAGCTTTCCGAACGCGGCGGCCCTGCTCAAGCGACTCGAGGAGGGAACCGACACCCAGTATCGCGCTGTGGTGCACACCGATCTGCTGCCCGAGGAGTAGGGCGGACAGCCCGGCAATCGGTTCGCTTGGCGGACTTAGACGATCGTTTCGAACGCCTCGAGCGACGCGAGTTCGTAGGTCGGCACGTGCTCGCTGGGCCCGTCGTCGCGCCCGGTATCGAGCCACGCCGAATCGATCCCCATCGCGTTGGCGCCCGCGATGTCGGCGTGGAGCGAGTCCCCGACGTGAATCGCCGCGTCCGGCGCGACCTCGAGTTCACCGAGCGCGCGTTCGAAGGGTGCCGCGTTCGGTTTCGGCAGGATCCCCGCGCTCGGCTCAGTAAACACCCGCACGTCGAAGGCGTCCTCGATGCCCAGCGCCCGGAGTTTCTGTGTCTGTGTTTTCCGACCGCCGTTGGTGATGAGCCCGACCCGACTTCGGTCGCGAGCGTGCTCGAGCGCCGCTTTCGCGCCGGGTCGAAATCTGACGGCGGTCGGGTCCTGCACCGCGAGGTACTCGGCTGCGAGCGTCGGCGCGATATCGGGGGCGACGCCGGCTCGCTGTGCGACTTCGGTAAAGAGGTGCTCGTAGAACTCGCGATCGGTCTCGGCGGTCGGCAGGTGAGGCACGGCGGCCCGCAGTTCCGCGGGGGTACAGAACTGCTCGCAGCCGGCGCGTTCGAAGGCGGACTCGAGCAGGGTCGCGGCGTCCTGAGTCGGCTCGCAGAGCGTGCTATCGAGATCGAAACAGATCGCGTCGTAGGCGGCCATCTGGATCGTTGTACGAGCGCGGGCGTTCTCAACGTTTCGCCGATTCGATGCAGTATCCGTCGTTGCGACCAGTGCCGACGAGAACAGCCCGAAAGCCCCGTCGCCCCTTTCAGTCCCACCCGGCGGTGGTTTGGCCGGATGGCCGACACTCGGCAGTTGACCGGGGGCGGTTTCGGCTCGAGCGGCCACTCCCGATTCCGCAGCAGTTATTTTTGCTGACACGCCTCTCGGCGTATGGAGGTCGTCAAGCGAGTTCACGTCGTGCCGTTGGGCTACGAGTTCGATCGGATCCTCGAGCCGATCCGGACCCAGCGGGCGGATCTGGTCTACCTGCTCGAGGACGACAGCGCAGGCAATGGGGAGACCGACGGCGAACAGGACGGGGAGGGTGGACACGGGGAGCGAAACGCGACCGCGGCCGCCGACTATCACGACGAGTTACGCGAGGAACTCGAGTCGATCGTCCCCGAGGTGCGGACCAGAGCGTGCGATCTGACGGACGTGTACGCCGTCCTCGGCGACGTGACGACGATCGCCGATATCCACGCCGAGGATCAGGTGTACGTCAACGTCTCCGGGGCCGGCACGATTCCGGCGATCGGGGCGACGATCGCGTGTATGGACGTCTCAACGGACGCCCACGCCTACTACGTCGAGCCGTCGGAGTACACCCACGACGGGACGGCCGAACCCGGCTCGTTCGGCCTCGACGAGATGGAAGAGGTGCCGACCTATCCCATCGAGTCGCCGACGCGCGAGCAGGTCGCGATCATGGAGTTCCTCGCCGATCCAGCCGCGTGGGATGGCTTTCACGACGACCGGACGGCACCGCCGAAAAAGAAGGACCTCATCGAGTACGCTCGAGAGCAGGAACTCGCCTTCATGGCCGATCGACGGTCGCCGGACGAGCACTCCGGCGAGGACAAGGGCGCGTTTCGGGTGCTCGACACCCACGTCCTCGAGCCGCTCGCCGAGGACGGCTACGTGACGATCGAGTCGGTCGGCCGCCGGCGCGTCGTCGAGTTGACCGAACGGGGCGAAAACGCCTACCGGGCGTTCCGACACAAGCTCATGGACGAGGCCGGCGAGACGCGATAGGCGGTGTCGCGGACGGCGGTATCGGTGGTGGAACGGCGCAGCGGAGGGGTGAACGTCAGCGGTAGGGCGGCCGGAGGGGACGGCGTCAGCGGTGGGGCGGCGTCAGTCGGGGGAGCAATCAACGGAGGGTCGCCGTCAGCAGACGCGGGCCGACGGCGGTTCAGTGCTCGTCGTAGACCCGCGCGTACAGTTCCGTTCCCAGTCGAGCCAGCTCGAGGTCGGCCTCGAGGCGCTCGATGTGGTCGCGAAGCGCCGCCGCCTCGAGTCCCGGGAACTCGCGGTCGGTGCGGGAATCGAGGTGGCTGCTCGCCCGCGCGAGCAGGAAGGGCGCGGCGTCAGCGAGGTGCGAGCCCGGGAGCTCGGGGCCAGCGCCGCGGCCGCGCTCGACCGCGGCCAGGACTTCCTGTGCCGCGATGAGCGTTCGGCGCAGCGAGCGGATCTCGGCGTCGTCGGCGGGCGGCGTCAGGTACTGCGTTAGCAGTTCGTCGGCCGCGACGACTCGATCCGGAGCGACGTCGAACGCGTCCTCGAGCCGCTCGAGGGCGGGTTCGGTGACGTCCGTGCGCCGACACGCGAGCCGGACGGCACCCAGTACGGTCGCCGGTCGGCCGTACTCGAGGACCGCCAACTCGCCCGCGTGCTCGAACGCCGCGCGGGCGATCTCAGCCGCGGGTTCCACCTCGAGCCGGTGGGCGGCGCAGTCGATCGTCAGTTCGGCGTCGTCGAGGTGGCGCTGACCCATACCAGAACGTTCGTTCGGACGGTTATTATCAACTTCCGAGAAAGTATTCTAACTACCGTTACTATCGTTACCCACAATACTATCATAACTATTCGAGCAGTACTAGCAGTTACGACGGTACTGGACTCGAAGACGGGATCGGAACAACGGCCGCTGTTCCGATATCGATCGGTCCGTCTGACGTTCCTGCCCGATTCGCCACGTTCAAGCCGGTTCCCTCCGAGGGTCGATTTATGACGCGAGCTGTCTGGGTAAAAGCCGACGATACAGTCGGTGACTGGGACGACCGCCGGGAGCGGATCACCGCCGCACTCGAGGCGGGTGCAGACTGGGTACTGGTCGACGAGGACGACGTTTCCCGCGCTCGGGAACTCGGCGATATCAACGTCGCCGCGTTCCGGACCGACGGGGACGTAACGCTCGTCGACGACATCGACGACGCCGAGGCCGACGGCGCGAGCGACGACGCGGAGTCGGACGCGCAGGCAGACGCGATCGTCGTCGGGAAAGCGGGCGAGGGCGACGCCACGATCGACCTGCCCGAGGACTTCTCGGGGTCGGCAGACCTCTCGACGCTGCGCCGGAACGGCGACTTTGAGCGCGGCGCGTACGTCCGCATCCTCGGCAAGGAGTACGAGCGCTTCGCCGAGACCGCCGCCGAGGAAGCCGACCACACGATCGTCGTCGGCGAGGACTGGACGATCATCCCCCTCGAAAACCTGATCGCCCGCATCGGCGACGAGACCGACCTCGTCGCGGGCGTCACCAGCGCCGAGGAAGCCAAGACGGCCTTCGAAACCCTCGAGATCGGGTCCGACGCCGTCCTGCTCGACTCCGGCGATCCGGACGAGATCCGCAAGACCGTCGAGATGCGCGACCAGGCCGCACGCGAGCGCCTCGAGCTGGAGTACGCCGAAGTGCTCGACATCGAGCGCGCCGGCAGCGCCGACCGGGTCTGTGTCGACACCGGTAGCCTCCTCGAGCACGATGAGGGAATGCTCGTCGGGTCGATGGCCCGCGGACTGGTCTTCGTCCACGCCGAGACCGCCGAGTCGCCCTACGTCGCCTCGCGGCCCTTTAGAGTCAATGCGGGCGCGGTCCACGCCTACGTCCGGACCCCCGACGGCGGCACGAAGTACCTCTCGGAACTCCAGAGCGGCGACGAAGTGCAGGTCGTCGACACCGACGGCAACACCCGCGAGGCCATCGTCGGCCGGGTCAAGATCGAACAGCGGCCGATGTTCCGGATCGCCCTCGAGACCGAGGACGGCGACCGCGTCGAGACGCTGCTCCAGAACGCCGAGACGATCAAGGTCGCCGCAGAAGAGGGCCGCAAGGCCGTGACGGACCTCGAGGCCGGCGACGAGATCCTGCTGTATTCTGAGAACACGGCCCGCCACTTCGGCGAACCCGTCGAAGAGAGCATCATCGAGAAGTAGCGTCGCGGAATCGGTACGGAACGGCACCCGAGACCGGCACCGAATCCGAACGTCGACGTGCGAATCAGTCGCTCGCTTCAGAGATCGTTCGTCTCCGCCTCGGGATCGACTGGCTCGAGGCGCGTCGTACACCAGTGACAGAACTCGAGGTCCGCGTCGATTTCTTTACCGCACTCGGGACAGGTCGGCCCCTCCGCGGTGTCGGCTCCGACCGAGGAGTGGCCGAGCGCGCGGAACGTCGCGTCGATCGCGGCGAACAGGGCGATAAACGAGAGGAGGAACTGTGTGATCGCACTGGTCTCCGCGGCCATGATATCCGCGTATGCGGTGATATCATCGACGCTCGTTACCGGTCCGGCGGCCGTCAGCTGGTCGATCGGAAGAAAGAGGGCGCTCGCCGACACGAAAAGAGCCGCGAACGCGGCGGCGCGGAGCCAGTCCCGGATGAGAACGTGACCCGCGCCGGGCATGATCACGGAGAGACCGGCGGCGAGAAGCGCACGGAGCCATGTCATTGTAGTGAGGATGTAGGGACCCCCTGCCCTTAACATTCCGATTCTCGTTGTTTTTCAGCTCAGTCGAGTCGTGCGACCAGTTCGGCGAGCGTCTCGAGGTCGTACTGGCCCGGCGCGGTCGCCTCCGACGGGTCCACGGGCGCGTAGCCGATCTTCGAGCCGTAGACCGGAGCCACCGCGCGCGTGTGGCTGCCGACTTCGCCCATCGCCATCGTGGCGACCGCGTCGCCGTGGGCGGTCAGCTGCTCGGTCGCGGACAGGAGCGCGAGCGTGTCCGCCGTCGACTGGGCGGTCACCGCCAGTTTCGCCACGTCGGCGTACTTGCCCGCCTCGGTCAGCGTTCGAACCATCTCTTTGCGAGCCGGTGTTCCGTCGAAGTCGTGGGCCGACGCGATGATCGACACGTCGCGATCGCGAGCCGTCTCGAGGACGTCCTCGGCGTCCCCCTCGAGGATCGACTCGAGTTCGACGTCGATGGCCGCGACGGCCTCGAACGCGGTCGCCGCCGCCAGTGCCTCGAGTCGGCCGTCCTCGGCTGCGTCTCCGCCCTCCCAGTCGGCGCGATTCGTCGCGATGATCGGCAACTCGCCGTCGTAGGCCTCGAGCGCGGCCAGCGGTTCGTCGGCCAGGTCCATTCGGAATTCGATCGCGTCAGCGTGCTCGCGGGCCGCGGGTTCGTCGGCGAGCGTCGCCGTCGCGGCCGTGAGCACGAACGAGTCGAAAGTCAAACCCATTGGCTACCAGTGGGAGCGAGAGCGACAAAAACGGTATCGTTTCGGCAGTCCCAGTCCGTCGAGAACCGCGTTAGGCCATCCCGATGGTCTCCTCGGCCTCGAGGAGTTCGTGATAGCGGTTCCGAATCGTCACTTCGGAGATGTCGGCGACGTCGCTGACGGCGGCCTGCGTGGTCTTCTCGTTGGTCAGGAGCGCGGCGGCGTAGACCGCGGCGGCCGCGAGGCCGACCGGCGACTTGCCGCTGTGGACGCCCTTCTCCTTGGCGTTCTGGAGCAGGCTCCGCGCGCGGTGTTCGGCCTCGTCTGAGAGTTCGAGTCCCGAGGCAAAGCGAGGGACGTAGCTCTCGGGGTCGGCCGGCTGGACCTCGAGGCCCAGTTCGCGGACCACGTAGCGGTAGGTGCGCGCGATCTCGTTTTTCTCGACGCGGGAGACGTCGGCGATCTCGTCGAGGCTCCGGGGGACGCCGGCCTGTCGGGCGGCGGCGTAGACACAGGCCGTCGAGACGCCCTCGATGGAGCGGCCCGGCAGCAGGTCCTCGTCGAGCGCGCGGCGGTAGATGACCGACGCGGTCTCGCGGACGTTCGTCGGGAGGCCCAGCGCGCTCGCCATCCGGTCGATCTCGCCGAGTGCCTGTTTCAGGTTGCGCTCCTTGGAGTCGCGGGTGCGGAAGCGCTCGTTCCACTTGCGCAGGCGCTGCATCTTCTCGCGCTGGCGGGAGCCGAGCGAGTTGCCGTAGGCGTCCTTATTTCGCCAGTCGATGTTCGTCGAGAGCCCCTTGTCGTGCATCGTGTTCGTCGTGGGTGCGCCCACGCGGGACTTCTCGTTCTTCTCGGCGGCGTCGAAGGCCCGCCACTCGGGGCCGCGGTCGACGGAGTCTTCCTCGACGACCAGTCCGCAGTCCTCGCAGACGGTCTCGCCGTGCTCGTCGTCGACGACGAGGTTGCCGGCACACTCGGGACAGACCAGATCCTGCTGCTCCTCGCTCTCGGTCTCCTGTTCGTTGGTTTCGGGTTCGCTACGTCGTACTCTCGTGTTCGATGGTGCGTTAGTCATACGATGGCGATTGCTGCCCGGCCGAACCGATTGCAAAAGCCCGGACGGATCCGTTACCTCTCACGTTCAGAGACTCGAGGTTTAATGGTTTCGAAATCTCGGCCCCAGATCCCTCGAAAACGGGTAATTCAGGCGAACGAGCATGATAAATGGAAACATTAAAGCAGAGAAGGACGACCGCCGCGCGCGGAAACGGTGGCTCCAACTTCGCTCCGTGCAAAGGGCCGGTATGGAACTCGCAGTCGGCAGCACGAACCCGGTCAAGGTCGACGCGGTCGAACGCACGCTCGAGCGATACGAGCCGACCGTGACCGCCGTCGACGTCGACTCCGGGGTGAGCGAACAGCCACGGTCGCTCGAGGAGACCGTTTCCGGTGCCGAGAACCGCGCCCGACGCGCGCTCGCGGCGACCGACGCCGACTACGGCGTCGGCCTCGAGGGCGGGGTCGCTCGGCTTGGAGCGACACCGGGCCTGTCCCTAATCATGTGGGGAGCCGTCACCGACGGCGACCGACTCGAGCGAGGTGGCGGGCCGACGCTTCGGCTTCCCGACCGGGTCGCCGAGCGGGTCTCGGACGGCGCGGAACTGGGACCGGTCATGGACGACGTGCTCGGAACGGAGAACGTCGCCGAAGCGGAGGGGGCCGCGGGTGCGCTCACCGACGGGCTGACCAACCGGACGCGAGCGTTAGGCGAGGCGGTTGCGTCTTCGTTCGGACCGTTCGTAACAGCGTATTACGACACCGACGCGTGACTCTCGGCCGCTGTGACGGGTCCCGCTTGCGTCACGGCTGTCGAAATCGCCGCTCCGATCCCGTCGGCCGGAAACCGTCACGAACAAACGACAGTCCGAGCCCGGTATATATTAACCGCACGTACCAACGAAACGTTTCCACCCGGTTAGTATCTCATTACGCCCCGGGAAAACCGCACGACAGGAGCGGGTTAACCGCACGTACCAAACCCCCTAAGGGTGTTCCTGTCATCCGACCGTGTATGAGCACTGCAATGGCCCCCGACCTCACGAGCAAACAACAGCGGATTCTGGAGTACCTCCGGAACAACGCGGCGACGAAAACGTACTTCAAATCCCGCCTCATCGGCAAGGAGCTCGGCATGACGGCAAAAGAGGTCGGCTCGAACATCACCGCACTTCAAGAGGGCGACTACGACGTCGAGATTGAGAAGTGGGGGTATTCCTCGAGTACCACCTGGAAAGTCGACGCGTAACAGTCGACTGCGGTCGCGCGGTCCGTTTCTGCTCTTGGTTTACCGATCATAACGAGTGACGAACGACAGCCGATAGCGACGCGAACGCTCTTCTATCGCGAGCCCTCAATATCGGGACATGACGGCAGTACTGTTCGATATGGACGGCGTCATCCTCGAGGGACCGCGAACGCATCCGCAGGTCTACGCCAACGCCGCCGACGCGGCGCTTGCCGAACTGGAGGTCGACCCGACGGCAACACAGCGGCGCGATTTCAGGGATCACGACCACGAACGGATCCAGAGACACTGTCAGGACCTCGGGATCGACCTCGCGGAGTTCTGGGATCGAAAGGAAGCACACGCCTCAAGCGGAACCCACGACCGCCTTCGATCGGGTGAGCGCGGCACCTACGACGATATCGACGCGATTCACGACCTCGGGGAGCGGACGACGATTGGACTCGTCACCAACAACCGCCACGAGACCGCCGAATTCGTCGCCGACTACTACGAGTTCGATTTCGATGTCGTCCGCGGCCGTGACCCGACGGTCGAGGGCTACGAGCGACGCAAGCCCGATCCCTCCTACATCGAGGAGGCACTCGAGGCCGTCGGCATCACGAGCGGCATCTACGTCGGTGATTCGGAAAAAGACGTGACCGCCGGGCGCACGGCCGGCCTCGAGACCGCGTTCCTCCGGCGGTCTCACAACCGCGATCGGTCGGTGGACGCGACCCACGAACTCGAGTCGCTGACCGACTTGCTGTCGCTGGTCGACTCGTCGTAATCTCGCAGTAATACGTTCTTACCGCCGGGTAACAGGTACTTAGTCCCGACCTCAGGCCTGATACTCGAGGAACTGATCCGCGTCTCGAGCGAGCGTCCGCGCGCGATCGCCGAAGGAGTCCGCGTGGCGGACGACCAGTACGAGCACCGTCTCGGGTCGTTCGACGGCGTAGCCGTCGTCCCGGGAGAGCAGTCCGGCCTCCTCGAGTTCGCCGGCGTACTTGCTCACCGTCGGCGGGGAGACCTCGAGGGCCGTCGCGAGGTCGCCGGCGGTGGCGTCCGAGTTCAGGAGGAGTTCGATCAGCATGCCGCGCGGGGTCTCCCGGCGGAGGTAGCCGAGCGCCCGTTTCTCGAACTCGTCGAACCGGCCGGCCGTGACGAACCGCTTGTAGTCGCCGTCGCGGTAGCGCTCGATGGCCTCGAGTTCCTCGAGCCGGCGGAGGTGGTGTTGGGTTTCGCCGGTCCCGAGTTGTAAGTCATCGCGGATCTTCGAGAAGTGCGCGCCGGGCGTCGTGGAGAGATAGCCCGCGATAGCGTCGCGCGCGTCGCTTTCACCCGTGTCAGCCGCCGCTGAATCGGAGCGTCCAACCAGCGGGGAGGCGGCACCGAGGGCGGCAAATCGGCGCAGGGTCGCTCGTTTTTCATCGTCGACCCCATCGGGTGCTGTCATACCTACTACTGTCCTCAAGGGCACGATACGTAAAACAGGTTTCGCTCCGCTTTGTTCACCGATTATTACTGGTTAGGGATCCAATACGTGTCCTCGAGCGACGATGGAGACGAGAGTGAGCGCAATCGACGTACAGACGATTATAGGGCGAGAAATAAGACGTAAACCGATGGCACCGAGACGAATCGACGGCGACTGAACGGAGACAGTCAGTCGCTCGAGGAGGGCTCGTCGTCCTCGTCGGCTGCCATCTCAGTGCCGCCGTCGGTCTGGCCTTGGAAGTCTTGGTCCATCTCCTCGATGACCTCGTCCGGATCCGAGATATCCGCCGGATCCTTGCCTTCCTTGATCGCTTGGGCCTCCTGTTCCATCGCTTCGACGTCCATGTCCGCTTCCTGATCGATCTCGCCGATGATCTCGGCGATATCGTCTAGCCCGATCAGTTCGCGGGTCTCGTCGTCGAATTCGCGGCTCTCGAGGTCCGTGCCGTTCCCCTCGACGTCGCTGCCCGAGAGGTGCTTGCCGTAGCGGCCGACCAGCGAGGTGAGTTCCTGGGGCATGACGAACGTCGTCGACTCGCCCTGCCCGATGTCGCCGAGCGTCTCCATTCCCTTGTCGATGATGGCGCGCTCGCCCATCGATTCGGCGGACCGTGCACGCAGCACGGTCGAGATCGAGTCACCCTGGGCCTCGAGGATCTGGCTCTGTTTCTCACCCTGTGCGCGGATGATCTCGCTCTGTTTGTCACCTTCCGCCTTCTCGACGGCACTGCGGCGTTCACCCTGTGCCTCGAGAATCATGGCGCGGCGTTTCCGCTCGGCGGAGGTCTGTTGCTCCATCGCGCGCTGGACGTCCTTCGAGGGGTTGACCTCGCGGACCTCGACCGACTCCACTCGAATGCCCCACTCGTCGGTGGGTTCGTCGAGTTCCTGGCGGATGCGGGCGTTGATCTCTTGGCGTTTGTTCAGCGTGTCGTCCAGTTCCATGTCGCCCAGCACGGCGCGCAGGGTGGTCTGGGCGAGGTTCGAGACGGCCTTCTTGTAGTCGTCGACCTGCAGGAACGCCTTCTTGGCGTCCATCACCTTGATGTAGACGACGGCGTCGGCGGTCACCGGCGAGTTGTCGCGGGTGATCGCTTCCTGACGGGGCACGTCGAGCGTCTGGGTACGCATATCGAACGCGTACGTGTTCGAGACGAACGGGGGGACGAAGTTGATCCCCGGCTCGAGCAGTTTGCGGTACTCGCCGAAGACGGTCAGGGCGCGTTTCTCGTAGGCGTCGACGATCTCGATCGCGCTCAGCAGTGCGGCGATCACGAGGACGAGGACGATGGCACCGACGAGCAACACGGCTGCGCCGGTGGCTTGCATCGGGAACAGTTGTAGCACCATATTTCGGCCTTACGGCGGTGGGGAGAAAAGCGTTCCCTTATTTCGTCAACATGTGAGACCCGAACCCACAGGTCAACTCGAGCGCTCCGTTTCGGTCTCCGGTTCGGCGTCGGTCGTCGATTCGTCGCCGGTGTCCGTGGGTTCTCGGTCGTCCTGTTGCGCGTCTCGTGCCAGCGCGCGATCGATCTCGTCCTCACCGATCGCGTCGAGGGATTCGACCGTGAGCACGTTTCCGCCGCCGGGGTCGATGACGATGACCTCTTCGCCTTCCTCGATCGTTCCGCTAGTCGTTCGCGCGCTGTAGTAGGGGGCGAACCCGCCCTCCTCGAGTTTGACCTCGCCGCTGCGGTTCGTGACCGTCTCGGTGACGTAGCCCGTCGCGCCGGACAGCGAGTCCGAGTCCGTGGTTCGGGCCGTCCCTTTGCCGCCGTAGAAGTCGAAGCGGTTGTAGATGTAGGCCGCTGCAAGCCCGATCACGAGGGTCAGTCCCGCCAGAATTATCGGGCTAAGCGGGGCCGGGAAGAGCACGCCGATCAACCCTGCGCCGACCAGCGCGATCCCGATGACGATGAGGTGGGCACCCGGCGAGATGGCCTCGAGTACCATCAGTACGAGGCCCACCACCAAGAGCAGGAGCGGCACGTTCCCCACGAGGGATTCGACCATACGTAAGGCTATAGTCCCGCCCGAATTAAATGTTTGTCAAGTGCCACGCACGAGTTCGATGTGGAGCCGATCGCGGTGAGCCGTCGCCGTTACGGACCCGCTCGAGCACCATCGCGGCTCTCCGGATTCGGCGACGACACATCGGTCGTCCGACCGGAGCGGTCGGTAACCGGAGACGATACTCGCCCGAAACGTTCGGGGAAAATTTTTGGTCTCGGAGTCGAGAATTCGATCAAGCGCCCTCCATGAATCTCCGCGTGCGGATCTGTGCAGTCCTCGGTGTATTCGTCGCGGTTACTACCGTGTTCGTGCTTACGCTGCTGTGGACGTACGGCGTCTTGCTCCCGGGCGTCGTCGGCGGGACGATCGTCTTCCTCCAGTACGGCACCGTCGAGTTCGACCCCCTCCGGTTGCCGGTCTCGTGGGCAACGGCGCTGGTACTGGTCGGCGGCTTCCTCGCGGCACAGACGTATTACGGCTATCGGCGCGTGCTCTCGGGAACGCACGGCGTCGCCGGTGACGAGGACCACGCCGTCGCCCGAACGGTCCGGCGACTGGCGATGACTGCCGACGTGCCGGAACCGGACGTTCGCGTCGTCGCCGACGAGGCGGCGAGCTGTTACACCGTCGGTCGGCTCACCGACGCGACGATCGTCGTCACGACGGGACTGGTCGAGGCCCTCGACGCCGACGAACTCGAGGCAGTCCTCGCCCACGAGATCGCCCACGTCGCAAACCGGGACGTGACGCTGATGACGATCACGACGCTGTTCCTCGAGATCGCCGATCGAGCCTACCACGCGGCGCTGCTCGCGCGCCGCGCGCTTTCCGATCCCGGCGAACTGTCGGGCGGCGACCGGGTGGCGGTGTACTGGTTTCTCCCCTTGGTCGTGCTCACCTCCGTCTTCGTCGCGCCGATTCTCTGGGTGTTTCCGACGATCGCCGACTGGGCGACCCGAACGCTGTCACAGACGCGTGAGTTCGCCGCTGACGCCGCGGCCGCCCGGATCACCGGGACGCCGATGGCGCTCGCGAGCGCGCTGGTGACCCTCGCCGAGACGGCCGGAACGCCGGAGACGGACCTCCGGACGGCCAGAACGCGAGCGCTGTGTATCGTCCCGACCGATCCGGTAACGGGCGACGAGACGGCGTTGCTGCCCGAGATCCAGCAACCGACTGATGAGACGACTCGGCGCGCGAACGTGACGTCGTGGCTCGAGGCCACTACGCCCTCGGGACCCGTCCATGCCGACTCGTCCGATACTCACCCGCCGGTCGACGTCCGCGTGCGACGGCTGTCCGAGATGGCGGCCGAACTGGAGGGGACAGCGTGACGGGGGCGCGCCGGCTCTTGCTCGTCGTCGGCTGTCTGTGCTGTCTGTTCGTCGTCGCGAGCGCGCTGCCCGCGGCGGATCCGCGACTCGACGGGCCCGGTGGGAGCGACGGCGAGCCGATCGCCGGCGACTGGGACTCGATGGAGGACACCCCCGAGTTCGTCACGGAATCGCCCGACGACACGAACGGGCCGGACGACGATCGCGACGACGAGTCGAGTACAACCATCGAGATCGACGAGGAAATCGAACCGGGACGCAACGTGACGGTCCAGACCGACTATACCAGCCATTTCACCACGAGAACCATCGCAGTGAACGGCGAGAACGTCACCGAGATAGACGAGTTCGGCAGGGCCACGATCGTCGTTCCCTACGCCGAGGAGATGACCGTCTCGATCCCCGAGCAGAATCAATCGCGAACGTTCGATGTCCGGACGGCTGCGACGCTCGAGATCCGCGGCGGGGCGGCTCCGGCTCGCGACCTCGAGATCACGGCCGAAGTCGGCTCGACGCCGGTGCCCAACGCGACGGTCTCCCGCGACGGGACGGCGGTCGCGATGACCGATGCGGACGGGGAGGCCACCGTGACGCTCCCGGAGACGACCGGTCCGGTCGACCTCCGCGTCGAACGCGAACCGGTCGCCGGCAATCGGACCGTCGAGGTGGCCGAACCGACGGTCGAGTTCGTCTCGCCGGTCCTGTTCCCGGGCTCGCCCGCTCCGGTCCAGGTGTCGGCCGACGGGGCCGGCGTTCCGAACGCGACGGTCTCCCTCGAGAGCGGCGGGACGGCGACGACCGGCGAAAACGGGCGGACGCGGCTCTGGCTGCCGATCGGCGACGAGGCGACCGTGACGGCCGAGGTCGGTGCGGAGACCGCGACGGCGACCGTCGGGGACCTCTACCTGCGGCTGGCGGCGGTCGTCGTGCTCGTCCCGGGGTTCTGCATCGGCGGTGTCGTAACCTACTACCGACTGATCGCCACCAGTGAACGACGGCGCGGAAACGCGGTGGCCGAGCTGTTCGTCGCACTCGCGGACCTCGTCGGGGGCCTCGGAACCGCGCTCAGCCGACTCTTCGGCGCTATCGGCGGATACAGCCTGCCGTCGATATCGCTCCCGACTATCTCGATGCCCAGTCTCGAGTTCGGCGGCACCGGCCGCGGGTCCCCCGCCGTCGGTTCGGCCCTCTCGTCGATCGGCCGGGCGTTCGGCTCCCTTCCGTCGCTCGGGTCGTTGCGCTCGTTCGGCCGATCGTCGGCCGACAGCGATCGGTCGCTGCTCGAGGGGATTCTCGGACCGACTGCGGATGACGAGGACGCCGACGAGCCGGGCGATTCCGAGGGTGACGAAGCGGGGAGTCCCGATCTCGCGGCCGAGCCGCTGGCCCCTCACGGGCCGCGCGCGGAGGTCCGGGCGGCGTGGCACGCGTTCCTCGATCGCCTCGAGATAGCGGACCGCGAGACGGCGACCCCCGGAGCGGTGGCTCGCGACGCGCTCGCCGCCGGGTTCCCCGCCGACCGCGTGAGCCGCCTCGTCGCGATCGTTCGCGATATCGAGTACGGCGGCCGCGAGCCGTCGCCGGAGCGGGCGGCGGCGGCGCGGGCCGCGGTGCGTGAGCTGCTCGACCACGAGCCGGACGAGGAGGGATCGGAATGAGTTCGCGTTCGTCTTCCGGACCGGGGCGAGATCCGCTGGTCCAGCTCCCTGCCATCGATCTCGAGCGAGTCGTGACGGCCGTGGTCGGTGCCGGTGTCGTCCTCGCGATCGGGGCGGTGCTACTCGGCGGCTTCGTCCCGTCCGTGCGGGCCCTCACCGTCCTGTTGTACCCGCTGGCAGTGCTGTTTCCGGCGCTCGGGATCGTGATCGCGGCGGCCACGGGCTGGTGGCTGTGGACCCGCGACCGCTCGAGCGAGTCCCCGCTGCTCGAGGGCGTCCCGCCCGAAGACGGCGTCAGTCACACGGAGACCGCGGTCGGCCGCGAGACGGAACGGACCATCACCGACGCCGCACAGGGCCGGTACCGCTGCCGGGCAAACGAGTCGGCGACGGACGTTCGGCGACGGCTCACGAAGGGTGCGGTTCGCGTCGTCGTCACGAAACGCGGGCTTGCGACCGACGCGGCTCGCGAGGCCGTCCGCTCGGGGACGTGGACCGACGACCCGGTCGCCGCCGCGTTCCTCGCCGACGGTCGGCGACAACCGCTCGGCGAATGGCTCCGGGCCGCGGTCGACCCCGGGGCGGCGTACCAGCGCCGCGTCCGTCGCACGCTCGCGGCGATCGAAACCATCGGCGGGGACGCCCGGACCGACGCGGAGGTGGACCGATGAGCGATCGGACCGTCGAGCGACTCGGGGGCGACGAGTGGGCCATCACCGCGACGCTCGCGCTCGCGGGGCTCGGCATCGCCGCCGGCAGCCAACTCCTCGTCGCCGCCGCAACGCTCCCGCTGTGGTACGTCGCCGCGGCCGCGTTCGGGACGAATCGGCCGGCGATGGTGCGTGTCAACCGTCGGATTTCGGTTCGCGACGGTGCGAGCGGCGGGGTCATCGACGACGTCGACGAGAGCACGAACTCCGGTTCCGCGGCGGTGTCAGCCGACCCCGGTGAGACCGTCACCGTGCGGACGACCGTCCAAAACGCCGGCTCGGAGACGATCGTCGACCTGCGCGTCGTCGACGGCGTCCCGGAGGCGTTGCCGGTCGTTTCCGGCTCCCCGCGTGCGTGCGAGACCCTTGAGCCGCTCGAGGAGACAACCCTCGAGTACGAAATCGAACCCCGGCGCGGCGAGCACGCGTTCGACGACGCGACGGTTCGAACGCGCGATCTCACGGGGACGGTAGCCGAGACGTGGCGGGCGGGCGTGAGCGGCGACGACGCGGTTCGCCGTTCGCCGACCGTCGAATCGGTGTCGCTCGGCGACGGGGCGAACGACTACGCGGGCGAGGTGCCGACCGACGAGGGCGGCAGCGGCCTCGAGTTCTACGCCGTCCGCGAGTACGAGCCGGGCGATCCGGTCCGGTCGATCGACTGGCGGCGATACGCCGGGAGCCGGGAGCTGGCGACCGTCGAGTACCGCGCCGAGCGGGCGACGCGGATCGTCTGCGTCGTCGACGCCCGACCGAGCCAGTTCAGTGCGGCGACGACCGCACGGCCTCCCGCGATCGAGCGGTCGGCCGACGCCGCCGAGCGAGCGCTCGAGGCGCTGGTGGCCGCGGGCCATCCGACCGGCGTCGTCGGGCTCCACGAGCGGCGGTTGACGACCGTCGCTCCGGGAACTGACCCCGCGACGAGACGGGAAGCGTCGCAGCTACTCGAGGGCGTCCGGGAGGCCAATTACCTCGGCTACCGGTCGAACGCTCGGACGCGAACCGACGATCCCGTCGCGGACCTTCCCCGGACGCTGCCGGGCGAGGCGCAGGTGTACCTGTTCTCCTCGTTCGTGGACGACGAGCCGGTCGACCTCGTCGAGCGGCTTCGGGCGCGGGGGTACGCGGTCCGCGTGATCTCGCCGGACGTCACGGCCGGCCCCGACGATATCTCGACGCGGCTGGAATCGCTCGACCGGGAGACGCGACTGGCTCGAGCCCGCGCGACGGGCGCTCGCGTCATCGACTGGGACCGCGAGCAGTCGCTCGGGGTCTTACTTCGCAACGCGATCAGGACGGGAGGGACCCGATGAACACCGACGGTCGACTCCCGCCGACGACGAGGCGAGGGATCGCGTTGGCCGCCGGTATCGGTGCGCTGGCGCTCGCCCTCGCGGAACCGCTCGTTGCCGCCGGCGTCCTCGTCGGGATCGGTCTCGCGGCGGCGGTGGGGTTGTCCGCGAGTTCGTACCGCCGCGTCGCGGTCGCGTCGGCGCTGCTGCCGATCGTCGTCCTCGGCGGGGTCGCCGTGGTCGGTCTCGCGGGAGCGCCGATAGCGGCTCTCTCGGCGCTCGTCGGCGTGATCCTCGGACTCACCGCGGGTGGCGTCCTCGGTGGTGAGCCGACACCGGTCGCGCTCCTACGAGCGGGCGCGGCCGCGCTCTGTTCGGCGGTCGTCGCCGGCGGCGTAGCACTTCTCGCCGCCGGAATCGATACGCTGGGCGGTGCTGGACCCGCACTCGAAGCGGTCCCGTGGCTCACCGGCTACGGGCCGTCCGGACTGTTCCTCGCGCTCGTCGCCGCCGCCGTCGCGGTCGCGTCCGCCCTCTTTCTCGTCCCGCCGGCGGCGTTTACCGTCCCCTCGAGACGCGACGCCTACGACGGGACTCGAAACGCACTCACGAGGATGATCGGGGTCGCGGCCGCGCTCGCGATTGCCGTGCTGGCGGTACTGACGATGCTCTCCCCGTTCGCCCCGCCGCTCGAGTCGCTCGTCGACGCGGTCGCCGGCAGCGTGGTCGTTCGCGGACCGCTCGCGGCCGTGACGGGTGTGGCCGCCGTCGTCGCCGTCTCGGCGGCGGTCGTCCGCGGCGCGTGGGTCCAGACGGACGGGCGTCGAAACGCGACCGTCGCGATCGTCGTCGGCGCGGTCTCCGGCGTGGGGCTCGCGGTCGCCGGCGTCGGGAGTCTCGGCAGCGTCGAGACGACTCTCGTGGCCGCTGGTTTCGGCGCGACGGCAATCGTCCTCGGCGTCGGCTGGCTGGTGGCGTGGCTCTACGAGGGCGCGGTGCTGCAAGACGATGCCCCCGACCCCGTTACCGCCCTCGCCGGGGCGCTCGCGGCGGGCGGGATCGTCGCCGGTTCTACCGTCGACGCCGTGCTCCTCGACCTCGAGACGGTCCGGACCGGTGCGGCGGCGTTCGTTCCGATCGCGGCCGCGCTGTTCACGTACGACGTCGGTCGTTACGGGCGGACGCTGGCGCGCGAGATCGGCCCCGACGCGTCCCGGCGGCCACAGCTCGTGCGGCTCGGCTGGAGCGGGGCGATAGCGGTCGTCGGCGTCCTCGTCGCGGCTCTCGGACTGGCCGGAGCGGCGGTCTTCGCGCCGACGCTGTCGGTTCCGGCGACGGCGGGCGTCATCGGCGCCGTGGCCGCGGTCCTCGGCGGGACGTGGTTACTGGTCCGCTGAGGGCGGTTCCATCGCCGGCACCGCACACTCCTCGAGCACGCCGTCGATTACCGCGCGCCGGGAGACGCCGTCGACGCTCGCCTCGGGCGTCAATACGAGGCGATGGGCGAGCGCGGGCCCGGCGATTCGTTTGATGTCCTCCGGAACGACGTACTCGCGACCCTCGAGGACGGCTCGAGCCCGGCTCACCTCGAACAGCCGCTGGACGCCGCGGGGCGAGACGCCGACGTCGACGCGGCCGTCGGTTCGGGTCGCTCGGCAGACGTCGCCGATGTAGTCGCGGACCGGGCCCTCGACGGCGATTCCCTCGGGAACGCGCTGGAGTTCGAGCACCCGCTCGCGGTCGACGACCGGGTCGACGGTCGGGTCCGGGCGGTCGCGGTCGGCCCGGCGGTCGATCAGTTCCCGCGTTCCGTCGGCGTCGGGATACCCCAGCGAGGTCTTGATCATGAAGCGGTCGCGCTGGGCCTCGGGCAGTTCGAACGTCCCCTCCTGCTCGACGGGGTTCTGCGTCGCGATGACGACGAACGGGTCGGGGAGGTCGTGGGTCTCGCCGTCGACGGTCACCTGTCCCTCGCCCATCGCCTCGAGCAGCGCGGACTGGGTCTTCGGCGGCGCGCGGTTGATCTCGTCCGCGAGGACCACGTTCGCGAACACCGGTCCGGGCGTGAAGTGGAACTCGCCGGTCTCCTCCTCGAAGACGTACGACCCGGTGATATCGGCGGGCATCAGGTCCGGGGTGAACTGGATCCGGGAGAACTCCAGCCCGAGCGCGGTCGCGAACGACCGCGCGGTGAGCGTCTTGCCCGTTCCGGGCACGTCCTCGAGTAACACGTGACCGCGGGCGAGCACCCCGGCAGTGACCTCCTCGAGAACGGTTCGATCGGCGACGACTGCGGAGAGGATCTCGTCGACGACGGCTGCCGCCGTCGCCGCGGTGTCGGGGACTGACATACCGATACCCGTCCCTACGCGAACTTATATCTCACGACGACCGACACGAACGACGGGGCCCGGTCGCGCGGACTAGTCGTCCGGGTCGACCGAGACGGCGTCGGTCCTCGAGCCGCTCCGATAGACCGCAGCGAGGACCAGTACCGCGATCAGGAAGTCGGAGCCGTGCTCGACGAGGTGGTGAATCGTCATCGGAACGAGGCCGAGGACGGTCCCCAGCCCGGTCACCGACCGGACGACGAGCACGCCGAGTGCGACCGTTATCAGCAGGTATCGGAGCGTCCGACGCCGAGAGTACGCGACGAGTCCGGCGACGAACAGCACCGCCGTTCCCAGCACCGCGAGCGCGATCACGCAGACGAGGACGGGGGCGAGTTGCGGGTTTAACCACTCGCCGGCGACCGACGTTGGGAGCGCCATGCGATCGATACCTGTAATCGGGCGGACACCCACCTATTCCCTTCGGTATTTCCGGCCGATCCAACAATCTTCTCGCGTGCGTGAGAAACGACACGGTGGGGACATCACGCGGACCCACGAGTTTTCCCGACAGGTGCAGGCACTGTCGTTTTGCGCGAATGGCAGCTACCGGGAGGTGAGGAAACTATGAGTGACACACCGAATACCGATACCGACACCGACCGCGAGACCCGAGCCGACTACAACTCGCTGAACACGGACGCAATGCAGTGGCTGAGTGCCCTCGTCGCACTGATCGGGCTCTACATCGTCGCGTCGCCGTTCATCCTCGAGTCGACGGAGGCGGCGATCTGGAACGACACGCTCGTCGGGACGGCGATCTTCCTGACCGCCGGCTACAACTTCGTCCGGCTGTCGAGAGATCGACTGGCGAGCGTCGGCGTCGCGTCGCTGGCTGTCCTGCTCGGCCTCTGGGCGCTTATCTCCCCCTCGTTCATCGAGATGGGGAGCAGCGAACTCGCGACCGGGACCGCGATCTCCGGCGCGGCCGTCGCCCTCATCTCGGCGTACAACGCCTACGCGAACAACAAGGCCGATACGCCCGAACAGGCACGCGCTCGAGCCTGATGCCGAGGACGATTCGTTGCGTCGCCGACTCTTTTTGACCGGAACCGCTCGCGGTGAGCGGGCGGACACGGATACCGCCGAGCGGATGTTCCGAAGCTGTACATCCGACTCTCGATTTATATCTGATCGCAACGTATCCACCTGTGAATGTCTGAAATAACCATCACGACGACGGACGGCCTCGAGGGACGGGAGATCACGGACTACCGCGGCGTCATTTCGGGGGAAGCGGTCATCGGCGCGAACGTCGTCAGCGACATCGCCGCCGGCATTCGGGACGTCGTCGGCGGACGGAGCGGCTCCTACGAGAAGAAGATCGAGCAAGGGCGAACGGAAGCGATCGCCGACCTCGAGGCCGAGGCACGGGACCTCGGGGCCGACGCGGTCGTCGGCGCGACGTTCGACTACGAGGAGATGGGCGAAGGCATGCTGTGGGTCAACCTCTCGGGAACCGCGGTCGAGACGCGCCGGGAGTAGCGACGGCGGCCGAGTTCCGGCCGCTCGAGCATGCTGGAGGGCGATAATGGCGACCCTACGTCTCCGGACGAATCCAGCTCCGAAGTCGGACGCCGTACTGCCGACCGAGGGTCAGCCCGCGTCGCCACGTCGTCGGCGAGAGCAGGAACCGAAGCCCGAGGGCTGCCATCGTCGTCCAGAAGACGAGCGCCGTCCAGAACCGCTGGGCGCGCTCGGAGTGTTTCATCACCGGGACCGTGACGAACGCGGCGAGAACGACGCCCCGCACAGCGCCGCGAGCGGGCAGCGAGAAGAGGTGAAACTCGTCGATCGCGACGGCCAACGGCGCGAGCGCGCCGGCCGCGAACACGCCGCGAACGACGAGCGGTCGAACCGCGTCCGATGGCCGGTCGGCCGCGCACACGTGCCGTCCGAGCACTACGAGTTGCCAGCCCCCGAACGCGCCGAGTGCCGCTCCGAGGAGCGAGACGCTATTGGCGTCGACACCACTGACGACGAGGTTCACGGTTCCGGCGACGATCGCGAGCGCGAACGCCCCCGTTCCGTGATCGATCGAATAGCGGGCGAGGAGCCGTTCCGCACACAACAGGAACGCGATTCCGACGGCGACCCCGGCGACCACGTCGACGAGGTAGTGGACGCCGAGCGCGATGCGCGAGAAACACACCGCAGCGATACCGATTCCCGCACCGGCGAACCGTCGGCGATGAGTGCTGATCGAGAGCCGGTGTGCGAGGCCGAGATACACGATAGTCGTCATCAGCGCGTGGCCGCTCGGAAAGCCGTACCCGCCGGCCATCGCGGTCGCTTCGTAGAGCGGTTGGAGTATCCACGGCAGCGTCTCGATCGCGACTAACGGTTCGCCCGGACGCGGTAACGAGAAGACGTGTTTGAGCGCGCTGATGAGCGCGAGTCCGGCGAGCGTAAAACCGACGATGACGGCGGCGTCTTCCCGTTTCTCCGCGTGAAACCAGTAGATGAGGCCGACGAAGAGACTGAGAAACCAGACGTCGCCCAACTGGGTGACGAGCGCGACGAGTACCGCCGCCCACTCCGGGATCACCGCCTGAACGGGTTCGAACTCTCCAATTCCACGACTCATAGCTACTGATAATCGAGGTATATAGTAAACTGTTTTGACGTGAGAGGACGCGTGTACGGGCGAACCCGCGACCGAGAGACGGTTCTCGAGGGTTGGGAACGTGGGAAACCCGTTATACGTCCCCCAGCAGTAGCCGACGATACGTCCGCGTTTCGGACACTACGAGATATCGATGACCGACACTCGACAGCAGATTCAGGCCCACATCGGCGACAACGCCGGCGTGCACTTCAACGAACTCGTCAGAGAGTCCGACTTCGCACCGGGACAGGTCCAGTACCACGTCCGGCGGCTGCGCGAGGACGACCGCCTCGTCCGCGAGGAGTTCTACGGCCGGACCCACTACTACCCGCCGGCGTATGACGAGTGGGAACGTGCCGCACTGGCACTGTTCCGTCGGGAGACCGCCCGCGAGATCGTCGTCTACCTGATCGATCACGAACCGGCAGCGCCCGGTGACATCGCTGACGCCCTCGGGATCGCACGGAGTACGCTCGAGTACCACCTGAACCGGTTGGTCGAACACGAGCTCGTCACGAAGCGCTACGACGACCGTAATCGGGTCATCCTCGAACTGGCCGAGCCCGAAGCGACGGGCCGGCTGCTGGCGACGGTGACGCCGACGGTTCCCGACCGGCTCGTCGACCGGTTTACGCGGCTCGTCGACGAGTTGCTCGCGGGCGGGCAGGAATCGCGGTAGCGGTCGCGGTAGCGGTCGGGTACTGTGGTCGTGGTCGGCGGTCAGTTGCGGTCGCCGCCAGCCGACCGCAGGGCAGCGTTACGACATCCCGGGCGTTTCCTCGAGTCGGTCGTAGTGGTCGTTCATCACGTCGAGCGTCGCGATCAGCGCGCCGAGGACGACGGGGCCGTAGAACAGACCCATGACGCCGAAGGCGTAGACGCCGCCGAGGACGCCGAGGATGATGACGGCAGGGTTGAGTTCGGCGTAGCGATCGACGAGGACCGGCCGGAGGTAGTCGTCGGAGAGGCCGACGATGATCACGCTGTAGACGAACAGCCCCACTGCGAACAGTGGCTGGTCGATCAGGAAGAGATAGACGACGGCCGGCCCCCAGACCAGAAACGAGCCGATCAGCGGGATCAGCGAGAGGATGATCATGACGAACGTCCAGAACGCGGCGTTCGGGACGCCGGTCGCCAACAGCCCCAACCCGGCGAGAGTCCCCTGAATGATCGCGATCAGGACGTGCCCGGCGAGGACGGCCCACATGACTTCGTCCAGTTTCTGGTAGAAATCGTCCTGTGCGTCGTCCGGCAGCGGCGTCAGTTCCCGCAGCCACGCCAACAGGTCCCCGCCGTCTTTGAGCAGGTAGTAGAGCAGGAACAGCGCGAGCCCCAGTCCGATCAACACGTGCGTAAGCGCGCTGAACCACTCCGTCGAGCGCTCGAGCACCATCGTCCCGGCGCTCTGTGCGGCGTCGGCGAGCGCCGACGGCAGATCGACAGTCTGGCCGGTCTGTTCCTCGATCGCCCGCTCGAGGTCGGCCACCTGCAACGAGTCGGTGTTGACCTGCTCGAGGAGTCGGCGAGCGTCGCTGGCGACCGCCGCGACGATGCCGATCAGCGGGACGACGAAGCCGGCGATCGCGAGGGCGACGAGCCCGAAGGCGGCGATCGGCGCCGCGACGTGTGTCTCGAGGCGCTGCTGGACCGGGTAGAGGACGTAGGCGATGAGGATGGCACCGAGGATGTACTGGAAAAACGGAAGCACGAGCAACAGGGAGAGATACGCGAAGAGGGCGACGAGGACGAGGAGAAATCCCTTGCTGAGATTCACACCATTATTTCTACCGTCGGCAGCATAAAACCACGGCCTGAACCTGTATTCAGTCCGGACTGTCGTGCGTACCCGTCACACGGCTTCAAGGGGCTGGTTCGCGAATTTCGGACCGAATGTCGACTCAGCTCGATCCCCTCTCGCTCTCGGCCGATCTCCTGTATACGGTCAAGACCGAGGGAGACGCCGATCAGTTACGAGAGCATCTGGCGGCGCTCGAGCGAACGCAGCTAGAGCGAGCGCTCTCCGGTCGAGAGGGGAAACTCGCCTTCTGGCTCAACTGTTACAACGCCTACGCGCAACTGCTGATAGAGGAGGAAGAACCCGATCTGCTCGAGGGCGGGCTCCTCGACCGCTGGAAGTTCTTCGCGCGCGATCAGATTCCCGTCAGCGGGGTCTGGCTGAGTCTCAACGATATCGAGCACGGCTTGCTCCGCAGTTCGAAGCAATCGTGGGGTTTCGGCTACGTTCCCCGGCTGTTTCCCTCCTCGTTCGAGCGGCAGTTCCGCCTCGAGGAGTGCGATCCGCGGGTGCACTTCGCGCTGGGCCACGGTGCCGAGCACTGCCCGCCGATCGCGGTCTACTCGCCGCGGGATGTCGACGAGGAACTGGACATCGCGATCGAGTGGTTCTTAGAGGAGAACGTCAGCTACGATCCCGCGGACGACGCGGCGACGGTCCCGCGACTGTTCCGGCAGTACCGTGGTGACTTCGGCGGCAAGCAAGGCGTCGTCGACTTCCTCCGGGAGTACAACGCCGTCCCGGAGGGGACGACGCCGGTCCTCGAGTACGAACAGATAGACCACTCCGCGGAACTCGACGTGGATTTAGACGCCGAAGACATCCGATCGTAGCTCGCCGCCGCCGACTCGACCTACTCGAGTCGATCGATCCTCGCCGCCGGCGCGCTCCGCATGACGCTTCGGGCCGCCCGTTCGGCGTTGGACCGCGAGGCGTACCCCTCGCCGCTGTCGGCGACGATGTTTCCGTTCCAGTGGACGAGCCGCCAGCGCCACTGGCCGCCCTTGTCCTCGTAGACCTCGAAGCGACTGGTTCGGCCGGAGTCGGCCGCCACCGCCGTCTCGTCGGTTTCGTCCGCCTCGACGCCGTCGTCGCCACCGTCGCGGTCCGCCACCCCCTCGAGGGGCATCACCGCCGCCACGGGATCGACGTCCGCCGAGTCCGCATCCGCACCGCGGTCGGCGGTCTCGGTTTCGGCGGCCGCAGCCGTCTCGGCCGACCCGGCGGTGTCGCCGTCGGCGATCGAGTCGCGGTCCGTGACTCGAACGCTCGAGCCGTCGGGGTCGTCCCACTCGAGTTCGAGTTCCAGTTCGCCGACCGGCGGCTCGTCGTCGGCATCGTACTCGGCTTCGAATTCGGCGACGACGCGCTCCGGAACGGCGATCCTAACAGTTTGATCGTCGCCGTCCAATCGGACGGGGCGGCCGTCCTCGAAGGCGGTCGCGAACTCGCGGAAGACGGCGGCCAGTTCCGCGCGGTCGTACCCGCGCTCGAGTTCGAACTCGGTTTCGCCGTCCGTCTCCGAGTCGTTCGATCCGTCCGAATCGTCGGGTGAGTCGACCATACGGGGATTACGAGCGGCGTCCGGTTAGTATTTCGTGCGCTCCCACCGAACGCCGTCGGTCGTCCGGGCTGTCGGTGCGTTTTTGTCGTCGCGCTGTCTTCGCTCGGCCATGACTTCACGCGACTGGCGCGCCGACCGCGATGCCGTCCTCGACCGCGACGGGTTCTCGTGTCGACACTGCGGCACCGACGGCGGCGACGACGACCCTGCCGCGCTCCGACTCGTCCCCGTCGGCGACGTTCCGCTCGAGGGAGATGTCCACGAGAGCGCGCTCGTCACCGTTTGCGACGAGTGTTTCGCGACGCTCGAGTCCTCGCCGTCGGCGGACCCGATCGCCAGCGACGAGCTGTTTCGCCGCGTCCGCGCAACGACTGGCGTGCAGGGCGAGACGATTTCGGACATCGCGTCGTTCGCGTCAATCGCGACGTCGCTGCCCGCCACCCTCGAGTCCGCCGTCGACGACGGAACGGACGCCGAACTCGACGACTCGATCTCGGAGTATCGCCGCAGTCGCCGCGACGTGTTGCTCGCGCTCGCGGTCGTCGACGCCCGACTCGAGCGCCTCGCCGCCCTCGACGGCGGCGCGTACGACCCCGAGATCCGGACCGCGCTCGAGGGCTTTTCCGACGCCGCGGCCGACCTGCAGTCGACGCTCCGCGAGGTCGTCGCACTGAGCGAAACGGTCGCGATCGGCCTCGAGCGCTGCCACGGCTGTTTCGGCGCGCTCGAAGGGGAGACGTGTGAGACGTGCGGGCTCGAGGCGCGCGAGACCGCGGAGTGGGAGGGCGACGACGGGGCCCTCGCGTTCGAGCGGCTGTTCGCGACGATCAACGACCGGCTACAGGGGGCATCGGAGACGACCGAGACGCTGACCGATCGAACGACGACGCTCGCGCGACGGCTTACGGCGGCGTAGTCGGGAGAGAAGTCGAACGACTCGCGAACCGCTCAGGTGTCGGCGACCACGCTCGAGTCGAAGTTCGCGATCGTTTCGTCGGTCACGCCACCCCGGGAGAACAGCGTGACGATGTCGTCGGAACGGATTTCCGTGTCGCCGTGTGGTGTCAGCACGGTATCGTCTCGCTCGATAGCGATCACGAGCGTGTCGTCGGTGAGGGCATCACAGCGGGCCGCTTCCTGAATCCGCATTCCGGCGGCCGGGGCGTCCCGATCGACGGTCACCTCCGCGACTTCCGCGTCGCCGGAGAGGCTGATGAAGTCCGTCAGCACGGCGTTCTGGGTCTCGTCGGTGGGACCGTACGGCGAGTACGCGCGAGTCGTTTCCGTCTGAACGAGCACCTCGTCTTCGATCTCGACGCCGAGATCCGAGAGCGATCGGGCGATCCGGCGTAAGTCCTCGGTGTCGCTCCCGACCGCAAGCACGTGCAGGTTCCGCCGTCCGGTCATCAGTTCGCGGACGTTGACGACTCCCGGAATGATCTGGGCCTGTCGCGCGATCGATTCCCGCTCGGAGACCGGCGCGTTGCACATAAAGAGGTTCGGCAGATGACCGTCCGCCCGTTCGAAATCGATGCTCGCGTGATAGCCGGTGATAACGCCCTGCTCCTCGAGTTGCGAGATCCGGTTCCGAATCGTCCCCGGGGAGACGTTCAGGTCGTCCGCGATCGCCGGAGCCGAGGTGTTCCGAGCGTCACCCATCAGCGCGTGAATGATCCGACGATCGATCTCGTCGAGCCGATAGTCCATATCCGCGCTGTACGCCGGCGGGTACTATATTCTCCGTTGATCGTCGTCGGTAGTGTCACCAACATATTATTTTTGCTGTATCAGTAATTTATTGGATCTGCACTCAGGTATCCCCAATCATATCGGATTATTTATACCGGTGTCGCGGAAAGGACCACACAAATGATCGAGGACGACCCCGCGAGGCCCGCCGCGAGCCGGCGGGACGGCACTGGTATGCGGAACCATCGACCCCGCTCGAGCGCGGATCGGCCGCGAATCACACTGCGGCAATGCCAGACCGATGAGTGACGACGAACTCGCCAAGGACCTGGGGCTCCTGTCCGCCCTCGCGATCGGTATGGGGACGATGATCGGCGCGGGTATCTTCGTCCTCCCCGGCGCTGCCGCTCAGGAAGCCGGCCCGATAGTCGTCGTCTCGTTCGTGATCGGCGGCGCGATCGCGATGGTCAACGCGTTAGCGGTGAGCGAACTCGGGACGGCGATGCCGAAAGCCGGCGGCGGCTACTACTACGTCAACCGCGGTCTCGGACCGCTGTTCGGGTCGATCTCCGGCATGGGCGACTGGATGGGTCTGGCCTTCGCCTCGGCGTTTTACTGCATCGGCTTCGGGGGCTATCTCACCGACCTGCTCGCCGGCACGGTGCTCGCGCTGCCGACGCTCGAGTTCGGGCTGTTCGCGCTGACGGACATCCAGTTGGGAGCCCTGATCGCCGGGCTCCTGTTCGTCGGCGTCAACTACGTGGGCGCGAAGGAGACCGGGGGCGTCCAGACGGTGATCGTCACGGTCCTGTTGGGCATCCTTACGATCTTCGCCGCAACCGGCTTTCTGCATTTCAACTGGGGGACGTTGACGACCGACGGGCTCGCGCCGACCGACGCGGGCTACGGCGCGATCCTCCCGGGGACCGCCCTCGTCTTCGTCTCCTTTCTCGGCTACGCGAAGATCGCGACCGTCGCGGAGGAACTGAAAAACCCCGGTCGGAACCTCCCGATCGCGGTCATCGGCAGCGTCGCCGTCGTGACGGCCATCTACGCCGTCCTCGTCGGCACGATGGTCGGCATCGTCCCGTGGCACGCACTCGACGACAGCGTGCCCGTCTCACAGGTCGCCGAGATCACGTTCGCGGGGATCCCCGTGCTCGACGCCGTCGGCGTCACCCTGATCTCGCTGGCAGCGATGCTCGCGACCGCCTCGAGCGCGAACGCGTCGATCCTCTCGTCGGCCCGGATCAACTTCGCGATGGGCCGGGACAAGATCGTCACGGACAGACTCAACGAGATCCACCCCACGTACGCGACGCCGTACCGGTCGATCCTGCTGACCGGCAGCGTCATCGTCGTGTTCATCGCCGCGCTGGGACAGGACCTCGAGATCCTCGCGAAGGCGGCGAGCGTGCTCCACCTGATCGTCTACGGCCTGATGAACCTCGCGCTGATCGCGTTCCGGCAGGCCGACGTGCCCGACTACGACCCGGACTTTCGGGTGCCGTTCTACCCGGTGACGCCGATCGTCGGCACAGTGCTTTCCTTCGGCCTCATCGGGTTCATGGACCCGATCGAAATCGGCCTGAGTCTCGCCTTCGTCGCCGTCGCGGTGCTGTGGTACGCGCTGTACGCGCGCTCGAAGACGCCCCGGCAGGGCGTCCTCGGCCAGTACATCCTCGACCGGTCCGAGGCGATGCCGGACGTCGCGGTTTCGGCGGCGAACGCGGCCAGACCCGATGGGTCGGGCGAGTATCGCGTGCTGGTCCCGCTGGCAAACCCTCGGACCGAGCGACACCTGATCGAGTTCGCCAGCACGCTCGCCGCCGAACGGGACGGCATCGTCCACGCGGTCCACGTGGTACAGGTCCCCGACCAGACGCCGCTCGAGCGCGGTGTCGAACGGATCGACACCGAATCCGAGAGACTGCTCGAGCGGGCCCGCGAGCACGCCGCGGCCCGCGACGTGGAGATCGAGACGACGACGATCGCCTCGCATCGTTCCGTCGAGGAGGTGTTCGACGCCGCCCGCGAGTACGACGCCGATCAAGTGGTGATGGGCTGGGGCGGGGACCGGCCGTGGTCCGTGGGTCGCGCCGAACAGCCGCTCGACGAACTCGCCCGCGACCTCCCGTGTGACTTCCTCGTGTTGAAAGACCGGGGCTACGATCCCAGCCGGATCCTGCTGCCGACCGCCGGCGGACCGGACTCCGATCTCAGCGCCGAGATCGCGAGAACCCTGCGTTCGGCCACCGGTGCCTCGATCGACCTGCTCCACGTCGTCGACGACGAGAGCGAGCGCGAGGCCGGCGAGGCGTTCCTCACCGAGTGGGCCGCCGACCACAATATCGGGGACGCCGTGCTCACGGTCGATACGTCGGGCGATATCGAAGGTGCGATCGACCGCGAAGCCGCCGGAGAGACGCTCGTAATCATCGGCGCGACCGAGCGCGGCCTGCTCTCCCGGCTCGTCCGCGGCTCGCTCGTCTTCGACATCGTCGACGACCTCGAGTGTTCCGTGTTGCTCGCCGAGCGGCCGACGACGCGGTCGCTCCGCGAGCGGCTGTTCGGTCGCTCGAAGAAGTAGAAACGGGCGGTCGGATTCGGAACGGCTTACAGTTCGGTCGCGGCCTCGAGCGAGAGATCGATCGCGCGCCCGACGTTGTTTTTCGCCTTGTCCGGGAGTTCGTCGTCCTCGGTGTCGGTGCCCTTCTGGGTGCCTTCGACGAGGTTGCCGTCGACGGTACAGATCGCGCCGGCGCGCAGTCCCTTGCGGCGGGCCAGCGAGAAGACGGCGGCGGCCTCCATCTCGACGGCTAACATGCCGGCGTCCTCCCAGTCGGCGACGTGTTCGTCGGTCTCGGCGTAGAAGGCGTCGTCGGAGACGATCGGGCCGACGTGGACATCCTCGTCGTTCGCCTCGGCGGAGTCGACCAACGCCGAGAGCACGTCGTAGTCCGGGACCGCGGGGTACTCGGTGGCCTCGTAGCGCTTGCTCGTCCCCTCGTGTTTCGCCGCGCCCGTCGCGACGATCATGTCGCCGATCTCGATGCCGGACTGGAGCGCGCCGGTCGTCCCGACCCGGAGGAACGTCTCGACGCCGACGTTGGCCATCTCCTCGATCGCGATCGCGGCGGAGGGACAGCCGATCCCCGTCGAGCAGATCGTCAGCTCACGCCCCTCGTAGGTGGCGTTGACGATCTTGTACTCCCGGTTCTGTGCGATCGTTTCCGACTCGTCGCAGTGATCGGCGATCCGATCGACTCGCCCGGGGTCGCCCGGAATGAGCGCGATGTCCGTCAGATCTCCGTCGTCGACCAGCAGGTGTGGTTGGGTCGCCATACCGTCGGATTCCGCGGGCGGTACAAAAAAAGGTTCGAGGAAGGGCCGAGGCTGACCGACTCGCCCGGCGATCCTCGACAGCACCCCCGTTTCCCGCACTCGCCCGGCGACCCGCCCGTCGCCGTCAGTCGATCGGGCACACGTCGACGCGCTCGGATCGGATCGTGACCAGCGCGTCGTCGATTTCGAACTCGACGGTCCCCGCCGACCGGCTATCGCCCCGATTCGTCTCGGCGAAGAGGCTGTCGAGTGCGTCCGGATCGATGTAGTCGTAGAGCTGCGTACTGGCCGCGGTAACATCGTCACCGTAATACCGGGCCAGTGCCGTTGCAGCGGCGATACTCGGCGGTTCGTCGTCTCGTCGGTCGTACTGGATGCGCCGTTGAAGGTCACATCCGTGGGACTGGTTTACCCTTCCTTCCGTCATGTCTCTCAGTCACGGGATCGTGACTGTTACTGGAGTGGCCAACGGCGTCGTCCATATAACTACCGTCAGACAACACCCGGTGAGAACCACACGACTGCAGCGCTTTCGCGCGGTCCGGAGAGCGCGTAAGAAGGCACCGGTCAGGATCGGCGTGTGAGAACGTCCTCGACCGCCCCTTTCGTCGGTGCGTTCCGCGCTCCGTTGTGGCTCGCGGTCAGCGCACCACAGGCGTTTCCGACCGCGAGCGCGCGGTCGATCTCGCGCTCCGCGAGCCACGTCGCGAGGAATCCCGCCGCGAAGGCGTCGCCCGCGCCGGCCGTGTCGATGGGATCGATGTCGAACCCCGGATGAACGACCGTGCCCTCCGGCGTGTACGCTTCCGCCCCGTCGGCCCCGCAGGTCACCACGACGATCCGCTCGTCGGTCGCCGCATCGATCGTGTCGGCCTCGAGCAGCGCCGCGGCCTCCCGGTCGCTGACGAAGACGAGGTCCGCGAGCGCGAGCGCCTCGCCGTAGTCCCGATCGCCGATCCGGCGGCCGGGATCGAAACTGACGGAGACGCCCGCCTCGCTCGCGATCCGTGCGATCGCAGCGGCGGTCTCCGGCCATTGGCCCGTGAGGTGGACGTGGTCGGCCGTCCGAATCCGTGCCGGCTCGAGGTCGTCGGGCGTCACCGCCTCGTTGACGCCGTCGTTGCCGAGTATCGCGACTTCACCGGTTTCGTCGACCAGCAGGTACTTGACGGCCGTTTCGGCCCCCTCGATAACGCGGACGCCCTCGAGGGAGACGCCCGCGGTCTCGAGTTCCCGACGGGCGAGCAGGCCGTGGTCGTCGTCGCCGACGCTCCCGATCAGTTCGGTGTCGACCTCGAGTCCGGCGAGTGCGGCGGCGACGTTCGCGGCGCTCCCGCCGCCCGACTGGCGCTGCGAGCGGATCGCCGCCTCGCCGTCGGGTTGGGGAAACCTGTCGACGCGAAGGGTCACGTCCCAGTTGACGTGACCGGCGGCGAGTACCGTGATCGGATCCATTCGAGACTACTGAGAGGACGGCTCCGCCCGGCAAAAATCTAGGGCCAACGCGGCGGAGTCACGCGGTTGCGGTGGGAATAGAACGCTCAGGCGACGGCGAACAACAGCGTGTTGTGGACGGCCGGTCCGAGCCCGACCGCGGCGACCAGCGCGAGGAGCGTCCGAGCCTGCTGTGGGGCCTCGTCGACGTACTCCCGGAAGAGGCCGAGGATGACCATCGCGAGGACGACCTTGACGAGGACGAACAGCCAGCCCGCACCGACGTACTCCGCGGTCGGCAGCGCCTCGCCGGCCTCGAGAATCAGCAAGGAGAGCGGCACGTCCTCGCCGGCCCCGAGGACGTCGTAGCCGATCGCGGTCGTGACGCCGTCCAAGGTGTGGCCGAAGACGACGAGCGCGCCCGTCGCGCTCGTTGTCGTCGCGATATCGGTGAACCAGAGACTTAGCGCGATCCACGCGACCGCGGTGACGATGCCGGCGACGACGACGGCGATGACCGGCCAGAACGGCTCGAGCGTCCCCGCCTCGAGACCGAGCGAGAGCGCGAACATCGTGAAGACGGTGAAAAACGCCGTCCCGGCGATGCCGACGAACCGGGGGATCGTCGGCTGTAACCCGCCGACGTGGAGGAAGATCGCGATAATCCAGACGACTCCCGCGACGGTCGCGGTCACCGCGTAGACCATCGGCGCGGTAAACAGCGGCTCGATCGTCGCCGGGAACGCACCTAACTTGTAGAGGACGTGGAGACACGCGCCGAACATCATCCACGGCGCGAACGCGATGACCGTCCGATCGGTCACCGGCGGCTCGAGCGCCCACAACAGCGCGATGACACCGCTGAGAACGATGACGACCGGACCCAGCAGGTACCACGGCGGGACGACGAACCCCTCGGGTAATACCATACGGTGGAATAGCTCACACCAGTGACTAACACTTTCCGATTATCGGATATTCACTGAATCGAATACGTCCGACGCTCATGGCAGCGCACACGGCACGTTCGGCTGGATATAGACCGCCTCAGGCGGTCTACGGGTCAATGGTGGTCTCGCCGACTCGTTCCCGGCCGAGTGACACGATGCGTTCCGGCGAGAACTGACCGCGCTCGGTGACATAGCGTCGACGTACCGCGGCGGCGTCACGTCGAAGGCGGGGTTGTCGACGTATTGAACGGGAAAAAGGATGCCGTCGGCTGTGACTCGGTATCGTATCCGTCACGACGGTCCGGAGAATCGCTGCGGGACCGACAGACAACGGTTCCGTCGAGCCTCCGATCGAACGCCGCTTCGGTCCGCTCGACGATCCGAAGAGACCGAGCCTCACTCCGAGCGAGACGCTCGGTACCCCGCGATCGCTTCGGAGAGCACGTAGCTACACACGATGAGAACGAAAAGCGGTAGCCAGACCGTCTCGAGCGTGACGGGTCCGATCGTTCGGTCACCCGCGTAGAGGACGATCGCTCCCCCGCCGAGTAAGACCCCGAGCATCGCCACATAGCGCCACCGCGTGTCGGGCGGGACCGTTCCGTCGGCTCTCCGGATCGCGAGATAGAGGTGTCCGCCACCGAAGAGCAGTCCGTTCACCAACAGAGCCACCGCGATCGCGACCGGTCCCGTTCCTGTCCCCACGTCAAATGAGGCGGCGACGAGCAAGACGAGTACCGCGAGGCAACACGCGCCGATATGTGCAGCCGTGTCTCGAGAAACCACGCCGTGTACTTCCGTGGGATCAATATCAGTCTTGTGAAACGTAAAACAGGACTGCGAACCGGTCGTTCGGACAGTCTCGACCGACTGGAACAGTCGGTTCGTCTCCGTAGCGACCGACTGATTCGCACCGAAACGCCGCTCGTGACGGGACCGCGCTGCTGCAGGCTGATCGTCCGGCTCCGCACGACCTCGGGGACTCGAGTGGGCGGCTTTTTCTTCGTCCGGCGAGTCGGCCCGTGTATGGACCGCAGCGAACTCGCCCCCCTGATCGACCACACCGTCCTCGGCCCCGAGACGACGCTCGAGGACGTTCGAGACGTCCTCGATGCGGCCGCCGAGTACGGAATGAACGCCTGCATCCCGCCCTACGCGGTCGAGACGGCCGCCGAGTACGCACCCGACGTGACCCTCGCGACGGTGATCGGCTTCCCGCACGGCCAGCACGCGCCCGCGGTGAAACGCAAGGAGGGAGTTACGGCGTGGCAAGACGGCGCGGACGAACTCGACGTCGTGATCAACGTCGGCCGACTGCGAGCGGGCGAGGACGACGCGGTCAGGACGGAACTCGCGGAACTGGTCGCCGCGGTGCCGATCCCGGTCAAGGTGATCATCGAAACCGCGCTCCTGACCGACGCCGAGAAACGGCGGGCCTGCGAGGCCGCCGCGGCGGCCGACGCGGCGATGGTCAAAACCTCGACCGGCTTCGCCGGCGGCGGTGCCGCGGTCGACGACGTCGAACTCATGAGCGAGTTCCTCCCCGTCAAGGCCAGCGGCGGCGTCGGCAGCTACGACGACGCGCTCGCGATGCTCGAGGCCGGAGCCGAACGGATCGGGGCCTCGAGCGGGGTCGACATTCTCGAGGGCGCACCGGAGTAGAAGCCGGACGGGAACGGCCCGCCGGTCGGTTCTGTGGCGTCTTCGAGCAGGGAGTTTGGGAGCGAAGCCGAACGGTTTTGGTCGTTCCGCGACCAACGGAAAGCTATGCTCGAGGGTGTGCGAGCGCGGCTGTACGCGCTCGCGAGACGACTCCGTCGGCTGGAGCGACGCGAACTCGACGCCGTCCTGCGGTGGCTCGAGCACACGGGCAATCTCGTCCACCTCTCGGTGCTGGTGTTCGTCCCGTTGCTGATCGCCGCGGTGACGTGGCTGGCGAACATGACGGCGGCGATCTCGTTCCTGCTGTTCCCGCCGCTTGCCTCCGGAACCTACACGCTCTTCGCCGATCCGGAGGGGAAGTACGCCACGCCGTCGAAGTTCGTCGGCGGGATGACCGTCGGCGCGCTCTGTGGCTGGTTCGCGCTGGGACTCGCGGCGGCCGTCGGGCTGCACGCCGGCGGGGTCAACGCGGCCGGGGCCGCCCTCGGCATCTTCTTTACCGGCGTCTGTACGTGGGCGCTCGACCTCGAGGAGCCGACGGCGTTTTCGACCGCTTTGCTCGTCCTCGTGACCGGCAACACGCAATTCGCCTACGTCCTCGGGATCGTCGTCTCGAGTTCGTTCGTCGCGGCGGCCTTCGTCGTCTGGCGGCGCCACTTCTACGAGCAGCGCGCTCGCTACCTCTACCAGACGACCAGCGGGGACGATCACGTGCTCGTCCCGATGGATGACTGTTCGGAGACGGTCGCCCGTTTCGCCGCGTCGATCGCCGGCGCACACGACGCCGGGAAAGTGGTGCTGTTCGACGTGATCGACGACGAAGACGCCGAGCGGCAACGCGACGCCGCCGGCGCGAGCGATGGTCGAACGGGCGCGAGCCCCACCGAACGCGCGGCCGGCGACGCCGCTCGCCGCCTCGAGTCGCTTGCCGCCGACCTCGAGAGCGCGTACGACGTTCCCTGCGAGGTCGTCGTCGCAGCCGACGGCGGGCTCTCGGCGGGGCTCGTCCTGCAGACGGCCCGCGAACAGAACTGCGACCTCATCGTCGCGCCGTACGCCGAACGCGAGGACGGCGGACTCTCGGCGTTCATCACGGGGCTGTTCGACAGCGAGATCGACGTGATCGCGTTCCGGTCGAACGGAACCCGACGACGGCGGTGGCAGAACAGTCTCGTCGCGGTTCGGGGTGCCGGCGACACCGCTCGCGCGATGCTCGACTTCGCGATCCGCGTGTCCGAGTCCGGCCGGCCGGTCAGCGTCTGTACCTGTATCGACGCCGAGTCGCGCCGCCGCACGGCGGAAGCGACCCTCGCGGATCTCGTCGACGCGTTCCCCGGCCCCTTCGAGACCCACGTCGCCACCGCGTCGGTCGAGTCCTATCTGGGCCGGGCGGCGCCCCGCTATGACGTCTGCTTCGTCGGCTCGAGCACCGACCGGTCGGCCGCCTCGCGGTTCGTCTCCCCGCCGACGTTCCGGAAGCTCAGCGACCTCGAGGCCGACGTGGCGATCGTCCACCGCGGTCGGCACCGGTAGCTGGACGTTCGTGTCTGTCCTACTGTGTGCTGATGGAATTGAGGGCGTTCCGATGGAATCGCGTGAGGCGAAGCGTCCTGCTATCGTGCCAACAGGGAATCGCCACGCCCTCCCCAGCCGATTCACTCACTCCCTCCGGTCGTTCGCTCATCCCTCGCGCACCTTTGGTCCGCGGCTCACCCGTCGGTTCGCCGCGACACAGCGCGCGCCACCGCACGCCGGTTGGCCGATTCGGAGCGAGACGCCGATCAACTGTCCTGAACGTGTCCGCAGGTTCGATCGAACGAGCCCGTTCGGCCCCCTCTGCTGGGGTCTACTCCCGCTCGAGGATCCGATCGATCAGCCCGCTCTCGTCGCTGCCGAGCGCCGACCGCACGAGCAGGTGGCCGCCGAGCATCGCGGGGCTGATCACGGAGTCCGCGCCGGCGCGCTCGAGTTTCTTCGTGTTCTCGCGGTCGGTCGCGGCGGCGACGATGCGCGTGTTCGGTGCGAGTTCGCGCGCGGTGAGGACGGTCAGGGCGTCCTCGGCGTCGTGGTTCGTGGCGACGAGGATCGCGGCCGCGCGGTCGATTTTCGCGCGGCGAAGCGGCTCCTCGTCGCTGGGGTCGCCGCTGACGACGGCGAGGCCGCGGTCGGTGAGGGTCGTCGCGGCCTCGCGGTCGCTGGTGACGACGACGAACTGCCGGCCGGCGTCCGCGAGTTCGTCGACGATCGGTTCGGTCAGTTCGCCGTAGCCGAGCACGAGGATGTGGTCGTCGAGGAGTTGGAGTTGTGAGTCGCTCATCTTTCCGAGTGTTTTCGAGATTCTGGCCTGGATCGCCGGGCCCACGAGCGCCCCGATAGCGATACCGAAACTGGCGACGCCCAGGATGAGCACCGACATCGTAAACAGCATCGCCTCGGTCGAGCCGGGGTTGGGCGTCACGTCGCCGTAGCCGACCGTACTCGAGGTGATCAGCGTGAAGTAGAAGGCGTCGAGGATGCTGCTGATACCGTCGAAATCCTCCCGGAGCGCGTAGCCGCCGATCGTGCCGTACAGTTGGACGCCGACGAGCGACGCGCCGGCCGCGATCTGGGTCGTCGACAGCGAGAGGGGTTTGGTAAAGCGCTTGCGGGTGAACAGCAGTATCGGGATCGAAACGACCGACAGGGCGACCAGCGGCAGCGAGTACGGGCTCGACTGGAGGAGCCCCTGTGCCGCGGTCAACGGGAGCAAGAGCAGCGTCGCCCACCAGCCCGTCCGCAGGCCGCGCCGGAGTGCGAGCGCGCTGCCGACCATCAGGAACCCGGTCAGCGCACCCGTGAAGGCGGCGGCGCTCTGGACGGCCTCGGGAACGTATTCGGCGAGCGGCCCGCCGACGCTGTTCGTCCCGATGTTGAAAACCGCGGTTGCGACCGAGAGCAGCGCGACGAGCAAGACGAGAATCACGGCCGCTCGCGTCGTGAGGACTCGCGGCCAGTTCTCCGGCAGTCGCGCTCGAGGCGACCGGTCGTCGACCATACACACCGATGAGCGTCGGTACGGGATAAACGTCTTCGATATCGGCCGGCCGCTCTGCGGCCGGAACGGACCGGTGCCGGCGACGACTCCGTCGCGGTTCGACCGGCGCTCCAGCCCCGCTCGGTTTGCTGTCGGTGCTGATTTAACGGTTCCGCCCCACCGACACACAATGCAATCGCTTCCGGTCGAGTTGCTGATCGAAGTGCTGCTCGGGCTCTATCTCGGGCTCCTGACCGGCATCGTCCCCGCGTTCGTCGCCGGTTCGCTGGGATTTCTCGTGCGGTACTTCACCGGCGTCACGCTGCCCGGGTTCGGTGTCGTCGTCCTCGCGCTGTCGATCGCCAGCGTCCAGGGCGGCCTGCTCGGCCTCGTCGAACCCACGATCGCCAAGTCGCCGCAGCTGCTGATCGCCGTCCTCGTCGTCCTGATGCTCGCGCTCTACGCCCACAATCAGGGCGACAAACTCGGGGCCGAACTGCCGCGCCGGCTCTCCTTTACCCGCCTCCGGCAGCGGACCCTCTCGGCCGACGTCGTCGAACTCGTCGGCTCGGTCGGGCAAGTCACCGTCCGCCCGACCGGCGAGATCCACGACATGGAAGGGTATCCGCCGCTGTCGCCCGATTTCCGGCGGACGCTCAAGGCCGGCTCGTGGCGACTCCCCGCCGACCTCCCCCTCTCGGAACTCGCGTCCCGCCTCGAGGAGCGACTCCGAACGGAACACGACCTCGCGGACATCGACGTCACGATCGACGAACAGGGGCGGGCGACTATCGTGGCGGCACCGCCGTCCGGAAGCCTCTCCCGGCGGGTGTCGGCGGGTCAGCGCGCCGTCTCGATCGCGACGCTGGTCCCGACGGGGCTCGCCCGCGGGGACGAGGCGACGGTTCGGACCGGCGATCGCTCGATCACCGGCCGGGTGCTGAGCGCCCGGACCGAAGTCGACGACGAACGCGCCGCGGCCGCCGTCCCAGCGGAGCCCGTGGCGGACGAGGTCGCGACCGACGGCGGCGAAGACGACGAGGTGGTCGCCCCTGCCTCGAGGGCGAACGCGGCGACGGCCGGCGGGCCGGGACGCGTCACCCTCGCCGTCGCGCGGCGGGACGTCAAGCCGGTCCTCGAGGCCGACTCGCCGCGACTCGTCGTGCGGTCTCGCGGCACGAGCCGCGAGTTCGAGGCGCTCGCGCTGGTCAAGCGCGAAGGGTACGCCATCCGTCGGTTCACTGTCGGCGCGACCGGTGCGGACGACGAGACCGCGTCGGCGGCGGCCGTGACGATCCTCGCGGTGCGACGGCAGGGCAGCGAGACGAGCGGTCGCCGCCACGGCTGGGTGTTCGGCCCCGGCATCGAACGGCGACTCGAGGCCGGCGACGAGGCGTTCGTCGCGGGGCCGGAGGACGCCACCGAAGCGTTCGCGGAGGCGATCGCCCGATGAGCCACACCGTGATCGACGCTCGCACCGGGGGGACGACCGGGGGTGAGCGCCCGTGGTAGCGTCGCTCCTCGCTCAGGTGGTCTCGACCGAACTGCTCTCGTCCGAGACGCTGCTGGAAGCGCTCGTCGGGATCCTCGGGTTCGCACTGCTCGCGGCCGGTGCGAGTGTCGCCGTGGCGTTTGTCTTCCGCTGGTACAGCACCGAGGCGGTCCCCGAGGGCGTCGCGGTCCTCTTCGGCGTCGCGATAGTCGCGCTCTGGTTGAACACCCAATCCGCCCTGCAACAGGCGATCATCGGCGATACGCCGCTGACCGACCCCAGTACCGCGGTCTACACCGTCGCCGCGTTCACGGCCAGCGCGGTCGCCGCCGACGGCGGCCGGCGGTTAGGTGACTACCTCGCTCGAGACGTGTTCGTGGTCGCCACGCCGCGGACGATCACCGAGGTCACGCAGCTCGTCCGCTCTGCCGGCCGCGTCGTCAGCGTCGAACTGCCCGAGGAGATCGGCGACATCGACGGCTACGACGCCGTCGAGGAGTCGGTGAAAGCCGAACTCGCGGGCCAGACGTTCCGCTTCCCGCGCCGGCTCTCCGTCGACCAACTCCGCGAGCGACTGATCGCCCGCCTCGAGCGCGATCACGGGATCGGCCACGTCGACGCGGACCTCGCCGCGGACGGAACCGTCGAGTACCTCGCGGTGGGGAGCCGACCGGCGGGGATCGGGCCGACGCTCGCGCCGGGTACCGTCGCCGTCGCCCTCTCCGGCGATCCCGCGGCGGACGCCAGCCCGGGCGACGCAGTCCGTATCTGGGCGCGCGACGACGAGGGCGGCACCGCTCGGCGGGTCGCCGGCGGCGAACTGCGGGCGACCGCCGACGACACTGCGACCGTCGCCCTCGACGCCGAGGACGCCCGCGACCTCGAGCCCGAACGGAACTACCGGCTCGTGACCCTGCCGGGCAGCCCCGACGCCGAACGGGACCTCGTCTCCCTGCTCCGGACGGCCGACGAGACGGTCACGACCGTCGCCGTCGGGACCGACGACCCGCTCGTCGGGCTGGCAATCGATTCGCTGCCCGTCTTGGTGCTGGGGCTCGAGCGCGATCCTGACACCAGCGACGGCGGTGACGGCGATGGCGGCGACGAGTACCTGCCGCTGCCGGCCGGCGACGAGCGACTCGCGGCCGGCGACGTCGCCTACGTGCTCGGTCGTCCCGACGCGCTCCGACGGGTGACCGAACGGACGCTGGTCGAGGCGGGCGACCGGAGCGGCGAGCAGGAGCGAGCGCGGGAGACCGTCGCCGACGAACGGGACGATCGCGAACGGGAACAACCACAGGAGCGGTAGCTACTTGCCGCCGGCACCGATAGCGCCACGTATGCCCACGGAGTGGAAACTGTTCGCCGACCTCGCCGAACGCGCTGGCGACAAACACGTGACCGTCGATACCGCGGCCGGCGACACCGTCGGCGATGCCCTCGAGGCGCTGCTCGAGGCGGCCCCCGAACTCGAGGGGCGCGTGCTCGAGGACGGCGACCTGCGATCGCAGATCAACGTGTTGCGAAACGGGACGAACGTGCTGGTCGAGGAGGAGGGCCTCGCAACGGAACTCGAGGAGGGAGACGAACTGGCGCTGTTTCCGCCGGTCAGCGGCGGGTAGCGCCTGATTCGAACTGAATCGCGGCACCGGCCCCTTCGACACCGCCCCGTCACTTCCCGGTGAGATCGATCCCTAACACGAAATCGGGTTCGTCGGCGGTCCCGACGCCGGCGTAGGGCGCGTCGGTGACGTGCCGGGGCGTCTCGGGGATCAGCACCCGCGTCTCGTCGGCCCCGCAGTCGGCCGCGTCGCGGGCGATTGCGGCGAACAGCGAGCGGGCGGCGTCGACGTCCGCCCACGCGCCGAGGCCGTACTCGGCCCACGTCTCGGTTTTCGGGTCCGCGTCCGATTTGTCGTCGCTCGAGTCGTCATCCTCGACCGGTCGCTCGTAGGTTCGCGATCGGTAGGCAGCCCCCGCGAGTCCGGTCTCACCGTCGACCGCGAAGACGGCCGTCTCGTCGGCCAGCCGCTCGAAATCGTCTCGAGCGAGTTCCCTGACGGCCCACGACTCCTCGGGTGCCAGACCGAGCCCCGACAGGTACTCGCGCGCGTCGCTGTGGGTCCAGTACCGCCACGCGGCCGCGGGATCGCTCGAGACCGCGTGCGACGCCGACCCGTCGGCGTCCGGATCGGGGTCGGGGTGGGCGAAGCGAAACTCGGTGATCGGCTCGTAGCCGCTTGCCCGCGCCGCGCCGAAGGAGGCCGCGTTCCACGAGAAGATCATCACGCGGCCGACCGTCGCGCCCCGCTCGCGGGCCCACTCGAAGGTCGCCTCGTTCAGCCGGTGGCTCACCCCCTGCCGGCGGTAGTCGGCCGCGACGCGCATGCTCTGGAACCAGGCCTCGTCGTCGGTGAGCATCACGCCCTGGACGATCCCCGCGGCCTCACCGTCGACCTCCGCGAGGAAGGTCTTCTTGCCCTGTCCGGGTTCGTTCTCGAGCCAGTCGTGGTAGACCCGCGGGATGTAGTCACCGCCGCGCTCGGGCCAGATGTCGCTCGTGAAGTCGACGACGGCGTCGTAATCGTCGTGGGTCGCACGGCGGATATCGATGGACGGGTCTGCGTTAGCTGGCATTGGTCGGTGAACGATGGTATCTCAGACGGTCTCGCGGGAAAGTGCTTCGCAGAACGGGCGGTGGCGCGCGCTGGAGAGCGGGGAGCCGATGGCGAACCGCTCGAGGGAGTCGTGCGAGGCCTTCGCGAACCTGTGAGCGAATCGGTTGGGGAGGGCGTGGGGATTCCCTGCCGCCAGCGCGAGCAGACCACTGCTCCCGAATAGCCGTTCCCTACACATGCGTATGGATCACATAGGGCAACTCATAGCAGCCGCTTTCTGCGTAACATGCCCCCCTCCAATCAGAGTCGTTCGGCTCTCGCAGGTGTCAGAAACCACCACAATGTCCCGACGAAAACCCGGACCCCCTCGAGAGGAGAAGAGCGGGGCCGTTCGCCGCAGACGACGAGAGGTGCTCGCGACAGTCGTGACCAGCATGGGCGCGGTATCGGGGTGTGCGTTTCGAGCGCACAAGACCGAGACCGCGGGAATATCGTTCGCCAGTATTCCGTTCACCTGTCCACCGGGACCGAAGAGATTCGCATTCCTGTTCCCAGGTCTGTTTATCAGGAGGCCCGTGAAGAGACGACCGCGATTCCAGACGCCGTTACTGCTGCTCGGAACAACGACTTTCTCGACGATGTCGTTCACCGTATCACGGACGCTTCGTCCTCTCCGCTCGAGGCGCTTCACGCCGTCCACTCCTTCGTCGAGACGATCGACTACGCCACGGATCCGGAATCGACGGGGACTACTGAATACATCCGCTACCCGTCCGAGACACTTGTGGACGGTGAAGGCGACTGTGAGGACAAAGCCGTTCTCCTCGTTGGTCTCCTTTCTCGCCCACCCTTTACGTATCACACAGGGCTCGTCTTCCCGCCAAAACACTGTGCGACGCTCGTGGCTCGGTCGGATCTCCCCGCTCGCTCGCTCTCAACGGATCCGCTCACTGTGACAGTCGATCGAACGGAGTTCGTGTACCTCGAGTCGGTTGCGGCGGTTCCCGTGGGACACTGGGCAGAAGACTACGGGGAGAGGCCGATTCTTGCCTCGTACACGGATTTTTGGAATATCCATGATATGGGTGCGCTGATAGCATCGGCTGAGCAGGCATTGAAAGGCGATTCGCTTCCACCACTTCGAGCATATACGTAGCACCCGCCATATTCGTTCGTCGGGTCGTCACAGCGTGGGACGTGAACCGTTCTGGGACACTCTCACGATCGACGCAGAAAACCCGTCTGCAACGCTCTACCGAAGCTGCCGCGAATCCGTCGTCACTCCCACGGAACCGACCGTTCCTGAATCTCGCCGGCGAGCGAGGTCCCCATCGCCTCTTCGACATCTTCGCTGTTTGCGAGCGCCCACATCAGCTTCACCTTCGCCGTTCCCGGCAGCGTGTCGCCGCCCTCGATCACGCCGGCCTCGAGCAGGTCCCGACCGGTGTCGTAGACGCGGTCACAGACCCGCCCTTCGAGACACTGGCTGGTCATGACGACCGTCGTCCCGTCCTCGATCAGTTCCTCGATGCGGGGGATCAGATCGGTGTGGACGTGGCCGAGTCCGGTGCCCTCGAGGATCAGCCCCTCGCTCCCCTCGGCGACGTCGAGGAACGCGGGGTCCATCCCGGGCGTGAATTTGAGGAGTTCGACGTCGCTCTCGAGGTCGGCGGTGAGCTCGAGGTCGGTTTCGTCTCGCTGCTGGTAGTCGCGGCGGAAGCTGACTTCCTCGGTCTCGTAGTCGACCTCGCCCAGCGGCTCCGCGCCGACGGTCTCGAACGCGTCCCGGCGGGAGGTGTGGTTCTTCCGCACGCGCGTGCCGCGGTGGAGCGCACAGTCGTCGTCGGATTCGGAGGCGTGCATACAGATCAGCACCTCCGCGCAGTCGCTCTTGGCGGCCTCGACGGCCGAGACGGCGTTCATCACGTTGTCCGACGACGGCCGGTCCGCCGAGCGCTGCGAGCCGGTGAAGACGATCGGCACCGGCGTCTCGAGCATAAAGGAGAGCGCGGAGGCGGAGTACTGCATCGTGTCGGTGCCGTGCATGACGACGACGCCGTCGGCACCCGCCTCGATCTCCTCGGCCACCGCGTCGGCGAGGTCCCGCCAGAGCGGCGGCTCCATGTTCTCCGAGAGGATGTTGGCGACGACGCGGCCGCGGTAGTTCGCCCGCCCCGCGAGGTCGGGCACGGCGCGGAGCACGTCCTCGGCGTCGAACTGGGCCGTCACCGCGCCGGTGCGGTAGTCGACCGTCGAGGCGATCGTCCCGCCAGTCGAGATCAGCGAAATCGTCGGCAGATCGTCGTCGAACTCGATCTCCGAGCCGGCGTCCTCTCCCGTCGCGTCGGTGCCGTCGATCCGGTAGACGTCCTCCGCGAGGACCTCCACGTCGGCTCCCTCCCGATCGACGCCGACGTTGTAGCCGCCCTCGAGTTTCACCACGAGGTGGTCGTCCGTGCTCGAGGGGAGCAACACGCCTTCGTAGGTGCGGTCCGCGCGATCGACGCGGACGCGGTCGCCTGGGTTCATGCGTTGGCGTTGCGCGGCGTCGGACTTGAAGGCACGCTTTCGCTCTAACTGGGAACAGAATTCCGTTCAATCGCGTGAATGCGTGTTCGACAACAACTCGAACGCCCCTGCGTCGCTCGACCGCGCCGGGACTCGCTGCGGTCCTCGATCGTTCCCGTTGGTCACTCACTGCGGTCCTTGCGTCGCCCGGGCGGGATCAAGAACGGGAAAGCACGGCTCTCCCGAGCATCGCGGATGCTGTGGTCCGCTCAGCGAAGCAGCCCCTTTCAGTCCCACCTCGCCGTGGATCGCCGAGCGGGCCGGTACTCGAGCGAAGATAAACGCGCGACGCGTCGCAAAATACCGCCGTCAGGAGCCGCTTTTCTCGACGTGGTACCACGTCCCGTCCCACGAGAGGCCGTACTCGAGCAGCGATTTGAGGGTGAGCACGCCGAAGGCGGGGTAGAGCAGCGGCGCGAAGGCGACGCTCCATCGGAGGCCGTCGATTCGGCCGTCGCTGGTGTCGCGCCACGCGACGAGGCCGATGGTCGCGATGAGGACCGCTGCGAGGATCAGGAACGCCGATTCGACGTCCAGAACGAGCAACAGCAGGAGCTTCGAGGTGAGCGCGAGCGTGAACAGGCTCCCGAGCAGGCTCGAGCACATCCGACCGATCGAGATGACGCCGCGGCGATCGACCTGCCCGTGCAGGGCCTCGAGCAGCGTCGTGTGGAGGACTTCGATCTGGCCGACGCGCCAGCGCTTGCGCTGGCCCCAGAGGTCCCGCAGGCTATGGGGGGCCTCCATCGTGTTCGTACACTGGCGGGCCTGTCGCACGTCGAGGCTCTCGCGATAGCAGGCGTGGGCGAAGTCGAGATCCTCGGTGAGCATGTCGTCGTAGCCGTCGACGCGCTCGAACGCCTCGCGGGTGAGGACCGTCGAGGAACTCCGGCAGTTCGCGAACCCGGAGAGTTCGACCAGCTTGTAGCTCGCGTGAAAGACCACCCGCTCACAGTACGCGACCGTCTCGATGACACCGGTGGGCCGCGGGATCCGGCGGCCCTGAAAGACATCCGCGCCGTCGAGTATCCCGCCCATCGCTCGCGGCAGGAACTCGGGTGAAACCCGCTCGTCGGCGTCGAAGACCGCGATATGTTCGGCGTCGGTCTCGCGAACGGCGTCATTGATCGCGCCCGCCTTCGAGCCCGGGTTCCCGTTGACCAGACACTCGACCCGCTCGTGAGCGCTCGCGAGTTCGCGGGCACGCTCGAGGGTCGCGTCGTCGTTCGGCTCGGCGACGATGACCACCTCGAGGTTCTCGTAGGCGCTTTCACAGAGGCTCTCGACGCTTTCGTCCATCACCGCGTGATCGCGGTAGACCGGCACGACGGCCGTCAGCCGCGGGCCGTCGGTCACCGGATCGATGACGTCCCGAGAGGTCCACACCTCGCGGACCAGCAGCAATCCGGTGATCGCGACGAAGCACGTGAAGACGGCCATCGACGACAGCGCGTCGAGGAACACCACCCGCACGGTCACCACGAGCAAGTCGAGGGTGTACTGCTGGATTTCCCGTCCCTGTGTGAACCCGAACAGCAGCAGGGAGAGGACACCGACGACGGTGGCCCCGTGTTCGACGGCTCGAGACGCTGTCGAAATCATTGCCGGTGGTTTCGGTCGGCGTGTTATCAACATTGCCCATACAGACGGCGAGTCCAACGCGGACAGCACCCGCTCTCGGGGTCACGAATGCGGGCGGAGAGACAGCGGCGGTTCCGGTCGATCGGACGAGAGCTAGGGGAGATCGGGCGAGAGCAGCGAACGGCCGCGGAAACGTCGGCGAACGCAACACATAAACCGCCGACTGAGTACATACGTGATATGCAAATCGAGCCGCAAGCGTTCGACCGGGTCCTCTCCTCGATGTGTACGGAACCCCACCCGGCGGCGCGCGACGCGGCCGAACGGTTTCTCGCGACGAACCCCGGCGATCCCGGTACCTATCCGAACGTTTCAGCCCTCGAGGACGATGCGATCGCGCTGCTGAGCGAGATCGCCGGGCTGGACAATCCGGCGGGCTACATCACGAGCGGCGGCACCGAGGCGAACATTCAGGCCGTCCGGATCGCCCGCGAGCGGGCCGAGAGTCGGACGCCGAACGTCGTCATGCCCGAATCGGGCCACTTCAGCTTCCAGAAGGCCGCCGACCTGCTCGGCGTCGACCTCCGGATCGTCCCGACAGACGACCGGCAGCGGGCCGATCTCTCGGCCGTCCGCGCCGCCGTCGACGACGACACCGCGCTGGTGATCGGCGTCGCGGGAACCACCGAGTACGGCCGCGTCGACCCGATTCCGGACCTCGCCGAGATCGCCCACTCGGTCGACGCGATGTGCCACGTCGACGCCGCGTGGGGCGGGTTCGTGCTTCCCTTTACCGACTACGACTGGCACTTCGGTCACGCCGCGGTCGACACGATGGCAATCGATCCCCACAAAATGGGACAGGCCGCGGTGCCCGCTGGCGGGCTGCTCGTCCGCGATTCGGCCCTGCTCGACGAACTCGCCGTCGACACGCCCTACCTCGAGTCGACCTCGCAGGCGACGCTGACCGGGACCCGCTCCGGTGCGGGCGTCGCAAGCGCCGTCGCCGCGATGGAAGAGCTGTGGCCCGACGGCTACCGCCGACAGTACGCCCGGTCGCAGAACAACGCTGAGTGGTTGGCCGACGCCCTCGAGAAACGGGGCTACGAGGTCGCCGATCCCACCCTGCCGCTGGTCGCGGCCGACGTGCCCCGATCGACGTTCGACGCGCTTCGAGCCGAAGGGTGGCGGATCTCTCGGACCGCGACGGGCGAGCTACGGGTCGTCTGCATGCCCCACGTCACCCGGGAGATGTTGGCCTCGTTCATCGGTGATCTCGATCGACTCGAGGTACGCGCGAGCGTCCCCGTCGCGAGCGACGACTGACGGTCGATGGTGCCCAGTTCGATCGGACGTAGCGGCGACTCGAGACGATTCTCAGCCAGCCAAGTCCCTGTACGCGGCAATGGATTCGACGATGTAACAGTACAGAAGCCCGAGCAGGAGAAGAAACGCGATCGATTGTCCGATTCGAGACGGAACGAAACCGTCGTACAAACCCAGAACGAGGTAAAAACCCACCCAGCAGAGAACCGCTGCGACGACGTACTTCCAACTGCTAGTTGGACGACGATGCGATTTGACGATGACGAGGAAACCGAGGCCGGAGAGGAAGATTACTAGATCCACGAGCGGGAACGTCTCTCCGATCAATTCGATCATCGTTTCTCACTACTGTACAAGAATGTGTGAGTAGTTGATATATGTGGCGAGGTTAGTCCGATCCATTCGCCGGCCATCACTAGATCACCACGTATCGATACCCGCTTCACACTCATCGCTCGAGCCCTTCGCATGGCGATGGATCGGATCGATGCGGCCGTGCTCGTCGGCTCGCGCTGCTAGCGGCATCGGCGCTGCTGTTCGATCTCGAGCGACTCGTCGTCGCCGCGATGACCGCCGGCTTCCTGCTCTCCGGTGTCGATCTGGCGGCTGTACGGCGGGCGCGTGTGGGAGGCACTGGACTGACTAGCCTGGGTCGGCGCTGCGGGGACGCTCGGCTTCGGCCTCGAGGGGACGATCGAGATGACGGCGTTTCTCGGCTTCGGCCTCGTCGGTGCCTTCCTCCTGATCGGCCGCCGGGCCGGCTACCTGCGCGACATCTGGCGCGTCGATTCGACCGCTCGAGAGGGGGTGACGTTGCGGTCGGCGAACGATCGCCAACAGTTTTCTGACCGGAGTGAGTAACCGAGCGTGAGTATGCAGTCGCGCGCTGTCGTCACCGTCGATTCTCGACTTCGACCCCGCATGCTGCCCGGCATGCGCATGTAGCGACGGCGCCGTCACCGGGGGAACGCGCCGCCACGAACTCAGAACCGATCATACGGTTCTCGCGGCGCTGAAACCCGGCGCAATTTCAGTTCCCATCTCAGTGAGCCGTATCGCTCGAGCATCGACCGCGAAACCGAAACCGAAACCGGCGGGTTTTACGCCCGCGACCGACAGACCACGAATATGAGCACGCACAACGACGACTTTCCGACGGACGAGCCCGCCGTCGTGACCTGCGGGTTGCCCTACGCCAACGGCGACCTCCACATCGGTCATCTGCGGGGGTATATCGGCGCGGACGCCTTTTCCCGCGCGCTCGAGACGCTGGGACAGGAGACGGCCTACGTCTGCGGGTCGGACATGCACGGCACCCCGGTCGCCGTCAATGCCGAACAGCAGGGCGTCGATCCGGCGGACTTCGCATTGGACTGGCACGAGCAGTACGAGGAGACGTTCCCCAAGTTCAACGTCGACTTCGACAACTACGGCCACACCCACGACGAGACGAACACCGAGTTGACCCAAGAGATCGTCCGCACGCTGGACGACGAGGGCTACATCTACGAGAAGGAGATTCAGGTCGCCTACGACCCCGACGCCGACCAGTACCTCCCCGACCGCTACGTCGAGGGGACCTGTCCCTACTGCGGCGCGAAGGCCCGCGGCGACGAGTGCGACGAGGGCTGTCAGCGCCACTTAGAGCCGGGTGAGGTCGAGGACCCGACGAGTACGATCACGGGCAACCCCGCGGAGTACCGCGAGCGGACCCACAAGTTCTTCGAGGTCTCGGAGTTCGCCGACTTTCTGACCGAGTTCCTCGACGGCCTCGAGGGCACCTCGAACGCGCGCAACCAGCCGCGCCAGTGGATCGAAGACGGCCTGCAGGACTGGTGTATCACGCGGGACATGGACTGGGGGATCGACTATCCCGGCGAAGACGGAGACGGGGACGACCTCGTCCTCTACGTCTGGGTCGACGCGCCGATCGAGTACATCGCGAGTACGAAGCAGTACTCCGAGCGCGTCGGGACCGACGAGTACGACTGGGAGCAGGTCTGGAAGGGCGACGGCGAGATCATGCACGTCATCGGCCGGGACATCATCCAGCACCACACGATCTTCTGGCCCGCCATGCTCGAGGGATCGGGCTACAACAAGCCCCGCGGGATCGCCGCGACCGGCTTCATCACGATCAACGGGAAGGGGCTCTCGACCAGCCGGAACCGCGCGATCTGGGCCAAGGAGTACTTGGACGAGGGCTTCCACCCCGATCTGCTGCGATACTACCTGACCACGACCGGCGGCCTCCAGCAGGACGTCGACTTCTCGTGGGACGCCTTCCAGGAGAAGGTCAACGGCGAACTCGTCGGTACCGTCGGCAACTTCTGGTACCGCTCGCTGCTCTTTGCCTACCGCAACTACGAGGGCACGCCCGACACGGAGGTCTCCGCGGAAGTCGAGGAGCGCATCGAGGGAGCCATCGGCGACGTTCGCGAGAACGTCAACGACTACTCCATGCGCGGGGTCGGACAGGCCGCGACGCAGCTCGCGCAGTTCGGCAACGAGTACATCCAGCGCAACGAGCCGTGGAAGCTCACCGACGAGGAACCCGAAGCAGCCGCGCAGGTCATCCGCGACTGCGTCCAGATTGCCAAGGCCGTCGGCGTCCTGCTCGAGCCGATTGCCCCCGACAAGGCCCAGGACCTGTGGGAGCAACTCGGCGAGGACGGCGCAATCGCCGACGCCCACCTCGAGGACGCGCTCGAGGCCCCGCCGCGAAACTTCGACGAACCTGGCGAACTCTTCGGCAAGATCGAAGACGACCGCGTCGACGAACTCACCGAAAAGCTCGAGGAACGAGTCGCGGCCGCCTCGGACGACGGCGAGGAATCCGACGACGCCGACGCAGAAACCGAAAGCGACGACACCGCCGCGAGCGAATCCGAGAGCATGGCAGAGACGGACGACCTCGAGCCGCTGCTCGAGGACCGGATCGGATTCGAGGGCTTTCAGGAACTGGACATTCGCGTCGGCCGGATCGAATCGGCCGAAGGAATCGAGGGCGCGGACGATCTCGCGAAGCTCGAGGTCGACATCGGCTTCGAGACGCGGCAGGTGGTCGCGGGGATCAAGCAACTCCACGACCTCGACGAACTGCCGGGGACGAAGTGCGTGCTGCTGGCGAACATGGAGCCCGCGGAACTGTTCGGCGTGGAGTCGAACGGCATGATCCTCGCGGCCGGCAAGGAGGCGGACCTGCTGACGACCCACGGCGACGCGGCCCTCGGCGAGAAGATCAAGTAACGGGTCGTCTCTCGCGGCCGAGAACAGGTTTCGGATTGTTCGAACGGTTTTTCGCCTATTGAACTCCATCAAGGCACTAATTCCGACCACAAACACCCGAATGTGCATTAAAAACAACTCCAAATAGATATTTGTAGTCGGAGAAATGCTATTCGTCTGTGTTCCCCGATAGCGTTTCACACGTCGACGATCGGCCGATTTTGCGCCACGCGGTCGCGCCGATCGGTACGTTCGTCGCGATCGTCGTCGCGGGGATCGCGGGCCTCGCGGCGCTCGGGAACGTCGGCCCCGTGGAGGCGGCGTTCTGGCTGGTCGATCTGACGAGCATCGATCTCCACTTTCAGGACCGCGCGGGTCCCGAACGGGCGACCAAGGCCTACGCCGTGTTGGTGACGGTCGGGCTCGTCGTCTCGGGGCTGTGGATCGGCGAAACGGTCGTCACCGAACTGTTCGGGGGACGGATCTCCGCGGAGGTATCACGAGCAACGATGCAACGACGAATCGACAACAGCGACGATCACGTTATCGTCTGTGGCTACGGGATGTTCGGACGGACGATCGCCAACCGGCTCGCCGAGGCGGACCGGCAGGTGGTCGTCATCGAAATCGACGAAGAAAACGCGACCCGCGCCCGCGAGGACGGGCATCTGCTCGTCGAGGGCGACGCCAGACGCGAGCGGGTACTGCGGTCGGCCGGGGTCGACCGAGCGACGAAACTCGTCGCTGCGATCGACGACTCGAACGTCAACATCCAGATCGCGATCGTCAGCGGCACGGCGACGTCGACGCCCGAAATCATCGTCCGCGTCGGCGAGGAGATGTACGAACCGGTCGCGCGGGAGGCCGGTGCCGACGAGGTGATCATCCCCGAAGTCGTCAGCGGCGAGCGCGTGACCCGCCTGCTCGAGCGACCGACGGATCGCCGCCCGGCGGACTGACTCGAGCGCCGAGGCGCGGACAGCCGTCTCGCCGCGGACGGCGTCGAATGCGTACTCGAGGGCGAGTAAGTGACCATCTTTTAGGGCGTGCTGACGCTATCTCCCGCCATGAGAAACGCGAAAATAGTCAGTACGCTGGGGCCGGCGACGAACGACCGGGAGACGATCCGGGAGCTCGCCGCGGCCGGGATGTCCGTCGCACGACTGAACGCGAGCCACGGCAGTCCGTCGGATCGCGCGGCGTTGATCGATCGCGTCCGCGCGGTCGACGAGGAGCGGGCCGAACCCGTCGCGATCATGCTCGACACGAAGGGGCCGGAGATCCGGACCGCGCCGCTGCCCGAGGGCGAGACGGTGAGTCTCGAGACGGGCTCGGAAATCAGGTTCGTCGAGGGCGAGGAGTCGACGCCGGAGACGGTCGGCCTCTCGGTGGCGATCACTGCGGTCGAACCCGGGGACCGAATTCTGCTCGACGACGGCCTGATCGAGACGACCGTCCTCGAACACGACGGCGACGCGGTTCGGGCGCGAGTCGATACCGGCGGCGAACTGGGCGGTCGCAAGGGCGTCAACGTCCCCGGCGTCGAACTCGATCTCGACGTCGTCACGGAGAAGGATCGCCGGGACCTCGAGCTGGCCGCCGAGAAGGAAGTCGACTTCGTCGCGGCGAGCTTCGTCCGGGACGCGGATGACGTCTACGAGGTCGGCGAGGTCTTGGAAGAGGCGGGCGCGGACATCCCGATCATCGCGAAGATCGAACGCGCCGGCGCGGTGGAGAACTTAGATGAGATCATCGACGCCGCCTACGGCGTGATGGTGGCCCGCGGCGACCTCGGCGTGGAGTGTCCGATGGAAGATGTCCCGATGATCCAAAAGCGGATCATCCGCAAGTGCCGCGAGGCCGGGCGGCCGGTCATCACGGCGACGGAGATGCTCGACTCGATGGTCCACGCCCGCCGGCCGACGCGCGCGGAGGCCTCCGACGTGGCAAACGCCGTCCTCGACGGCACCGACGCGGTCATGCTGTCGGCCGAGACCGCGGTCGGCGACCACCCCATCGCCGTCGTCGACGCGATGGACAGCATCATCCGCGAGGTCGAGGGCTCCGAGGAGTACGCCGAGTTGCTCGAGCAGCGCGTCCCGGCGTCGGGCGAGGCGCGGACGGACGCGCTGGCCCGGTCGGCGCGGTTCCTCGCGCGGGACATCGGCGCGGACGCGGTCGTCGCCGCGACCGAATCCGGCTACACGGCGCTGAAGACGGCGAAGTACCGCCCCGGCGTGCCGGTCGTCGGCTCGACGCCGAGTCAGGCGGTGCGTCGCCAGCTCGCGTTGACGTGGGGCGTGACGCCGCTGTACGCGCCCGTCTCGGATCAGGGGGCCGACGCCGTCGTCGAGAAGGCCGTCCAGGCCGCCCTCGACGCCGGGATCGCCGAGAGCGGGGACACCGTGGTCGTCCTCTGCGGGATGATGACCGACCTCGAGGGGGCGAACACGACGAACATGCTGAAGGTCCACGTCGCCGCCGACGCGCTGACGACCGGACAGGTCGTCGTCGAGGGGCGGGCGACCGGGCCGGTCGTCCACGTGACCGACGGCGACCTCTCGGAGATCCCTGAAGGGGCGATCCTCGCCCTGCCCGCCGATTTCGACGAGGAGTTTTCCGGCGATACGAGCCGCATCGGCGGCATCATCAACGCCGAGCGGGGGATGACCGGCTACCCGGCGCTGGTCGCACGCGAGTTGGGGATACCGATGATCAGCGACGCGGACGGCACGGACATCGCGGCCGGCGAGGTCGTCACGGTCGACGCCGAGCGCGGCGTCGTCTACGGCGGCGATATCAGCGACCGCACCGTGCGACGCTGAAGCAGTCCCAACGGCACCCGCGATCGGACCGCGGGTTTTTGACGGCGGACCCGTTAGGATGGCGTATGGCAGACGATCCGTCCGGAGACGACGACACCGACCGATGGGGCGAGCCGTCGGCGACGGACCCGGACGCCGGAACGACGACCGAGGCGAGCGAGGGCGACTCGAGCGGCGACGAGTGGGATCGGATCCCGCTGGATCTCTCCGGCTCGAGCGACGAGTCGGACGACGAAGCGGCGACGGACGACGACGAATACGCGCCCGAAGCCAGTTCGACACCGATCGAGTCCGGCGATCCGGACCTCGAGAACGCGCTGTTCGTCGTCTTGGGGGCGATCGCGATGGTGCTCGTGCTCGTACGGCTGCTCTCGGTTCCGCTCTGATGAGGGGCGGCCGACTCGCTCGAGCCCCGTCGCGTTCGAACCCGACTGATTCGTAGAATCATGCGCGTTCGAAGCTACATTTACGACGGCGAGACCGCCCCAGCACACGTCGACGCCGTCCTCGAGGCACTGTCGGCTCGCGAGGAGTCGGTCGACCGGCTGGACGTCAGCGCGGCGGCCGACCGGGACGACGCGGTCCGGGAGGCGATGTTGCGGGTCCGCGAGTCGGTTCGGATCGGCACGAGTCCCGACGGGATCTACGACGAGGACGGCGATCCCGACTTTTCGGCCGGCGTGCTCATCGCACAGGAGCCGACCGGCCGTCGCTCCCTCTTCGTCGGTGAGGAAGCCCTCGAGGCACTGACCGACGAGGCGGCGGCTGAGGACGGGGGCGACGGAGCCGACGGCGATGGGCGGTGATCGAGGCGACGAAGATACCGCGGACCGTCGCGGTCGCGCTCATCCCGCCCGCGATCCGTCGCGCTTTTGATTCGCCAGCCCCGAGAACGGTCCAAGCGAATGGCCCGGTATCACATCGAAACGTACGGCTGTACATCGAATCGCGGGGAGAGCCGTGAGATCGAGCGACGGCTCCGCGATGCGGGTCACTACCGGGTCGACGGGGCCGAGGAGGCGGACGTCGCCATCCTCAACACCTGTACCGTCGTCGAGAAGACCGAGCGGAACATGCTCCGGCGGGCCGAGGAACTGGCCGACGAGACGGCCGATCTCTTCATCACGGGCTGTATGGCGCTGGCCCAGGGCGAGGAGTTCGCGCAGGCCGATGTGGACGGACAGGTCCTCCACTGGGACGAGGTTCCCGAAGCGGTCACCAACGGCGAGTGTCCGACGACGACACCCGACGCCGAGCCGATCCTCGACGGCGTCGTCGGCATCCTTCCGATCGCGCGGGGCTGTATGTCCGACTGCTCGTACTGCATCACCAAGCAGGCCACCGGCAAGATCGACTCGCCGTCGATCGAGGAAAACGTCGAGAAGGCCCGCGCGCTGATCCACGCGGGCGCGAAGGAGATCCGCATCACCGGCCAGGACACCGGCGTCTACGGCTGGGACGAGGGCGAGCGCAAACTCCACCGCCTGCTCGAGGCGATCTGCGAGATCGAGGGCGACTTTCGCGTGCGGGTGGGGATGGCCAACCCGAAGGGCGTCCACGGCATCCGCGAGGAGTTGGCCGCGGTCTTCGCGGAGCACGAGGAACTCTACGACTTCCTGCACGCACCGGTCCAGTCGGGCAGCGACGACGTGCTCGGCGACATGCGCCGCCAGCACCAGGTCGAGGAGTACCTCGAGGTCGTCGAGACCTTCGACGAACGGCTGAACTACTGGACGCTGTCGACGGACTTCATCGTCGGCTTCCCGACCGAGACCGACCACGACCACGCCCAGTCGATGGCGCTGCTCCGCGAGACCCGCCCGGAGAAGATCAACGTCACCCGCTTCTCCAAGCGCCCGGGCACCGATGCCGCCGAACTGAAGGGACTGGGTGGGACGATCAAGAAGGAACGCTCGAAGGAGATGAGCGAAGTCAAACGCGAAATCGTCGCCGACGCCTACGCGGACATGGTCGGCGAAACTCGCGAGGACGCCCTGGTCGTTGAGGAGGGCACCGCGGATTCCGTCAAGTGTCGCGACTCCGCCTACCGCCAGATAATCGTCCAGAACGCGACCGACTACGGCCTCGAACCCGGCGACTTCGTCGACCTCGAGGTGACGGCCCACGAGACGATGTACGCGTTCGGGAAGCCGGTATAGCCGCCGGAACGACGGCGTACGGGCCGATCCCCAGTCGGCGGGAACGGGCGGCGAGAGCAAAGTAAACGCCGCCCGTCGTTTCGTCTATGAGCGACGGATCCGATCACCCGCGCCCGTGTCCGCGGCTGGAACAGGACGGCGAGCTGGGGTGTCACCCTCGCCGCGTCGTGGATCTGCTCGCCGATGACGACGCCCGAGCGATGTATCTGTACGCCGAGGAGCCGGAGACGGTCAGCGAGATCTCCGAGGCGGTTGAGCTCCCGCAGTCGACGGCCTACAGAAAAGTCGAGAACCTCCGGGAGGCCGGACTCCTCTCCCGGCTCAACGATCGCTCGCGGACCGGGACTCCGGCACATTACGTCCAGGCCATGGATCACGTATCTGTGACCTACGACGATCCGCTGCGGATCGAATGCGAGTGCAACGGCCGCCCGCTGTACTGTGAGCCCTAACACAGACGCTCGTCGACTCCCGAACACCGTCCGCTTCCGTGGCCGCTACTCCCTGTCACCAGGTTCGTCCGTACCGCTCGAGACGCCGGTCCCCGATCGATGCCGATCGATTCCTCGAGCGCCGATGGCGTCGCGGCGCCGAGATCGATCCCCTCGCGCTCGAGGCGATCGACGATTTCGCGGGCGTACTCCGAGCGGACGCGTCCGTAGGTGCTGCGGTCGGGATCGGCGATCCAGAACAGGGCGACGACACGGACCACGTCCTCGAGATCGACGATCCGAGCGGTCGGCTCCGGGTGCTCGAGGACCGTCGGGTGATCGACCGCCGCGTCGGCCAGGATGCGAGCGACGGCGTCGAGATCGTCGTCGTACCCGATCGCGACCGGTACCCGAAGCCGGAGCCGATCGTTGAGGACGGCGTTGGTGACCGCGTTCGCGGTCAGCTCCGAATTCGGCACCGTGATGATCTCGTTGTCGAAGGTGCGGACCCGCGTCGATCGGACGCTGATGTCCTCGATGACGCCTTCCTGATCCGACCAGCGGATCCAGTCGCCGATGTTGAAGCTCGGATCGGTGACGATGAACGCGCCGCTGACGAAGTTGCCGACGGCGTTTCCGTGAGCGAAGCGAGCGGAAGCTCGTCACGAGCGTCGCGAAGTGACGGTGTTCTGTGCGGCGAAGCCGAGCGCGACCGTCAGCGCGGCGACGAGGATCGCCGCGCGCTCGAGGACGAAACTGAGGCCGGCGATCGACAGCCCGACCACGATTGCGGCCGCGATCACGCCGATGGCGACCACGCGCTCGAGGCCCTGCTGGAGGGTCCGTTCGGTGTCTCAGTAGTCGAGCGCGGCGCTCACGAGCGGCCGGACGGCGAACCGGCCGACCGCGTACACCAGCACGACCGTCAGCAGAAAGGTCGCGACGTTGTCGAGCAGGGAGAGGGACGCCGCGATCAGTTCCTCGAGACGGGTCAGGACGTACACGCGTTCGGCGTTCGACGAGGACTCGCACAAGGGTTGGGCCGGCAGTCGCGCCGCCGGTCGGAAGAAGAGGCCCCGTCGCTACTCGAACACGACCGCGCCGTCCTCGTCGGGAACCGTCGCGCCGTCTTGGGCGGCGAAGGCCTCGTGGACGTGATCGTAGGTCGCCTCGAGGGCCTCGACGATCACGGTCGTGTCGCTGAGGACGGGCATGAAGTTGGTGTCGCCCTGCCACCGCGGGACGACGTGGGTGTGGAGGTGGTCGTCGATCGAGCCGCCGGCCCCGTCACCGAGGTTCAAGCCGGCGTTGAAGCCGTCCGGCTCGAGGGCGGCCTCGAGCGCGTCGAACGTGCGCTGTTTCAACCGGGCGTGATCGAGTAAGACGTCGTCGTCGAGTGCCGTGTAGTCGCCGGTGTGGGTGTGCGGAATCACCATCACGTGCCCCGGGTTATACGGGTAGTTGTTCAGCATGACGAACGCGTGTTCGCCCCGCGCGACGATCAGGTTCTCCCGGTCGTCGTCCAGCTCGGGCAGTTCACAGAAGACGCAGTCCTCGATGTCGGGGTTTCCCTCGTCGCGTCGGATCCACTCGATGCGCCACGGTGCGAACACCTGTTCCATATCCGATACCACGCGAGGGCGACCTAAAGCGTTTCAGTCCGCCAGTATGGTACGCAAGTTCCGGTAATATTTTCGTGCACGTGTGCGACAGTAACCCACAATATCGATATAGCGCCTCGAGAGCGGGTTCTAAACGATATGGGACGTTCTGGAGGCGTATTATGGAAAAGGTAACGCCGTCTTGCGATTGTGACGACTCAGCGGTCAAAATGAAGCGTGGGTTTAAGATAGGGCTACTGCAAGTAATTCAGTAATGGCAACGACCGACGACTCCTTCAACGGGATGACCGAGCACTGCGAGGACTGCGATTTAGAAACCCTCCACGAAGTGTCCGTCCAGATTCGAACCGAGAGCCTGAAAAAAGAGAACGCACAGTTCTCCCGCGAACCCTACCGCGTCAGCGAGTGCCAGCGCTGTGGGAATCGCTCGAGCCAACGGATGAACAACGCCTGAGTTTCCGACTGCGACCGATAGCGAAATCGACAGTACAGCCGACAACCGCCCTCGTTGCCCCGGTCTCCCGTGTTCGTTTCTTCTCCCGACGGACGTCCCGAGCGGTAGTTTATTACCAATACGGATGGCCAGTGGAATCCCCGGGATCGGTTACCGCTCGGTCGTCACTTCACAACCGTCCTCGGTGACGATGATCGTGTGCTCTTTCTGACTGACGAGGAAGCCGTCGTCTTCCTTGAGCACGGGATAGCCGTGGACGATGTCGTTGCGCTTGAGTCGGCGCAGCGCCATCTCCGCGCGGTCGGTCTCGAGCCAGCGCGTCGCAAAGGGCAGCGTACGGAACTCCTCGGTGATCTGTTCCAAGGCGTCGCGGGCCTGCCGGTTGCGAACGCTCCCCTCACGCTCGAGCGAGAAGATCTCCTCGCTCGCCCCTTCAGTGACCTTGCCGCCGCCGTCGGTCGCGAACGGCTCGATCGCGACGACATCGCCGACCTCGAGGGTCGTCCCCTGCGAGACGGCTCGGTTGGGAATGTTCGGGCTGGTGTGTTGCTCCCAGTGGCCCAGTCCGTGACCGGTGAGGTTGACTACGGGGTTGTAGCCGTAGCCGTCGATGACGTCCTCGATTGCCGCGCCGATCTCGCCGGTGCCGATCCCGGGCTCGATGATATCGACCGCGGCCTCGAGGGCCTGTTCGGAGGCCTCCGCCAGTTCGGGGTTACCCGAGAGGTCGACGGTGATCGCGGTGTCGGCCAACCAGCCGTCGACGTGGACGCCGATGTCTAAGTTGACCATCTCCTCGCCGAAGGTCGTCTCGTCGCCGATCGAGGGCGTCGCGTGGGCCGCCTCCTCGTCGATGGAGATGTTGACGGGGAACGCGGGCTGGCCGCCGAGTTCCCGAATGCGATCCTCGGCCCACTCGGCGACCTCGAGGTGGCTCGCGCCGACCTCGACGCGCTCGGCGGTCTCGTCGCGTACCTGCGCGAGGATTGCCCCCGCTTCGCGATGCTTCTCGTACTGCTCGGACTCGAGGTCCACCTCGGATTCGGCCATGTCTCGGGGTTCGGCCGGTCGACAAAAAGAGGTTCCGTCTCTCGTCGCCGGTCGTCGCGAACGGCTTGCAGTCAGCGACCCTCGGGGTTGCCGTCGACCCACTGACACGCCGGACAGGCGTCCACGCCCTGTACGTTCGACAGCGTCGCGGCACAGTGGGGACACTGGCGCGCAGCGTACTGCGGTGCTCGTAACATGGTTCGCCCAACGCCTACGTCAATAATAAATGTACTCCACGACGATCGTCGAAATCGAGGGGCGCGCGGCTGCGAGTCGCCGAGGCACGAACCGCCCTCCGAATCGACCGTTTGCGGAAGAAACGACGCGTAACGGGGCCGGAATCCGTGAAACGGTCGCCACTGGTTATACACGCCGCGCCCCTCGAGTCAATTGGCGTGAGAGACGCCAGATCCGAGCCGGATCAGTGGCACACCGACACCGGCTCGCGAGCCGTGATCGCCGGCCTCGAGACTGAACGTCGCGGTGTTCCCGGCAGGTGGATTCGTCAGTCTTGAACCGGCGGCGTCACGGCGGTTTTCACACGCGTCAGTTCGATTTACTCGAGAGCACCCGAGAACAGCCTCCGGTCGAGAAATCCCGGTTTTACGGCAGATGGACCCCTCATTTGACTTATTTTTATATAGGGGGCGAAATTGCTTATTCGCTCTGTAGCCGCTATAGAAGCCCGATACCGCCGCTAAACCGCCGTTCGGGACGAATGGGGAATCGCTCAATTCTTGCCGGACCGAGACGGAAATGGTAGACCTTTTACCCCCGTCGAAGAACCGTACAGACGAGATGAGCTACGACAAGATCGAGGTCCCCGACGAGGGGGAGCAGATCACGCTGAAAGCGGGTACCGAGAACGAACTCGAGGTGCCTGACAACCCGATTATTCCGATTATTTACGGCGACGGCGTCGGGAGCGATGTCGGTCCCGCCGCACAGACGGTTCTGGAGGCTGCCGCGGAGGCGACCGGCCGCGACATCAACTGGATGCGAGTCTACGCCGGCGAGTCCGCACGGGAGAAGTACGACGAGAACCTGCCCGAGGAGACCGTCGAGGCGATCAAGGAACACCGCGTCGCGATCAAGGGTCCGCTGACGACCCCCGTCGGTGCCGGTTTCCGATCGCTGAACGTCGCGCTGCGAAAGAAGCTCGACCTCTACGCGAACGTCCGACCGACCTACCACCTCGACGGCGTCCCGTCGCCGGTCAAAAACCCCGGCGAGATGGACATGGTCACCTTCCGAGAGAACACGGAAGATGTCTACGCCGGCATCGAGTGGGAGGAAGGCACCGACGACGTCCAGCAGGTCAAGGAGTTCGTCGAAGACGAGATGGGCGACGACGACGTCATCCACGACGGCCCCGTCGGCATCGGCGTCAAGCCGATCACGGAGTTCGGAACGAAGCGACTCGTCCGCCGCGCCATCGACTACGCTCTCGAGCACGACCGCGATTCCGTCACGCTGGTCCACAAGGGGAACATCATGAAGTTCACCGAAGGCCAGTTCCGCGACTGGGGCTACGAGGTCGCCGAAGAGGAGTACGGCGACGAAGTCATCACCGAGGACACCCTCTGGGAGGAGAAAGACGGCGAAGCCGACGAGGACACCCTCGTCGTCAACGACCGCATCGCCGACAACATGCTCCAGCAGCTGCTGACCCGAACGGACAACTACGACGTCATTGCGACGATGAACCTCAACGGTGACTACATGTCCGACGCCGCCGGCGCACAGATCGGCGGCCTCGGCATCGCCCCCGGTTCGAACTTCGGCGACGGCCTCCTGCTGGCCGAGCCCGTCCACGGCTCCGCACCCAAGTACGAGGGCCAGGACAAGGTCAACCCGACCGCGATGATCCTCTCGGGCCGCATGATGCTCGATTACCTCGGCTGGGACGACGCCGCCGACCTCGTCCGCGACGCCGTCGAGGAGACCATCTCCTCCGGCAAGGTTACCTACGACCTCGAGCGCAACCTCGAGGACGCCGAGAAGCTCTCGACGAGCGAGTACGCCGAGGAAGTCGTCAACAATATCGAGAAACTCTCGTAGAGAGTTTCTCGTCCTCTCGCGGCTGCGCCGCGAGAACATCGAAAAACTGTCGGAAGCCAGTTTTTCGGGCAGTCAGACCGCGAAGCGGTCTGACAACATCGAAAACCTCCGTAGAGCGGTTCTCACTCGTTTCTTTCTTCGTGCGTTCGAAACGCTGCCGAGTCGATCAGTGCTGTACCCGAACTCGTTGACAAGTCCGTCGGCTCCCGGCTCGAGAGCGGTTCATCCGGAATGGCGTTGCAGTTCGACGACGAACACGGCCCCGCCTCGCTCGTTCGATTCGATCCGCACGTCGCCGCCGTACTGCGAGACGAGGGTATCGACGAGGTAGAGGCCGACGCCCGATCCCTCGCTCTCGAGCCCCTTCTCGCCGCGGCCAAAGGCGGCGTCGCGACGGGCGGGCGGGATTCCCGGCCCGTTGTCCGAAACGCGGATGGTCACCGTCTCCGGGCCGCTCGCCGCGGCGATCGTCACGCGTGGCTCGGCCGCGTCGTTGTGCTGGACCGCGTTGTTCAAGAGGTTCCTGAACACGGTCGACAGGAGCGAGTTCGCACGGACGGTGACCGCCGGGACGGAGCCGTCGACGGCGAAGTCGGCGTCCGGATACGCCTCGCGTCGCCGCTCGATCGTCTCCGTGAGCGTCGTCTCGAGCGGGGTCGGTTCCGTGTCGCGGTCGCCGTCGGTGTCCCAGAGTTCGGTGAACGCTTGCAACGTCTCGGTGAGTTCGACCGTGTGCCGTGTCGTATCTAGCATCCGCTCGAGCATCGCGCGTTCGTCATCGTCGAGACGGTCGTTCAGTTCCTCGCCCCAGCCGAGGACGACCGCCATGTCGTTGCGGATGTCGTGACGGACGATCCGATTCAGGAGCAACAGTTCCTCGTTGCGGCGGGACAGCACCGCCTCGCTTCGCTCGAGGCGACGGCTCAACGCTGCCGCATCGAAGAAGACGTACGACTGGCGGGCGACGAGCGCGAGCAACACGAGCACGCCGAGGGCGAGTCCGACCGGGTCGAGGGAGGCGGTCGAGGCAGCGTAGCCCGTGACAGCCATCGCGAGCAGGAAGGGTGCGTAGGGGGCGACCGTCTCCCGGAACGCGTACCGGCGGCGATCGACTTCGGGCGGGGGCGTCGCGGCCGCCGGATGGAGCGCGGCGAGCATGACGATCAGATTGCCGGCGAGCCAGATCATGTCGAGTTCGCTGTAGACATATCCGCCCGTGATCGACAGGTACGCGAACGCGCTGTCGCCGAACGCCCAGACGAGATTGCCCGCGGCGAGGAGCGTGATCGGGACGCGCCGCGGACCGCGCGCGTGGGCCGCGACGATGAACGCGATCGATCCGAGGACGATATCGAGCGTCGGGTACGCCGCGGACACCCAGAGTGTCGCGCCGCCGGCGGCGCTCTCCGTCAGCATCGGCTCGAGCACGAACTGCCAGTTGATCGCGAGCAACGCGATCGCGACGAGGAGTCCGTCGAGGGTGATGCGAAGGAGCGATCCCAGACGGTGCTGGGACGCAGCGATCACTAACAGTCCGGCCGCGAGGAAGCAATAGTCGCTGAGATAGAAGAGATCCGGCACGCCGGGAAACGGAACGCCGCCCAGCCACAGTTCGTAACACATCCACGCGAACTCGCCGGCCGCGAACAGGCCGGTACCGACCGCGGTGAGCCCCCAGCCGAGCGCGTTCGGCGACTCGCTCTGGTGGGCCAGCAATCCCAGCGCGACGGCGGCCGTAGCCGCACTGGTGGTGAGGACGAGATTCGAAAAGAGGAGGGTCCCCCGGGGGCCGCCGATCGATAGGTGCATCCAGCCGATCGACGCGAGGACGAACACTCCCGCGGCGAACCACGCCCACCGGAACTGCGTCGGTTCGAACCGGAACCGCGTGTCCGACCCGAGTTCCGAATCGGAGCCTGCGGGATCGGACGCTCCGGAGTGTGGGTCGACGCTCATCGCTGTCTATTACACCAAGACGGAGCCATCGTAAAGGCACTCTGGCCACATATATTCCATATTTGATTGGATTCCGTTCGATCGAGTTCGAGGGAGACACAAGAGAGAGGCTATTCCATCGCCGTCCGATCGGGAACTGGCAGAAATGCCGTCACTACATGACAGTAATTATATGTCGTGTGAGACGCCGTTCAAATCGGACGGAGGTCAGCCGACGTTCAGGATCGGTGACAACAGGGATCCCGATCGATACTGTTCTCACGCTTGAGACGCTTAGGCGCTCTCGATGAACGATATCGACGTACGCATCGTCGACACGGAACGAGGACGAGAGGACGCGTTCGCCGTCCGACAGGCGGTATTCGTCGACGAGCAAGGCGTCGACGAGGACGTAGAGTACGACAAGCACGACGAGACGGCCGTCCACTTCGTCGCCTACGACGGCGACGAACCGGTCGGCGCGGCCCGACTCCGCGAGTACGAGGACGGCGTCGGCAAGGTCGAACGCGTCGCCGTCCTCGAGTCGCGACGCGAGGCGGGCGTCGGCCGCGCGCTGATGGCATCCCTCGAAGAGCGAGCCGACGCGCGCAGCTTTACGGAACTGAAACTCCACTCGCAGACGCGAGCCGCCGACTTCTATCGCCGACTGGGCTACGAGCGCCACGGCGAGGAGTTCGAGGAGGCCGGCATTCCCCACGTCGAGATGCGAAAGGCACTCGACTGAGTTTTGCATCTGGCCGCGGGTCACGGCCCGTGTGATGACTCGAGCACTGTAGCGGTCCGCCGACAGTAGTCCCCCACCGGAAATAGTCCCATCCCGTGAATGTCTGACTGACTTTAAAATAGGTGTCCGTGCGTACTACTGCTATGCAACAGTCGATTCGTGCGCCCCTCGAGGCGATAACGACCACGGCAGCGACCGTCCAGCGCGCCGGCCGGATCCTCCTGCCGCTGGGTCTCGCGGCCGCGAGTACCGGCATCGGACTGCTCGTCTACTTCTGGTTGGTCGCCGCGGTTCTGTAACGGCTCGCGCGACCGAACCAGCTACGCCGTCGTGATCCGATCGCGGACGTATTTGGCACCCAATCCGAGAACCGCCAGCGTCATCGCCGCCGCGAAGGCGACGACGAACGCCGAGACCGGTTCGGTGACCGTCTCGAGTTCCGCGAGGACGAACTCGCCCGCGAGGACGGCAGCGACGGCGAACAGTGCGAACCCGCCGACGTTCGCCGGAAGCGAGTTCGTCTCGGGGACGACCGCGGGATCGTTCAGCAAGTAGAGGATCACTGCGATGGCGAATGGCGTCCCGACCAGCCCGAACGCGAGCGTGAGGACGAGGAGCTGGAAGAAGGCTCCCTCGAGGAACGCGCCGACGGCCGAGGCGAGCGCGACGGCGACGATCGCGGCCCGGTAGCGGCCGTCACTGACGGACTGCTCCCAGCCGAGTTTGTCGGCCAGCAGGTACGGCGGGACGATCGTGTTCCCGCCGAGCGTCGACACCGCCGCGCCCAGCAGACCGGCGAGGAACAGCCACATGGCGTACTCGCCGGCGATCGGACCGAGAGTCTGTGCGGCACCCACGCCGTCGATCGTCGCCGGATCGACGCCGGCCGACGGGAGCACGCTCGCCGCGACGAGGAAGACGCCGAGGCTGAAGACGCCGAAGGCGGCGAGCATCGAACTGACGACATCGAACGTCGCGATGTCTGCGTCGCCGGCGGTCCAGCCACGGGCGCGCATCGTGTAGCTCTGCATGGTCAGCAGCGTGATGTGGACCGCGCCGCCGAGGATTCCCGCGGCGATGAGCGCGCCGTCCACGCCAGCCGGGATTTTAGGGGTCAGCCCCGCGGCCGCCGCGGCCGGATCGATCGGGACGACAAAGGCCGAGGCGACGAAGGCGACGACGACGATCGAGACGAGGAGTTTCGCGCCGTGTTCCGCGAGGCGGTAGCCGCCGCCCGCGAGTCCCAGCGCGAGGACGACGGCCCACGCGATCCCCCAGAGGCGCGGATCGGTCAGCGCGGCGACACCGACGCCCGCTTCGGCGGCCATCGTCGCGCTAACCGACGCGAGCGTCTTCATGATCACGATCTGGGCCAACCCCGCGGCGAGCACGGCGTCGATCACGAGCACCCACGCCCAGAACGAGCCGAGGTGTCGCTCGACGACCGCGACGATCCCCGCCTCGGTGAGCAGCCCCAGCCGCATCGCGAGGTACTGACCGACGGTGCCGAGGATCGCCGAGAGGACGACGACCCACAGCAGCGCGTACTCGAAACTCGCCCCCGCGACCAGCAGGCTCCCCATCGTCGCGGGTCCCGCCGCGATCGCGCCGGCGAGCCACGTCGGCCCCAACCGCTCGAGAAACGACCTGATTCGCCCCAGTCCAACTGATTGCTGTGTCCGCTCAGTTGCCATCGGACACCCCTTTCGAACTGAGACATATAACTGGGTGGTATTCGTTGGTGTCGGGAAGAAAAGGTGATCGGAGAGCGAGTTCACTCAGTCTGCCAACTCGGGTTCTCCCGCGGCGGGCTGAAGATGTCGACGCCCCGGACCGTCTCGTCGCCGCGGTTCTCGGCCGCGTGGGGCTGGTCGCCCGGGATCGCGTAGGAATCGCCGGGACCGCAGACGATCTCCTCACCGTCATCGGAAGTCGAAGAGTTCCGATTGCTCGATGAGCTTCGCTCATCGCTGTCAGTGAGGAACGTCAGTTCACCCTGCGTGATGTAGCCGGTCTGGTCGTGGGGGTGGCTGTGCTCGTCGACCGTCGCGCCGGGTTCGATCTCGAAGTGCTGGACGTTCATCGACTCGGTCCCCGCCAGCAGCGCGAGGTGGACGCCGTCCGCGGCTTCCGACGACTCGAGGTCATCGAGGGAAACGCGTTCCATACCCAGCCTCACGGCGACAGACACTATAGTTCCGTGGATAGCGGCGCTGGCAGGCTGTGCAGCCGTGGGGATCGGCAAAGTTCGTCTCAGCACTCGAGTCTCGAGCCCTTCGAAACAAATATTAATTTTTCAATCAGAAACCGTCGCATGAACCCGTACGTGATACTCGGCGGTGCGATCCTATCGGAACTGTTCGGAACGACGGCGCTCAAACTCTCCGAGGGGTTCTCGCGGCCGCTGCCGAGTCTCGGCGTCCTCGTCGGCTACGGCGTCGCCTTCTATCTGCTCTCGCTGACGCTCGAGGAGTTACCGGTCGGGGTCGTCTACGCGACGTGGGCCGCACTCGGCATCGTCGGCGTCGCGTCGATCGGCGTGCTGGCGTTCGACGAGCACCTCGACGGCGCGGCCGTCGCCGGACTCGGGCTCATCCTCGCCGGCGTCTACTGTCTCAACGTCCTCCCGGATGTCTCCGCGCACTGAGCGGGTCAGTCTCCGCCGCGTTCGGTCCGCCCTCGCGGCCCGACAGCGGCGATCACTTCCGCCGCGCTTGCCGAACCTTCAACTACCGCGAGCGGCCACTGCGAGACATGTACGCCGTCGTCGGCTGTAGCGAGTGCTCGAACCTCTGGATCATCGAGGGCCGGTCGGAGACGACCCAGTGCCCCCGCTGTGGCTCCCGGAAGGCCTACGAGAAGCGCAAGAAGTTCGTCGAGACCGACGACGCCGCCCACGCCCGCGACGTGCGCGCCTCGATGCTCGCGAACCGACAGGGCGAGGGCGAGGCCTTCGCCGAACTCGACTCCTTCGCCGCCCTCGAGGACGACGTTGCCGACGGCGTCGTCGACGACGCGGAGTACCTCGAGCAGGCCGGACTCGACGTCGAGGAAGTCGAAGCGGCCGGCGACCGCGATCCGCGCGGGCCGAGTCGCAGCGGCAGCAAGAAAGAGATCGTCGAAGGCGCGCTCGAGGTCCTCGACGAGCCAACCGAAGCCGAGGTCGTCGACTACGCGAGCGAGCGCGGGGTCGGCGCCGAGTACGTCAGGGACGTCCTCGAGAAGCTCACTCGGCGCGGAGTCGTCAGCGAGAGCCGCGGGCGGTATCGGCTGCTGTAGGTCGTTGCACCGTATTGCCTGCTGTCGCTCGCCGCGGCGGTATCGCCACGGCTATCCCCGTTCGGCGGCTCGAGCCGGTATGACAGAGACGGTCGATCTGCAGGGGAGTGTCATCGGCGCGGGACTCCTGCTCGCGGTCGGATTCCTCGTCTACGGAACGGTCGTCAGCGGGACGATCGTCGGGTTCGACGCGGCGGCCGCGGCGACGTGGGTCCTCGCGCTGACGTTCATCGCTCTCGCTGGCGTCCACGCGAGCGTCGGCCAGTACGATTTCGCGCTCGGACACGGGGGTGCCGCCGCCGGCTGGCTGTTCGTGTTGCTCGGATCGTCGGGATTTCAGACCGTCCTCGGACTGGTACTGCTCGTCCTCTCCGGGAGTTACATCGCGATCAGAACGTTGCGAGCCCGATCGGACGGAACCGTCGGGGATGGGGCCGACGGGGGTGGAACCGACGGCGATGGAACCGATGAAGACGACACCGAAACGGGCGGAAAACGGGACTCAGTCTCGGACGACATCGAATAACTAACCCTCGCAGTCGAAGGGCCGCGAGTTATCGGCAGGTGTCCGATTATTGCCGCGAGACCACTGCTGATTCTCGCTCGACCCGGATACCGACGTTCGGATTACCGGCCGAGATCCTCGTGTGCGCTCGCGAGGTGTCGCGAGGAGAGCGCGCCGAGCAGCGAGAGTTCGCCCGCGAGCGCGCCGACAGCGATGATCTCGGCGAGCGCGTCGGCGTTCGAGCCGGCCGGATCGCCACCGCCCTTGAGGCCCAGAATCTCGAGGGCTTCGGCCTGCGTCGGCAGTTTCGTTCCGCCGCCGACGGTGCCGACCTCGAGCGAGGCGAGCGAGACGCTGGCGTAGAGATCGGTGGTGCCGTCCTCGCGCTTGCGAGCGTCCATGGTCGTGATCGTGTTCGCTGCCTCGACGACCTGAGCCTCGTCCTGTCCGGTCGCGAGGAAGGCCGCGCCGACGACGTTGGCCGCGTGGGCGTTGAATCCCAGACTCCCCGCTTTGGCGCTGCCGATCAGGTTCTTGCGGGTGTTGGCCTCCGCGATGGCGTCGGCGGTCGTGTGGAGTCGCTCCTCGACGAGTTCGCCCGGAATCTGCACGTCGGCCGTCACCGAGCGGCCGCGGCCCTCGACGGCGTTGACAGCGGCGGGTTTCTTGTCCGAGCAGAGGTTGCCCGAGAGCGCGACGAGCGAGGCCGGGGTCTCGCTCTCGACGAGTTCGCAGGCCTCGCCGGTGGCGATCGTGGCCATGTTCATCCCCATGGCGTCCTTGGTGTCGTAGGCGAAACGCAGGTAGACGGAGTCGCCGACGACGTAGGGCTCGATATCGAGGAGTTCGCCGTGGCTCGTCGTCGACTCGGCGGCCTCCCGGAGCGCCTCGAAATTGCCCTCGACCCAGTCGACGGTCTCGGCGGCCTCGGCGACGCCGTCGACCCGAAAGACCGGGGCTCGAGTCATCCCGTTTTTCGTCACGCGCGCGTCGGCTCCGTCCGCAGCGCGGATCACGGAGAGCCCGCGGTTGACCGACGCCAGCAGCGCGCCCTCCGTCGTCGCGAGCGGGAGGTAGTGCTCGCCGTCGGCCGCGCCGCCGCTTACTGGGACGGGACCGACGACGCCCATCGGCACCTGCGCCGCGCCGATCATGTTCTCGATGTTCGGGTCCGCTCGCTCGGCGGGGAACGCGTAGTCGCCGATCGCCTCGAGTTCGGTTCCCGTCTCGCGCTCGACGAGCAACCGACGCGCTTCGGCCGCGGTGTCGTAGTCGGCGTGGTCCTCGAGTTCGTGAATGCGAAGCTCGCCCTCGCGCACCCGCTCGGCGAGGTCCTCGGGGTCTGTCATGGCTCAGCCAAGAGGGCGGTGGGTCCTAACAGTTGCTGATCGTGACGGCTCGAGGGTGCCCGACCGCTCGAGGCCGACCGGCGGCCGCGTCGTGGTTACGAGACCCGCGTCACGGACTCGTCGCTCTCGGCTCGGTAGTCGGTGAGAACCTCGTAGCAGACCAGTGCGACGAGCGAACCGGACCCGATCAACCCGATCACGAGGTGGGCGAGTCCCTCCGCGTCGGCGGCGAACGCGATCGCGAACGCGGCCGTCGCGACCGCCGCGAACCGGAGCCGACTCCGCGATCGGTCCCCGTTCCGCGAGCGCTCCCCGTCGGTGACCGCGAGGTACAGTTGCGGGAGCGCCACGGCGACGCCGGCGAACAGGAGATACGACAGGAGCGGCCAGTCCTGAATCCCGAGTCCGAACTGGCGATCGACGACGAGCGAGCCGGAGAGCGCGAGGACGAGCAGGAGAAGCGACCCGAAGATGATGCGGTCTTCACGATCGAGCATACGAACCGATCGACGGGCCGGCAAGTCAAGCTTGCGCTCGATTCCAGTCCGTAGGCCCGCGTTACACTCCGGTCTCGGCTGTTGGCGCTCCCTACTAGCTTCGACTCGAGGGGCGAAGCCGGCCGGCGAGGACGCGGACCCAACTGTTTTGACACTCGGCCGCGGGCACTGATCTATGACGGCGGCCGCAGACCTCCTGTTGGTCAACGCGGAGGTTCACACGCTCACCAAACCCGATACCGTCCGCGAGGCGGTCGCGATCCGCGACGGCGAAATCGTCCGCCTCGGAGACACGTTCGAGGTCGAGTTCCTCGCGGGCGTCGAAACCGACGTGATCGACTGCGAGGGTCGCGTCGTCCTGCCGGGGTTCATCGACGCGCACACGCACATGGAGCAACTGGGCCAGCACCTGGTCCACGCGGACCTCTCGGCCGCCGACAGCGCCGAGGACTGCGTCCAGCGACTCCGCGAACTGGCCGCGGACGACCCCGACCGCGAGTGGCTCCTCGGGTTCGGCTACGACGAGAGCGAGTGGACGGGGACAGGATTGGAGACGGAAACGGGACCGAAGGCGGAACCGGCACCGCTCACTCGAGCGGCCCTCGACCGGGTCAGCGAGGACCGGCCGGTCGTCGCGATGCGGGTCGATCTGCACACCGCGTCGCTGAACACGGTCGCGCTCGAGCGCCTCGCGGACGAGTTGCCCGACTCCGATCTGCGAGACGAGGACGGCGAACCGACCGGGGTCGCCGTCGAGGACGCTGCCGAGGCCGTCAGGAAGCGACTCACGGCCGATCGCGAGGGGATGCGCGAGGTGCTCGCGGCGGCGACGCGCGACGCGGTCGCGCGCGGCGTTACCGGCGTCCACGACAAGGTCCGGGGCTCGGTCGCGCCGCGGGTCTACCGCGACATGGCCGCCGCCGGCGACCTCCCGCTGCGCGTGCGGATCGACTACTGGAGCGACCACCTCGAGGCCCTCGCCGAGGTCGGGGTGGGAACGAACGACGGGACCGGCCGCGTTCGGACGGGCGCGATCAAGTCCTTCTCCGACGGCAGTTTCGGGAGTCGGACGGCGAAGCTCCGGGAGCCGTACGCGGACGCCGGCGGCGATACTACCGACGAACGAGCCGACGGCGACCCGGACAAATCCGACGGCGACGAGCGCGGCCAGTGGGTCGTCGACCCCGACGACCTCGCCGCGCTGGTCGAACGGGCCGACGCCGAGGGATTCCAGCTCTGCGTCCACGCCATCGGCGACGACGCGATCGAGGAAACGCTGTCCGCGCTCGAGGCGACCGCCGACCCCGGCGGCTCCCGCCACCGGATCGAACACGCGGAGCTGGCGACCGACGACCAGCTCGAGCGCATGGCCGAGGCGGGGATCGTCGCCTCGATGCAGCCGAACTTCCACCGCTGGGCCGGCGAAGATGGACTTTACGAGCGGCGACTCGGCGAGCGGCGGCGCAATCGGACGAACCGGTTCCGACGGGTGCTCGAGGCCGGCGTCCCGCTCGCGTTCGGCTCGGACTGCATGCCGCTGGATCCGCTTCTGGGCGTCCATCACGCGGTGAACGCACCGGACGACGCACAGCGGCTGTCGGTCACCGAGGCGCTGCGAGCGTACACCGCCGGTGCGGCGTACGCCGGCTTCGACGAGGACCGACTCGGAACGATCGAGCCCGGCAAGCGCGGGGATCTGGTGGTGCTCGAGGAGTCGCCGTGGGACCGACCGGACCGGATCAACGACATCGAGGTCGCGATGACGCTCGTCGACGGTGCGGTCGTCTTCGACGGGCGCGAGGAATAGACGGTCGCCGGCTGACGGGATGTCTCACTCGTCTCCGAGGCTGCGACGAACGGGTCGATTTTTGCCGTCGGGGAGCGACGACAAGCGCATGGAAACCGGACTCATGGTCACGGCGTTCGGCGACGCGGACCTCGCGGACGTTGCGGTCCGCGCCGAGGAACGGGGCTACGACGCCGTCTGGGTCGGCGAACTCTGGGGAGCGAGCGGCGTCGTCCAGACCACCGAGATGGCCTGTCGAACCGACGAGATCGGTATCGGGACCGCGATTTTGAACGTCTACTCGCGCTCGCCCGCGGTGCTCGCGATGACGGCCGCCTCGCTCGAGGACGCCGCCGACGGCCGGTTCACGCTCGGGGTCGGGACGAGCACGGCCACAGCGGTCGAGGGGCTCCACGGGATGTCGTTCGATCGACCGGTGCGACGCGCCCACGAAACGATCGAACTGATCCGGAAGTTCACGGCCGGGACCGGCGACCCGGTCGACTACGAGGGCGAACTCCTCGAGGCGGCGAACTTCCCGTCGATCGAGACCTCGGTGCCGATCTATCACGCCGGCCTCGGGCCGGCCAACCGGCGCGTCGTCGGCCGGCTCTGCGACGGCTGGATCCCGCACAATATTCCGTTCTCGCGGCTCGAGGACGCCTTCGAGGAGGTCGCGGCGGCCGCGCGGGAGCGCGACCGAGAGCCGGACGAGATCGCGATCGCGCCGTACGTCCCGTCGGCGGTCAGCGACGATCCGAGCGAGGCCCGCGAGGTGCTGCGGCGACACGTCGCCTACTACGTCGGGAGCGGCGAGGGCTACCGGCGCGCGGTCGCGACGGCGTACCCGGACGAGGCGAGCCGGATTGCAAAAGCGTGGCGCGCCGGCGAGCGCGACGACGCCGCGAGCGCGGTGACCGACCAGATGATCGCCGATCTCGGCGTGGCCGGAACGCCCGAGGAGGCCCGCGAGCAACTTCGAACGCTCGTCGCCGAGACGGGGATCGACCACCCGATCGTCGTCGTCCCGGAACCGGCCTCGAGCGACGTGACCGAGACGACGATCGAGGCGCTCGCACCGAAACGGTTGTAGCGTGAATCGGCACGGTCGTCGCCGCCTTTCTTCCGTCACCGCGCGAGACTCGAGCGCCCTTGCGAATCCGCGGATAGCGTTTTTGCAGTCCACTGCCGACAGTCTCGAGTACCGGAGAACCCATGAGCACGAGCTACACCGACTTCATCGGCGAGGTACAGCACCGAATCGAAGCCGGGACCCAGGCCGAGGCCGTCCGAACGACGCGAGCGGTCCTCGAGACGCTCGGCGAGCGCGTCGGGGAGGGCGGCGCGACGGACATCGCGAGCCCGCTCCCGATGGAGATCGATCGGTATCTCTTGGCCGCCGATCACGGCCAGACCGGCGACTACGACGCGTTCGTCGATCGGGTACTCGAGCGGCTGAACTACGACGATCTAGGCCTCGACGCGTCGTACGGGCGACCGTCGAACGTCGACCGGTCGGAGGCGGTCTACCGAATCAAGGCCGTCGTCGAACTCGTCAGCGAGCAAGTCCCCGGCGGCGAACTAGCCCACGCCGAAGAGCAGTTGCCCGAGGAGTTCGGGGACATGTTCGAGTTCGTCGACGCCGAGACGAAACCGTGGGAAGAAGCCTAAGCTCGCTATCGTCGCCTGTAATCGCGTTCGGGATCGGTCAGCGCCGGTCGTAGATCCGGACCGCCCGGTCGTGTCGCGTCGAGAGCCCGTTGGGATTTCGCCGGCTCGAGCGATCGGCATAGCGGGCGCGGACGCCGTCCCAGAGCCCGTGCGTAACGTTCGCGATCACGTCGGTGCCGTCCGACACCCAGCCCGTCGGCGTCGCCTCGCCGGACGCTAGCCGGCAAACGCCGCTGAGGGCGTCCCGGAGTGCACTGTCGGCGGTCCGGGCGAGGACGGTCGGCCGCAGGCCATAGTTCTTCGCGAGCCGATAGGACAGCGACCGGTAGGTTGCCCCCCAGTCGGGGTCGGCCCGGCCGCCGTCGGTCCCGACCTCGCAGCGGGCGGCCATCGTCGCCGTCCATGACACCTCGTGGCCGAGTCCCGCTACGCGGTGGGCGCAGTCGTGCTCGCTCTCCTCCTCGATGTACTCGTCGAACCCGTCGAGGGACTCGAGGACGGACCGCTCGAACGCGACGTTGTCGCCGTGGAAGAGGGTAACCGTCTGGCCGGCGACCCGCCGCGGCGACTGCAGGTCCGCCGTGACGGGGCCGCCGGTCACGGGACCGGTGACGACGGCCGTCTCGTCAGTGATCGCCTCCTCGATCGCGCCGTACCAACTGTGATCGATCGCGTACTCGCCGTCGAGGAAGGCGACGATGTCTCCCGTCGCGAGTTCGAGGCCGGCGTTCCGGGAGACGCTGGGGTTCCGTTCCGAAATCTCGACGAGGACGTCGACATCGTCCCGCTCGCGGACTACGCCGCTCGTCCCGTCAGAGGAGGGGCCGTTGACGACGATGACCTCCGTCGACGACGGCGTCCGCTCCGCGAGTGCGTCGAGACACGACAGCAATCGCTCCCGGTCGTTGAGCGTCGACACGACTACCGAGAGCTCCATACCGCCCGATAGGGGCTCCTGATAGTAAATAGATGGGATTCGAATCGGGCCGGTCAGCGAACCTGCGCGTTCCAGTACGACACCGACGCGAAGTGGTCGGTGATCGGCAACTCGCCGACCGCCTTGTCGAGCGCGCGAAGCGGCGACGCGAGCCCGTTCGGGATCGATCGGTACAGCCCGTACGGAAGGAGGAAATCGTCCTCGACATCGACGAGCGTGAGGTCCGTCTTCGCGAGGAGGACCGCCACTTCGCTCTTCGAGTAGAGTCGCGACCCCATCGGGAGCGCCCAGTTGTAGACGCTCCGCGTCGAAAACCGGTTGAACGTATCGAAGACGATCTGATCGCGGGAGACACGCCGCATCTCTTCGAGGAACGCCTCCGGATCGTCCGCGAGATGGAAAAACCGCATCGCGATGACGGTATCGAAGTGATCGTCCGGGAACGGCAGTCGCCCCGCGTCACCACGGAGGAACTCGAGGGTCCCCGCCAGCTCCGCGTTCTGAGCCTTCCGTCGTCCCTGCTGTAGCATCGCCGCCGAGATATCCAGTCCGACGACGTCGGCACCCTGATGGGCCAGCATGACCGTAAACCGCCCGGTACCACAGGCGATCTCGAGGACCTTTCGGTCCTCGACGGGCATGATAGCCTCGAGGACGGCCTCCTTCTCCCGGCGGTCGATCAGCTGTCCGCCCTGGGAGAACCGCTTGTCGTCGTATTCCTCGGCGATATCGTCGGCTTGGTACCACTCCTGTCCTTTCACACTGGGCGAATCTACTGTTGTGAGAGGATAAAACGATACTGGAGTCCGCCGACGGTCCGCTGGCGGTCCCAGATCGCCACACGGCGGATTCACACGGCGGCTGACACCGAAAGACAGCGGTAATCGATCTGTGTTAATACCTCATTCATATGCCTTATACAAACTGCATTATTCGTATCCACATATAGGGAAGCTTTACCATCGCCGATTCCGCTCACGTAGGTATGAGCATGGGTACAGCCGAGGACCGTGGCGCCGCCGTCGAAGAAACCCTTTCAGAGGACGAATACCGTGACCGGCTCCGCGATCTGCCGCCGAGCGCGAAACTCGTCGCGAAAGTGCTCGAGACCGACTCGCCGCTCTCGCAGGGCCAACTCGCCGAGGAGTCGCTGCTTCCCGACCGCACCGTTCGCTACGCGCTCAACCGACTCGAGGACGTCGGCCTCGTCGGCTCTCGGTACAGTTTCCGGGACGCTCGCAAGCAGGTCTACTTCCTCAAGCACTGAGTTTCGAACCGATTCAGCGGCGATGCCGGTCGCGATGCGGACACCACGGCCGCGGGGGCCAGGGACCGCCGATATTCACTTTTTCGCTCGGTCGCATGTCGACGTATGGATCTCGTTTCCCGGTCGCTTCCAGTCGCGACACGCGCCCCCGGCGGCGAAACCAACGCCTATCTGCTCCGAGCGACGACGCCGGCGACCCCGGACGGCGAGCGCCGACCCCGCGACTCCGGAGCCGACCCGGCGGTCCTCGTCGATCCGGCAGCGCGCACCGACGACCTCGATCGGCTGGTCCGCGAGCACGCCGTCGACCACATCCTCGTCACCCACACCCACCCCGACCACGTGGGTGCCGTCGACGCCTACGCCGCCGAGACCGGCGCGACGGTCTGGGCCCGGTACGGTCGAACTGACCGGTTTCACGAGGCGACGGGCTGCGAACCGGACCGGACGTTCGCGCCGGGGACGGCGATTCCGCTCGAGGACGAACGCGTCCGCATCCTCGACGCGCCGGGCCACGCGCCGGACCACGTCGCGCTCGAGGCCGGCCGCGGCGGCCCGATCGTCTGTGGCGACTGCGCCGTCCGCGAGGGCAGCGTCGTCGTCGGCGCGCCCGAGGGCGACATGCGCGCGTACGTGACGACCCTGCGACGGCTGTGGGCGATCGACCCGCCCACACTGTATCCGGGCCACGGCCCCGAAATAGACGAGCCCCGCGAGACCCTCGAGCGACTGTTCTCTCACCGGGCCGAGCGCGAAGCGCGGGTGCTCGAGGCGGTCTCCGGCGGAGCCGAGGCCCTCGACGAAATCCTCGAATCGGCCTACAAGAAGGACCTCTCGGGGGTGCGCGACCTCGCGCGGGCGACGGTCGTCGCCCACCTCGAGAAACTCGCCGTCGAGGGGCACGCGGGGTGGGACGGCGAGCGGGCGACACCGGGACCGACCGCGGGCGCGGGCGACTGACTTTTCCGCGTCGACCGCGTCTGCTGCGGTGTGCAATCGCTCGACGCCGAACTCGAGGACGCCCGCCGACTCGCCATCGATGACCTCGCGGACGCGATCGAGTCGATCGGCTTCGAGTGTACCCGCTGTGGGGCCTGTTGCAAAAGTGAGGCCGAGGACGACCACACGGCGACGGTGTTTCCGGACGAAGTTCGAAATCTCGAGGAGAGCGCGGCGCGTAGCGCCGCGGATGATCAAGCGGTGGAGCCGCGAGATAGCGACAGCTACGACGGCGACTACGACTGGCGCGATGTCGCTCGTCCCATGCCCTACGGGCTCTCGGAGACGGAAGAGGGTGGCCTCGAGGGCGAGACCTTCGAGTGGGCCCTACAGACCGACGACTGCGGCGACTGTACCTTCTACGAGGAAGACGAGTCGGGCACGGGTGCGTGTTCCGTACACGGCGACCGGCCGCTAATCTGTCAGACCTATCCGTTCAGCGTGGCGCTTTCGGGCACCAGCCAGCCGATGGGCGAGGCCGTCGACGAGGCGGGCGTGGTCCGCGCCCACGAGTGCGAGGGACTCGGCCGGGATATTTCGCGCGACGACGCCGAGGAACTGGCTCGAGCGCTGAAAGAACGGGCCGTCCGGGAACTCGAGGAGGCCATCGCGGTCAGGGACGAGTACGAACCGGCCAGTCCGGACCCCGGCGAGGTCGTCGTCCACGACTCCGAAGGCGCAAAGCGGGCGGACGGAACGCCGCTCGAGGAGTGAAGGGAGAGATCGCCGTGGTTTAAGCGATGAAAAACTCTTAGTGGCGGTCCTGTACGGCGCGCTCCGCGCGCCGTTTCACCGAGCGCGAGCGGAGCGAGCGCTCGGTCTTTTTTGGTCGAGATTTTTTGCCGGGGATTGAGGCCGGCGTCTTCGACGCCGGCCGATGTCCTCGGCAAAAAAGGTCGTTTCTAGAACGTGTCTTCGATGATCTCGCCGACGGCGAAGTTCGACTTGACCTCGGTGACTTCGATCTTGACGCGTTCGCCGACGTCGGCCCCGGGCACGATGATGACGTAGCCGCGTTCGACGCGGGCGATGCCGTCGCCCTGTTTGCCGATGTCTTCGATCTCGACGTAGCGCGTTTCGCCGACATCGACCGGCGGCTGCGGCTCCGATGGCGCGCTCTGGGGTGTGGCCGTCGCCGAGGCGTCGTCGTTGCTCGCGACCTCATCCTCTCGCGAGATGAGCGCGACGCGATAGACCTCGCCCGGGTCGATGTCGCCGGTTTCGACCTCTTGACGCGGTACCTCGATGACGTATCGATCCTCCTCTTCCGAAACGTCCGTACTGAACAGACACAGCAGTTTTTCAGATATTTCCACAGGCAGACCCTCGATTTCACCTCTGATTCCCCTCCATAATAGAACTACCGACACCGTGCCGTCGATTGACGGGGAAAGCGTCTTGGGCTCCGGCGTGAGCGGGCTGCGAACGATAGTCACAGAGCAGTCCACACGATCAACAACCGGCTCTCACGGGTCCGACCGGAAACAAGCGACCGAAGAAGACGGGGGAAAGACGACGGACTCAGTCCGCCGGCTCGAGCGGCCGCGTCGTCATGAACTGGGAGAGATCGAACTCGGTCCCGAGGTCGGCGTCGGCGATCGCCTCGTAAGGCCGGTTGACGACGATGTCGCCGGCGGTGCTGTCGCCGATGCCGGGGACGGCGGTGAGTTCGTCCATCGAGGCCGCGTTGAGATCGAGCGGGTACGGGACGCCGGTCACCGAGCGGTAGCCGTGATCGACAACGGCGACGTCGATCGTCCGGCCGAGTTCGCGCTCGCCCGGGATGCCGACCAGTAGCGGGTAGGTGCCGAGCTGGCGACCGAAGGTCTTGCCGTCCTGATGGTACTCGAGGTGGACGTTTCGGAGGACGGTTCCCGGCGGGGCGACCCGCTCGAGCATCGGGTTGTCGATCTCCTCGCGGACCTGCTGTTTGTACCGTTTGAACAGGTTCTTGTGGTCTCTGGCGATCTCGGCCCCGGTGTCGGACATGTCGGTGCCGTCGAAGGCCATCACCTGCCGGATGTTGATCCGGCGGAGCATGTAGCCCTCGTCGTAGACCCGCTGGAGGAACTCGCGGTTGCGCTCGTAGGTCTCCTCGCGCTCGCCCTTGAGCCCGTGGAGGAGGTTGATGCCGGGGAGGAGCTTCGGAAGACGACGCGCCGCGTCGTCGCCGAAGTTCGGCGCTGTTTCCCTGTTCCCGTCGGGTCGCCACCCTGCCTCCTCGTTGACGATTCGGACGGCCTCGAAACACTCCTCGGCGGTGACGTTCAGGTTGTTCTCCTCCTGGACGACCGGATCTGCCGACTCGAGGCCGAACGCGGCCGTGTCGCCGGGCGTGTTGTGCTCGGCGATGATCCGGATCCCCTCGCGGCTCTGCTCGGGCCACTCCACGATCGTGATCGGGTTCATGTTGTCGAGGTGGAGCGTCTCGAGGTCGGGGGCGACCTCGCGGATGCCGCTGTAGAGTTGGCGCAGGGCGTCGGGATTGGGCGCTTCGCCGTCGCCGCCGTAGGCGAGGATGTCGGCCTGTCGGCCGATCCGGAAGTGTTTCACGCCGTAGTTCGAGAGGGCGTCGACCTCGCCGACGACCGTCGGCGGCGGCCGGAACTCGGGGTTGCCGTAGAGCGGTTCCGTACAGAACGAACACCGGTAGGCACAGCCCCGCGAGGTCTCGAGTTCGCAGATGAGATACTCCGGGTGGTTGGGATGCTGTTCGACGATGAACGCGCCCTCCTGGGCCCACCGCGAGACCTCGTCGATGTCGCGCATCCGGTTGTTAAAGCCCTCGAGGCCGCTCTCGACGAGGTCGTAGACGGCGGCCTCGACGTCGCCTTTGGCGACGAAATCGAAGTCCAGATCCTGCCGTTCGGTCTCGGTCGCGCCGGCGTTTTCGTCGCCGACGCCGAACTTGACGGGGCCGCCCATCAGGCTGGTGCCGCTCGCGGTCCAGGCGAGTTTGCGGACCTCGTCGGGTTCGGCGGGCGTGCCGCCGACGTACTTGCCGGGAACGGTCATGCCGCCGAGATAGAGCAGAAGGTCGGCCTCGTCGACGTCTCGCCAGTAGTCGGGTTCGTCGCGGAGCCGATCGATCGTGTGATAGGTGATCTGCTCGCGCGGGACGCCCGCGTCGACGAGCGCACCCGCCGCGTACCGCGGGTACGTCGAGATGTACGGCGGCACCCCGAAGTGAGCGGGCTCGTCGACGTAGCCGTCGACGATCGTCACCGACAGCGTCTCGGGGTCAGTCATGGCTCCCGATAGCGCCTCGAGCGATAAAACGGTGACTACACGCCGTCGATCGATCGTTGCGAGCCCGACGCCGCCGGCCCGCCGACTCGAGGGCACCGACTGCAGTAATTTAATGGATGAAGCGTTCAATTATCGTGACTAACTGCGAGGAGTGCCGTCGATCCGGCCCTCCGACTGGGATGCGCCGAGCCACAGCGCTCGGCTGCTCGATTCACCTCGCAATCCGACCCGCCGCGCTGCTGGTCACGACCCCGCCACGAGGGCCGTCTCGAGAGGTATGATCCGGAACACGATCGTGCGCACGATGCTGTGTGCGAGTCTCGTCGTCGCACTCGTTGCGACGGCGGTTACCGCTGGAGCCGCGGCAACGGTCACCGCTGGCCCCGAACGCGAGACGGTGACGGCCGACTCGAGCGCGACCGAGTCGATACTCACAGTACAGAACGACTCCGATGACCCGGACGACCCTGACGATCCGGACGACCCCGACGGCCCCGACGACGCTGATGATCCCGACGATCCGGATGGGACAACCGGGACGAACGAGACCACCAGTTCTGACGATACCGATGGGACAACCGGGACGAACGATACCAGCGGTTCTGACAGTCAGGAGGATCCCGATGATCCGGACGATCCGGACGACCCTGACGATCCGGCCGATACGAGCGATACCAGTGACTCGGACGACGCTGATGATCCGAACGACCCGGATGACCCTGATGACCCAGACGATCCGAACGACGCTGATGATCCCGACGACACAGATGATCCGGATGATCCGGCCGATCCTGACGATCCGGACGATCCCGATGACTCGGACACACCGGACGGCGCCGATGACTCGGCGAACGTCACCGAGCCCGCGGATTCGGCCGACTCGAGCGACGGGGCCGAATCCGACCCCGACGGCGGCCGCGGGGGACCGACGGCGGGCGATGGCGGCGGAAACGGCGCTGCCGTGACCGCGGACGGCGGGGACGCGACCGACACCGAGACCGAAGCGGCCCCCGACGAGTCGTCAGGGCCGAGTGAAGGGGCCAGCATCGCGCTCGCGACCCTGCTCACCGCGGCGGCCGCCAACGCGTCGTCGGTCGGGAACGCGACCGTCGTCGTCGGACAGTCGTCGTCGCTGCAGGGGTCGGTTCGCATGGCGACGGCGACACTCGAGCGGGCCGGCTCCGACGGCGGCTGGCGATATCTCGGCACGCTGTTTCGCTACAGCCGGTTCGACGATTCCGACCCGCTCGAACACGACTCCCGGCGGGAGATCTATCGAACCATCGCGGACGATCCGGGCATCAACCTCTCCGCGGTCGCGGCGGCGACCGACGCGTCGCTGTCGACGGTCCGACACCACCTCCGGATCCTCGAGGAGGAACGCCTGATCGAGTCGGAGAAGGTCCGCGGGGAGCGCTGTTACCGTCGCGCCGATACGACCGACGAGATCGATATCGCACTCCGGACGGCACTCGAGAAGCCGGCGACCCGTCGGATACTCGAGACGCTGGCCGAACACGGGCCGGCACAGACGACGACGCTGGCGGACGAACTCGACCGGGACCCGAGTACGGTGACCCACCACCTCTCGACGCTGTCGGACGACGGACTCGTCGTCAGAGACCGCGACGGATCGGCGGTCATCACGCGGCTCGCACCCGGCGTCGAACGCAGCCTCGAGCATCGGGAGCCGCCGTCCTCGGACTGAGAGCGGTCACCGATCCGCCGTCTCGAACGCGTCATATGGAGGGAAATAACGCGTCCAAACGACCGGTCGGCAGATGCGCGACAGCGGGACGTGGCCGATTCCTGCAGTCGTCGTGGGTGAAGCCAATGTTGATTAGTTCGGCACCCCAAGAGCCGATATGCCGCCGACGGAAGAAATCGTCTGTACCGACGAGGACTGTTTTCTCGACATCTTCGAGAACCATTACACGTACGATGTCCCGGACGATTTCAGCGTCTCGGAGCTGTCGTGTCCGGTCTGTGGGGGGACCGACTGTCTCGAGCGAGTCGAACTCTAACCGGTGGCCGTCCGCGCTCCCATCCCGGCGGGATCGACCCGGAACGGGCGACCTCGTCAGACGTTTCTTTTGAACTCGGCGAAAGGGATATGAACCGGGCTGTCATAACCGTCTGTACGGCCATCTCTGCCATGCACTGTCAAGCCCTTCTCTCGGTTCCCACGATCGCCGCCCGCGTCGCACGCACCGTCCGGGGTGACACCCCGTGACTCTCAAAGATCTCGGCAAATCGGTCGGCAGCGCCCTCTATCGTCAGGTCGGCCGCGCGAACGGTCGCGTCCAGAATCACCGATCGCTCCCCGTCGATATCCTCGAGAACGATACCTCGTATCGCGTCGTCTTCGACGCGCCCGGTGCCGAACCGGACGACGTGCAGGTCCGCTACCTCGAGGGGAACATCAAGATTCGCATCGACCGGTTCCGGCAGTTCCACGAGGGGTACGAGATGCGGTTCCCCGGCCGCGGAATGTCGCTGAACGGCGAAGCCGAACTCCCGACCGACGCCGTCGTCGATCCGGACGCCGGAACGGCTCGACTCAGCGAAACGGGCACGCTGAGCGTCGAACTCCCGAAGGATTCGGCGGTCGACGACACAGATGAGAGCCACGAAGCCGACGCGGCGGACGAACTCGAGGACCTCGCCGACGCCGAGACCGATCCGGAGCTCGGGCAGGGGACGGACGCGGAAACGGAACCGATCTCCATCGACGACTGACTCGAACGGACGGACGCTTCAGTCCCGATCGAGCGCCATCCCCTCGACGACGTCGAACGCCTCGTCGCCGTCGAACCGCATCGGATCGAAGGCGTCGATCCCCGCCCCGCCGAGTATTTCTTCCGCGAGTCGCTCTCCGATCGCCGGCGCACGCATGAAGCCGTGGCCCTGGAATCCGGTCGCGACGTACAGCCCCTCGTCGACCCGCCCGACCAGCGGATCTCGATCCGGCGTCGCCGTACAGAGACCGGCCCACGCCCGCTCGAGGGTCCCCTCTGCGACCCCGGGAACCCGGTGTGCGACCCGCTCGAGGAGGTCGTCGGCGAACGTCGGGTCCGCGTCGCGATCGTACGCGTCGGGATCGGCCTCCCGTTCTTCGGTGCCGTCGCCGGCGAGGAAGCCGTCGGCGTGGGGTCGCAGGTAGAAGTCGCCGCTCGCGTCGTAACACATCGGCTCCGCGAGGTCGCCGTCCGCAACGAGCGCCTGCACGCGGTAGGGTTTCATCGCGAGGGAGATGCCCGCGTCCGCGAGCAGCGCCTTCGTGTGCGCACCGGCGGCCACGAGCACCGCGTCGACCTCGCGGACCTCGCCATCGGGGTGGACGACCCGCGCAGGATCGGTTCGCACCTCGACCGGCGTCTCGGTCTCGAGGGTCGCTCCGGAGCCGGTCGCCGCGGCCGCGAGACAGGCCGTATACGCCGCGGGATCGGTGTAGCCCGCCCCGCCAGCGATGCCCGCGACGGCGATGTCGTCCGTCCGCAACGCGGGGAACCGGTCGGCGAGCGCGTCGGCGTCCATCTCGAAGGCGACGATCTCGTTGTCCTGCATGCGACGCACCTGCTCGCGGATGTCGTCGGCCCGGTCCGCGTCGCCGTCGCGGGCGAGCCAGACGTAGGGGCACTCGACGAACGGGAAGGTCTCGTCGCCCGAGAGCGCGCGGAACCGCTCGATCGCGTCGCCGGCGATTTCGGCGTCGAGCCCGTCCGCGAAGGCGTCGTAGCAGATCCCCGCCGCCCGCCCGGACGCGTCGTTCGCGACGGTGCCGCGGTCGTAGAGGGTCACGTCCGCGCCCTCGCGTGCGAGGTCGTAGGCCGCGGTCGCGCCGACGGCACCCGCGCCGACGACTGCCACCTCGAGGCCGGCACCCCGATCGGTGAAGGCGTCCGCGCCGACGGCCAACTCGGGTTCATCGGTCCCGCTCATGGCCGCTCACTCGCAGGGGTGGTTCCGTGGGGTCGACTCGAAACGCGACCGCTGGGTGTCCTCGCGTCGTCGGGATCGGGTTGCATAGCCCCAACTCGGGACGGGGCCCACTTACCTCTGGGTGATTACGGCGCGAAACGTACCGCCATGGCTCGAGATGAAGAGTCGGGCGACCGGCTATTCGACGAGCGCAGGCGTCGCATCACAGTAGAGACGGGAGGAAGGGGGGGTACGACGGCAGGGACGAGCTCCATGGTTCAGTGCCGCCTTTCCTGCCGTACGCTGATCTATCACGGTCTCATGCATACGACTGTCCCCAAAACGATTTGGGTCAGTGATCGAATCGGACAGCACACTGACTGGTCGGGCGAAGCGGGAGGTAGAGAAATGCAACTGCAATCGAAATCGGGGAGCCACGACTCACGTGACGTACAGCGAGCGCGCGATCACGAGGAAGCCGGCCAGCACCAGCAGGCTCTCGAGCAGGACGCCGGTCATCAACGGCACGGAGAGGAGTTCATACAGCATGCCAGCGAGCACCAGTCCGAGGGTGACGAGGCCGAAGCCGACCGAGAGATAGCCCAGCGCCGGCTGTCGTGTCCGCCGGTAGGCCTTGTACGCGAAGAACGTGATAACGCCGCCGACGATGAGCACAAGCGTTTTGACGATCGCGAGCGCGATCGCGGTCGGCATTACCGCGGCGTAGAACGACATCTCTGTTCTCATTCGGATATTCAAGACCCGAACCAAGAACCTTGCCGTTCCCGGAAACCGTGGTCCGCGTCAGCTATCCCCGCGCGGAATTGAACGTTCCGGTCGTTCGCCCTCGCGAGCGAAGGGTTTTGGAGTCGGCGATCGGAGTGGTGGCAAATGACACGATTGGTCGAACTCGAGGAGACGGGACCGCGTAAACTCGAGCCGTCGGATCTCGACGACGAGAAGGGAGATATCGCGGTCTGTCGGTGCGGGCTCTCGGACTCGTTTCCGTTCTGTGACGGGAGCCATCGGCGGACCCGCGACGAGGACCCGGAGACGACCTACGTCTACGAGGACGGCGAGCGGCGGGTCGTCGAGCGAGTCGCGACCGAGGACGAGTCAGTCGCCGACAGCGGCGGCGACGGCACTGGCGATACCGAACCCACCGATACTGGCGACGGCGGCCTCGAATAGGCGACCCGACCGGCGGTCACCGCATCGAGCGCGAGGAGTTGAGCACGACCAGGAGGCTGCTCGCGGCCATCGCGACGGCGGCGAAGAGCGGGTTCAACAGTCCGGCGACAGCGAGTGGGATCGCGACCGCGTTGTAACAGAACGCCCAGCCGAGGTTCTGGCGGATGCGCCGGTGCGTGCTCGCGGCGACCGCGAGCGTTTCGCCGACCGCCTCGAGGTCGTCGCCGACGATCACCGCGTCGGCCGCGTCGGTCGCGAGCTGGGTTCCGCCGCCCATCGCGATGCCGACATCGGCGGCGGCCAGTGCGGGCGCGTCGTTGCTCCCGTCGCCGACCATTGCGACCGTCCCCCGCGTGCGGAGGCGGTCGACGGTCTCCGCTTTCGCCGCCGGCGGGACGCCCGCGAAGACCTCGTCGACGCCGTCGAGTTCGCGGAATCGCTCGGCGGCCGGCCCCTCGTCGCCGGTGAGGACGACGATCTCGCGGTTCGGCGAAAGCGTCTCGAGCGCCGCGTCGAGTTCCTCGCGTTCCGAATCGCCGACCGCGATGACACCGCGGGTCCGGCCGTCCCAGCCGACTGCGACGGGGATGCGACCGACCGCACGGGCGTCGGCGATCGGGGACTCGAGGGCGTCGGGAACCGACAGCCCGCGAGCGCGACAGAAGTCGGGATGGCCGACGACGACGCGCTCGCCGTCGACGACGCCGCTGACGCCGCGGTCGGCTCGCTCGAACGAATCGACGGCTGTGGAGCCGTCGGCGCCGGCCACGGTACCATCGTCATTTTCGGCCTCGAGACAACCGCCGTCGGCCGCGGCGACGGGCGACGCTTCGACGATGGCGGCGGCGATCGGGTGCTCCGACAGCGATTCGACCGTCCCGGCCCGCCGGAGTAGCTCGTCGGAAGCCGTCCCGTCGACGGCGTGGACATCTTCGACGGCCATTTCCCCGGTCGTCAGCGTTCCCGTCTTGTCCAGCACGACGACGTCGACGTCCGGCGCGTCTTCGAAGATCGTCTCCGCGGCGACGACGATCCCGCGCTTCGCGGCGGCCTGGACGCCCGCGGCGATCGCCAGCGGCGTCGCCAGCCCGAGCGCACAGGGACAGGAGACGATGACGACCGTCAGCCCGATCAGGAGGGCGGTCGACGGGCTCGAGCCGGTCGCGAGCAGGACGGCGGCCGTCCCGACGGCGAGGGCGACGACCAGCGGGACAAACACCGTCGCGAGCTTGTCCGCGAGCCGCTGGACGCCGGGTCGGGCGCTCTGGATCGACCAGAGCAGCGAGACGAGCCGATCGAGCGTGCTCTCGGCCTCGTCGCCGACCGCGAGGACGATCGGCGCGTCGGTGACGACGGTACCGCCGCGGAGGTCGTCGCCGGGGGCCTTCCGGACGGGGAGGGACTCGCCGGTGACCAGCGACTCGTCGATCGCGGCCGAGCCCTCGAGGACCTCGCCGTCGAGGGGGACCCGCTCGCCGGGGCGGACAAGCAGCCGATCGCCGGGGTCGACGGCCTCGAGCGGGACCGTTTCGCCGCTCTCGAGGCAGGCCTCGTCGACCTGTCGTTCGGTCAGTTCCGAGAGCAGCCCCGTGGCGCGGCGCTTGACCGCCCGCTCGTAGTGGGTGCCCGCGGTGACGACGAGGACGACGGCGACGGTGACGTCGAAGTAGAGGTGACTCTCCCCGAGGACGATCGCGACCGCACTGTAGCCGTACGAGCCGAGCGCGGCCGTCGCGACCAGCAGGTCCATGTTCGGCCGGCCCGCCCGGAGGCTGACGGACGCGCCTCGAAGGATCGGATACCCGGTATAGAAGAGGATGAACGACGTGAACGCCCAGATGTTCGCCGACAGGAACGCGAGCTCGTAGCCGTCGAAGGCGACGATTGGCTCGAGATCGAAGTAGGTCGGGTAGAGAAAGAGGACGTACCACACCATGACCATCATCCCGAAGAAGCCGCCGAGCAGCAGCCGAGTGAGCCCGTCGTCGTCCGGGTCGCTGTCGGCGGCCGATCGGTCGGCCGCGGTATAGCCGTAGCCCGAGATGATCTCCGGGAGGTCGTCGGCCGCGAGCCGGTCGGGGTCGTAGACGATCCGGATCGTGTCTGTCGCGTAACTCGCCGTCGCGCCCAGGACGCCCGCCTCGCGCTCGGCGACCGACTCGAGAAAGGCCTCGCAGGTCGAACAGTGCATCCCGTCGACCGCGAGGAAGGCGTCCTCGCCGTCGAGATCGTCGAGGTCGCGGCCCGCTGTCGCGTCTGCCCCGTCTAGCCGGGATCGAACCGCCGCCTCGTCGGGGCCGTCGTCGCGTTGCTCGAGGGTTCGCGCGACCTCGAGACAGCCCCGACAGCAGTAGGTGCCGTCGACGGCCGGATCGGTGAGCGGCTCCGCGGGAGTCGGCAGGTCACAGAGGTCGCAGCCGTCGCTCCCGTCGGCCGGCGACGGCGAGGCGGGCGTCTGCGCGCGTTCGGACGATTCTGGGTTCCGTGAGTCTGAGCACATCGTTAGAACGGTGGTGCGAACGGCAGCGGCGGGTGAGGCAGGTGGATTCCGTACAGCATCAGTCCGTGCGAGAGCGGGACGTAGCCGAGGACGACGAAGCCGACGCCGAGCCCGCGGTGAAGGCGGACGCGGGTCCTCGACTCGAGGGCAGTCAGGACGGTGCCGTAGGCGAACAGCGTCGGAATCGTCCCGAGCCCGAGGACGGCGAGCGAGAGGGCCCCGCGGGTCGGCGAGCCGACCGCGAACGCGTAGAGGTACGCCGGGTAGATGATGGGACACGGCATGAATCCGTGGACCGCGCCGAGGGCGGCGATCCCCAGCGAGGTCGCGAGTCGGTCGATCCGACTCGAGAGCAGCCCCGAGAGCCGCCGGAACAGCGTCCCGAGGACGGGAAGATCGTGGCCGGGGACGGCCGTGCGCCCGCGGATGTAGTAGAGCCCGCTCGCGATGATGGCGATCCCGACGAGGATTCCCGTCGCACCCCGGACGGAGTCGCCGACCGCGGCGACGGCCTCGCTCGAGGCGACCGTCGCCGCGCCGAGGAGTCCGAAGCAGCCGCCGATCGTCGCGTAGCTCGCCGTCCGGCCGAGGTTGAACAGCGCGTGCTGGCGCACCTCGTAGCCGGTGAGCGTGTCGTCCCGGCGCTTGTCGCTGGCGGTGCCGATCCGGTCGGCGTAGGCCGTCACCAGCGGCCCACACATTCCGAGACAGTGGGCGCCGGCGAGCAGGCCGACGACGAAGAGGACGACCAGGTCCGCGTGCTCGAGTCCGAGCCCCGGCCCGGCGCTCGCGAGTGCTATGAGCGTCATCTACAGCTGTCGTCCGGCCATCGACATCACCTGGCGGCTCCGTTATCGGTCGCGGAGTGAGCGCCGTGTGATCCCTCGACCGGCGACATCGCGAGGTATAACGAGCCGATGATCACCGCGACGTTGACCGCGCTGACGAGGCCGGCGAGTCCGGAGTTCGTGACTCCGTAGACGAGCACCGGCACGACCGCGAGTAGTCCGACGGCTGCCGCATACCGCGGTGTGACTGTCTCGAGGGTCATAGCCGTTTCTGGGGCGGTCAACGGGTTAATACCTCGAGAAGTTCCCATCGCTCTGGAATTACGAGCGGTCGTAAGTGCTCACCCTTCCCTACCAACCCGTATGAGTTCGGCGACAGAACAACGGACGGCCGATCAGGCCGCCGAAAGCGACTCCGGCGAGACCGGGGCGATTCGCACGATCGGGCACGACGAGTTCGATCCGATCGGGACGGCGATCCTGATCGCGCTCTACTTCCTCATACTGGTACTGCTCTGGCTGTTCATGTACTTCGTCGAGTTCCTCGGCAACGGCCCGACCGTCGTCGGGGTGATCCTGACGGTGGTGGGACTGGCATGAACATCCACACCTACGAAAAGATCTGGCTGGGCGCCGCGATGGTGTTGATCGTCGGCTTCATCGCGACGATCACTTACGGCGCGGTCGGCCCCGGAATCGCGATGGTCGACGACGACGGCGGGGACATCACGCCGAGCGAGATCAATGACGACGAACGCTTCGCCGAGCCCGGCGTCGAACACGTCGGCGGCAACGAGTACGAAGTCGCCGTCGTCGCGCAGGCGTGGTCGTACAGCCCGGACCAAATCGAGGTGCCATCGAACAGCGAAGTGACGTTCTACGTGACGAGTCGGGACGTGACACACAGCTTCTCGGTCGTCGGAACGAACGTCAACACGATGGTCATCCCCGGACAGGTCTCGGAGATGACCGTTCGGTTCGACGACCCGGGCGAGTACGGCATCCTCTGTAACGAGTACTGCGGGGAACGCCACCACACGATGGAAGGGCTCCTGACCGTCGTTCCGGAAGACGAGTTCGACCTGACCGAACTGGACGTCGAGGCCCCCGACGAGGTCGAGGCGGGCAACGAGACGACGATCAACGCGACCGTCAGCGACGGGATGCAGACCGACCTCGAGACGACCGTGACCCTCGAGATCGGCGACCAGCAGTACGACGAAGACGTCACGATCGAGGGCGCCGGCAGCGAATCCGTCGAGTTCGCGGTCGACACCGACGAACTCGGCGCGGGCGACCACGACTGGACGGTGTCCGTCGAGGACGAGGAAGAGAGCGACACGCTCACCGTCGTGGACGGCAACGGCGGCTCCGACGGAGGTGACGGCGATGCGTAACGCCTACATCGACCAGTTCCCCGCGGAAGCGAAGGTGATCACGGCCGCGTTCTGGAGTTCGTTCCTCGCGCTGGCCATCGGCGGCACGCTCGGGCTCGTCCAGGCGCTCCACCGGACGGACGTCGTCCGATTCATCGACTCGGCGGACTACTACACCGTGTTGACCGCCCACGGCGTCCTGCTGGCGATCACGTTCACGATCTTCTTCCTCGTGGGCATCTTCACCTGGGCGGTGACGACAAGCCTCGAGCGGGGCGTCGTCGACACCCGCTTTACCTGGTCGTGGTACGCCATGATGGTCGTCGGCACGGTGCTGGTCGGCGTCACGATCTTCGCCGGCTTCCTCGAGGACGCGCCGGAGATCCTCGGCGCGCCGCTGAACGCGGACGTCCTCTTTACGTTCTACGCGCCGCTGGAAGCGCACCCCTTCTTCTATATCGGACTGGTGCTGTTCGTCGTCGGCTCCTGGCTGGCCGGCGTCGACTGGTTCAGGACGTGGTTCGCCTGGCGTGAGGACAACCCCGACGAGCGGATCCCGCTCCCGACGTTCATGGTGCTGACGACGACGCTGTTCTGGTACATCTGTACGTTCGGCGTCGCCCTGTCGATCCTCGTCTTCCTGCTGCCGTGGTCGCTGGGACTCGTTGACTCGGTCAACCCGCTGCTGACCCGGACGCTGTTCTGGTACTTCGGCCACGCCGTCGTCTACTTCTGGCTGATGCCGACGTACATCATGTGGTACATCATGCTGCCGAAGTTCTCCGGCGGGAAGCTGTTCAGCGACCCGCTCGCGCGCGTCGTCTTCGTGCTGTTCCTGTTGCTCTCGACGCCGCTCGGCATCCACCACCAGTATCTGGACCCCGGCATCGCTGAGGGGTACAAGTTCATCGCGATGACGAACACGATGTTCCTGCTGCTGCCCAGCCTGCTGACCGCCTTTACCGTCGTCGCGAGCATGGAACACGGCGCGCGCCAGCGCGGCGGGAAGGGCTATCTCGGCTGGCTCAAAGCCCTGCCGTGGCGCGATCCGGTCTTTACCGGTATGGCGCTCGCGGGCCTGATGTTCGCCGCGGCCGGCTTCTCCGGCATGATCAACGCGGGGATGAACATCAACTACCTCGTCCACAACACCTGGTGGGTCGTCGGTCACTTCCACCTGACTGTCGGCACCGCCGTCGCGCTGACGTTCATGGCGGCGGCCTACTGGTTCATCCCGCAGGTAACCGGCAAGCGGCTGTGGAACCGCTCCGTCGCGCTGGGACAGGTCCTGCTCTGGTTCGTCGGCATGACGTTCATGTCGAACGCGATGCACCGTTCGGGACTGTTCGGGATGCCCCGCCGGACCGCCGAGCCACAGTACCAGAACTTCTCGTTCGAGCCGGCCGCCGGGACCGTCGGCGAGATCAACGCGCAGGTCGCCCTCGGTGCCGTGATCCTGACCGTCTCGCTGGCCCTGTTCCTCCTGAACATGGTTCTGACATCGTTCAACGGGACCAGCGACGCGATCCCGGACAACACCTACGCCGGAACGCTCTCGGGGGCCGAGGACGCGCCGGAAATCCTCGACAACCTCAAACTCTGGACCGCCATCGCCACCGTCCTCGTGATCTTCGCCTACACGCTCCCGCTCGCCAGTATCATCGACTCCGGCGGCGTGTTCGGCCCGGGCATCGACGGCTTCAAATTGACCATCGGGACCGACCCCGCGCTCCTCCTCGAGTCCGTCCGGGAGGTGCTGCCGTAGATGCGCATCTCGCCGGGTGCGCTGCTGGTCGTCGTGGCCGTCCTCGTGCCGTTCGTCGTCGAGTTCCGGACGGCGCTCTCGTGGTTCGGGGTCGAACTCTCGGTCCTCGAGTCGGTCGCCCTCGCCGGTGTGTTCGTCCTCGGACTGCTGGTCTGGGCGATGTGGCCCCAGAACGGGGGCGACGAAATGGGATCGGCTGACTCGAACTAACGGGCGAGAGCGTCCGCTCACGTTCTTTTGGGCGGATATCCGACGGGTACCCGCAGCCTTCTCAGAACAGGTCGCGCTCGCGCAGTCGAGCGACCGCGTCGCGGACCCGCTGTGAGGAGTCCCGCGGCGCGACGAGGATTCGGTCGTCGTACGCGGCCACGATCAGGTCCTCCACCTCGAGCAGCGAGACGTGAGCGTCGGGAGCAGCGACGACGTTGTTCGCGGCGTCGATCGGGAGGATATCCCCCGCGACGGCGTCGTTGGCCGCGGCTCCCGCGTCGTCGGCATCGGCGGCGGCCTCGAGGGTTCGGCCGACGGCGTCCCACGTTCCGAGGTCGTCCCACGCGACCGACAGCGGGGTGACGAAGACGTCGGCGGCGCGCTCCATGATCGCGTAATCCACGCTAACGGGGTCGACCGCGTCGAAGCCGCGGTCCGGGTCGTCGTCCTCGAGCGCCGCGACCAACGGGGAAAGCGGCGAGTCCCGGGCCGCGTGCAACAGCGCGCCGGGCGTCCACGCGAAGACGCCGGCGTTCCAGTACGCGCCGGACTCGACGAGTCGCGCCGCCGCCTCGCGGTCGGGTTTCTCAGTGAAGCGATCGACCGCGGCGTAGTCAGCGCCGCCGGAGCCGCCGTCGAAATCGCTTCTCGAGGGAACGACGTAGCCGTAGCCCGTCGAGGGCCGCGTCGGCTCGACGCCCAGCGTGATCAGCCCGTCCGTTTCGACCGCGATTTCGGCGGCTCGCTCGAGCCGCGTCGCGAACGCCGCCTCGTCGTCGACGTGGTGGTCGCTGGGGAGACAGACCAACACCGGCTCCCGATCGAACCGTTCGCGGAGCCGCCACGCGGCGTAGACCAGCGCCGGGCCGGTGTCCTTTCCGTCGGGTTCGACCAGCACGCCCGCTTCGGGCGCGTGATCGTGGATTTCGTCGGCGAAGGAGTCTCGAGTGAGCACGTAGCGCTCGTCGGCGAAGGCCGTTCGGTCCATCGTCCGGGAGAGCAGCGAACGCTCGCCGCCGAGCGCGAGAAACTGTTTCGGGCGGTCGCCCCGGCTCGCGGGATAGAGTCGGCTGCCGGTGCCGCCGGCCAGGACACAGGCGATGACGGGCCGATCCATCTTACCAGGTCTCGATGCGCCCTTCGCGGACGTCCTCCGCACAGCCTTCGCAGTCGGGATGGCCCGCCTCGTAACAGGCCGGCCGGTACTCCTCGTCGAGTTTCGCCGCGCGCTGCTCGGCGTAGCGCCGGCAGACGATCTTCGCCCGGCCCGCCTCGTCCGAGGGCAGTCCGCGGGCGTTCTTCGCGACTTCGTACGAATCGCGGGCCTCCCCGAGTTGCTCGTCGGTCGATCTGCGGAGCTCTTCGAACTGCTCGCCCGCCTCCTGCAGCGTCGAACGGAGGAACCGCTCGAGTTGACGCCGGTCCGCCATTGGGCCATCGTTCGCCCGCCGGACACATATACTGTTGGCCGTGGCCGGTCGTGCGATTCGCCGAGCGGATGACAACGATGACAACGGTTTTGGCCAGATAGCCGAATTCACAGATATGGCTATCCACGATTCGCTTCGAGGGATCACTTGTCCGCTGGTGACGCCGTTCGACGACGGCGCGATCGACGAAGACGCACTGGGCGACCTGCTCGACCACCTCCACGAGGGCGGTATCGACGCGGTCTTCCCCTGCGGAACGACCGGCGAGTTCCCGTCGCTGACGGCCGACGAGCAACACCGCGTTCTCGAGACGACCGTCGAGCACGCCGAGGTGCCGGTCGTCGCGGGGGCCGCGGCGACGAGCGTCGCCGACACGGTCGCGGCGATCGACCGCGCCGCCGAAGCCGGTGCCGACGCGGCCGCGATCGTCGCGCCCTACTTCATCGCCGCGAACGCGCCCGAGGGGAACCAGCGGTTCTTCGAGGCCGTCCTCGAGGACGCGTCGCTGCCCCTCCTGCTGTACAACATCCCGCAGTGTACGGGCCAGCGAATCGAGCCCGAGACCGTCGCCGCCGTCGCGGACCACGAGCGAGCGCTCGGGATCAAGGACTCGAGCGGCGACCTCGCGTACTTCCTGTCGGTGCTCGAGGGGACGCCCGAGGAGTTCCTCTGTCTGCAGGGGTACGACGCCCTGCTGGTGCCCGCGCTGCGGATGGGTGCCGACGGCGGGGTCAACGCGCTGTCGAACGTCGTTCCCGAGATCATGGGAGAGGCGTTCGAGCGAGCCGACGACGAGCGCGGCCGGGAGCTACAGCGCGATGCGATCTCGCGCCTCTTCGAGGCGTGTACGACCCACGGCTTCGCCCCGGCGGCCAAGACCGCGCTGGCCGAACGCGGCGTCATCCCCGGCGACGACGTTCGGCCGCCGCTCGTCGCCGTCGACGACGCGGGCACCGAGACGATCGGCGACGCGCTCGAGGCCGCGCTGGCGGTCGGCGAGCAGTAGGAACGGATTGCCACGACTGCGCCCCAATACTGTCGTCCTGAATCGGCCCGTCGACGCCGTCCGTCGGTTTCTTCCGCCGACGTTCACTTTCACTCCGGTCCCCGTAATTTAAATACTATCGGGCGCGAACGGACGTATGCCTCCCAGTGAAACCAAAGAGGAGGCGAGACACAATGAGCGACGTACGACAACACGCGGACGATATCCACGAGCAGTTTTCGGATCACCTCGACGACGTGAGCGTCGAGGACGTCGAGGAGCGCCTAACCACGCTCGTCGACGAATACAAAGTACCGATCGACGAGGCGCGCCGGAGCGTCACCAACCACTACCTCGAGGAGGCCGGCCTCGAGCGCGAGGACATCTCGAGCGGTGACAGCGAGGCGGCCAACGTCGAGGACGTCGACGAACCCGAGGAGTGGATCGACCTCACCGCGAAGGTCATCGAACTCTGGGATCCCCGCAGCGACTCGGTCGCACAGGTCGGTCTGCTGGGCGACCCGACGGGGACGATCAAGTTCACCAAGTGGGCCAAATCCGATCTCCCCGCGCTCGAGGAAGGCGGGGTCTACGAGCTTCGCAACGTCGTCACCGACGAGTATCAGGGCCGGTACTCGGTCAAACTCAACTCGACGACGGTGATCGAGGAACTCGACGAGGACCTCGAAGTCGGCAACGACACCAGCGAGATCGAGGGCGCACTGGTCGACATGCAGAGCGGCAGCGGGCTGATCAAGCGCTGTCCGGAGGAGGGCTGTACCCGCGTCCTCCAGAACGGCCGCTGTAACGAACACGGCGAGGGCGAGGGGGAATTCGACCTCCGCATCAAGGCCGTCGTCGACGACGGCATCGACGCCCACGAGGTCATCTTCGACAAGGACGCCACCGAGGAGCTGACCGGGCTGAGCCTCGAGGAAGCGAAGGACATGGCGATGGACGCGCTCGATACGACCGTCGTCGCCGACGAGATCGCCGAGGACATTATCGGCACCTACTACCGCATCGAGGGGCCGACGTTCGGCCGCTACGTGCTGGCCGACGACGTCGAAGAACTCGACGGGCCAGCGGATCCGGAGGAACTGCTGATCAAAGCGAGGTCGATGTGAAATGAGCCAGTCAGAACTCACCCGCGAAGTCGCCCGCCGCGTCTTCGCATCCGAATTCAACGATTCGACGTATACCTTCAAAGAGAGCGACGACGAGCGCGCACCCAACTACGCGCTGCTCCCGACCGGCGACCGCGCCAACCGCGTGTTCGTCGCCGGCACCCTCACCGAAACCGAAGACGTCGGCGACGACAGCGAGTACTGGCGCGGCCGGGTCGTCGACCCGACCGGGACGTTCTTCGTCTACGCCGGCCAGTACCAGCCCGAGGCCGCCTCGGTCCTGCGGGACACGGAACCGCCGGCCTACGTCTCCATCGTCGGCAAACCCCGCACCTACGAGACCGACGACGGCACCGTCAACGTCTCCCTGCGACCCGAGTCCATCGCGGTCGTCGACGACGCCACCCGCGACCGCTGGGTCGTCGAAACCGCCGAGCAAACGCTCGACCGCATCGAGGCCTTCGAGGAGTGGGAAGCGGAACAGGAAGCGCCCGAAAGCGGCTCGACCGCACCGACGAACGAATACGCCGAGATGGCCCGCGAGCGCTACGACTCGCCCGTCGTCAACTACCGCAACGACGTGATTCAGGCGCTCGAGAGCCTCGAGACCGTCGAGGAGAGCGACGACGCGGAAGCGACGGTCTGAGGCACGAGCCACCGGCCGTTCTCTTTGTTTTCGAACCGTGAGCGTGGAGTCTATAGCAGGGCCTCGAGCATCGCGCCGATCGCGTCGAACTCGTCGTCGGTGACCTCGTGGCCCGTCTCGGGATAGCGCCGCTCGTCGACTGCGGCATCCGCTCGCTCGAAGACGCGGACCGTCTCGGCGACCCGCTCGCGGTCGACGTGCGGATCGTCCGCACCGTAGCCGACGAGGACTGGCGTCCCCTCGAGCGAGCCGTCGATCGCGGTCGAACGGAGTTCCTCGGTCAATCCGGGAAGCAGCCCCGAGAGGGCGGCGAGACCGCCGTAGCGGGCCGGACTGCGTCGGACGAACTCCGCGGCGACGCAGGCACCCTGTGAGAAGCCCGCGATGACGGTCCGCTCGGGCGGAATATCGATCGTGCGCGCTTGCTCGAGTGCGGCCGAAACGCAGTCGACGCTCGAGGTGAGCCACGGTTCGTTGTCGGTCCGCGGTGCGGTCGACGGCTTCGGATACCAGCGGCTTCGCTCCGCGTGGGGCGCGAGGACGGCGACGCCGTGTTGCGCGACCGGTTTCATGAGGTTGATGACGCCCTGTGCGGTCGCGCCGCGGCCGTGACAACAGACGAGCGCAGCCTCCGCGGCGAGTGCGGGCGCACCGGCGGTGAGCAGCGGTCGGCCGGCGTGGGGTCCCGAGACGGCGTCCATCGAGTGGTTCGAGTCCGTCATGGCGTGTCGTCGTCACCGCCGCCCGTCGGAACCGTCAGCGCCGGCAACTGACTTTCGATCAGGTCGCGATCTCGTTCGAACCAGTCGGGGAGATAGAGCGACTCGCCGGGTTCGGCCGTTCCCTCGCTTGCCGCGACGCCGCCGGTCTCGGTCGCCAGTTCGAAGAGAATCCCGCCCGGCTCGCGGACGTACAGCGAGTGGAAGAAGTGCCGGTCTTTGACCCGGGAGACGTCGTAGCCGCGGTCGTCGAAGAGTTCCCGCCACTCGTGGAGGTCGTCCTCGCGTTCGACGCGGACCGCGACGTGGTGGAGCGTCCCCGTCCCTTCGCGGCCGAATCCGGCGTCGCGGTCGAGCACGTCTACGACGGTCGCTCGCGATCCGGACGCGCGATACCGGATTCGGTCGCCCTCTTCCGCGTCGTGCTCGAACCCAAGCGTCTCGAGCGTCCCCGCGGTCGCGTAGGGGTTGACCGACAGGGTGGAAACACCGTGAAGGCCACAGAGTGCGCGGTCCGCCGGGACGGGGCCGGCGGTCCACGGTTCGATATCGGTCGGCACCGGCGGGCCGGCCACGAGTTCGACGCGGGTGCCTGCGGGGTCCTCGAACCGCAGTACCCGCTCGTCGAATCGCTCGAGCGGCCCCTCGGTCGTAACGTCGTGATCCGCGAGTCGGGTGTCCCAGTACGCGAGCGACTCGGCCGGGACGACGAACGAGACCGATTCGATCTGGGGCTTGCCGGGTCGGCCGGGATCGCCGTGGGGGTCCGGGAAGTGTGTCAGGACCGTCCCCGGCGTCCCGGAGGCGTCGCCGAAATAGAGGTGATGTTGCAGGATATCCTCGAAGTTGACCGTCTGCGTGACGAGTCGAACGCCGAGGACGCCGCTGTAGAAGTCGATCGCCTCCTGTGGATCCCCGACGATCCCCGTCACGTGGTGAAGTCCCGGCGTGTCGGACAGCATTAGCCGTCAATTGGGCCTCGAGATGGATAGCCTGCCGGGTCGAGCGCCGAGTCGATTCGACCGGGATCCGCAGCCCGCGCCTCGCCGATCGAATCCCCCCGTCTGACAAATGGTTAAGTGTCGTGAACGACGACTAGGGGTATCGATGGGGAACAAGAACAAGACCATCTCGTTTCGGGTCAACGAGGACGCGTTCGAGGCCCTGCAGGCGATCGCCGAAGAACGCGACATCTCGCTGTCCGCGGTCTTCCGGGATTACGTCGACCAACTCGTCGAACACGACGGGCAGGTCGAGGTCGTCCCCGAGGACGACCTCGAGGCCCGGACCAGTGAGGACGGGGACGAGATTTCGTTCCCGCCGACCGTTGAAGTCCCGAAGCGCTTCATCCGCGAACACGAGCGACTCGAACTCGAGGCCGAGCACCTCCGGGAGCAACTCGACGAGTACAAGGGCTACGTCAACGACCTGCAGGACCGACTCGAGGACGAGGAAGACGAGGTACTGCTGCTCGACGAGTTAGACGAGTTAGAAGACGAAGACGAATCGTATCAGTTACGATAACGAGGACGGACGGCAGCGACGGATAGAGTACTGCGACTGGTATCGAGCACTGCCGGCGGTCGTGGCTGAGAGCCCGCAGTCCCGTTACCGCTCGAGTTCCCGTTTCGCCTGCCGGATCTCGTCGTACTTCTCGTCCGCGCCGTCGACGCGAGCGAGTCCCTCCGCGGCCTCGAGGGTTCGGACGCCGTTATCGAGGAAGGAGAGCACGTCGCCGGAGTAGGCATAGACCATGTAGTCGTCGGTCATCACGTCGACGATCGCGTCCGGGCCGAGCCCCTGTGCGCGTAGTTCGAGCAGGTACCTGATGAATTTCCGTTCCGGGCAGCCACAGTAGGGGTTGTTGTCACAGCCGCAGTCGAGGAAGTCCTGCGTGAAATCGAGCACCCGATCGCGAGTCGCGTCGTCGAGTTTCTCGAGGCCGTCGCCCTGAAAGAGCATATCGAGCGTCGCGCCCTTGAACGCTCCCTTGGGGATGTTCGTCTCGAGCTGGGAGCTGAGCTGCCGGTGGTTCTTGATGTAGATCTTATCGGTGATAGCCACGCGTTGGCGGTCCTAGGGGCTGTGGGTCGAAAAACGTCTCGGTCGCGACCGGACACGGATGTGACGAGCTACCGCGACCCGCACACGGCGGCCGAAATCGCGCGGTATGGCTCCCCACACCGTATCGAAGAGTCGTAACGTATTTGAATCCAACCGGCCGTAGGATAACCTGTACACGTGTCCGGGTTGGGGTAGTGGTTATCCTTCAGCCTTGTGGAGGCTGAGACGCGGGTTCGATTCTCGCACCCGGACTTTTTCACGACAACCATCGGGAGGAGTGGAAAAGCCGGACGGCGAGATCGAACCAGACGAGTCGCGCGCAGCGCAGCGAGCACGTCTCGGCGTGGTTCGATTCTCGCACCCAGACCGATCGAAGCTCGAGGACGAACCAGTTCGCTGACGCGCAGTTTTTTATATGTCGTTCCGTCAGTAGCAGACATGACCCATGGGTTGGAGCCGACGGAGGAGTACGACGGCTCCATCGTCGTTCGGCTGTTAGACGACCGGACGGGAACCGAGCGCATCCGCTGTACATCGTACGACGAAGCGATAACCGTCGTCAAGGAACACCACCGCTCGGTCACGGTCGCGAAGATCGTCGACAGGGACGGCGACGTCGTCTTTACCTCCGCCGGGATGGATATCGACGACTGGGAGACGGAGTGGGAGCACGCGAAACGTCGTCTCTCCGTCGACGTCGAGGAGTACGACTGCCCGTACGACAACATCGCCTGTGTCGCCGACGACCACTGTATCCAGTGCCAGATCGACGCGGTGCAGGAACAGTACTGAACAGGGCTATCGTAGCCACTGAAAGTCACTGCACACCTGATCGCCGGACTGCGCTGCGATCAGTGTTAAATCGTTTCAGTGGCTACGATACCTTCCTCGAGGGGGACTCGTCTCGAGACACTGCGATGGGACCGTTCGGCGGCTTTGTCATGCGCCCGCGTTTAGGAGCGCCGGCCCGTAGCGCGTCGTATGGCGGATACCCAGCACGGCGAGATGTTCGGCAAAACGCAGCAGAACGCGGCGCTCGCCTGGGTGATCACGTTCGCGCTCGTCGTGCTCGCACTCAATCACGGGCTCGGCGACTCGTACCGCTGGTTCGCCTTTACCGGCTTTGCGGTCGCGATCGTCTTGCTCCCGGCCGTCGCGTTTCGGGATCCGCTCGTGATGCCGCCCTGGGAGCTGCTGGTCCTCGTGTTGCTCCCCATCGTCGACGCGACGATACTCGGCGAGACGGTTCTCACCTCGATCGCCATCTACGTCGCCGTCGCCGCGATCGCGCTCGTCGCCACCATCGAGATCGATCGGTTCACGGCCGTCCGGATGAACCACGCGTTCGCGGTCGTGCTGGTCGTGCTCACGACGCTGGCCGTCGCCGGCGCGTGGCACGTCGCCCAGTGGCTCGCCGACGTGACGTTCGGGACGAACTACATTCTCGACGGGCGGTCACAGGACGCGGCCAATCGCGACCTGATGATCAACTTCGCGTACGCGGCGATCGCCGGCCTGTTCGCGGGCGTCATCTTCAGCCGGTACTTCGGGTCCTACAGCGACGACATCGAAACCCAGCGGACGCCGACGCCGCGGGAGACCTCCCCCGATTCCGAACCGGACCCCGTCCCGACCCTGATCCGCGATCAGTTAGACGCCCCCGAATCGACGGTCAGGCGACTCTCCCGGATCATGCAGGTGGCCCTCGGCGTCCTCCTGCTGTACGGAATCGTCACCCTCGATCTGACGACGGTCTCGAACGCCGCCATCGCACTCGCGATCACCTTCCTCCCCGCCATCCTCGAGCGGGACTACCGACTCACGCTCGAGCCGGGGCTCGTGTTCTGGCTCACGGCGGCGGTGTTCCTCCACGTGCTCGGCTCGGCCGGGTTGTACGCGCTCATCAGCCCGTGGGATAGCCTGACGCACACGATCTCAGCGTCGATCGTCGCCGCGGCGGGCTACGCGGTCGTCCGGGCGATCGACCTCCACACCGACGAGATCTATTTCCCAGCGGCAATGCTGTTCGCGTTCATCCTCGTGTTCGTCCTCGCCTTCGGCGTCGTCTGGGAACTGCTGGAGTTCACCCTCGACTGGAGCGCACAGCAACTCGGTATCGGGGCCGTCGTCGCCCAGCACGGCCTGAGCGATACGATCGTCGACCTCGTCTACGACGTCGTCGGGGCCGTCGTCGCCGCAGTCTGGGGCTCGTTCTACCTCACCGCGCTCTCCCAGCGTATCGCTGCCCAACTCGACGGCTAACGGCTTCGGCCCCGCTCGAGCCGGTCCGGCCGACTCGGCTGGAATCGAAAACGGGGTGACTCAGTCCGCCGCCTCGGTCAGTCGCTGTACCTCGTCCTCGCTGAGCGAGAGCTGCGAGCCGGCGATGTTCGACTCGAGGTGGTCCGGATCCGATGTCCCCGGAATCGGGAGGATGACCTCGGAACGCTCGAGCAGCCACGCCAGCCCGACCTGTCGGCGGGTCGCGTCGTGTTCCTCGGCGATTTCGTCGAGGAGTTCGCCGTGTTCGTCCAGATCGTCGCCGTTGATCGGGGCCCACGGGATGAAACCGATGTCCTCGTCGTCACAGATCTCGAGGACCTCCCGGCTCCCGCGGTCGTTGAGGTTGTACCGGTTCTGGACGGTCGCGATTTCGACCTGTTCGCGGGCCCGGTCGAGGAGTTCGGCGGAGACGTTACTGACGCCGACCTCGTCGACGACGCCCTCGTCTTTGAGTTCCGCGAAGGCCGCGATGGAGTCCTCGAAGGGGGTGTCCTCGTCGTCGGGCCGGTGGAACTGGTAGAGGTCGATGGTGTCCGTCTGGAGCCGATCGAGCGACGTGAGAGCCTGATTCCGGATGTAATCCGGATCGCCGTGGGCGATCCAGTCACCGTCGCGGTTGCGCAACAGGCCCGCCTTGGTCGCGATCAGCACGTCGTCCGGGTCGCCGATCGCCTCGCCGATGAGTCGCTCGCTCACGGCAGGGCCGTAGGAGTCGGCCGTGTCGATGAGGTCGACGCCACAGTCGACGGCGTGTTGAACGACCTCGCACGCGAGGTCCTCGTCGTCGGGCGCGCCGATAATATCCTCGCCGGTGAGCCGCATCGCGCCGAATCCCAGCCGGTGGACGGTCGAATCGCCGATCTCGAACGTGTCGCTCTCGTTTGTGATCGAGTTGCTACTCACGGGCGTACTGACAGCCTCGCACCTCTTGAGGGACAGGCTACCCCGAACGGAATGCCGGTTATCGAGTAACGAGACAGAGGCACAGTCCGATAAACACGATGGTAGCACCGACGACGAAATACGTCATTTGGTGGCCGTCGTCAGAGATCCCGACCGGTCGCTTCTTCCGCTGTCTCCTCGACACCCTCCGCCACCGCCTCCTCGGTTCCACCGGAACTGTACCCCTCGATCATCTCCGTGACTATCTCGAGTACGTTCACGACTGCCAATTATTCCGATGGGATAATAAATTATCGTATCACGTTTCCCAGTCGATTATATCGGCCGGTAGATCGGCGAGAAACCGTCGCAGCGATTCAGTCCTCGACGCTCAGTGCGCGTAACGGTCCGTTCGGTTCGTTGAAGTAGACGACCCCGTCCGCCACCGACAGCGATCCCGGAACACCCGACGGGACGCTCATCGACCAGAGCGTCTCGCCCGTCTCCGTGTCGAACCCGTAGAGGGTCCCTTGCTCGCTGGTGGCGACCAACACTCCGTCCGAGACCGACGGCGGTCCGAGTACGCCGTCGGTCGCTCCGGACACCCACTCGACGGTACCGTTCGCGGCGTCGAGCGAGACCGTTCGATAGTCGTTTGCACGCTGTGCGTACACGGACCCGTTCCCGACGGCGATCCGTTCTCCGTGGAAGGGGCCCGGTGCGAACCAGCGTATGCGACCCTCGGCCAGATCGAGCGCGATCAGTTGGGAGGAGGTGAGAGCGAAGACGGTGTCGTAAGCGACCGCCGCAGCGGCGACCGGTTCGCCACCGGAGACGCGCCATCGGACGGTCCCCGTCTCGGCGTCGATCGCACGGAGCGGGTCGCCGCCGGCCATGACGACGCCGTCGGAGACCGGGGGCGGCCCCGCCAGCGGTCCCCCGATGTCTGCCGTCCAGTCAACCTCGCCCGCGGCCGCATCGATCGCGTGTAGCTGCCCGTTCGTCGTGTACACTCGGCCGTCAGCGATGGCACGGGGCTCCGTGCCAGATATCGCCATCGGACGGGACGTTCCACTGGACCTCGCCGCTTTCCGCCTCGAGGGCGCGAACGTCTTCCGGCGTCCCGAACGCGACGACACCGTCGCCGACCGCGAGGGGACTGGTTCGAGCGGGACCCTCGTGAACCCACTGCTCGCCGCCGTCGCTGGCAGACAGCGCCCGCACGGACCGGCCGGCGACGACGGTACCGTCCGCGACGACCGGTCCCGACTCGCTGAAGGCGTACTCGACCGCCGACTCAGTCCACGCCGCCGTCGGCTCGGAGCGAGGTGCCTCCGTCCCCGGGTTGTACGCGGTCGCGCCCGGATCGTAGGCGATACCGGGCCACGCGCTCCCGCCGTCGATAGCGGCCCGCTCGGATGGCGTCACGAGCCCCGGGTACGCCTCGCGGACCTCGTCGTTCCGGAAGGTCCCATCGAAGCGGAATTCACCGTCTTCCGGCCGGTCGATACCGTCCTCCCCGAAGAACTGCGGCCGGAACGAGAGGATGACCTCTCGCTCGAGCCCGGCCGCCAACAAGACGGACCGATCGCGATCGATCGATCCGTCTGCCTCCGTGTGAGACAGCGTGACAACGAGGTCGGCCTGACGGGCCTCTGAGCCGGTATTTTCGATCGTTACGGCGACTCGAACCGTCCGTCCGCCACCGTCGTCGACCCGTTCGATCCCGCTCACCTGTAACGGCCCGCTGTAGTCGGACCCTGCCGCCGTCTCGGTATCACCGGGCGGCTCCGACTCCGCATCAGAATCGAGCACCCCCGAACAGCCCGCGATTCCCCCCACTGCGGCGACGGTCCCGGTCGTCAGGAACCGGCGACGCGTCACCGTTGATTGATCAACCATGATCCCGACCGAAGAATTCAGAATAAATAAATCTATATGAGCGTAACAGGTGCAGCTGAAATTTTCGCCGAGACGCTCGAGTCTCGCACAAATAGGTTGTGGATATGCCACTTTTCCGTCCAAATCACGGCGTGTGCTGACGATTCATTGTCACACCAGCATCTGCGCGGCCACGGTCTCGCTCGCTCGAGTTCAGTACAGCCTCCTGACTCCCGTCGCCGTCCTCGATCTACCAGTCGCACGCGGACAACGGACCGCGACCGCGCTCGGCGAAGCGGTAGCGAGCCGCGAACTCGAGACGCGGTCTCGATCAGTTGCACCTGCGCTCATCGCCTTGCAAACACCGGCGCAGAGACTACTGAGCAGGGAATTTGTAGTTACGATATGTGAACCGAGAAAGTATGCCGCCTCCCGGATTTGAACCTCGCCGAGACGTTCCTGCTCGCTACGCTCGCGGGCTGCGACTCGTCTGGTTCAAACCGGTCGGATTCCATTTCTGTCGCTCACGAGTTGTTCGCGACAGAAATGCCGCCTCCCGGATTTGAACCGGGGACAGCTCGATCTTCAGTCGAGTGCTCTCCCAGTCTGAGCTAAGGCGGCCTACTCCTTCCTCCGTCCATGGTATAAAAAAGGATTTCGAATCGGGATCGTCGTCTCACCTCAATCACAAGATAAACAAGAGATTCACTCACTGCTCGAGTACGGCATCGAAAACCGAGTAACGGAGACAATACGGGAATCTCTATACGGGATTACCCGCTGTCTGTTGGAATTTCGGATATTCAAGACACCCTTTTGCGCCTCGGGGGGTAATATCATGTTATGGAAGCCCTTACCTCGAGCCGAGAACAGAATGAACTCTCCGCTGACACGATCCTCGAGTTGCTGGCGAACCGCCGCCGGCGATATCTTCTCTACGCACTGCGCGGGCAAGAAGACCCCATCGAGCTGTCGACGTTGGCCGAAACGGTCGCGGGGTGGGAACACGACGTTCCCCCGGACGAAGTCGCGAAAAACGAGTACAAGAGCGTCTACGTCTCGTCGGTCCAGTGCCACGTCCCGAAACTGGACGACGCGGGCGTCGTCGACCACGACGAGGACAACCACACCGTCGTCCTCGCGGACAACTTCGCGCAACTCGAGCCCTACCTCCGGATCGTCGTCGAAGACGAACCGGAGAACTCGACGCTACACGCCGCCCTCCAGACCGAGTCGGGCGACGGCCTCCTCGGCCAGATCCGGGAGAACGTGGCGCGACTCAAGCAGTGACTACCCCCGAAGCACGCGTCGGCGGTCATGATAGTCCCTGATTAGGGCGCTGAGTCTGGCTTGAGGGCATTTCTCCGGTCGCTCGTCTCCCGCTGCTATTCCTTGCTCGAGGGGGTCGGCCGGTGCGCGTTGGCTCGACACGGGGCACAGAGTCGAAGCGGGCGAGCAGTTTGGACGGAGCCAGAGCGACTCGAGCGAGAGCGAACCGCAGTCACGGTGAATCGTCTCTGATTCGATCGGACTCGAGGTAGATTGTCGCTGCTCGTGTTCGGCTATCGAAAGGGCTCGGGCGGGTTCGAACAACGCGAAGACGATCGCTCTCGCTCCGCTCGAGCGCTGCGTCTCCTCTCGTTCGAACAGCCCTCGCATACAGTTCTGTGGCTCGCGGTGTTGCTCGCCACAGAAATGGGCTCGGGCGGGTTCGAACCGAAATCAGACGTGCTCGCTACGCTGCGCGCGACTGATAGGGTTCGAACCGCCCTCCCATCACGATGCTGTCGCTCACGGATTGTTCGCGACAGCAATAGTGGGCTCGGGCGGGTTCGAACCACCGACCTCGGCCTTGTAAAGGCCGCGTCATGACCAGCTAGACCACGAGCCCGCACCCGCAACGAGTGCGTCCGTCCGAATAACCTTTACTCTCTCGCGGTGCAGGTATCGTTCATGGCACTCGAGTACGTATGGAAAGGGCTACTCGTCATTGCTGTCCTCTCTATCGTCGGCGTCGTCCTCGTTCAGGCCGGCGTGGTCTCTGCTCCGTGGGGGCCTGATAGCGGGGAGGTCCGCGTCTTCGACGACGAGGAAGACGGTGAACCGACCGCGGAAGCGGACAATGAAACGAGCAACGAAACCGCCGACGACGACCGCGAACCCAAAGCCGTCGTGGATGTCGAGATCGCAGACTCCAGTCGAGAACGGCATACCGGACTGAGCAATCACGACTCCCTCGAGTCGGGTAACGGGATGTTGTTCATCCACGGCGACGAGGACGACCTGACCTACGTGATGCGCGAGATGGACTTCGATATCGACATCATCTTCATCGACGCGGATGGCGAGATCACGACGATTCACCACGCCCGCGCGCCCGGGCCCAACGAGGACGGAAACGATCTCGAGTACTCCGGCCGTGGTCAGTTCGTCCTCGAGGTGCCACGCGGCTACGCGAACGAGACGGGGATCGAGGTCGGCGACGAGGTCCAGATCGACCTCGAGTCGAATCAGACGATCATCACCAGTGCCGAGTCCGGGTCGCTCGACCGGGTCGCCGCGACGACCGACCGCGACGTGGCCGCGCCGGCAGCGGTCGACGCCGGCGGTGTTTCGGTTCGTAGGTAATCCTTATTGCCGGCGGTCCCCGAAACGCGGACAATGAGTGGCGCCGACTGGGACGAGGATGATCCGTTCGAGGAGCAGCGCGAAGAGATCGAGAACCCCATGAAGCGCCTGTTTCTCGAGTACGGATCGAACTACAAGGGTGCCGCAGTCGTCGGCGTTATCGCGAGCATCTTCGCCCGGGTGCTGGATCTGCTGCCGGCGCTCATGCTCGGGGTTGCACTCGACGCCGTGATCCGGCAGGACATTCCCTACGCCGAGGCGTTCCCCGTCGGCGGGGGGCTCGTCGCCCCCTACGTCCCGGAGGGGCGACTGGCTCAGTTCTGGCTGACGATCGGGATCATCGCGGGGGCGTTCTTTCTCTCCGCGATCTTCCACTGGACCCGCAACTGGGGCTTTAACACGTTCGCACAGAACGTCCAGCACGACATCCGGACCGACACCTACGACGAGATGCAGCGCCTGGACATGGGCTTTTTCGCCGACAAACAGACCGGCGAGATGATGTCGATCCTCTCGAACGACGTCAACCGCCTCGAGAAGTTCTTAAACGACGGAATGAACTCCCTCTTTCGGCTGCTCGTGATGGTCCTCGGTATCGGCGGGCTCTTGCTCGCGATCAACTGGCAACTGGCGCTCGTGGCGCTCCTGCCGGTGCCGCTGATCGCCGTCTTCACCTACCTCTTCATCCAGACCATCCAGCCCAAGTACGCGCAGGTGCGCTCGACCGTCGGGAAAGTCAACTCCCGACTCGAGAACAACCTCGGCGGGATTCAGGTCATCAAGTCCAGTACGACCGAGTCCTACGAGTCCGACCGCGTCGAGGACGTCTCCCGGCAGTACTTCGACGCCAACTGGGGCGCGATCCGCACGCGGATCAAGTTCTTCCCCGGCCTGCGCGTGCTCGCGGGAATCGGCTTCGTCATCACCTTCCTCGTCGGCGGCCTCTGGGTCATCTCGGGCCCGCCGGGCCCGTTCTCGGGCACCCTCAGTAACGGGATGTTCGTCGTCTTCATCCTCTATACGCAGCGCTTTATCTGGCCCATGGCCCAGTTCGGGCAGATCATCAACATGTACCAGCGCGCTCGCGCCTCGAGCGCCCGTATCTTCGGGCTGATGGACGAACCCAACCGGGTCGGCGAGGAGCCCGACGCGCCCGACCTCGCGGTGACTGAAGGCCGCGTCGAGTACGACGATGTGTCCTTCGGCTACGATGAAGACGAGCGGATCCTCGAGGACATCGACTTCACCGTCGACGGTGGCGAGACGCTCGCGCTGGTCGGCCCGACCGGTGCCGGCAAATCGACGGTCCTGAAACTCCTCTTGCGGATGTACGACGTCGACGAGGGCGAGATCCGCGTCGACGGGCAGAACGTTCAGGACGTAACACTGCGGAGTCTGCGCGAGTCGCTCGGCTACGTGAGCCAGGACACGTTCCTCTTCTACGGCAGCGTCGAGGAGAACATCAAATACGGCACCTTCGATGCCGACCGCGAGGACGTGATCGAGGCCGCGAAGATGGCCGAGGCCCACGAGTTCATCGAGAACCTCCCCGAGGGCTACGACACCGAAGTCGGCGAACGCGGCGTCAAGCTCTCGGGCGGCCAGCGCCAGCGGATCTCCATCGCCCGCGCGATCCTCAAGGATCCAGACATCCTCGTTTTGGACGAGGCGACCAGCGACGTCGACACCGAGACGGAGATGCTCATCCAGCGCTCGATCGACGACCTCGCGGAAGACCGGACCACGTTCGCCATCGCCCACCGGCTCTCGACGATCAAGGACGCCGATCAGGTGCTCGTCCTCGAGGGCGGCGAGATCGTCGAGCGAGGGACACACGAGGAACTCCTCGAGAACGGCGGTCTCTACTCCCATCTCTGGGGGGTCCAAGCCGGCGAGATCGACGAGCTTCCGGAGGAGTTCATCGAGCGCGCCCAGCGCCGGCAGGCCCGAACCGAAGTCGACGCCGGGGACGACTGAGCGAGCGCTACACGCACTCAACGGTGCCTATTCAGAACCGTCGATGAAACTCGAGTAGTACTCGATACGATAGACATATTTTTAATGAGTGACTATGACGTTGAATTATGCCCCCACGCACACCGCTTTTCGATCCTGGCGGGTACTTCTCGGCCCGCGAAAACGCACGTCGGGATGGGCTACTCGCGTTCGCCCTTTTCGGCGCTTCCAACCTCGTGTTCATCTACGCCGTCGTCCGGCTGGTATTCGATCAGGTTACGGGGCTCCCACAGGGCGTTCGGAGTCAGGCCTTCTCGATCGTGATTCCGATGACCGCGTTCAGTCTCGTGATCGCCTGGCTCGTCGTCGCGGCCGTCATGCACTGGCTGGGCGGCAGCGGCTCGTCGACCGGGACGTTCGGTGACGCGCTGGCCGTCGCCGGCTGGGCGTACGTCCCCGATCTTCTCGGTCTCCCCCTCAAGTATCTGTTCGCCCGATCGAAAATCGAGTCGCTGTCGATCGACGCGACCGATCCGTCTCAGTTCGCGGCCGAGGTCGAGGCGGTGCAGGCGGAACTCGGTCTCGCCTTGGTTCCGTTGCTCGTACAGGTGGTCGCGGTCGGCTGGAGCGTCTACGTTCTCGCGGGTGGCACTGCCGAAACCCACGACGTTTCGCTCGAGTCGGCCGCCGGCGCCGCCGCCCTGATCGGTATCGGATCGGTTACTCTCACCCTAGTAAACGGACTCTGAGCCGGTCGTCACACGGGAGAGTCCCCGACATTCCCGGTGTAACGCGAATTTCAGAACGACTCCTGCTCTTCCTGCCCGCCCTGATCCGGTGCGCCCTCGTCCTGCCGGTCTTCGCCAGAGGCGGGCGGCGTGCGGTCGCTGTAGTTCTTCCGCCCGATCGCCTCGTCGCCGACCATGTTCATGATCGCCTGTTCGACCTCTCCGTAGTCCCGATACTCGTCCTCGCCGAGCGGGCCGATGAGGTCCTCGAGTGTCGTCGTGTTGCCGCTCATCTCGACCATCTCGTCGCCGTGTTCCTCGAGGAGTTCGTCGTGGTCGATCGGGTACTCCTCGGTCTCGAGTTTTTCTTGGAGGTCGCCGAGTTCGACGCCGAGCTCGCGACTGTCGTCTGGCATACGTGAACTGACGAGCGGGAGTCGCAAACGGGTTGGGCCTGCGTTCGCCGTGGCGCGGGCCCGTCAGCGTGTCGCCGTCTCGACGGCCGTCAGTCGCGGAAATACGACCGCCGGAAGCACCGAGAGGAGTCCGAGGAGCGCGGCCGACGCGACCAGTTTCGGGCGACCGCTGAGGGCACCGACGCTGCCGACGGCAGCCAGCGGAACGAACGCCGCCACCAGCATTCCCGCCGACGGCTCCGTCGGAAACCGCTCGAGAGAGGTCGACTCGACCGTCGTCCCCGACGTACCGGCGATCCAGCCCGCGAGCGCCCCGGCCGCGAACGCGGCGTACTCGACGGCGCTGTCCGCGCGTCCGCTGGCGACCATCGCCACACCGGCCAGCCCCAGCGCGAGCGCGAACGCGGTGAGCGTCCGATCGAACGGCGACCGCTCGAGGAGCCGCCACGCCGCGGCGAGATAGCAGCCGCCGACGACGACCCCCGCGACGACGTCGAGCGGGTAGTGGACGCCGAGGATCAGCCGGGTGAGACAGACCGCGGCGACGATCACTGCGGCGACCGCGAGCCGGAGTCGTCGCGTCCCGGCCTCGAGTGCCAGCGCGAACAGGCCGTAGGTGACGGTCGCGCCGACCGCGTGACCGCTCGGAAAACCGTAGCCGTCGGCGCTCGCGATCGACGCGTAGAGCGACCGGGTCGACGACGGAAGCGCGGCCGGATCGAGCGTCGCGAGGTCCGGCCGCGGGAGCGCGAAGAGGTGTTTCAGGGCGGTCATCACTGCTAGCCCGCCGACGATGACAGCGACGACCCACGGGCCGTCCGGTCGTCGAGCGGGTCGATCGCACTCGAACAGCGTCGTCTCTCCCGTCGCCCGCTGCCATGCGACGGCCCACGACGCACCGATTCCGAGCATGAGGAGAAACCAGCCGTCGCCGAGCTGTGTCACCGCCGCAGCGAGGGCGCCGGCCCACGCCGGAACGAGGTCACGGATCGCCTCGAGAACCGTCGCGCCGCGGTACATACGACCCGACTTCTACGACGCCGGGGATAACGCCCGGGCAGGAGCCTGCAGGGCGGACGCCGCCGATCGAGCGCTCGAGTCGCGTCGGGCCACCGCGGGTTTCATGTCCGCACGGGCGACACACTCCGCCATGGATCTCACAGCGGCGACGTGGACTGACATTCGGGACCTCGAGACGGACCTCGCGGTCGTCCCCGTCGGGAGCACGGAACAGCACGGCCCCCACGCTCCGCTCGGAACCGACGTGCTGACCGCGGAGGCGGTCGCCGACGCCGGGATCGAGCGGGTCGACCGCGAGGTCGTACGCGCGCCGGCGATTCCGGTCGGCGTGGCCGAGGAACACCGCCAGTTTCCCGGGACAATGTGGGTCTCGGAAGACACCTTCCGGGACTACGTCGGCGAGGCCGTCACGAGCCTCGCCCACCACGGGTTCGATCGCGTCGTCCTCGTCAACGGCCACGGCGGGAACGTCGACGCCCTCCGGGAGGTCGGCGGCCGACTCACGCGGGCGGGCGACGCCTACGTCGTCCCCTTCACGTGGTTCGAGGGGGTCGGCGAACACACCGCCGACATGGGCCACGGCGGGCCCCTCGAGACGGCGCTCCTGCGCCACATCGAGCCGGACTTGATCCGCGAGGAACGGATCTACGAGGCCCGAGCCGGCGCTGCCGACGGCTGGGGCGACTGGACGAGTTACGTTAATCTGGCCTACGACGCGGCGGAGTTTACGGAAAACGGTGTCGTCGGCGATCCGGCAGACGGCGGCCAAGAACGGGGCGAGGAACTGCTCGAGTTGGCGACGGATGCGCTGGCTCGGCTGCTCGAGGCGGTCGCCGAGCGCGACGTTTCGCGGCCCGAGCACCGATAGGTCGCGGGCCGGTTCGACTGCCGAACGTAGTGGGTCGGTCGGAGAGAATTACTCCTCGTCTTCGTCCGCATCTGCATCTGCATCGGCGTCGGCTTCCTCGTCGGCATCGGATTCATCGGCCGCCTCCTCGTCGTCCTCGTCGGCACCCGCGGGACCGGCGTTCTGGAGCGTGCCGCGGAGCGCCGGAATCGTCGACGTGAGTTCGCCGACCTGTTCACCCGCCTCGGCGATGTCTTCGATGGCGTCCTCGAGGTCTTCGATCTCCGCCTCGAGGTCGTCGGCGTCGTCGAAGGCGTCGGCGCGCTGGCCCATCGTGAACCACTTCTTGGCGTCGCGGAGGTCGTCCTCGGCGTCGCCGGCCTCGAGCGCCGAGTTGAGGCCGTTGAGGGCGCCCAGCACGTTGTCGGCGTCGGTCTCCCACACGTCGTCGGCATCGGGCAGTGCTTCCCACGCGTCCGCGAGCGAGGATTCGACGTCCTCGCGCATCTCGTTGGCCGCTTCCCCGAACAGTTCCTCGTCGTCGCCGAGCGTGGCTTGGCTCATGTCACCGTCTTTGCGGGCACCGAGGTTAAAAGGTAGCCCGAAAGTGAAAGTGAAATCCGTCGGAAGCGGATCGATATCGGGCGAACGACGGCGGGATTTCGAAAGGAAGGTCACCGACGGTGCTGCCGGCCGACGCCGTCAGAAGGGGTACTCCCGCCGGTCGTGCTGGACGGAGATCCACTTCTTCTCGGTGACCCGGTCGAGGATTTCGGTGGTATTGTAGCCGCCGGACCCCGAGGCCTTCGTGCCGCTGAAGGGGACGTGGGCCTCGTCGTTGATCGGTTGGTCGTCGACGTGGACCATGCCGGTGTCCAGCCGTTCCGCGATCTGCATCCCGGTCCCGACATCGCCCGCGTGTACCGACCCGGAGAGGCCGTACTCGGTATCGTCGTGGAGTTCGACCGCCTCGTCGATATCCGAGAAGGGAACGACCGGCGCGATCGGGCCGAAGTGCTCGTTACACGCGGCGGACATCTCGTTCGTCACGTCGGAGAGCACCGTCGGCGCGACGACCAGCGAGTCGTCGACGCCCTCGAGTTCGACCGTTTCGCCGCCGGTCTCGAGGGTCGCGCCGGCGTCGACGGTCTCCTCGACGTAGCCGAGCATCTCGTCGCGCTGGCCCTCGTCGATGATGGGGCCGACGACCGTGTCCTCGTCGTGGGCGCTCCCGGCCGGGAGCGACGCCGCGCGGTCCGCGAGTAAGTCGACGTACTCGTCGTAGACGTCCTCGTGGACGAGGTGGCGATTGATCGAGATACAGACCTGCCCCTGATGGACGAACGACCCGAACGTCCCGGAGTCGACCGCCGCCTCGAGGTCGGCGTCGGCGGTGACGATGTGGGCGTTGTTGCCGCCGAGTTCCATCGCCGCCACGGAGAGGTTCTCGCCGGCTTTCGCGGCGACGCCGCGGCCCACGGGGGTCGAACCGGTAAAGGCGACGACGTCGCTCTCCGGATGTTCGACGACCGCATCGCCGATGTCCGAACCGTGGCCGGGGACGACGTTGAGCAGGCCGTCGGGCAGGCCCGCCTCCTCGTACAGCTTCGCCATCAGGAGCCCGCCCGTGATCGGCGTGTTCGAGGCGGGTTTGACGACGACCGCGTTCCCGGTTGCGAGAGCCGGTGCGATCGCCCGCCCCGAGAGGTTGAGCGGGAAGTTCCACGGGGAGATGACCGTGACCACCCCCTGTGGCTCCCGGCGGACGAAGTTCTCCTTGCCGGGAACGTTGGAGTCGGCCTGCTCGCCTTTCATCCGACGGGGGAAGGTCGCGGCCTCGTTGGCCTGATCGGTCGTGATGCTGATCGAGGTCTCGCCCATAATTCGCGAACCCCCCGCCTCGTAGGCCAGCAGCTCGATGATCTCCTCTTTGTACTCCTGAATCGCTCGCGCGAACGCCTGTGCGATCCGCTCGCGCTCGGCCGGCGGCGCTTTCTCCCACTCTGCCTGTGCCTCCGCGGCGGCCTCGTAGGCGGCGTCGACGTCCGACTCGACGGCCGCTGGCACGCGTGCGACCTCCTCGCGCGTCGACGGATCCTCGACTGCGATCTCCCCGTCGCCGTCCGAGGGTGTCCACTCGCCGTCGATGTAGAGGCTGTTCCACTCGTCGTCGATCGAGAGTTCCGGTCCCATCGAGCGGGCTACGCGAGTCCGACTGAAAAGTCGATAGCGAGCACTCCCAAGGGCTTGCCGTCGTCCCCGTTTTCGAGCGTGCGCGGGCTCGAGACCGGGCCTCGAGCGACCGAGGGGGTACTCGTCCCGGACCCTCAGTCATCCCGAACCGACTCGAGTCGCATCAGCGGATAGCCGTCCTCCATTTCCATGCGGGTGACGACATCACAGCCCTCGTAGTCGACGACGATTTCGACCTCGAGGAACCGACCCGTGAGTTCGGTGTAGTCGGCGGTCGAGTCGGCGAGTTCGGCCTCGAGTTCCTCGAGACGGACGTCGACGGTCACCGCGGTGCAGTGGGGTTGGTTCTCGATCGATTCCTCCATCGCCGTCGCGAGGCTGGCGGCGCTGTCGGGCGAGATCGGCGTGCCGGCGAACTGGTGGTAGAGCGTGCCGAACTTGATGCCGGCCTCGAAACAGGCGGCTTCGGCGTCGGTGGGTGTCGTGTCCGGAGACATGTGCGAGTGCTCGCGGGCGGGCGGGAAGGAGATTGTGATGTGGCAGATAGGATGCTTCGTCACTCGCGCCAGCGGAGTCGAGTGTCCTGCTCACGCTGGCGGCACGGAATTGCCACGGCCTCCCCAACCGATTCGCTCGCTTCCAGTAGTCGCTCGCTCATCCCTCGCGCATAGTCGTCTCGCGGTTCGCCGATAACGGCGAACCGCGATCCAGCGCGCGTCACCGCGGCGTGGATCCTCACTTAGGAACGAGACGGAGCAGAAGGAGACGTCTCTCCGGGGGATGCGTGCCACCACCGACCGCACCGACGCGGAACCGCATGGTACTTATCGACGCTTTCCCTCACACCGAACGAATGGCACAGTCAGTCCTGCTCACGGGGGCTGCGGGGCGGGTCGGAGAGGCCATCCTCGGCGGCCTCGCGGATGACCACGAGTGGCGGTTGCTGGATCGCGATCCGCCGACGGACGACCACCCGGGCGAGTTCGTCGTCGCGGACATCACCGACGACGAGGCCGTCCGCGACGCGATGGAGGGGATCGACGTCGTGATCCACCTCGCGGGCGATCCGCGTCCGGAAGCGCCGTGGGACAGCGTGCTGACTAACAACATCGACGGCGCGCAGACGGTCTTCGAGGCCGCCGTCGATGCGGGCGTCGAGAAGGTCGCCTTCGCCTCGTCGAACCACGCCGTCGGGAACTACGAGACCGACGAGCGCACGCCCGCGATGTACCGCGAGCACGACGAGTACCTGCTCGACGGCACCGAACTCCCCCGGCCGAGCAACCTCTACGGCGTCTCGAAGGCCGCCGGCGAGTCGCTCGGGCGCTACTACCACGACGAACACGACCTCTCGGTCGTCTGCGTTCGCATCGGGAACCTCACCGAGGGCCACCCGCCGATCGACTACGAGCGGGGGCAGGCGATGTGGCTCTCCTACCGGGACTGTGCACACCTCTTCGATCGCTGTATTCGGGCCGACTACGGCTACGAGATCGTCTACGGCATCTCCGACAACGACCGAAAGTACTACTCGCTCGAGCGGGCCCGCGACGTGTTGGACTACGAGCCACGGGACAACTCCGCGGATCACGACTGACGGCACCGGGACCATTGCGGATCGCGTTTAACGAAGCCGGCAACCGACTCGGACGAGCCACGACGTTTTGTCGCCGGCCGTCGCAACTGGCCCCATGGAGTACACCACGCTCGGGTCGACGGGCATGAAAGTCAGCCGGATTTGTCTGGGCTGTATGAGCTTCGGGACCGGCCGGGAGTGGATGCTCGAGCCCGAGGAAAGCGAGGAACTCATCGAGCGCGCGATCGACCTCGGAATCAACTTCTTCGATACGGCTAACGTCTACTCGACGGGCGAGTCCGAGGAGATTCTCGGCGACGCTCTCGCGGGCTATGACCGCGACTCGCAGGTCGTCGCGACGAAGGTCTTCGGCGAGATGGACCCCGACAACCCGAACGCGAGCGGACTCTCCCGTAAAGCGATCGAACAGGAACTCGAGGCGAGTCTCGATCGGCTGGGCATGGACACGATCGACCTCTACCAGACTCATCGCTGGGACTACAACACGCCGATCGAGGAGACGTTGCGCGCCCTCGACGACGCGGTCCGCCGCGGGCAGGTGCGGTACATCGGCACCTCCTCGATGTGGGCCCACCAGTTGGCCGAGGCCGTACACACCAGCGACGCGCTCTCCCTCGAGCGGTTCGCGACGATGCAGAACCACTACAACGTCCTCTACCGCGAGGAGGAACGCGAGATGTTACCCCTGTGCGAGAACGAAGACATCGGCGTCATCCCGTGGTCGCCGCTGGCCCGCGGCGTCGCGACCCGCCCCCACGAGGAGATCGAGTCGACGACGCGGGGGCAAACCGACCAGTACCTCGAGCAGATGTCGTATCTCCAGGGCGGCGGCGAAGCGATCAACGAGCGGATACAGGAACTCGCCGACGAGAAGGGCGTCTCGATGGGCCAGATTTCCCTCGCGTGGCTGCTCCACAAGGACTGGGTCGACGCCCCCATCGTCGGCACGACAAGCGTCGAACATCTCGAGGACGCTGTCGAGGCGCTCGAGATCGACCTCTCCGACTCGGAGATGGAGTACATAGAGGAGCCCTACGAGCCGCTGCCGGTAGCGGGCCACGAGTGAGCGCGGCCCTCGCGGAACGCGATTAGAACAGTCCCTTTACGTCTTCCTCGCGGGCCCGGCGTCTGCCGACGTGGTCGGAGAGTCGCTGGAAGATGATCCCGCGGTGCTCGTCCTCGCGGACGAAATCGAACAACAGCGTGATGAACTTGCTGTCGTCCGCGCCGGCCTCGAGGTCCCGCTGGGCGTACGTGCGAGCCCGATCGACCGGCTGCTCGTCGTACCCGAACTCCTCGGCGAGGACGACCGCCGCGATCGCCGTCGGTTCGAACTCGAGATCCGCCAGCGTCGGGACGGTCCCCTCGTGTTCGAGGCGGACCGGCCCCCGGCGCTCGACGAGTTCGGGATCGGCCGCGAGCCGGGCGAGAAACGACCGCACGGGCTCGAGTCGGAGGTCGCGGTAGTCGGCGGGCAGCGCCGCGAGATACTCGCCGGCACTCTCGGCGAGTCCGACGGCCCCCTCCCAGTTGCGCTCGCGGGCGTGGAACACCGCACCGCTGTACTGGATGAGTCCGTGGAGCAGGCGCTCGTCGTCGCTGCCGGACTCGAGGTCGAGCCAGCGGTCCTCCCAAGCGTCGTGGGCGGCGTGATAGTGGCCGTCGTTGAAGATGGCGACGCCCGCCCGAAGCCGATCGCGCATAGCCGTGGTTAGGGCTCGAGACTCGAGAACGTGACGAAAACGGTGACCGCCGGATATCACGTCGGCAGCGCGACCGGAACACTCCGGGAGCGAGCGACTCCGATCGACGAGAGCCGACGGCACACTACCGCCTCCGGCAGGGCGGGCAGACAACTGCGACTGCGTCGATTCCGGGACGCTGTCCCAACCGGTTATTGACCGCCACCGGTCCGGCGGTATTCGATATGAGGGATGGCGTACATATTAGTATGCGACGGCTTCTCCCTTCCGAGGGCGCTTTCGACGGGCCGTAAGCGCCACTTACCGGCGCTCGATCGAGCGGGACTGTTGTCTCCGTGACATCGATCCGTCGTGTTGTGCACCATCCCGGATCGACGATTCGCCGGTCTGGGGCGAGTTCACTGCGCGAGTTCTTCGGAGCGGCCGATCCCGTACGACTCAGATCTCGTCGTCCTCGAATCGGAATGTTCCGTCGCGCTGGACGACCTCACCGTCGATCTCGAGTCTGGAGTCATCGCCGACGTCGGTGATCAGATCGACGTGGACGTCCGACTCGTTGCCCGACTCTCCGTCGGGCAGGCAGGCGTCGTAGGTCCGGCCGAGCGCCAGATGGACGGTATCGCCCATCTTCTCGTCGAAGAGGATGTTGTCCGTGTAGCGGTCGATACCGCGGTTCATGCCGATCCCGAGTTCGCCAAGTCGACGCGCGCCCGTATCCGTCTCGAGGATCTCACCGATCACGTCCGCGCCCTGATCCGCGCCGTAGTCGACGACCTCGCCGTCCTCGAACTCGAGGCGGACGTTCCGGACGGACTCGCCCCGAAGTGTCATCGGTACGTCGAATGTCACCTCGCCCTCGGTCGCGTCGGGCGCGGTGAAGACTTCGCCGCTCGGCAGGTTGTGCGAGTCGTAGGCGACCGACGCGGCGCTGTTGACTGCCGTCCGGTCCTCGATCTGCATCGTGAGGTCGGTGTCCCTCGAGACGAGTCGCACTTCGGAGCCGGCATCGAGTAGCTCTTTCAACTGCGCCATCTCCTCGGCCAACGACTCCCAGTCCCGCAGGATGGCGTCGTAGGCGAAGTCTTGGTACTCCTCGTAGGCCATGTTGGCCTGCTGTGCGAGCGACCGCGTCGGGTGGATCGTCGACACCCAGCGGGTCCCCAGCCGAGTTTCGCGGATCTCGCTTCGAGCGCTATTGTAGGCCCGCCGCCGGTCGCCGGGCACGTCGGCCGTCGCGCTCGTGTTCCGCCCGCCGCCGAGCGAGAGGTAGACGTCGGCGTTCTCGACCAGCGCGAGTTCGTGGGCCGGGTTCTCGTCGAAGTCGCCGTCGTGGGCCCTGAGATAGGCCCGCGTGATCTCGCCCGAGCCGTAGGTCGCGAGCAGGTTCGCGCCCCGTTCGCCGAGTTTCTCGGCGACGGCGACCGCCAGCTCGTGAGCGTCCGGCCCCACCGAGAGCACGACGTCGTCGCCCGCCTCGACGCGAGCGCTCCAGTCGACCAGCACGTCGGCGTGTTCACGTACGCATTCGTCCATACCCGACCCCTCTCGAGCGGGCTACTAAACGCTCTCCGTTCGGAGCGCAGAAATCAGGCGGCGTGGGTGTCGTCTGCGGCGAGCCCCTCGCGCGAGCGCACGAACGAGACGATCGCGTAGACGACCGGTGTGTCCAAGAGGGCGATCGCGAGTTTCAGCACGTACTGGCCAACCATCAGTGAGAGAATAATATGCGTCGGGAGCACGGCACCGACGCCGAGGACGGCGGGCGCGATGGCGAACGCGACCGAGACGAAGATGACGGTGTCGATCGCCTGACTACTCGCCGTCGACGCGATATTCCGGAGCCAGAGCTTCTCGGAACCGGTGTACGATCGAATGCGGTGGAAGACGAGCACGTCCCAGTTCTGGCTGACGATGTACGCCAATAGGCTCCCGAGGACGACGTTCGTCGATGCGCCGAGGGCCGTCTCGAACGCCGCGGGATCGACGCTGTTCGGTGCGGCCGGCGCGGCGATCGTCGACCAGACCAACGCGAGGACGACGAAGTTTAGAACGAACCCGACGTTGACGACGATCTGGGCCGCACGCCGGCCGTACAGCTCCGTATAGCAGTCACTCGCGAGGAACGTCAGTGCGTACGCGAGCGCCGCGCCCGGTAAGGCGAGTTCCGCGCCCGTAATCGGAAGCGCGAACGGCAGTTCAAAGGCGAGTACCTTCGACGCGGTCAACTGTGCGGTCACGAGCGCCGTCACGAAGACGCCGATCAGCGCGACCTGCGCGATCGTCGGCACATTGGCGCTCTGTGTCTGACTCATACAGCCGCGTATCAATCGGATCCACGTAAACGGTACTATTCAGCGATTACCGAGCGATGTCTGTGTTCCGGCTCGAGTATGCTCGATCGAAAAGCCTGTCAGAGGCAACCATACCCTACGAAAAGCGATCGCGATCGCTTCTGGACGAACAGTCGATTAGATCCACACTGCGAGAACAGGATACGGACCCGCTCACGTCGACTCTCGAGGAGAGCGACCGGCCCACAAACGGCGCCGAAACGACTGCAGCCCCGTCTCGAGCGGTCTACAGACCGATCTATCGGGACTACCTCTCGGAGAAAATGCAAGACCGGTTTCGCGGTTTCTCCGCCATTCGACCGTCTATCGTTGGGTTCGAAACGAAATTGTGTTTGTTTCGACAAACGATGCGTAACACAACTGTTATACGTATCCCGGGCCTCGATTGAATTGCAATGGCGAAAGGAAACGTTGATTTCTTCAACGACACAGGCGGCTACGGTTTCATTGAGACGGACGACGCAGACGATGACGTTTTCTTCCACATGGAAGACGTTGGCGGTCCGGACCTCGAAGAAGGCACAGAGATCGAATTCGATATCGAACAGGCCCCCAAGGGCCCCCGCGCCACCAACGTCACCCGCCTGTAACACGGCTTTTCACGTTCGGTAACGGGTTTCACACTTCGAATATCATTCTTCAGCACACTACACGACACCCAGCGGAAGCTATCTCGCATCGATCGCACGGAATCGAGATCGGGTTCCCGTAGTGACGACACCGACTGTCGAATCCCGTACTCGAGTACAGATCCGACAGGAAAGCGTATCTATGCCATCAGTCATACGTCACTTTCGTCGCCGGCGGTGTGGGATGGGAGAAAAGCGGGACGAACCGCCGAATGTAGGCCGTGGTTACCAGACGAAACGACAGACAGTACCACGAATGACTCAGTTAGCTTCGCTGAACGTACTGGAAACAGTTGATACGAAATCGATAACAAATAGTCGGCTTCCCATCCGTCCACCTGAGTACAAAATGGACGATCTGACAGGGTTTCAACGCGACCTTCTGTACGTGATCGCAGGAGCCGATCAACCGTCGGGCCAGGACGTAAAAGACGAAGTCGAGACATATTACAATAGTGAGATCAATCATGGGCGATTGTATCCCAATCTCGACACGCTCGTCAACAAGGACCTCGTCGAGAAAGGGCAGCTCGACCGGCGAACCAATTACTACGAGATCAGCGACCGCGGCCAGCAGACCATCGAAGAGCGCCGCGAGTGGGAACAACAGTACATCGAGGACTAGCGAACCGGACTGTCCTGCGATATCCACTCTCACTATCGCGTAGCATCAGTTCTAGGGACGGATACAAGAATGCTGGCCCCACGAGACTCGCTGTAATCGACCGCACGCTACCGATTCCGCCGATGGAACGGGCCAGCAGTAGCGGCTGTGCTGTACCCCGGAAAGCAGTCTCGCCTCTGCCGAATCTCTGGCGTGACGACGAACTCTCTCGGACGCCCCCCTCCCCATCCCGGCCAATCTGTAGCCTCGGCCCCACTCGTCGAAACGAACCGTTCGAGTCACGACCACTCGAGCGAGTAGCCCCTCCGTCGTGGTCTCTTCCCGGCGGTTTCGGGTCTCGACACACAGCAATCCCGGTTCGATGGCACCGAAGATGAGACCCCGCATCTCAATTATGTGCTGGCACTCCCGTTCTGTTCGTGACTGTCACTCGAGTCGGACGGTCCCTCTCCAAAACCCAGAACTACTTACGTCGGGAGAGTCGTTGTTCTACTAACCGAAATAGGCGCTGTCCTTGGCGCAGTCGGGACGGAACGTTCGACGCCAGGGACGTGACCGAGAACTCGCTCACGTGCAGGACGTTTCTGCTCCCGTGGCCATTCCGGCCAGGAGACTGTCCGAAGGACAGCTATGATCGGACCTACAAATGGAAATAGAAATTGCGACAATTGGCGGTTACGAGGAAGTCGGCCGACAGATGACGGCTGTCCGCGCCGGTGACGACATCGTGATCTTCGACATGGGTCTGAACCTGTCGAAGGTACTCATTCACGACAATATCCGAACCGAAGGGATGCACAGTCTCGATCTGATCGACATGGGTGCCATCCCCGACGACCGGATCATGAGCGACCTCGAGGGAGACGTCAAAGCGATCGTCCCCACCCACGGCCACCTCGACCACATCGGTGCGATCAGCAAACTCGCACACCGATACGACGCACCCATCGTCGCGACGCCGTTCACGCTCGAGCTGGTCAAAGGCGAACTCGAGGAGGAAGGGAAGTTCAACACCGACAACGACCTCGTCGAAATGGAGGCCGGCGAAACCATGTCGATCGGCGACAGCGGCGTCGTCGATCTCGAATTCGTCAACGTCACCCACTCGATCGTCCAGGCGATCAACCCGGTCCTCCACACGCCCGAAGGCGCAGTCGTCTACGGACTGGACAAGCGGATGGACCACACGCCCGTCATCGGCGATCCGATCGATATGGAACGATTCCGCGAGATCGGTCGCGAGGGCGAGGGTGTCCTCTGTTACATCGAGGACTGTACCAACGCGAACAAGAAGGGCCGCACACCTTCCGAGAACGTCGCCCGGGAACATCTCCGCGACGTCCTCTACAGCATGGAAGACTACGACGGCGGCATCGTCGCGACCACCTTCTCGAGCCACATCGCCCGCGTGAAATCGCTAATCGAATTCGCTCGAGACATCGATCGGACGCCGATCCTCCTCGGTCGCTCGATGGAGACCTACTCCGGAACCGCGAAACAGATCGGGATCGACTTCCCGTCCGATGTCGAGATGGTCGGCTACCGCCAGTCCATCGAGCAGACGTTCGAGCGCATTATGAACGAAGGGAAGGAGAACTTCCTCCCCGTCGTCACCGGCCATCAGGGCGAACCGCGCGCGACGCTCACTCGAATGGGCCGCGGCGAGACTCCATACGAACTGGAAGACGGTGACAAGGTCGTCTTCTCCGCCCGCGTCATTCCGGAGCCGACCAACGAAGGCCAGCGCTACCAAGCCGAAAAGCTCCTCCGCATGCAAGGCGCGCGTATCTACGACGATATCCACGTCTCCGGTCACCTCTGTCAGGAAGGTCACTACGAGATGCTCGATGCGCTGCAACCTGAGCACATCGTTCCTGCCCACCAGAACATGAGCGGGTTCTCGGGCTACGTCGATCTGGCCTCCAACCAGGGCTACAAACTCGGGCGCGACCTCCACGTCACCTCGAACGGGAACATCATCGAGCTCGTCTAAGTCAAGCAACTGCGGCGCTTTCGCTTTTCCACTCTCTTTCAGACTCGAGTAATGGTAGCACTGTACAGCAACAAATGCGAAAAACCCGCACAGTTGCTACTGTGCGGGTTGAAAGTATGAATGAAAGCGGCGAATCGGATTTCCCAGAGGGTCGCCCACTCCAGTACTGACCGAAACGTAGGCGAGCTTATCTTCCGTGTTCGGGATGGGTACGGGAGGAACCTCGCCACTGTGGCCGCTGTAATGCCGACCGGCGGAATCGAACCGCCGTCAGACCACTATCGGGGTCGAGTTCGACCGAATTGGTCGATATGAATGGTGGCGGCGAAACGGGGTTCCCAGAGGGTCGCCCACTCCAGTACTAACCGTAACGCAGGCGAGCTTATCTTCCGTGTTCGGGATGGGTACGGGAGGCACCTCGCCGCTATGGCCGCCGTAATGCCGACCGACGGACTCGAACCGTCGCCAAACCGTAATCGGTGGCGTGTCTACGACCGTAGTATACGTGTAGTCCAGTTTGCGTCCGGACCCGTTCGCGCGTCACGGATCCAATGCGATGTAGTGTATGAGTGTGTGGCTTGGCCGGTTAGTGCTCGCGGACTCAACACCTCGTTGCCTTGGTGCGTACATCCCGAGTCTATCGATCTCGTCTTCTACGAGTGGCCTCGGTGGTATCTCTTTTTCAGGTGGGTTTCGAGCTTAGATGCGTTCAGCTCTTACCCCGTGGTGCGTCGCTGCCCGGCACGTGCTCTTTCGAACAGCCGGTACACGAGTGGCACCCATTCGTAGTTCCTCTCGTACTATACGAACGTTCCCGTCAGATACCGTAACACCCCCAATAGATAGCAGCCGACCTGTCTCACGACGGTCTAAACCCAGCTCACGACCTCCTTTAATAGGCGAACAACCTCACCCTTGCCCGCTTCTGCACGGGCAGGATGGAGGGAACCGACATCGAGGTAGCAAGCCACCCGGTCGATATGTGCTCTTGCGGGTGACGACTCTGTTATCCCTAAGGTAGCTTTTTTGTCAGCAATGGGCCGCATCAAGCAGCCTCATTGGTTCGCTAGACCACGCTTTCGCGTCAGCGTCCGTCGTTGTGCCGGACACTGTCAGACTTCCTTTTGCTCTTGCGCTCTTCCCCGAGTCTCCGACTCGGGTGAGGAAATCTTGGGGCGCGCCCGATATCTTTTCAGGCGCGTACCGCCCCAGTCAAACTGCCCGGCTACCAGTGTCCTCCGCCAGGAGTGAGAGTCGCAGTCACCATCGGGTAGTATTTCAATGCTGCCTCGGTGGCCCGCTAGCGCGGGTACCTGTGTAGCGGCTCCTACCTATGCTGCACAATGGCGACCACGTCTCAGTGACAGCCTGCAGTAAAGCTCTATAGGGTCTTCGCTTCCCCTTGGGGGTCTCCAGACTCCGCACTGGAACGTACAGTTCACCGGGCCCAACGTTGGGACAGTGGCGCTCTCGTTGATCCATTCATGCAAGCCGCTACTGAAGCGGCAAGGTACTACGCTACCTTAAGAGGGTCATAGTTACCCCCGCCGTTAACAGGTCCTTCGTCCCCTTGTACGGGGTGTTCAGATACCTGCACTGGGCAGGATTCAGTGACCGTACGAGTCCTTGCGGATTTGCGGTCACCTATGTTGTTACTAGACAGTCGGAGCGCCCGAGTCACTGCGACCTGCCTCTTCGCGAGGCAGGCATCCCTTATTGCGAACGTACGGGACTAACTTGCCGAATTCCCTAACGTCGGTTGCTCCCGACAGACCTTGGCTTTCGCCGCCACGAGTACCTGTGTCGGATCTCGGTACGGACAGTGTGCTCGCCTTTTCACGGGCTCTAGGTTGGCCTCTCTTACGCTATCCAGTCATTCGTTCGCTTCGTGCCATTACGGCTTCCACGAAGTTCGACTGTTCGACCGGGCGAAAACCCGGCAGAGGCGGCCCCAAAGCGTTGGCTTTGAGTGCACACTGGCATAGGAATATTAACCTATTTCCCTGTTGTCAGCTTCGACTTACGGGCTGACTTAGGACCGGCTAACCCTCAGCTGATCAGCATTGCTGAGGAACCCTTACTCGTTCGGCCGTCGGGGTTCTAACCCGACTAACGCTGCTACTATGACCAGGATTTTCGTTACTGAACGGTCCACACGATCTCTCGACCGTGCTTCCACCCGAACAGAACGCCAACCTACGAGATCACCAGTCTGAGTGGTGCTGCTAGGTCTCGGTGGTAGACTTGAGCCCCGATCATTTTGGGCGCCTCAAACCTCGGCCGGTAAGCTGTTACGCTTTTCTTAGAGGGTAGCTGCTTCTAAGCTCACCTCCCGGCTGTCTAGGGCTTGAGACCACCTTCGATCGCACTTAGTCTACACTTGGGGACCTTAACCCAGCTCTGGGTTGTCTCCCTCACGGTACACAGGCTTACCCCGTGCACCGGACTCCCTGCGTCAAACGACGTTCGTAGGTTCGGAGTTGGACAGGGGGGCGCACTCCTCTCGGAGTGCGGTCCCCCAATCCGTCGCTCTACCCCACGAACTATCTCGGCAGAGGTCATGCTTCGACATGTTTCGGTTGGAACCAGCTGTTTCCGGACTCGATGGGCCTTTCACCCCTACACAAAGATCACGAGAGGGTATTGTAGGACACCAACTCTAACAGGCCTCCACGTGCCTTTCGGCACGCTTCACCTTGTCCTTGCGTAGATCGTCCGGTTTCGGGTCGTGCCCGTTTGACTCCCCGCGCTTGAACACGGCGGCCCTCGTGCAAAGCACTGCGGCCATGTCGGTTTCCCTTCGCCTTCCTCGATAATCGAGTTAGACTCGTCAAACAGGCACACTCCCTGGTTCGTTTTTCAAAACGTACGACAGAACACCGGCTTCCCAAACTTCTTACTACAGGTTCGCACCTGATTCATTGTGTCCGGGACCTTGTATGCCCTGTCGCTCCATCGCCAACTGATTTCACGCCCTATTGCACCTCCCTTCGTGGGGTGCTTTTCAGCGTTCGCTCACGCTACTTGTTCGCTATCGGTCTTGAGGAGTGTTTAGTCTTCGCGGTCGATGCCCGCGATATTCACGAGGGATATCCAACCCCCGATACTCTGGAACTGACGCACAGCATACTCGTCGGCAGTACGGGACTGTCACCCTGTTTCGTGCTCTATTCCAAGAGACTTCGTGTCGAGTTTCTGCTGATGAGAGTCAGTCCGAACACCACATTGCCCGTAAGGGCTTCGGTTTGGACTGTGTCGCGTTTATTCGCCATTACTAACGACATCGCGTTTGCTTTCTTTTCCTGTCGATACTAAGATGTTTCAATTCTCGACGTTCCCCATTGCGCGAAGCAATTGCGGTGGGGATTCCCATTCGGAGATCCCAAGTTCTTCGCCTCCGTGCGGCTCCCTTGGGCTTATCGCAGCTTGGCACGTCCTTCATCAGCTCTCAAGCCGAGCGATCCACCAGCTGGCACAGTAGCCACGTTCATCGGATCGGCGTTGCGACAAAGTCGCAACATCGTGACCCGGGAACGGGTCCAGTGGACGCCTGGACTACACGTACACACGGTCTCATCTGCACGCTCGTAGACAGCGAGCCTGCATTAACCCTTCCCACTCGCACTTGCGCGGAGTGGTGCATCAGTTTTCGTCGGATTAGATCGAAGTCGTCTGCCCCACTTAAGGGGCACGATTCGATCCGCACCGAGCCATGGACCCACAGGGATTCGAACCCTGGGCATCCTCCTTGCAAAGGAGGCACTCTACCACTGAGCTATGGGCCCACGTCCATCCCGAGGGATGGACAAGCGCGTATCATGTTAGCCTCGGTAGTTCAAAGGTGCCCGATCGGCCAACCGATGGTCGATCGAACGTGCACCGCGTGGCGCAACGCGCCACGAGTTAGGGTGGGCCGGGGCGACGCCCCGGTCCCGGTCTGTGGAGGTGATCCAGCCGCAGATTCCCCTACGGCTACCTTGTTACGACTTAAGCCCCCTTGCGGAGCCCAGATTCGACCGACGTTGCGTCGGCCTCATCCGGACCCCACTCGGGTGCTTTGACGGGCGGTGTGTGCAAGGAGCAGGGACGTATTCACCGCGCCCTTCTGAGGCGCGATTACTACCGAATCCAGCTTCATGAGGACGAGTTTCAGTCCTCAATCCGAACTACGACCGAGTTTCGGAGATTAGCGTCCCCTTTCGGGGTTGCATCCCACTGTCTCGGCCATTGTAGCCCGCGTGTCGCCCAGCACATTCGGGGCATACTGACCTACCGTTGCCCGTTCCTTCCTCCAGTTTGGCACTGGCAGTCCTCCTAATGTACCCAACCACCGCAAGGGTGTTGCTGGCAATTAGGAGTGCGGGTCTCGCTCGTTGCCTGACTTAACAGGACGCCTCACGGTACGAGCTGACGGCGGCCATGCACCTCCTCTCAACGGCTCCAGTAAGGTCATCAACCTGACCTTCACTGCACGTTGTCGATGCTGGTGAGATGTCCGGCGTTGAGTCCAATTAAACCGCAGGCTCCTCCGGTTGTAGTGCTCCCCCGCCAATTCCTTTAAGTTTCATCCTTGCGGACGTACTTCCCAGGCGGTCTGCTTCACGGCTTCCCTACGGCACAGCACAGGCTCGTAGCCTGTGCCACACCTAGCAGACATCGTTTACAGCTCGGACTACCCGGGTATCTAATCCGGTTCGTGACCCGAGCTTTCGTCCCTCACCGTCGGATCCGTCTTTCCAGAGCGCTTTCGCCACCGGTGGTCCGTCCAGGATTACGGGATTTCACTCCTACCCCGGACGTACCCTCTGGATCTTCCGGTCCCAAGCCATACAGTTTCCGTCGGACGCCTGCGCGTTAAGCGCGCAGATTTCCCGACGAACTTGCGTGGCCAGCTACGGACGCTTTAGGCCCAATAATAGCGGTCATCACTTGTGCTGCCGGTATTACCGCGGCGGCTGGCACCGGTCTTGCCCAGCACTTATTCTACGACCACCTTACGGTCGTGAAAAGCGAGGACTATATGCCCTCGCACTTGGAGTCCCCTTATCGCACTCGCGTGCAGTGTAAAGGTTTCGCGCCTGCTGCGCCCCGTAGGGCCCGGTATCTTGTCTCAGATACCGTCTCCGGGCTCTTGCTCTCACAACCCGTACCGATTATGGGCACGGTGGGCCGTTACCCCACCGTCTACCTAATCGGCCGCAGCCACATCCTATGGCGCCTGAACGTTTCGCGTTCGTGCCACTCCAGGCGATGAACACTATTCCGGATTAGCCTCAGTTTCCCGAGGTTATCCGGATCCATAGGGTAGTTTGGCCACGTGTTACTGAGCTATCTGCTACGAGTCTAAACTCGTGCAACTAGCATGGCTAAATCGGACTCCAATAGCAATGACCTCCGGCAGGATCAACCGGAATGCTATATGATCTCCCCAGTTGGGGAGGGTCTATTGGCGGTGAATGTTAATACACACTCACACATAATGGTCCACGTTCGATGACTCCGACTCGACGACCGAGCGGGCGTCACCGAACTACCAAGGCTAACATCAGATCCCATCTGTACGGCGGACCGCAGGGGTGGAATCCTCATCTCGTGCGGATGTATTTCTAAGTCGTCAGGGGTACATAACCCCTTCGGACTCGAGCCATCCGCGGAGGTAGCGTGCATCGGGCACGCCGCCTCCTTCTTCGTATTAATTCACAATCGCTGGTTACTACTTAAGGCCTACGAACCGAGACTTCACAGAGAGGGAGTACCACACATGATTATAGGACAGTATCTCAATTATACTCACTAACATGATAGAATTTTATAGTACGCGCCACTCAGATATCTGGCCTGAATTCTGATGAATTCGAACCTCGCTGACGGCATGCTTCGCTTGTCGGCGTCTGGTTCGAACTGGGAAGAACGATTCCGTACCGCTCGGGTCGGCTCGCAGTACTCCATGGGCCCTGACAGGACTAGACTCTGTAACTGCTGCTACGTTCGTGGTTTCGTGAATCATCGTTATAGGTCTGGAAGGTAGTCGCGGCGCTGTTCGGCCTTCTCGCGGGCGTTTCTCCGATATATAATGGCGTGCGACGCGCGTGGTCCGCGTGAACCGGTCGAAACGGGCGAACCACTTCGGGACCGCCGTCGAGAAACGGATGGCCGAAAAGCGACGGTTCGACCTCGAGCGGGCGAGCTGGCACGACGCCCGGTTCGAGAACGGAACGCCCGTCGAAATCAAGAGTACAATGCACGAACACGCCGACGGCCAGCCCGGCAACTGGAAGATCTACCGCGAGTACCACGAGAAGCTCCGGCGACACAACGGCTGGTACTGTTTCATCGTCTACCGACCACACGGCCGATCGGGCTGTACAATGCTCCGCGATAAGATGGTTCGCTCGAGCGACCTCCCGCTGCTCCGCTGGCACGGTGGCGGTGATCACCGCGGAACCGAACAGGCGAAGATCTCGATCGATTCGATATTCAGGGCGTGATCGGTCCCGACTATATGAGATCGTGAGGACGCTTCGCGCCGTGCTCACGTAACTCAGCGTCGAACGAAACGAGCGTCGCATCGATCGCGTCGGCTGCTGCAAGTATGAGTGCGTCCATCGGATATAGGAGCGTCTCGTTCTGCAATTGATTGGCTGCGACCATATCTGAGGCATCAGGGAACGTAACAGTTGCCCGAGAACTTATGCGCTGTTCGATCTGTTCGACGCGATCACGCTCGAACGCCTTCTTCTTCGTGAGGACGGTTCGAAGTTCCATGAGGTTCAGTATAGAGGTATACGTCTCATCGAACTCATTGAGTGCCTGAACAGCAGTTTCGGACCGATCAGTGTCCTTAGTGACCGCGGCAACGATAACGTTCGTATCGAGAAAGAGCTTCATATCCGTTCACGAACATCGCGGACCTCTTCGACAGCGTCAACCTCAACGTCAACAGCTAGCTCGTCGAGCGCATCACCCAGTGGCACCGTCTCTTCGTCCTCCGGGTCGCCAGCCATAAATTCGGCGAAGTCGTCGGTAGTGAGGCTCATGGTCTACGGTTACGGTCCCCTCTGCAAAAGCCTGCTGGTGAGCGGTATTCTCACTCTGTCTTGGTGATGACCTCGGTGTCAATCTCGAAGTCCACTGCTCGAGTCGACAAGGTCTCGGCGATCTCCCGGCGCTGCTCGAGGGAGAGGTCGTCGCGCTCGAGGACTTGGCGGGATGCTTGGACGAACTTCGGAACGTCATCGCAGGCACTCACCACGGCTTTCGTCTTGTTGCAGTCGTAGAAGTCGGCTGCACGTTCGATCGCGTCTCGTCGGTATGCGTAGTCGCCGTCGGTTCTGATTCGCATGCTCGTACACACGACTCCCGAAATCCTCGTTTTTTCGGCTCACTGAACGGCCCATTTCGGCCCAAAATCGGCGGAACGTGTCGGCCGTCCAGAGAATAACGGCGGCTCAAACAACAGATCGGCCCACGATATGCACACGACGAGTCGCAACTCGTGTGCATATTCGGGAAACCGATTCTGTCGACGTGCAACCCCACGGGGGAAGGAATTAGAGTTAGTTGGAGTGTGGTTTTGACCAACAATTTATCAAACAGAGGTGCTTCATGATGCGTTATAGATGCGTAGATCGAAAGTGAAAATTGATTCGTTACATTATAGCAAAGAAACATTCTGCGATCTAATTCGGATCCTCACATCCGATTCTGAAACATCTCAATTGCGTATCAAGGCATATGATGAAAATGGTGTAAGAGAGTTTGAGGATATGAATTCATTATTTGGAAATTCATTCTCACCTAAGGACATAATGAAATTTGACATCACTATCAGGACAGACTTTGGAACTGGAACTATATCTGGAAATGGTAGAACCGATCAGCACGTTCTATCCTTAAGCGGGGATGATGACTGGATAAGCGGCAGAAAAGATGCCGTGAAGTCCTTTTCTCGCCGTAATGAGTATTCAAAAATCCGTTCGTTTTTCGACATTCGTGTCTGAATATCTGTCATTTTAGTAGACATAGGATCTTTGATAAGTACACAGATGAAATTCTTACTGCCATTTTTCGGCGTCCCTATCTATCATACCTAGTATAGGTATGACGCGACATTTCTTTTACTCGGTCTTGTGGCAATCACTATATCAGCAACTATTGATTACGTATCCCCATTCGTCATGATACGAACAGATGGCGAAGGAGAATATAGCAGCACAAGAAAAGTCTGGAAACCGATCCTCATATTATCCACTATCGTTGGGCTAGTTACTGGCCTCATTCAATTATTCAAATATATCTAATAAACCGCTGATCTACTGGGCTTTCCTTAGATCGAAATAGAACCATTCCTCCGAGAGCACAATCGGCTCAATTTCTGACCCCGCCTAAGCGTTTCCACTAATTCTACTTAGCATGGTCCCACCTGTACCTACCACTGCTAAAACCCCTCTGTACTATCCGGTATCGGCCAATTCATCTTTTCGCGAGCGCGGCGCGCAGAGCGCGTGCCGCGCAATTTCCCTGCCCCCTTAGGGGCAGTTTCTGTGTACCACAGGTAAAACTCTTATATTCATTCATCACCTGGAGCAAACATGTCGATTCACGGTTCGTACGTATCGAACGATTCTAAAACAATTCGTGTGTCTCGTGACGAATATGGATCCATGATTCGGATTTTTTTACTTGAAGAGTGGTATGACCGCTTGAAACCGCTCTATGACTACGCCGACAAGATTGTAGCTGGAATAAGTGTGGAACGTATTCCTAACCAGGTCAGCGACTGCTTCGATTGGCTCTCATCTTTCTTTATCGAGTTCGGTGCCTTCGGCTGGGTTTTTACATTCAGCATTCTGGCCTGGATATTTGAACTCGCAAAAAACCAGATCAGCCTTGGAAAGTTCACATATGATGCCGTTGGAAGGCTGGGTTCGGCTCGTTTGGGGAGTGTTCCGCTAGGAGGAGGAACGAGAGTTTTCGAACTCCCTGTAGAGGGGTGAATCCCAACCCTTGTTTCGTGTGCTTCGACTGGAGTCTACTGTGCAGAGGAGGGGCGGGGCGGTGTAATTTTTTTGGCTCAGTCCCCTTGGGGACACCCGCCAAGGGGGCTTTCGCGCGAAGCGCGAAACGACCCCGCATGCGGTGCGGCTCGATCGCCGTGCCGACCCCGCCCTCGAGGCGCTGGCTACAACCAGAGTTGTCCAAGCAGGGCGATTATCCAACCGAACTTGTAGAAAACAGCGATACCGAGAGTGTTGCCACTATGCAGGCCGCTTCAGCGATCGGCGATCGCACCGACGAATCCGGACTCCGTTCCGCCGCCAGGAGTCTTCCAGGTCAACTCGATCCCGCGGAGTGCCGTCGGATCGTTCCCCGATTTCGACCACTTCTCGAGAGCCCCGCTGGCGATCGTCGCGACGTTCTCGAAGCTATCCGATTTCAGTCGGGAGAGAATCGTATCGATCCGCATCTGTCGCGGCTCGCCGTTCTCGTCGAACTCGAGGTCGGCCCCGTTCTTCGCGAGCCATTCTTGGAAGGGCGACGACTCGGCGACGTGATCGGCCAAGCCCATGATGTGCTGCATCCGATCGGCGTAACTCTCAATCGCGTACTCGGCCGACTCGACGAGCGCCCGGAGTTCCTCGCGGTACTTCCGAGCCCGGAACGATACGTCGCCCTGATCTAGCTCGAGGACTTCACCGAGATCTTCGATCGCTCGGTAGATCGTCGCCGGATGCTTTCCCAGCTGGTCGGCGAGACCGTCGACAGTCGCACCGCCGTCAGTCGCAACCGTCTCGGTCACGTCCCGTTCGGTCTCGCCCATGTCTCGAAGCGTCGTCATCAACAGGTGATCGGACTTCGCCTCGAGGCGCGGTGTTGGATCTTCGTACAGTTCGACGGGACTGTCGCGAGCGACGGCGTCGAAGTGATCGTCCGCAATGTAGACACCGCTGCCGTCGGGCCCGAGCGGGATGTCTTCCCAGTGGAGCGCGTTCAACAGCGTCTCCTCGATTTGCTCGGTCACATCGTGACGATCGGCCAGTTCCGAGATTACCGTCTGTGGTCCCGGCTGCTCAAGGGACTGGAGATACCGCCGCTCGTAATCGACGGAGTCCCACGCGATGCCGGCCGGGTTCGGCTCGCCGTTCTCGTCGGCGGCCTCCTCGACGGCCTTGTACGCGTTCAGGAGATCCTCCGGCGGCGCAACGGCCGGAATGTTCCGATCCGTGATTCGGTCTACGAACTCCCGCGGATAGCGAACAACGCCAAATACGTCGTCCTCATCACCCGGCTCAAAACTCGAGTTGAGTCCGCCGAAGTAGGTCGTTCGGACCGTCACCGCGAACCACCTACGGTTACCTCCGGATCGACGCCCGCGGGATCAATCACGTGCGACCACGCGAGTTTCGCGACCTCCTGTTCGGAACGCGAGCCGCCGACCTCGTACCACCGCCCGGCAAGCAACTCGTCGACAAGCGTTGCTGGTACGATCGCCCGGGCTACCTGTGGAAGTCCCGGCCGCGGGAGGTACACCACGAACAGGTACATCCCAGCCGACTCGAGCAGTCGCTCGTGAGCCGCTCGTTTAACGTAGAACCGGCCGCGCGTCGACCGACTGCCGTTGCTCGTTTCGATCTGGCAGCCTTTGATCTCGACTGGAACAGCCGGCTCAACGAGCACGATCCCGTAGAACGGCAGCGATTGACTCGCCTCGAGGACGGTCGTGGTCCGGGCGTCGTGCCACGTGGCGGTGTGATCGCTGACGAACTCGAGTTCGTCGACGACCTGGACGATCTCCGCCTCGAGGGCATCGCCGCTGGCTTTCGAACTCTCGAGTTCCGACGCTCGAGAACTCATAGCGGGCCCTCCCGCGCGTTCCGAACGGCTCGCGTACAGTCGGCACAGAGCCGGCGAAGTGCGCCGACGCGATCACCGCACCGCTCGCACCCGTTGGATTCAACGAGGCGGCTCATCGCGAACCACCGTCTGTTCGGTCAGTACCTGACTGAAGTGAATGGCGACTGACTTCGAGTACGGGCGTAGATTTTTCCCAACATTTACGGTATCTAATTAGAGAACGCTCACTATGTCCTCCGAGAAGGATTCCAAAATAAGGCAGACAACCTTTGAAATAATCGCTATTTTCATGACTATTGGAGTCGTTGGCGTCGTCCTGACGAACGAGGGAGGGACCTTCGTGACATGGTTCTGGATGGGGATCGGATTGGCCGCAACATATCTCCTTTATAGACTGGTCATTATTGCGGAACGGATTCTCGATACCACTTAATCGTTCAGTCTCGCTCGAGGACCGGCCACCGTTGGCCCGCACTTCCCGATCCCCGAGGGCGCGACGAACGTCCTCATCGGTTGCTTGGTGGGCCGGATGGGCGATGGACGCCCGACTCTTGACATCGTACAGCTGGCTCGCCGGAACGAACGCGCTACACATCGCCCTCACCTCCGTGCCGGCCGGGCGACGTTTCTGGATCGGGGAACGATACGTCGACGCTAGCAGCGGAGCCGCGGCTCAGCCGCGCGTACGTATCGCAGTCTCCACAACGATGGGGCCGATCGCCGTCGTCACCGAAGACGCGGCGGAACCGGTCGGTGACATGGGCTCCGCAGTGGTCGCAGGTCGAGTTGTCGACCGACGGCCACGGTGCGACCGTCACGCAGACCACCCCGTTTCGGCTACTAATTTCGCAAGAAGGCAGCGACCCGGAACCAGTGGCTGGTTCGGTTTAGCTTCAGAACGGGGTTGTTCGGAAACGGAAAAGTCGCGTTTCGCGTAGTTCAGGACCCGCTTAGCGGCCGAAGAAGATTCGGCCACACTTCGGGTTTGTAGTGGATGGGCCCTGACGGATTCGAACCATCTCCCGTCTGAAAATAATGGGCGTCCACTCTGTCATTGAATTGCACACCCATGTCCAGAGACAGATTGGAACCCATCAGTCCCGAAGAGGCACAGACGCTGTATCTTCAAGATAAGAAGCGGGAAGCTGCACCAAGCACCGTTCAATCACAGGAGTACCGACTCAACCACTTTGTACGCTGGTGCTCCCAAGAAGGCATCGAGAATCTAAACGAGCTCACTGGACGAGAGATACAGAGATACAGGAATTGGCGAAGAGAGGATGGTGACCTCAGTCCAGCTAGCGAGAAAACTCAGATGGACACGCTACGTGTCTTCATCAAATATCTCGAATCGATAGAAGGCGTTCCTCGAGACCTCCATCAGTCTGTACAGTCACCCACGCTATCGGATGAGGACAGGAGCAGGGACGTGTTCATTGACTCCGATACGGCGGAAGAGATACTGGACTACCTCAATCGATTCGACTATGCTCAACGTCACCATGTGACCTTCATGTTGATGTGGAGGTGCAGCCTTCGAATCAGCGCTGTACAGTCCCTCGATGTGAGTGACTACAACCGAGAGGACCAGTACCTCACCATTGAGCATCGGCCAGATGAAGGAACTCGTCTCAAGAAAGGGCAGAAGGGAGAACGGGTGGTGGGGTTAAAAGACGATACGTGCGAGGTTCTGGACGATTGGCTTGAACACCATCGGGCAGACATCACGGACGAGTACGGGCGTGAGCCCATGGTGACGACCACGCAAGGAAGGATGCACAAGACCACCCTCAGGAACGTCATCTATAACCTCACGCGCCCGTGCAAATACGACGGGTGCCCGCACGAGGACGTTGACCCTGACGAGTGTCGAGCAACGAGTTACGATTACGCGTACGAGTGCCCGTCGTCTGTGAGCCCGCACGCAATCAGGCGTAGTGCAATCACCCACTGGCTGAATCGTGACTGGCCTACTCGAGCAGTAGCTGACCGAGCTAACGTGAGTCCGAAGGTTCTCGAGCGTCACTATGATGCAAGGAATCAGGAAGAGAAAATGGAGCAACGGAGGGAATTCCTCGATAAGCTCTAAGCCACACAGTTTTTCTAACGTTTCTGTGTACAGCAGTATATGGTAGGTATCGATGTTGGGGATTGGGAGGAGGTTGAAGAAGTGACGGATGCTACACACCGCTTTCGAACAAAACCAGAAGATAGCATAGTTCTCTGGTACGATACTGAGGAAGAATCAGGTGAAGAAATAGAATTTAACCCGATTAATCTCTGGTATGCTGATGAGCATCTTGGAGGTTCTAATAGGGAGTACGATTTCACAGATTATGAGGAAGAAGTCATACTCCCAATATATTTTAAGATTCTAACTATTGCTGATGAAGAAGGTGATAGAATCTATCATGTAAATAGGGAGGCTAAGGAATTCTCTGTCCGCTACCCTTGAAAGCTGGTACTATTAGAAGTCCACGTACTGCTCCTCCCACTCACGACGGTCTTCGATTAGCTCCTCTCCCTCGTCGGTGATATCGTAGTAATTAGTTCGACGGTCCAACTGCCCTTTCTCTACTAGTTCTTTGTTGACGACCGTATCCAGATTTGGGTACAAGCGCCCGTGATTGATTTCATTGCTATAGTACTGCTCTACTTCTTCTTTGACATCCTGTCCTGATGGCTGCTCTTTGCCCGCGATGACGTACAGCAAGTCACGCTGGAAACCTGTGAGGTCGTCCATGCTAACCATTCTCTGCACGTAAGATAGTTGTTATAAACAGTATACGAACAGAGTATGTGGGTGCTATCTTTGTCTCTTTATATGCGCTCGAGGCAAGGGTGAGAGTGGTCAGAAACTAATCCTCGTGTTCTCTCAACGAGTCAATCTCCTGTTCAATCAATTGGTCAAACTCATCGTCGTCAAGACCTCGGTAGTCATCCGATACCTCAGTCAAGACTTGTTTCCATAGGGAAATTCGTTTGAGTGCTACCTCTCTTTCTGTCCGTCCACTACGCTGAGCCGACCGTTTGCACTCCCGTATTCTCTGCTCGAGGGCATTCATAGCTAGAAATTAAGAGATTGTAGAATGAAAAGACTCCGATATTGCTCATTAATAAACAAATCTGAACTCCTCTTGCCTCCAATCAATGACGGTTGGATTCAAGTAGTACTGTTATTAACTGGTCAACTAATGGAACAGTGGAAAACAACCGCAGTCATCCTCAGTGGGCTATGGGCTCTGATTGAGATTGCTTCTTTCTTCGCGTCAGGTATCCCGAGTGCAATCTTTTTCCTTCTATCTGTATACCAGGCTTTGGTCTCTACCTACCCAATTATACAGAGAATCATCATTTATACCTCTCTAATTTCCCTTGGATATCTAATAGGTAGAAGAAATACCACAGACGAACAATCGAATGAGGATGACGATATTGAAGAATATATGCCCGACAGTTTGCACGGATGTATATCTTATAACGGCGTTAGTTGGAGAGCCTCAACAGAACTTGTTGGGAATTCAAATACGAGAATCAACGTTTGGCCAACCCCATATTGTCCAAAATGCCAGACAGAACTCACAAAGGGAAGACTACCATCTGAGACGTTCGAAATTGCTAAACCAGCTTGGGAGTGTGAAAACTGTGGGTATACGTCAGAAAGAGGGGATGATACGAAAACCACTGTTGAAAGAATAGCAAAAAGAAACTTTGAGCGGATGACTACCTCAAAAGGGGAGAATCATTCTCTGAATACATTGGCCAAGAAATATGCTCAAACTCATGGGTCAAAACCTACGGGTTATGATATTTGGAAGCTATATGCTGAGGAAGTAGATGATGATGTAGTGGCAACTAATTGCTTCCCATGAGTGATGAGGGTTATATTAAATAATTGAACAATTGGTCCACGTCCACCAACGAATTCAGTATCTTCATCTAACTTCACCAAGAATCGCTGTGAGCTAGAGAACGTACTTTCCACTGGTTCACACTCATCATCAGTGCAACCGTCACCACGACCTCGTACGCGTCCTCTGAACAAAGGTGAGGTGCTACTTCATCTGCATCACTGTACCGAGACCACGCCGTCTGGAAGATATGGTCCAGTGCCTCGAGTATATCTGAGTGTTCCTCTTCCGCGAACGTATACGCGCCTGACGTGCGGGAGTACGTGACTAATTTGCTCTCACTGTGGTTAGTAACCCAGACCGAAAGCTGGTAGCCTTCACCGTCTTCTCGGGATACGAATTCGTCAATCGTCTCTACGTCTACGTGGTCCAGTTCATCTAAATTAGATTCTTCTACAGAGCTAGATTTCATACAACATTACTAGGTAAAGAAAATATAAAAAAGGACTACCCGATTCACAGAATGATGCGGACACAAGATTATAGCAGAAGCTACTCTCTGACTTTGAAATCATAGGAGTATGAAGATGTACTTGGAGGGAGTTCCCTCAATATATACTAGTTATTCCATTACTATAAATCCTTGGTAAAATATGAAATGCATTAGAAAGCTTGTGATGCAATTTCCTTCCCAGTGTTGGTTAGTTTCCCGTCTTCGTCTTGTGGGAGACCAAGTTTTTGACCAATCCCCAGTAGCGCTCGATAAGGTGGCTTACCAGTGAATAAATAGGAATCGCGGGCAGTAGAACAAAGGTCAGCGAATTCTTCATCAGTGAGGTCTGAAGCCCATGAGGTATCCAATGGAGTCTCAACATAGTCTGTTTGGAGAGCGACGAGTGCTAGTGTGGGGAGGTATCCATCCACTTCATCTGCCGTCCAAACGATACCATCTGCCTCAAAACTATCAAGGTCTTCAATAATAGGGCAAGCAGACTTCACCCTATCTACATCGACGTTATAGTACGCAGACTTGTCTTCGTAGAATTCCACAGCACTATTTCTCTCAATTGGTTGTCTTCCAGATTCGATTACATCATCGATAGTTTCCAACACATGATTGTACGTTTCTGTAGATAGCATCCCTTCCTCGTTCGGTTCTAAGCCTTCTTCACGAGCAACATGACGCATGGCCTTCACAGGTACGCGGTCCTCCTCAGCGATTAGTTCTTCACGTTTTGCATAGGTCCAGACCTTCCAGACTTCTTCATCTGTGAGTGGGCCTTTTGGATTTCCAACATCACGCTCACCAATCTCACAAAGTATGAAAGTTAAAGCATTATAGCCAACTTTCCGTTTGAAATCGTAGTAGACCTCTTCCGATTCCCGTCGGAAGTAGTTCTTCGAGTTACCTATATGACCCAGTGGATTTGCACCCCTATCACCAAGGTCTTCAGGAACTACATCGTCCATCGTTAGTTCATAGATAGCGGAGACCTCATCAGCTTCTACAGGCTCGTAATCAGAAATACTTCCAGCTTCCTTCTTGTCCGCTGCTATCTCTTCGTAAGCATCCCACTCTGAAGCCTCACGAGCGCTTTTGAGTATTTCACCGAATTCAGCTTTAGAATTCTCTGATAGAAAGCTATCAACATCCACTTTATCAACTCCTTTTTCTCGAGGTAGTTCAGCAATATACACCTCAATATCTTCAGTCCTCTCGTAGATATTGTAAGCAGATGTGAGAGCCCCTTCTACACCTGCGGACACACCATATAGACAAGTCTCTTGGACAGGCTCTGAATCAGGAACAAGATACACTTCAGATTTGTTTTGCTCTTCGAATATATCTACGAGTACATCATAGTGTTTGTCCTTGAACGTCGTCGTAACAGGGGTGAGAACAGGGAGCCCATGATGGTCCACAGCCATAGCATCAGCGATACCTTCAGGAATGACGACGAAGTTGGAGGTCTTATCTGTTGAATGGAGACCCCAGATTGGTTCGTCTACGTGCGCGTACTCCTTCGTGTGGGAGAGCTTAGCGTATTTTCCAGATAAGAAATCTTCTGAATGGCCATCGTAGCCTGCTGCACCACCTCCTTTATCACCTGTTGCTCGAGCTATGGCGTACACAGGTTTATTCTCCGAATCAAAGTATGGAAAAACGTATCTCCCATTCCACAGAGAGCTACCATCTTCTGTGAACGCTCCAGTACTGATAATCTCTTCATGGGAGTACCCCTGGTCGATGAGGTACTGGTAAGGTTCACAATCAGGGCTGGCCCATCCAAGTTGGAATTCATCTACCATCTCTTCAGGCCAGTCACGTTCCTCTGTGATGTACTCCTTCACTCGTTCCGTATCACACTCATGCCAGAATTCAATGAGGTCAGTGAGACACTGCTGGGTTCTCATTGGTGAACCACTCCCGACTGGGATGAACCATTAGCAGTTTGAATTGGAGGGAGATACGGAGAAGGTTCATACCCATCAAAGGCATTTCGTACGACTACGAGTGTATCACTTGCGCGTGTGGTAGCCACATACCACGTCCTACATTCATTCTTGTCTACTTCAGGCGATTTCTCTATCTGGTCTTGAATCCGCTTTGGAATCCCATCATAGAGGAACACATTGTCCCCCTGCATCCCTTTACTCGCATGAATTGTGAGTAATTTTACTCGGATACCATCTTCGTGGATTCGAGTCCAACTATGCTTGTCCGCAAGGTGTGCAAGTTTCTTCTTATCAACTGAGTTCAGAAGTAATCCAACAGGGTTCGCGTGTACTTCTGCAAAGAAACTCTCTTCGAAGAAATTATGGAGATTATCAAGTGGATATGATTCTATACCTTCAGCAACGTTGACGGCATCAAGTTTACTATCTGCTACATACTCTGCAGGGGTTGCGTCAAGCACAGCTAGAAGTTCATCACCATCAATCTCAGTATCATCACCAAGGTTGAGAGCGAAACCACTGTCCCAAGTATACTCTACATCTGATGGTATTTCTCGGATAGTGCAGAGCCCGTTATACAAATCTAGAAGTCCAGAGTCCTTCCAATCATTTACTGAGTCTGATTCAAATGGTATCCCCGCTCTCTCCAAATCTTTCGCTACTGCCTCTGCTTGGAGATTTGTTCTAACAAGGTAGAGTGCAGTTTCCTCATCATCAACATGTTCTTCATACAGTGAGGAAGGGCTATTCAGAGATGATGGGACACGCCATTCACTACGTCGATTATCGTATTCCATTCGAGAAGCATTGACAGATGTAATTGAGCCACCTCCTCTACAATTCTCTACTCGTGGTGGCTCAAAATGCTTCGATAGAATACTATGTGCGTACTCCAAGTGGTTTGCACGACATCGGTATGAGTCGGGGAGATGGATTTCTGGGAGGTTTACTTCTTCATAGAATTCAGGAGATGTGCCTTGATATTGATTGATAACTTGGTTCTTGTCACCTGCGATGATGAAGGTCGTATCCTCCATTTTCTCCATCCACATCTGGATAACATCATTCATCACTGGATACACATCGTGCATTTCATCGACAATCAGCAAGTCTACATTCTCTGGGACAAGTTCTCTCTGACTTACGATTAGCAATGATTCATCGAAATCATACAACTCGTCCCCCTCTTCGAGATTATTGAATTTGTGAATTGGAGGGTTCTGCTTGAACTGCTGCCACTCCTGCCAGAGCCGTCTAATATCGATATGACGGTCACAAGCATCTCGAACAGTATCGTACTTATATTGGGGAACCTGTTCAGGAGTGGCTTTGTTGGCTACCATCCACGTGAAAATGTTGAATAGAGCTTTACCGCCCGTTAGTTCCTGTTTCGTATCTCCGAAGTACTTGAGGCCGTGTTTTTGACAGAATAGTTTTTGAGCGTATCCAGTTGCCTTGTTACTGATATTCAGGTCCGTCTTCTTGCGAATTATCTTATCACAGTTTGCGTGTATCGTACCCATGTAGCTGGATTGCAAACTGAAATTCGGTGGGAGGAGTTCCCCATCCTCGAACGTATTGATAAGGTCTTGGGACAGAGACCGCCGATACGTCCCCAGCATCACATTGTGTATCGTGGAATCAGTCTCTTTGAGGAATTCCTCTGTACGACGTTTAATCTGCTCAGTCTTACCATGACCTGGTGGCCCATCGAGCTTGACTGACTCTGTTACGTCGTACTCATCACGGCCAACAACAGGGTATTTCTCTTCACTGCTCATCCTCCTCACCCGCCTCATAGCGAGACGTATCGAATTCCGTTTCATCAGGGTCAACGTGGTTGGCGTTAGCAAAATCAGACGGAAGCCGCCAATATCTCACATTGATACCATTAACGGTCTTATTCTCAGAAACCCCTCCATCACCTACCCAGCCTTTCTTTTTAAGTTCAGTTTGGAGAGCTTTGTTGTTTATACCGTAGTCTTCACAAACGGATGTGATGAGTTTAGATGGGATTTCATAAACATCATCTTCTTCATCGTAATAAACACGGCCTCGTTGGAAAGCCATCTCGAAATCAGTGTATGCCTCTGATTCAGACACCCTCCTCTGGATTTCTTCGATGACTTGAGTTCGGGTGCCTGTGTATTCCTCTTCGACTTCTCTTTCGGAAATGAATCCTTCAATCCAATTCCCCCACTCATCATTATCAGTAAGCTCTGGCTCGAGGGTCGAGACACCAAATTGCTTGTATATTTCTTTCTTCAGAGTGCTGAAACTATAGTGGTGTTCCTCCGTCTCTAAAATATTGTCACTACCCTTTACTTCCCAGATATAAGTTGTCTCAACGTTTGAATCTGTTGAGCGAGCAACAACCACCTTCTCAATGTTCTTCACCAACCAGTCATCAAGTTGCATCTTGACTTGGTTTCCAGCTGTATTTTTCCGAGCTTCTTTCTCGAATTCAGAGACAGTCGCCCCCATCTGCGTTTTATTCATCGGAGAAGCATCGATATCTGCTAAGACTGTCTGATAAACATCAGCCTCAGTTTCCGAAATCTCTCCTTCAATAAGCTCATCAGCTATTTCTTCAAGGATTGGGCGCAAGACCTTCAATCGGTCTATCGCGTCGATAGTATCGATGAAGTCATCATATACATCTATTTGTTCATCAATCGATTCTGCGTTTTCGAGTTTATCAAGTACATCTTCAATATCCATATTTTATCACTAGAGTTAATTATCCTAATTCACATTGTGTTCATGTTCTCGTCACGGTACATCTTTAGACCAAGTTCAGTTAGACGCGCTTCAGCATCTTTTGCAGTTGGTCTACAGCCAGTTTGTTCTTCGACTATATCACGGAATTTCTCAACACGATGGTGAGATTCCATATCTTGTCTAAGCATCTTATCAGACATTACAATATATACTATGTGCTGATGGGTTATAAGTTTACTCCCGTTACTATATGTAAACAATATATTCTAGCATTCAGATGAAGTTTCATCTGACTCCAACCCAAACACTTATACAGGAGTTTCCTAGGATTTCCTTATTATATACACGTCTACCCCCTCCCCCCAACTGATTCTATGGCACATGGTGGGGGGTGAGTAACGTGTTATATAATAGAGCGGGAGAACTTACTATCAATCAGTAGTAAAAACATTACTTGTCTTCTTTTGTAACCCTGCTCGAGGTCGGGGTCTTCGATGAATAATCCCTGTCCGAGCTGGTAGCATTGCATAATTTGTGGGTGGGTGAGAAGCATCGCTAAGACACGGATTATGGCTATCTATATCGAATCTGAAGAGGATAGGTGAAGGGAGTAAAATTACTCCTCTCGCAAAACCACGCTTAGAGCTATCACAGGATTATGCGTCTCACATCGGTTTTATCGGAGGTCGAAGATATTCACTGTCTGTATAGATAGTCATGTGCTGGTCCTCGAGTCCCACCTTGTACACCACACCATCTTTCCCGTGAACAACATCAAGCACCAGTCCATGCTCTCCGTGATAATCGTATAGCTGATGCAGCGTATCTGGTACGTCTATACGCACGCGGTCACCCATGCGATAGTGCATAGGCAGGCGTGGCCGCGTTATCGTATTTAAAGTCTCAGACGTGGGTTCATACTGTTAATTAATATCATCAACCATACATTAATTTGAACGTGATTGTTCTCTAGCCTCACATGCCAGAATTCGAGGATTTTGAGGGGTTTGTTGAAAGTCTCCGCGACATCTGCCGAGAGGGATATATTGAGACTCACCGAAATGCTGACACTGGTGTTGGGAAGACGCTTGAGGATAAGCTTGGAATCAAGGAGAATAACATTCCAGGTCCAGATGCCGTAGGCGTCGAACTGAAGGCTGTCCGTCGTGACTCTGGGAGCTTGACGACCTTGTTCACGAAGGAGCCTCCTCGTGGGAATGACTACCGACCTCTCTGGTCGCAAGAGATGATTCACGAACTGGGCTACATCGATGACAAAGGGCGGGAAGCTCTGAAGGTGACAATCGCACCTGATGAGCCGAACAACCGTGGGTTCTACCTTGATTATACGGAGGACACTATTGAAATCACTCACGAGGACGCGGGCACGTGTGCAATCTATCCCATCGATTGGCTTCAGGAGAAGTTCGAAAACAAATTCCCTCAACTGGTGATGGTCTTTGCGGATACGGAGAAGAGGGACGGTCGTGAGTACTTCCACTATAATCAGGCCTATCACCTCGACGGCTTCGACGGCGATGAGTTCCTCGAGCTAATGCGTGAGGGAGTTATCACTGTAGACCTTCGGATGCATCTCAAAGAATCGGGTGCAAACCGTAACAGAGGGACTGCATGGCGTATTATGGACGAGAGTAAGCTTGACCGTGCTTTTGCCGAGCGAACTCCACTGCTTACTGATGTAGATGTGGATGAGGTGGAAGCTACTGCTGAATCGAGTACGGAACCCAAGCAGGATACCCTTCTTGACTTCGAATGACGGAGCAGAAATACGAGATTCCTGAGAAGGATGAGATGCGCGATGATATTGGCCAGCGTAGCCTAAGGGGAGAGATGTATACTGATTTAGTATCCTTGTTGAAGGTTCTAAACCAGTACGAAGAGCCAATCCCTTTCGAGTACGCTCTTTATCGAGCATACCATGATTATGATTACTCCTTATCTCCTGATGCAGATGACTATTCAGCAGTAAAGGACAAGCACAAAACAAGATTGGACAAAGCTGGACGGTGGGATGAGGAGGTTGTTGGGGATGTTGTCGGTCGAATTCCGACTGCGGAAGTCTGGGTAGAATATGTCTCATCTGAACTAGGATACGAGACGGTCACCGAACAGAATCTCAATGAGGTTCAAAAGGCATGCGTTCGGATAGGTGATGAGCGAAAGGATGAGTACTACAAAGCGTGTGGAAGGGAATTTCAAGAGCGGATTCTTGAGGACGCAGATTCAATTCTAGATGATTCTGGAACGATAGGTGAATTCATTGATGAAGTTCTTGGTGACTTCGCAAGGTTAGCTGCTGAAGAATTCCCCTCACGAGTTAATGCAGGTAGTCAAGGAGGGAAGAGTAGTGCAGGAAGTGCAAATGAAGAACTCGCTCGAAGACTTCTTCTTGCAGCTGGGTTAACAGAAGGAGAATCAGAGGAAACTGTTCGTAATTTCACCACAGAGACCGAAGACGACTCTGACGTAATTGTATTCGGTAACGACGACCAGACCATGTATGTTGAGGTCAAATCAACCTCAATCCGCGAGCGTGTCCGTCGTGCCCTGATGGGGGAAGGAAATTACTGGAGTCTATTCGGGTTCTTTGGCAATGCAGAGAAAGTCAGGTCAGAAGTCCTCGAAGGTAATCTTCAAGGAGAACCTTGGTCTGAGCAATCTGCAGTCGCATATGTCCCACCTGAAGTCGTGAGCAAAGTAGAGGATATCGATGAGAAAGAAGATGATGGGAACGAGGTCTACAAGCTCGAGAATGAAGACGGTCTCCTCTATCTACGTGCCAACAACGTCTTCGCTCAAGATATGGTTCAGTTCACTCAGACAGGTGAGCTAACAGACATTGACCCAGGTCACGAAGACCAGTATATCTGATTCTAAGGCGCTCGGAGAATAACAATATTCTCGTTGGCCATCAAGTTCCCCTTCGTCCCTTCAACGTTCTCAGGTGCATTCTCCCATGGGAGCGTTTTGTTTGGAATCTCTCGAGGGAGGTTGTGTGTGAATTCGTACCCGAGGTGTTCACAGAGTTCTCGTGTAATAAGGTGCGTTGGGATATTGACGCGGCTCATCGTACGGTTAGCGACTACCCATGCAACAGGCTGGCCACTCTTCGTTATTTCCGCGACTTGCTCCATCACAGCGTAATAATCGCGGAAGAAGTTCATCGCATCGTCCGAACGACCATCCTTCTCACGGAGCGTATCGAGTGTCGCTTTGAGCGTCGGAGAGTACTCTTCCAACTCAGATAACGGCTCGAGGACCTGATTCTTGCCACCGAGACCGTTCTTATCAACGTCCTTCATCTCGTCATACCCGACCTTCCCAGTCAGAAGAGCAGGGTCCTGTGAGAACTGTCCATAGGCGACCGTTGTTCTGTGGTCTCCATATGGTGGCGAAGTGATGACGATATCAGCTTTCTCTTCGCCTACATCTTCGACAGCGGAACGAGAATCAGAGTAGTGAATCGTAGTGTCCAACGAGTGGTCTACTTTCTCGCTATAGCCCACCATCAAATCATAGTTCTTCTTCAGTTTCTTGGTAAAGGTATCCTCGACGTTAGGGTCGTGGTCCTCTCGGTCTTCTTCAGAGAGGCGGTATCGCTTGAATTCACCGTTCCGCTGGTAGCTGACTTTGCGCGTGGTGTGAGAAAGAACGAGTCGGAAGAACCGAGCGTATTCGATTCCGAATTCATCTTCAATATCATCGATACGGTCTCGGATGTGAGCAAGCTCGTGGAGCTGCGGTTCAGGGAACCATCCGTCCCGAACATCGGGCATCTCCAACCAGGAAACCTCACCTTCACTCTTAAATTCTTCACGGACCTCTCGAAGCTCGTCACTCAACCCTTCAAGGAGAGCGTCACGTGCATCGGATAGACCAGCCCGCTCAAGAGGGATTGCCTTAGCTTGAGAGAGCATCACAGCAAACGGATTGATATCATTGGCTTCCGCGTTCAATCCGTGCAAGCGTGCTTCTACGGACGTAGTACCGCTTCCAGAGAATGGGTCGTATACGAGGTCTCCTTCCTCAACTACGCCTTCATCCTTGTAGAAGGAAAGGAGGCGGTCTACAATTTGAGGGACCATCCGAGCAGGATAGTTGTGGAGACCATGGGTGTACTCCCGCGTATCCACACCTTTGAACGTCCAATCAATATCCTCTAAGCTCTCTATCTCGTCTGATTCAGAGATAGAACCGAGTGTCGCTTGCCGAGAATCCCGTGTCATATTTTACCTGATGTGGTTACCCACGCATGGTAGTTGTTTCGCTACGGAGCGTGGTAACTACATGTCCTTCATACTGCTCCCCACGCATGAACTTTGTGATATGAATTAATAGTGTGAAGCAGCGGTATTCATTAACAGACAATTCGACGGTCCAACTGACTGTGGTGGATATCCGATTAAACGATGCGGACGAAGCCATTCTATCTGAGCTGCAGGAGGAGCGCGCTACTGCTGCATATCTCGAGACACAAATTGACTGGTCTCGTGAGTATATTACTCAGCGACTCAGACGACTTGAAGAGCATAGTATCGTAGAAAACTTGGAAGACACTGGGCTCTATTCTCTAAAGGAAGAAATACAGTGAAAAGTGCTTTAATTCGTCAGTGATAATATCAGAGCATGGTAAGCAGGTCAGTCAAATTCGACCAGAATAGCTCTCTATGAGGTAGTGAATGGGAAGAAGATAGTAGCAACCTTGGCCCTGATGACTATAAATTTGTCAATGATTCTGAGGGAGTTGTAGTACGTGTTCTAGAAGAGGATTCACGGTGGATAGTGAATCTGAGCAAAGTTGATAATGAGGATTACTGGAAGGACCAATACCTCGCTGAAGAACATCCTCATTATCCTGGAGTCGCTGAAGCTATAGCTGAGGAATTTGCTGAGAACTGGAGCGAATACACAGAGTAGAGTTATAGTTCACTTCTTCTCAATACGGTATACGATAGCCAGTGAAAGGGGACTGGATACACATATATGTCGTTAGCACAGCCCCACACGGTCGCGTGCACGTCTCAAACGTTTCTCGAGAGTAATACTACGGAACTGTAGGAAGACGCCTCCTGTGACCAAAGAAGAGTAGTAATACGGTGTGGGATAATCATCAAGCTCGAGGAATCGGAGTTGTACGAGGGATTTCGAAATGACAGTGGTCACACTCGAGCGTGCTATAATCGTGGGTCTCAATCTCGTTCCAAGAATCGCAGTTAGTACACTTCCACTTCTGCACGTCAGCGTATGTGCTCGCATGAGAGGACGTGTAATCGTGGAGCATCCAATCTATCGCGTGTCGTAAGCAGAGCCACCCAATACCTTCCAACTCGATAGTTAGGACACCACCATCACAGACTTCACAGTCATCCATCTGAATCACCAGCCACTTCGACTACCCTAATTAATTCTCGTCGGGTTTCTGGCTCCATGTCCATCCAAGCTTGGTACGACAGTCCGAGTACGGCCAGTACGACGATAATGGGGACGCCATCATTCGCCATCAGAATCACCCTCTTGCTCGAGGTCGTCTACAGTGACTAATCTGAGTTCGAATTCTTTCGAGCAGTTATCACAGCGGACAGACCCATGGCCACTATGGAATTCAGAGAAAGTCTCACCGCACTCTGGGCACTCGAATACAATATTAGTATATCCTGCGTCGTAGCAGATGATATTCTGTATCATGCTGAATCACCGTCATCTGTATCGACTTTTGTATGCGAATATTCTATACTATCATCTACTAGTCTAATATCCCAACCTCTACCATCATATTTTTCATACGCTTTATATACTACATGATTTCCAGAAGTTACTACATTATATATTATAGCAGGGTCCCCAGTCTTATCTTCAATTAAGACATCTCCTATACCATGTTCACAAGCAATATCTAGATTTGGGTTTAAATATGACTTAGAAATACCATCACAATATCTATCGATAATTTGCTCACATTCTGCAGTATCTACGTAACTAATATCCGAAGTACTCGGACTAAGATTCTCCCAAGCTCTGTGTTTTGCAAAGAGAGCATCCTTCTGACTATCCTGTAGTTGGGAGAGGTCAGTATCTCCGAATTCATCAGAGAGGTCTTCAAAAAACTCTCGGGCTTCCTCACCAAACAATTCGAGCCGAGGAGTAAGCTCGATTCCTGGACTACCAGTATCATCCTCACAGGTAGGACAGATACCACGCTCTGGGGTGAGGTACTTGTACTCACCACAGTTGGGGCAGTCACCGAATCTCATGCGGAATCACCCTCGTTCTGAGAGTCATCGTCCATATTGTGTTGGCCTCTCACGTATCCGTGTTCGTAGCCAGAATAGTACGCTGATTTAGTACTAACGATAAATAATATTACATAGAGAGCAGCAAAGAATATTTCTAATCCAGTCATTGTGAATCACCCTCGTTAGAGTCAACCTCGAACGCATGCATCCCTGACCGTATCTTATCAGGGTCTCCGCCCGTTACTTCCGCAATCTCTTCTGGAGATGGTGAATCATCTAATTCATCAACTTGCTCAGATAGGTTCTCAAGTCGTTCTAATATTCTGAACGTATCTTTAGCGATATCCTTTCGAATCGATGCATGCAGGGCTATGTTAAAGAAGAATACATATCCTATTAGACTCGTGATAAACACCGAGAGTGCTGGCACTACACCGTATAGTTCATAGACTATAGCCACACCACCGATACCGAACAACAATAAGGATAATATTGCTAACCCGAAGTATGTGACTATCACCCAACTAGATTCATCGATAAAATCCAAAAAGCCCTCTCTATCAAAATCGAACTTCATTGTGAATCACCCTCGTTAGAGTCAGATACACGGTACTCGGACTCCACGGTATCTTCGTAATCTAAATCATCAAGTCCAAACTTACGACGATGCTCTTCCCAAGCCTTTTTCTTAAACTCTAAGAAAGCATCCTCCATCCTACGTTTCCGAGCATAGATTTCTTCTATTTTCTCGTCAATGTCAACCTCCTCTTCTGGACAGTTCTGGATTTCCTGTAGGTGTTCTCGACGTTTCATCTCACCCTTAAGTAAATCAGAAGCAAGACCGCTAAGATTGATGTTCTCCTCGTCGGCCCATTCAGTGACTTCTACAGGGATGTAGATAGAGCGGCGTACTTTCTGTTCATCAGTCGATGCATCATCAGAATCTGTGGGTTGTTCATTTCCCATATATTATTAATATTATTACTACCCTAAATAAATTATAGTTAGTATGAAATATAGGGTTAGATGACAATATGATACCATGGACGAAATCATTGAGAAGTATGAAGAAAAGATAGATGAAGACTATGAGTTCCGAGAGGTGAAGCCCGTCCGAACAGGATTATTCTATGTCTGGAGTGATGAGGATGCAGAGACCCACATCGTATCCCCGATAGACGACGAGGATACCTATTATACAGTTCGCAAGGATGTTATCTGCAACTGTGATGATTATGATGGGTCCTGTGTGCATCGAGAAGCTGTCCAAGAGGCCATAGCCCGTCAGGATAGCATCGACGGTGATGACCCTGCGACACGGGCTAATATTCGCAAGGCACAGTACTCGCTCAGACAGATATCTGAAATCAGTAATAGAAAAGTAGAGCTGTGATGTCTATATGTTGTAATCTTTCTCAGGGTCAATTCGGAAATATGGTTCCCGCTCGTCGTAATCCTTCATCTCGTTATCTACACTCAAACTGAAAGAGAACCCTCCAGTGAATACGTCCCACGGAACATCCTGTGTTTGGCAAGCATCGATAGCTCGCTTGAGTTCAGCTTTTGTATGTGGTACTGTATTTACGATTTCTTGACTCTCCGTGTGGACGATTACGATATAGTCATTCGGGACAACTTCCTTTTGTTCTGTGAGCTGCTGGTTCGTTGCGTTAGAACGCATAACTCCTGTATACGTCTGCTTTAGTCTATATCCGCATTCGGAACAGCCAGACACAATATTGCGATGGCCGTGGTGACTATATTGGTCGGCTTGTGTAGAGTGTTCTATCTCTTCAACCTCGTTTTGACAATATGGGCAGACAATATCTTCCGTCATAAGACCCGTCCAGAGAATCGAACTCTGGATTAGCACCAGCAAGGGTTTATTCGCCAACAATCTGTGCATCAGACACGTCTACGTACGTTTGGGATTCGTCAAACTCAGGTCGTCCTGCCCAACTACTCCACCCAGCATCAACATCAGTGTATAGCGTGTAATCCTGTGTTATCTGCTCGATTACGTTATCTGGGACTTCGCTGAGGTTGTCGTCATTTGGATAGTACTTTTTACCATTGGATACGTATACTACGCCATCTTCCTCTGGTTCACCGCGTACAGAATCTGCAGAACAAACTTTCTGAAACCTGTATTGATTATACGTGTGATTGTCAGCCAGTGTACGGGCGCATACGAGTTCGCCGATTCCTACCTCAGCTACGGTTTCGATTGGTTCTGTGTTGCTATCATAGTCGGAGGTTGTCTTTTGAGTTGTCATCTTACACTCATACATAGGGACACCAACCCCTTATATCTATCCCAAATACGAAACAATAAAATAAAACTCGGAAGATTAAGCCACAAATCGGTATTCATACGGATTCGGTCCTGCTGTATTTGGCTCATCGCGTTCTCTAACATCTATAACATCTATCTTGACCATACTATCCAAATCGCGGTGGATAGTACTATCACTTAACTTAGTGTTCTCTTCTACTTCTGCTCGAGTAAACCACTCTCCGCTATTCGCCTGTAGATATTCCACGAGAAGCGCTGTCGTGGTTATCTGACCAGTCATACGCGACCACCTGATATTAGCTGGATATCGAATGTCACATCGTGTAATCCCGTATCTCTAATTTGCTCAAATTCGCACTCCGTGAAATTCTTCTTGTAATAATCTAGATTAGTGCTAACCGATATAGTTCGCCCGCGCCATGTTGCGTTATAAAAATTATACTGGCCTTTCAGGAACCCTGCTTCTCCGTTCGTCTTATCATCGACTTCTTCAGGGAGGAGCGTTGTCTTGATGAAATTCCCTACCTGTATGATTTCGTAACTACAGACATAATTATCATTGACACGCACACGTGTGTCCGTATCGTGTTTAGTGTGTACATATCGCTCGCCATCAGTTTCCCATAGCGTATGGACGTTAGTACCACCTGAACGTGCGCTAAACAGGCATTCCCATTCCTCTATCTGATGAGGATACAAACGGGTATTCGGTGCTATTGTCTTAGAATCTATACTGCAAGTCATGGGGTTTGTATTTGCTTTTCCCATATTATTACATACTCTTGCACCCATAAATAATTATCCCAGATACGATACATATCATATTTGGGATAGACATTTGGGGTGGGCTCCCGTATACATTTATATGACAGAAAAACAATATGGATTAGAACATAAGATAGGTCAGACCTGGAAAGACTACGGCGGAGAGGGTTACGATTACCACGCTACTGTAGCAGTTCGAGACAAGGATACAGGGCTTCAACAAGAGTACTATCAACGCAATGCGTTTGATATCGGTTTTACACAGGCACTCAAGGGTATAGATAGCGTCTCTATGAGCCTTGACGAGGACGAGTGGTTAGACCTCCACGTCACAGTTCAACGGACGTGGGAACCTGAGCAGGATTCGATTGAACAGAAAGGCGTCCTTCGTGACGAAGAAGGATTAGACGGGCGAGAAATTGAATTTGTGATTTGGGATGTAGAGCACGAGCGATTAGAAGAAGGAGAGGAATACGTACTCCGCTCAGTCGTCACAGGGGAGTTTGACGGAGACCTCTATGTCTCACTCAATAGCGCCACTGAGGTCGAGCATTGGGATGAGGACATGCAAGCGTTCGATGAAGCTGCTCGAGCGTACTTGAGGGAGGAAGGACCAGTTCCCACGCACGTTCGAACGTGATTACTCTTGCTGGTGCTAATCAATCGGTTCGATTCCGATACAGGGCCTTATGGATATACAAGATATGTACCCAGACCGAAATACAGTAGCGAAAGTAGATAGCAGCATTGGAGTCGTAGAACTCAAAGAACATCCTGATAGCAACATCGTCTCTAAAGCCCTAGATTGGACTGCAGGTGGACGACGGCGAATACTACGAATTAATGGGAGTAGTAGCGTCGTGCACACGTGGGGAGACATCGAAAAGGAGTGCAGCAAGGCAGGTGTGCCCAACGTGGTTGTACGGCAACTAAAGAGACAAGCTCCTGAAGACCTCGATGCATAGGACTGCTTCTTCTTATCACCACATTCAGTTACCATTCCAGCCAAATTGAAGAATTTACTTTGGTAGCATATCCTGCAACTATAGTGGGCAAATATCTTCGGACGTGGTTAGAAAAGGACCAAACAGACCCTTCTGGAAGGTTCAATAGTATATTTGAACTTTCACAGTATACTTATAGTAGGGATATCTCTATCCGTGTAGATAGCATGATGGGCAACTAATATGATTGCGTCACCACCATTTTCAGATAACATTTCAAGGATTCATTTTGATGATTTAGAAGCTTCTGAACTAGTGGAATTACTGGATAAATCTGAATACAAACGCGGAGACGCATACGGGTTTTCTCTTGAAGAATCGGAGCCAAGTTTGATATCCGCCCACTTGATGCTCACCAGTCCCGAAATCAGGCAGGTCTTCGATGAAGATACGCAATCCGTTGAGGAGCAGCAGATAGATACTGTGGAGATGATTCCCTTCCGTATTGACACCAAATACAGTCTCCTCGAGATTTTCTCTAGCAAAGACAGCGTGTCAACCGTAACTAATAAACTGGGACAGCTTACCAATTGGGACATCACAATTGAAAACGCCGCGTTGGACTTGCTATCTGTGCGGGACAGCATCAGTGAAGAGTACAGGACGGAGATACAGTCCATGAAGATATCTAACTATTCCGTTTCTGATTCCGCCATAGGGAGTTGTAGATTGAAGATGAATGGACCAGGTGCGGGGGAACAACTTGTAGAAGAATACAATGAGGACATCACGTACCTTGGACTCGAGGTCAGGTCCCAGAGTGACACGGTGACTCTTGGCCTATACGAAAGCGGCTCTATTCAAGTCTACAATAACATGGACGGTCTCAGTGGGTTGGTTGACACAATTAAACAATCGATGGTAGAGGAAACACCAATGGTGAAAGATGCCTGAAGACGGGAATGAGCATGGGGAAGTCGCAAACAAACGGCTTCTTGCTCTCTTTGAGAACTTAGGGTGGACCCGACAAGGGAAGGCTAATTTAGATATCCCTTGCACTTCAGGAATTCATCGTGATAGGAATAATGACCACGGTGTAGATGGTTATATGACCTACGATGACCCATTTCGTTCACTGGAACGAGGAGTGTTCATTGAGTCAAAATTCCGCCAATGGGAGAGCGTCAGAGAATCCAACCTAGATGATTACATGAAACAGGTCCTAGGAACGATGGAGTGTGCTCCCGAGGCTGACGAATTTCAAACTCGGTTGAATTTCCACGAAGATAGAAACTGGGATGCAGGAATTATTGGAGTCTGGTCAGAGGATGAATTTCATCGCTCTGAATTCCAGGATGAGTTATCTGGTGTTAATGTCCGTGGTAAAGAGAGAGGAACATATGAGATAGCAGTCTTGGGGAATTACCACCTCAACCGTCTGTCTCATTTAGCTAGCGAATATAATGGCATAAAGAAAGAATATAATTCTGAAGGTGATAGACTCTACTTCTACTATCCATCTATGATTGATAAGCCGTATCCAACTGAACAAAATGCGCTATCTCTAGAATACGCACTATCAGACATAATATTTGCTCGGTTGGAGGCTCCTTATACAGTAAGAGGAGAAGTTGATGGTCGAGACGAGTACAATATCATCTTCTATTTCGGAACAGTATCTGTCGATTCACTACGAATACTGTTCAATCTGTTAGTTGAATACAATATGCTTGATTCTAAGGAAGTCTGGATATATCATGATATGATGTGCCATGATGGAGATATGCAAGATTTAGAAACCGCAAAATCGCAATTCAAGCGGAATGTAGTTCCAGACGAGGAAGATAGTTCAAAAGAAGAGGTACCAAAATTCAGATTCTATCGAATGACAGAGGCCAGCTTTGATAGTTATACAGACAGATTGATGGAGGAATAACCATGGTTAGAGATACAATTGAAGAATATCCGACTGTTAAGGATATTGAAGTTGCAATGAAAAAGATTGGACGGTTGGATACTCAAGAGTTTATCAGAGATAATAGTTCGCTATTTATCCACACTAAAAGCGAGACCAACGTAACAAACACTGGGAAACATCTACTCTATGATTTAGATAGCCTAGTTGAGTTGAAGAAAGAATTAGATGGCCAAAATCGGAAAGAGAAATCGACTGCATTTGTTGTTGAAACCCCTGCTTCACTCAATGAGCTAGAAGGTGATTTGAGAGAACTGAAAAAAGAAGATGAAGTATTTCATGAAGACAGTGGTCTCACAATCACTAGAACACAGAGAACTGACCATGAAATCAAGGTGAAGGTAGATTATGTTCATCGGAAGGAGTCAAACCGTAATCTTCTGAATGCCATAGATAGGTCTGCGACTTTTAGTATGACAGATACCCATGAGGATGATATATTCAAAGTTACACAAGATTTCTACAATGCAGACCAGTTCAGCGCGGTAAAGACCTTCTTTGAGGATTGGGACCGAAGAAGACAGATAAACGGTGACTCAAAAGTAGCTCGTGCAGATATCCGTCTAACAGAGATAGGAAATATGTCGGACCGTGTGGACTTTGTTGATGATTTTCTTGATTACGAACCTGGGAACTGGGACACCCGTAACGTCTGTCATCTTGGGGTTCGACAAGCAGACAGCGATGATGATGGAATCGAAGAGGTTAGTGACGGTGGAGTTGAGGAATTTGAGGATTTAGAAGATAAAAGTGAATTAGAGGAACAGATAGACCAGCAACTAAGTAATATCTCTCAACTCGCCCTAGATGGTGATAGTCTAAGGACTAATCCTATTGTGAAAAAGTGTCTCAAAAATAACTTCTATTTTGACTCTGCGAATATCTATTGTGTAGACCCTGATAACGCAAAAGGAGTAGAAATACAGCTAAAATTCAAGGAGAAAGGGAGAAACGCGTTTGACCTGACAATTGAAACAGAATATGAGGTTCATGATGGGGACCGAGAGGATGATGACTTTTCCCCCAGCTTTAGACACAAAACCCGCAAGGAATTCAGGGATGCTGTAGTTGACCTGTTTAGCCAATACAAGAATATGCCTCACTTGATGAAGGAGGCAGGGAAATCGTATGGGCTCGAGGACCTACCTGAAGTTGGACCTACTAAAGCTGAAAACTTCGAAAACGCTGGATATGATACTGTAGCAAAAGTATTGAATGCATCTGTGGAAGACCTCGAGAAAGTTGATGAAGTTGGGGAGACAACTGCAAAGATAATCCTCGGTAAAGAAGCTTGACACGATAATCAGATTTCCTCCAGCATCTCGTTCAAATCTCCACCAGAAGCTAGTGTGTATGCCCAGCTGACGAGAACTCCCATAGCAACGGCTAACCCGATGAAAGATACGAACCAGTGACTGCCCAATGTGTGGATAGCATCTACTATCGGCGCACCAGTGATGAGCGAAAACGAGATGATGGTTAGGAATGTTGCGAGTACACTAAGCGGGATTACTATTTTCATATCATATGTTTCGAATAGAATCCTAAATTTGTATCTCTCAACGCGAGTTGAGATAGACCACAATGATGGTTGCGATGATAGCTAGATAGACGAACCCGATGATGGCCAAGGTCTCGAGTGGTATCAGTGGGATACTCTCAAGCGGATTAATCATCATCGTCATCACCCGCACCTACGCGTAGACGGCTGATTTCTTCTTCTCCGCCAAATGGGAGGAGCCGCCACAGGAAGGACCCAGTGAGATAGAGCGTGATAACCACAGCTGCACCGACAACCAGAGTCAGCCCACCAAGGACAGCTCCAGCCGTAGCTAGTAGAGATTCAGCGCCCGATACAGGCCCCTGAATGATGTCCGTGATGTAAGATAGCCAGTCCCCTAGTCCTCCGCTTGGTACGCCACCAGTGCCGCTTCCTATGACCCCATCATTCTCCTCGAGTCGGAGTTGTACTTCCTGTACTTTGTCTGTCGCGTTAATCGAATCTACTGCATCATACTGGATTCCACTGTCTTGATATTCTGCAGTGATAGTCCATTGCCCTTCGGGGACTCGGAATTGTACTTCTGACCCTGTTTTCTCTAAGCTCAATATCTCCACAGTAGCGTTGATGGATTCGTTGTCTTCATTTACGGAGGTCACAGTCAAATCTGTGAACTTGATAACTCCGCTGCTGGACCAGTAGTCATCTTGCAATTGATAGATGGCCTCTATCTCCTCGCTGCTCCCATCATTCCATGTATACCCATTTGCAGGAGTCACGAGAACGTTGACACTGTACTCGCCCGCTGCATCGAACGTGTGATTGAGCGTTTGGCTATTCGTTCCTACTTCTTCATTGTTGACGAGCCATTGGAAATCCACCGTGGAGGAATTAGCGCCCTCAAGCTCTGCTCTGAATGTTGCGTCCTGGCCCTCAACAATCTCGTCGTCATCTACAACCACGTTGACCGTAGGGCGGTCTATTGTCTCGGTCTCGTCGCCCGTGGAATCGGAATCATCTGAGAAGGTGTACGGGTCACTGGATGTCCCATCGTAGTCTGCAGCGGTTACATTGAGATTATCCTGAGAGAGGTAATTCAGCGATGTTGTAGACCCCGCCTCGAAGACACCCATATCTACATCGGAACTAGGATTATCTGAGTCAGGTATCCTAATTACACCCTCTGTGGGCGTTACAGAACCATCCTCATGAGTTTCATAAGGAATCTCTATCGAATAGTTACCATTCGCATCAGTTGTGGTCGTCCATTCTCCGTGAGAACTATATTGCTGTCCTAAATGGACCTCGCCGAATTCGATGTATGAGTCCGTGTACTGCTCAAACTTCACTTCTGTGTGTGGAATCGGGTCGCCATTTGAATCTGTTAGTTGGCTCTCAAACGTCTGTGTGGTATTGGTCTCTTGTGCTAACGCTGTAAGTGAACCAACTCCCAGAAGCATCACCGTCCCGACGAGGACGAGTAATCCATATAGAGCTAGTTCTGCATATCTATTCATATATTATTCAACTATCTAGAACACTAAATTAGTATCGTGCAGATATCATATCTGCGGGAAGGAAGGACTGGAACCACGTAGGAGTGGAAGAGAATTCGAATTCTGTAACAGAATCCACACCATTGCTTGAATCATCTGAGTCGTACCGATAATCAGCTATCCATGTGAGGTCTGATTCAGACTCCATAGAGGTTGCTTGGAAACTACCGACAACCTCCTCACCACCTTCTATATTGATTAGCACAATACCCTCATTGATTTCGCAATTCGACCCTGTACACTCGTATGGTATATCGATTGAGAAGGCCCCGTTACTATCAGTAGTCGTGGACCACTCGTATCCGTTGTAATCCTCGTAGAAGATTTCTTGATTAGTACCCAATCCTGCTATCTCGTAGTCCCGAAACGTAACACGAGCGTCCACGACAGGGTTACCATCTGAATCTACTATCTGGTCATCAAATGTGTGCATCTCTGCATCCTCATAGTACCCTGTATCTTGAGCTACAGCAATCCCACCAATCCCCAACAGGTTGACTATAATCGAGCCCAGGATAACCGCGATTGTGAGTTGAATGATTCTCCAGATTGCATTCTTTATACTTATCATACCTAATAATTAGTCTAGAAGGTTAAATTATTTCGTATCAAAAAGGCTAATAACTAGGGTTCGACGCCACCACTACCTCCCGACGGCCAGAAGAAAACAAAGACCAGGAGGAGGACAACGACTACGATAGCAGGTGCAGCGCCCAAGAGAGCATCTATGATGTCTCCGTACCCACTACCATCGCTACCTCCTGTACCAGCGACCTCCTCATCGCCATTTGGTTCTTCCTCGAGAGTGAGCTCAAGAGTCTTATCTGTCCCGTCGATAGTCACGGTCTTGCCCACAGTGCTATACCCATCAGCAGATGCCTCAATAGCGTACTCACCATCTTCCAGTGTGAAGGAAGTAGTGTTGCCCGTCTGCTCTTGGCCATCTACTGTGACGGTTGTTTCGAGGGGATTGTCGTCAGTGTCCACGGTAGAGACCTCGAGTATGTATGTGACAACCTGGAGGTCCTGAGCGACTAACTGTGCCTCTCGGTCGTTATCTGTGAGGATAGGATATCCATCATTTGTTGCGTAATTCTCCTCTGCTGTGATGGTCTCCCATACACTCGAGAAATCAAGGAACATATTGTCAGCAGCAGATGTGCCCGTCATCTCATCGGTTGTTAGCCCTTTAGCGTCATCCGAATCTACATTAACCACATTTGAATCATAGTATGTATATATGACCGAGCCAGCTTTATCTCCGACAATAGGTCCTATTTGACCTGAATCAGATGCTGTAACATCGCCTGCAAAATACGAATGAGCCACGGTACCACCGTCATTCAGACCAGTAAAGCCACCAGCATCAATATTTGATGTAATACTTGCGAAACTGTATGAATTCTTAATTGTGTTCGTGTTGACGCCTGCAACACTACCAGCTGTAGCATAATCGCCTGTCGCTGTGACTTCACCCGTCACAGAGACAGAACTAATTTCGCCTGCATTCTTTCCAGCAATAGCTCCAACTTCACCACCTGTAATGTCTACATTCTTCAAATTTAGACTCGTTATCTGGCCATCGTTTGTCGTCACAAGCCCAACTCCAAATTCGTTCGGTTGATTAATATATAGACCGTTAATTGTGTGTCCATTACCATCAATAACGCCAACATCAGAACCGCTAAACTCAATCGGTTTAAATCCTTTATAGATTTTCTCACTTGTTGTGTATTCAATTTCGATTTCTGCAGATGCTGACTCTTCCACCTCAATTGTGCCGTTTTCCGCATCGACAATGGATGCGTTTAACTCAGTGCCTGAGTCTGTATCAGTTACGGATGTGAGTTCAGAAATTGGCGCGTATGTTAATTCGTACGTTCCCACATCTGTACCACTATACTCACCGATTTGTTCCGTGAAATTCTCTTGTGGATGCCAAGTCTCCGTAGAGTTTGTATCAATATCATTCCCGAGAACGTAATGCGATGACGTATTAGCATTCACTGCCTGTAACTCATATACATCTGTAATCACGTAGGGGTCGTCTTCTGTCCCACTACCATCCATATTTTCGAGAATGGTCGTTGTATCTGATGGAGCTGTGCTATAATCTGATTCTTGTGCGAGTGCTGTACCACTAATACCTGCGACCATAGCACTCGAGACCAGCAAGAGCGCCATGACCATGGTTCTAAAATTTTGTACCATATTGAATATATAAACTATACAATACTAAATGTCTACCGCCCGTATGCGTGTGAAAGGATGTAGAGAATAGAAGCGGGAGATGGAATGACTCCCCGATACGGTATTCTCCTGATGGAATCTACAGGGTTGCAATCATCACCCTGTGTATATTACACTGTTCTAAAAGAGTAAATAAATTTCCTCGATTAGGTAGAATGCTAGAATCTATACGACAGGGTTCCTGAGTCACAAGTATGCGCGAATGGCAAGAGGACAATGACTTCGTGATGGAGTTTCTAGAATCTAAAGACACTATCCTAGAGGTGCAGGTAGATACAGAGTATTTCATATATCTAATAGAAACGGGGGTTACTGATGCAGACAATATCATACTCTCCTTGGAATATGATGAGAAAAATTGTCACGTAGTATTTGATGGGGAGACAGGCGATGTGCTGCAGAAGATGATAGACGATGCTATGGACTCCACCAACTCTGAATGCCTTAGAATCAGGGATAACACGACGGATAGAGTGGATATGGATTTGGATTTAGAGGACTACACACTGGTTGACGACTATCTGTGACCCCTCTCTTTCGTGTGGAATTCACACACTATACAAACTTCACGTGATTACGGTAGATTGATAACATATCTACGGAACCTGCGAAATGGGTGTGTGCCAGATAGCTGGGACATCACACACCCCCACTGTCAGAGGCACGGTCCTAATCAGAGGATGCAGCACACTCGGTGCAGATGAATTGATTTCCTGGATGCTCTAATTCCTGCTCACAGCGAAGACACACATCATGCTCTCCATAGTGGTCCAGAAATCCATACTGCATCCCCTCAGGGAACCATACGTCGCACTTAGTTACTGGACAGTGTAACTCACCATCTCGCTCCTCGAGCAGGCCGATAATCTCGTCTGTGGTCATCATATTACATCCCGTCAGGATGAGTCTCGCGGTCGATATGCAAGCCATCATCATCGCAAAGAATCCAGTACATATGCTCAGGTTCGCCATCCTCATCTTGATAAAGTCCTAACCAAAGTGTATCTGCATCCATCCGCTCGATATGTATCGTATCAACGTCGTGAGCTACATCGATATCCTCAGACGGGTTTATCGTATCAGTCTCGTAATCTCGTTCCTCGCAATCATCGTTTGAGGTCATAGTCACAGTACGTAGTGTTGGGCATTCATTCTTTGCCCTCTACTGGAATAGCCTCAAGCTCGTAGACCTCCTCACACGAGTTGCATTGTACGGTGTTATCGGTTTCATCACGGGCATCGTCTAAATCCCCATGTGGATACACCTCGCCGTCACAATCATCATTAGGACACGCTAGGGCGAAGTCATCCCAGTACCAGATATCCATACGATGTTCACCACATCTGAATGTTAGAATCCTGGGGTCAACGAGCAGTCCATATCTACTGGCTATATTATATACGGGTCTTTGACCATCCCCCTTAGGGGGTGGGGGGATGGTGAATAACCCGCTATAGTAATAGTGGACAGAATTACCACGAATCCATAGTAACTCAGAAGTCGAATATGGACTACCCGTTCATACAGAACAATAACGGTGTGCTATAGCGAATCCAGTTTTCTCGAGAGCAGTAATTTTTCTCTCTTACCCCATCTCCCTCAGATTCAAAATAGATAGCTGAGAACAGGTGTATTTCGGAAGGTCTCCACCCACCCACGACTTAGGCATCGCTACTAGGTTGATTAGCAATCAGTCTTCGTTGGCCCACCCATGCTCAAGTCACGATGTGAGACGAGAGATAGTAGCAGAGCAAGAATCAATCGAAGAAATCTTCTCCTTCGTCCTTAGCCACATCTACATAATCTGATGCTAGTCCAGAGTACAACTTCGACGCTACCCAGAGAACGAATAGCGTTGCCAGTATCATTATTCCAGAACTCTCTGCTGCTGCTTGAGCTCCACCACTTAATCTGATAATCGTAGACAATACGAATGCTCCCAGAAGAGCCATGCCGATTGTTTTCAGTGTTCCCATAGTATAAATATGTAAAGAAGATGTTAAATGTGTTGTCACCAAAATCAGCAGTCTACGATTGTTAGAACCATTCTGGCTCGAGGTACCAGTATGGGCTATCACGTATGTGTCTCAGGAGTCCAAGCTTAGCAAGGGAGTTGAAGGTGTGTTTGATGGTATCTTCTGAAATATCCTTGTCTATGGCTTGCTGCATATCATGTGTAGTCCACCGTATCCTGTCTTGTTTCACAAGCTGTTCGAATACCAAATCACGGTTAGTTGGAGTCACGTACGAGACCTCATCAGTCTCTGCCCCTGCGTGCGTACTCATATAATATGTTTTGTATTTTAATGCTATTAATCTATGGAATTAAATACCCACGAAGAAGTAATAATAGATTGCGACGATAGTACCCACTATACCGATGACGTAGAAGAGCCAGTTCCATAGTTTTGAGTTTGAACTAATATCACCAGAATATTGCTTTTCTGAAACGGGGGCTAGTGGTTTCACCCCCATAGGTGTGTGACTGTCGAGGAAGATATGTGTGATAATAATAACGAACCCGATGAAGAATAAATAGACAGGTGGGATACTAGCTCCTATTGCCGCTAGTGTTGGAGACATCTTCAATCCGATAATGAAGAAGATAGCTCCGAATATGAGAGCAAACCAGAACGTGTGTGAAAATCCTCGGTGGGTGGCCAGAGGAAAGGATTGGTCTTCATCAGGAACCATCACAAGCGGTATACCCAATATATACCCGATGACAGATACACGAAACAGTCCTTGGGGCAGGAGGAAGAGAAAAGATATCGCTGTCCAGACTAGCAAATACCCTCCTGTATGCCCTGATTTGTGCATCGTATCACCGTGTAACCCGTTTAAGCATATAGCACCGCTGTGGAGAGCGTTCTAATTCTACGATGAGGTCTTCCTCCTCGAGAGCAGAAACGAGGTTCAGTGCCTTGCTCTTAGTCCAGTCAAATTTCCCAGCTATCTGGTCAACTGTTGCTGTCCCGACTCTGTGCAAATACATCAGAATCAATTTGCATCCGTCCGTCTGTGCACGCGTAAGTAAATCAGATAATTTCATACACACCTCATAATTAAATATCAAATCCTAAATGTGTATCGCGTCAGATGAGAATTCACAGTTCTCATCACCTCCCACTCTATGAGGGCATATAGTGGGGGATATGGGGGGGTGCGCATCTAGTATTGGAAATAACAAATACTGAGTGCAGAGACATAATTCAACCTTATTTATACCCTAGAGTCTTCAGGATTTAGATTGCTGAGTTTGTTATAGTTTTCCAAGTTCTCAATATCCAACAGTTGGTTCCGAATGAGTCTCTGGAATAATGTGAGAGTTGCCTCATAATCTCTATAGAGTTCATCATTAGTAATCTTCAGGTTGTCTCCATGAATAACATATTGGCGGGAATAGGAATAGAAATATTCGTGCGTATAATTCACCTCTTCTTCATCAGAATCAAGGTTCAGAATGGAGAATAGCTTTTGAACGCATTTCGACCAAACCCCTACTGTATTGTTATTACCATCAGATGCTTGCGAATAGGATGTGTCATATGTTCCAGAGAACTCTGCAAGGTCTTCCGTCTCCACACAGAGTTTATTTACAAGATATCCGATTCGGTTTCTAGTCTTATAGTAGCCTGGTCCGTGGTCTGAGTGACGTTTAGCAAAAAGTTCAGTCCCACTACAAATAGAGGCCATCTTCGTATCTAGTGTACGCGTAGCATTGAGTGCGTCAAGATACCAACTAATAACCATATGGAGACGATAGGGTTCTCGATTATCTAGGTAGTCGTCATAGGCCTCATCCAAGTAATCTCGCAAGTCCGCATAAATGAAGTTTGAGTCTGTGAACGCGCAACCAATACTTCTGCGATACTTCGTGAACCATTCTTCATATCTTTCGCTGTATTCGTCACCGTCTACAGCCGTAACTCGGGCACGGAAAGGAGTTGGCTCAACCCCTTGAATAAATGATGTGAGTTCCACGACCTCCTGAATTTGCTCGAGAGCCTTTTCTACTTGTCTTGATGGTGGTCCATTCACCTCCTGTCTGACTTCGATGGTGGCGGTTCTCAACGGTCGTTTGAATTCCTTGATGAGACCGACCCTTGTTTCTCTGTCATCTAGTGATTCCCCATATATTGACCAGTCATCTCGTTCTAATAGTGGGAGTTCTTCAACACTGTCAATGAAAGGGTTAGAGGGAAGAAAACATAACACATCGATTTCTACGGTGACTTCTTCATTGACAATTGCATTTCCTCCAGAAGAATCAATTATAATTTCTGAGGGGCTGATACTACTTGCATAGAATTTACTAGGTTCTCCCGCAACAAATCGTCCTGACTCACTGACTGAGCATTTTAACAGTTCGACCTGAGTATTAGAATTCTTCTTCCCTTCAAAATCGTATAGGTCGTTCTCTATTGGGCCATCTACTTGAACCATCTCTGGCAGGGTAGCCTCAATAGAACCACTTTCGGTTAACCGAATATCTACATCCGCTTTGACGCCAAAAATATCGACTTCAACCGTTTCTTCGATTATTGACTCAGAGAACATCTGTTGGTTAGGCTCTGTTACTCACCCATCATAGGTGTACCGTCAGTGATTGCTCCCGATAAAGTAGCCTGCTGAGGATACACTAACTCTTGTGTGCGAGGTTAACTCCACCCCTCAAGTTTCTCTTCTTCAGAATCAGGTACTAACGTCTCTACAGGTTTGTCTCTCTTCTTACCACGCTTCAAAGCCTCCTCAAAGTTCATTCCTTGTTCAACCTCTATTCCTTTTCGAGAGGTGATGTGACGTGAGTGTTCTTCGTCTATGATATCGGCGTACGTAACGTAGATATCAATACTGATTTCATCAGCCCCCCATTCCTCAATCATCTGGTTAATAGCACCAGTGAAATCTACAGTCATACTGGGTCCTCGAGAGGCGATTTCTTGCTTAAGTTGGCCTTCGAAACGTATCGAATCTTCCTTCGCTTCAAGTCCATTTTCAAGTGGTGAAGGGTCGGAACCAGTCTCAATATGAACAGGGTCATGTACACCTGCCACATCGACTTTCGCCGTTCGAGGAGCTCTACTTAGAGGAGATTTGACTGGACCGATAACAAAGTCGAGAACATGCATAGAGAAGGGAATCCAATATCCTTTATTATTCTTGAAAAATGGATAACACTGTATACCCAACTTGCGTGCGCGACCTTCGCCCACATTAGATAGTGTTATTCTTGCTGAATTTCCAACAGCATCCAAATCACCATCTGCCTTTATCTCAGGTTGATGTTCAGCTGCCATCAGGCGGTTTTGAGATTCCATTATCGTGGTCTGCCTATCTTGTATCTCAGTCTGCTTCTTTTGGGATTTATACATGTAGTAGTACAAGACCACGAGAAATCCATAGAGACCGACTTGGAGAAGGTTAGTGACGGAGAGGTCAACCGAAATAGATTGCAAGGGCGTGACCACAGTCATACACGACACCCAGACAGTGTGGAATTATAAACACTAGGTCAAGCATCCAATTTAGACTTGAGTCGCTGATAGTCCCTGTCACCGAGTAACTGTTCCAATTGCTCGAATTCATCCACATCTTCTTCTGTGAATCTAGTCCGTTCAGTTACCTTGGTCCAGTACTTCTCGGGGACTTGCTCAAGGAGGTCTTCATCATCAGTAGTTTCCTCGGAGGCCTCATCATGCTCGACACGACCTCGAGAATCGTCTGTTGTGTTCTGAGGAGTAGGGTTCTCGTCTATAGTTTCCTTTTCCTCAGCATCCTCCTGTAGCTCCTCAGTAGATTCTTGTGCAGCTTCTTCCTCTGCTTCCTTTCTAACCTGCTCAGCTAGCTCTGGCTCGACCTCTGGAGCGGGTGGGAGTGGAAGAGGCTCGTATTCGTCTTCGGTGTCTCGAATCTCACCAAGGACATCCTCGTCAACATACTCCTCGTATGGAGTATCAAGCAACTCGTGTGGGTATACATCCTCGTGGGGCTCTTCTTGGTGCTTGTGTGAGTCACAGAAGAATTCCTTCTCTTCTCCGTATTCTGTTTCGACAATTGACCCACAGCGTTCTCCTTCTTTATTTTCCCCGAAGCAAACGCTGGTCTGCCCATCAGACCATTCCCACTCTGTCTCATCCTCAGTATCAGGGACTAATGTTGTAGGCACGGGGATTGCCCTGAGTGTCTTCATGTGTTCTTTTGGCTCTCCGTTATCTTCGAGACCTTCGTAGATTTCAGCGGTCTTCCGTCCTGTCTTGTGTACGTAGACGCAAAGTTGTCTAACCCATCTGTGAACGTCCTTTGGCACGTGGCCAATGATGATGTAGTTGCCACCTTTCTTACGAAGGAACGTCACGAGTGGGAAGAATTGATTCTGGACCTTTTGAGCATCTCCCCCAGTACCTGAAGCGTGCTTGTTGGCTTCATCGAAGACAAAGAAGAACACCTTGTTAGGATTGCTCTCTATCCACTCATCGAGCTCGTCCATCGACCCGACATGGACGGTGTTACTGACTCCTTTGACATTAGTGAGAACTACGCCATCCTCATTCATGAACAGCCAAAGTTCGGCAATCAGAAACGCCAAGAAAGTCTTTCCCTTCCCCTGGATACCAGTCATATAAATCTGGGTCACATCCTCCAGAGCAGTCGAGTCTGCAAAATCCATCAACCATTTCACTAGCTTCAGATTCTTAGCAGATGGTTTTTCGGCAGTAGATGTGATGTATTTTGTAATCTTCCATCTGCTACTACTATATGCTTCATCTGTAATATTGATGGTAGTATGCTTCTTAACAATGCTTTTGTATTGTTTTGTGTTCTCGAATATCTTATCGGTCCCGAGCCAATCTTTCTGATTTTCCCATGACCGCTTAGCATCCGATAAATGCCGTATGACGGTTTCATCTCGAATCTTCACGGCGAACTCATAGATGTCATTTTCCTTCGCTTCAACTTCATCTCGTAGATAAGACATTGACCGTCCTAAACCACCACTGCCGCCGCTCTCCTTAGACATTCCGAGCATTGGCATCGCCATGAACAAAACCAGCAAGAGATTGTGTATATCGTCTATCATTGTGTATCACCATCTTCATCGATAATTTCCTCTACAGATTCGAAGTCAGGTTTGTACTTCTCATCGTCATCACCATCATGTTCTTCTTCTATCTCATCATAACCTAATTCTTCTAAACTCTGGAATCCGCCTTCCACCTTCTCGTCTAATCTATCTTCTAGAGCTTGACGTACTTTACCAAGACCTTCATAGCCCTCATCTTCTAGAGCTTGCGTTTTTGCTGCAGATATCTTTTCTGCGGTATCTTTCACGTCATCTGCATAATTTAGCTTTATATAGCTAACTTTGTCTTTAGCTAGCTGTAGCTCACTCATCAATTTGTCAATTTTCCCTTGCCACGTCCTAATCTCCTTTGGGCTTATTTTCTCAACTCGCCCGTTCCAATTGACAACCGCAACATTTGCTTCCATGTAGTACTCCTTACATTCGAATTTATCTACACCAGGGATTGGTTGGTATAGCCACGATTTATCAACCTCCCTATACCCTTCTTCAGTCTCTAGGATAACATCTATTGACTCGAATCTCCCCTGGCTGAGTGCATACAAACCGCCTTTCCCGTTTTTAGGGTTTGTAGCGTCTATCACTTTCCTATCTTTTACGAGTAGGTATGATAGCGTCGTAGTCGCAAATATTAAAGACACTATGCTAGAATACAATATATACACTGTTGAATTCTCGAACCACTCTGGTATCAGTATATCAAACGAAAACATTGTCCAGAGATGGAATCCATCGAGAGATGGGTATGGTATCGCAGGACTGATTGTATGTGGTCCAGCGAGGGACATAATCTTGAATAAGTATAGGAATCCCCATACTGAGAATATTCCAATTACAATAGCTATGTTATAGTGTTTCAGCCTGATTGCTATAGTTTCGATATAATATTCTAATCCATCTTCTTTGCTGGATTCAAGGTGGTATTTTACCTTCCGCAATACCTGACTGCCTAAATCCATTCTATCAATTCTTGCTGCCCATTCTGTCGTTCTATTCTTAGATTTAACCAATCCTATTATGACTCCCGTGTTTACTAGAACAACCATAAACACAAGGAAAAATGGGTGTGGAATATCTGGAGCGTGATTAGGTGCCCACGCAAACCTATCCACGATATAGGTCGTTATATTTCCTTCATCCAGTTCTTCCCGCTCGTCAAAACTCAGATAGACAGAGACTGATGCTCCTGTCCTTATCATATCCATAGACGGTAGAACAACGCGTGTCACCTCGTCTGGAGCAAGTTCAAAATCCTTCTCAACTCGTTTTGAACCCGACCCATCATTGGCGGCCATCACCTGCGCTATATCGTCGCCCGTGTTATGGACGATAAAGACAGTCTCGGAATTGGTTACCTTATGTTCGTAGACATCGACCCCATCAGGCAATCTAAAATCAGGGTCATTATTCTCGACTATCTCACGGTTCTCTTCCCGTAGATTCGATTCTGAATCTCCACTATCTTCGTCACTACTGTTTTCACTGTCATCCTCTCCATCGCCACTATCCTCGTTATTACTGTCGTCTGATTCTGTGTCCTCTGAATCTGGCTGGTCACCAGATGGTGTATCAGGAGTCTCAGTCGTATCCTCCTGTGCCATTACACCTGTAGGGACAGCTACCAGCAGGAGTAGTAGAAGCACAAAGAGAGGAAGAAGTTTCTTGCACTTACTTTTCATTTATACTACAAACTATCCACTAAGATGTTAAATTATTGTCGTTTAAATAAGGGAGAATGAAATGCTACTTCCTTCAAGGCTGCGGGTCATCTCGAGCAGCACTGCCTATCGCCATGAGCCCGTATACGATGATGAGCACAAGGACAACTACGATGATACCAGCAACCACAACACCGTATTCCGTAACGAGGTCTGTCCATGTGCTACCTGCCGTATCTACAGTATTACCAACGACACCCTCATCTTCTTCTTCAAGAGTGAGTTCAACGGATTGGTCAGAGCCGTTCATATCCACAGTCTTAGAAGCTGTGTAAGTGACATTCTCACCGTCCTCATTCTCTTCGACGTATTCAGCAGAGATAGTGTATTCACCATCCTCAACATCATACTGGACGGATTCACCTGACTTGTTACCGTCGTCAAGGGTGAAGTCCGCCGTTACAGTTTCATTGTCAAGGGTAGCAGATGCCTCTAAGATATATGTTGGCTCCTCTACTGTGAGAGTGTTGTCTGAGATGTCCCAGTTAACTTGAGTTGCGCCATCCTCATGAGTGAAGTTCTTTGACTCAGTAGGGGCGTCACCATCTGTAGAGAGGTAGTAGTCACCAGATGCATGGCCTTGGAACGTGATTGTCCCATCAGACTCTACTGTATTTGTGTCGACCATGGAATCATCTGAAGCATCGTACAATTCTACTGTACCTTCATATGCTGTGCCGTTATCGGAGACCTCGACTGTGATGTCGCTAACATCACTATCTGTAGTATCGTCCTGAGCCATGCTCGGTACAGCAGCACCTGCCACTGCGACCATCATGAGCATCATTATCATTGTTATACGACCTGTGTTACCGCGAATCATTGATTTGATTTTGTTTACATTCATAGTTGTCACCTTGGTTCCTCGTAAGTTGTTTTTGAAGATTGATACAAACTGTATACGATGATGGTGGCGAAGAGTAGCCCCATCGACCCACCCACTATCGCTAGTGTTGAGCCTTGTAGGAGCAAGTCGAGACTAGTATTCACTGCAAGGAAGATAACCCCGACAAACCCCACCATCAGTATTGCATTTATTATTTTCATATCTTTGCAAGTAGATATTTATCTTTAAACCCTAAATTTGTTAGTGTAGTAATCAGACAGAGGACACTAATCTAGTTCTATTTATGAGTCAGCAAAATCCAAACATTGAATGCTAGTCTCATTCTCCTGGGCGGTGTATGCCCCAAGAAATCGAGAAGGAGCTCCGATGGGTCAAAGAAGCACTGGCTCTTGCAGAAGAGTCTGATATCGATACGCCCGAGAACAGCAATGCAGTCCATCAGCAGGTTGTTCCAGCAGAGCACCAGCACCTCCTCTCGTGGTCTGAGGATAGGCTCCGTACTCATCGAGACCGCCTCACCCGTGATATTCGTGATGCACAGATTACGTACGAAGAACCAGAGCACATCGTTGGAGGTGACCACTGAGATGCAATCCGTAGAGTGTCCTCACTGTGGAGAGCATACGGGTGTAGATGAAGAGGAGGATATTGAGTCTACCAGTGGTATCGATACGGCCAACCCGTTTGCAGAAGAGCCTGAGAGCGAGTGTGACGAGTGCGGTAAGCTGTTTGCCTACTCTACGCGCACGGGTATCTTCTGAGGTTCGACTGATTTTCTGCGTCGTCCGTTACTCCATATAGCGATAGCTCATTCATTCCATCAACATTTCTCGCCCGCGCACCTCGCGCGACATCGATGAATAGTTAGCCTCTAGGAAAATCGGTACACTAATTTCGGTTCTTCTGTAATCCCCATACGGCAGAGAGGGCGTCCATTAACCTGTTCGATTCCCATACCCACAACAGGTGTTCTTTAAAAGGAACCCACCGCCGTACGGTGATTCCTAGACGCTGGGTATCCGAATGGGCCCTGACGGATTCGAACCATCGACCACTCGGTTATGAGCCGAGCGCTCTAACCAGACTGAGCTAAGGGCCCGTCAATCGGGAAAAATCGTGCGCGCTAATTAACGTTTGCTGTCCGGTCCGCTCGAGAAAAACGGGACGCCGCTACGCGGTCAGGGCCTCGAGTGCCTCGTCGCTGAGTTCGGCCTCGAGCTCCGCCTTGCTGTGGGCGTCGAGGATGTCCTCGCGTTCCTCGGCGTCGAGTTCGGTGATGGATTCGAAGTGGTGGCACATAGCAATCGAATACACGCACGTGCGCTCAATAAAGGCTGGTTCAGGCGATCTGACTGTTCGCCTGGTGTTTCGAAACGGGGGAGAAATGCTCTCACTGCCGCGGGTCCTCGGAGGGCGATCCCTCGAGTGAGCCACGATCAGCATCTGTCATCGAGAGCACCGACTCGGAGCCGAGGTGAGCAGATAACAGTCGGGCTACTCACTCCCGTAATCCGCGAGCGTCTGGTCGCTCGCTCCGGTGCGGTGACGCGTCGCGAGCCCTGCGAGGTGGGGCGTCTCGGGGACGATCAGTTCCTCACAGGCGGTTTTGCAGGCGCTCTCGCTCCCGGGGAGACAGAAGACCGGCGTGTCGACGGCGATCCCCGCCGTCGCGCGCGAGGCCATCGCTCGCGTTCCGACTTCGTCCCACGAGAGCGACCGGAACAGTTCGCCAAAGCCCGGCAGTTCGCGCTCGAACAGCGACGCGGTCGCTTCGGGGGAGACGTCATCGACGGTGACGCCGGTGCCGCCGGTCGTACACACCACGTCGATGTCTTGGCGCGCGACCAGCCCCCGAACGGCGGTCCGGATCGCCGAGTAATCGTCCCGAACCAGGACCCGTTCTCGAACCTCATGGCCTGCAGACTCGAAACACTCCTGTATGGTATCCCCGCCCGGATCGTCGGGGTCGTCTTCGCCCGCGCGCGAACTCGAGACGGTGACGATCCCGACGAAGAGGGGATCGATGATGTCGTGGCCGTGATCGTCGGTACTCCGCCGGTCGTCGGTATCGCTGGTCATGTCCCCACGTCACTGCCGAAAGACGATAATCCCTCCCCCGATGGTGAGAGAACTCGCAGTTCGACGTGGCTGCTATCGTCGACACACAGCGGAGACAGATCGGTCTCGCTCGTAAATCAGGAAGAAGCGCCGAAGCCAGGACTCGAACCTGGGACAACCTCGTATCTGCGGCGGACAGGCAGTACCTGAGTCGCCGTAACAGCGAGGTGCTCTACCATCTGAGCTACTTCGGCTCATCTCGTGATAGTCGAGTGCATTTGATAGGGCTTTCGTTTTCCCTTCCCGCGGTTCGATACCCTTTCACGCACCGCTCGAGTACGCGTCCCCAATGAGCGAGGAGGACGCCGAGGGCGACGAGCCCGACGATCGAGACGGTGATCGCGACCTCGAGCGGGTCGTCGCCGAGGTGCGAGCGCAGGTCACGCCCGACGCGGACGAACGCGCGCGGCTCCGCGAGGTCGCCGACCGGCTCATGGAGCGAGCCGAACAGGCGGCGACGGAACGGTGTGACGGAGCCGACGTCTTGCAGGTCGGCTCGACCGCCCGCGACACGTGGATCAGCGGCGATCGGGACATCGATATCTTCGTCCGCTTTCCGCCGGAGATCGACCGCGAAACGCTCGAGAAGTACGGCCTCGAGGTCGGCCACGCCACGCTGCCCGAGGGCCACGAGGAGTACGCCGAACATCCCTACGTCAAAGGGGAAGTCGAAGGGTTCGACATCGACGTCGTCCCCTGCTTTCGGCTCGAGTCGGCGACCGAGATCCGCTCGGCGGTCGACCGCACGCCGTTCCACACCCGATACCTCCAGCGGCGACTCGACGACGAACTCGCCGACGACGTGCGGGTCACAAAGCAGTTCCTGAAAGGGATCGGCGTCTACGGCAGCGATCTTCGGACCCGCGGGTTCAGCGGTTACCTCACCGAACTACTCGTCTGCGAGTACGGCGGGTTTCGACAGCTGCTCGAGGCCGCGGCCGACTGGCATCCACAGGTCGAGATCGATCCCGAGGGTCACGGCCGCGCACGCGAGACAGAGAATGCGGCGGCCGGCGACGCCGCCAGCCAGTTCGACGATCCCCTGGTCGTCATCGACCCCACGGACCCCGAACGCAATGTCGCCGCCGTCTGCTCGCGGGAAAACGTCGCCCGCTTCCAGCACTACGCCCGCGAGATTCTCGAAACGCCGCGGTCCGACTACTTCGAGCCCGACGAGCACGAGCCGCTGACCGAATCCGAACTACGCGCTCACCTCGAGCGGCGAGGAACCACTCCCGTCGCGGTCCGGTTCGACGCCCCCGACCTCGTCGAGGATCAGCTCTACCCACAGCTTCAGAAATCCCTCGACGGGATCACGCGAGGACTCGACGACCGCGGGTTCGATGTCTTCCGGGCGACGACGATCGCGGACGAGAGCGCCGTCGTCGTCGCCGAACTCGCGGTCAGCGAGCGTCCCGCGGTCGAGCGCCACGACGGGCCGCCGATCCACGTCCGCGATCACGCCGAGGGGTTCTACGAGGCCTACGCGGACGACGCCGAGGCCTACGGCCCCTTCATCGAGGGCGACCGATACGTCACCGAGCGCGAGCGGGAGTTCACCAGCGCTCGCGAGTTCCTCGAGAGCGACCGGCTCTTCGATGTCGGGCTCGGCGCGCACGTCGAAACGGCCCTCGAGGACGGGTACGACGTGCTCATCGATGACGAAATCACGTCCCTCCTCGCGGAGTTCGGAACGGAACTCACGGCGTACTTCGATCCCCGACCCTGAAAGCGGCCGGCGGGAACCCTAGAGGGTGTCCAGATCGACGTCGAGATCGTGTGCCTCGAGGACGTCCTCGAGCGCGGATTCCGCTTTGTCGTCGGGGTCGTCATCTGGCTCGATCGGTTCGCGGCCGTCGAAGGTCTCGTGGACGAGAGCGATGCTGTCGGCGAGGACATCGAGCCCGTAACCGCCCTCGAGGACGAACGCCAGCGCGGCGTCGGTGTCGTCGGCGAGGGTTCGAACGCGGTCGCTCATCAGGGCGTAGGCCTCCGTGGAGAGCCGGATACGGGAGATCGGATCATGGCGGTGGGCGTCGAACCCCGCGCTGATGAGGAGGAGGTCGGGATCGAACTCGGTGAGCGCGGCGGCGATCGGCCCCTCGAGGGCGGCCAGGTACTCGCTGTCGTCGGTTCCGGCCGGCATGGGAACGTTCATCGTCGTCCCCTCGCCGTCGCCCTCGCCGGTTTCGTCGACATCGCCGGTACCGGGATAGAGCCCCTGTTCGTGCAGCGAGACGAAGAAGACATCCTCCCGGTCGTAGAAGATATCCTGCGTGCCGTTGCCGTGGTGGACGTCCCAGTCGATGATCGCGACCCGATCGACGTCGTACGCGTCCGAGTCGAGGGCGTGCTGGGCGGCGACGGCGACGTTGTTGACGAAGCAAAACCCCATCGCGTTGTCGTAGACGGCGTGGTGACCCGGCGGGCGACCGATCGAGAAGGGCGTGTTACGGCCCGTCGCACCCTCGAGGGCCCGTTCGGCGGCCCAGCAGGCGAGGCCAGCGCTCCGGCAAGTTGCATCCCACGTTTCCTCGACGGCCGTGGTGTCGGGGTCCCAACTCCCGCCGCCGTCGGCACAGAACTCTCGGACGGACTCGAGGTACTCGCGCTCGTGGACGGCCGCCATCGTCTCGAGTTCGCAGGGGTCGGCTTCGACGTACTCGACGCCGTGTTTCTTCTTCAGCCCCTCTCGGATCGCTCGTAGCCGGTCCGGCGACTCTGGGTGGCGCGAACCGGGATCGTGTGCGAGACAGACCTCGCTGTAGCCGAACTGCATCTACTCACTCGAACAACGAGAAGTACGTCTCGATGTCGTCGTCGGTGATCGTCCGCCGGTCGGCGTGGTGCGCGAGGATCGCGGCCGCCCGGGCGACGTTGTCCGCGTAGTCCTCGAGGATGTCGGCGAGGGCGACGCGGGCGTCCATCGAAACGCGATAGCGATCGTCGATTTCGAGTCTGGCGATGCGGTCGACCGGGGCGACCGGCAACTCGAGATCGTCCTTGTCGACGACGCGTTCGACGCCGAAATCCTGGGCCATCAGCGTCTTGCGGCCGTCCGCCGTCGCCTCCTCGGCGGCGTCGATCGCGAGTTCGCTCCCGTGTTCCTGAATCCGCGTTGCGAGTTGCTTCGACGCGTCGGCACTCACCCGAAGATCGCCCGCGTTCCGCCGGATGATCGTATCCACCGGGGCGAACGGGAGTTCGACGTTCATATCATGATAGGCGAAGCTAACTCCCTTAACGCTTTTCCTAGACGGACGATGAGGTTGCTCGCGGCGTCAGAACACGTCGTTTGCCTCGAGGCGGCCGTCGCGGACGACCCCTCGGGCGGTTACCTCCTCGCCGAGCCCGACGTCGGTGTCGGTCGCGACGCTCATCGTCGTCTCGCCGTCGTCGAGAACGATCGGGTTCCCCGCTTGGACGACGACCCCGGTGAACTCGAGTTCCTCGCCGTCGGACGGGTCGTCGGAGTCCGCGTCAGCGTCCGCGCTGGCCGTCTCTGCACTGTCTGCCCCAGCGTCAGCCCCGCCGGACGACTCGGTGTCGGCAGAGTCGACCGTCGCCGATTCCGCGTCGGTCCCGTCTCCGTCACCGGCGAATGCCGACAGGCCGGCGTTCTGGTCGCTCGAGTCCTCGGCGTCGCCCTCGGAGCCGCCGGAGCCGGTCGAGTCGGATTCCAAAACGGTGATCGTCGACTGCCAGCCCGCGGAGGCCTCGAGGTCGTCCTGCCAGCCGTCCTGAATCTCGACGTCGCCGAGCGCGACTTCGTCGCCCGGTCCCACGTCGATGTCTGCCTTGTCGCCCCAGAGCGCGACGCGGATGTCTCCGGTGGCGTCCTGGACGCGGATGTTCCGGACCTGTCCCTCCGAGCCGTCGTCGCGGTCAAAGGTTCGCTTCGGATCCGCCGAGCGGACGACGCCCGCGATGTCGACCATCTGGTCGATCTCGAGGTTCTCGATCGGCGTGTTTTCGGGGACGTACTCGACCTCCTCGTCGACTTCCTCGACGGCGCCGCGGTTGCCGACGTGGAGTTCGAGGCTCCCGTCGCGTTCCTTGACGTAGCCGTCGATCACCTCGACGGTCGTGCCGGCCTCGAGTTCCGTGGCGAGGTCGGCCTGCTCGTCCCACAGCGTCACGCGGATGCGTCCGGTCGAATCCCCGAGGACGAGGTTCGAGACCTTCCCCTCGGAGCCGTCGTCGCGGTCGAACGTGCGGACGCTGTCGGTGTCCAGAAGCAGGCCGACGAGGTTGACGTTCGAGAGCCCGAGCGAGAGGTCGTCGACGGCGTACGTATCGGAGATTTGTACGTCGATCTCGGTGTCCGGATCGGGTTCGACGTTGTCGACGCTGACCTCGACGCCGCTAAAGCCCTCCTTGGGTCGGCCCCCGATCCGCAGGACTTGCCCCTCCTCGAGTTCCTCGATCGCGGCTTCGGCGTGTTCGTCCCAGAAGGCGGCTCGCACGGAGCCGGTCTCGTCCGCGACTTCGACGTTGACGACCTGTCCGTCCTCGTCCTCGCCGTCGCGCTCGAAGGTCCGTTTCTCGCCGATCGAGAGCACCTTGGCGACGAACTTCGCCTCTTCCATTCCGGGTTCGATATCGGCGATGCCGCCGACCTCGCTCTCGCCGACTTCGTGAGCGACGAGCATCGCCGCCGTCTCCTCGTCCGCGAGTCCCCCCATCTGCTCGACTTTCGCCTCGACGGCCTCGCGAAACTCCTCGAGAGAAACGTCGGCCTCGAGGTCCTCATATACGCCCTCGATGTCGCTCATTCTATGCTCGTGCATGGGTAGCCCGCGCATAAGCGTTATCCATTCGGTGTCGCAGTACGGTACCGCGTTCGACGGAGGCGGCGGCCGTGTCGGTCGAATCGACTGGTCCCGACCGCACGGAAACTGCTCGTCGCGGCTGTGATTCGGTGAGACTCGAGCGGGGGAGCATACACCACGCTGGCCGCCTCACAGTATATAAACGTCAGTACGGGCCGCGGGTCGTCACGACAGCAATTACGACGCACGCGACCGGCCGGCGGCGGTCGTGCGAGATTCCGAGACGGCGATGCGAACTCGAGCGGGCGAAACTGTCGACCGACTGCAGCGAAACCCCGTGCCGGCGGAAGCCTTTCGAAAGGGCTTTAATGTTCACCGGGGTATGAAGAGATGAGTCCTGATAGGGTAGTGGACTATCCTCTTGGCTTGCGGAGCCAGGGACCGGAGTTCAAATCTCCGTCAGGACGTTTCTCTTCAGCACAACACTGCGAGCGTAGCGAGCAGTTCGTACTGAAGGAACCTCTAATACGGAGATTTGAGCAGACGAGTCGCAGTCCGGGAGCGAACGCAGTGAGCGACCCGGAACGTCTCGGCGTGTTCAAATCTCCGTCAGGACGCTCACTTATCGCGGGCGCTTCGCATTGCTCAGCGCCCGCTCTCGGGTTCGGTCCTGACTGCCCAACGCTCACTTCGTTCGCGTTGGACTCCGTCAGGACGCATCTACCGACACCAAACCGTGAGCGAAGCGAGCGGCTGATGTCATGAAACTTGTCCGCGGAAATTGGCGAATCAACTCGAGCGAACCGTCCGATAGCCGTCGACGGCTTCAGTCAGGACGTAGCCGACGATCGTCACGCCGATAACGGCCCGTCCGATCGTCCTGAGTTCGATCGTTGCGATGGTCTGCTCACCGGTAACGGCGAGTGCGGCACCTGCGACGAGGAGGATGATGAGAACCGCGAGATATCGCCATCGTGCGGACGGTGGCACGTCGCTGCCCTCGTTTCGGAGCGCGAGGTACAGATGGCCGCCGCCGAGTGCGATCCCGTAGAACACGAGCAACATTGCGATCTCCACCATGTCTGAGTTGAACTCGAGGACATACGTCACAAAACCAGCTACGAGTAACCCCACGAACGCCAGCAGTATGGCCCCGAGATAGACGACGACTTCGCGGCTGTTCATATCAGAACTGAGCGTGACAGCGAATAAATAACTTCTGTCAGAGGTTTCTGCGAGGATAGCGACCGCTCGAGTACGAAACTGGGTGAGAGGAGTAAGCCCCCTTCTGTTCGTCCCGGCATTCGGCTGAGCGTCCGCGCCGCCCGCGGCGGTGCCGCGGCGCGTTCGGGCTACCACGGCGCGGACTTGCACCGGTGAGGATTCGCCGTTCCATCGCTCCTCGGCCGTCCGTGTGCGGTCGATCACGACGAACGTGACCCGTGGATTCGAACCGCGGTTTGATAACCGCACACTGCTCGCGGCGAATGCCGCTCGCTCGGTCGGCGGTTCGCACCGCCTCACGGTTCGCGGTCCATCGGACCGCGCATCCCTCTGCGGGTTCGCTCCCCTTCCTCTCGGTCGGGTTCGCACGCATCATCGGTCGGGCCGAGACGTGTCGTTTCTGTTCCAGAGCCAGCGGTCTCCCGCTCCGGACTTGCGTCCGGTCACCTGCCCGAACAGGTGGGGGGACTTTCCTCGCGAGCGTGGCGCATCTCGAAGAGATGGGCCACGTTAGGTGCGTTGGGCACCTCGGAGAGGTGGCCAACGTTGTGCGCGTCGGTCACCAGCATGGGTGCCGACGGCATGGTGATCGCGCCGTCGCCGGCACGACCATCGCGGCAACCGGGCTCTCTCTCCCACTCAGTATAGGCACGTGGGGCGAATAAGTCCCCCGGTCGGGACACAAAAAGCGCCGCGCAGCGAATGGAAGCGTTTTAGGACGACTATCCCCTTGTCCATCTGTATGTCCCAGCGACAGGGCGCAGACCTCTCCTACGAAGACGGTGCTCGCGCGGTCGAACTCGCGCGTGAATCCGTCGAATCCTATGTACAACACGGGCAGCGAGAACAACCGGGCAGCATGCGCGAAGCCTTCTACGAGCGGACGGGCGCGTTCGTCCGTCTCGAGTCGACTCGCGGCCGGGGGAGCCTGCGAGGCTGTGCGGGTGGCTACCGTTCGGACGACCAGCTCGGTCACGTCATCGTCGACGCGGCGATCGAGGCAGCCAGCGAGGACTCCTGTGGCTCCGAAGTGAGCCCCTCGGAGCTGCCGAACCTGACGGTCTCGGTCTGTACCGTCAAGAACGTCATCCTGACCGATGATCCGCTCGCCGACCTCGAGCTCGGCACCCACGGCGTCGCCATCGACGGCGGCGAGGGCGGCTGGCTCTACCCGACGGTGCCGGTTCAAAACGACTGGAGCGCTCGCGAGTACCTCGATCGGACGTGCCGCAAAGCGAAGCTCGCGCCGGGCGCGTGGGAAGACGACGATGTCATCGTCACGCTGTTCGAGGGGCAGGTCTTCCGCGAGCGCGAGGCCGACGGCAGTATCGAAGAAGTCTAAGACGCGATTCGCGACTGCGACCGTATTGCGACTCGATCTCAGCCATATCCGAAGAGCCGCGCGACTCGACTTCCCGGTACAGTACAGGTGGGAGCGGCCGGAAGAACAGGGAGTCGCCAGCCGGACCAGATCGGTTACTAATTCCCCGGGTACGATACCGATTGTTTCCCGACGGGAGACGACGGGCAGAGGCGACTACCGGTGATCGGTCGTCTCCTCGAGTTTTACCTCGAGCAGGTCGTTCAGCGCTGCGAACACGTAGTGGACGGTAAACCAGAGGACCAGCAAGGCGACGAGGAGGACCAGCGGCAGGGAAAGAAACGAAGACTACGGCAACAGGACTATCGTGCAGAACCCGCCGATCGCGAAGACGATGACGAGGCGGACGGCGAGTTGAGTCGCGATCCGCGAGTAGGGAGCCTCAGGAGCGGGGTCCATCAGCGAGTCATTGAACACGTTACAGTAAAAGGTCAACAGTTCGATGTGATTCCGTGACTGTCCCCACTCGGGTCGGCAATAGCTTCGAGTTCTTATGAGGGATCCCGGCCGAAATCGACCGCCTCGGCGTCCTCGAGACACCGCTCGCTCGCGTCGTCCAGATCGAACTCCCGGACGACCTCGCCGTCGCGAACCAGCGGCTCGAGCAGGGAGTCGCCCTCGTCGGGCTCGTCGCCGTCGGCGAGCGCGACGTGGTGGCCGCCCTCGGGCGTGCGATAGACGTCTTTGACTCCGGATAGCTTGCCCCGCTTGGAGATCGGTTCGCCCTCGATTTCGACGATGTCGAGGCTGAAGTCCACCGAGTCGGCACCGGTGATGTGGCTGCCGACGCCGAAACCGTCGGCGACGTCGCGCAGGGGTCGGATCGAATCGGGACTGAGGCCGCCGCTGCAGAAGATGTCGACGTCCTCGCGGCCGCGGGCGTCGAGTTCCCAGCGGACCTCGCGGATGATGTGCCGGAAGTCGCCGCGACGGGAACTCGTGGTGTCGATGCGGACGCCGTCGAGATCCTCGCCCAGCGTCTCGGCGGCGAGCAGGCTCTCGCTTTTCTCGTCCCAGAAGGTGTCGACCAGCGCGATCCGGGGCACGTCCTCGCCGACGGCCTCGTCGAACGCCGTCCAAGCCTCGGCTTGGTTCCCCTCGCCGAAACAGAACATGAGCGCGTGGGGCATCGTCCCGCCCGCCTCGCGGTCCAGAATCTCGCCCGCCGCGACGTGAGAGAAGCCGTCGAGTCCGGCGAGCAACGCGGCTCGCTCGACGGTCGACGCGATCGAGGGGTGGACGTGGCGCGCGCCGAACGACAGGACCAGCGAGTCGGGCGCGGCCAGTCGGGCCTCGAGTGCGGCCGTCGCGAAGCCGCTTGGCTGGGAGAGAAATCCGAGCAGCGAGGTCTCGAGTTCGGCGAACTCGAGGTACGGGCCTTCGATCCGGAGAACGGGGCCGCCGTCGAACAGTTGTCCGTCCGGGAGCGCGTCGACGTCGACGTTGCGCCCTTCGAACAGCGTCGCGACGTCTTTCACGCCGGTGAACACGTCGAAGCTGCCGGTGGGGAACTGGTCGGCGGTCACTTCGGCGACGACGTGGGGATTCTTGTCCGCGTGCTCGAGCGTGGCCCGCGTGCGCTCGAAGTAGGCGTCCGTGGCTTCCCCCGCGAGAATCGCTTCCGGGGGAACGGTTCCGAACGGATTTGACATATCGCCGGTTTCCCGCGGGAGGCAAAAAAGCTACCCGTCTGCCGACGTGTGCGCCGCCGGCGTCGCCGACATCGCTCCCAGTGGCGCCGGTTCGGGCCGCGGCGAGGCAGGAGTTGGCGGGTTGGTCGCCGACTCGAGGGACGAGCGTGACTCGATCGCGGGGGTCGCTTCGGATTCGGCTGCGTGAATCCCCTCGAGGTCGTCGACTGACGGGACGCCGACGATTTCGACCGTGTCACCGGCGACGGCGACGCGATACGCGCCGGCGAAGGGCTCGCCGTCGGGAATCCGATAGGTGCCGTCCCCGGCGGCGTCGGTCCGTTCGGCCCCGTTGTTCGCGAGAAGCTGGCGGTACGCGTCGGCGAATTCCGTCGCGTCCGCGGGGCTCTCCCAAGCGAGTCGCCAAACGTGACCGGTTCGAGCGGGGTCGTCCGCGTGTCGGTAGACGCGGATGCTATCGTCGGCCCAGCCCGCGGTCGCGGGGTGGGAGTAGTTATACTGCGAGCGCTCGGTCGTCCCCTCCGTGAGTGGCCGATCGATCACCCCGTTGGCCCAGAGCGTCGCGAACAGGGTCGCCTCGCCGATGGTTTCGGTCCGGGGCTCGCCGCCCTCGATCTCGTCGCCGTCGCTGCCGCCAGTGCCGTCGGTGATCGGCCGCCACTCGTCGCTCGAGCGGTCGGGAACGTCGACATCGATCGGGTCGGTATCGGGATAGCGGTCGGGGTGGATCAACTGGGCGGTGCTTTGGGGCGGCTCGTCGTGAGCCCGATCGATGGCGTCCCAGCCGCCGCGGTCGTAGAGATCGGCGACGAACGGCGGCCCTTCGGCGTAGGGCGCGTAAATCGAGAGGAAGAGGCCGACGTTGAACGGCCGCTGGGTGAGGGTTTCACCCGACGCCGCCGCTGGCTGGGGGTCGGACAGACACTGCCACTCGGTCCCGCATCGCCGATCGTATCGGTCGGGGACGTAGTTCGCTTCGCCCTCGAGCAGCCCGTTTTCGGCGCGCAGGCCGTCGATCGTCTCGCTCCGGCGAGCGATGCCGAAGCGCTGGTCTTGCAGCGCGTGGGTCAGTTCGTGGACCAGCGTCCGGCGGTCGATCCGGATGTCGTCGGCGTCGTCCGCGATGATGACGATCCGATCGTTCGTGTAGTAGCCCTGCACGGAGTCGCCGTAGAGGTCGTCGAACGCTCGATTCACGTCCGTCTCGCCGTCGACGAGGAACGCGCCGCGCCAGAGTTCATTCTCGAACGCCGACGCGTTCTCGGTCCCGGCCGTCTGGCGGTCGCGGTACTCGGCTCGATCGATCACCTCGAGGGAGACATCGCGTTCGTACTTCAAGCCGCGAACCACCTCGATCCGGGCCATCGAGCGGTACTTGACGGCCTCGAGTTGGTCCTCGGTGAGGCCGTCGCTCGCGTCGAACTCGAAGACGTCGTCGTGGGCGTAGTCGCCGACGTATCCGAGTTCGCGGTCGGTATCGAACCCGCTCGAGTTGCCGGGGAGCGCACAACCCGAGCAAACGACGAGGACGAGTACCGCGAACAGTCTGACTCGACTCATTGGGTAACTCTTCGGCGGGACGGTAACATGAGCGTCGGGTGGTCGTGCGGGCGATCAGTCACGGTCGCGTGGGCCACCGCCGGTCCGGCCGCAGCCGACGACGATCCGAGTCCCCGCGCCGAGCACGGCAATCGCGAGCGCGCTCGCCACGGCCAACGGGCCGAAGCCGGGAACGGTGTCGGTCCCGGTCCCGCTCGAGTCGGTGATTTCGAGACGGTCCTCGCCCTCGGGTGCGGCACCGGCCTCGACGTTCGGCAGTTCGTCGACGGAGGGCGCGCGGACGATCGTCAGCGTCTGACCGGTTCGCTCGAGGTAGTATGCGCCGGCGTAGCCGCCGTCGTCGATCACGTAGGTGTCCTGTCGCCCGTCGACGGCGTCGGCGTCGTGGTTCTCGAGCAACTCGAGATAGCCGTTGACGAACTGCTGGGTGTCCCCGTTCGATTCCCACTGGGTTCGCCAGACGTAGCCTGCGCGACCGGCCGCCGCGGCCGGGTCGCTCGCATTCTCGGCCTCGTCGTTCGTGTAGACGACCAGTTCGTCGCCGGCCCAGCCATTCGTGTACGAGTGATTGTAATTATAGCTCTCGGGGCTCTGGAGGAGTTCAGTGGAGTCGATCACCGATGGCTGGTCGGAGTCGAGCGCGTCGGCGGCGAACATCGCGACCATGCCCGCCTCGCCGACGGTGTCGTTGGCCGTCTCGCCGTCGACTCGGAGCTGTCGCCAGTCGCCGCTCGAGCGGTCGGGGACCGAGACGTTCGCCGGTTCGCGCTCCGAGCCGGGGTGGATCACCGCCGCGGTCGTCGCCGGCGGGTCGTCGTAGGCCGCGTTGACGGCCGACCAGCCCTCGCCCTGATCGCGCAGGTAGTTGACGTAGTCGGGGCCATCACTGTAGGGCTGGTAGACGCTGAAGTAGATGCCCCAGTTGATATCGAGCCCCCCGCTGCTCGGTCCGTCGACGGGCTCGAGACAGTCCCACTCGGTGCCACACCGGTGCTCGTACTCGCGTTCGACCCGGCTGGCGTCGCCCTCGACCAGCCCGTTTTTCGCGGTCTCGCCGTCTTGGGTCGTCCCCTCGAGTTGCGACAGATCGAACCGCTGGTCCTGTAAGGCGTGGACGAGCTCGTGCCCGAGCGTGAGTTCGTTCAGTTCGGGCGTGTCGGGGTTTTCGGAGACGATGACGATCTCGTCGGTCGCGGGATCGTAGTAGCCGGCGACGGCACCGCCGTAGACCGTCTCGGCCGCGTCGGTCGCCGCGGTGTCCCGGTCGACCGTAAAGAGCGCCTCGTAGCCGACGTTCTGCTCGAGGCGGTTCTCGGACGAGATGTTCGCAAAGCGGTCGCGGTTGGTCTCACGATACTCCGCGCGGGAGATGACATCGACGGAGACCCGCTCGTCGAAGGTGAGATTGCGGATTCGCTCGACGCGGGCCATCGCCCGGTAGACGACGGGATCGAGGTCGTCCTCGTCGACGACCGCGTCGGACTGGTCGTCGACTGGCAGGTCGTCGTCGTACCAGTAGCCCGCGACGTAGCCGACGGTGTCCTCGGTCGTCGGATTCGCGGGGCGATCGTCCTGGGTCGCGGCCGACGCCGTACTCGCGACCGCGGTCGAATCGGCACCGGGTACGGAAGTCGAACCCGAAGTCGCGGTGACGGAGTCAGTCTGCGTCGCAGCCGTGGTCGCCATCACCGGCCCGGCGAGGCCGCCGGTCACGAGCAGTACGGCGAGGGCCACTGCGAGGAAGGTCCCAGACGGGCGGGTGCGCATCGATCTCATATGGGAGGGATAGCTATCCGTACGAATGGCAGTGTAAAAAGAACGACGATTGTACCGGTGGCCGTCGCTCTCGAGTCCGGCGCGAACGTTTTTACGATTCCGTCCGTACGACCGCCTAGACATGCGCATCGAGCCAGCCAGCACGGCAGTGGTGGTCGTCGACATGCAAAACGGATTCTGTCACCCCGAGGGCTCGCTGTACGCGCCGGGCAGCGAGGACGTCATCGAGCCGATCGCGGCCCTCGTCGAGCGCGCTCGCGACGCCGGGGCGCGGCTACTGTTTACCCGCGACGTCCACCCGCCGGAACAGTTCGACGACGCCCACTACTACGACGAGTTCGACCAGTGGGGCGAACACGTCCTCGAGGGGTCGTGGGAGGCCGAAATCGTCGACAAACTCCCCGTCGAGGAGGCCGACAACGTCGTCGAGAAACACACCTACGACGCGTTCTACAACACCGAACTCGAGGGCTGGCTGAACGCCCGCGGGATCGACGATCTCGTCATCTGTGGCACGCTCGCGAACGTCTGCGTGCTCCACACCGGCGGCAGCGCGGGCCTGCGGGACTTCCGCCCGATCATGGTCGAGGACTGTATCGGCGCGATCGAGGACGAGCACCGCGAGTACGCCCTCGAGCACGCCGCGTGGCTGTTCGGCGAGGTCGAACCGAGCGAGGACCTCGAGTTCGCCTGAGCGGTCGCTCCGTCCCGTTCGGCTCGCATCGGTCGAAACAGCGATTGGGTCCGGATCGGCACCCGGACGAGTCCGAAGAACGCCCGGGCTCGAGTTGCAGTGTTTTACCGGATCGGCTCCAAGGACCTCCTATGACCGCGCGCCTTTCGCGACCGCTGGCACCGACGAGCCGACCGCACCTCGAGCCGACGACGGACGGTGAACGCGAATGAACAGACAGCAGCTGCGACCGATCTACATCGTGGGGATCGCGCTCAACGCGGTCGCGTTCACGTACGCCGTAGCGAACGGCACGTGGCTGTACGCCGGCGCGTTCGTGTTCGTCGCAGTCTACCTCGTATTTCGCCTCCGGATGCTGTCCGCCGATACGTAGCCTCGAGCGAGCGGCCGGCTCGAGGGGTGGAGCCGTCCGCAGGGCTCGGCGGCTCGGGAGACGAATTGAGACACTGCGTCGCCCTCGAGTGAGTACTTTTTACTACCGAAGCACCGATGCACGGGTATGGCAAAGCGGCGACCGCGGCTCGCAGCGCCGAGCGATCGACCGCGGTGGGACTCGAGGCCGTCGGAGGGAGACACTTGAACGAACAACAGTTGCGACCCGTATACTTAGCGGGTATCGGAATCAGCGCGTACGCGCTCTGGTATTTCGTCACGTCCGGTTCCTCCCTCCCGGCCATCGCGTTCGGGATCGCACTTGCCGTTTTCGTGGTTCGGCTTCGACGGCTGACCGCCGATTCCTGACGACCCAGCTTGTGGCGTAGCGGGATGGAACTCGAGGTTCGGATTCTCCCGGTAGATCGGAGCACGGGTTCTTCATCCAGAACTCTGACTGAGAATCAATTGGATAGCACGGTAACTGTGTGTGCGGATTGGCCGATTAGCCTTGCAAAACCACCTGCGGGTTAGGGTAGTGGATGTCTCACCGTCTCGGCTGTCAGTCTGACGTTGCGGTCTCTTCTCGCGGGTGGGCTTTGACGAAGAGCGGCCACGCCAGCACCATCAGACCGACCACCAGAACGACAAATATCGTCCCGAGATACGCCGGCGGAACGGCGAGGAGGGAGAGGATGAGCGGTATAGAAATGGCAAGGACGACAACACCCAACACGACTAGTTGCATTTCATTGTATCCGCCTGTCGGGTTCGCATTCATACGTATAACTCATCGCAATAGTATAAAATTCTTCTTATTACCAACAAAACTTGTTCAAGAAAGTAGAGAGCAACGATTTAGTTGAATGCATGCTATGTTCCCAGCTTGTCCAGGGCGATACGTCGCTCACCCGCACTGACCGTGACTTTCCAGGGTTACTCCGAATAAAGAAACCGTATTGCTAACGACTGCTACTCGGGACGGAACACGCGGTACGCGCCCTGTCCGATCGCGACGGGTTTGATCTCCCCGTCGGGGGCCGTGCTCTCGACGGTGATCTCGCTGACGCCGACGCTGCCACCGACTCGGATCACGTCCGCGGTCGCGACGAGGTCGCTCGTCGCCGGCCGGAGGTAGTTGACGTTCAGGTTGATCGTCGCGATCCGCGACGCGAAGGGGTCGTCCATGGCCGTCCGCAGCGCGAGGCCGCCGACGGTGTCGACGAGGGTGGCCGCGACGCCGCCGTGGAGATCACCCTGCTCGTCGGGCGCGGCGTTAGGCCGCGTGTTCGTCAGCTTCTCGTCGTAGGGAATCGACATGGTCATCGTCCCGTCGCCGACGTTGTCGACGGTCGTCCCGAGCCACGAGAGGAACTCCTGGTTCTCGTCGAGGAAGTACTGGAGCATCCCCTCGAGGTCCTCGAACTCGTCGAGCGCGTCCATCGTCGGCGTGTCCTCGGCCATGGCGACCCGTCCGCCGGCGACGGTCTTGACAGCTACGTTTCCCGGCGTGTCCGTTGTCCGGCGTTCATCGACTGGACCCCGACGGCGCTACCGGCGGGGAAACTCAAACGATCGTTTCACTCTCCAGAAAGGGTTTATCGCTACCCGGCGGCCATTCGAGTATGGCAATTGACGGACACGACAGGCGAACCGTTCTGGCGCTCTCCGGTGCCTTCCTCGCGGGTGCCGCCGGATGTGCGAGCCACGAGCCAGCGGATCGTGACAGCGGCGATCCGGCTGAGACCGACACCGATAACCCGGACACGAACGGCGGCGGATTCGACGGGTACGCGACGTCCGATTTCCCGACCGTTGATCCCGTTACCGATCCCGAAATCGAGCCCGCCACGCTCGCCGAGCAGGTCCGGGGGAACGTCGCGTTTTCGCTTGATCTCCTCCGACAGCTCCGCGACGACCAACCCGAGGTGAACCTGTTTTGCTCACCGTACAGCGTCTCGGTCGCGCTGGCGATGACGTACGCCGGTGCCCGCGGCGAGACGGCCGCCGAGATGGCCGACGCGCTCCGGTGCGAACTCGAGCGCGATGACCTCCACCCGGCCTTCGGCGCGCTCGAAGCCGAATTCGAGCGGCGCAACGAGGACGGTGCGGACGTCGACGATCCGCTCGGCGGCGAGAGTGGCGATGGGGACGCCGAGGACGCAGACGGAGACGAACTCGGCTTCCGACTCTCGAGTGCCAACTCGGTCTGGACCGAGGAGAGTTACGACTTCGACGCGGCGTATCTCGAGTTGCTCGAGACCTACTACGGGGCCGGCGAGCGGCTGGTCGACTTCAGAGGGAGTCCCGACGAAGCTCGTCGAGAGATCAATACGTGGGTCGAAGAGCGGACGAACGACCGGATCGAGGACCTCCTGCCAGAGGATTCGATCGAGCAGTCGACCCGGCTCGTCCTGACGAACGCGGTGTACTTCCTCGCGGCCTGGAAACGCGAATTCGATCCGGACGCAACCGAACCGGCACCGTTCACGAGTCTCGACGGCAGTGAAACCGACGTCGAGATGATGCACCAGACCGCGGATTTCCAGTACGCCGAAATCGATGGCCACCAGCTCGTGGAACTCCCCTACGCCAACGGCGATACCAGCATGGTTGTCGTCCTCCCCGCCGAAGGCGAGTTCGAGACGTTCGAGGCCGACCTGTCCGTCGACCGGCTCGCGACGATGCTCGAGGCAGGCTCGAAAACCCGAGTCGACCTTGCACTCCCGAAATTCGGTATCGAGTCGAAATTCAGCCTCGTCGCCATCATGGAACAATTGGGCATGGAGCGAGCCTTCGACTCCCGCGCGGACTTCAGCGGAATGGTCGAGGGTGACAACGCGAAACTGGTCGTCGACGATATCGTCCATCAAAGCTTCGTCGACGTCGACGAGGAGGGGACCGAAGCGGCGGCCGCGACAGCAGTCGTCGTGGAAGTGACGAGTATACCGTCTGAAACGGTCGAACTCACCGTCGATCGCCCGTTCCTGTTTTATATCCGAGATCGGCCCACCGAGACGCCGCTGTTCGTCGGCCGCGTCGTCGACGGCGAGACGCTGCAGGACGACTGACGGCTCGTCTCAGATGGCCCCGCTCGAGCGAACCCGCACTCGAACCCGCTCGCCGCGCGCGAACGACCGCTCCGGACAGATCAGCTTCGCGCCGAAGTCGCCGTCTCGAGCGCAGAACAGCGACAGTCCGGTGATCGGCTCGCCGTCGGCCGTGACGGTCACGTCGTCCCACGCGATCGTGCGACCGTCGGCGACGCCGAGGCGGTCGCCGTTCAGCGAGACGACCGTTGCGGACGACCCGTCCCGCTCCGTTGACCCGCTCTGCTCGAGCAGTCCGCCGCCGTCGTAGTGGGGGAGTCCGCCGTCGAGGACGCCGCCGCCGTCGGCTCGCACGCCGACGAATTCCGCGCCCGGATCGGGGTGGGTCGGCGCGTCGAGGACCGCGTAGGTCTCCCCAGTCGAGACGACGCGGCCGGTGCCGTCCCACTCGAGCGGGCGCACCGGAACCCCGAGCTCGATGGGGAGCGAACCCGACGCCCGATAGGGGTTCTGATCCGGCCCGCGAAACCCGACGTGGAGGTGGTTGTCGACCCAGGGGGCGAAAAAGCCCGCGCGGACGAGTCGACCCAGCGAATCGCCCCGGTCGACGTGGTCACCGGCTGCGACCGACGGCTCGACGTGGAGAACGCGGATCGTCAGCCCGGCGAACGGGCCGGAGTCCGCCGGCTCGAGCAGGATCAGGTGGTCGTGGTCGGGCGCGTAGGGTTTCGGCGGTGCGCGGACGGTCTGGGTCTCGCGGACGGTGCCGGCGACCGGGCTCGGGGCGGCGGTCGTCCGCCCGTCGACCAGCGTGCCGGGATAGCAATCGATCGCGCAGCCGCCGTCGTGGGCGGGATACGGCGAGTTGTACAGCGAGAAGCGCTCGTACTGGGACAGCACGGCCTCGGGGAGGGTGACGGCCATTCGTTGTCGGTCTCTGGGGGCGGGAGCGTTTAGGCCCACCGGGACCTACGGCCGCTATGCGCGTTTTTCGCGGCCGGGCGTCGTCCGTCGAAGCCGATCGCGACGCGAGCCGGCGGCTGCTCTCGATCGCCGCCGGCGGCGAGCCGGCCGTCCGCGTCTGGATCCCGCACCGACAGGTCGCCTTCGGCCGCCGGGACACCCGTCTCGAGGGGTACGACCGCGCCCGCGAGGCCGCACGCGATCGCGGGCTCCCGCCGATCGAGCGCGATGTCGGCGGCCGGGCGGTCGCTTACGACGGCGAGACGACGCTGGCCTTCGCCCGCGCCGAACCGGTCGCGGACTTCCGCACCGGGTCGACGGACCGGTACGAGCGCGCTACGGCCGCTCTCGAGCGAGCGCTTCGAACGCTCGGCCTCGAGCCGAGCCGCGGCGAGCCCGACGGGTCGTTCTGCCCCGGAACGCACTCGCTGTCGGAAACGGACGCGAGCGCCGACGGGCGACGGCGGAAGCTCGTCGGCATCGCCCAGCGCGTTCGGGCCGACGCGGCGCTCGTCGCCGGGGTCGTGCTCGTTGCGAATCGAACGGAACTCGCGAGTGTGCTCGAGGCGGTTTACGACGCGCTCGGGGTGGCGCTCGATCCGGCGACGGTCGGGACCGTCGCGGGGGCAGGCGGGCCCACTGATCCCGAGACTGTTCGGGCAGCCATCGAGGATGCCCTAATCGGCGACGCGAGCAACACGGCTGACGTGTCTGTCAAGCACTTCGGCGACGGGCAGTAACGACCATTCGGGTCCCAAAAACGGAGCGAGACGCCGTCTGGAACGCGCTCGAGAGTCGCCAACCGAGAGAGTTTTCGACGCGCGAGCCGGTGGGAGAACATGGGAGAGCGATTCGACAAAGTACGGGAGATCGCCACGTTCGCCGAGGCGGTCGCGGACGCCGATCGGGAACCGGTGGTCGTCGTCGCTGGCTGTGGCGCGGGAGCGACGGTCGAGGGGTTGCGCGAGCACGGCGTGACGGCCTACGGCTTCGACGCGTCGCAATCGATACTGGAAACGGCGGAGCCCGAGATTCGAGAGCGGCTGCTCGAGGCGGATATCCGCGACGAGGACCTCATCCAGTCGCTGCGCGAGGCATTCGAAATCGACGTGATAGACGTGTTCGTCACGGAGTGCATGCTGTCGTTCCTGACACTCGAGGAGGCGAGGGAGACGCTGGCCCGGATTCGCGAGACCGATGGCGTCGGGACGCTGATCCATCAGGTCCGGATAGACCCGCCCGTGGCGGCCCAAGAAGGGGAGATCGACGCGATGATCCTGCCGCCGGCGGAGTGGCAAGCGGCGTGTGATCCCGACGGCGAAGACATCTGGCGCGACGCGCTGGAACGACTCGATCTGCCGCGAACCGACGCGGAAGGCGGCGACGCGAACTGATCGACGGCGGTGACGGTTTCGTGAGGAACATCTCGGCGTCGTCGGCCGTTGTCGTCCGTTGTTTGGTACCGTCGGGTGTCCTCGAGACTCGAGTCCGACTGAGTGAGGTAACGTTTTTCCGCTCTGCGTCGTCGCCCTCGAGTATGACGAGACGAACGCGACCGGAGGGGCTCCGATGACGGCAGAGGAGTCGGAACCGGCGGAGGGTTCGGAACCGGCGGAGAGTTCGGAGCAGGCGGACGACCCGGATCCGACGGACAATCCGGAGCCGTCGGGGCCGCTGTGGGACGACCTCCTCGCGGACGCGCGGACGATCGCCGAGGAGTACCGCGAGGACGGCTGGGACGCCGTCGTCCTCGAGCCGACGGCCGTCTCGCCGGTCGACACCGAGGAGCGGATCGGACTCGATGTCACGGTCTCATCCGAGGCGTACGGCGTCGTCGAGGACCTCATCGAGGAAGGCAACGTCACGATCACCGCGGCCGACGTATACTACCGGCCGCTCGCGGACGAGGACAGCGACCGGCGAGTCGCGCTGACCGTCGAGCGCGATGAAGCGAGCGAGACGGCCATTTTCGTGCCGCTGGCGTACGATCTCACGGACTGCAGAGCCGTCTTCGAACGGGCGCTCGTCGAGGAGGAGCTACTGACGCACGTGACCGCGGCCGAGACGGAACGGTGGGTCAGCTTCTCCCACGACGACCCGTCGCTGTTCCTCGAGGCGGAAGACGTTCGCGCGTGGAACGCGGACTGAGGGGACTCAGTCGCCGGTCCGGAACGACAGGTCAAGCGACGGCGCTGAGTGGGTCAGCGACCCCATCGAGATCACGTCAACGCCCGTCGCAGCGTAGTCGGGCACGTCGTCGAGAGTAATTCCGCCGCTGGCTTCGGCCAGTACCCCCTCGTAGTCGATGACTTCTTCCACCGCCGCCTGCGTCTCCGCGGGAGACATATTGTCGAGCAAAACGATATCGGCACCGGCCTCGGCCGCCCGCGGCGCGTCGGCGACGCGCTCGACTTCCGCGTCGATCTTCGTCGCGAACGAGGTGCGGTCCGCGAAGCGTTCGATCGCCCCCTCGAGCCCCATCTCCGCGATATGGTTGTCCTTGACCATGACCATGTGCGAGAGGTCGAGCCGATGGGTGTCGCCGCCGCCCGCGACGACGGCGCGTTTCTCGAGGTCGCGCAGACCGGGCGTGGTCTTGCGGGTCGCGGCGACGCGGACGGTCTCGCTCTCAGTGCGGGCGGCATCGACCGCCTTCCGCGTGCGCGTGGCGATTCCCGAGGCGTGACCCGCGAGGTTGACCGCGACGCGCTCGCCCCGCAGGACCTCGCGTGCGGGTCCCTCGACGCGGAGGACATCCGCGCCGGGTTCGACGACGGTGCCGTCCTCGAGCCGCTCGACGACATCGACGCCGAGGTAGTCGAAGACGGCCGTCGCGGCCTCGAGGCCCGCGACGACACCGGACTCCTTCGCGACGAGTCGACCCTCCGTCTCGCCGGGAACTTGATTCGTCACGTCGTGGTGGCCGAGGTCCTCGCGGAGCCAGCGCTCGACCTGTGCGTCGGTGATCATGACACTCAATCGTCCGCCGTCGGTTCGGCCGTCGACTCGTCGCGCTCGGTCGCGACGTAGTGACAGCCGACCGATTCGGTGTTCTCGCTCGCGGCCCGCGCGATCAGCAGGGCCACGACGCTGGCGTTCCGGAGTTCGTAGAGGTCCCGCGCGGTCCGCGTGCGGACGTAGGCGTCGACTTCGCCCTTGAGCCGCCGGAGGACGGCGCTCGCGCGGGCGATCTCGTCGGGATCGCGCTCGAGGCCCAGATAGTCGTCCATCGTCCGCGTGAGCCGGGTGAACTTCTCGGCGGCGAAGCGGTCGGGAAGCGCGGGGTCGCTGTCGCGGAGTTCCGGCGCTTCGACGATCTCGGGCTCGAATCCGGTCGCATCCGTCCCTGCGCGGAGGCCCCAGACGAGGCCCTCGAGCAGGCTGGTACTGGCCAGTCGGTTCGCGCCGTGGACGCCGGTGCGGGCGCACTCGCCGACGGCGTAGAGCCGGTCGAGGCTCGTCCGCCCGCGGTCGTCGACGTCGATCCCGCCACAGAGGAAGTGCTCGCAGGGCGCGACCGGGATCGCGTCGCCCTCGATCCCGCGGTCGCGGCACTTCTCGGCGATACCCGGATACGCAGAGTCGAACTCGAGGGAACTCACGTCGAGGACGACCGCGCCGGTTTCCTCGCGTTCGGTGTCGACTGCGCGCGCAACAACGTCCCGCGGCGCGAGGTCGCCCTGCGGGTGGTACTCGTCCATGAACCGCTCGCCGTCGCTGTTACGGAGCACGGCACCCTCGCCCCGCAGGGCTTCCGAGAGCAGGAAGGGATCCTCGCCCGCATAGGCGGTCGGATGGAACTGCACGAACTCCATGTCCGCGACATCCGCGCCGGCGAGGGCGGCCATGGCGATTCCGTCGCCGGTCGCGTCCTCGGGGTTGGTCGACCGGCCGTAGAGCGCGCCGATTCCGCCGGTCGCCAGCACCGTCGCGCCGGCGTAGATCGGGTGCCCCACCGGTTTCTCTCGCGGGCGTCGCCCGCTCGAGCTATCCGAGGGGCGTGGCCCCTCGCGGTCGCTCACCACGCCGTGAACCCGACCCTCGGCCGTGATTAACTCGAGCGCGGCGGTATCCTGTCGGACCTCGATGCGCTCGTGGTCATCGACGTGGTTCAGGAACGGGCGCAGAATGTGCGTGCCGGTCGCGGCGTCGACGTGAAGGATGCGGTGCTCGGAGTGGGCGGCCTCTCGCGTGTAGTCGAACGAGCCATCCTCGCCCTCGTCGAAGTCGACCCCGAGCGTGTCGACGAGTACGTCCTCGACGGCCTCGTCGGCGTTTTCGACGAGGGTCTCGACGGCCTCGGGATCCGCGGTACCGTCGCTGGCGTCGATGATGTCCGCTTTGAGCGAGTCGGGGTTCCCGCGCGTGGTCGAGATGCCGCCTTGCGCCCAGTCGGTGCTGGCGTCGTCCGGTTTCGTCGCTTTGGTCAGGAGGCACACGTCCGCGCCCGCTCTGGCCGCCGCGAGCGCGGCCGCACAGCCCGCGATCCCGCTGCCGACGACGAGCACGTCCGCGCGTTCGCCGTCGGTCGTCGTCTCCGTGCCGGTGGTGGTCTCGGTCATGATCAGATCTCGAGCATGCGATCGAGCGCGACGCCCGCGAGTTCCTTCTCCTCGGGCGCGACCTCGATCACGTTGTGTTCGCGGCCCTCGGCGAGTTCCTCGAGCACCCACGCGAGGTAGTTGGGGTCGATCTGGCGCATGGCGTTGCAGTCCATGCAGGCGTCGCCACAGAGCGGGACGACGTTCACCTCGGGGTGCCAGCGCTGGAGGTGCTTCGTGAGGTGGATCTCGGTGCCGATCGCCCACGTGTCGCCGGGGTCGGCGTTTTCGACGGTCTCGCAGATCGTCGCGGTCGAACCGGCCTTGTCGGCGGCCTCGACGACCTCGCGGCGGCATTCGGGGTGGACGATGACCTTTGCACCGGGGTTCGCTTCGCGAACCCGCTCGATGTGGTCCTCGCGGAACCGCTCGTGGACCTGACAGTAGCCGTCCCAGAGGATGATGTCGCTCTCGGCGACCTCGTCCGCGTCTTTCCCCTCGGGGTCCCACGGGTCCCACTCGGCGATCTCGTCTTCCATCCCGAGCCGGTGGGCGGTGTTCTCACCGAGGTGCTTGTCGGGCAGGAACAGGACCTTGTCGCCCCGCTCGAAGGCGTATTCGAACGCCTTGTGCGCGTTCGAAGAGGTACAGACGAGGCCGCCCTGACTCGCACAGAACGCCTTCAGATCCGCGTAGGAGTTCATGTACGTGATCGGGATGATGTTCTCGTCGGGCGCGGCGGCCGTGATCTCGGCCCACGCGCTGTCGACCTGCAGGGCTTCGGCCATCCCGGCCATCGGACAGGAGGCCTCCATGCTCGGCAGGATCACCGACTGGTCGTCGTCCGTGATAATGTCCGCGCTCTCGGCCATGAACGTCACGCCGCCGAAAATCACGTACTCCGCGTCGGCCTCGGCGGCCTCCTTCGAGAGCTGGTAGGAGTCCCCGATGAAGTCCGCGTGCTCGACGATCTCGCGTCGCTGGTAGTTGTGCCCGAGGATCACCACGTCGTCGCCGAGTTCGGACAGCGCCGCCTCGATCCGGGCCGTTCGTTCGGCTTCCTCGAGATCCCGATACCGAGACGGGAGTTGTTCGAGGTTGTCGTATTTGAACAAACTCAGATCGGTTTCCAGCTCCGCCGTTTCCATTTTGACCATCTTACGTCACCTGTGAGTGATCGCATATCACAGGCGACTATTGAATAACTTTTTCCTTCGAAAGGCTGGCATGGGTGAATACCACCGGCGGATAACCTAGTCGAAGGCGGAGAATCGGTTATTCGGTGGAACCAACTAGTTTGTGCTGCTGACTGTCACTCTCCCGATCACTGCCGCCTTTTCGTCGCGGGCCCTAGAGACGGTATGGCACTCGAGGACTGCTTCGCAAACTTCACGCAGCGGGACTGGGAGCGGAAATCGATCGCGGGAACCGTTCGACTCGCAGTGATCGGGATCGGCGGCTTCGCCCGCCAGCGCGCGCTGCCCGCGATCGCCGACGGCACCTACTGCGAGACGACGGTGTTGGTCACGAGTTCACCGGATCGGACCACGGGCATCGCTGAAGCGCACGACGTGTCACACGTCATCGACTACGACGCCTTCCTCGCGGGCGAGCGTGCGGACGCCTACGACGGCGTCTATATCGCGACGCCCAACGCCCTGCACGGCCGGTACGCGACCGCGGCGGCCGAATTGGGTAAACACGTTATCTGCGAAAAGCCCCTCGAGACCACCCTCGAGCGCGCTCGGGAAGTGGTCGACGCCTGTGACGACGCCGGCGTGGTGCTGATGCCGGCCTACCGACTGCAGACCGAGCCGACGGTCCGTCGGACTCGAGAGCTCGTCCGCGGGGACGTGGTCGGCGACGTGGTGCAGGTCCACGGCGGCTTTTCGCACCCGCTGCTCGAGCACGCGAGCCCCGAGACGTGGCGGCTCGACCCCGATCTGGCCGGCGGCGGCGCGTTGGTCGATCTCGGGATCTACCCGCTCAACACGACCCGGTTCGTCCTCGACTGCGAGCCCACGGGCGTCTACGCCACCAGCCACTCGAGCGGCGAGCCCTTCGATCGGGTCGAGGAACGCGTCGCCTTCCAACTCGAGTTCGAGACCGGCGCGACGGCCTCGTGTACGGCCAGTCTCGACGCACACGCCAGCAGCCAGCTCGAGTTGGTCGGTACCGAGGGGAAGATCCACATCGAGTCGCCCTTCGGCGGCGTCGTCCCCCACGCGATGGTCGTCGAGAGCGGCGACGTGCGCACGGAGTACACCGGACCCTCGGTCGACGAGGTCCGTGAGGAGTTCGACTACTTCGGCTACTGCGTGCTCTCCGGAACCGACCCCGAGCCCGACGGTGCGGACGGGCTCGCGGACCTGCGCGCGATCGAGGCCGCTTACGAGTCAGCCGAGACCGGGTGTCGAGTGGGACTCGAGGTGTCCTATTGAGGAACGTTTCGCGAAGAGATCAGAAAGAGCCTAGGCCGGGATTTGAACCCGGGCTCTCGTCCTTACCAAGGACGCGCTTTACCGCTAAGCTACCCAGGCGCGCACTTCTTCGTTGACCGGAGATGTCTTTATGGGTTTCGATTCTCGCGGGCCGTGCGTCGGGTTATCGCGGTGCCGTCCCACAGTTGGCAGCGGCTCACGGATCGGTCGCCGACGTCGCCCGGTCGACGTGGTCCTCGAGCGAGTGCTCTCGAGCCGAGGGCTCGAGGTCACGGAGCGAGTCCTCGACTGGCGGAAACGAGGTGCCGACACCGTCTGCGAGTCCCTCGGCGACGGCGAGCAGGTGCGACGAGGGAGTTTCGCCGACGGCGACGGAGCCGGTGAGGACGGCGAGTTCGAGCACGTCGCGCTCGAGGTTAGCGTCGAGCGAGGCGGGATCGCTCCCATCGTTCGCGGCGCGCTCGGCGCGGTGGGTCTGATCGCGACCGAACGACCGGACGGTCCGGACCGCTTTGTCGGCGGCGTCGGTGCGAGCCAGCAGGTAGAAGCCGCGGGCGACGAGGATGTCGGCCGCGAGGATCGCGAGGTCGCCGTCGGTCTCGGCGTCGGTGTCAGCCGCCGTCCACGGCTCCTCGTGGGCAAGCGACCGCGTCAGTCGCAGCCCCTCGTAGATGAGTTGGACACCGGCCGCGTGGGTGGCGACGCCGTCGAGGTCGCGGTCGGCCGCTCGCGTTCGGTTTCCGTCGTCTCCGCCGTCCCCGTCGTCGAGACCGGGGTCGTACTCGTCCTCGAGGACGCGCCCCTCGGCTGCCATCATCGCGGCGCTCTCGAGCGTGAGCGCCCCGGGGACCATCGATGCACGATCGAGGGTAGATTCGATGTAGTCGTGTAGCTGTGGTGGTTCGACGTCCGCGACGGCCTCGGCGGCGGCACGCCGACAGCTGTCGGCCTTCTCCATTAGCGGGGGGTTACGACGGGGGAGCCAAAGACCTTTGGAAACGCCCGATCGACTGCGAACATGATCGACAGCGACGCCGACGGCCCGATTCGCACCGTGACGATCGACCGTCCCGAGGCCCGAAACGCGCTCACCGTCGACGGCCTCGCGGCCCTCGAGACGGCGGTCGACGATGCCGAGGAGCCGGTGATCTACCTGCGGGGGCGCGGCCCCGCCTTTTCGGCAGGAGCCGATCTGAACGAGGTCGCGGCACTGGAAGGGGACCGCGACCGCGCGGCCGACTTCGCGCGACTGGGTCAGCGCGTCGCGCGGACCATCGAGGACTCGCCCGCGGTCGTCGTCGCCGGAATCGACGGCCCCGCACGCGGCGGCGGCCTCGAGCTCGCGCTGGCCTGTGATGTGCGGGTCGGCACGCCCGACTCGACGTACGGCGAGCCGGGGGTGGGCTTTGGCCTGTTCGGTGCGTGGGGCGGAACCGTCAGGTTGCCCCGAGTGCTGGGCGAGGGCAACGCCCTCGAGTTCGCGCTTTCGGGCCGGTCGGTCGACGCCGAGGAAGCCCTGCGAATGGGGCTTATCTCGCGGCTCGAGGACGAGCCCCGATCGGTCGCCGAGGAGATCGCGGGGAATGCGGACGACGCGCTGGCCGCGTTGAAGCGCCGAATCCGCGACGACGGCGAGCGCGCCACACAGGAGCGACGCGAGGCCGACGCCTTCGCCGACCTCGTCGCCGCTCACGCCGACGATATCGACGCGTTACTCGAGTAACGCCGCCGACTCGAGTAGCGGGAGACGGTTGAACAAAAGTAATTTATTCGCTTACACGAAGTGGACTGGTATGCCCGGCCCGGTGTTTCTGGACGGCGACCGCGTCACGCTGCGACCGATCGAGGAGGACGACCTCGAGTTCCTGCAGACCCAGATCAACGACTCGCGGATCTGGCGGGCGATCGGGCGGTCCCGGCCCGTCAACGGGGAGCAGGAGCGGGAGTTCTTCGAGAACGTGGTCTGTGGCGACGACACCGTGAACTTCCTGATCGCCGCCGATTCGACGCCGATCGGAACTATCGGTCTCCACTCGATCGAGTGGGAGACCCGGAAGGCCGAGATCGGCTACTGGCTCGCACCCGACCACCACGGTCGGGGCTACGGCACCGAGGCGACGGAGCGCGTCGTTCGGTACGCCTTCGACCAGCTCGGACTCCACCGGATCGCCGCCCGCGTGTTCGAGTTCAACGAGCCGTCGAAGCGACTCCTCGAGAGCGTCGGCTTCACGCAGGAAGGGGTCCATCGCGACGGCGAATTCATCGACGGCGAGTGGCAGGATGTCTACTGGTACGGGCTACTCGAGAACGAGTGGCGGGAGTAACCGCCCGCGATCCCGATCACTCGAGGGGCTCCGGTGCCGGCGGCGCGTTCCGTTTGTGCTCGCTGCGCTCGTACATCCCGCGGACCCGCTCGACGGTTTCTTCGTCGACCTCGAGCAGCCGAGCGGTCGCCGCCGCGGAGAGCGGCCCGTCGATGTGCGTCGCCAGAATCGAATCGAGGGTGTCGTAGCTGATCCCGAGTTCGTCCTCGTCGGTCTGGTCGGCCCACAGCTCCGCGGTGGCGGTCTTCGCGGCGAGTTCCTCCGAGACGCCGACGTGGCGGGCGAGCTGGCGGACCTGTCCCTTGTAGAGGTTCCCGATCGGGTGGCAGTCGACGGCCCCGTCGCCGTACTTGGTGAAGTAGCCCACGGCGGCCTCGCTGCGGTTGCCGGTCCCGAGGACCAGCCGGCTCTCGTGGTTGGCCACGAGGTAGTTCAGGACCGCACGGACCCGGGCACGCGCGTTCCCGACCGCCTCGCGGTCGCCCTCGGCTTCCGGATAGGCAGACAGCAGCGAGTCGACGATCGGCTCGACCTCGATCACGTCGTAGGTAATCTCTAAGTCCTGTGCGACCCACTCGGCGTCGCTCATGTTCTCCTCGCTGCTGACCGTCGCCGGGAGGACGAGCCCGTGGACGTTCTCGGCTCCGAGCGCCTCGACGGCGAGCGTTCCGGTCAGCGTGCTATCGATCCCCCCCGAGAGCCCGAGGACGGCACCGTCGGCCCCCGCGGCGTCGACCTGCTCCCGAATGAAGTCGGTGATGTGTTCGCGCCGCAACTCGAGTTCCGCCTCCGAAAAGCGAAGGTCGATCATGTGGCGGGATACGGACGGCACGACCTAATAGCCTCCCCTCTCCGGAAAAAACTGACCGGACGGTCGATTTCAGCGGCCGCTCGCGGCTCGAGACGACTCGGAAAAGGTCCGGGTGCGAGAATCGAACTGCGCGTCTCAGCCTCCACGGGCTGAAGGATTGCCACTACCCCAACCCGGACACACTGTCTTGCTGCATCTATCGCTACCACGGCGGATACGTAATATGTACGGAGAGTCTGCAGTTCTTGCAACTCGAGGCCGGGTTCTTATGCGGTGGGAAGCGAGGAGCGCTCGAGAGCGCTACGTTGAAGTGAGCGCGGCGGATAGGCACGAGTGAGAGCGAACGCGGTAAACGAGCGCCGGTGGTGAGCAGTTCCGGAGGAACTGCGATCCTCGGCGCGCGAGGAACGAAGTGACGATGCGCGCCGGTGGTCCAGTGGTAGGACTCGAGCTTCCCAAGCTCGCGGCCCGGGTTCAATTCCCGGCCGGCGCACTTCTCGAGACCTCATGCGCCGATAGCGGCGGCTGTTCGATTGATGAACGGAACGTCTCCGGTCGCGGTAGAAACGGAAGAAACCCGGGTTACTCGTGAATGCCCATCGCTTCGATCTGCTCTTGGTACCGGTTCCGGATCGTGACCTCGGTCACCTGCGCGACGTCCGAGACTTCGCGCTGGGTCTTCTTCTCGTTACAGAGCAGCGACGCGGCGTAGATCGCGGCCGCGGCGTAGCCAGTCGGCGACTTGCCCGAGAGCAGCCCCTTCTCGGTCGTGACGTCGATGATCTCGTTTGCCTTGACTTGGACCTCTTCGGAGAGTTCGAGCTCCGAGCAGAATCGCGGCACGTACTTCTTCGGGTTGACCGGCTCCATCTCGAGGTTGAGTTCCTGTGCGACGTAGCGATAGGTGCGGCCGATCTCCTTGCGCTCGACGCGGGAGACGGCGGCGACTTCCTCGAGCGATCGCGGGATGCCTTCCATACGGCAGGCCGCGTAGAGCGTACTGGTCGCGACGCCCTCGATCGAGCGCCCGCGGATGAGGTCCTCGTCGAGTGCGCGCCGGTAGATCACGCAGGCGACTTCCCGGACCGAGCGGGGGATCGCCAGCGAGGAGGCCATCCGGTCGGTTTCCGACAGCGCAAACTGGAGGTTTCGTTCGCCGGCGTCTTTGGTGCGGATTCGTTCCTGCCACTTCCGCAGGCGGCGCATCTGATTGCGCTTGTCCGAGGAGATCGATCGGCCGTAGGCGTCCTGATTCTTCCAGTCGATGGAGGTCGTCAGCCCCTTGTCGTGCATCGTCTGGGTCGTCGGCGCGCCGACGCGGGACTTGTTCTGGCGCTCGGAGTGGTTGAACGCGCGCCATTCCGGCCCGTGGTCGATGTTCGTCCCTTCGACGATGAGACCGCACTGGTCGCAGACGAGTTCGCCCTGATCCTCGCTCTTGACGAGTGTGCCGCCGTCACACTCGTCACATACCCGCTCGCGCTCTGTCTCCTGTGTTTGTTCTGTCGTTTCAGGATCGCGTTCGCGCTGACGGGTGGGGCTTGCCATTTCATGTAGATAACGATGTTGCAAGGACTTAAGGGCTCGCCACCGAAGACGCGCGCTTCGATCGGCCTCGATTACGGTGATAGCGGCAAAATATGGCAGTTCCGCGGCTCAGAGATAGCCGAGGAGGGTCCCGGCCAGCACGAGCAGCCACATCACCGTGCCGACCAGTAGCATGTCGTTGAACTTCGAACTTCGCGTCGCGCGTTTGGCCGCGCCGCCGGCGATCAGGCCGAGCGCGACGACGACGAGCATCCGCTGGACGATGACGTCGACGGGAAGCGACGAGACGCCGAGCAGGCTGTAGTCGAGCCAGACCGCGACCGCGAGCGAGGCGGCGGCGGTGACGGCGGCGTCGAGTCGTCGCGTGAGCCCCCGTGCGAGCAGGTAGGTCGCGACGGGAATGCCGACGCCGATCACCGGGTACAGCAACGCGGCGATCTGGTGGGGCGTCAGGAACGTGGCCTGCCGCTCGAGGACGAGTCCTCCCATCCGAACGCCGAGATACAGCGCTAGGATGGTGAAGACGAGGAGGACGTGACCGGCCTCGAGTCGGGCGTAGGCGGCGGCGAGTCGGCGGCGATCAACGTCGGTCAGGCGGTCGTCGATCGCGTTCGGTGCTCGCTGGGCGATGCGGTCGCCCGTGGACTGTTCGGTCTCGTTCGACGCGCTGAGACGGCGTCTGCCGGCTCCGACGCCGACTACCGTGGGGACGACGAGCAGTCCGGCGAGGTCGACGAGCGTCGCCCAGCCGTCGGCGTCGGCGGAGTTCCTGTTGTCGAGGTAGATCCGGGTCACGTCCTCCTGGACGTCGACCCGCGGATGCTCCATGAAGTCGTTCTCGACCTTCGTCTGGGCGTCCTGCGAGCCGTGGACGCGGTGGCGGAGCGTGAACCAGTCGAAGTGCTCCGAGTGGGTCTGCATCGCGACCCAGTCGTCGTCCTCGTTGGGACTCTCGTAGAGCCGGATGTGGTATCGCTGCCCGTAGTAGTCGCCGTCCTCGAGCTGGCGGGATTCGGTCATCCAGTAGCCGCTCTCGTTCGGGCCGGGGTCGACGTAGGCGTAGCGGGTCCCGCCGTCGGCTTGGCCCCAGTCGAGGTTGGGGAGAGAGCCCCGCGGTTCGTCCGTCGCGTCCTCGTCGGTCGCGTTCTCGGCTGAGTCGTTGGCCGCCGTTTCGTTGTCGGGTTCGGGTGCGGGTTGGTCGCCCTCGGCGGTCGCGTTGGCCGGTTGCGTTTCGTTCTCGGAGGCGTTCCCGCCGGTGAGCGAGTACGTCTCCGGGAGCGCTTCCTCCTCGGACTCGTTGATCTCCGACCAGTCGCCATCGTCAGCGTCGGTCAGTACCCGCTCGACATCAGCGAGGTCGCCGCGGACGACGACGTTGACCGGGCTTCGCTTCTGGAACCCTCGAGTGGGGCTGAGATACTCCCAGAAGCCGCTTTCCGAGTCCTCGAAGGACACGAGTTCGGGCGCTGGTTTCGTCTGGGCCGACTGCTCGGAGGCGACCTGTTCGGTCGACAGCGACAGCAACAGCGACGGCCCGCCGACGAGTACGAAGGCGAGAACGAGCAGAACGGCTGTAATGACGATCGAACGGCGCATCTCCACGTCACTAGTGACGGAGCACACATCAAACCATGCGTTACCGTTCCGGTGTGTCCCGCTCGAAAACGGCGGCGGAGCGGGTGCCGGCCCCGATCACAGCGCCGGCCGAAATCGTCTTCGACCGCACTCGAGTCGACCAGCGGTCAGCCATCGGAACCCCGTCGATCGGATATCGAACCGCCGGCGATCAGACATCGGGTCCGACGGTGGTGACGGGGACCGGAGCCTCGCGGACGACGCGCTGGGAGACGCTCCCGACGACGTTACGTTCGTATTCGTCACCGCTGGTCCCCATGACGATCAGATCGACGTCGGCGGTCTCGGCGTAGTCGACGATACGCTCGGCCGGGTTGCCGGTATCGACCGCCGTCGTCGTCTCGAGGCCGCGGTCCGCAGCGCGGGTCGCCGCGTCGTCGGCCGCCTCGCGGGCGGTCGCCTCGAGGTCGTCGCGGACGCGCTCAACGCGGTCGTCGTCGAGCACGAGGAACGCGCGGTCGTCGACGACCGAGAGGACGTGGAGGGCGGCGTCCCGCGTGGCCGCGGCGTCGATGGCGTGGGCAGCGACGGTCGCCGCGTGGTCGCTGCCGTCCGTCGGAAACAGGATCGTCTCGTACATTGCTGTCTATGCGATGGTCTCGAGCGGACGGCAAAAGCAGTTACCCACGTTCTTTCCGCGCGGGAATACCGGCAGCGGGCTTAGATGCCCGGGATGCCGAGCGCGTCGGGCGTGACGAAGCCGACCACGGCGAGCGCATAGAGGATCCCGACCGCGACGATCCACGCGACGAACCCGATCGCGGCCGCGGAGCCCCAGCCGCCGGGATAGCGCCAGTTGATGACGCCGACCCAGATGATCAACATCAACAGGACGCCGAGGATGGGGACCCATCCGACGAAGAAGCTCGTGATCGCCCACGCGGCCGCGCCGATGAGCGCGGTCACCGCCGCGTTCACGAAGCTCGCGTCCCTGTCTAACACCAGCCGCGCGCCCGCCAGAATCCCGATCGTTCCGACCAGTAAACTCAGGACGAAGATCAGGACGGAGTCCGCGGCAGCCATGTTAGGGTTTCCAGCTCAGTTCGATTTCGACTGTCTCACGGTTCCCACGGAGCATCGAGGAGCGCTCGACGGTCTCGACCGAGACGTCGATGTTGTGGGGCGGGTTGAGCGATACGTTCTTGTTCCCGACCCTGATCGAGACCGCCTCGCTCTCGCCCTCGAACTCCGTCGCGAGCTCTTGGAGGTATGCGGCGAGTTCCTCTCGCGGCAGTGTTTCATCGGCTGTCGTCCGTTGGGCCATACCTCACTATCGGACACCTACCCGCAAAAGTATGGAGCCTGAACATGTCGATACGTCGCTCTTACTCGATGGAATCGTACTGTAACGCTCGATTGACGGAAAAGGGGACGATGCGATTCGAGTACAGATTTCCTTGTTGACACATTACTTACCGTGGTCTCCGACGGGTTCGTCTTCCAGAGCGGTTCGCGTGACGGACCGTCCGGGGTCTCGAGCGGTAGACCGGTCTCGCGGAAGCCGTCCGGCCAAATCGATCGCGAGACGGAGACGGCACCCTCGTGACTCGAGGGCCAGCGCTGGAGTTCCGTCTTCGGTGTCGATCCGCCCGAAAACTCCGGTGGCGCTCGCCGGACAAGCGTGGCTTTTTGACGACGGGGCGGGTAGCCGCCGACGATGGACGTCGCCGTCGGCATCGTCGCCCAACGTGACAACGAGCGTGCACAGGAACTCGCCGCCAGCCTCGTCGACGCCCTCGAGCGCGAGGGTGCCGCCGTCGTCGTCGACGAGGCGACCGGCGAGGCGGTCGAGGCGACCCCCGTTTCGGTCGCCGCGATGGCCGGTCGGGACCTCGTCGTAAGCATCGGCGGCGACGGGACGCTGTTGTTCGTCGCCCGCGAGGTCGGCTCGACGCCGATCCTCGGGGTCAATCTCGGCGAAGTGGGCTTTCTCAACGCCGTCGCACCCGCGGACGCGCTCGGCGTCGTCACCGACCTCGTGACGGAACTCGACCGAACGGGGTCCGTCGACGGCCGAGAGCTATCGCGGCTGCGGGCGACCGGTGTCGACGGGGACTGGACGCTCGAGCCCGCGCTCAACGAGATCGTCATCCACGGCCCCCGGCGGGGTCACGGCGGCGGGGCAACCGTCGAAATCGGCGTCGACGGCCAACGATACGCCGAGAGCCACGCGGACGGCGTTCTCGTGGCCACGCCGACGGGGTCGACCGCCTACAATCTGAGCGAGGGTGGACCGCTGCTCCACCCCACGGCCGACGCGCTCGTCGTCACGCAGATGGCCGCGACCGAGCCGATGCCGCCGCTGGTGGTCGAACCGGACACCGAACTAACCCTCACCGTCACCGGGACCGACACCGCGTACGCGATCAGCGACGGGCGCAACCGACAGCGACTCGAGCCGCCGGCGACGGTCTCGGTCTCGCTCGCGACCGAGTCCGTCATGCTCGCCGGACCGCAGGCGAACTTCTTCGACGCCCTCGACAAACTCGAGTGAGTCGGCCGCGCCTATCGACGCCCGCCGGAGCCGTCGCCCTCGACGAGTCGTTCTAAGTGCTCCGGCGGGACCGCGCCGCGGGCGACGTGGCCGTCCGAGAGGAAGGTCGGAACGCCGGTGACACCCTTCTGCTGTGCTTCGGTGAACAGGTCCTCGAGTTCCGTCCGAAGGCCCTCGTCTCCAACCGCGTCGCGGATCTCGTCGGTCGGCAGATCGATGTCGTCAGCGAGGTCGGCCAGCACGTCGACATCGCCGATATCGCGTTCGTCCTGCCACAGCGCCGTATAGATCGCCTCGTCGAACGCGGCCCACTGCTCGGGGTACTCTTCCTTGACGTACCACGACGCGACCTGCGCGTTGAACGAGTCCACATCGGACGCCATTTCGTGGGCCATCTCGACGCCGTACTCCTCTTGGAGCCGGCGGACGTTCTGTCTGGCCTGCTCGTAGTACTGGTCGTCTTTGCCGTCGTCTCCCTCCTGATCGATCGACCCGTCGGGATTCCGTTTCCCGTGTCGCAGGTCGAAGGGATGCCACTCGACGGTCAGCGGCTCGTCGCGCCCCTCGCGGTACTGCTCGAGCGAGCGCGTCCCCAGATAGCAAAACGGGCAGACGTAGTCGGCGTAGATTTCGATGCGGTCGGTCGTCTCCGGTGCCGATCCGGTGTCAGCGTCGGCCATAGCGCCGCTAGGAATCCGTGACGGAAAAGTCGCCGGTCACCGGCAGTCGACGGGACGTGGCTCGAGACGAGGTGCGGACCCAGTCAGTCGCCGGGGAGGAGAGATACACCCACCGGCCATCGCCCGTTAGCTCTCCGACCCGGTTGCCGGCGCGTCGGCGGCGTCAGTGTCCGCGTCCGTCACGTCCGGCAGGTTCGGATCCCGGTAGGGATTGCGGCCGTAGGCCGGCAGTTCGTCCTCGAGTTGGGACTTGAGCACGCGGCGCAGCCGGTTCAGGCTCGTCGTATCCAGCCCGTAGTCGGCCGCGAGTCGCTTGAACGTCTCCTCGTCGGTGATGTCGTGAGCGCGGTACTGACCGAACAGTTCGTCCATCCGGTCGGCCGAGAGCTCCTGTGCGTCGATGTCGTCCAGCCCGAAGTACTGCTGGCGGTCGACGTCGACGACGTGGCGGATCACCACCAGCGCGACCTTCTCGATCGCGCGCTGGCTCCCGAACTCGGTGAGGTCGATCTCGTCCATCACACCGAGCGCGAGATCCCGCTGCCACGGCGTCACCTCGAGGGCGTTACACAGCGCCTGCGTGGTTCGCAGCCGGTCGAGGTGGTGGGCGCGCTCGCTGTAGCCCGGCGTCGCCGCGTGCTGTTCGTCGTGGAGGCGACGGACGCTCTCGGAGAGGTCCGCGTCGGGCGATTCCGCGCGGCCGATGACCGTCGCGCTCGGCGTGACGACGCCCCACTGGCGGACCGTCGAATCGCGCTGGACGTCCGCTCGAGAGAGCGACCCGGACCCGGGCCGGGTCTCGAGGCGGCGCTCGCGCTCGGGAGCGGGGTCGACACCGTCCGCGGGCACGGCTCGCTCGGAATCTGGACCAGGGTCGGCACCGTCGTCTTGCATCGTCTGTCGCTCGGAGAGGGAGAGTGAAAAAGGCTCGCTCCGTTCGGTACGCCAGTTCGACGGACAGACACCCTTTCTAACAGGTATCGGGGGAAACGCGTCTCGCGAGCGATACCGGGCGCTATCGCTCGCTGCTCGAGACGGGCGGTCCGCGAAAAGCCCTTCGTAGCTTCACCTTGTGACCAGAGGCACTTAAAGAACGACCGCTCGAGTCAGTCGGCGTCGTGAGGGGGTGGGTGTTCGACCACTGCTATAGCGAGACGCGCCGCTATCCGGTCGAGACACAGTCGAGAAGGAACCGTTCTCCCGTCGTAGCTACACCTTGTGACCAGAGACACTTAAAGGAGCGACGCCGGCACGAGCTATCGGACCGCGGCGATCAGCTCGTCGATGAAATCGTCCAATCGGTCGGTATCCGGGCCGTCTCGAGCGTGAGTGTCGGGATCGATCGCTTTCGGCGGATGTGCGAACTTGCGGCCGACGGCGTCGCGGATCTCGGTCGCTCCCTCGCCCGCCAGTTTCCGCTCGAGCAACTCGCGAGCGCGGTCGATCCGCTCGGCGTCGAACACCGCGGGTGCCTGCTCGCGCAGGAAGGTCTCGAACTCGAGTGCGGGCAGGTCGTGTGTGCCGCGCTCGCCGGTCTCTTTGAGGTAGTAAGCGGACATAGCCGCCCGGCAGATCGTCAGGTTTCGCTTCACCGTCGGTTTGGTCTGGGTCTCACTGAACCGGTCGTCGTCGGCCGGGACCGTCATCGTCCCGTCGTCGATTTCGACGGTGTACGCCTCGTCGCTCGCCTCGCGGATCGGAAATAGCTCGTCGTCGGTGGAGACCAGATGGTGCGAAACGTACTTGCGGTAGTTGCTCGTCGCGATCCCGCGCCACGCGTGATAGAGGTCGATCGGGTTGTACGCGCGTTCGACGTAGGCCGCGAGGTCGGCGGGGTCGTACGCGAGCCGGTAGCGGATGGGACTCCGCAGCAGGTCGAGCGCGCCGTCGTTCGAGTCGGCGAGCAGGCGCGCGAACGTCCGCACGTCCCAGCCCTGATACTCGAATTCGCCGCGGTCGTCGACGAGGGTTTCGGGCGCCCCCTCGAGGTGGGCGTACCGGCGCAGATCCGTCGGCGCGAAGACGAAGCCGACGTCGTAATCGCTGTCGGAACTCGCCGCACCCCACGCGTGGCTCCCGCGGGCGACTGCCAGCGTGACCGCGATGTCGTGTTCGCGTTCGATCACCGTCAGATGGTCGTCGACGGTTTCGTGGACGTGGGTCGGAACGGAAGCCATAGCTGTGACTCGAGGGTATGGAAGTAAAACCCGAGAAGGCCGGGTGACGAATGCCCTTCGTAGCTTCACCTTGTGACCAGAGGCACTTAAAGAACGGTCGGCCCGCGGATGGTGTAGCCGACTAGAACATCTCAACCGATACTCGCTGTGCTTCCCATAGACATATATCTAATCCAACACACGAATGAGATAATGTCTGCCCTCCGATCCGTACTGCTCGAGTGGGATCTGAACCGGATTTCGAGAATACTCGTCGCCGGACTTGCCGTCTTCCTCGCACGCCGCGTCACCGACGGGTTTCTCACCGGATTGGGTGCAACGTTGCTCTTCCTGTTCGTGCTCGCCGTCGCGTGGGAGGCAGCGAAACGGATTGTCGGTGGCTCGAGCGACTCGTGAACCCGTTGTCGCCGGGACTGGCGCTTATTCCCAGTCGAATGAAGATCGAAACCCAGCGGCGTGACTATCGAGTGTGAGTTACTGACTGCAGAACGGCCGTCTTCCCGTCATAGCTTTACCTTGTGACTAGAGGCACTTAAAGAATCAACGGGTCGCCCGAGGCGGTATCGAGGGCGTCCCGTTCCCGAGCCAACAACTACTGGTTCCGAAAGGTTGAATCGCGCCCTCGCCTGAATGCGGGCAATGAGTCATCAGTTGCCGGACGTGCAAGCGACGTCGCCCGACGTGACCGTCGGCCTGAGTCAGGTCGGCGTCACGGGCGTCGACAAACTCGTCAAGATTGCCCGCGAGGACAAGCGACCGATCGTCCTCACCGCCGAGTTCGAGGTCTTCGTCGACCTGCCCGCGTGGCGCAAGGGCGCGGACATGAGCCGCAACATGGAGGTCATCGACGAAATTCTCGAGGACGCGACCCGCGAGGAGGCCTATCAGGTCGAAGAGGTCTGTGGCGAGGCCGCCGAACGACTGCTCGAGCGCCACGACTACACCTCGAAGGCGGAGGTCTCGATGGAGGCCGAGTTCATGCGCCGTGAACAGACCCCCGCCAGCGACCGCGAGACCCAACACACCGTCGACATCGTGGCCGCGGCGACGGCGACCGAGGAGGGCACCCGCGAGGAGATCGGCGCGCGAGTCACCGGCATGACGGTCTGTCCCTGCTCGCAGGGGATGTCGACCGCCCGCGCAAAACAGACCCTCGAGGACTTAGGCGTCGAGGAGGAGACGATCACGGAGTTCCTCGATGAGGTGCCACAGCCGGGTCACTCCCAGCGGGGGCACGCGACGCTGACCGTCGAAGCCAGCGGCGATCCATCGGTCGATCTGAACGACATCATCGACATCGCCCGGGACTCGATGAGCGCCCGGATCTACAACCTCGCCAAGCGGCCCGACGAGGACCACATGACCTACGCGGCCCACGCCGACGCGAAGTTCGTCGAGGACTGCGTGCGCGCGTTAGCCGAGGGCGTCGTCGACGAGTTCGATCACCTCGACGACGACGCGGTGATTACGATGAGCCAGTCCAACGACGAGTCGATCCACCAGCACAACGCCCACGCCGAGCGCGTCGTCGAGATGGGGACGCTGCGCGAGGAAGTCGGCAACTAGAACTGGAGCGGGTCCGCTTCGTCCCACCGCGGGACGAACTCGTCGTGGACGTTCGCCGCGAACTCGGGATCTTTGAGATCGATCATGCCGAAGGCCTCACCCGAGGTAAGGGGATTCGGCACCTGAATGCAGATCTCGATGCCGTCGATGATGTTGAACGAGCCCGTCACGTCGTCGTGCGTGCGAACCTCAAAGTCGTCGAGTTGCTGTAGGGTCTCCCGGTAGCGCTTGCCCACCTCTTCGGACATCGAGGCGACCATCTCGCGGGTCATCAGGAGTTTGACGGAGACGCCGCGATCGATCGCGTCCTCGAGTTGGGCGTTGATCTCCTCGCTAACCGCCTGGATGTCCCACTGCGGGGAGGGGTGGGACGACACCATCACGATGTCGCGGTCGGCGGCCGCCAACCGCTCTAAGAGCAGGTCCATCGTCTCCTCGGGGCCGACGGCGGCAGTCCAGAACTGTTCTTCGACCGGCTCGGCCGCGTCGAGTTCGTCGGACAGATCGTCGACGATCGACTCGTACTGGTCTGCCTTCTCCTCGAGTTCGCGTTTCTTGTCCTCGAGCAAGCGATCGAGCGCCGTCGAGGGTTCGACGGCGACGTACTTCTTCGGCCGGCTCGCGGTCTGGCTCCGGACGAGGTTGTACTGTTCGATGCTGTTGAGCACGTCGTAGATCCGCCCCATCGGCACGTCGCTCGCCCGCGACAACTCCTTGGCCGTTGTGGGGCCGGTGGTAAGCAGCGAACGATAGGCTCGAGCCTCGTACTCGGAGAGCCCGAGATCCCTGAGAGTGGCCATGTCGGAACGCAACCCACTGGAGAAACATAAACGCTGTGGTAGTTTGGCGAGGAGGTGGTTTCGGCCCGTACGATGCCGAGTATCAGCCGTGAATCGTCTGGACGCGTTCACTCAACTCGTCGGGAGTTTCGGCGGGAGCCGACACGTGGTCGCCGCGTTCGACCCGTGCGGTCCCCGGCTCGAGGTCGTCCGCGTCGGGGACAACGACCTTCTCGTGGTCCGCGAGTCGGAGCGCCGCGCGGTGGAGATCCGAACCGGGGTCGGCGGCCACCCGGATCACCAGCGGCCCCTCGAGCAGCCGGGAGACGGCCGTCGCGTAGCGGGCGATCTGGACGCCGAATCGGTCGCTGGCTCCGGCAAACGCCTCGAGGGTCTCCCGCGCGAAGTCGCGGTAGCGGTCGTCGCCGGTGAGAACCGCCAGATCGATCAGGGCGTCGGCGAACGCGACGTTCGCGTCGAGCGGTCGCAGCGGGCGATCACAGAGGCCGACGCCCTCGGCGGGACCGTCGAGGAACGAGTCCTCGTCGTGGAGCCGATCGATCGTCGCCTCCGCGACGGCCCTCGCGTCCGCAATCGCGTCGGACTCGAGCGTGCTCGCAGCCGTCGTCAGCGCCGACAGCGTACGCGCCTGATTCGTCAGGAGCGGGACCGCGTCGCCGTCAGCGTCGCGTTCGACGGCCGCCTCGCGTGCGTGGGCAACGACGCCATCCTCGTCGAGCAGGTCCTCGCGGAGCGTCGCGAGCGCGCGTTCGGCGTACCGGCGGGCGCGTTCGTCGTCGGTGTAGGCGTAGTACGTGAGCAGCCCCTCGATCGCCAGCGCGTTCGGGCCGGCGAAGACGCCCCCGTCGACCGGCGGCTCGGCGGCGGCCGCCCGATCGGTCGCGTCGAGGCTGTACGCATCGTCCTCACCGGGTGCCTGACTGTTCGCGAAGGCGTCGGCCTCGTCGTTCCACAGCGTCGTCGTCAGGAACTCGACCGTTCGCTCTGCGGGGTCTCGGTACTCGTCTTTCCCGGTATGGAGATAGGCGTTGGCGAACGCGCGCACGAGTGCGCCGTTGGAGTCCAGTAGCTTCTCGCGCTGGAGTCCCGACCAGTCGCGGTCGGTCGCGAAGCGATAGAAGCCGCCGTCGTACTCGTCTAACAGGTTCGCGCCGACCGCGTCGTACGAGCGCAGCGCCATCTCGCGGTCCCGCTTGAGCGCGAACTCGAGGGCGTCTGGCAGCGGGAATTTCGGGGTCTGTCCCCAGCCACCGGCGGTCTCGTCGTACGTGTCAGTGAGGTGGCCGAGCATGCCCTGCTCGATCTCGGCGGTCAGCTCGCCCGCGGGCGGGTTGTCCTCCCGGAGCGGGCGCGGAACACGGGCCGCGCCGCTTCCCTTCGTCTCCCACATGGTCCGGACGCTGTCCAGAACCTGTCGCATCCCGTCGGGGCCGAGGTAGCCCGCGCCGGTCAGAACCTTGCCGTCGGGTGCCAGAAAGACCGTCGACGGGAACCCGCCCATGTTGTACCGATCGCGGACCCGCGGGTGCCGATCCACGTCGACCCGCACGGGAACGAAGCTGTCGTTGAGGTTGGCCGCGATGCGGGGTTCCGAATAGGTCTCCTCGTCCATCTCGTGGCAGTGATCGCACCACGTCGCGGTCAGCGAGAGCAAGACGGGGCGGTCGGCCGCCGCGGCGTCCTCGAAGGCGTCCGGTCCCCAGTCGCGCCACTCGACGCGGGTCGTATCGTCCATACCGGACCGACGAACGTGGCGAGGGTAAGCCCTTCGTTCGTACACGCCACGGCCGGTCGGCTCCGGCCTCGAGTCGTGCGACTCCGTTTCTGGAACGAGAGTAAAAGATTTTCACCGTTCGGCGACTAGATCGGACTATGCTCCGGTGGATCTTCGCGCTGTTGCTCATTCCGTTTCTCGACGCCGTGTTGCTCGCGGTCGTCGTCACCCAGTTCGGCTTCCTCAGCTGGGTCGGGATGATCCTGCTCGTCGTCCTGACGGGTCTGATCGGCATGCTCCTCGTCCGCGCCGAGGGCCGGCGGACGATACGAAAGATGCAGCGGTCGATGGCCGAGGGCAAGCCACCGACCAACGAACTGCTCGACGGCGGGCTCCTGATCGCCGCCGGCGCGTTCCTGCTGACCCCCGGGCTCGTCACCGACGCCATCGGCTTCCTGCTCGCCGTTCCGATAACGCGAATTCCGATCCGCGCCGTGCTCAAGCGCTACGTGATCGTCCCGTACGCGGACAAGAAAACCGGCGGGTTCGCCAGCGGACAGGTCTGGACGTTCGGTTTCCCGAACGAGGGCGCGTCGGGTGGAGAGACCGCCTCGAGCGGCGGCGAGACGTACGACCTCGGCGACGATGCGTACACCGTCGATGGCGAGGGCTCCGAAGACGCTTACACGATCGACTTCGGCGACGAACGCACGGACGACGCGGACGACGAACGAGACGACGATCCCCTCGCTCGGTAGCGATTCGCACGGGTCCGAAAGAAAGAAACGCTTAAACGTCCCACCGAGCAACTATCGAGTGCGAAGGAAGGCAGTGCGGGCCAATAGCTCAATTAGGTTGAGCGCCACTCTGATAAGGTGGAGGCTCTCGGTTCAAATCCGAGTTGGCCCATACTTTTACGACGAGCAAACCCGCGAGTCGTAAATATGGAATCCGACTCGGATTGAATTACGGAAGACGCACGCTCACGAGCGAAGCGAGTGAGACCGTCTTCAGGTGGGTCAAATCCGAGTTGGCCCACTTCTCGCGGCGAACAACTTCGTGAGCCGGGAGTGTGTGCTGCCGCGAGGATTTGAATTACACGAGTCGCAGGCCCGGGAAGCGAGTGTAACGAGCGACCCGGAACGTCTCGAGGTGGTTCAAATCCGAGTTGGCCCATTTTTGTTGCGAACAACGTGAATGTAGTGAGCTGTGAGCAGCAGAGGTACACTCGCGAGCGCAGCCAGTAGGGCCGTCCGCAACCGGGTCGGTCCGATGGGAGCCCGCTCAGTTTCTGAAGAGTTTGTAGATACTCGATACTGTCAGGTCTGACTCACAGTCGTTGATATCCAATCGGGTATACCGATCAACTCCGCCATGTCACACGTAGTGAAACTAATGTCTGGAACTCGGTTCTGATCCATACACACAGACCTATCACTATTAGGTACAATATGATTTCTATATGGTTGATATCCGAAATCGCGAAACGCACGATACAATAAGGGAACGAGTTCCATCGAAAGTCCGGGAGATCGATCGCTCCGGATCGCGTTAGACGCGGCGGTTCGCGCTTCGAGCAGACGATCAGTGAAGCCGTCTATATGTTATGTATAGGATGGAGCGGTGCATATATACCGTATTTAATAACAAAATAGAATTGGAAGGGGGATTTTCTCTAATTTTGTCCAGCAAACGATTCGCTTCGATCCTGTCCGTCTCTCCGAGAGAGCAACCGATTCAGAGGGTATTCCATCGATAAGAATTTCGACCTCGAGAGATGAAATACTGGAACAGTAGTACTGTTGCCTATATATTTGAGTAGATATTACTGACTACATACCATATTACATACTTTTCAAATCCGCAGCGCTACCAACCGTGGACCGGTCCCGATATTCCTTCTTACTGACAGTCGATAGCAATCCGTCATAGTCCCGATGCAAGGTGATCGATTAGACAACTTCCGCTCGAGACAGTACAGACAGAACAGATCATAGATATAGGTTTTCTAACTATTCTGCTAACATTCATTGGAGAGTTGGTCGTCATGTGGCGTGTGACATTCCCGCTCGAGCGCAATCGGTTCGTAGGGACGATGCGAGAACAGGCCGAAATAGGTGGGACCGACAACGGCGGCCTTCATCGAGTGGCACTGAGCGACGAGGATAAAGCCGTCCGCGACTGGTTCGTAACACAACTCGAGGACGCCGGCCTCGCCGTTCGGATCGACGAGTTCGGAAATATATTCGGCCGCAGAGATGGGCGCCGGAACGTCGAGCCCGTTCTCGTCGGATCGCACCTCGACTCCCAGCCCAACGGCGGGATCTACGACGGCGCGTTAGGCGTCGTCGCCGCGCTGGAGTTCGTCCGCGAACTGAACGAACGAGAGGTGGAGACGGAGCGTCCCGTCGAGATCGTCAACTGGACGAACGAGGAGGGATCGCGGTTCCAGCCGGTGTTACAGGGCAGCGGCGTCTGGGCCGGCGTTATCGACCTCGAGGAGGAGTACGCCAAGACTGACGAGAACGGGCGGACAGTAGAGTCGGAGCTCGAGCGGATCGGGTATAAGGGCGACCATCCGGCGGCTCCCGCCGAAGCGTACGACTCCTATCTCGAACTCCACATCGAACAGGGACCGTCTCTCGAAGAGACCGGCGCGGATGTCGGCGTCGTCACCGGTATCGTCGGACTCACGTGGGGCGAAGTGACTTTTCGCGGCGAGGCGAGCCACTCGGGTGCGACGCCGATGCACCACCGCAGCGACGCGCTCGTCGCGGCTTCGGATCTCGTTACGCAGGTACGTCGAATTCCCAACGCGATCGGCGAACGGACCGTCGGGACCGTCGGCTCCGTTGACGTTCAGCCGAACTCGATCAACGTCGTTCCCGGCGAGGTGACGGTCAGCTACGGGTTCCGCGATCCTGAGTCATCAGTGATCGACCGTGCCGAGAAACGCGTGCAACGAGAAGCGGCCGCCGCTGCCGACCGCGAAGGCGTCGCGTACGACCACGAGGACCGCGCGCGAGCCGAGCCCGTCTCGTTCGACGACCGGTGCGTCGACGCGGTCGAACGCGCGGCGGCGGCGCACAACTACGAGACGAGGCGGTTGTTCAGCGGCGGCGTCCACGACGCAACCCACGCTACCGAGGTGTGCGACGCCGGCATGGTGTTCGCCGTCAGCGAAGACGGTAAGAGCCACACCGAAGACGAGTTCACCAGTTGGGACGACTGTTACAGCGCCGCGAACACCCTTGCGTCGGCCGCGCTCGCGCTGGCGAACGACGACGCGTGAGTCGATAGTACCCGCGCTGTCTCGAGGTGGACGTCCCCGACCCCCCGCTCGAACTAGTGCATCGCGTCGCCGCCGTCCGGGCTGAGCGTCTGTCCGGTGTAGTAGTCGCCTCCGTCGCCGGCGAGGAAAGCAGCCGTCGGTGCGATATCCTCGACCTGTCCCAGTCGGCCCATCGGGAGCTCCGCTTCCTTGTTCTCGCGCCACTCCGCGGAAATGTCGTCGAGCAGGTCGGTTTCGACCGGGCCGGGCGCGATGGCGTTGACGGTGACCGCGGGAGACACTTCCCGCGCGAGCGCCCGCGTCATCGCGATGACGCCCCCCTTCGCGGCGGAATAGTGGACCAGTTCCTCGCCGCCTTTGATTCCCAGTTGGGAGGCAACGTTGATGATCCGGCCATCTCCCTGCTCGAGCATGCCCGGCAGCGCGAATCGGGTCGTCAGGAACACGCCGCGGAGGTCGACGGCGATCGTTTCGTCCCACGTGTCGACCGACATCCCAACGAGTTCCGACTGCGTGAGGATTCCGGCATTGTTCACCAACACGTCGACGGCGCCCTCCCGCGCTTCGAACTCGTCGATCATCTCACGAACGTCGTCTTCGTCGCTGACGTCGCCCGGTAAGACGAACGCATCGCCCTCTGTCGTCTCGACGCTCTCGACGACCTCCCGGCCGTATTTCGCGGATTCGTCCGGGTGGCGGTTGACTGCGACGGTCGCACCCGCGTCCGCTAATTCCTCGACGATGCCGCGGCCGATACCTCGGCTCCCGCCGGTAACCAACGCTGACTTGTCGCTGAGCTCTCCCATTACGAGTGTCCATGCTAGTCTGTCTCTTATAGTTACGGGTCCGTCGAATCGTACCGTGCCGCTGGCACCTCCACGAGAGAAAGGCCGGCTCGAGACCCGAAACTGGCTTTCGACTCGGGTTACCGCTCCGAGTCGAGAGCAAACGGCGGCAGTCGGCGGGCGAGGCGGCGTCCGGACGATCCATCAGGACGTTCGTTTCGATCTGTACGGTCCGCGGTAGATGCCGGAGATTCGACGTGATTGCTCTCATTGGTCTCGATCCCGCGACGAGACACCGGCAAATCTCGGCCGAATCCGATACACCCATATGGTTCGGTAATACATCACATGCTATGGGCTCGACAGACATTCGATTAGAGTCGGTAGACATCTCGTTCCGGAACGAGCAGGTCCTCGAGGACGTCCATCTGGATGTCGACGAGGGGGAGTTCTGCGTCATCGTCGGTCCGAGCGGCTGCGGCAAGAGCACGCTCCTCCAGAGCATCGCCGGGCTGACGGAACCCGATCGCGGTCGCGTCTTCATCGACGGCACGGACGCGGCGGAGCTATCTGTCCAAGACCGCGAACTGGGATACGTGTTTCAGGAGTTCGAAGACGCGCTGTTCCCGCACATGACCGTCGGCGAGAACGTCGCCTTCGGCGTCCGGCAACAAGACGAGGCGGTCGACGAGGAGGAACTCCAGCGGAAGATCGACGAGATGCTCGAGTTGCTGGCGATCGGGGACACGAAAGACGACCCGCCCTCGGAACTCAGCGGGGGGCAACAACAGCGGGTCGAGCTCGCGCGGCAGCTCATTCGCGAGTGTGACACGATGTTGCTCGACGACCCGCTCGCCGACCTCGATTACAAACTCCAGAAGCAGATGGAACTCGAGATCCGTCGGCTCCACGAGGATCTCGGGAGTACGTTCGTCTACGTCACGCACAATCAGGACCAAGCGCTGAAATTGGCGGACAAGATCGTCGTGATGAACGAGGGTCGCATCGAACAGATCGGAACGCCGTCCGACGTGTACCACCACCCGAAAACGGCGTTCGTCGCCCGCTTCCTCGGCGACAACAACGCCGTAGACGGGGAGGTCGCCGAGACCGATTCCGACGGCTGTACCGTCGACACCGCCTTCGGCCGCGTCGCGGCGGAGAACGTCAACGACGCGGCGAGCGGCGATACGGGGCTCCTACAGATCCGCCCGGTCAACGTCGCGATCGGCGACGACGCGGTCGGCCTCGATAACGAGTTCGAGGCGACCCCGATGGGGAGTACGTACATGGGCGAGACGACGGAGATCGCCGTCTCGATCGAGGAGAACGACTTCTACGCCATCGTTCCCGGAAAGGCCGAGGTCGGCGAGTACGACGAGACGGTTCGAGTCGGCTGGGACCGTGAGGATGCACAGTTCTTCACCGAAATGAGCGTCACCGAGACCGAAACCGCCAGCGATATTCTGAAACTATGACCGTAGCACAAAACGCGATGTCCGCGGCCGAGTCGACGGAAACCGACACGATACTCGAGGTAAACGATCTGACGAAGGTGTACCCCGACGGGACCGTCGCCGTCGAGGACATCAGCTTCGAGATCGAACGGGGCGACTTCTGCGTCCTGATCGGTCCGAGCGGCTGCGGGAAGTCCACGACGCTTCACTCGCTGGTCGGCCGGTTCCCGATCACCGAGGGCGAAGTGATCCTCGCGGGCGAGGACATCACTCACGCGGAAACCCATCAGCGCGACATCGGCCTCGTCTTTCAGGACTTCCAGCTGTTCCCTCACCTGACGGTCGAAGAGAACATCAGGTACGGGCTCGAGCAACTCGGTCTCCCCGAGGACGAGCAGACCGAGCGCGTCGACGAGATGGTCGAGATCATGCGGCTCGACGAGATGCGCGACCGGTCGCCTGAGGAGCTCTCGGCCGGGCAGAAACAACGGGTGGCGCTGTCGCGAAGCCTCGTGTTAGAGCCCCAGCTACTGTTGCTCGACGAGCCGCTCGGCGACATGGACTACAAGCTTCAAAAGCGCATGGAGCGGGAGCTGCTCCGGATCCACCGGGAGATGGACACGACATTCGTCTACGTGACCCACGACCAGACGCAGGCGATGCGGCTGGCCGACCAGATCATCGTCATGAACGACGGGAAGATCGAACACTCTGGCTCGACCGACGAGGTCTACAACGCGCCGAACACCGCGTTCGTCTCCACGTTCGTCGGGGACTCGAACGTGTTCACCGGCGAGCTGGTCGATATCAGCGACGACGGCACTCGAGCCACGCTCCAGACCCCCTTCGGCGCGTTCACCGCGTCGACGGCGAACCTCCACTCCGCGCCCGACTCGCTTTTGGGCGAGCAGATTCCGTTCTCGGTGCGCCCGCAGTACCTCGAGATCGGCGCGGACGGCGAGAACGTGCTCGCGTGTGACACCAATGACGTCATCCACCAGCCCGGAGCCGGGACGCAGGTCCTGCTCACGGCGACGAACGACGCCGGGGAGACCACGGAACTACAGTTGAAAAGCCACGAGATCATCGATGTCGAAACCGATACCGTCGACATCACGTGGCGGCCCGAACACGCCACGCTCCTCGAGCAGATCAGCGTCTTGCCCGACGTCGACCTCAGCGAGGACGTCTTGGGAGAATAACGGAGTCGTCTCGGTCGCGTCTCTATTTCTCATTCGCGGCGATCGTCCGGCGAGCCGTCGCCAATATCGTAAGCGATCGCGCTATCGAGCGGTCCAGCCACCGTCGACGGAGAGAACGTGACCGGTTACGAAGTCGCTCCGGTCGCTCGCGAGGAACAGCGCCGCGTCCGCGATGTCCTCGGGTTCGCCGAAGCGCGGCCACGGGGTCCGGTTTTCCCAGTCCTCGAGCAGGTCTTCATCGGTTTCGCGCCACTCGTGATTCTGTGCGGTCTTGATGATTCCGGGTGCCAGTGCGTTGACGTTGACCTCGTCGTCGGCGTAGTCGAGTGACAGCTGTCGCGTGACGTTCGCGACGCCGCCCTTCGAGGCGCAGTACGCCGCGCTGTTTTCGCCGCCGACGAGGCCGTAGATCGACGCGAGATTGATGATCTTCGCGTTGTCGCTGTCCCGGAGCGCGGGTATCGCCGCCCGCGTGAGGAGGAACGTCCCGCCGAGGTTGACGTCGATAATGTCGTTCCACGCCTCGTCCGGCGTCTCGTGGGCCTGATACTGGTGATAGATCCCGGCGTTATTGACGAGGATGTCCAGTCCGCCGTACTCGGAGACGGCGGTTTCGACCGCCGCTTCCGCGTCGTCGGCGCTCGAGACGTCGGTTTCGACGAACGTCGCGTCCGCACCCGCTTCCTCGAGTTTCTCGAACACCGGTCGTTCGTCCTCGAGTTTCGGTTCTTTGCGGATGTCCGCGACAACGACATTCGCACCTTGTCGGCCGAATTCCGCCGCGATGGCGTTTCCGATGCCGGAGCTCGCTCCGGTAACCAATGCTGTCCGTCCGTGTAACCGTTGTGAGGCCATTACACCCATACCTCAGTAGTTCGATAATAATAATGGTATCGATGCCGCCGGTCCGATCGGCTGCAGCCCTGCCGCTGCCCGCGTGCTTCGAACGGTCACTGCGAGCGCGGCACTAACTCCGTCGGTCACTCCGCCGGAAATTGCTCTAGCGGGTCGGCCGTGGCCGTCAGTGCGAGTGCGAGTTTGATTCGCGCCTTCTGTGCGGAGAGGTCGCCGGCGAACCCGACGCCCTGTTGGCGCAACGTCTCGCCGCCGCCCGGGTTGCCGTAGACGGGGGCCGTGGCTCCGCCGAGACAGCGCGAGGCAACGACGACCGGGACGCCCGCGTCGAGCGCGTCGGCGATCGCGTCGCTGAGGGCTGCGGTCGTGTTACCGAGACCGGTGCCTTCGATAACGAGGCCGTCGACGCCGGCATCGACCGCCTCGTCGACGGGATCGCGCGGACAGTCGGCGTAGCTCGGAACGATCCGGACCGCCGCGTCCGGCACGACGGGGTCGAAGAGCGCGTTCGCCTCGGGCGGCGAGTAGTGAAACCGGAAGCCGCCGTGATCGAGCGAGGCGACCGGCCCCGAGTCGGGCGACCGGAACGTATCGAGGCGGCTCGTGTGGGCCTTCGTGACGGACCGCGCCTCGTGGAGTTGCTCGTCGAAGGCGACATAGGAGCCGCCGGCCGCCTGCACCGCGTCGTGGTCCGCGGCTCGGACCGCGGTAACGATGTTCGCGGGCCCGTCGGGACTGATTTCGTCGGGTCGGCGCTGTGCGCCTGTGAACACGATCGGAGTGTCGCCGCCCAGAGTCTGGTCGGCGAAAAACGCCGACTCCTCTAAGGTGTCCGTTCCGTGAGTTACGACGATCGCGTCTGCACCCGCCGAGATCGCCGCCTCGGCTCGCCTGACGATCGTCACCATCGTCTCGAAGTCCATGGTGAAACTCGGAATCTGTGCGACCTGTTCGACCGAGACGGACGCGTAGTCGTCAATCTCGGGAATGTCCGCGAGCAGTTCGGACCCCTGCTTGTCCGGCTTGGCACCGTCATCCTTGCCGGTGCTTGCGATCGTGCCACCTGTGCTGAGTATATGAACGTTTGAATTCATGCTATCTGTGGGATGATATTTGCTGCACCTAATCGTTTCGAAGCGAGAAGCGAGAGCGGACGGAAGTGGGAGTGGAGATCGGAGACATCGGTTAGTTTGCCGTATTGCGGATGACGAGCCAGCCGGCGATGAGCAGGAGGACCGTCGAGAAGACTGTCGTCACGCTGCCGAGGGCGAACAGTTCCGGCGTGGCCCGATCGGCTGACGCCACCGAGAACACCTGAATCGGCATCGTCGTTTCCCGGCCGACGAGCAACAGCCCTCGCTCGGCTTCGTTGTACGAGAGCGTGAACGCGAACACCGCCGCCCCGAGCACCGTCGGCAGAATCTGCGGCAGGACGACCTTGCGAAAGCTGGTGAGCTTGCTGGCACCCATCACCTGCGCCGCCCGCTCGTTTTCCCGCAGGTTCGGCGGGAAGCCGGCGAGCAACACGATCACGGCAAAGGGGAGCGTCCAGACGACGTGGACCGGAATCGCGAGCATGAGCCCCCGGTTGAGCTGAAACACCTGTGTCAGCAGTAGCAGCGTGCCGACGCCGTACGTGATCCCCGGCGTGATGATGCCGAGAATAATGAGATACAACATCCCGCGCTGCCCCCAGAAATCGTACCGGTACGCGAGGGCGGTCGCCGTCGCGAGTAGCGTCGTGATTACGGTCACGACCAGCGCGAGCTGGATCGACCGGGAAATCGCACTCCACATCGTGCCGTTCGCGAACAGGGACTCGTAGGCCTCGAGCGTAAAGCCGGCGAAGGGCGCCGTCACACCGCCGGTGTTAAACGAAAACACCAGCAGGGAGATGATCGGAGCGTAGATGTAGATCGCCATCAGGACGAAGTACGCCGTTACTAGTCGCTTGGTATTGAGCCGATTCAGCAGCCCCGTTACTGTAGATCCGTCTGTTGAACTCTGGCGAGTAGCCATCACCCAATGTGGTACCCCATCACACATAAAACATGGTTTTTTACGGGACGGCCTCGCCTGCTGGCGACTTCGTCGCCGCTGCAACAACAGTCATAAGGCTCGAAAACCGATTTCAGATCAGATCATGTCCCTAGACGAAAGTGAGATTTCTTTTCCGCAAGCAAACATCGCAGCGATCAAAGGGATCGCAGGTGTTCTCGCTCCGTCGCTCGGCCCCGTGTCACACGACAAGTTCATCGGGGAACGGACCGCCTCGCAGGGGGCGTCCTCGCCCGGCGGGGTCGCGTACGACGAGTACGTCGTCACCGGTGACGGACGAACGATTCTAGACGCGCTGCCGCTGGAACACCCGATAGCGCCCGTCGTCAGACGAGTCGCAGGCGACGAGTTTCCGGAGGACACCGAAACGGTCGGCGAACACGTCACCGACGGCGTCACGTCGACGGTCCTGCTGCTCGCGTCGCTGCTCGACGAAGCCGAGACGCTGCTCGAGCAGGGCGTTCACCCGACGACCGTGCGACAGGGGTACGTCGACGCGCTGTCGATCGCGACGGACTCCCTGCGCGACTCGTGCCAACGGCTGGATTCGTTTTCGGACCCCGCGGCGGCCGAGCTGGCGGTCGCACGAACCGCGATGACCGGCAACGACGTGGGCGGGATGGCCGACCGATGGGCCGAGTTCGCGTGCGAGGCGGCCGCCGAGGTCGGATATCCGACGCCGGAAACGTTCGGCGTGGAGGGAGTGTCGACCGGCTCGATCGAGGACTCGAGGCTGCTCCGGGGGACCGTCCTCCCGAGAAACGAGATCACCTCCGAGCGGATGCCGACCGCGGTCGACGACGCGACCGTCCTCGTCCTGTCGGGCTTCGAACGCGGGGATGCGGGGGACGGCCGCGTCGGCGGTCTCCGGAACCCCGAACTCACACAGGAGGCAACGATCGAGGTCTCCGAGCCGGGGGATATCGTGGGGTACGAAGATCTGTATGCGGAGCGGCGGGGCGAGATCATACGGGCGCTCATCGAGCACGATGTCGACGTCGTCGTCACCCGACTCGGGATCGACGATCGCTACCGCCGGCAGCTCGCCGACGCCGGTATCCTCGCCGTTCGCGGCGTGAACCGACTCAAACTTGCACGGATCGCCAAGGCGACAGGGGCGAATCAGGTCAGGGACCCGAGCGACATCAGCGCTGACGACCTCGGCTACGCGGGACGAGTCGAGCAGCAACGCGCCGAGAAACGGAGCAGGCGGCGGGGTCGACGGCGGATCGTCGTCTTCGACGGCTGTCGGAATCCCGACTCGATGACCGTCTTCCTCCGCGGAAACTGGGGGGAACTCAACTCCGAGGCGGCGCGGCAACTCCGTAAGGCTACCGCCGCAGTCGCGTCGGCGCGCGGCGAACACGGTCGGTCGGCTGGCGTGGTGCCCGGCGGCGGCGCGGCCGACATCGGTGTCGCGCGGGACGTTCGGGCGGCGGCACCCGAGACTGGCTCTCGCTCCCAACTCGCGATGGACGCCTTCGCCGACGCCGTCGAACGGATTCCCTACGGGCTCGCGAAAAACGCAGGTCTGGATCCGATCTCGACGCTCGCCGACCTCAGAGAGGCGGCGAGTAACACGGGGTATGAGACCGGACTGGTGCTTCCTGAGGGAGTCGTCACCGACGTGGAAGAACGCGGCGTCCTCGATCCGTTCGCTCTGAAGACGTGGAGCTACGTGACCGCAGTCGAAGTCGCCGGAGCGGTCCTCCGCATCGACGACGCCATCGACGCCAAAACGTCTCGAGAGCCTGCCGACGAGGGGGACGTGATCTTCGATGATCACGCCGAGAAACACCAAGATCACCTGGACGAACATGGCACGGACGGAACCGTCTGGGAGTAGATTCGGTTACTGACGGCGCGCCGGTATCGGTTTTCAGGCGTATTACGCCGGAACTGCTTGACCGACGAGGGAGCCATTGGTTACAGCAATTCAACTGCAATCGGATGCAACGACCAACGATTCGATCCGCGGAGTCTCACTGGCCAACTGTATCGGATTGGAAGGTAGAACTCGAGTCGAAAACGGAGACGGCGGCGCTAGTTCTGTGCGATCTCGCTGATATCGACGACGCGGAACAGCGCGAAGACGAACGCGAAGATCACGACCAGTAGCATGATCGACATCGCCGACGCGTTCGGGTAGTGGAGTCCGCGCTGGACCTCTTGGTAGATGAGCCCGGTAAGGGTCGCAGAGCCCGAACTGAGGAACTGCGGGATGGTGAGGTTCCCGATCGCGAGGACGAAGGTGAACATGCAGCCGATGGCGACGCCGGGCAGGCTGAGCGGCCACGTGACGTTGCGGAACGTCGCGATCGAATCAGCGCGCAGCGTCTCCGAGGCGTCGAGCAGATCCTCGTCAATCTGGGACAGCGAGATGTAGATCGGCGCTGCCATGAACACGAGGAAGTTCTGGAGGTATCCGACGACCTGCGAGAAGAGGCTAAAGATGAGCCACCGAAGCGGTTCGTCGATGATCCCGATCGAGAGGAGGACCCAGTTGATGGCCCCGGATCGACCCAGAATCGGGAACCACGCGATCGTCCTGATGAGCTCCGAGGTCCAGAACGGAATCACGAGGAACAATAGCAGGATGATCCCGCCCAACTCGCTGGTGTAGAACCGGAGGTAGTATGCGATGGGATAGGCGAACACGAGCGTGAGGAGCGTCACCAGGATGCCGGTTCCGATGGTGCGGACGAAGACCGCACGGACCGTCCCGTCGGTGAAGACGCGGGTCCACGGATCCAGCGTGAACTCGTATATCACGCTGAAACTCGAGTAGGACATGAAGCTGTAGAAGCCGATCACGGCAAGCGGCAGGAGGAGAAACGCGGTAAACCACGCGACCGTCGGCAGTGACAGCGCGTACGGCTCGCTCAAGCGCAGCCGCGAACCCTTGCTCGTCGCTCGGTCCGATACTGATCTATCATCGGCGGAATCGGCCGCGGTATCGGTTGTCATTGTAAAGTGTAGTACCTGCTATCAGATTACGCGGCGAGGAAGTCGCCCCAGCGGTCCTGCATGTAGTCCGCCTCGTCGGGCCAGATCTGGAAGAACCCGATGTTATCGAAGCGCTCCTCGATGGGGCCGCTGTCACGGGTCGAACCGTCCGAGTTCGGATCGCCCTCCTCGTCGGACCAGTCGTACTCTTGGGGATCGAACAGCGCCGGCTCGTCGACCGCGTCGTAGGTGCTTTCGCCGCGGTACGCCCAGTCGTAGTATTCGGGCCCCATCCCCTCGCCGGAGTCGTCGGAGCCGTCGCGAACGAGTTCCTCGTTCTCGTAGTGGGGAACGGAGTATCCCCATCCCTGAACGAACCCGGGGTACCAAGCGCCGTAGTGAACGTCGTTCAGGAGCGAGCGGACCGCCCCGAGGTTGTCGCGTTCTCGAGCGCCGGGGTCGACCGACGCGATGCCGCCGAACCAGTAGCGGTAGCCCTGAATGCCGCCTTCCATGGTCGCGTACGTACACGGCGTTCCCTCGCGCCGGACGTCCATCGCCGCCGGTTGCCAGAGGTCGCCGATCACCGCCTCCTCGCCGGCCATCTGCGTCACGGATTCGCCGTAGGCCTCCCACGTCGTCCGGAACTGGCCGGCCTCTTTCTGTTCGGTCAGGAAATCGATGGCGGCGTCGAGTTGCTCCTGGGTCGGGTTGTTGAGGTCGCCGATGTCCCCGTCGACCATGTCGGTGTCGACCATGTGCATCAACGCCTGCGGGATGGTGATCGCCGCCGTTTCCCCGATGACCGACTGCCCTTCGTACTGCTCGTCGAACAGGGCGCTCCAGCGCGACGCCTCGTCGACGAACTTGGGGTTGTACCCGACCGCGTCGAAGTTGTACGCGTGTGGCGGGAACTGGAGTTCCGTCTGCTCGTCGTCCGCCCACAGGAGATCGTTGATCGTCTCCGTCTGCGCACCGAGGTAGCTCAGGCGCTCGCCGGGGTTGGTGAAGGCGTCGGAGACTTGCGTTTCATCCCAGTTGTCTAACTCGTCGGTCGGCGTCGGGATTGTGACGTCGGCCAGCGCACCGGCGCCCGAGGTCTCGACACTGTACGCGTCGATCGACGAGTTCTCGCCACCGAGCAACCGTTGCTGGACCGTCGGGATCGTCGCCGTCGTGACGTCGATCTCGTTGCCGGTCATTTCGCTGTACTTCGCCGCCTGTTCGTCGCGGGCCGACCACGCGGGACCGATCCAGCGGAGGCCGTCATCGCTACCACCGCCGCCGATACAGCCGGCGAGGCCGGCTGCGGCAGCTGCACTTGCACCCTTGACAAAGTTTCGTCTGTTAATACCAGACATGGTTCTGAGGGTGGTGCGAGATACTATAAAGGTATCGGTGGTGCCGCCGACGGCGGGACGTGGCGACCGACTCCGGCCAATATTACTGGAGAGAAAGTATTTAACTCACTCCGAAGAGGTCATCCGATCGCACTATGGGAGACATAGACATAGCAATCGGGATCGACGTTGATTGTGTCGCCGGCTGGCTCGGCTCCTACGGCGGCGAAGATTCGCCGGCAGACCTCTCGCGCGGACTGTGCGCAGGGAACGAAGGCATCCCGCGGATGCTCCAACTCCTCGAGGACGAGGGAGTGAAGGGATCGTGGTACGTCCCGGGCCACTCGATCGAGACTTTCGAGGAAGAAGTCCAAGCGGTCGCCGACGCCGGTCACGAACTCGGTGTCCACGGCTATTCCCACGAGAACCCGACGGACCTCTCGCGCGAGCAAGAAGACGAGATCATCGCCGTTTCGAAGGATCTCATCGAAGACGTCACGGGAGAAGAACCCGTCGGCCACCGTGCGAGCTGGTGGGAATTCAGTGAGAACACGCCGGAACTCGTCGAAAAGCATGACTTCCTGTACGACAGCAGCCTGATGGAGCGGGAGTTCGAGCCGGGGTACATGCGCAAAGGCGACGACTGGGAGCCGATCAAATACGATCAGGAGCCGGAGAGTTGGATGACGCCCTACGAATACGGCGAGGAAACGGACATCGTGGAGGTACCGATTAGCTGGTACCGCGACGACATCCCGCCGATGCTGTTCATCAAGCAGCCGTCGTACAACACCGGCTACAAGAGCCCCGTGATGATGTACGAGGAGTACTACAAGGCGCAGTTCGACTACCTGTACAACCGACGCGGCGCCGGCGTGTACACCTTTACCATTCACCCAGACATCCACGGGCTCCCGCACATGATCCCGCTGTTCGAGGACTTCATCCAGTACGTCAAGAGCCACGAGAACGCGGAGTTCAAGACGATCGAAGAGATCGCTCGCAAGTACGAAGACGATCCGTCGGTCTACGAGAGCGAAGGCGAGTACATCTAGCGCCGCGTTCCGACCGAAACACTCCGTTATTTTTGCGCGTTTTACTCGGTACGTTCGATAGGAGCCGTGATAGCCGTGCCATCGGACGAGTGGTTCGCATCGCCGTTCGGTTTGTACACCGCAAACATATCTTCGAGATAGCGACCATATGAGTCCCTAATATCGATATAATAGTCAAAATATAAAATTATTACAGCCACAATAGCAGAAACGCGTACGAGTGAGAGGGAGTCCGTGGAGATTCGTTTGTAAATAGCAAACGTGGGTGAAAGGCGTAGTAACGCGAGCATCGTTAACTAGTTTCACGATTTGTAGAAAACCACACTGCTGAAGCGACCCGAGAAAAATTCAGAGGTCGTTCAGAGAATGAATGTCAGTTGTAACGTTTGCAGGCCACAAACGATATAGGCTCAGTCGTGGTAAGACATCACGATGACAGAGACCCCATCCGACCCCGACTCGCCCCGAACGCTCCAGACGGTCACGAGAACGCTGGACGTGATCAAGGCGTTAAAGGAATTAAACGGCGCGACTGTCACCGAGTTAGCGTCTCATCTCGACCTCTCGAAAGGCGGGGCATACAATCACTTGACGACGCTCAGGCAGAACGGGTTCGTGATCAAGAACGGCGACGAGTACGACCTCAGCCCGCGCTTCATCCTGATTGGGGAACACGTCCGTCAGGAGAACCTCCTGTATCGGTTCGGCAAGAAGGAGATCGACAAGCTCATCGAAGAAACCGGCGAGTACGCACAACTGGTGACCGAAAAGCACGGACTCGGTATCGTTCTCTACCTGAAACGCGGTGAGAAGGCAATCGGCAGCGACTATCCGGATCAGATGGAACGGAAGCCGCTCGGCCTGCATCACACGGCTGCGGGGAAGTCGATCCTCGCGCATCTGCCGGACGAACGGGTCGAAGAAATCGTTGACCAACACGGGCTCCGAAAGCGAACTGCGAACACAATTACGGACATCGACGAACTCTTCGAAGAGCGAGAGGTAGTCCGCGAGCGAGGGTACGCCTACAACATCGAAGAAGAGGTCGAAGGGCTCCGAGCCGTCGGGGCGGACATCAAAGGCCCGGACGGGAATATTCTCGGCGCGGTAAGCCTCTCGGGCCCGAAAAGCCGAATGCAGGGCGAACGATTCGAGGAAGAACTTCCGGAAATGGTGATGAACGCCGCCGATGTCATCGAGGTCAACATCAACATGCACGCTCAGTCGACGCAGTTTTGAGAGCGAACAGAGACTGTTACTTCCCGTTTCGTGCGTCCGATCGACACCGTTCTCTTGATCCACAGCCAAATTTACAACCATATGGTCGTTATCCATCCAATGCGAGCATCCTACTCTGCTCGCCTTCGCGTCCAGAATTAGGACATATGTGATTACAAGTATGTGTTTGTAATTCATCAGAGAGGAGAATCGCACTGGCAGTAGCGAATTTCCAGTCGGTAGCAGCGCAACCATCGAGTTCCGTTTTCGTCCGATAGCAGTACGCTATGCTACTGAGATCACACAGTCGACAATGACTCGATGCTTGCATCTGTGGATATGAAGAACGGGACAGTCGACTCATCCCGCGATCGACATCACTCTCGATATCCTCGAGCAGTCCCATCGTCGAGACGATGCTGTTGTCATTCTCAACGAAAAAACCTGCGTAGCAACGTCCTATTTGAACCGACCGGTGCATTGGCATGGGGGTGTTTCAATCTTGGCCCGAGCCGAGGATGCCGTTCGGCGTCGGACGACAGGTGAGTCGGTGCAATTTGTCGTGGTTCATTCCAGAAATCGACCGCCTCAACGATTCTCACGCACCGGTCCGATTGGGTTTCGCGAAGCGAGAGGCGATACCGTGGGAACTGATGCAAGTGAATTTTCCACACCATTTAGCAGAAGTATAACTTTGGAGTGTAGTTCAATACATCTAGAAGTAGTGTCTCGAGCGCTCGCGAGAGGCCGTTCGCGAGTGAGGAGAGAAGGCCGACCGACAGCCCACCATTGATGCGAGCCGAATCACGTTGTACTCGAGGAAACCGTGATTCGAATCGACTATCGGCAGTACTGACTGTACGCTGCGGTCGATTCAAAACGAACAGAATCCATCGAATACAGCTGTTTCCGGCGACTACGGTAGCAGTAACTGATCTCACTCTTCCAGCGTCGGTCGAGAAACGTGGCGTCGTCGAGGTCGTGTTTCTCGTCGATAAAGCACGGCGTTTCCAGTCGGGTACTCTGCCGACGCGGGCACCATTTCGAGACGAGAATCAGGGGTATCGGAACATCACCGAACGTATCTTCAGAGATATAAATCGAAAGACCTCTTCGATCGCAAACTGTTCAGTTACGGACAACCATCACTCCCGAATCGGAGCTCTAAGCCGTCGTCATTCTGCCCGGTGTGACAACCGAAACACGACCGGCCGGTACCAACGAACTGATTCGTGAACGCCGCCAGTGTCGCGGTCACGGCTCTCGAGTGAGGACGGCAAGCTTCGAGGGGGCCCTCGAGGGCGACGCTCGCGGATTACCAGGGTCGTCCGTCGTCGCCGTGACTGATCCGGCCGTTCCGGTCACGAACGCGCCGACGCCGATCGATTTCAGGACGGTTCGTCTATCGATATCTAGGTGGTTGTGGTTGTCAACCATACGAATTCGTTGCACATATATATTCAATAATTTTATCGAAGGATAAAACCTAGAACGCGCCAGTCGACCTATCGAACCGCAGATATGGCCCGTGAATCGCTTGTACGTCGCATTTTGATGCGACTGTGGCCGACCGAACGAAATCGTATAGTGTTCACTCTTCGGAACGTATTGGCGATTGCGATCGGCGAGAAACGGTGCTGGCCCACGGAAACCACTGGCTCTCGGCCGCACCGTCGAACATCCATTCGTCATTACCGAACCGTTGGGCCGATCGATCACGCCTGAAACGACCGATCCGAGGCGAAGCCGTCCTATCACTCGCGTCGAATTATACGGCCGTAGGTGTGTAAGGGAAAGAGTACCGTCCGGACGGGGGTCACGTTCGAGACGAACGGAACCCCGGCTGGAACGCGACGACGGTTCGCGTCGGATAGGACTCACGGCATCAACGGCGTGAGCAGCGGTTCACGGGAGACCAAGAGGACGACGTTGTTGCTCGCGAAGATGGCGTACATGACGACGACCGTGGCCACGAAGCCGATGTCGAACGGCCGCGAGAGGACGTAACCGATCGCGATCACGAAGCCGGCGTAGATGACGGCGGCGAGTACGACGCCGGCGAGTCCAAAGAGGTCGTACAGAAACACCGTCACGGGATTCAGTTCGTACGCGTAGGGCACGACGAAGAACAGGATCGTCGCGACGAGATCGACGAACCAGACGCTGAAAAACGCGGCGCGAAGGCTGGTGGTACCCGGTCTGTCCAACCCGATCCCGATTGAGGATGTTTCCACCATGATGTTCGGATAGAGCGGACTCCGAGCATTACGCCTTTGACTTGCTGTTTCCGGGCACTGTGAGGGGTTCACACTATCGATATCGGCGGAGATGACACTGTCGGAAACGGCCGCTCGAGGGGCGTCCACGGGGTCCGTTTCGGCCGGTGCTCTCCGGCGTTCGATTCAGCCGGCGGACGAGAGGCGTCCGAAGTCTGGGTCAGGACAGCCGTTCGGTTTCGACGGGACGTGTCGGTACGCGCGCAACTCGTCGTCCGCGGCGACAGTCAACAGGATGTCGTCCGCCGCGATCTCGTCGAAGCGATCGACCGAAAGCACGAGTTGGTCGACGACTGCCTCCCCGTCCTCGAGCAGGAGGACGACGTGTTCGCCGTCGACGATCCGATCGACGACCCCGATGTACAGATCGGTGCCGTCGAGGACGTCGTCGGTCGCGTTATCCGTTGGCTCAGACGAGTCGCCGGTACTCGCACCGGCGGTCGTCACTGCGGCGAGCCCGCCCGTGCCGAGCGCACCGAGCGTTCGAAGGACTGTCCGTCGCGGTCGTCGGGAGTGTTCCGACATACCCCCGTTGGCCGCGGATTCCCTGATAAACCCTCGGACGGTCTGCCCCACCGCTCAGCCGGCTGACTGGACTCGCTACTGACTGGACGTCTCGTACCCCAACTATCGGTACTTTTTATTTATCCTTAATAAATCGTAAGTCGATATGCCGGATTGGATTTCGAGAGTATCGACACTCGAGCGACCCGTCCGCAATAGGGCCGACTAAAGCCGATCTACTGACGCTGATAGCCCGGGACCGGAGATACTCCTCGGAGACAGGAACAGCGGGTTGCCTGTCGCCGTCTCCTCGTGTAGCCAGTAGATGACAGATAACTAGTTATAATGTATTAACGATAGATAGCGAGGAGGCCGACATCCCATAACAGTAGTACGATTGTTATGGTTGTCGAGAGTGAGAATCGTTCGACGCTAGTCGACTGACGAACCATCGCAGTCGCACGCATCCGTCTCGAGCAGCGTGGCAGTGTCGTACTGTCGAACACAGACCGCACAGAGGCACTGCACGTCGGCTCTATCCCGGACCCGTCTGCGGTTCAATCATCGAATGATCCGTCTCGGAAGCCGAAGACAGTCGTTTCGATGCGGAGATGAAGGAATTCACTATGCGGGATGAGTTCGACGTGTTTCGAAGCGAGCGTTCCAGCATGCGGAAAGTGTGGTGAATATCCGTGTCCGTTCGCTCGACGATGTCGAGTCGTCCGACCAGTGTTTCATCCAGTAAAATGCCGTTCTCGGATAACGGTCCGATGCACCGGTCAGCGAGAACGACGCGGTCGATCAGGCACTGCCGGGTTCGTCACTCCGATTTCGGGTCCGTCAGCCGTACGCGAGGGTGACCCTGATTTCGCCCGCCTTGTCCCGGAGTCGCGTCGGGAGCTCGTCGTGGACGCGCTCGTCCGTGAATCGGCTGGTCGGCCCGAAGACGGCCAGCGAGCCGAGGAACTCGTCGTCGGGCGTGTAGACGGGGACGGCGACGCCGCGGAGTCCGTCCATGTGCTCCTGATTGTTCACCGCGTACCCGCGCTCGCGGATCGTCTCGAGTTCGTCGAACAGCGCGTCGGGGTCAGTGATCGTGTTCGACGTAATCGGCTCGAGTCCGACCTCGTCGACGTAGCCGGAGACCGCCTCGTCGTCCCACTCCGCGAGAATGAGCTTGCCGGAGGCCATCGAGTGCAGCGGCCGCCGCTGACCGATCATCGTGTTCGAGAGGCTTCCGTAGCGGTGGACGTAGACGGCCTCGTTGTCCTCTTCGACGATGAACACCGCTCGTTCGTCGGTCTCCTGTCCGAGTTCGAACACCGCTCGCTTGGCGGCCGTGTATCCCACTTTTCGGGATCGAGCCTGTTCGCCGAGTTCGACGAAGCGGAACCCGACGTAGTAGTTCCCGTTGCGCTCGATCACGTAGCCCAGATCAGTAAGCGTTTGCAGGTGTCGGTAGACGGTGCTCTTCGGGAGGTCGGTCCGTTCCGTGAGGTCCGCGATCGTGACGCCCTCCTCGGCTTTGAGCGCCTCGAGGAGCGCGAACGTTTTCCGCGTCGTCGAGACGCCCACGGCGTTGGCGTCGACCTCGGTTTCGTCCCGATCCGTATCCATATCCGATGATATTCACACGTCGCAATCAATGTTCCGGATACTGAAACGGAGGTGTCGCCTGACGGGACGAACATTCCGTCACCGGATTCGCGTCGACGAGGAGTCCCCTCGAGTCGGTCCGCGATCGGAGAACGCGAAGCGAGAAAAAGCGAAAAGCGGAGACGAACTGCCGGATCGGGTCGTTACTGGTAGGCGGGAATGCCGGTGAACTCCTCGCCGAGAACGAGGGTGTGGATGTCGTGAGTACCCTCGTAGGTGTAGACGGTCTCCATGTTGGACATGTGACGCATCGGGGAGTAATCGGTGGTGATGCCGTTGCCGCCGAGCATCTCGCGAGCGATCCGGGCCTGATCGCGGGCCGTCCGGACGTTGTTTCGCTTCGCCATCGAGACGTGCTGGGGCCGCATGTCGCCGCGTTCCTTGAGTTCGGCGAGGCGGTAGGCCAGCAGTTGGGCCAGCGTGATCTGCGTGCCCATCTCCGCGAGCTTGCGCTGTTGAAGTTGGAACTGACCGATCGGACCGCCGAACTGGTCGCGATCCGTCGCGTACTGTCGGGCCTCCTCGAAGCAGTCCCGGGCAGCGCCGATGGCACCCCACGCGATCCCGTAGCGGGCCTGCGTGAGACAGGACAGCGGTCCCTTCATCCCGGAGACGCCGGGCAGGACATTCTCCTCCGGCACGTAGACGTCGTTCAGCCCGATTTCGCCCGTGATCGAGGCGCGCAGGGAGAGCTTCTCGGTGATCTTGTTCGTGCTGACGCCGTCGCGGTCGGTCTCGACGAGGAAGCCGCGAACCGGATCGTCTTCGGCCGAGCGGTCCCGCGCCCAGACGATCGCGACATCGGCGATCGGCGAGTTCGTGATCCACGTCTTCGAGCCGTTCAGGACGTAGCCGTCGTCGTCACGTTCGGCGGAGGTCTCCATCGCCGACGGGTTCGAGCCGTGTTCGGGCTCGGTCAGGCCGAAACAACCGATCGCTTCGCCCCGACCCATCGCCGGCAGCCACTCCTCTTTCTGTTCCTCGCTCCCGTAGGCGTGAATCGGATACATGACGAGCGCGCCCTGGACCGACGCCATCGAGCGCAGCCCCGAGTCGCCCGCCTCGAGTTCCTGCATCAAGAGCCCGTAGGCCGTCTCCGAGACGTTCGGCGACCCGTAGCCCTCGAGGTTCGGCGCGTAGAAGCCGAGTTCACCCATCTTCGGGATGAGCTCCTTCGGGAACGTTCCGTTCTCGAAGTGCTCGCCGATATCGGGTTTGACGTGTTCGTCGACGAACTCCCGGGCGGTGTCCCGGATCATCCGCTCTTCCTGGTCGAGGTCCGCCTCGAGCTGAACGAAATCCAGCATACGTCATACTTCGCCAAGGGCGCAATAGGCGTTGCGGTACGTAGTATCAAGCGTCAGGTCGGCTCGTAACTCCGGCATCGAACCGTCGGTTACGCGTTCATCGGAGCAGATGGATCGCGGATATCGATTCGAGCGACCGTTCGGATCCGACGGGTGATTTCGCGAGATAGCGGAAGGATTATAATACCTAAGTATGAAGGAGTGTCCCATGGTGGAAGAGCGGACTTACATCTCTAAGGATACGACTCGACGATCACTTCTCGCAGCGGCCGGCGTCGGAACCGCGACTGCACTCGCCGGCTGTATCGGCGGTCAGTCGAGCGGCAGCGACCAAGACCTCGAGTCGCTGTCGGACATCAATAGTGACACGAGAGTGTCGCCGACACCGAGCGGTTCCGGTACTGCTCCGGCGCTCGAACGGGCGCTCGATCACGCGACCGACGACTACGAACGCGTGAGTACGTCGTACGGCGAGCAAGGCAACGCGATGAACGAGAACCAACTCGACGTCGGCGTCGGGACGCTCATGAACTTCGGGATCGTTCCGAGCTGGCTGCAAGAGACCGCGAGCACCGTCGACAATCTTCGCGTGCTCGACGTGTCGGACGAAACCGAGCAGGCGTGGAACGACGACGACCGACTGCTGATCCAGTCGGCCGACACGAGCCAGATTGACAACGTGGACACGCCCGGCGAGGTTCCCGCACCGACCTTCGCGTACAACTTCGTCTGCCGAGGGGACCTCGAGTACGATACGGTCTACACGTTCCTCGAGACGATGTACGAACAGCGCCAGCAGCTGGCGGACTACCACGGCCTGCTGGGGACGTTCGAAGAGGACGAGTTCTGGGTCAAGAACATGTACGACGGCGTTCCCTTCCATCCCGCTGCGGCCGACTTCTACGAGGAGATCGGCGTGTGGAGCGACGAGTACGAGCGCGCCGACGGCAGCTCCAGTGGCAGCGGTGGGAGCGGCGAGACGACCGTCCGAATGCGGACCTCGGATTCGACGACGACCGCGTACTCCGCGAATCAGGGAATGGCGAGCGCGGTCAACGACGGCACTGACGACCTGTTCGTCGAGGCACAGACGAGCCAGGGCACCGAGGCGAACCTCGGTGCACTCAACGACGAGACGGCCGAGATGGTGTACATCCAGAACTGGTCGGCACAGGAGGTCCAAGAAGGGGCCGGTAACTACAGCGAACTCGACTTCGAAATGGCACAGGTAGTTCACTTCTACGACCTGCCGTGGTTCTTCATCGCAGACGGCGGTAACTAGGAGGACCGATGTCTACAACCAGTTATTATTCCGAGCGGGAGCTTCCACAGCTAGCTCTCGGCTTTGTCATCTACGCGTTGGGAGCACTTTTTACGGCATACACCGTCTTGTATGCTGTCTCCCTCGTCGGCGGATGGCCACTCTCGGGTATCATCGATAAACCCGGATGGGTCGATCGGGACGAACTGTACATGATCATCTTCCTCGGGTGGGGGATCGCGCTCTATTACCTCGACTACGCGAAGAGCCAATTCGATAGCGACGGATCCGAGGCGGACGTTGTCGACGGATCGGCAGCGACCGAAGTCCCGCAGTCGACATCGTCGCCGGACGAGGAAGGACGGGTGCCGGGTCTCGAGCGCGTGCGTCGTCTCTCCGCCGCGATCGATCCGTACATCGCAATTGTGTTCGCCATGGCGGCGATCCTCACGACGGTTTACGTCTACACGAACTTCAGTCGACTCGACGGTGACGCGTTCATCCTCGGCTACAACACCACGGATCACATCGTCGGTGCGATACTGATCGCGGTGGCGATCGACACGACCCGTCGGGCGTTCGGAACGTCCATCGCGGCCGTCGCCGTCGTCGCGATCGCGTACGCTCACTCGGCGGTCGGCCCCCGACTGTTCGGTGTCTTCGAGCACTCGGGCCAGAGCTGGCAACAGATCACCGAGAACGGCGCGATCGCTATCAGCGGCGTCTACGACAGCACGATGATGGGGATCGGCTCGACGTGGGTCGCGATCTTCATCATGTTCGCCGGGATCGCCAAGGCCTACGGGCTGATGGACTTCGTCCGCGAGGTCGGCAGCGAACTCGGGACGAGTCTACGAACCGGCGTCGTCCAGATCGCCGTTATCTCGAGTATGATCATGGGTTCGATTACCGGCAGCGCCGCGGCGAACACGGCGACGACCGGCTCCTTCACGATCCCGATGATCAAGGATCAGGGCGTCCGCGACGACGTCGCCGCCTCGATCGAGGCGGTCGCCTCCGCGGGCGGCCAGATGCTGCCGCCGGTGATGGGGGTCGCCGCGTTCCTGATGGCCGACATCCTCCAAGTTCCGTATCTGGACATCGTTCAGGCGGGCGTCATTCCGGCGGCGCTGTTCTACTTCAGCGTCTGTCTCGCCGTCCACTTCACGATCCTCAAGTTCGGCTGGATCTCGAACGATCTCACGTCGTTCAACTGGCGGCTCCTCCTCAACGGAGCCCACTTCGTGGTACCGATGGCTGTGCTCCTGTACACGCTCGTCTACCTGCGGTACACCCCGCTCTCGGCGGGCATGAACACCATTTTCGCGATCGTCGGCGTGATGTTCGTCCGGAACTTTCTCGTCGGCGTCCTGAACATCGGTTCGAGCGAGGTCACGTTCGATATCGGTGAGCGGCAAATTCAGGGAGACGACGTTCTCTGGAACGTCCTCGCAACGATCAAACAGACGGCGGACGGGTTCAAGCAGGGCGGCCTCGATATGGCCCCGCTCGTCGGCGTGCTCGCGGCCATGGGCGTGATCGTCGAAATGCTCGAGGGCACCGGACTGACCGCCCGCGTCGCGACGACGATCGTCGGACTGGGTGACGTGAGCATTCTCGGCTTCGGCGGGGGGCTCTTCGTCGTCCTCTTCCTCGCGATGATCGCCAGCATCCTGTTCGGGCTGGGGATGCCGACGCCCGCGGCGTACATCCTCGTGGCCATTCTGGTCGCCAAACCGATCACCGAACTCGGGACGCCCCCGATCGCGACGCACATGTTCGTGTTCTACTTCGCGATGCTGTCGGCGATCACCCCGCCGGTCGCGATCTCGGTCGCGATCGGCTCTCGGATCGCGGGTGCCAGCTTCATGCGCTCGTGTCAACAGGCGCTTCGGCTCGGCGCGCCCGGGTTCGTCATCCCCTACGCCTTCATCGCGAACGACAGCCTCATCTACTGGTCGAGCGAGACGCTGATCGCGTTCCCCGTCGTACTGGCGGGTACCGTCGCACTGATCGTCGCGACGATCGGGTTCGACGGGGCTCGAGACCTCTCGGTCCCGGTCCGGGGCCTCTACATCGCCGCTGCGTTCTGTGCGATGTTCGGGTCGCTCGTCCACGTCGCGGTCCAGATCGTCGCCGCGGCCGCCATCATCGGCGTGTTGCTCCACGCCCGCTTCGTCGTCGGCTACGAGATGCCGACCGAGGGCGGCTCCGGTATCGACACGTCGTCGACCAGCGACTGACTGCGGCCCGCCGGCCGGGCCACTCGCCCCCGTTTCTCGAACAACCGAAATAAATTGGATCGATGAGTAACAACCCTTTTGTGGCCCTCAGACGACCGTACACAAAGTATGACAAATCTCGTTCGGGAGGTCGGGGCGACGGTCGATGCGAACCCGGATTCGGCTGCGATCGCCTACGACGGCGCGGAACTGAGCTACGAGGAGTTCTGGACGCAAGCCGGACAGTTCGCACAGGCACTCGAGGACCGCGGGATCGGCGAGGGTGACCGCGTCGGGATCTACCTGCCGAACCTGCCACAGTTCGTGACGGCGTTCTACGGCACCCTGCGTGCCGGCGGGATCATCGTCCCGATGAATCCCCAGTACAAGGCCCGCGAGATCCGCCACATGCTCGGCGACAGCGGGGCGAAGGCCGTCGTCGCGCTGGCCGATCTCGTTCCCAACGTCCTCGAGGTACAGGACGACACCGACGTCGAGCAGGTCGTCAGCGTCGGTGAGCAAAGCTCACCGGGCAGCGAGACGTCGTCTCGCGATGTCGGCGCGGACGTCGACGGCGCGACGGCGTTCGACGAGTTCCTCGCCGCAGAGACCAAGGCGACCGTCGATCGCGCGGACGACGACGTCGCGGTCCAGCCGTACACGTCGGGGACGACCGGCACGCCGAAGGGCGTGCTGTTGACCCACCACAACCTCGCCTTTACGACGCGGGCCAACGCGAGCGTGCCGCCGGGCGGGTTTCAGGCCTCCGACCGTCTCATCGGCACGCTCCCGCTGTTCCACATCTACGGCATGTCCGTCGTGATGAACGGCGCGATGTACAGCGGCGGGACCTACTACCCCGTCCCCGAGTGGGACGCCCCGACGGTGATGAACCAACTCGAGGACGACGAGATCACGATCATGTTCGCCGTCCCCGCGATGTTCAACGACATGATCAACCAGCCCGACGCCGAGAGCTACGAGTTCGAGGCCCTGCGCTTTGCGAACTCCGGGGGCTCGAGCCTGCCGCTCGAGGTCTTAGAGCGGTTCGAATCGCTCTGGGGCGTCCAGCTCAACGAGGGGTACGGCCTGACCGAGACGAGTCCGGTCACCCACGCCAACACGAACGACGCCCGCCGGAAGGGCAGCATCGGCCAGCCCCTCGAGGGCGTGGAGGCGAAGATCGTCGACGAGGAGTTCAACGAGGTGCCCCGCGTCGAGGAGGGGCCGATCGACGAGGAGGAGGCGGCGATCCACGAGATCACGGGCGAACTCGTCATCCACGGGCCGAACGTGATGAAGGAGTACTACGGGCTGCCCGAGGCCAACGAGGAGGCCTTTACCAACGAGGACGGCAAGCGCTGGTTCCACACCGGCGACATCGGCTACTGGGACGAGGATAACTTCTTCTACGTCGTCGACCGGGAGAAGCACATGATCGTCACCGGCGGCTACAACGTCTATCCGCGCGAGGTCGAAGAACTCCTCTTCGAACACGAGGACGTCGCCGACGCCGCCGTCGTCGGGATTCCGGACGAGCGCCGCGGCGAGACCGTCAAGGCGTTCATCGTGACCACGCCCGACGCCGAGGCGACGCCGGAAGACATCAAACAGTACTGTCTGACCAACCTCGCGGAGTACAAACATCCCCGCGAGGTCGAGTTCGTTCAGGAACTCCCGCGGACGACGACGGGGAAGGTCCAGAAGTTCGAGCTTCGCGGCGACGACGCCGACGACATCGGCGAGTAATCGCGAGCCCACTCGCCGCTCGGTCTCTTGCGATCCGCTCGTTTCCGTGCTTACGGGCCGCCCGACGGAAGATTAACAAAAACAAATTTCGAGCGTATCCGAAGATACTTTGTAAGACGACACCAAGCAAACGATATGGCATTCCAGCTGTCAGCTGAGCACGAGGCGATCCGCGAGGCCGTCCGCGAGTTCGGTGAAAACGAGATGGCACCGGTCGCCGAGGAACACGATCGAGAGGGCAAGTATCCCGAGGACCTTCGCCGGAAGGCCGCCGAGTACGACTTCGTCGCGCCGAGTATCCCGCTCGAGTACGGCGGTGCCGGGATGGACAAAATCTCCTCGACGATCGTCACCGAGGAACTCTGGCGCGCGGATCCGGGGATCGGCTCCGCGATCGGCAGCGCCGGCTTCGGCTCGAACATGATCATGGAGTTCGGCGACGAGTGGATGAAAGAGGAGTGGCTGCCCAAGATCGCGAACGGAGAGATCGCGTCGGTGTCGATGATCTCCGAGCCCGCACACGGCTCGAACGTCGCCGGCATCGAGACGGTCGCCGAGAAGGACGGCGACGAGTTCGTCGCCAACGGCAACAAGATGTGGATCACCAACGGCACCGTCGCCGACATCGGCGTCCTCATGGCCAAGACGAGCCCCGGCGAGGGCCACAAGGGCATCACCGCCTTCCTCGTCGAGATGGACTGGGACGGCATCACGACCGATAAGATCAACAACAAGCTCGGGATCCGCGCCTCCGACCTCGCGGAGGTCGTCATCGACGACGTGCGCATCCCCGAGGAGAACGTCATCGGCGAGGTCGACAAGGGCTTCTACCAGCTGATGGAGTTCTTCGCCGCCGGTCGTGCCAACGTCGCCGCACAGGCCGTCGGCGCCGCCCAGGGCGCGCTCGACGCCGCCATCGAGTACGCCAACCAGCGCGAGCAGTTCGACCAGAAGATCTCCGAGTTCCAGGCCATCCAGCACAAGATCGCCGAGATGGCCACCAAGGTCGAGGCCGCCCGCTCGCTGACCTACCGCGCCGCGACCCAGGTCGAGCAGGAGAACCAGGACATCGCCGCGCAGTACTCGAGCATGGCGAAGTACTTCGCGAGCGAGATCTCGGTCGAAGTCGCCGACGAGGGCATTCAGGTCCACGGCGGCTCGGGCTATGTGACGGACTACCCCGCCGAGCGCTACTACCGCGACGCCCGCATCACGAAGATCTACGAGGGCACCAGCGAGATCCAGAAGAACATCATCGCCGACCAGATCCTCTGATAGGGCGCGTTGCGGCGTAAATCGATCTTCTCTGTCGTTTTCGCAGCTCTTTCCGATCCGTTTCGAGACTCGTCTCGTAAGCCGAGTGTTCGAGATGTCCGAGCGTGAAATCCACTCGAGTCCGCTCTCGAGTAGTCGCGAAACCAACGACGAAGCTAGCTCGAGACGCGAGCGGAGCGCCGCTCGCCTACTGCTCCGGCACGCGCGGAGTTCGACGGCAGCACCCTGACGCATCCACCTTTTGTCTCGGCCGACGCTGACGCGTCGCCCTCGCAAAATCTGGACCAAAAGGCCTAGACGACCCGTCTAGTTGACGGTAAATTCGATCGCTGCACCCTGCCACGTCCACCTTTTGTCTCGGTCGTCGCTTGCGCTCCTCCCTCGCAAAATCTGGACCAAAAAGCCTCGTTCAACCGTCTTAGGCGACGGTAAACTCGATAGCCGCACCCTGCCCGTAGCCGACGCACATCGTCGAGAGCCCGAGGCCGCCGCCCCGGCGCTGTAGTTCGTGGATCAGCGTCACAGGGAGGCGAGCGCCGGAGGCCCCCAGCGGGTGGCCGATGGCGATCGCGCCGCCGTTGACGTTGAACGTCTCGTCGTCGAAGCCGAGTTCGTCCCGGCAGTAGATCGTCTGGCTGGCGAAGGCCTCGTTGAGTTCCACGAGGTCGTAGTCGTCGGCGTCGCGGCCGTTTCGCTCCCAGATGCCCCGCACCGCCGGCACCGGGCCGATCCCCATCACCGTTGGATCGACGCCCGCGACGTTGTGATCCTCGATTTCGGCCATGACCTCGAGGTCCCGCTCGTCGGCGAATTCTCGGCTCGTGATCAGGACTCCTGCAGCGCCGTCGGAGACCTGCGAGGCGTTGGCCGCGGTGACGGTGCCGTCTTCCTCAAAGGCGGGCGGGAGGCCGGCAATCTTCTCCGCGGTCGTCCCGGGACGGAGTCCCTCGTCCTCGGTGATCGTGCCCTCGGCCGTGTCGATGGGGACGATCTCGTCGTCGAATTTGCCCGCCTCGGTGGCCTCGCAGGCGCGTTGCTGGCTTCGGGCCCCGTACTCGTCTTGGGCCTCGCGGGAGATGTCGTACTCGCGGGCGACCGTCTCGGCGGTCTGGCCCATCGCGAGCCCGGCCGCGTCGTACTGCTCGGCGATGCCCGCGTAGGAGTCGATCCCTTTTCGGCGCTCGTTGCGAGACATGTTCTCGACGCCGCCGGCGACGATGACCTCGCGCTGGCCCGCTCGAACGGCGTCGCTGGCGCTCATGATCGCCTCCGCCGAGGAGGCACAGAGCCGATCGATGGTGGTGCCGGGCACGCTTTCGCCCAGCTCCGACAGGAGGGCGATCACCCGCGCGATGTTGTTGCTCTGCTTGTTGACCTGCTTGGCACAGCCCCACCGGATGTCGTCGACGGCCTCGCCCGAGAGGCCGGTCCGCTCGAGCATCGCGTCGACGAGCGGGACCGAAAGCTCCTCGCTGCCGGTGTCGGCGAAGACGCCGCCGTGTTTCCCCTGCGGAGTCCGGACTGCCTGCACGATAACTGGCTGCCGATCGCTCATTGGTACTGAGTGGCTCGCACTCGGGAACCAAAGGCACTCCGTTCTTCGGGTTCGGTCGTCGGTTTACAGAAGTAGGCATTTCGTTGTCGTGAATAGACAGGTGCCACACGGGTAGAAAATATAGTAGTCACTGAAACGATTTACATACTGATCGCAACGCGGTCGTGCGATCAGATGTGCAATGACTTTCAGTGGCTACTATCGGTGCCCAGAAAGCCCCGAGACGGCTCGACTCGGGGGACTCGCTTCGCTCCTCGGCCGTGGGCCTGCGGTGCTTCCGTCGTCCGCCTTCCGCGAGCCCTCTCGCCCCTTTCAGTCCCGCCCGACCAGCACCACACCCTCCCCAACCGACTGCGGTCCTCGCTCCCCGGCTCGCGGCGTTGCCGCTCGCCTTTCCGCGGCGTCCTCAGAAGTGCAAAGCACTTCTGATGGGTTCGAGAATCGCGACGCGATTTTCGAACGCTTCGCGCCGCGCTTTCGGTCGCTGCGGTCCTCGTCCCTCGCACAGTGGCGTCGATCGGCCCTCGCAAGACTCGAGCACGATCGACAGCGCGCGCCGTGAGTTGGTTCGGAGACGGGACAGGCGGGGACTTCGTCTCGGTCGCAGTAGTGCTGTTTGTTCGAAAGGGAACGCTTTTGATCGCTTCGTCTGTCTCCCCGTACATGCAAATCGCAGTCCTCGGAGCCGGCAGTATGGGCCACGGAATCGCACAGGTCTCCGCGATGGCGGGCCACGATGTCGTCCTGCGGGACATCGAGGAGGACTTCGTCGAGGACGGTCTCGAGGGAATCCGAACCAACCTCCAAGGTGGCGTCGACCGGGACAAACTCAGCGAGTCGGAGATGGTGGAAACGCTCGAGCGCATCGACGGGACGACGGACCTCGAGGCGGCGGTCGCGGACGCGGCCCTCGTCGTCGAGGCCGTCCCGGAGGACATGGACCTCAAGCAGGACGTGTTCGCCGATATCGAAGCCGCCGCGAGCGAGGACACCGTGATCGCCTCGAACACGTCCTCGCTGTCCGTGACCGAGATGGCGAGCGTCCTCGAGCACCCCGAGCGGGCGGTGGGACTGCACTTCTTCAACCCGCCCCACATCATGGATCTGGTGGAGATCGTCATCGCCGAGCAGACCGACGACCGCACGGAGGAGTTCGCCGTCGACTACGTCCGGGGCATCGAGAAGGAGGACGTGGTCGTGCGCGATACGGCCGGCTTCGCCACCTCGAGACTCGGCCTCGCGCTCGGCCTCGAGGCGATCCGGATGGTCGAGCAGGGCGTCGCCAGCCCGGCCGACATCGACGAGGGGATGGAGATCGGCTACGGCCACCCGATGGGACCGCTCGAGTTGACCGACCACGTCGGACTGGACGTGCGCCTGCACATCGCCGAACACCTCCGCGAGGAGTTGGGCGAGCGGTTCAAGCCGCCCCAGTCGCTGCGCCGGAAGGTCCGGGCGGGCAACCTCGGCAAGAAGACCGGCGAGGGCTACTACGTCTGGGAGGACGGCGAGCGCGTCGGGATGAGCGGCGACTGGGGCGAGGACTGACCGACGCGGACGGCCGGTCGGCAGAGATATCGGATTTCAGTATTGAGACCGGATCTATCTGATATCAAATAGTAACTCGAGTCTCGTTATCCTCTCGACGCCGGAGCGACTTTCGTGCGGGTATCGACGGATAACGCCGCCAAAATACGGATTTCCGGATCGCTATCGACGCGACTGATTCCCGATCGCGAGACGACCCTAGAATGGCTGTACGTGGGCCAGATTCCCCACAATTCTCTCGCTTCTCCCTCTACACCCACGGTAGTTGTGTAGTTGATGTGTATGGGTCAGAGACAGTGTACGAGTTAGGGTAGACGCTGTCGTATCGAACCGATCTCGACCGGATCGCGCGTTTCCGCGCCTCGAGAATCGGCTGGGAGTATCGTGTGCTACTCTGTCCCAACTAGGTAGGCAGAGCGCTCGTTCTGTTGGCCTGCGCACGGTTACGTGCCGTCCGACGGGCGGACGGTGGCCCCGGGGGCGTACCTGCGAACACGACACGGAGCACGACCACTCGATCACCACCAGTTCGAACACCTCACGCATTCGGCAGGGGACACCTCCCCGCCGACACCCTCGGTCCGAACGGTTCTCGACGGTCGTTCGTCGCCCAGGCCCGCGAGGCTGGGTTTGGCAATGCCGACGCTTTTGGCCGCCCCTGCGTAAGGAAGCAGTATGTCACTGGAGCCGAGCGGCGACCCGGCCGCCGACCGTCGTGCGAACTACGACTACCGGAGCGACGAGGTGGATCGCCCGGCGCTGGTCGCCGATCTCGAGGCCGTCGTCGACTGTGAGGTCCGCGCGGACTCCTACTCCCGAGAACTGTACGCGACCGACGCGAGCGCCTACGAGGTAACGCCGATCGCCGTCGCCTTCCCGCAGTCGACGGCCGACGTCGCCGCTATCGTCGAGTACTGCGCGGAGCGGGAGATCCCGGTCCTGCCACGCGGCGGGGGAACGAGCCTCGCGGGGCAGACGGTCAACCGCGCCGTCGTGCTGGATTTCACGCGGCACATGAACGAGATCCGCACTCTCGATCCCGACGGACGAACGGCGACGGTAGAACCCGGGACGATCCTCGGCACGCTGAACGAGGCCCTCGCTCCCCACGACCTGAAGTTCGCCCCGGACCCGGCGTGGGGGGACAAGAGCGCTATCGGCGGCGCGATCGGCAACAACTCGACGGGCGCCCACTCGCTGAAGTACGGCAAGACCGACGCCTACGTCGAGCGGGTCGAAGCCGTCCTCGCCGACGGGACCGTGACGACCTTCGGCGAGGTCACCCTCGAGGAGATCGCCGACCGCGCCGATCTCGACGGGGACCTCGAGGCCCGGATCTACGCCGAAGTCGACCGCATCCTCGAGGAGGACGCCGACCTGATCGAGGAGACGTATCCCGACCTGAAGCGAAACGTCTCGGGGTACAATCTCGACCGACTGGTGGCCGAAGCGCGCGGCGAACCCATGCCGGGCGGCCAAGACGCCAGCGACTCGGGGACCGTCAACCTCGCGCGCCTGCTGGCGGGCAGCGAGGGCACGCTGGCGATCGTCACCGAGGCGACCGTCTCGCTCGAGCCCGTTCCCGAGACGAAGGCCGTCGCCCTCCTCTGCTATCCGGAACTCCACGACGCGATGCGGGACATCGAACCGATCCTCGCCCACGACCCCGCCGCGGTCGAGGTGCTCGACGACGTGCTGATCGACCTCGCTCGCGACACTGCCGAGTTCGGCCCCGTCACGGAGATGCTCCCGGAGGGCACCAACGCCACGCTGCTGGTCGAGTTCTACGCCGAGGACGCCGACCACGGGAAGGAGCAGGTCTCCGGCCTGCTCGCGGACCGCGTCCCCTCGGCGAGCCCCGCCGGCGAACCGGCCGCGGACGCGCCGCGGACCGACGGCGCGGAGACGCTCGCCCTCGAGGCGCTCGAGGCCTACGACGCGGACGAGCGCGCCCAGCTGTGGAAGCTCCGGAAGTCCGGGCTCCCGATCCTGCTCTCGCGGACGACCGACGACAAACACATCAGCTTCATCGAGGACACCGCAATTCCGCCCGAACACCTGCCGGAGTTCGTCGAGCGCTTCGAGGAGATCCTCGAGACTCACGACACCTACGCCGCCTTTTACGCCCACGCGGGGCCCGGCGTGCTCCACGTCCGGCCGCTCGTGAACACGAAGACCGAAATCGGGCTGGACCAGTTACACGGCATCGCGGACGACGTCACCGATCTCGTCGTGGATCTGGACGGCTCGGTTTCGGGCGAACACGGCGACGGCCGCGCCCGCACCCAGTGGAATCACAAGCTCTACGGCGACGACCTCTGGGAGAGCTTTCAGGACCTCAAGACGGCGTTCGACCCCGACTGGCTCCTGAATCCGGGACAGGTCGTGTTTCGGGAGGACGACCCCACCGATCTGCGCGAGCACCTGCGGTTCGACCCCGACTACGAGTTCGAGGCCGGCTTCGAGCCCGCCCTCGAGTGGGAGAACGACAACGGCATGCAGGGCATGGTCGAACTCTGCCACGGCTGTGGCGGCTGTCGGGGCGAACAGGAGACTACCGGCGGCGTGATGTGTCCGACCTACCGGGCAAGTCAGGAAGAGATCACGGCGACCCGCGGCCGAGCGAACGCGCTCCGGCAGGCCATGAGCGGCGACTTAGAGCCCGACGAGGCCGTCTCCGACGAGTTCGTCGAGGAGGTGATGGGGCTCTGTATCGGCTGCAAGGGCTGTGCCATCGACTGCCCGAGCGAGGTCGACATGGCGAAGCTCAAGGCCGAAGTCACCCACGAGTACCACCAGCGCAACGGCGCGACGCTCCGGGACCGGCTCTTCGCCAACGTCGCGACGCTCTCGAAGGTGGGGAGCCAGCTCGCCCCGCTGTCGAACGCCCTGCCGAAGCTCCCGGGCGCGCGCAAGGCCCTCGAGGTGGTCGTCGGAATCGATTCGGACCGGCCGCTGCCGACGTTCCACGCGACGACCTTTCGTGACTGGTTCCACCAGCGGGGCGGCGCTCGCGTCAGCGAGGCCGAGGCCGACCGCAAGGCCGTCCTCTACCCCGATAGCTACACCAACTACAGCCATCCCGACGCCGGGAAGGCGGCCGTCCGCGTGCTCGAGGCCGCCGGCGTCCACGTCGCCGTCCCCGACGACCTCGGCGATACCGGCCGGCCGGCGTTCTCGAAGGGGTTCCTCGACAAGTCGGAAGACGCCGCCCGCAAGAACGTCACCGCGCTCGCGCCGCGGGTCGCCGACGGCTGGGACGTGGTCGTCATCGAGCCCTCCGACGCGGTCATGTTCCAGGGGGACTACCTCGACCTGCTCTCCTCGGAGGCCGCCGAGACGCTCGCCGGCGCGACCTACGGCGTCTGCGAGTACATCGACACCTTCCGGCTGGACGAGACGATCGCGTTCGACGCCGGCTCGGCGGCGCAGGATCTCGTCTATCACGGCCACTGCCACCAGAAGTCGGTCGCGAAGGACCACCACGCCGTCGGCGTGCTCCGGCGGGCCGGCTACGCCGTCGACCCGCTCGATTCGGGCTGCTGTGGGATGGCCGGCAGTTTCGGCTACGAGTCCGAACACGCCTCGATGAGCGACGCCATCGCCTCGATCCTGTACGAGCAGGTCGATGAGAGCGCGGGCGACCGCGTCGTCGCCCCCGGTGCCTCCTGTCGCACCCAACTCGAGAATCGGCCGGGGGCGCCCGAGGAACCACCGACGCCGATCGAAGTCATGGCCGAGGCGCTCGAGTAATCGCGGCCCGCGGTAGCACCGTCTGACGGAGACGGTCGGTTTTGGCGCCGGTCCGTCTTTGTTGCCGCCGAGACGCTTCATCCGTCATCCGACGCTTCCCTCGACTGACGAGGTGGCTCGAGTCGCCGCTCCACGACCGATGGCCGACTGGATGCAAAGATATCTTTACATTTATGTAGTCCAAGCCACAAGTGTCGCACATGCCTGAAAACCCGCTCAGGGCGTACGGTTCCCTCCTGGTCCTCGTTGCAGCGATCACCAGTGGTCTCGTCATCGCGTCCGGATTCGTCGCGATCGATGTCGTTCTCGACACGATCACGGTCTGGGGCTACCTCGGGGCCGTCGGCGTGATGGTCGTCTGTGCGTTCGTCGGTTTGGCCATCGATCTCAGAGGAACCCTCGAGGAGGAATTCTTCGGTGCCGACCGGCCGGAACCCACGCCGGCCGACGGGTCGACTGGGTCGCTGCTCCCCCTGCAGTACAACGTGCTCCTGTTTCTCGTGCCGGCGCTGATTATCCCGGCGTTCGAAGTCGCTACTGGGACCGCGCCCGCCGACCCGTCGCTCGGGGACCTCCTCGTGTCTCCGATGATATTGGTCGTCCTCTTCAACGTCGGGTACTACGGGCGGACGCGCCGTGGTTCGGGCGGCATCGTCGACGAGCGCGACGTCCGGAACCTCGATCTCGCGCTGGCCGTTGTCGGTGTCGTCCTCCTCGTATCGATGGTGGGACTCTACGGCTGGTATGCGGTGAGTGACGCCACCGTTCCACGGGAGGTCGACGGTCTCGCCGCCGTCGGCATCGTCACGGTCTTGCTCGTCCTCGGTGCGACCGAGATTCGCCAGCGTATTTGATGTTCGAACCCGATATTCGACCGAGCGATGGACAACGAACTCCGGGAACGGCGCGAGGAACACGGCCTCACCCAGCAGGAACTGGCCGACGAGGTCGGCGTGAGCCGCCAGACGATTTACGCGATCGAACACTCGAAGTACGATCCGTCGCTGACGCTGGCGTTCAAACTCGCCCGGTGTTTCGACTGTGCCGTCGAGGAACTCTTCCATCCGAAGGGAGACGATTGACGGTTCTTCGGCATCACGAAAACCGTCTTCGTCCGGTCACCGTCCGACCAGGTCCTCGTATCGCGCGCCGGTCTGTTTCAGCGTCTCGGTCGAGTAGAGCCGTTCGTGCTCGACGGGGAGGTAGTCGGCGGCGAGTTCGTCGATCTTCGCGTCGACGGCTTCGGGGTCGCGGCCGTGGAGCATCGTGAACAGGTTGTACGGCCACTCCTGCTCAGGTCTGCGGGGGCGGTGATAACAAAGCGTGACGGAGGGGAGCCCGCCCGCGCGCTCGCCCCACTCGTCGAGGGAGTCGTCGGGCACGTCCCAGACGACCATGCAGTTGGCGTCGAAGCCCGTCACGACATGGTTGACCACGCAGCCGATCCGCTTGATACAGCCCGTTTCCCGGAGCCGCTCGATGGCCTCGAGGACGTCTTCGACCGCGTAGCCGACGTTTTCGGCGATGTCGCGGTAGGGCGTCGCCGACAGCGGGAACCCGTTCTGGATCTCGAGCAGCAACTCGGCCTCGAGCGCGGAGAGGTCGCCCGTCGCCGCCTCGCTGATCCGGGTCGCCGAGGCGTCGGTGCGGTCCTCGAGCGATTCGCGTGCAAAGCGGTCGCCGTTGACGACGGGAAACTCGAGGTCGATGTAGTAGTCGGTCAGCATCGGCAGGTCGAGCACCGCACAGCCGGTGCGGTCCTCGATTTCGGCGAGGATGTCGTCTCGAGCGTCCTGCGACCCCGCGGTGACGACAAACCACATGTTCCACTCGTGGTCGCGGGCGTAGTTGTGGTTGACCTGCCGGTAGTCGTTGATGACGGCCGCGATCTCGTCGAAGCGGTCCGCGGGCGCTCGGACCGCGGCGAGGGTCGACGAACCGATGACCGGCGGGTTGAGGACGGCACCGAACCGGCGGACGATCCCCGATTCCCGGAGGGCGCGAACGCGGTCGACCGCCGCCGATTCGTCGATCCCGAGATCGGCGGCGACGCTGCGGAACGGGCGCTCGGCGATCGGGAAGCCGCTCTGATAGCCGTCGATCAGGGCCGCGTCCACGTCGTCGATGGCTTCGCGCCAGTTCCCCGACAGGGTACTCATTGGTTGCCCTAGGGAGAAGACGACCGTATCGTTTTCGGGTCGTCCCGAACGACGGGACGGGTTGGGTTTCCGGTACTCGGGGCCCGCTGCGATGGAAAACCCGTTATTCGGTGGGGGAGGAACTACCGGAAACGGGGGGTTTTTGCGCCGTCCGTCCGAACGAGTGCACATGGCGCAGGCAACACAGGAGTTCGGCGACTGGCCGCTGAAACGGCTGATGACGGACGTAGTCGGTTCCGGTCCCAAATCGGCCGACGACATGAGCCGCGAGCAGGCCCGCGAGGCCTTCCAGCGGATTCTGGCGGACGAACCCGACGCGACCACGCTCGGCGCGTTCTGGCTGGCCAACCGCTGGAAGCGCAACAACCCCGAGGAGCTGGCGGCCTACACCGACGTCATGCGCGAGGAGTCGGTCGTCACCGCCGAGCCCGAGGCCGATCCGGTCGACTGCGGGGCGAACTACGACGGCAAGCACACCTCCGCCGTCCTCGGCGTCGGTGCCGGCGTCGTCGCCGCCGCCGCGGGCACCCCCGTCGTCGTCCACTCCGGCGACCGGGTCCCGACCCAGAAGGCTACGGCCTACAAGCACGTCCTCGACGACCTCGGCGTCCAGACCGAACTCGAGCCGAGCGAGAGCGCGGACATGGTCGACGAGACCGGCTTCGGCTTCTACTACCAGCCGGCGTTCAATCCCGGCGTTCAGGACCTCTACGACCGACGCGACCAGATGGGCGTCCGGACGTTCGTCAACACGATCGAGACGATCGCCAACCCCGCGAACGCCGACGTCCACCTCGGCTCGTTCTACCACCTCGCGTTCGCGAAGAAGCTGACGGATACCCTCAAAGCGAGCGACCGACTCGACTACTCCCGCGCCATCTTCTTCCAGGGGATGGAGGGCTACGACGACATCCGACCCGGATATACGAAGGTGGCCGAATGGGACGAGAGCGAGGCGCGGAGCGCCTCGGACAATGCGAGCGGCGACGAGCCGCGAGCGGGCGAGGAGCTCGAGGACTACGAGATCGAGACCGCCGAGTACGGCATGGCGATGGAAGCCGAGGACCTCGAGGTCGAGGACGTGACCGCCGATTCGGCCGCGATCACCGAGGAAATCCTCGCCGGCGAGCGCGATGACCACTTCGCCGACGCCATCGCGCTCAACGGGGCGTTCCGGATGTACGCCCGCCGAGATGTCGAGAGCCTCGAGGACGGCCTCGAGCAGGCTCGCGACGTCATCGCGGACGGCAGCGCGCAGGCAGTGCTCGAGGACCTCCGAGCGTTCTGAGTCCTCGGGACTCGTCTCCGGTCGGTGATCGGCACTCGAGGACGGAATTCGGGGACGCGAGGCGACGAACAGTGTCCTTTTTGATCGTTGCCCGTGACCACCGTCCATGGACGAGTCACTGGAGGCGGCCACGGTGGAGTTCGACGACGAGCGCGGCGTCGGCACGCTCACGATGAACCGCCCGGACGCGCTGAACGCGCTGAACGGCCAGCTCAGAGACGACATCATCGCGGGGCTCGAACTCCTCGAGGAGCGAAACGAGGATGCCGACGGCGTCGCCCTCCGCGCGGTAGTCCTCGAGGGAGCCGGCGAAAAGGCGTTCTGTGCGGGCGCGGACATCGGTGGCTTTGCCGACGAGTCGGCGGGCGGTTCCTCGGCGCGATCCCATTACGACGTCATCCGGGACTTCCCGGCACCGGTTATCGCGAAGATCGACGGCTACTGTCTGGGCGGCGGCCTCGAGACCGCGCTGGCGTGTGACTTCCGACTGGCCAGCGAAGGGTCGACGTTCGGCTTCCCGGAGGTCACCCTCGGCATCCTCCCCGGTGCCGGCGGCATCCAGTACGTCGAGAAACTCGCCGGCCCCGCGGTCGCGAAGGAACTCGCGATGACCGGCGAGCACATCCCCGCCGCACGCGCGGGCGAGGAAGGAATCGTCAACCACGTCTACGCCGACGACGAGTTCGAGGACGAGGTCGAGGCGTTCGTCACCGACCTCGCTGGCCAAGCCCCGCTGGCGATTCAGGCGATCAAGAAGTCCGCGAACATGGCGGTCCAGACGGGGCTCGAGGAGGGGCTGAAATACGACCGCCAGCTCTTCGAGGGGCTCCTCGAGACCGAGGACCACGCGGAGGGAGCGGCGGCGTTTGCCGAGGACCGCGAACCCGAGTTCGACGGGAAGTAACCGGACGAGGCGGCCGACCGCTGTCTCCGGGCTGATTGTCGACTTGCGGTGGCGTGCGCTGTCGATCGGCCAGATCAGTAGCGACGGCCGATCGATGACGCTGCGCGAGGGGTGAGCGAGTGCAACGAGCGAATCGGCTGGGGTGGATGTGGCTATCTTCTTCCAGCGAGAGAATCCCGCCGTTCACGGCGGGCGTGAATCGCGTAATCCCGGTGCAACAATTCCGTGCAGCCACGATAGCAGGACACACTCTGTTGTCGGGTCTACCTATCGGTCAGCGTATTATGTCATCCGAGAGGGAGCGCGCTGCCATCGTGGCAACTAGGGACTCCACGCCCTCCCCAGCCGATTCGCTCCCTCTTTTCAGTCGGTCGCTCATCCCTCGCGCAATGTCGTCGCCCGTCCTCGTCGCACTCGAACGGGCGACAGCGCGCGCCACCGCTTGCCGGACCGGCAGTCCGAATACCGGATCGGCAGTTCGTGGAGAAACTGAAAGAGCTGCCCGCTAGTCCCACTCTTCGCCGATGCCGCGCAGCGAGAACGGGCCGACGGGGAGATTGTACCCTTCCTCGAGGGCTTTGTCGACCTGCTCCTCCGTCGCGATGCCTTCGTCGACGATCTTCTGGGCTTCCTCGCGCATCGCGGCGTGACAGCGGTTGGCGATAAAGCCGTAGGAGCCGGGGTCGTCGTCGATGGTGACGCTGGTCTTTCCGAGTTCGTCGACGAGTGATTCGGCGCGTTCGACGACGCTGTCGTCGGTCAGCGGCGACCGCACGATCTCGACCATCGACATGATCGGCACCGGGTTGAAGAAGTGCGTGACCGCGACCCGCGAGGGATCGGAGACGCCGTTCGCGATGGCGGTCACCGAAAAGCCGCTCGTGTTCGAGTACAGCGGCTGGTCGTCCGTGACGTCGTCCAAGTCCCGGAAGACCTGTCCCTTGATCGCGAGGTCCTCCGTGACCGCCTCGATGACGAACTCGGTTCCGTCGGTCGCCGCGTCGAGGTCGGTCGTGAACGTCAGCCGCTCGAGTACCTCGTCTTTCTCCTCCTCGGAGAGATACCCGCCCTCGACGGCGTCCTCGAGGCCGTAGTTGCCCGAGACGAGTCGCTCGCGGGCCTTGTCGGCCAACTCCTCGTTGATCTCGCGGACGGCGACCTCGTAGCCGTTCCGTGCGAGCACCTGTGCGATACCGGCACCCATGATACCGCCGCCGACGACGGCAGCGCGCTGTCGTGCCATGCCACCACGCTTCACGGGGACGGACTTAGTTCTTCTCGAGGGTGACGACCGACGGAATCGAAATCGGTCTCGGACGCGGGACGAGACCGGTGTCCGCCGAGTGAGCCCCGACAGCAGGCTTTTGGAACGCGGCAGGGACGTGATACCATGCAACTCGATTCCGTGCGAGTGCTCGATCTGTCGCACCTGCTCCCGGGACCGTACGCGACGCAGTTGCTCGCCGACGCGGGTGCCGACGTGGTGAAAGTCGAGGACGTCGATTCGGGCGACGGCGCGCGGCGGATGCCGCCGACGACCGATCGCGGCGTCGGCGCGCTGTTCGACGGCGTCAATCGCGGCAAGCGAAGCGTCGCGCTCGACCTGAAATCGGGGGCCGGGCGGCGGGCGTTCTACCGGCTGGTCGAGACGGCCGATGTCGTCTTCGAGCAGTTCCGACCCGGCGTCGCTGAGCGCCTCGAGATCGGGTATGAGACGCTACGCGAGTACAACGCGGACCTGATCTACTGTTCGCTGTCGGGCTACGGGCAGACGGGGCCCTATGCCGAGCGCGCGGGCCACGACCTCAACTACGTCGGGGTCGCCGGACTGCTCGATATGACCCGCGAGGACGAGTCGATGGCACCGCAACTGCCGGGCTACCAGATCGGCGATCTCGGCGGCGGGCTGTTCGCGGCCTTTTCTATCGTCGGCGGCCTCCTCTCGCGGGAACTCGGCCACGGTGGCGGCGAGTACATCGACGTGGCCATGACCGACGTCGTCGCCTCCTTCTCGCAGGCGGTCGCCCACGAGGCGCTCACCGGCGACGACCCGCGGCCCGGCGAGACCGCGCTCACCGGCCGGCTCCCGTGGTACGACATCTACGAGACCGCGGACGGACGGTACGTGACTCTCGCCGCACTCGAGCCGAAGTTCTGGGACGCCTTCTGCGAGGAAGTCGGCCGCGAGGACCTCGTCGATTCCCACGGGAGCGAGGACCCGGCCGAACTCGAAGCCGTGCGCGAGGAACTGACGGCGCTGTTCGCGGAGCGCTCGCGGGACGCGTGGCTCGAGGCGCTGTCCGACGAGGCGACGGTCGGGCCGGTGTGTACGCCGGCCGAAGCCCTCGCGCATCCCCAACTCGAGGCCCGCGGGTTGATCGAGCGGCCGGCCGACGCACCGCCGCGGATTGGGTTCCCCGCTGCGGGATCGGACGTACCCGAAGGCCGTGACGAGTCCGTGCCGGCCCACGGCGAACACACCGACGAACTGCTCGCCTCGATCGGCTACGACGAGGACGAGCGGGCCGACCTCCGCGAGACCGGAGCGATTCGCTGAAGGGTACGTCGGCCCATCACGGCAGCAGTCCCACCTCGATTGCCAGTGTATGAGTTCTTCGACCTATATCTTTACAATGCTGTATGCGATCATGGATGATATGGAATACCACGACTCGGAGAAAGCGACGGACGTTGCGGGGCGAGTAGAAGACTTCATGGACGAAGTCGTCATTCCGCGCGAGCGAGAGGCGCTGGCCACGGGCGAGGAGATCACGATGGACGAAATCGAGGAGATGTGGGAGCTGGCCAAAGAGCGCGATCTGTTCGCCCCGCAGGTTCCCGAGGAGTACGGCGGGCAGGGCTTGGACTTCAGCGACATGCTGCCGTCGTTCGAACAGGTCGGGCGCTCGCTCATCGGCGCGCTGTCGATCCGCGCGAACGCGCCCCAAGAGGGGAACATGCACACCTTGGAGATGGTGGGGACCGAGGACCAGAAAGCGGAGTATCTGCGCCCACTCGTCCAGGGCGAGCTCTCCTCTGCGTTCGCGATGACCGAACCCAAACAGGGCGGCGGCTCGGACCCGAAGATGCTCCAGAGCACCGCCGTCAAGGACGGCGACGAGTGGGTCATCAACGCCCACAAGTGGTGGACCTCCGACGGGTTGAACGCGGACTTCTATCTGGTGATGGCCCGGACCGATCTGGACGCCCACCCCTACGAGGGCACTTCGATCATCCTCGTTCCGCGGGACGCTGACGGCGTCGAGGTCGTGCGGAACATCCCCCATCTCGGCGGTCACGGCATCACCGAACGCGAGGGCGGCCACGCCGAAGTGAAGTTCGACAACGTCCGGGTTCCCGTCGAGAACACGATCGGCGAGGAAAACGAGGGGTTCCGGATCGCCCAGATGCGACTCGGGGGCGGCCGGCTGACCCACTGCATGCGCTACTCCGGCATGGCCGAGCGCTCGCTCGACATCGCCAAGGCCTACCTGCAGGAACGGGAGGCCTTCGGCACGAAACTCGAGGAGAAACAGGCGCTGCGCCACCGCATCGCCGACGCCGAAACGCGGCTGCACGCCGCCCGTTGTATGGTCCGTCACGCCGCCCGCGAACTCGACGAAAGCGACGCCCGCATCGAGGTCGCGATGTCGAAGATGTTCACCGCGAACGTTACCAACGAAACGATCGACCTCGCCCTGCAGTGTTGTGGCGGCAACGGGATCGGCAAGGACCTGCCGATCGCGCACTTCTACGAGAACGTCCGCGCGTTCCGCCTCGTCGACGGGGCCGACGAGGTCCACCGCCGCTCGATCGCCCGCTGGGCCTTCGAGGACGTCGACGAGACCGAGATCGAGAACGCGCTCCAGTTCGACGAGGACCTGCGGATCGACGCCCTCGATGACTGACCGAACGGAGTCCGGGGCCCGGAAGCGGTTCCGGTACGCCGATTGTGTCCGAACCGCGGCCGCGATGAGACGCGGACAGCGCGGTCCCGGCCGGGGCTCGAGCGACGCGAAACGACAATCCGACGCGGCGACCGACGCCGCGGGGGGTCGCCGTGCCGACTAAGCCCCTCGCGGACCTCGAGGCGATGGTCGGCGACTCGCGGGTCACCGTCGAGGAGTTCCGGATCGAACCCGGCAAGGTCGAGGAGTTCGCGCGGGCGATCACGGCCGAGGACCCCGTTTTCCGCGACGAGGCGGCGGCCGCCGAACGGGGCTACGACCACGTGCCCGCGCCGCTTACGTACACGCAGGTCGGCCGGTTCCCGCGGTACACGCCCGCCGACGTCGACGGGAAGGGCTTCGACCTCGGCTTCCGACCGGAGTACGTCCTCCACGGCGAGCAGGCCTACGAGTACGAGCGCCCGGTCGCCGTCGGCGACGTGCTCGAGGGGACGACCACCCTCGCGGACGTCTTCCAGCGCGAGGGCGGCCGCGCAGGGACGATGACCTTCGCCGTCCTCGAGACGGAGTACCGGACCCGGGACGGCGAACTCGTGCTCACCGACCGGTCGACCGCGATCGAAACGGAGGGCGCGGTCGACGACGAAAGCGACCCCGACGATTCCGCGAGCGACGCCCCCGACGCGACCGAGCCTGACGGCGGCACCGCCGGCTCGGAGTCGGCGGTGCCATCGACCGCGGCGGACGAATTCGACCGAGTCCGTACCGCCGCCGATCTTGCGGTCGGCGACACCGGGCCGACGGTCGTCGTCGAGGACCTCGATCGCAAGCAGTTCGTCAAGTACGCGGGGGCGAGCGGCGACTTCAATCCGATTCACTACGACGAACCATACGCCACGGCCGCGGGCAACGAGAGCGTCTTCGGGCAGGGGATGTTCACCGCCGGCGTCGCCTCCAGAGTCGTCACCGACTGGTTCGATCTCGCTGCCGTCTCGAGTTTCGGCGTCCGGTTCCAGTCCCGCGTGTTCCCCGGTGACACCGTCGTCGCGACCGGCGAAGTCGTCGACGTCGACCGGGATTCGGGAACCGTCGAAACCGAACTCGAGGCGTCCACGGCCGACGGCGAGACGCTGCTGACCGGAACCGCGACGGCCGCCCTCGAGTAGCGCGGGGGACCGGATACCGACCGGCGAGTGGTGAAATATCCGGCGTATCGGCCGCGGAACGGCCGATGTTTGGCCGTTTGTTGATTACACACCTAGCCGTGTAATCCCTCGAGAGACGGGTTCGAGGGGAGATAGCGCCAACTCGTCTTCGCGCGTTCGAAGTCGAACGCGGGGTGGTCGAGTCGCCGACTACCCGGTTGAACGCGAGTTATTGACAGTCGGAAAACTATATCTCATAGGTGAGAGTACGGATCGGTTCGCAGTCCGATCTAACGCACACGCCGAACGAAACGCAACCGCAGATTCGAGACGAACTGTTCGTTGGGGTCGAGAAGTAAACTGGACCTTCTCGCCGTTTTCGTCGCCATCGGCGATCGGCTCGGGCACGCTTTCGGTCCGGGTTCCGTCGCGAACTCGAGACGTCACTCGGGGACTGACGACGTTTTGCGGGGCCAGTTCTCCACCTGAGAGATATTCGATAGGACGGGGGAGTTAGCAGATTCGTTCGAAGTCGTTCGTTTCATCTCCGTTAGCCGGCCTCGTCCGCTCGCTCGGCCATCATCGACGCGGCCGTCGCCGCCCAGTCGCCCCAGACGAACCCGATCGCGACGACGAGCGCCCACCACGCGTAGCTGAGCACGATCCCGACGTAAACACCGGTGAGTCCGTAGTCGAAGGTCACACCGGCGAGATACGAAAAGCCGAGCAGGAAGCCGGCGGTTCCAGTGAATCGGGCGTAGAATGGGGTGCGCGTATCGCCCGCGCCGCGGAGGCTCCCCGACAACGGGAAGAAGAGGCCGAAGAAGAACATCGAGACGCCGAAGACGCGAGCGAAGGTCGCGGCGTACTCGAGGGTAGCCGGGTCGGAGGTGAACAGCCGGGCGATCGGGGTCGCCCCGACGAGCAGGACGATTCCGGCGAGTCCGAGCGTGAGGACGCTCAGCGCCGTGATCGCCAGTCCCGCGAACCGCGCGTCGTCGGGCCGGCCCTCGCCGAGGGTCTGTCCGACGACGATGCTCGCGGCGACGCTGTAGGAGCGGTACAGCGGGCCGCTGAACTGCTGGTAGATCCGCCGCCCGATGTGGTAGGCCGCCGTCACTTCGGTGCCGAAGGTGAGCAAGAGCGCGTTAAAGGGGAAGTTCGCGAGCGAGGTGCTCATTCCTTCGGCGAAGTTCGGCAGGCTCACCGCGACGAGTTGGCGCGTGATCGTGAGACTCCGCGGGCGAGCGAACGAGAGGTCGGTCCGATCGACCGCGATCGCGGCCGTGATCGCGACGGCCTCGACCGTGCGGCCGATCGCCGTCGCCAGCCCGACGCCGACGATTCCGAGCGCCGGGAGGCCGCCGAGACCGAGCCCTAACCCGGCCGTCGCACCGATGTTGATCACGTTCGCGGTACCGTTGACCACCATCGGCGTCCGCGTATCGCCGGTGCCCTGCAGCGAGCGCGCGCCGACGAGACCGACGATGCGCATCGGCGCAGCGGCGAAGACCAGCGCGAGGTAGCGCCCGCCGGTCTCGGCCACGTCGGGTTCGGCACCCAGCAGGGCGATCAGCGGCCGGGACAGGAAGACCCCAACGAGTACAAGCGGCAATCCAAGCAGAAAGCCGATGAGAAACGCCTGCGTGATCGCCCGGTCTCGAGTCGCCGCCGCACCCCGGCCGGTGTCCTGACTCGAGAGGGTGATCGCGCCGGTTCCGAGGCCGAGCCCGATCCGCAGCGGGAGTTGGGCGTAGAGATCCGCGAGCCCGACGGCGGCGACGGCGGTGGGCGAGAACAGCCCGGTGACGATGATGTCGACCGTCCGCATCAGCGTGTTGAGCGTCTGCTGGACCGCGATCGGCCACGAGAGGGAGAACGTCCGCCGCCAAACGCGCCGGACGCGCCGGACGCGGGTCCCGTGTTCGGCCATACAGCGGCTAGGACGGACAACCGGCGGATCAACGTGTTGGTCCCGATAGGGGTCGACGCCGCGCTCGGCGGCCGACGTGGGCGGGTAGTTCGAGAGCTGTGCGATGAGTCGATGCCGCACCCCTATTTTATCATTGTTAAAGTCTGGTGCCGTTTTGTGGAACAGTCGGGGTGTTGCGTCGGATAACCATGAACGAATTTATGTGGCAGCCGACCGATGCTGTGCTCATGCGACTCGAAGATCAAACGGTAGTCATCACCGGTGCAGCGTCGGGGATCGGGCAAGCGACGGCCGAGCGCTGCGCCGAGGAGGGCGCACGCGTCATCGTCACGGACATCGACACCGACGGCGGCGAGGCGGTCGCACAGGCCATCGAGGAGGATGGCGGCGACGCGGCGTTCTACGAACTCGACGTCACCGACAGCGACCAGTTCCACGCGGTCGTCGACGAGGTCGCCGAGACCCACGGACTCGACGTGATGATCAACAACGCCGGCACCGGCCACCCGGGCGGCAGCCTCGAGACGCTCGAGGACGACGTCCGGGACTTCGTCATCGACATCAACATCAAGGGGGTCTGGAACGGCTGTCACGCGGCGCTTCCCCACCTGAAAGAGCAGGGCCACGGTGCGATCGTCAACGTCGGCTCGCTGGCGAGTATCCTCGGACTCCCCAAGCAGTCCGCCTACTCGATGAGCAAGGGCGCAGTGTTGAACATGACGAAGGCCGTCGCCGCCGAGGCCGGCCCTCACGGCGTCCGCGCGAACACGGTCTGTCCCGGCTTCACCGAGACCTCGCTGCTCGATCAGTACCTCGAGGACCAAGAGGACCCCGAGGCGGCCCGCAAGCGGATGATCGAACAGTACCCGCTCAAGCGGCTGGCCGAGCCGGAGGAAATCGCGGACGCGATCCTGTTCCTGGCGAGCGAGGAGTCGTCGTTCGTCAACGGCCACGGGCTAGTCGTCGACGGCGGCTTCTCGGCGTGAACTGAGCGGTCACGCCGCCGTTTCGCTCACTTCTTACTCCTCGCGGACCAGCGCCACGCTCGCGAGCTGGTCGCCCGCGGTCACGGTCGCCTCGCGGGTGAGCGCGTAGAGCACGCCGTCCCGGTCCGCGCGGGCCTCGTGGAGCGGCTCGTATGTCGTCGGGTGATAGACCGTCCCGAGCGCCGCGCCCTCCGAGAGTGACGCTCCGATCTCGAGTCCCGGCTCGGGCCGGAAGAGTCCAGAGTCGTCGGCGGTGACCTGTCCGAGGTGGTTCCGCGCGACGATCGGATCGCGGTCTGGAACCTCGCCCGGAAGGAGACCGAGGTACCGACAGACGTCGAGCAGTCCCTCGATCCCCTCCGCGACGACCTCCTCGAGGATCTGTTTGTTATGGGCGAGTTCGGGCGTGATCGACGGGATCCCCTCCTCGGCGGCGGCGACCCGAAGCTTTCCCGCGAAGCCGCGGCGGTGCCACTCGTCGGGGGCCTCCTCGTCGGCCTGCTCGGACAGCAGGAGGTCGGTTCCGAAGGCGTCGGCGAGGCTGCGCGAGCGCTCGTCGTCCTCGCGGTAGACGACGTGGGGAAGCATGTTCGGGCTGCCCGTGTGGAGGTCGACGAGGGCGTCGGCGGCCGTGACGTACTCCCAGAGACGAGCGGCCATGCGCTGGTGGAGGCTGCCCTCGTCGTCGCCCGGCCAGATCCGGTTCATGTTGGGGTTGACGCTATCGAGTTGCTCCGGGGTGGTGTAGGAGACGCGATCGAAGGTCAGCGGGTTCGCGACGGGGACGGCGATCACGGTTCCGGACAGCGACTCGAGGGGCAGGCGCTCGTGGAACCGCCGGAGTACCTCCGTCCCGTTTATCTCGCGGCCGTGCTGGGCCGCCTGCACGTACAGGGTCGGGCCCGGCTCGTCGCCGCGATAGGTGTGGACCGTCGTCGTCAGTTCCACGCCCGACGGCAACCGGGCGAGCGTGATCCGCTCGGCCGTGTGCGTGCCTGCGCTCATGTCCCGCCGTTCTACGTCCCGCGGTATGTACCTGCGGCCGCCCCTCGCCACCATCACCCGAATTCGTAGCTGAAAATAGCGGAGGAAGAGCAGTGGCTTACCAGTGAACGTATTCGGAGAGTTGCGCTGTCGCCTCGTCGACGATATCGTTCCGCAATCTGCCCTGGTAGCTCTCGATCAGGTCCGAATCGATCGAATTGACCGACCACGGCATGATCGAACTCGATCGAGGCGCACCTCCCTCTTCCCAGTCCGCCTCGTCCAGCGGGATTCGTTCCTCGTACCACGTCCGAGTCGTGAGCGAGAGCGAGATATATTGTTCCCCGTGAAACGGCGTCTTCTCGTAATCGATGAGTAGAAACGGACGACCGCTCGAGCCATCTCTGAACGGATCGAGAGCGACGACGACGTCGCCGCGCTCGTAACTCATCGCTATTCGCCCTCGGCAGCGTGTTCTCGCCACTCCTCGAGGTCTTCTTCCCCGTATCGCTCGTCCAGCGCCTCCATGATCCGGTGTGTGCGGTATGCATCGCGAACGGTCTCTCGTTCACCGATCGCCCAGTAGTCTCCCTTGTGTCGAACGAGGTTCCGGTCCTCGAGGCGGCTGAGAACCGTCCCGATCGAATTTTTCTTGATGTCGATCCGTTCAGCGATCTCGGAGGGGGTGTACGCCTTATCGTCGTTCGTCGCGAGGAATCGAACGACCATCTCGGCGTTCGTGAGTGTATTCAGTTCGTCACTGGAACTCTCATCGAACGTCTCGATGTCGATCGGCATGGACGTCAGTAGTGTACAGAGAGTCATAGATGTTTTCCTGTAAGTGGAGTAAGCGATTACACGCGGGCAGCCTCATCCGAGCGAGACCACTAGCGTTTTCACTCGTCCCGCCGTCCCGGAACCTATGGGAGACGTTACTGCGACGCTGCACACCAACAAGGGCGATATCGATGTCGAACTCTACGACGAGCGCGCGCCGCGGACCGTCGATAACTTCGTCGGGCTCGCGACCGGCGGCAAGACCTGGGAAGACCCCGAGACGGGCGAGGAGGTCGAGGACGAGCCGCTGTACGACGACGTGGCTTTCCACCGCGTCATCGAGGACTTCATGATTCAGGGCGGCGACCCGACCGAGACCGGTCGCGGCGGCCCCGGCTACCAGTTCGACGACGAGTTCCACGACGAACTCCGCCACGACGACGCGGGGGTTCTGAGCATGGCTAACTCCGGCCCCGACACCAACGGCTCGCAGTTCTTCATCACGCTCGACGCCCAGCCCCACCTTGACGACCGCCACTCCGTCTTCGGCAAGGTCACCGACGGGATGGACGTCGTCCGTGAAATCGGCACCGTCGACACGAACGCGAACGACCAGCCGAAAGAAGCGGTCGTCCTCGAGTCGGTCTCCGTCGACTACGAGTAATCGTCGCCGGCCGAACGCGGCCGTTTCGATCGATTTTACGGTGGGTCGCGCGCTCGAGTCGACTCGAGCGGACCGCCCACCGCTTGCGACCCGAATCCGATAGCGTTAGGTCGACCCCGCACCCACGAGCGGTATCACTCGCTATCGACGACCGCTACTGGCCGGCATCGGCTCGAGTCTCGGACTCGTGCTCGCGGGCTGTGCGAGCGACGGCGGAGACGAGACGGACGAAGAGACGACTCCCGACGCGGACGAGTCCGCGACGACTGCAACAGTAAGCGGCGACCGCACGGCGACGCTGCACACGAGCGAGGGCGACGTCGAGGTCGAACTCTACGGCGACCGCGTCCCCCGAACCGTCGAGAACTTCGTCGGGCTCGCGACGGGCGAGCGCGCGTGGACCGACCCCGAAACGGGCGAAAAAGCCGAGGGCGAACCGCTGTACGACGATGTCGCCTTCCACCGCGTCATCGAGGACTTCATGATCCAGACCGGCGATCCGACCGGCACCGGTCGCGGCGGCCCCGGCTACCGGTTCGACGACGAATTTCACGAGGACCTGCGCCACGACGACGCGGGGGTTCTGAGCATGGCCAACTCCGGCCCCGACACCAACGGCTCGCAGTTCTTCATCACGCTCGCTCCCCAACCCCACCTCGACGGCCGCCACGCCGTCTTCGGGCGAGTCGTCGACGGAATGGCTATCGTCCGCGAAATCGGCAGCGTCGAAACCGACGGCAACGACCGGCCGACGGACGCCGTCGTGCTCGAGTCGGTCTCGGTCGACGGCGAGTAGGGTGACCGCCGCGGAGGCGGCGACGGACCTCGGAATCACCGGCCTACGGGCCGGACCGTTCCGTTCGACCGGAACGGACCAAGACGTTTTACCGTATGCGCTGCTGTATTTCGGTGAATGGGATCGTCGTCCACTGACGCGGACCAAGAGACGCGTATTCGCCGACAGGAGGTCATCGCGGACCTCAGTCAGCAGGCCCTCGAGACGGGGGATCTCGAGGGGTTGTTGGACGACGCGGCGACGGCCGTCGCGGAGACCCTCGCCGTGGAGTACTGTCCGATCTTCGAACTGCGGACCGACGGCACGGCGGCCGTTCTGCGCGCGGGGAGCGACCTGCCGACGGCGTGCATCGGATCGACAACCGTACCCGCGGAGCGGTCGTCCTCCGCGGGACGCGCTCTCCGGGCCGACGAGCCGGTCGTCGCCGAACTCGACGGCGACGAATCGCCGTTCTCCGGGTCGGGGCCCCTCGCCGCCGCCGACGTTACCGGCGGCGTCACCGTCCGGATCGGGTCGAGCGACGATCCGTGGGGCGTCGTGGGCGCGTACGCGACCGACGGTCGGACGTTCTCCGACGCCGACGGCGCGTTCCTCGAGCGCGTCGCGGACGTCCTCGGATCGGCGATCGAAAACGCCCGCACGCGACGCGACCTCGAGCGGACGGAACGGCGGTTCGAGGCGATCTTCGAGGATCCGAACATCCTCGTGGGACTGCTCGAACCCGACGGAACGGTCCTCGATATCAACGGGACGGCAATGGAGTACATCGACGCCGATCTCGACGACGTGACCGGCGAGCCGTTCTGGGAGACGCCGTGGTGGAGCGGGGACGACGACGACGTGAGCGAGGACGTACGGGAGTGGACCGAACGGGCCGCCGGCGGCGAGTACGTGCCCTTCGAGGCCGATCTCACGGGACCCGACGGCGAACGGTACACGCTCGAGGGCGCGTTCCGCCCGGTCACGGACGACGAGGGGACCGTCACCTCGGTGATCGTCTCGGATCGCGACGTCACCGAGCGCACGGAACGCGAACGCGAACTCGAGGAGTCAGAGCAGCGCTACCGGACGCTGGTCGAGCACTTCCCCAATGGCGCCGTCGCACTGGTCGACGAGGACCTCACCTACCGGACCGTCGGTGGGAGTCCCACGGACACGGCCGGTGCCACGGTCGATGAGGTCGAGGGGCGTCCGGTCTCGGAGGCCGTCCCGTCGTCGCTGGCCGACGACCTCGTGCCGCGCTACGAGGCCGCCCTCGAGGGCGAGTCGAGCGCGTTCGAGGCGACCATCGACGGCCGGGTCTTCGACTTTCAGGTCGTCCCCGTCCGCGACGACGACGGCGAGGTGTTCGCCGCGCTCGGCATGTCCCAGGACGTTACCGAGCGCCACGAGTCCCAGCGCCAACTCGAGGAGTCCGAGCGACGCTACCGGACGCTGATCGACAACTTCCCGAACGGCGCGGTGGCGCTGTTCGACGAGGACCTGCGCTACCAGATCGTTGGCGGTACCGCCTTCGAGGAACTCGAGGACTCGTCGGAGACGATCGTCGGGAAGACTGTCTGGGATCGGTATCCGCCCGACTTGGCCGAGCGAATGGCAGCGTCGTTCGAGGCCGCCCTCGAGGGCGATCCCAATTCCTTCGAGATGTCGCTTCACAACCGGGACTGGATGGCCTACACGGTCCCCGTCACGGACGACGACGGAGAGAGCGTCGGCGGAATGGTCATGAGCCAAGAGATCACCGAGCGCAAGGAACGCGAGCGGAAGCTTCGCGAGCGCGAGCGCCGCCTCGAGCGGTACAAGGAGTACACCGACGAGATCCACGACGCCATCGACGACGTCTTCTACGTCGTCGGTGAGGACGGCTCGCTACAGCGGTGGAACCGGAGTGTGGCCGAGGTGACCGGCTACACCGAGGCCGAACTCGCCGCGATGGAGCCGACGGACCTCATCGCGACGGACGACCGAGCAGCGGCCGTCGACGCCATTCGCCGCGGGTTCGAGACGGGATCAACCAGCGCGGAGCTGGCGGTTCGGACGAAAGACGGCGACACCGTTCCCTTCGAGTTCAACGCGTCGCGACTCGAGGACCCGTGGGGGAACACCGTCCTCGCGGGCATCGGTCGCGACATCACCGACCGGCTCGCCCGCGAGCGACACCTCGAGCGCTACGAGACGATCGTCGAGGTGGTCGACGACGGCGTCTACGTCGTCGACGAGGACGGCTACTTCACGATGGTCAACGAGACCTACGCGGAGATGCTCGGCTACGAGCCAGCGGACCTCGTCGGCGCGCACGTCTCGTTGGTCGTCGACGACGAGATCCACGACCGAATCGAAACGCTCGAGGCGACCGCGGAGAGCGGCGACGAGTGGCCGACGATGGAAGCCGACCTCCGGACGGCCGACGGCGAGACGGTCCCCGCCGAAGCGAACTTCGCGACGCTGCCCGAAGACGACAGCGACTGGCACCGGGTCGGGATCGCCCGAGACATCAGCGAGCGCACGGAACGCAAGCGCCGGCTCGAGGAGTCCGAACGTCGGTACCGGACGCTCGTCGAGAACTTCCCCGACGGCGCGGTGGGGCTCTACGACGAGGACCTCGAGTACATCGTCGTCGGCGGCGAGGCGTTCGACGATCTGGGGATCTCGGAGGACGAGGTCGCTGGCGCGACGATCGCCGATCGGTACCCGGACGACCTCCTCGAGGAAGTCGAGCCGTACTATCGGGCCGTATTCGACGGGGAGGCGAACACGTTCGAGTTCCGGGCCCACGGCCGAGACGTTTTGGCCCACACGCTCCCCGTCCGAAACGAGGACGACGAGATCTTCGCGGGCATGGTGCTGGCACAGGACGTCACGGAGCGCCGCGAGTACGAACGGAAAATCGAGGACTCCAACGAGCGCCTCGAGCAGTTCGCCTACGCGGCCAGCCACGACCTGCAGGAACCGCTGCGGATGGTCACGAGTTACCTCACGCTGCTCGAGAACCGCTACGCGGACGCCTTCGACGAGGACGGGCAGGAGTTCCTCGCGTACGCCGTCGACGGGGCCGACCGGATGCGAGAGATGATCGACGGCCTCCTCGAATATTCGCGCGTCGAGACCCGCGGCGACCCGTTCGAGCCGATGGACCTCGAGGCGGTCGTCGACAACGTGCTGGCGGACCTCCAGTTCCGGATCGAGGAGACCGACGCCGAGGTCACCGTCGAAGCGTTACCCCGCCTCGAGGGCGACGCGAGCCAGTTACGGCAGGTGTTCCAGAACCTCTTGTCGAACGCGCTCACCTACAGCGGGGACGAGCCCCCGCGGATTCACGTCGGCGCCGAGCGCCGCGAGGCGCCACGCGCCTCGGACCGGCGGCGCACGGAACGGGGTTCCGCGGACGAGCGAGCGGCGAACTCGTTCGAGACAGCGAAGCCGTCTCCTGATGACGGAAGTCCCGAATCGACTTCCGACTCACCGCGAGAGGACGGCGACGCCGCGGAGAACGCCGGCGACGAGTGGGTGATCTCGGTCGCGGACGAGGGAATCGGCATCGACGACGAGGATCAAGATCGGGTGTTCACCATCTTCGATCGCCTCCACAGCCGCGAGGAGTACTCGGGGACCGGTATCGGCCTCGCGCTCTGTGAACGCATCGTCCAACGCCACGGCGGCGACATCTGGGTCGAATCCGAGCCCGGCGAGGGATCGACGTTCTTCGTCGCCCTTCCCGCCTCGCAGGCGGAGTAGTACGGTCTCGAGTCGCCGGCCCCCGTCGCGACGACGAAACGACAACGCCCCGGGACTTTACTCACGCGCGGTCATATTGCGGGTATGGGCTGGACAGCAGACGAGATTCCCGACCAGAGCGGACGCACGATCGTCGTCACGGGCGCGAACAGCGGCATCGGCCTCGAGGCCACCCGCGAACTCGCGCGCAACGGCGCGACGGTGATCATGGCCACGCGGAGCACCGAGCGCGGCGACGACGCGGCCGACGAGATCCTCGAGGACGTTCCCGACGCCGACCTCCGCGTCGAGGAGTGCGACCTCGCCGACCTCGAGTCGGTTCGGGACTTCGCGGACCGACTCACAGACGAGACGATCGACGTACTGATCAACAACGCGGGAGTCATGGCGATCCCACGGTCGGAGACCGAAGACGGCTTCGAGACCCAGTTCGGCGTTAACCACCTCGGCCACTTCGCGCTGACCGGACTACTGCTCGAGAATCTGGCGACCGACGAGGGGGAGCCGGCGCGGGTCGTCACCGTCTCGAGCGGCGTCCACGAGAACGGCGAGATCGACTTCGACGACCTCCAGGGCGAGGCGTCCTACGACAAGTGGGACGCCTACGCCCAGTCGAAACTGGCGAACGTGCTCTTCGCGTACGAACTCGAGCGGCGGTTCCTCACGGCGGATATGAACGCGGAGAGTATGGCGGTACATCCGGGCTACGCCAACACGCAGCTACAGGTCCGCGGGCCCGAGCAGAGCGGAAGCCGGCTCCGAATGGCGGCGATGAAACTGATGAACGCGGTGGCCGCCCAATCGGCCGAGATGGGCGCGCTACCGACGCTGTACGCCGCGGCCGCGCCCGAGGTCGAGGGCGGCGCGTACTACGGCCCCGGCGGCTTCCAGAACATGCGCGGGACGCCCGAGCGACAGGCCTCCTCGGATCGGTCCTACGACGAGGAGACGGCCCGTCGGCTGTGGGCGGTCTCGGAAGAACTGACCGGCGTCACGTACGACCTGCCGGAACCGAAAGCCGAGGTCGCAGCGTAGGGCCGGGGGCCCCGCGCTCGTCGTCACCTGCGGCAACCGTAACGCGAAAGACGATACAGTCAAACCCCTACGTAATGAGCGACGACGACGGCATTCAACGCGCGAGCGACGTCGGTTCCAGCGACGCGCCGCCGGTCGAGGAGAAACCGTACAAGATCATCTTCGAGGCCAACAAGTGCTTCGGCGCGGGCAAGTGCGCCGAGGTCAGCGCCAACTGGGAGATGTCCATCGCCTCGGGCATGGCCAAACCCAACGAGTACTTCTTCGGTGAGGAGGACCTCGAGCACAACGTCCGCGCCGCGGAGATCTGTCCCGCGAAGAAAGACGAGGGCTGTATCCACGTGGTCGACCGCCGGACCGACGAGGAGATCGCACCGGACCCCCACGGCGACGGCACGCTGAGCGTCGACTGGTAGCACCCGTCTCGAGGCGCAGCTCTGACCGCTCGAGGACACACCGAAACGCACATCCCCACCCTGGAACAACGGTCGAGTGCCTTCTGTGCGAGGGGAGCCAAGCAGGCCAACGGCGGTGGGCTTATCACGCCGGGACCTTTTGCTGCGTTTCGCTCGCGAGCGCTCGCTCCACTTGCAAAATCTCCACCAAAAGCCGTCGTCACCCCCGCTGGGGGTTCCTCGGCCCGCTCGCTCCCGTCGGTCACTCGCGGTACACACCGAAACGCACATCCCCACCCCGGAACAACGATCGATTGCATTCTGTGCGAGGGTAGCCAAGCAGGCCAACGGCGGTGGGCTTAAGACCCGCTCCCGTAGGGGTCCTTGGGTTCAAATCCCAACCCTCGCACTCGTCACGAGCACCCGCGAGTGACGAGTGTGAGACGCGGGATTTGAACGAGAGAAGTCGCAGCCCGGACGTGAGCGAACGCGAACGTCCCGGAACGTCTTCGCGTTGTTCAAATCCCAACCCTCGCATGTCGCCGCGAACACACTGCGAGTGACGAGTGTGCAACGCGTGACTTGAACCAGACCGAGGTTCTGCGAGCAATGCGAGCAGGTTCTCGAGCGTGGTTCAAATCCCAACCCTGCAAGCGAGGTCGGCAAGAGCACGCAACTCGAGGGCGGCATAGCTAGCAGATACAGCGCGGTCGAGCGGGGTCAGAACTGCTAGCGCTGCCGTGCAGGAGCGCGCAGGTACAACCGTTTCACCCGATCGGGTGGTAGTCGACGGCGTTCGATGAGCGATCGGAACACCGCGAATCGGGACGACGAGGGGTCACGGATCGCGACCAATCGAGCGGCGGCCGCTATTGCCGTCGGATCGCTGCTGGTCGCGGGCGCAATCGCGTTGCTCGCCCGGCGCGGCCTGCTCGAGTTCCTCGTCGCTCGCGGGGTCGCCGTAGACGCGTTGCCGTTCTATCTGCTGTTCGTGGCCCTCTTACTCTGGCTCGTGGTCTGGAGTTGGGGACGGTTGATGTCGCTCCTCCAGTGAGAATCGTCGATAGCGGCCCCTTCACGCGTAGCGTCGGGGGAGCAAGACCGCGAGCGGGGCGTAGATCGCCGCCGTGATAACGAGCGTTATGAGGATACCGAGGCGAAGGTCCTCGGAGACGAGCCGCCACGAGAGCAGCAGAATCCCCGCGGGCGGGAGCGCGAGGCCGGCCGCCGTCCGATGAAACTGGCGGAGCCGCTTCCCCGCTTCCACCGACGTCAGCGCCGGCTCGCTGTGCTCGTCATCGTCGTCCGCCATGAAAGCGGGAACGGAGAGGTACATCCCGAGGCCGACGACGAACCCGACGACCGCGCCGAACGCCAGATCGCCGAAGAGTTCGAGACCGACGTACGCGAACACCGGCACGTCCAGCGCTCCGGCGACGAGCCCGATCAGCGTGGGCGAGAGCTGTCCCTCCGCGGTTGACTCCGACTGCTGACGACCTGACCCGCTCATTCGTACGTCGACCGACTCACCCCAGCCATATGACGTTGCTGTCACGCGGCTCAAGCGAAAACCTCGCTCGGTGATCCGGCGGCGCTCGTCGGGAGCGCGGCGAACTGCTGACGGCTTACTCCTCGCCGTCGACCACGTCCTCGGCGCGGAGTTCCTCGCTGGCCTCCCGGACCTCCCGCATGACACTCGAGATGCGTTCCTCGGCCTCGAGTTCGTCTTCGACGGAGAGGTCGACGCCCTCGACCTCGAGGAGGAACTTGGCGACCTCGGTGGCCTCGTACATCACGTCGTCGAGCTCCTCGGCGGTGAAGAAGTCACACATCGCGCCATAGAGGAAGGTCGCGCCGGCGGTTCGGACCTTGTCCTCGAAGGAAGAACGGGCCTGATTGACCGCCTGCGGCGTGTAGGTGTCGGTCATGAAGGGGACCAGATCGGGCAGGTTCTCGCCGATCTTGGTCATCTCGACGCCGGTCTCGGTCCGGAAGTCCGAACAGAGCCGGGCGATGGCCCACTCGCGGGCGGTGATGTAGGTCCGATCCCGCAGGAACTCGTTGACCCGGTCGTACTGCGCGCCGTCCATCTTGGTAAAGCGGGCGTATTTCTGGACGTCTTCGGGGATGTCGTTTGCTTCGGGTTCGGGGTCCGGAACGCCCGGCATCGATCCCTCGCCGTCGCCCTCGGACGCCGCCCGCTCGTCGCTACCCGTCGCGGGCGATTCATCGCCCGCCGGTGGCTCGTCCGTCCCCGTCGCAGCGTCCGCGCCGCTCGAGTCCTCGTCCGGTCCGGCCGACTCGTCGGATCGTTCCGGGCGATCGGAATCGGACCGATCGACCGTCTCGTTGCCGTCCATGGAGGGCCATTACCAAACGGCGGGCAAAAGGATTCCCCTCCCCCGTGGCGGTCCGCGACGGGGCCGGATCGCCGGCAACGGGCGCTCAGACGCTAGCCGGGCGGCCATAAACACGTTTCCCGTCCTCGAGAGTTCGACCGGATTTAAGGTCGTGAGGGACCTTCGGTAGTATATGTCACAGACGCCAGTCGTGGTCGAGGCAGTCCGGACGCCACAGGGGAAAGAAGACGGCGTGTTCGCCGACGTTCGCAGCGAGGACCTCTCGGTGCCGCTGATCGACGAGATTCTGGCCGAGACCGGCGTCTCCGGCGAGGAGGTCGACGACCTGATGTGGGGCTGTGCCCAACAACGCGGCGAACAGGACAACAACCTCGCCCGCGTCATCGCCCTGCTCTCGGAGCTCGGCGAGAACGTGCCGGCGACGACGATCAACCGCTGGTGTGCCTCCTCGATGCAATCGGTCATCTCCGCCTCCGACGCCATCGCGGCCGGCAACCGCGACGCCATCATCGCCGGCGGCGTCGAGAGCATGAGCCGCGTCCCGATGGGCGAAGGTTTCTCGGAGATCCACCCGCGGCTGGCCGAACTCTACGACCTCGGCGACCTCCAGATGGGGATGACCGCCGAGAAGGTCGCCGAGGAGCACGGCATCAGCCGCGAAGCTCAAGACGAGTACGCCGCACGGAGCCAGCAAAACGCCGTCGAGGCCACCGAAGAGGGTCGCTTCGACGACGAGATCGTCCCGATCGAGACCGAGGACGGCACCGTCGAGGAAGACGAGGGCCTCCGCCCCGGCACGACCCCCGAAAAGCTCGCCGAACTGCCGACCGTCTTCAAGGACGACGGCTCCGTGACACCCGGCAACGCCTCCCAGATCTCCGACGGCGCCTCGGCCCTGCTGGTCACGAGCGAGGCCTTCGCCGAGGAACACGACCTCGAGATCATGGCCAAAGTCGGCAAGAACAACGTCGCCGGCGTCGATCCGACTGTCATGGGCATCGGCCCGGTCCCGGCGACGAAGGGGCTGCTCGAGCGCAACGGGCGCGACATCGACGAGTACGACCTCGTGGAGCTCAACGAGGCCTTCGCGAGCCAGTCGCTGTACTCCCGGGACGAACTCGGGATCGACCCCGAAATCTTCAACGTCAACGGCGGTGCGATCGCCATCGGCCACCCGCTGGGGGCCTCCGGCGCTCGCCTCCCCGTGACGCTGATCCACGAACTCCAGAAGCGCGGCGGCGGCCTCGGGCTGGCGACGCTCTGTGTCGGCTTCGGGCAGGGCGCGGCGATTGAATTCGACGTCAACTGAGACGGGTACGCTAGACCTTTTGGTCCAGATTTTGCGAGGCCGACCCGAGTGAAGCGAGCAGGTCGGCCGAGACAAAAGGTGGTCGCGTCAGGGCGCGGCGATCGAGTTCGACGTCAACTGAGACGGTTGCGCTAGCCTTTTTGGTCTTTTCGCGAACCGGCCGAGACGAGAGGTGAGCGGCGAGAGACGATACTCGAGTGTGGCCGAGACTGAACTGCTCGAGGTATTTGCAGGGGCGAAAAATGGGCTGGGAAAGCGGCCTAGAACAGACCGTCGGAGATCCACTCCGGCATCCCGGCGAACGGGTCGTCAGGTGCGTCCGTGGGTTCCTCAGGGGTTTCGACGGAGTCCTCGGGGGCGTCCGTTGGCGCTTCATCGTCGGGCGCTTCTTCGGGGTCCTCCGACACGTCTCCGAGGTCGGTCGGGACGTCAACGGAGAGATCGAGGTCGTCGAGCGGGTCACTCTGGGAGTCGTCTACGACGTTCTGGGCTTCGACCTCGAGTGACTCCTGGGTGACCTCGTTGATCGACTCTCGTTCGCTGATCTGCGAGACGTTTTCCTCGACGGACTGTTCTTCGGCGGCCGCCACCGCCCCCGTCCCGGCGACGGTTGCGAGCAGGCCGATCGTGATCGCGACGACGAGTACCGCTCCGAACCGATTTCTCCTCCGTGTCATGGTTGTACTGCCCTCATGGGCAGGCCGTCCGATCGGGGTTAGTGACGATAAACCAACAGAACCGTTCGCCGATCGAACAGCGAGTTTCGCCGGTGAAATCGGGTTCGGGACACCGTACGCGAGCGACGGGCGACGCCGGCGGTGCGGCGAGGAACCGGTGGGGGAGACGGGGACGGCAGCGACACGGCACGGAATAGTCTCGAGTTACCAGTGGTCGACGAACCGAAAGCAGACGGTATCGCCGCGGGAGCCGGTTCCCGTATTCCGTCCCTACCGGACGACCCCGTCGAGCCGCGCCGCGGCGGCGAACGAACACCGGATCCCGGTCCGGATCGCCGCCGTCGGCTGACCGTTTTATACTCTCGAGCCGTACGCTCGCGCATGCAAACCGGCCTCCTCGCGATCATCGTCGGGATCCCGCTCGCGTGGCATCTCGGGCTGACCGCCCTAGCCTACTACGACGCCGGACGGGTCGGACTCGAGCCGCCGAAGAAGTGGGCGGCGATCACCTTCTGCATCCCGCTGATCGGCTTTTTCATCTACCTGTTCGAGCGCAGCGAGCTGTCGTACGATCCGGAGACCGATCCCTATCGGGGACACAACGTCAACATCCATCCCTCGCGGGCGGACGACAGTTCGCTGCCGTCGCGCGGTGACGACCGACTGTCACTGGAAGACGACCGAGACGAGGAGGAGTAGCCGAACGCCGTCGAGCGGGAGGTGGACGGCGAGCCACTGTCATGGGGCGGCTGCCGACCGGAAATGTGTGATCGGTCATATATCCCTCGGTGGTTGTGAACAACAGACATAGTCGGAGGAGACGGAGTCCGTCGATGCGTTGTACCGGAGCGGCGACCTTTTTTATCCGGGAACGCGGAGCCCGAGTATGGACCGGGCCCGCGGCTGGACGATCGCGATCTTTCTGTTCGTGTTCGGCGACGCAGTGGCGATGCAGGCCCGGGGGCCGATCCTCTCGGAACTCGAGGCCGGATTCGGCGTCTCCGAGGGTGCACTGGGGCTGGTCGCACCGGCCGGGACCGCCGGCTTCGTGGTCGCCGTGGTCGCGACCGGGCTGCTCGCGGGCCGACTCCGCATGCGACGAACGCTGGTGGTCGGGGTCGTCGGCGTCGCCTGCGCGCTCGTCGCGATGGCGGCCGCGCCCCTGTACGCGGTCTTCCTGCTCGCGCTGCTCGCACAGGGGGCCGCTGCGGGCGCGTTTCGCGGCGTCGACCGCGTCGTATTGAGCCACCTCCACGCCGCCCGGCGCGGCCGGGTGTACACGGCCTACGCGCTCGTCTGGGCCGTCGGCGCGGTCGCCGGCCCGCAACTCGTCAGCGCCGTGCTCTCGGTCGCCGACTGGCGGGCCGTCTTCGTCGTCATCGCGCTCTGTTTCGTGCCGACCGCGGTCGCCGCCGGCCGCCTCGAGCTCCCCTCGATGTCCGCCGAGCGGTCGCTCTCGCGGGCCGCGCTCGCGGACCTGCTCCGCCGACCGTCGGTCGTCGGCGCGTGCGTCGGCATGCTGCTCGTCGGAGCCGTCGAGGGGATCATGTTCACGTGGCTCGCGTACTACGCGGGCGAGTTCTACGCCACGGCGACAGCGAACCTCCTGCTGTCGACGTACCTGCTCGCGTACATCCCCGCTCGGTTCGGATACACGCTCGCCGTCGACCGCGTGCCGTATCTCGCGCTGTTGTTCGTCGCCGTCCTGCCCGCGATCCCGGCGCTCGCGGTCGCGTTCTCCGGGACGACCGGCCCCGTGCTGTTCCTCGCCGTCTTCGTCGCCGGCGCGGGCCTCTCGAGTGGCTTCCCGATACTGGCGGCCTACGCCGTCGAGGCCGCGCCGTCGTACACCGGGCCGCTCAACGCGCTGACGACCGGCGCGACCTACGCGGGAATCGCGACCGCACCCGCCGCCGTCGGCGCGCTCGCGGAACTGTACGGCATCGGGCGCGCGCTGTGGCTCGCGGTCGCCATCGCGGGCGCGCTCCTCGTCACGATCGGAGCGACGTGGCTGTGGACCGGCACGGCGACCGCGCCGACGGTCGCGACGGCGTCGGATTAAATCCCAGATAGACAACGAGACTCAAGAACGAGATAATCAGACGATTGCTGTTTCAGCGAATCACGTTAAAGCGTTGGATTGTCGCAGCTCGACGTGTATTGGTGACAGGACAATATCGTCAAACCAACACCTGGGAGACAAATACTGATAATAGTTAAGGCACAAGCAGCGCCTATCGGGCCAAAAAAGCCACATCCAGCGGCGGCCAGCCCACAATTAGGCGCTGACGTTATCAAATCGGCAGCACAGGATATCGCCATTTTACTACATTCTTTTGACTGATGGGATTGTATCGAAATTCCATCAGATTGTGTGAATTGATCCGAGAGGGGAGTTGTTTCTGTAACGGCCATGGTATCATAATCAATTCGAGTGATAGTCTCCCCAGAGAACACCACGATCTCGTTCCGACCTTCCCGTTTCTTTTTTGCTCTCTGCCCACGTGAATCCTTCAATTCAGAGATGACAGAGATGCTTGTCTGATCGCGCTGTTCTGTTTCTGTCACCTGCAGAGCGTTTTCGCGTTCGGCATCAGTCGGTTCCCTGACGAAAATGAGTGGCTTGTCGACAGATTTCGAGAGTACCTTGGCATTTGTATTTTTCGGCCATCCTATTGAGCCAGAAATTCTCTTTTCGATTCCTGTTGGGATATTCGATTTCTCGAGATCGATATACGCAATCCCGTCACTTTCGTCTAATGTCTTTCTCAGGACACCGTACTTTGTCTGTATAGAGAGGATACTGGATAGTTTTGTGCCGTCTTTTTCTAGAGAGTATACAGTGGCATCATCCGTGGACATTTTTCCAGGAGTGATGGAAAGTGTCTCTAAGATAGATTCCACAGTCGGATCGCTAAGCATCTCTTCAATCTCACTCGCTTCTGCAGAGCGTTCGTTTGATACGGGAGCGTTCGACGTAGCAGAGACGGCATTGGAAGTTCCGACTATCCCTGCTGTACCGGCTAAGCCACCCCCAAGAGAACTGAGGACTTTTCTTCGTGCGATATTGTTTGATTGTTCATCGTTATAGTCGCTGTTATACGAATTACCCATCATACTGTAACCTTACATTTCAGCACCCATACTTATATTTTTCTGCTGTTATGATATGCGTGTATCCCACGAGGTATCCCATAATACGCAGTTGTTTCCTCATCGGCACACCCATTTACATACGGACATGTTCCGGAGAGCGCTATTCTGGCAGAATCTTTTGAGGGGATCGGAAAATGCCGGAACAGTACAGAAAAATTGCTAGAGATCGACGACGAGAACCCACTAAACCGGTTACGGAACCAGATTATCACAATTGAGCGACCACGAAGACGGGACGACACCACCGCCGTTCCCGTCGACGATGACATTGGCAACGCGACTTCAGTCGTCTGCTGGCGTGCCGTGACCGCTCTGGAACTGCGCGTCGGGGACCGTTCCGTCGTCGTTCCAGCCGCGTTCGTCGTAGTACTCCGCGAGTCCCTGCTCGAAGTCCGGAATCTCGTAGGGGAGCCGATCGTCGGCCCGGTCGAAGCCGCGCTGATTGTTGAAGTGGCGCTCGAGGGAGACGATCTCGCCGCCGAGTGCGAGCAGTTCCTCGTAGTCGGCGTCGAGCAGTCCTTCGAAGCGCTCCTCGGTGATGAAGTCCCGCGAGAACTTACAGAGGACGGCGCTGTCCTTGATGACGTTGCTGTTCTCGAGTTCGACCACCTTTGGCGGTTTCCCCTCGAGGCCGGACTTGTCGAAGGCGTCGTCGGCGTCGACGAGCGGGTACTCGTAGGGGTAGAACTCGGCGTACATGTGGTCGGCACCGCGGTTCGAGGTGGCGAAGGCCAGTCCCTGTCCGTTCAGGGTGCGACCGTCGTGGGCGGCGAACTCCATGCCCTTGACCGACCAGTTCTCGACGCCGAGGTCGTCGTGGATACGGTCGATGCCCTCCGCGAGCTGATCCCCGACGCCCTCGCGGTAGGCGATCTTCTCGACGAGGTCGTGGATCAGGTCGACGTTACCGAACTCGTCTTCGCTGGCGAGGTAGGCCGCGATGGTGTCGCCCGCCGAGATGGTGTCTACTCCGTACTCGTCGCAGAGCTTGTTCGACTTCATCACGTCGACGATGTTGTCGACGCCCGAGTTCGGGCCGAAGGCCATCAGCGTCTCGTACTCGGGACCTTCGGTCTCGAGGCCGGACTCCTCGTCTCGAGTCGGCAGTTTGCAGGCGAAGGCACACGACGAGCAGGTGCCTTTCTTGTACTTCTTCTCCTCGACGCGGTCGCCGTTGACCCCCTCGATGCCCTCGAAGGAGAGCTCCGAGAAGTAGTAGCTCGGCAGGGCCTCGACCATGTTTGCGTACTCCGCGACGGAAGTGGTGCCCTGATCACGCATCGGGCTGTCGGAGTTTGCGGCCTCGCCATGGATCTCCATCTGGAGCGACGGGATCTCGACCTCGCGGGTCGAGTCGCCGTCGAAGGTGATCGCCTTGACGTTTTTCGATCCCAGCACGGCACCGAGTCCGCCGCGGCCGAAGGCTCGCTCCTCGGAGGTCATGATCGAGGCGAACCGGACCCGATTCTCGCCGGCCGGCCCGATAACGGTGGTGTGCTCCGAGCCGAGGCCGTGTTCGTCCTCGATGTACTCGCAGGTCTCGGGGACGGTCGCCTCCGCGAGGTCGGGTACTTCCTCGAACTCGACGCCCTCGTCGGTGACGTGGACGATGACGAGTTCGTCGCTCGCGCCGGTGATCTCGACGGCGCTGTAGCCCGTGCCGGTGAAGTTTCGCGAGAGGAAGCCGCCAGCGTTCGAGGACAGCAATCCGTCGGTCAGCGGCGAGACGCCGGTCGCCGACATCCGGCCGGTGAAGCTCATCATCGAGTGCTGGAGCGGCCCCGTCGCGAAGAACAGCCGGTTTTCAGGCCCCAGCGGGTCGGCGTCGAACGGGATCCGGTCGTGGGCGAGTTTCGTGCCGAGCGCCCGCCCGCCGATCGACGACTCGAGGAGGTCGTCGATGTCCTCGGTCTCGGCCGTTCGGTCGCCGACATCGATCGAATACAGCGGTCCCCGTACGTGTTTCATAGTCACACAGTGGTGGTCACGGCCGCAAAACGGTATCGGTTTTCGAGATCGGGGCCGCGGTTCGACCCGCCGTCGTAGCGTGTCACAGGCGGTTGTCGACGGCGTTGGAACGACATCCGACCCGCCGGTTCGGCCGCGGATCGGTGACACTGAACGCCCTATCCCCGCCTCTCACTCCCACGTTCACTCTCGCTCGAGCGGAACGTTTATCCGAGTACCGAAGAAGCCGCCCGCATGGCCAACACGGCGATCCTCTTTGCGCTCGGTGCATTGCTCCTGTACGGCGGCTGGGCGGTGGCCGGCGGCGTCGCGACGCGGTCGCTCTCGCCCGTGAACGCGGTGTTTCTCTCCTACGTCGCGAGTATCGTCATCGCCGGCGGCTACGTGCTCTCGCTGCGCCGTCCCATCTCCGGAACCCGCGTGGACATCGTTTTCGCGCTCGTCTCCGGGGCGTTCCTCGCGGCCGCCTCCATCAGCTTCTACGCCGGTCTCGCCCGCGGGAACATGGCGATCATCTCGGCCATCGCCGCCCTCTACTTCGTGATCCCGGCGATCGTCGGCGTCTTCTACTTCGAGGCACAGCTCTCCCCGACGAACGTCGCCGGGCTGGCGCTCGCGGTCGTCGCCGTCGGCCTCGTCGCGGCCTGATTCGGGACCCGCTCGAGCGCCCGATCTCAGAGCCCCTCGTCGCCGTTGCCCGCGACCTCGCGCAGGTGATCGATGCCCAGCGGCGGGCCGCGCACGAGCAGCGTCTCGCCGGCCGAACACGGGCGATCGGCGTCCGGATCGAACGTCCAGCCGTCGTCGGCGTGGATCGCGAGGACGACGACGCCGGTCCCTTCCTCGAACTCGAGGGCGGCAACCGTCGTCCCGTCGAGGTCGCTGCCCGCGCCGACCGAAACGGCCGCGATGGCTTCCTCGCTGTCCGCGAGGGCCGCGCCGAAGACCGGCGGCAGTTCGACCTCGCGGAGGACGACCTCGGCGATGTCGACCGCGGCGTCACAGATGACCTCCGAGGCCGCCGCGAGGTGGAGCAGCCCGCGGAGTTGCTCGGGGCTCCCGACATCGTCGTCGGCCTCGATGACCCACGTCTCGAGGCGCGTTTCGTGTGCGTCGGAGGCCTCCTCGAGCGTGAGCACTTCCCGGGCGAGGGCGTCGCTGTCGAACCGGGCCGCGCCGTAGGCCAGCCCGGCCGCGAGTTCGGCCATGTCCTTGAGTTCGACGACGGTGTCGGCCGCTCGAGCGATGGCCTCGCTCTCGGCCGCTGCTGTCGACGGTTCGGGGGTCGGAAAGGACTCACCGGTCGCCCGCCGGTAGACCGCCTCGATCCCCTCGCGCGGGCCGCGGCCGACGATCACGTCGCCGGCGGAGAGTCGGTCGTCGCCCTCGGGCGCGAACGACCACTCGCCGTCGGGGCGGATCGCGATGAGGACGACGCCGGTCTCGCGGTCGAGTTCGAGGTCGCGCAGGCGGGCCCCCGCGAGGTCGGAGTCGGCGGCGACGGTCGCCCGGACGAGTCGCTCGTCCGCGTCGGGGAAAGCCCGCTCGAAGGCGTCGGGGACGCCGTCGCCGGAGCGGACGATCCGGGCGATGTCGGCCGCGGCCTCGGTGATGCGGACGGCGCTCGCGGCGACCTGAAAGAGGCCGACCAGTCGCTCGGCCTCCTCGGCGCGCTTGGCCGCGAGCATCAGCGCGATCCGGGCGTGGTACTGCAGGTAGTTGACCCGCGACTCGAGTTCGAGCACCTCGTCGGCGAGCGACCGGTCGTCGTACCGAACGGCGGAGTAGGCGAGATCAACCGCGAGCTCCGAGGAGTCTTTGAGTTCCACGAGGATCTCCCGGACGTTCCGGGGCTCGTAGGTGATTTCGCGCATTACACTCCGGTCGGCCGGATACCTAATCAAGATTGGGTCGCAGGGAACGGGGCAGCGAACCAACGCTTAATGCATCGGCGACACACCTTGTGACAGATGTTGGGTCACGACTCCGCCCTCGACGTGTATCGGCAGGCGCTGCCGGTCGTTCTCGTCAGTCTCGTCGCGGGCCTGTTCGCCGGGACGCTGCTGGGAACCGAAACGATGCGCGACGGGATCGAGAGCGTCCCCGGGATCCTCCTGTTGCTCCCCGCCTTTCTCGCCACCCGCGGCGGCGTCTACGGCTCGCTCGGCGCGCGGCTCTCGAGCGGCCTCCATCAGGGCGTGATCGCGCCCCGCTTCGAGTGGAACGGTCGACTGCGAAACGCGATCGTCGCCTCCTTCCTGAACGGGATGATCGTCTCCGTCTTCATCGCCGTCCTCGCATGGGGTGTCATGCTCGCGCTCGGTCGCCCGGCGAGCCTGCTCGAACTGGTCATCGTCCTGTTCGTCGCCGCCCTGCTGAGCGCGGTCGCGATGCTCGGCGTGTTGCTGACCGTGATCTTCAAGGGCTACCGGCGGGGGCTCGATCCCGACAACGTCATCGGTCCGGTCGTGACCACCGTCGGCGACGTCTTCGGCGTGGTCTTCCTGCTGACCGGTATCGCCGCGGCGGGGGCGGTACTGTGAGCGTCGGCGGCGACCTCCTCCACGGCGAGGACCTCGAGGACGACCTGCTCGACGAGTGGTCGGTCAGGTCCATCGTCACGACGCTCGTGCCCCTGCTGGCCGTCCTCTCGGTCCTCCAGATGGTCTCGGGGACGGTCCTCGAGAGCTACGAGGAACAGTTGCTCAAGAACCCGGCGCTGCTCGTCTTGGTCCCGGTGATGATCGGCACCGCCGGCAACCTCGGCTCGATCATGTGCGCCCGGCTGTCGACCCAGTTGCATCTGGGCACGCTCGAGTTCTCGCCGTCGAATCCGAATATCCGGGCCAACGTCGGGGCGGTCCTCGGGCTGGCGGCGACGGTGTTCGTGCTACTGGGACTCGCGTCGTGGGGGATCGGCCGCGCCCTCGGCGGGACGCTCGGGCTCGGCACGCTCCTGTTGATTACGATGGTCAGCGGCATGCTGCTGGCGGTCTGGGTCGTCGTCGTCAGCTCCGTGTCCGTCTACGCCTCCTACCGGCTCGGCTACGACCCCGACGATACGACGATCCCGGTTGTGACGAACGTCTGTGACATCACCGGCGTGCTCATCCTCTTCGGCGTCGTCGGACTCGTGCTGTAAGTCGGCCGCGCAGCGACGAGACCGAATCTACACCGGCGTTCCGCACTGCTCGATCGTCTCGCGGACCGCCTCGGTCCGGCCGATGAGCGTGATGTGATCGCCACGCTGGAGTTCGACATCGGGCGTCGGCACCTCGCTGGTCCCGTTGCGACTCACGAGTGCGATGAGGACGCCGTTAGGGAGTTCGCTCCCGATGTCGGCGATCGGCTTGCCGATGAGGTCGTCGCTGGTGACTTCGATCTCCTGGACGTCGCCGGAGCGGCCGAGTTCGGACATCCAGTTCGACAGCGCGGGCCGTTCGATCTGGTTGTCGATCGCCCACGCGGTCGACTCGGCCGCCGAGATGGTCTGGACGCCGAGGTCCTCGAACGCCGATGCGTTCGACGGCTCGTTCGCTCGAGCGATCACGTTCTCGACGTCGAAGTTCGACTTCGCGAGCTGTGCCACGAGGAGGTTCGCGTCGTCGTCGCCGGTCGCCGCGACGACGGTCTTGGCGTTTTCGGCACCCGACTCGCGTAACACCTCGACGTCGGCCCCGTCGCCCCGCCGAGCGGTGAAGCCGTCGTTGCGGAGTTGCTCGAGGATCGTCGGATCCTCCTCGATCAGCACTACGTTTTCACCGCGCGCTTCGAGCCGTTCTGCCAGCGAGCGACCGACGCGGCCGCCGCCGATGATGAGTACACGCATTGGAATCACGTCGAGTTTCTCCGCGATCTGTCGGGCGAGCCCGCCCTCGAGGACGACCGTGATGAGGATGACGAGGAAGACCGTGCCGACGAGCAGGTCCGCACCGGCCGCGTTCTGCGGTGCGGTCTCAGTCTGCAGTCGGATCGCGAACAGGGTCGCGACCGACGCGGGGATGATGCCCCGCGGGCCGACAAAGCTCATGAACAGCGTCTCTCGGAACGTAAACCGGTCCCCTCGAGTCGTCAGGAAGACCAAGAGCGGTCGCAAGACGAACATCACGACGAAGACGACGGCCACGCCGCCGAGTCCGAGCGCGAACAGTTGCTCGAACTGGAGCAGCGCCGCGAGCGTGATGAAGACAAAGGAGAGGACGATCAGCGTAATATCGCCTTTGAACGCCTCGATCTCGTCCTCGTAGGGGAGCCCGGCGTTCCCGAGGATCAGTCCGGCCGTGGCCGCGGCCGCCACGCCCGCCTCCGAGAAAACGTAATCGGCCATCCCGAAGGCGATGATCGCACCCGCGAGCGTGAGCAACCGGGCGTTTTGTGGCGCGTTATCCGGCGAGAGGTCGACGTACTGGAGCACCGACCAGACGACCGCGGCGACGACGACGCCGACGAGGAGTCCCGTGCCGAGCCGTTCGGCGAACAACTGGAGGTAGAGTTCGGTGGTCAGCGTCTCCTCCCCGACGGTCATCGCCTTGAACAGCACGACCGCGAGGATCGCCGCCGTCACGTCGTTGACGATCCCCTCCGTCTCGAGGGTCGCCGCGACCCGGTCGCGGACGGGAACGACCTTCAGGATCGGCGTGATGACCGTCGGCCCCGTCGCGATCAGGAGCGCGCCGATCAACAGCGCGATGTCCCAGCCGGCCCCGAGGAAGAAACGCACCGCGCCGGCGGTCCCGAGAAACGCGATCACCGCGCCGATCGTAGTCAGCCGTAACACGGCTGTCGGCGCTTCTTTGATCTTCTCGATCTTGAGGTGGAACGCCCCCTCGAAGACGATGACGGCGACGGAGAGGCCGACGATCGTCGAGAGACCGCTCTCGCCGAAGGAGTCGATGGTCAACACGCCGAGCCCTTCCGGGCCGATCGCGACCCCGGACGCGATGAGAAAGAGGACACTCGGCACGCGGAATCTGGCCGAGAGGAGTTGCGAGAAGACACCGAGACCGACGATCGACGCGACCAAGAGGAGCAGATCGGCACCGCCTTCCGCCCCCGTCATGGTCGTCGCCGTCGCCCCGCGATCGGGTGGCGTATCGCTACTGCTTGTCCGTCCATTCGTGCGAATCCACTCGGTCCAATCGGTTAACTCCTGCGAGAAACGGCCGTAATTTGGTCGAGACGGGTTCCCCAGTCGTCACAGCGAGCGATTCGCGAGGGCGACCGGCGTCACCGCGGCGAGAACGGAGCGGTCAGTCGTCCGCGTAGATCCGGTCGACGCGGTCCTCGAACTGCTCGAGGATGACCCGTCGCTTCTTCTTCATCGTCGGGGTCAGCATGTCGTTTTCCTCGGTGAACTCCTGTGGGACGAGTTCGAACCGCTTGATCGTCTCGTGTTTCTCGAAGTTCTCGTTGACCCGGTCGACCTCTCGCTGGATGTGCTCGCGGACCCGATCGTCGTCACACATCGCCTCGAGGTCGTTGGGGAGGTCGATGCCTTCCTCGTCGGCCCACTTGCGGAGGTGGGTCGTGTTGGGGACGAGCAACGCGCCGATGAACTTCTCGCCGTCGCCGACGACCATCGCCTGTTCGACGATCTCGCTGGCCGCGAAGGCGTCCTCGAGCGGGCCCGGCGCGACGTTTTTCCCCGTCGAGAGGACGATGATCTGTTTGAGCCGGTCGCGGAACTCGAGGTAGCCGTCGGGCCGCAGGTGGATGATGTCGCCGGTGCGGAACCAGCCCTCCTGCGTGAACGCGCCCTCGGTCGCGCCGGGCTTGTTCCAGTAGCCTTCGGTGACGTTCGGCCCCTTGACGAGGAGTTCCCCGGCCTCGCCGGGGTCGTCGGCGAAGGCCTCCTGATCGGCGACGGTCTCGTCGACTTTCACGTCGACGTTGACTAAGGGTGCGCCGATCGTCCCGACCTCGACGGCGTCTTGGGGATTCGTCGCGACGACCGGCGAGGTCTCGGTCAGGCCGTACCCCTCGAAGATGGGCAGCCCCATCGCGTGATAGAGCCGACAGAGCTCCGGCGAGAGGCTCCCGCCGCCGCTGATGAGCAGGTCGATTTCGCCACCCAGCGCCTCCCGGACCGACGAGAAGACGAGTTTGTCCGCGACCGCCTGTTTGGCCGATAGGATCGGCCCCGGCGAGTCGGTCAGTTGATACTCGACGCCGACATCGGTGGCCCACTCGAAGATCCGTTCGGAGACCGCCGAGCCGCTGGCCTCCTCGCGGATGCTGTCGTAAATCTTCTCGTAGACCCGCGGCACGCTCGTGGCCGTCGTCGGCTCGACGATGCTGAAGTCCTCCTGAAGCGTGTCCGGACTCTCCGCGTAGGCGACGCAGGCACCGCTTGCAAAGAGCACGAAGTGACCGGCCGTCCGCTCGAAGACGTGTGCCAGCGGCAGGTACGACATCGCCACCGACTCCTCGTCTAGCACCGGCACGTCGTCGTCCTTGTCCGGCCGCGGCGCGAACCGCTTCCGAATGCCGTTGACGTTCGACCGGAAGTTCCGGTGGCTCAACTGGACCCCCTTCGGCTGGCCCGTCGTCCCGCTGGTGTAGATCAGGCTCGCCAGATCGTCCAACTCCGTCTCCGCGATCCGCTCCTCGTAGGCCTCGAGGTCGAACGTCTCCTCGCCGCGGGCGTAGACCTCGCCGAGGGTCAGGATGTCGTCGCGGTCGTCGTAGCCGTCGACCTCGTCGATCGAGACGATGAACTCGAGGTCGAGGTCAGCTTCGACTTCGAGGACGTCCTCGAGCAACTCCTCGTTTTCGACGACGACGCCGTCGGCATCGGGGTCGTCGAGCAGGTAGCGGACCTGATCGGGCGAGGAACTCGTGTAGACGGTAGTGACGACGGCACCGGCCGAAAGCAACGCGAAGTCGGATTGGGCCCACTCCATACGGGTGTTCGAGAAGAGCCCGATTCGATCACCCGTTTCGACGCCCAGATCGCGAAAGCCCGCCGAAAGCGTGCGGACGATGTCACGCATCTCGGCGTAGGAGATCGTTCGGAACTCGCCGGGCGTCGCGGCGGGGAGGACCGACTCGGTCAGCGATCGCTCGTAAATGCCGCCCTTGTACTGCTGTGCCGGCCGGTTTGTATTTCGCTCGGCCGAGTCCTCGAACAGCCGCGCGAGGGTCGTCTCACCGATTACCTCGTCCTCGTACTCTCGTTCGGCGTCCCGCCAGTCCATACCCTGTGAGAATGGGTCGCGTGCGATAAAACGTGATGAAACGGATTTCATCGTCGGCTGAGTTTCTCACGCGCTCTCGAGGCCACGAAACACGGCTGAGCGGCCGGTTACCGGCCGTTACACGGAGCCGAAGCAACTGATCGATAGTTCGATTGGAGTCGTCCGGCACTGCCGACAGCCGCCCGCCAACTCGCAAATCGCGACTCGCCGCTCGAGGACTCACTCCCGGTGCTCGAGATAGCCCAGCACGCCCCGCGTGTTCAGTTTCGCCTCCTCGCTCGCTTTCTCGGCGCCCCAGACGTCGGTCATCTCGGTCGCGTCGGCGAAGTGTTCGACGACCGCCTCGTCGTCTCCGAGCGCCGCCCGCTGCTCTGCGACCGCCTCGACCCACTCCTCGAGGACGGCCGCGTACTCCTCGAGGGCCCGGTCGACGTCGTCGTCGACGTACCGCGGGCCGAAGTGGGGATAGCAGAACACGTCCGGATCGATCTCCGAAAGCGTCTCGAGGTCCGCGAGACACTGCTCGAGGTCGAAGTTCGATGGCGGCGAGGTCTCCCGGATCGCCTCGATTTCGGGGACCCAGATGCCGGCGGCGTCGGCGACGAAGACCGCGTCGTTGACCGGGTCCTCGAAGACGACCTGATGGGGCGCGTGGCCGGGCGCCGTGTGGACGCGCAGTTCGTGGGTGCCGAGGTCGACGGCGTCGCCGTCCTCGATCGTGACGATCCGATCCTCGGGAATCGGCTCGGGTTCGACGTAGTACTCCCACTGGTCGCCGACGGCGTTTTTCGTCCCCGCGACCAGCCGCGACGGATCGGCCAGATGATCGACCCCGATGGGATGGACGTAGACGTCGGCGTTCGGGTAGTCCGCGGCGAGAAAGCCCGCACTGCCGGCGTGATCGAGGTGGATGTGAGTCAGCGCGATGACCTCGAGGTCGGCCTCCTCGATGCCGACCTCGGAAAGCGCCTCGCGGAGCAGGTCGTAGTTGGTGCCGATACCGGTGTCGACGACGGCGGGGCATTCGTCGTCGAGGATGTAGACGGCGCCGTACCCGTTCGTGTCGTACATTCCCGTATCGAGGTAGTAGAGGTCCGAACAGTCGCCAGTAGTGACTTCGCGGACGTCTCCGACTTCCATATCGGTAGCCCGTCGTCGGACGGGATAAAAGCTCGCGTCGCGGCGACTCGAGGCGAGTGCGGCGGGAATCGGCCGGTACCCCGTCTCAGTGCTCGTCGGCCGAGTCCTTCCACTCGCCGATCCCGGAGGGATCGAGGTGGACGTGTGCGTCGCCGACGTCCTCGACGCCCCGCAGCCGATCGACCAGTTCTGACTCGATGTCGTGGGCCTCCCGGAACGGCATGTCGCCGTCGACCTCGGCGTGGACTTCGACCTCGAGGACGGTGCCGTCGTAGAAGACGGTCAGGTCGTGGACGCCTTCGACGGCCGCGTGACTCCGCAGGCGGTCGGTGATCTCGGCGCGTTTCTCGGGGCCGGGCGCGGCACCGATGAGGTAATCGACGTTCTCCCTGCCGATCTCGACGCCCTGATAGACGACCAGCAGGCTGACGAGGCCGCCGGCGACGGGGTCGAGTATCGGGTAGCTGACCAGCACGCCGAGGACGCCGACGATGGCGGCGACCGAGGTGTAGATGTCGTTCAGGCAGTCCTTGGCGAGCGCCGCGAGGGCGGTCGACTGTAGCCGCTCGTTGATCCGGACCGTGTAGCGATAGACCAGATACATGTCGACGATCGAGAAGCCGAGCGCCGCGAGGAGCAGGACACTGAACTCGATGTCGGGCTCGGCGATAAGTCCCCGGACAGACCGATAGAGCAGGTTCAGTCCGAGCAGCGCGATGAGGGAACCGACGAACAGCGCCGTGAGGGGCTCGATCCGGGCGTGGCCGTGGGGGTGGGTGTCGTCCGGTTCGTCGAACGCGCTCCGGCCCCAGACAAGGACGACGACGCTGGCGACGAGGTCCGCGAGCGAGTGAGCCGCGTCCGCGAGCAGCGCGACGCTCCCGAACACCAGCCCCGCGCCGCCCTCGGCGACGATCTTCGCGACGTTGCCGAGGACGTTCGCCCACGACGCCCGCGCGAACGCGCCCCGCCCGCCGTCGCCGTCCGCGCCACCCTCTTCGGACATGTATCGGTTTAGAGCCAGTCTAACCTTGGATCTTTTCCTTCCCCGCCTCGAGCCGAGAGAGCCCGCCCGGACGGCTTTCGCAACGCTCATTTCGATCCTGTGAGAACGCCGCCGTATCCGGGCGATGGGGCCCGCCTGATCCAACCGCCGGAGGAACGCCGGACCCGCTGGCATCGTGCCGGCACGGGCCGAGCGTCGGTCGGCTGACGGTCCCTGCGACCAGCCAGCCATGACAGACGCTCACCCGCTCGTCCGACTCGAGACGCTCGCACTGATCGCCGTCGGCGGCTTCGCCGGCTCGAACCTCCGTTTCTTCGCGATGGGGGCGCTCCCGGACGTGCCGTCGATCGTCCTCGTCAACGCCGTCGGAAGCGCCGCGCTCGCCGTTCTGGTCTACGAGGCCGAATACGCGGGGTACGTTGGACCACGGGCCCGACTCGTCTTCACGACCGGCTTCCTCTCCTCGCTGACGACCTACAGCACATTCGCGCTGCAGACCGCGCTCGCGTCGGCCCCGCTCGCGCTGCTCGGTATCGTCGCGGCCAACTACGGGTTCGGTACCATCGGCGTGCTCGCGGGGCGGGCGCTCGCTCGCCGCATCGGCGATCCGCGACCCACCGGTGGTGAGACGGCGTGAGTGCGACGGCGTTCGATCCGATCGTCGGCGCGCTCGTCGCGATCGATCCCGAACCCGCCCACGTCGTCGGCACCGGCGGCGCGATCGGCGCAGTCCTCCGATACTGGGTCTCTCAGTGGCTTTCCGCTCGGGCCTCGAGCGATCGACTGCCACTTCCGACGTTCGCGGTCAACGTCCTCGGCAGTTTCGTCTTCGGGCTCGCGGTGTTTGCGGGCGCGAACGAGTCGACGCTGTCGCTCGTCGGCACCGGAATCTGCGGTTCGTTTACGACCTTCTCCTCGTTTTCGGTCGAGACGCTCCAGTTGTACGAGCGCGGCGACCGGGCCCTCGCGGTCGGCAACGCCGCGGCCAATCTCGCGGGTTCGCTCGCAGCGATCGGGGTCGCGTGGGCGCTCGTCGCTGTCGGCCCTGTCTGAGTCCGCACCGGCGGTCCCGGTCGGGACCCGTTAGCGATCGGTCACGTGCGGTAGTGGTTCGCACGCACTCGAGCGATCGCATCGCGTTCGATCCGTGGTAGGTTTATGTTCGGGGCGCGTGAAGCGACGCTATGGAGGCTCGCCAAGAGGCGTGGCGCATCTACCGCGAGTCACTCCCGATTCTCGCAGTCAGCCTCGCCGGCGGGATCTTCGCGGGGTCGGTCCTCGGATCGGAGGGGATGACGGAAGGGTTCGAGCGGTTTCCCGGACTGCTGTTGTTGCTCCCCGCCTTCCTCGCGACTCGAGGGAACGTCTACGGCGCGATGGGGGCGCGGATCTCGAGCGGACTCCATCAGGGGATGATCGATCCGTCGTTCTCGTGGGACCGACGGCTGGTCAACGCGGTCGCTGCCTCCTTTATCAACGGCATCGGTATCTCGGTGTTCATCGCCGTGCTCTCGTGGGGGATCTTGCACGTGTTAGGGCGCGAATCCGCGAGACTCGTCGAACTCGTCGGCATCATGCTGGTCTCCGGCGTGCTGACATCCGTGACGTTGATCTTCGGACTGCTGGCGCTCGTGTTCGCGAGTTACGAGTACGGGCTCGACCCCGACAACCTGATCGGCCCGATCGTCACCACGCTCGGCGACATCTTCGGCGTCGTCTTCCTCTTCGTCGCGATCACCGTCGTCGGGGGGATCTTCTGATGGCGGCGACGGAGCCCGACGACTCGCTCGACTCGTGGTCGATCCGCAACATCGTCGCCACGATGTTCCCCATTCTGGTCGTCCTCTCGATGCTCGAGATGGGGTCGGGCTACGTCCTCGAAGAACTCGAGGAGACCTACCTCTCCAATCCGACGCTGCTGGTGCTCGTCCCCGTGATGATCGGGATGGGCGGGAACCTCGGCGCGATCCTCTCCTCGCGGCTCTCGACGCGACTCCATCTGGGCTTACTCGAGTTCGATCTGCGGGACGAGGTGTTATGGACGAACGTGATCGCAATTATGGGCCTCGCGCTCACGATCTTCTCGGCGCTCGGACTCATCGCGTGGGTCGTCGGTCAAACCATCGCCGCACCGATGGCACTCGCCGATCTCATGCTCATCTCGGTCGTCAGCGGCATGCTACTCGCCGCGATCGCGACCGTTCTCAGCATCGCCGCGACCTACGTCTCCTATACGCAGGGGCTGGATCCGGACGACACGACGATCCCGGTGGTGACGAACGTCTGTGACATCCTCGGCGTGATCGTCCTCTCAGGAGTCGCCATCGTCGTGTTGAACTGAGTCGCCGAGAGCACATACAGAGCACGCTACGATTCGCGCGTTCTTACGCCGACGAGAGGTTGCAGAAATCTGCCGCAACCGTTCAAGTGTCGTGTCGGACTGGGTTTTTAATTTAGATAGATGAACTTATATAAAATACGCTCCGGAATCTTGTATCATAATTTCCGAGAGAGCGGTATGGTCATTCCGGGAAACAATCGAGATATGGTTAGCAACAACTCGTTTTCACCTATTAACAGCCATTCACAATACAGTTCGGGCATTCAACCGTTTCCTCATTCCTACTCCAGCCGAGCGGACCACAGCAGGCCACACAGCTCGTACAACTCCGGTAATACGGTGGCCCACATTCACTTCGATCTGCACTGAGAGTTGCTTCTTGGAATTCCTCTCCCTGGTAGTAATTGTCCGGTGCGTAGATGATTTCGGGACCGTTTTCTTGATGGAGATAGGCAGTAGGTGTGAAATCAGAGAGTGGCAACATAATTTCCAGCCTGTCTCCATCGATAGGAATGTGGTAATTATACTGTTCAAACTCTCCATTGACCCGAATCCGTTCAATACCGCCTGACTTTGATTCGTCGGCTAACGTCTTGAAGGGGATCGCTTCAACTGACGGCTCCGAAAGATATCCATCAGCTTCTAGGCTATCAAATAACCTTGAGGACATTACCTCCTCAATATTTTCCCTTGCAGTTTCAAAGTCAACGGAGAGAGGCTCAACGTCAGTATCATCTGGTTTTTCATCGTGGCCTACAACTGCTGAGGCAGATCCGCTAAGGCCAATTGAGGAAGCCGCACCAATCGCTAGATTACGGAGTAATCGATGTCGTTTTCCCGAGTACTGTTCCTCATTTGACCCCATACGGCTATTACTTCTCGCAATTGCGATTGGATATTTATCTCGTTAACACTCAAAATTATACCATACTAACCAGTGATTTATTCCCCATCATATATCTGAGACATATCTGATTAGAAACTCAACAGATTTTTTGTTGTTGGTATATGGATTGATTTGCATGAGTAGGATAGGTCACTGGCGCACATGGGCCAACATCGGATTGATAGCATTTTTGCTTCTATTTATGTCCATGGTGACACAATACACAGTAGGAGGATTAAATGGTACACTCAAATCAGTGGGCATCTCTCCAGTAGTGTATACCCAAGCGCTAATCGGAATCGCAATTCTATCAATGTTTATGATGATGATTTTCCTAAACGAAAGCGAGGAAGAGGTCGAGTACTGATATTTTGAGTGACGAGATGTAGAGATGTTTCAGAACACCTATCATTTACGGCGTTTTGATTCCTAATAAGAGTATAGATAATATTTATAGATGGTCGAAATCATTCATCTAATGACTACAGAAACCGTGCTGGTTATGCTGCGGCTAGATTCCGGAAATCCGCTGCAGCGGTGCGAGTCCCCTTCGAGATGAGCACGTCGCCGCCGCGCAGTTCGGCGTCGGCGTCCGCGACCAGCAGCCACCCGTCGCCGGGCCGGCGGATGGCGATCACCGACATCGTCGAATCGGCGTCGGGAACGCCGGCGGTCACCGCGGTGCCGTCGAGGTCGCTCCCCTCGCCGACCTCGACGCGGGTGATGATCTCGTCGCTCTCCTGGACGGCCACCTGCACGACCGGGTGGACATCGATGTCCCGAAGGACTCCCTCGCTGATCTCGATCGCGGCGTCGCTGATCCGCTCCGTACAGTTGCCGAGCTGGATCAGCCCGCGCAGGACGACCGGATCGGCCGCGTCCGCGGCCGCCCGAAGCGTCCACGCCTCGAACCGCGACTGCATCGCGTCGACCTCGACCTCGAGGTTGCGGACCTCTTCGGCGAGTTCCTCGCTGTCGAACAGCACGCTGCTGTAGGCCAGATCGACCGCCAGTTCGGAGAAGTCCTTCATGTGGACGATCGTGTCCACGGCTCGCTCGAGGTCGTCGATATCGGGTGTCTCGACGCTCGGGGCCTCGTAGACCTCGCCGGTCAGCTCCTCGCAGACATCGCCGATCGCCGACTCGGGGCCCCGGAGGAGCGCGACGTCGTCGGCTTCGACGCAGGTCGTCGGCCCCGGGTTGAGCAGCCAGTCGCTGCCCCGCCGGAGCGCGATCACGCGCACGCCCGTCTCGGACTCGAGGTCGATGTCCTCGAGGGTGCGCCCGGCATAGGACGAGTCCGGCGCGACGACGCCCCGGAGGAGCGCTTCGGCGGCGTCGGGCAACGCCGCTCGCATCGCCTCGGGCAGGCCCATGTCCTCGAGGACGATCTTCGCGATGTCGCCCGCGGCGTCGCTGATGCCGTCGGCGGCCCCGACGATTCCCAGCACGGGGGCGAGCTGTTCCGCGTCGGCCGGCTTCCGGGCGGCCATCAAGAGGCTCATCCGCGCGCGAAGCTCGAGGACGTCCATCCGCTCTTCGAGTCGGAGCACCTCCGTCGCGAGCTCCTCGCTCTGGTGGAGCACGGCCGAGTACGAGAGGTCGATCAACAGCTCGGCGGTGTCTTTCATCTCCACCAGCACGTCCTTGACGCTGACGGGCTCGTACTCGATCGGGGCCGACGATGTCTCGCCCTCGAGCGGGTCCATACCTCGAGAGAGGCGGGCCCGCGGAAAAAGCGTTTCCCGCTGCGCCGGCCGCGGCCGAGGATGGGACGACGCGGCCTTCCGACACGGTTTTGCCCGGGCGCAAAGAACGCACGACCAATACCAATGCTCGACCGGACCTATCTGCGCGAGAATCCCGACGAGGTACGCAACGCCCTCGACGCCCGCGGGGCCGATGTCGATCTCGACGAGGTACTCGAACTCGACGAACGCTGGCGGGAGCTGAAAGCCCGCGGTGACGACCTGCGCAACGACCGCAACCAGATCACAACGCGGATCGGCACGCTCGTCGCCGAAGGGAAAGACGAGGAGCGGGAGGAGGCCATCGAGCGGTCGCGGGAACTCAAAGCCGAAATCGAAGATGTCGAGGACGAGGCCGCCGAACTGCAGGAGGAACTGCAGGAACGGATGCTCGAGATCCCGCAGATACCCCACGAGAGCGTCCCGCTGGGGGTCGACGAACGCCACAACGAGGAGGATCGGCGCTGGGGCTTCGACGACCTGCGCGACCTGCCCGACGAGGTCACCCCCCACTACGACCTCGGCGAGGAGATGGACATCATCGACGAGGAACGCGCCGCCAAGACGACCGGTGCCGGCTTCTACTTCCTCAAGGGAGAGGGCGCACAGCTCGAGCACGCCCTGATCCAGTTCATGATGGACGTCCACCGCGACCAGGGCTACGTCGATCTCTTCCCGCCGGTGCCGGTCAAGAGCGCCTCGATGCGGGGGACCGGCCAGCTCCCGAAGTTCGCCGACGACGCCTACCGACTGGGCGGGAGCAACGAGGAGGAGTACGAGGAGGAAGACCTCTGGCTCTGTCCCACCGCGGAGGTGCCGGTCACCAACATGTACGCGAACGAGATCCTGCTGGACGACGACCTCCCGCTCAAACATCAGGCCTACACGCCGAACTTCCGGCGCGAGGCCGGCGAGCACGGCACCGAGACCCGCGGGATCGTCCGCGTCCACCAGTTCAACAAGGTCGAACTCGTCAACTTCGTCGAGCCCGAGGAGAGCTACGACCGCCTCGAGAACCTCCTCGAGGAGGCCGCGGACATCCTCGAGCGGCTCGGGCTCCCCTACCGCATCCTCGAGCTCTGTACCGGCGACCTGACCTTCGCCAGCGCCAAGACCTACGACATCGAGGTCTGGGCCCCCGGCGACGACATGGACGACGGCCCCGAGGACGGCGGCCGCTGGCTCGAGGTCTCGAGCGCGTCGAACTTCGAGGACTTTCAGGCCCGGCGCGCCGGCCTGCGCTACCGGCCCGAGCGCCACGAGTCGGCCGAATACCTGCATACCCTGAACGCCTCGGGACTGGCGATTCCCCGCGTCATGGTCGCCATCCTCGAGTACTACCAGAACGAGGACGGCACGGTGACCATCCCCGAGCCGCTGCAGCCGTACATGGGCGGGAAAGAGGTCATCGAAGGCCACGAAAAGGTCGGCGAGAGCGCGCTCGGTGCAGGCGAGCGGGAGTAGACTGGGGCGTCGTTTCGCGGATCGTCCAATTCTGTCAACGAGAACGATTATAGTGGTGAAATCGGATCTACGGGTATGTACATCGATCTCCGTCAGAAGGTACTCGCCTCGGTCATCGGCGTGCTGTTCGTCGTCGGTGCGTTCGTACTGTTCTCGTGGTGGCTCGCGTTGCTGGTCTTCTTCGTCATACTCCCCTTCTTCATGAAGGTGCTGACGGCGTGACGACGTACCGAGGCGAACCACCGCTCAGTGACCTATCGAAAGAAGACGAAGAGCCGCTCGCGACGCGTGCGGACGACGCGTTCCGAGACGATCAGTCTCCGAGAAGTGCACAACGGCAGCGAGCGCACCCGAAGAAAAGCGGTGAGAACGGCGTTTAGATGTAGTCGATGCTCGGCGGCAGCTCGAGCTTCATGCCCTTGCGCTCGCGGATCTCCATGATCTTGTCGCGCTGGAGCGAGTCGGACATGACCTCGAAGCCGGCGTTCTCGGTGTTCCAGGAGGCACGGCCCTCAGTCGCGGAGCGGATGTCGCTCGCGAAGCCGATCATCTCGCCGACGGGCGCGATACCCTCGACGACCATCAGATCGCCTTCCTGATACATGTCGTCGACGCGGCCACGACGGCCCTGAATCTCGCCCGAGGCAGCGCCCATGTGGTCGTTGGGCACGTCGATACGGACGTCCTGCATCGGCTCGAGCATCTTGATCTTGCCGTCGATCAGCGACTTGTGGACAGCCTCGCGGGTCGCGGGGATGACCTGTGCCGGACCGCGGTGAATGGTGTCCTCGTGGAGTCGGGCATCGTGCAGGCGGATGAGCGATCCCTGCACCGGCTCGTTGGCCAGCGGACCGTTATCGAGAGCTTCCTCGAGCCCCTCGATGACGAGTTCCATCGTCTCGTTCAGGTGCTGGATACCCTTCGTGTCGTCGATGAGGATGTTGGTTCCGTGGATGTGCTCGACTTCCTGGGAGTCGTCCTTGTCCATGCCGGCATCCTGCAGGGCCTCACGGCGGTCCTGCTCGGGCATGTCCATCGAGGCTTCGCCCCGCTGGATCGTCTCCACGAGCTCGTCGTTCATCGGCTCGATGGAGATGTAGAAGCGGTTGTGGCGGTTCGGCGAGATACCCTCGACCTGGTCGCTCGCCTGCTGGGGCTGCTCGCGGTAGACGACGATCGGTTCGCCGGTGTTGACCGGAATGCCCTGGTTCTTCTCGATACGCTGGGTGATGACCTCGAGGTGAAGCTCACCCTGTCCGGAGATCAGGTGCTCGCCGGTGTCCTCGTTGATGTTGATCTGGATCGTCGGGTCTTCCTTGGAGACTTGTCGAAGCGTCTCGATCAGCTTCGGCAGGTCGTCCATGTTCTTCGCCTCGACGGACTTCGTAATGACCGGCTCGGAGATGTGCTCGATCGACTCGAACGGCGTCATCTCGACGCCCGAGACGGTCGAGCCGGCGATTGCGTCTTTGAGGCCGGTGACGGCGGCGATGTTCCCGGCGGGAACTTCGTCCACTTCCTCGCGCTCGCCGCCCATGTAGACGCCGACGGACTGGATGCGGTTCTTGCCCGCTGTCCCGGAGACGTACAGCTCCTGGCCCTTCTCGAGGGTGCCCGAGAAGACGCGGCCGGAGGCGACTTCGCCCGCGTGGGGGTCCATCGCGATGTCGGTGACCATCAGGACGACTTCGCCGTCCTCGTCAACCAGACGCATCTGTTCTGCGATCTCGGACTCGTCGTCGCCACGCCAGACGCGGGGAATACGACGGGGCTGGGCGTCGACCGGGTTCGGGAAGTGCTCACAGACCATGTCGAGCACGACGTCCGACAGCGGGGTTCGCTCGTGGAGCTCTTGGCGCTTGTCGGCGCGCTCGAGTTCCATGATCTCGGCGAAGTCCATGTCGGTGCGCTGCATCGAGGGCATGGAGACGCCCCACTTGTAGAGTGCGGAACCGAAGCCGACGGTTCCCTCTTCGACTGAAACGGTCCAGTCGTCGATGTCGTCCATGTCCTCGGTCATCCCGCGGATGAGCTCGTTTACGTCGCGGATGACCGAGAGGAGTCGCTCCTGCATCTCCTCGGGTCCTTCCTGGAGCTCGGAGATGAGGCGGTCGACCTTGTTGATGAACAGAGTCGGCTTGACGCCCTCGCGCAGTGCCTGTCGCAGCACCGTCTCGGTCTGGGGCATGGCCCCTTCGACGGCGTCGACGACGACGAGCGCACCGTCGACGGCGCGCATCGCTCGCGTGACGTCGCCACCGAAGTCGACGTGGCCCGGCGTGTCGATGAGGTTGATCAGGTGGTTCTGATCCTCGTACTCGTGGGTCATCGAAACGTTGGCCGCGTCGATGGTGATCCCGCGTTCCTGTTCGTCCTCTTCGGTGTCCATCGCGAGCTGCTCGCCGGCAGTCTCGTCGGAGATCATGCCGGCACCAGCCAGGAGGTTGTCCGTAAGGGTCGTTTTTCCGTGGTCAACGTGAGCGGCGATGGCGATGTTCCGGATGTTCTCCGGGTCGTCCATCAGCCGTTCACACTCTTGGACGATCTTCTTGCGTCGGCCCATATACCCCCCAATACCGCCAGCGGGGTCAAAAGGGTAGTGTTTCGTCGCCGCCGGATTTCGTCGTTCTTTCCGGTCCGAGCGTTTGAATATCCAGTTTGAGTGAGTGAACGGTTCTCATAATTCCGCGACCGGTCGGACCGCCACGATCCGCCGCGACCGCCGAGGTCGCGATCGATCACCGGCGTTCGGGTCGAAGACGGCGGTTGAAGCCCGACACCGGTAACAACATTCATCAATCTGTGACAGAAACGCAGGATGACATGGTGGACTCGAGCCGACGGGCGTTCCTTGCGGGGGGTATCGCAGCGGGAAGCGTGGGGATAGCCGGGTGTACGGGCGACATACCCGGGTTGAGTGAGGACGAGACCGACGACGGCGACGGTGACGAGGGGCCGGCGTTGCCGGCGTTTCACAGTTGGTTGTACGCGCCCGAGACGATCGGGATGGGGTCGTACACCTACACGTACGTCGACGACCGGTTCGAGGACTCGAGTCGCGAACTGCCGTCTCGGAACGTCGACTGGGCGACCGAGACGGTCACCTACGTCGACAACGAGCAGTTCGACGGCATCGATCACGCCGTCTCGATCGATTACCGCGAGGACCGAACTACGTTCGGGCTCGCCGTCGTAGACGGGTTCGACCCGGCGACGATGCGGTCGGAACTCGAGGACGCGATCACCGACGAAGACGGCGTGGAAACGGAAACGTACGCGTCCCACGACGTGTACTTCGACGAGGAGTACGCCGTCGCGATCGGCGACGGCACTCCCGCGACGTACCTCGTCGGGAGCGCCAACGCGGATCGTGAGGCGACCGGTCGCGACATCGTCGAGGCGATGATCGACGCGCGAGCGGGGACCGCAACGCGGCTCCACGAGGGCGACGAGACTGCCGCGCGACTCCTGCGTCGACAGGACGAGCGGGCGGTCGTTTTCGGCGCGCCGACGTTGCAGGGCCGCGCCGAATCGCTGTTCGAACCCTCGAGCGGCGACGGGACCGACACGCCGTCGGTCGAAGCCGCCGGCTTTAGCGTCGACGCGGACGAATCGGGCAGCCGCTACCGGGTAACCGTGATCACCGAAGAGCCCGTCGAGGACCCCGACGGGTTGGCCGCTGATCTCCCCGTTCTCGAGCGGGTCGACGAGCCGTCGGTCACGCAAGACGGGGTCGTACTCACGTACGAGGTAGAACGCACCGCGGACGGGACCGACTCCGGCGACGAGCGGTCGGGCCCCAAGGCGAGGTTCGAGGTCGAAATCGATGGCGACACGGCGGAAATCACGCATACTTCCGGCGATTCGATCCTCGCCGACGAACTCGAGGTGCGGATCGAGACCGGTGGGCGGACTCGGACGATTCCCTTCGGCGTACTCTCGAGCGCCGACGAGGTGCAGGCGGGCCACACCGCGAGCGTCTCGGTCGGCGACGCTGACCCGGGGTCGGACCTCCGAATCGTGTGGACGCCCGGACCGACCGTGCTCCACGCCGAGACGCTTCCGGAGGAGACGAGTCGCGTCCCGGACGCGTCGTTCGAGATCGAATTCGATCGTACTCTCGATACCGCGACCGTCCAGCACACGGGCGGTGATTCGATACCCGCCGCGGAACTCGATATCGTCATCAATAGACGAACGCTCAACTGGCCCAAGCTATCGAACGAGCAGACCGTCGAAGCGGGCGATTCCGTCACGGTCGATCTGACCGAGGACGACTACGGCGAGTCCATCTTCGTCGGCTGGCAAGTCGAAGGGGAAATCCTCGCGAGTTGGTCGGTGCCGCGGTCCCAGTGACGACGAACCCTGTCGACGACCGGACGGGAACCGGTCTCCGCTGACGACCGGGAGTCCCCGGCAGGTGGAGAACGGTTCGGTTCCGTGCAACCGCACAAAAGAGTCAAATCCCGTCGGACTCTTGGTACTGCTACACATGGATATTCGCGTACAGGGACCGGGACCGACTTCTCCATTCCTCAGCGCCCGCGACCTCTTCGAAACCGAACAGGACCTCTCGCTGCCGGTCCACGTCCGCCTGCGGGACGACCCCGACGAGCGGACGTGGGCCGCCCACTACGACGACCACCACGTCCTGAACATCTCGAGGCAGGCCGCCTCGTCGGCGATGGCCCGTGAACTCGCGCTCCACGAGTTCGCCCACATGGCCCGCCACGAACAACAACATCCCTCCCACACCCAGTCCACCGAAGAGGTGCTCTACCTCGCGCTGGCCGGGAAGAGCGTCGAGCGGCGCAAGCTCTCACACTGCTACCAGATCGCGAACCACATGAAAGACATCTACGCCGACGACATCACGCTCTCGGTCGGCCCCGGCGAGAAGCTGCTCTCCTTCCTCGAGTCGAGTCTCGCAGCGGCCGTCGCCGACCGGCCGGAGACGCCGCCCAGACCGGGATTCGAGCGACTCTCCGCGAGCGCAGATCCCGAGATCACGGCGGTGAACGCGGCCTTCGCGCTCGCACTCGCCGAGCGACACGATCTGGTCGACGAGGACCACCGGCTGTACGATCTCGCGCACGCGGCTGCGATGGACGCCCCGGAAATCGACTTCGACGGGTTCAAACGCCGGTTTCGGGAGCTCGCACGGGAACCCGACACGAGCACGTATCGGCAGGTGCTCGTCGACGCGACGCGCTCCTACGTCGGCAGCGGGAGTCGCGCCGCGGACTGACTCGGCGGCAGGAGTCGTCGCCGATGGCCTGACCCTATGCGACCGACGAGCCGACGGCGACCGACGAATCGGACGCCGATCGCACATCCGACTGCCCATCTCAGTAGTACATCGCGGTGACGCCGCCTTTGAGGAGGTACCTGATCGCAGTTCTGAAGCCGAGCGTCCCGGAGTGTTCCCAGTGCCCGCTGACCTCGAGCGTCGTTCCCGACACGCTCGTGGACTGGGAGTGTGAGACCCTCGTCTCCGGGATAACGGGAAAGTCGATGTTGTAGTAGTCCGCGGCGGCGGACGTGCGGTCGTAGTCCCGGTCGTCGGTGTGCCACGTGGTGTTGAACGCATCCGGGATCGAACAGTCATAGAGCGACGGAATCTCCGCACAGGGGAACCGATCGCCGAACTCCTCGCCGTCGCACGTGGAGCCGTCCACCGTTTCGAAGCGGCCGGTCGAGTCCGCGATGGAATAGTCCGTCGCGTCGCTTCGGTCGATATCGACCACCAGATTGGTCCGACAGAGCGGTCCACACTCGCTCGAGCTCGTCTCGACTGCCGTCACCGCGTCGCCGAGGTGTTCGAAGGCCGGCTCGTCGAGCCCCTGCGTACTGACCTGACCCGTCTGATCGCGGTCGGTACCGTCGAACTGCTCGGCCGGGTCCACGGTGTCTACGTCCCGCTCGAGCGCGACCGCATCCGAACCGAGATCGGCGATGCTCGCGTCGCTCCACGTCGTCTCGTCGCTGTCGGGTCGAATCGAGTCCGGCTCGAGCGAGAGGGAGTGACTGACTTTCGTGAGATCGGCGTCGCTGCGCGTCTCGGACGCGTCGATCTCGTGACTGGCTTTGATCTCCCCGCGAACGACGTTCTGTCGACCGCGCCGAAGGAACGTGACGGATGCGCGTTCGACCGCTGGGTGCCCGTCCGTCTCGACGGCGAGTTCGGTGAGCACGGTCTCGTCCGCCGATCGGTCGTGCCGGTCGTGGTCGCGGGCGGCAACGCCGGCCGTCCCGATAAGTGCGAGCGACGACGTCGCGCTCGCGCGTTGCAACAGCGATCGGCGGTCCAACTCGAGCGGCGTGGAGTCGTCAGACATGACGTGTCGGCCACTGTCATTGTCATCCCAGATATAAGTATCGTCAGAACTGAGTGTTTATCTATCCGACTGCACAGCTGATTCATCCTCGCTCAGTGAGTGACGGTTCCGGAAGGGATCGATACTCCTCGAGTCGGCGCTCGAAGCATCGGTTCTCGACCGCGAGTCGGACCGACGGCTGGAAATGTCGATAGCGAGCCGCAACCTCGAGAGAAAACAACCGAAAGACGCTCCGCTTAGCGGGCGGCCGCCGCGACGCGTTCTTTCTCTTCTTTCTGACTGACCGCGTAGGTCTGGACGTCGTAGTTGGCCGCGCCGATGAGCTGGCGGGCGATGGCCTCGTCGACGTCGGTCGTCGTCTTGAACGAGTCGTTGTAGACGCCCTCCGCGAGGAACTTCAGCGCCTGGTCGACGCGGCGCTGGGGCGCAACGTCGACGGCCTTCGGGACCGAGATGCCACCGTATTTCAGGCGGACGGTCTCCTCCCGCGGGGCCGCGTTCTCGACTGCCGTGACGAGCACCTGAATGGGGTTGTCCTCGGTACGCTCGTTGATGATGTCGAAGGCGTCGCGGACGTAGTTGAGCGACTGCTGTTTCTTGCCCGTGTTCTCCTCGGTCTGCATCAAGCGGTTGATGAAGCGCTCGACGATAGAGATCTCGGACTTCTTGAACTGTTTGCTGGCGTGGCGACCCGCGGTGTGAGCGACGGGCGAGACCGTGATGTAGCGCTCGGTCGAGGGGTCGGCGTACTCGATCTCGACGAGGTCCCACGTGCCGAAGAGCTTCGCCGAAACGTCTGCACCACCGGCCGGCGCGTCCGGATCTGGTTGATCTTCTGCAGCCATGATTATCGCACCGGTTTCTCCGCGTTCCCGCGAACGAGTTCCTTCAGCGCGACGCCGTTGACCTTGTCGACCTTGTAGTTGACACCGGAGAGGTCACCCATCGCACGACCCTTCGCCCCACCGATGCCGGCGATGGTGACTTCGTCGTGTTCGTCGATGAACGAGATCGCACCGTCACCGGGACAGAACGCGGTGACCTGCTTCCCGTTTTTGATCAGCTGCACTCGGACGCACTTTCGGATCGCCGAGTTGGGCTGTTTGGCTTCGATGCCGACCTTTTCGAGTACGATACCGCGAGCCTGAGGTGCGCCCTCGAGCGGGTCGGACTTCTCGCGAAGTCCACGGGCGCGGCGCGCGTAGTCCGAGTCGGACCACCGCTGATTCTGGCGGTCCTTCTTGAGCTTGCGCGCGGCGTATTTGCCGTTTGCCATAGGGGCCGCTATCCGTCGAAGGCACTTAAGCGACCTGTTTCGACCCGGCGTTACGGCTCGAGAACGGTCGATCAGGGTCAACGAAGGGATATGAGACGGTTTCACCACCGCACGGCAGCTCTCGGGCTGTCCGCTGCAGTCTCCTGTCCGGAACCCAGCCGAAAGTGCGGAATTATAGGGAGAGCGGGTGATTCGGCGATCATTTCGTTCGATCGCTGAGGTGCCGTTCTCGAGTCTCATGGATGCAGACTGCTCCGGACAAGCAATCGACGGCCGATTCCGATCGGCACGTCGAATCGGAAACTGCCGTCTTCGATCTGATCCATCGACCGAGACACAGAGGTCCCACGGACAGCGAATCGGCTCCCGGATACTGACAGCCTGCTCTCATACCGAACAGTAACGAGAGGATATTAGTTATATGGTTCATATTCTGTACTCGCTATGAGTACAATCACTACGGTATTAGTTACCACGTCTTGGCTCAAGCGACTACTCGGAGGCGGCGACGAAGAGTCCCAGTCCGAGACCGAATTACCCGCTGTGAACGACCGAATCGGCTACGACGGATCGCTCGAGGACGCGGAAGTGATCGGGCGGAGTCCCGTGTCGTATATCGCCGCGGGCGAATCGGTCTCGTCGTTCGTCGGAAAACAGATCACCAACAAACTCGCCGAACACGGACTCGAGGACATCGAGCCCGAAGAGTGGTATCCGCTCGCCATTCCGCTGGCCATGTTGTACGATATGCGTGACGAGTACGGCGGGGTTAGGATGCGAAACATGGGACAGAACGTCCCCGAGCACGTCGAATTCCCGCCGGAGCTCTCCGACGTCGAGAACGCGTTACGAGGGATCGATCAGGCCTACCACCAAAACCACCGCGGCAGCGGGATCGGGTCCTACGAGTTCCAGCTGGACGGGGAAACCGAAGGCGTGATGACCTGTGAGAACCCCTATCCGTGCGAGTTCGATAAGGGACTCATTCAAGGGGTCGCCAGAAAGTTCGCCGACAGTCCCGTCGAGGTCGAGGAAGTCGGCGACCAGTGTCGATCGGACGGCGGGCAACACTGTAAGTATCGCGTCGACTGGATCTGATCGCGCCCCCGTCACAACGGATAATCAGTCTCGAACAGCTCTCCAGTCTCGGGTGTCGAACCCAGGGTCAGTACGGGTACTCCCGCGGCTCGCGCTGGATCGAGATCCACTTCAGCGTCGTCAGGGTATCCATGATCCACTCGTCGTTGTACCGCCCCATCCCTGACGCGCCGACGCCGCCGAACGCGACGTGTGGCTCGTCGTTTAACGGCTGATCGTTGATGTGGACCATGCCCGTCTCCATCGCGTCAGCCACGTCGCGCGCTCGAGCCACGTCCGTCGAGTGAACGGATCCCGAGAGACCGTACTCGGTGTCGTTGGCGATACGGATCGCTTCCTCGTCGTTCTCGAATGGGATAACCGGCGCGACCGGTCCGAAGTGCTCGTTGCAGGCGACCGGCATGTCACTGGAGACATTCGATAGCACCGTCGGTTCGACGAACAGGTCGTCGTGGTTCCCGCCGGTCTCGACCGTCGCACCGCGCTCGACCGACTTCTCGACGAAGCCGACGATCTTGTCGCGCTGGCTCTCGTTGATCACCGGTCCGACGAGAGTCCCTTCCTCGAGCGGATCGCCGATGGGGAGCTGCTCGGCGCGGTCGGCCAGTCCGGCCACGTACTCGTCGTACAGCGACTCGTGAACGAGGTGGCGATTGATAGAGATACACTCCTGTCCCTGATGGGTGAACGACCCGAACGCGCCGGCGTCGATCGCCCGCTCGAGGTCGGCGTCTTCGAGCACGACGTGAGCGTTGTTGCCGCCCAGTTCCAGCGCGGGCTCCGTGTACGAGCCGACGGCGCGCTGGCCGACGCCGCGTCCGACTTCCGAGGAGCCGGTAAACGACATCACCGACGGAACGTCGTGGCCCGAGAAGTGATCGCCGATTTCGTGGCCGTATCCGGGGACGACGTTCAGGACGCCCTCGGGAAGACCGGCCTCCTCGAAGACCTTCGCAAGCACGAGCCCGCCCGTCAGCGGAGTGTGCTCGTCGGGCTTTAGCACGACGCTGTTGCCCAGCGCGATGGCGGGTGCGACGACACGACTGGAGAGATACAGCGGGAAGTTCCACGGCGTGATGACGCCGACGACGCCGGCCGGTTCGCGCACGAGCAGGTTCTCCTTGCCCGGCGTGACCGAATCCTTGCGGCGGCCGCCGTCGCGCATCGCCAGCCCGGCACCGACCTCCATCGTCCCCTGTGCGAGCTGGGTCTCGAAGCCAGCCTTCAGTTGGACGCCGCCGCACTCGACCGCGAACAGCGTCTCGAGGTCGGCGGCGTACTCGCCGAGTAGCTCACAGGCCTCGGAGACGATCGCGGCTCGCTCCTGTGGGGGTCGCTCAGCCCACTCCTCTTGGGCTGCCGCCGCGACGGCGTACGCCTCGTCGACATCGTCCTCGGTTCCCGATGGCACCGTGGTCACGGTCGTCCGCCTCGCGGGATTTTCGACATCGATCGAGTCGCGGTCGCCAGCGGGAACCCACTCCCCGTCGAGATACAGTGCGTTCCACCCGTCTTCCGGTGCGATATCGAGTTCGTCTACGTCTCGCTCGTCAGCAGATTGCGTCTCCGTACCCGTCATACGAATTCGTTCTAGGTGGCGTCCGTTTATTGGTTTGGTTATGATAGTCTCGAGCAGAAATGGGAGGACAGACTCGCAGGAAGGCGCTACTGCGTCGAGGTGAAACCGATCACTGGTCGCGCAGCATCTCAGCTGCCAGTCACTAACCGCTACCAAGTGTTGTGTATCGACGGACGGTAACGAAGGGAGGGGGAGAACGAACGCTCAGATCAGCTGCACGTCGTCGATCCCGAAATGGCGCGCCGCGAGCGTTCGGGCGGCGTCGATCGTCCGCCCGTTCGTGCCGATCGCGACGCCGTGGTCGTCTTCCGCGACTTCGACGTAGGCGACGGTATCGTTGTTCTCGCTGATGGTGACGTTGTACACCGCCGCGGGCGCGAGGAGGTTCGCGACGAACTCCTCGGCCGTGTCCGCCCCTTCGACGAGGCGAACCTGCGCGTTGACTCGGTCCTCGAGGCGCTCGACCGTGCGGCCGCCGGGGCCGATCGCCTCGCCCATGCCGCCGCGTTCGACGACGATCAGGAGCCTGTCATCGCCCTCGGTGACGAGACAGTCCCGGCCGTCGACACCCGTCACGTCCTCGAAGGCGGCGAGATATCGACGGGCGTCGTCATCGAGGGTAACGCCCATCGATCAGTCGGCCTGACTGCTACCGGAAGTGGTCGATCCCATCCGGAGGTCGACGTCGCCGGTCCCGAGCTTGATCGGCTTGCCGACGATGACGTTCTCCGTCACGCCGTCGAGTTCGTCGACCTCACCGTGGATCGCGGCGTTGAGCAGGTGATTGACCGTCACCTCGAACGCCGCGCGGGCGAGGACGGACTCCTTCGAGCCCGAGATGCCGTGGCGACCGATCGACTCTATCTCGCCGCGGTTGGTCATCATGTCCGCGACCAACATCAGGTGCCGAACGTTCACGTCGTCGAGGCCCTGTTCGGCGAGCGTGTTGTTCGTTTCCTCGATGATGGCTTCGCGGGCGGCCTCGATCCCGAGTTCGCGGTGGATCTCGTGGATGTTGTTACACGTCGTCCGCGAGGCGTCGACGCCCTCGATCTCGAGGGCATCCCCGAAGGCCGATCCCTCGGTGTAGAGGACGAACTCCTCGTTGCCGTTATCGAGTTCCTCGCGGCGGATGACGACCCGCGAGACCTCCTCGATTCCCTTGAACGTGATGTCGCGGAGCTCCTCGACGAGTTGGAGGAGATCGCGGTAGGACGGCTCTTCGGGGCCGAATTCGATCTGGGACCCCTGCTGGACCGTACTCACGCCGAGCGAGTCCTCGATGATCTCGGCGACCTCTTCGGCCGTGATCATCCGTTCCTGAAGCGTGTCCTCGTTGAGCGAGATCTGGACGCGCATGTCCGCGACGTTCGTCGAAACGTCGCCCAGCGCGAGAATCTGGGTCGCCTCGATGTTCCAGACGACCTCGTGGGCCTTCTCGCGTTCGGTCGCGTACTCGCCCTCGAGGTAGACGGTCATCATCGGCGTGTCCGGGGTCTTCCGAGCGTCGACCAGCTCGATCAGCCGGGGCAGCCCCTGGGTCACGTCGATCTCCGCGACGCCGGCGTAGTGGAACGTGTTCATCGTCAGCTGCGTTCCGGGTTCGCCGATCGACTGGGCCGAGACCGTCCCGACGGGGTCGAGCGGGTCAACGCGCGTGTCGAGATAGCGGGTCTCGACGGCCTTCGCGAGTTCGTCGGCCTCCTCGACCGTCGCGCCATCGCGGGCCTCGAGCGTCTCGTAGACCTCGTCTTTGAGCCGGCGGGGAAGGTCGGTGTCCTCGACGACCGCGATCGTGTCGTCGTCGACGGCGTACTCGACGTTAGTCATCGGAGGTCACCTCCGTGCCCTCGGTCAGTCGATCGTCGGCGTGTTCCGAGAGGTTCGTCGGTCGCGGTCTGGACCCGAGGAACTCCTCTCGCTCCTCGGCCGAGTCGAACTCGGAGTCGAGCACACGGCTGGCGATGTGCTCGACGTCGATGTCGTTGTCCTCGTCGGAGGAGACCTTGACCGGCGAGGTGCCGTCCTCACCGAACTCGAACTGAACGATCGTGTCCGAGGTGTCCCGAACCGTACCGTCGTACTGCGTCTCGAGTTCGGAGAGGGCGTTGATCAGCCGCCGCTGCAGGTACCCGGACTTGGAGGTCCGGACTGCCGTGTCGACCAGGCCCTCGCGGCCACCCATCGCGTGGAAGAAGAACTCCCGCGGCGTGAGCCCGCTCGTGTAGGAGTTCTCGACGAAACCGTGTGCCTCGGCCGAGAGGTCGTTAGGCTCGTAGTGAGAGAGGGTGCGGTCCTCGTAACCGCGGTTGATTCGCTCGCCCCGAACCGCCTGCTGGCCGACTGCACCGGCCATCTGGGTCAGGTTGAGCATCGATCCGCGGGCACCGGAGTCCGCCATGACGACGGCCGGGTTGTCGTCGTCGAAGTGCTCGTCCGCGATGTTCCCCGCGTTGTCGCGGGCACGCGAGAGCGTCTGCATGATCTTCATCTCGAGGGTCTCGTCGAGGGTCCGACCGGGAAGGCTCTCGAGTTCGTTGTTCTCGTAGGCCTCGATCAGCTCTTCGACGCGGTCGTTCGCGTCCTCGATGGTCTCGTCGATGCGGTCCTGTGCCTCGCCAGGGATGGTCTCGTCGTCGATCCCGATCGAGAACCCGAAGTGCATGATGGCACGCATCGCCAGCGTCGAAACCTCGTTGACGAAGATCCGGGCGCGGGTGTTGCCGTAGACCTTCGTGATCGTGTCGACGATCTCGCCGCCGAACTCGCCGACCTCGTCCTCGGCGATCGTCCCCTTGAGCAACTGGCCGTCCTCGACGACGACCTCGTCGCCGACGGTGCCGGTGAACTCGAGGTTCAGATCGTCTGGCAGCAGTTCGGAGAAGACGTCGTACCCGGTCCAGAACGGTTCGCCCTCGTCGTCGATGCCGCTGGGTTCGGGCAGTTCGTCGATCCGGGTGGCACGCAGCAGGTCCAGTGCCTGTGTCTCGTTGAACCGGGGGTTGTCGTGGGTCAGGAGGTACATCCCACTGATGTGGTCCTGAATGGCCCCGATGATGTTCTCGCCGAACCGCGGCGAGAGCATCTGTTCTTGGACACGCATGAGGACGCGCGCTTCGGCGCGGGCCTCCTCGTTTTGGAGCGCGTGCATGTTCATCTCGTCGCCGTCGAAGTCGGCGTTGTACGGCGGACAGACGACGGTGTTCAGCCGGAACGTCTTGTACGGCATGACCACGACCTCGTGGGCCATGATCGACATCCGGTGGAGCGACGGCTGGCGGTTGAAGATGACGATGTCGCCGTCGATGAGGTGGCGGTTGACCTCCCAGCCGGCCTCGATCTTCTCGGCGAGCTGTTCGCAGTTCTTCTCGGTCACCTTCAGCCGACGACCGTCCGGTCGTCGGACGTAGTTCGCGCCGGGGTGGCCCTCGGGGCCGTTCGAGACGAACCGGCGGGCGTCCGCGACGTTGCGCTCGGTGACGTTCATCGTCTGGGTCATCTCCTTTGCGACGCGGTCCGGCACGCCGACCTCGTTCAACGAGAGGGTCGGGTCCGGCGAGATGACGGTTCGGGCGGAGAAGTTCACGCGCTTGCCCGAGAGCGAGCCCCGGAAGCGACCCTCCTTGCCCTTGAGCCGTTGGGAAAGGGTCTTGAGCGGCCGGCCGGAGCGGTGTCGCGCCGGCGGCGTCCCCGAGATTTCATTGTCCATGAAGGTGGTAACGTGGTACTGGAGCAGTTCCCAGAGGTCCTCGATGATCAGCTGGGGCGCACCGGCCTCGCGGTTCTCCATGAACCGCTGGTTGATCCGGATGATGTCGACCAGCTTGTGTGTCAGGTCGTCCTCGGAGCGCTGACCGTTATCCAGCGTGATCGACGGTCGTGCGGTGACCGGCGGTACCGGAAGGACGGTGAGGATCATCCACTCGGGCCGGGAGCGTTCGGGGTTGATCCCCAGTACCTCGATGTCCTCGTCCGGGATGTTCTCGAACCAGTCCCGGATGTCGCTCGGCATCAGCTTGTTCGTGTCCTCCTCGGTCAGGTCGATATCCAGCGCCTTCTCGATGGCCTTGCGCTGACTCTCCCGCGGGCGGAACGAGCCCGAGAGGATCTCGTTGACTCGAGTGAGTTCGATCTCCGTTTGCTCGGCGAGTTCGTCCGGCGTCGTTCGCTCGACGCCTTCCTCCTCGTCGCCCTGCATCGCGCCGGCGATGCGCTGGGAGTACTCGCTCGTGAGAACCTGCTGGACCTCGTAGTAGGTGGTCGGCTTCTCGTGGTCGATGTCGTACTGGATCTCGCCGCAGAACGGACACCGGTCTTTCTTGCGAGCCTGCCGGATCGCCGCCTTCGTCACGTCGTTGAGATCGCGGCTCAGCTTCCGGGACTCGTCGAGTTGGCCGTGGAACTCGTCGCGTTCGTCCTCGGTGAGGAGGAGCTTCGAACACTCCCGACAGGTCCCTCGCAGGAGCCGCCGGATGAGCTTCGTGAAGCCGACGTGGATGACGGGTGCGGCCAGTTCGATGTGGCCGAAGTGGCCGTTACACGAGCCCGAGTGCTTCCCGCAGGTCTTGCACTCGAGGCCGGGGTCGATCACGCCGAGACGCGGGTCCATCAGCCCCATGTCGATGGGGAATCCGTCGTCGTCGTAGGTGTCGGCGGTGATGATCTTCGTCGCGCTCATCTCCCGGTACTCCTCGGGCTCCATGAGCCCGAAGGAAAGTTGTCCGATGTCTTTTGGTGTCGTGTCTTGCATGGTTTAGACGGCGTCCTCCAGTTCGAGTCGCGGTGCGATACCCAGCGCCTTCATCTCGTCTAACAGGAGCTTGAAGGCGTAACTCATCTCGATCTCGTGGATATCGGTTTCCTCGTCGCAGTTCGGACAGTAGACACGCCGTTGTTCGACGTTTTCGACCGCGCTCATCCCGCAGTTCGCACAAATGTGGATGAACTCGCGGTCGGACTCGTCGAGGAGTCGTTCCTTCAGCGTCATCGCGGCCCCGTGACCGATGAACACGTCGCGTTCCATCTCCCCGATACGGAGTCCGCCCTCGCGGGCGCGCCCCTCCGTCGGCTGCCGGGTCAGCACCTGCACCGGCCCGCGAGAGCGGGCGTGCAGCTTGTTCGAGACCATGTGGTAGAGCTTCTGGTAGAAAATGACGCCGACGAAGATCTCGGCCTCGATCTTCTCGCCGGTGACGCCGGAGTACATGGTCTCCTTGCCGGCCGAATCGAAGCCGGACTCCTCGAGTCCGCCACGGAGTTCGTCCTCGTCCTCGCCGAGGAACGGCGTCCCGTCGACGCGGCGACCCTCCATCGCGCCGAGTTTGCCGCCGATCATCTCAAGGATGTGACCGACCGTCATCCGCGAGGGCAGCGCGTGCGGGTTGACGATGAGGTCCGGAACGACGCCCCCCTCGGTGAAGGGCATGTCCTCTTGGGGTGCGAGGTGGCCGATGACCCCCTTCTGTCCGTGTCGCGACGCGAACTTGTCCCCGAGTTCGGGGATCCGCTCGTCGCGCACTGAGACCTTCGAGAGCTTCGAGCCGTCCTCGCCCTCCATGAGCGTGACGGTGTCGACGATCCCGGATTCGCCGGATCGCATGGTAACGGAGGTCTCGCGCCGTTTCTGTGGCGAGAGACCGCCCATGTCGTCGGGCTCCTCGAGGAATCGCGGCGGGGAGGTCTTCCCGAGCAGGACGCTGTTCTCGTCGACCGTCGTCTCGGGGTTGACGAGGCCGTCCTCGTCGAGGTGGTTGTACGCTTCCTCGCCGCGGGCACCGCGGACGTCCTGTGAGGGGATCTCGAAGCGGTCTTCCTGTCCGCCGGGGTAGCGGCGTTCCTCGCCCTCGTAGGTACGGAAGAAGTGCGAGCGCGCGAGTGCACGTTCGACGCTGGCCTTGTTCATGACCAGCGCGTCCTCGATGTTGAACCCTTCGTAGCTCATCACGGCGACGACGAAGTTCTGTGCCGCCGGCCGCTCGTCGTAGCCGATCTGTTCGGTGGTCTGGGTCTTCACCATCGAGAGCTGCGGGTAGTGCAGCAGGTGCTGGCGCGTGTCCGGCCGGATCCGATAATTGGCCGAGGGGAGCCCCAGCGACTGCTTGATCATCCCGGCCCCCATCGTAATGCGGGGCGAGGCGTTGTGCTCGGGGTACGGAATCATCCCCGCACCGATCGAGAAGATCAGCGACGGGTCGATCTCGAGGTGGGTGTGTTTCTCGGTCAGATCGCCCTCGTCGACGGCGACGAGGATGTCCTCTTCCTCCTCGGCGTCGATGAACTCGATGTAGCCGTGATCGACCAGATCCTCGAACTCGAGGTCGCCCTCTTGGAGCGCGTCCATCTCCTGCTCGGAGATGCGCGGCTCGCCGTCCTCGACGACCAGTAGCGGTCGTCGGGCCCGTCCCGCGTCGGCGTTGACGATCACTTCGCGGGTGCGATCTTTCACCGAGACGTTGACCATCTCGCTGACATCGCCGATGCGTCGCGCTTCCCGGATCTGTTCTGCCAGTTCGTGCGGATCGGGGTGTGTCCCCACCAGCGATCCGTTGACGTAGACTTTCGCCTCTCGTTGTTGGCTGCTCATGATTTAGTCGTCCCCTGAGGCCGCCGTTCGTTCGATTCCCTCGAGGCCGGGAATGCCCTCGACCCCCATGGATGCCAGTTCGCGTTTGAGTTCCTGTTCGTCCTCGACGTTCTGGGAGAGCTCCATCGACTGCGCGAAGTTCTTCACCAGTCCGCAGTTCGGTCCCTCCGGCGTCTCCGATGGCCCGATGCGACCCCACTGGGTCGCGTGCAGGTCCCGCGCTTCGAAGTGTGGCTGCGAGCGCGAAAGCGGGCTGCGAAGCCGGCGCAGGTGCGAGAGAACGCCCATGAAGTCGGTCCGGTCGACCAGCTGGCTCACGCCGGAGCGGCCGCCGACCCAGTTCCCCGTCGCGATCGGGTGCTCGAGGCGCTCGGTCAGGACGTCCGAGCGGACGACCGTGTTCACCGAGAGCTGTCGGTTACGCATGTTCGCACGCTCGAGCTGGTATTTCACGTCCCGCGCCAGCTTGTTCAGCGCGGTCCGGAACAGGTCCTTCATCAGGTCACCGCTGACCTTCAGGCGCTTGTTCGCGTAGTGGTCCTTGTCGTCGGACTCGCGCCGACCGAGCGCGAGTTCGAAACAGGCCTCGGCCATCCGACAGAGGTAGTGGGCCTTGTTGATCCGCACGTCTTCCTCCTCGACGCCGTCCTCGTGGAGGTGGGGCAGCAGATAGCGGTCGATGACGTAGTTGGCCCGCTTGAGCTGGTAGTTTTTCCCCTGGCCGGAGGCGACGCGTTTCCCGAGTTCCTCGATGGCCCCCTCCTCGGTCTGGACCTCCGCTTCCTCGAGGTTTTCCAGCATGTACTTGACGACCTCGGGATCGTTCGAGACCTTGTGAACGATCTCCTCGTCGCTCTCGAGCCCGAGTGCACGCACGAGGGTGACGAAGTTGATCGATCCCGAGACCGACGGGAACGAGACCTCGAGCAGCCCTTCGCGGTTCCGTTCACACAGCACCAGTGCACGGTAGCCACGGCGCTGCGAGAAGGTCTTTGCGACCTGAATCTCGTCGCCGTACTTGCTGTCGTACTCCGCGAGGATCTTGTTCGGTGCGAGGTCCTCGCTCGTCATCAGGACTCGCTCGGAGCCGTTGACGATGAAGTAGCCGCCGGGGTCGGCGGGGTCCTCGCCGATCTCGATCAGCTCCTCGTCGGAGAAGCCGGCGATGTTACACTTGTCGGAGCCGACCATGATCGGCATCCGGCCGATCTTCGTCTCGGTCGAGTCGACGACCCGCTGGTCGCCTTCCTCGCCCTTGACGATGGACATCTCCATGAACACCGGCGCGGAGTAGGTGATGTTTCGGAGTCGAGCCTCCTGTGGGTACAGCAGTTCTTCGGAGCCGTCAGCCTCCCGAACGCGGGGCGTGACGACGCGGACATCGCCCAGTTCGACGTGGACCGGTTCCTCGCCTTCCTTGTCGCCGATATCCGTGTCGATCGTCGCCTTCTCGTCGACGACCTCCTGCATCCCCCGGTTGAGGAAGGCGTTGAACGAGCGGTAGTGATGTTCGGCGATCCGTTCCTTCGAGAAGTATTCGCGCGAGATCTCTCGTCGTTTGTCGCGGTTGAGTTCTGTTGCCATTTATTCCACCACGTATCGATAGACGACTGACTGCTCGGTCGTCCGCGAGTCGCGAACGATCTTGATTACGTCGCCGATCTCCGCGTCGTCCGGCAGCGCGGCATCGTTGCGCTTGATCTTCGGTAAATCTGTACGGTCGATATCGTATTCCTCGAGCACCTCCTCGAGGGCCTCTTCCTCGAGGATGGTGTGCTCCGGAACCAGTTCGTGTTGGCTTACGTCTACCATGTATTGGTGTGTGTGTGGGTGTGCGTGTCGGCTATTGGGAGAGAAGCGGCTGTCACGAGATACTACAGGCAGGTAGCGGCGGGAGGCATTTAACGGTTACTAACTCGACGCACAAGCAGGGCTACCCGGCCGGGCGAACCTGACCGGAACCGTCGATCACACTCGAGAGTATCCGGTTCTCAGTTATATTCCTTGTGGGTCGTGGGGTTCGGTATCACGGATCTGGAATCTGTGACGGGCTCGAGCCGATAATCACGGGGCGGCTGCCCGTACCATACGGCGTTTAATTGAAAAGCCTTAATACCAGTAGCGGGCAACGATGTGATGGAGCCCGGGTGGTGTAGTGGCCCATCATACAACCCTGTCACGGTTGTGACGCGGGTTCAAATCCCGCCTCGGGCGCTTTTTCGAGGAACAAATCGACGAGCGGAGCGAGTCGCTGTTCCTCGAAAAACGGAACGAAGGATTTGAAAACAAAGAGACGCATGCACGGAACGGTCGAACGAAGTGAGACCGCAGCCCGGAACGTCTCTGTCGGGTTCAAATCCCGCCTCGGGCGCTTTCTGTCGACGTTACTCCTCGAGTGAATACTGTACCGACGAGAAGAGTCCGTGATCGGATTGGACAATGAAAACGTCGCGTCTCGTATTCTCACCGGGAAGAATATTCGCTCCGACTATGCTGAGTTGTCGATGTGATGATGCAATCTCGAACGCACAAAATCGTGGATGCCGCTCGGAAATGATTCGGCCTGATGGACCAGTTTCTGTCACTGAACCGTCCAAACGATCCTGGAACAAAACCCTTAATACTGTGACCGGGAAACCAAGAGTTGCAAGCCCGGGTGGTGTAGTGGCCCATCATACAACCCTGTCACGGTTGTGACGCGGGTTCAAATCCCGCCTCGGGCGCTTTTTCGAAGATCAAACCGATGAGCGTTTCGTGCGGCAGTACGAAAACGAAGCGGCACTCCGTGAGCGAAGTAAGCGGTGGTTTCAACAAAACTGCAGCTAGAACAGCACCGCTACGACTGGTTTGCCGCCCAATTGTTCTTACCCGATCCCGCGGCGTATCTCGATATGCGGAACTCGAAAGCGGTCGGCGACGAAACCGAAGCGAGAGCGATTTCCGAACTCATCGCGTCCGGCTACAGCGTCTCGATTCCGTTTGGCGATAACGACAAGTACGATTTGATCGTCGACGACGGGACCGACCTGTACCGAATTCAGTGCAAAACAGGGTGGTCGAATAAACCGGAAACGCTCCGATTCAACACGCATTCACAGACGACGAAAGACGGTACCTATCACGAAGAGACGTATCACGGGTTGATCGACGCGTTTCTGGTCTATTATCCTGAAAACGAGCAGTTTTACTGGATCCGTGCGGCCGACGCAACGGGACAGAAGATGGAACTTCGGTTCGAGTCCGAAATAGATCACCCATCGATAAACTGGGCGATGGACTACGAATTCGACGGCTGTATCCCGTGCACTCCCGAATCCGGCCCAAACGAGACGACTAGGTAATTCGAACGAACGATAGTCGAATGCTAATCGTTTAGTCACTCCTCATCAGTACGTCAGGAAACGCTCGCGTGGGAATTCAGATCAATGACGGAACCGATCACCGTACTCGTCGTCGATAACGAACCGGGATTCGCCGATCTCGCCGGAGAGATGCTCGAGCGAGAGCGCGATTCGATCGTCGCCGAGACGGCGACGGACGGCACGGCGGCGCTTGACGTACTCGAGCGCCGCGATGTCGACTGTATCGTCAGCGATTACGAGATGCCCGAAATGACGGGTCTCGAGTTGTTAGAGCGCGTTCGCGAGGACGATCCCGATCTGCCCTTCATCCTGTTTACGGGGCGGGGATCGGAGGAGATCGCAAGCGAGGCGATCGCAGCAGGCGTCACCCAGTACCTCCAGAAGGAGTCGGGGAAGAAGCAGTACGCGTTGCTGGCGAATCAGATCAGGAACGCCGTCGCGCAGTATCGCACGGAAACGGAACTCCGCGAGAGCGAGCGCCGCTACGAGCGGACGTTGACGACGTTACACGAGACGACGCGGGACCTGATGCGGGCGGAGACCAAAGACGAGATCTATCGATCGGCGGTCGAAACGGCGGGCGAGATCCTCGACGTGACGGTCGCCGCGGCCTACGCGTTCGAGCCGACGGCCGGCAGCCTCGAGCACGCGGCCTCGACGGGGCGATCCCCCGAACTGGGCGATCCGGAGCAGACCTTCGAGCGGGGCGAAGGACTGGTCTGGGCGACGTTTTCGGAGGGCGAGAGCGCCTACTACGAGGACGTGACGTGCGAGGACGGCGCGGAGGCATCGGCCCCGCTGGAGGACGGCATCGAACCCGCCGAGACGTTGGGCCGGAGCGAGCTGATCGTTCCGCTCGGGACCCACGGCGTCTTGGTCGCAGGTCGCGAGGAGGTCGACGGGTTCGACGAGACGATGATCGAGCTGTTGCACATTCTGGCGGCCAACACCGAGGCCGCACTGGATCGGGCCGAACGCGAGCAGTTGCTTCGGGATCACGATCGCACCCTGACCCGGCAAAACGAGGAGCTGACGCGGCTCAACCACACCAACGAGATCGTCCGGGAGATCAATCACGGGATCGCGCAGGCATCGACGCGCGCGGCGATCGAGGAGACGGTGTGCGATCGCCTCGCCGAGACGGACCGGTACCGCTTCGCCTGGATCGCCGCGGACGACGACGAGCCGCCCGCACCGACCGCTTGGTCCGGGATCGACGCGGCCTACATCGACCGGATCCGCGGCGACGGCGCGTGCGCGCCCGAGATCACGCTGGCCCGCGAGACGCTCGAGACCGGGCGGGTGCAACTGGTACGCGACGTCCTCGAGGACGGCCGCTGGGAATCACGGCGCAAAGCGGCGTTGACCTACGGCTATCAGACGGTGCTCGGGATTCCGCTGATCGCCGACGACCGCCGGTACGGCGCGCTGGTGGTCCACGTCTCGGGGGCCGATTCGGTCGGCGAGAGCGAGCGGGAGGTACTGGCTGAACTCGGGGAGACGACCGGGCACGCGATCCGGTCGGTCGAGCGGACACGGGCGATGGTGACCGACAGTCGCCTCGAACTCGAGCTCGCCGTGAGGGATTCGCGGCTGCTGCTCAATCGGCTCTCGGCGTACGTCGAGACGGCGGCCCCGATCACGCTCGAGGGCGTCATCGACCGCGGCGAAGACGGGATCGTCCTGTTCGTCAGCGCGCCGGCGACGGCGTCGCTCACCGACCTCGAGACCGAGTGGGCGTCGATCGAGACGCTGTCGGTAGTGTCCGACGGTGACGAAGAGACGCTGTTCGAACTCACGGTCACGTCGACCCCGTTCCTCGACGTGTTGCGAACGTACGACGTCCAGATACGGCTGGCGACGGCCGAAGACGGTGCCTCGACGCTCGTCCTCGAGGTGCCACAGGGCGTCGAGACGCGGTCGCTGGTCGAGGCGATCGAGGCGGAGTACCCCGAGACGGAACTGGTGGCGAAACGGGAGACGACGCACACGCGATCGGCGCGGCGGCTCGATGCTTACCTCGCGGAGCGGCTCACCGACAAGCAGTTCGAGGCGTTACAGGCGGCACACTACAGCGGCTTCTTCGAGTGGCCCCGAGAGAGTACCGGCGAGGATCTCGCGGACGCGCTCGGCGTGTCGCCGCCGACGTATCACTACCACTTGCGGGCGGCCGAGCGGAAACTCGTGACGCTGGCCTTCGACGGGTATTCTACGTAAGTAGTACCGTGAGGGAAGCGGCTACAAACAGGTAGGACGTATTCTTATTTCGCATCGGTTCCTACCGAATAGTGGCGATCTGAAACCACTCGTCGCCACCCTCATCCCCACCCCTTTCCGAACCGATTTCCGATAGCGACGGCGTTCTCTTCGATCCGCTCGAGGCCTCGGTAGCGAAACCCGGACAGCCGCGGCTGGCGACCGAGACTGAGACGATGGGTCCCGCGACCGATTCGTGAACCGAGTACCTGTGGGTCGAGACAATCGTCACTGCGGTCTCGAGAGCGCGATGAGCGCGTGATCCGCTATCGATCTCACGCGTCGGCTGAGTTACTATGGGTATCGGAAAGCGATCACCGTAGCAAATTGGGTGAGTAGGTACTAATTAATTAGTGCCACTCGTCAAACGCCACTAAAGAATTAGAAATTACGTTTAACCCCCACCAGTGTGTACCCGTAAGTGGCGATCTGAGACAGACTGTCGCCACCCCCTTTCCCCCACCCCCACTTTCCGACGTACTGAAACTGTGAGTGGCATCGGTCCGTCGCGCTACCCGTTGAGACGACGGTCTGCTGTGCGCTCGAGAAACGCCAGTCGTCGGGACTCGCGTCTTCTGGACGAAATCCATCGAGAAGTACCCGTCAGAATCGGTTCCGAACGCGGCTCTCGCTCTCACACTCGCCAGAGAGCGGCTGTGCTACTGTGATCGGCTCCGTTGGGACTGCCGGTCGATCGTCTCGTCCCACTCGATCCAGTCCTGTTCCCAGCCGCGGCGGGATTCGGCGCGTCGCTGTGCCCGTTCGCGATCCTCGCGGGCCATTCGGTTGCGTTCGACGGCACCCGACTGTTCGCCCTCGACCAACAGCGGATCGAACGAAACGGCGTCGAAGCGATCGATCTCACCGTCGGCCGAGACCGCCTCGAGTCGCTGTTGGTGGGTGCCGCGCGGAAAGACCAGTCGCCCCTCGTCAGTCAACTGCTCGAGCAGCGCGCGAGGCGGATCGACGGCGGCGGCCTCGAGGAGAATGCGGTCGAACGGCGCGTATTCGGGCAGGCCGTCCGCGCCGTCGCGACGGTCGACGAGGACGCCGTCGTAGCCCGCTTCGGCGAGATTCCCTCGCGCTTCGACGACGAGCGGCCGGGAGATGTCGACGGCGTGGACGTTCGTCTCGCCGACGATTTCGGCCGCCACGGCGGCGGTGTAGCCGACGCCGACGCCGACGATCAGTACCGACTGGTCGTCCTCGAGGGCGAGGGCCTGCAGCAGTCGCGCCACCGTCCGCGGCGCGAGGACGCGAGTGCCGAGCGCCTCGTGGTCGCGGTCCGCGTAGGCCGTCCGTTCCTCGTCGATGAACGCGTGGCGAGGCACGTCGCGCATCGCGACGGCGAGATCCTCGTCCGCGAGGATGTCCCTCGGTGGGGACTCGAGGCCGTCGACCATATCCTCTCGCAGTACCGCGGGGTCCATACCCCAGCTATCGGGGCGGCTGTTATGAATGACGCGCTTGCGCGGTCACCCACGACGGGGCTCGAGTCGGCGGCGTCGCAGCGCCGACTTAGCCCCGCATCTCAACGAACCGAACGCCGCCGTGCTCGGTCCGCTCGAGCGAGCCGTCCGCCCGCTTCGTGGCACTGACGAGTCGCTGACTCCCGATCCCGGCCCCGATCGGCGCGAGAATCTGACCCCCGGTTCCGACCTGCTCGACGACGGGATCGGGAACGGAAGACGCCGCGCAGGTAAAGTAGGCCGCGTCGTAGGGCGCGCGGTCGGGCCATCCCTCGCGGCCGTCGCCGGCGCGGACCGAGACGCCGTCGTAGCCGAGTTCCGCGAGTCGATCGCGGGCCCGATCGGCCAGTTCCTCGCTGTATTCGACGGTGTAGACGCCCTCGTCGCCGACCAGTTCCGCCGTGACCGCGGCGTGATAGCCACAGCCGGTCCCGATCTCGAGGACATCGTCGCCGGGGGCGACCGCGAGCAGATCGGCCATGATCGCGACCATGTGCGGCGCGCTGATCGTCTGGCCATCGCCGATCGGCAGCGGGCGGTCGGCGTAGGCCCTGTCCCGGCGGTCGGGCGGGACGAACTCGTGGCGCGGGACCGCCTCGAGCGCCTCGAGGACGCGGTCGTCGTCTACCCGCGGTGCGACGGTCTCGACCATCCGCTGGCGCGGAGCCTCGTCGCTGTCGGAATTGTCGAACATGGGTGACCGAGTACGCCCTCGAGAACCGTATGGTACCGGGTAGCAAATACGGGGCGGTGTCAGAAACCGGGAGAACCGCTTACCACGCCGACCAGGCGCTGCTCTGCTCGTCGTAGGCGTAGACGCGCTTGACGTCCTTCGCGAAGGCGGTGTCGCCGCCCTCGTCGAAGCGGTCCCGTCGGTAGCCCTCGGCGTCGCCGCGGACGACGAAGGCGTCGATCTCGAACTCGTCGTCGCCGAAGGACTCGACCGCGCCGACCTCGAACTCGTAGTCGCCGGGGACGTGGACGGTGATGCTCCGGCTGTCGTCTCTCGAGCCGTCTTGGGGATGGACGGTGACGTTGACGCCGACGTTGTCGACCTCGCGGGTCCAGACGGTCTCGATCTCGTCCGCGGGAGCCTCCTCGACTCGCTTCTGGCCGTCGAGTTCGACGCTCGTTACGCGAACCGTCGAGAGGACTTCCTCGGTCTCGAGGATGAACTCGTCGCCGACCTCGATCGTCTCGTCTTCGGGCGTGGTGACGTTCGCCGTAAAGGACTCGCCGCCCTGCGAGACGACCACGTCGACCGTGACCTCGCTCTCGCGGTCGGGCTGGACTTTGTGAACGTGACTACACTCGCTGCACCGAACGGTGAGGGTACCGCCGCCTTCCGTGAGTACCTCGTGGACCGTCTCGAGGTCCGGCGAGCACGAGGGACAGGGCGTCGGAACCCGATCCGGGATTTCGCTCATAACCCATCGTAGCGGCTACGCACCTAAAAGCCGATTGAACCGGTCGTCGCCGCCTGCGATCCTCGACTGTCGACCGAACCGGCCGACTGCATCGGGTTCGGTTCGGGAGGCGGGCGTGAGACGCGGTTAGTTCCCCTGAATCGCGTCGATGACCATCGCCGCGGCGACGATGGGCTCTTTCGGGACGGAGCTGGCGTCGTCGATGACGATCTCGTAGCGGTCCCGCAGCGAGAACTGGCCGTCGATCGAGCCGACGTGATCGCCCGTCTGGTCGGTGATCTCGTACTTGTGGGGAATCAAGCCGCCGAACGGAACGACGTTCCGAGCCAGCGTCACCATCGCGCCGCGGGAGTTGATCTCGGCCAGTTTCTCCTCGGTCGTCGCGTCGCGGATCTTCCACGTATCCTGGAGCAGCGAGTAGTCGTTGTCCAGAATGATCAGATCCTCGCCGGTTCGGGCGTCCGTGAGGACGTAGTTCCCCGCCACGTCGATGATGCCACCGGCTTTGACCGTGAACACCTCGTCGCCGTCGGCGTCGACGAAGGGGAACTCCTCTTTCATCTTCAGCATCTTCTGTTTCCCCCGGAGGACGACGTTCCCGTCGCGGTCGAGCGCTCGGTACTTGTTTCGAATAAAGCCCTGTTCGACCGTGTAGCGGTCGTCCGTAAGTTCGATACCCTCGATATCGTACCCTCGAGTGTCGCTCATCGTCCTCACTCAGACAATGCCCATACTTGAATCTACCAGGTTCAGACAGGAATACTGATGTGTTAGACGAGCCGATACGAGGACTTCTCCGGCTCGAGACCGGGTCCGCTCGAGAGGCGCTGAGAGAGCGCGTTCCGGTCAGTCGGATTCCGGCGTCGGCAGTTCGATCGGATCGCCGTCGGCGAAGACCGTCGGCTCACGGAGGATGCCGTCGAGGTGGATCGGCGCTTCCGTCTCGCCACCGATCCCCGCGTTGTCGCCGATCGCGATGTGGACGGTACCACCCGCCTTCTCGTCCAACAGGACCGAGCCGACGAGTTCGGTGACGGCGACGTTCGTGCCGATGCCGAGTTCCGCGAGGTTGTACGCGGCGTCGCCGACCGTCTCCGCGGCTTCGCCGCTCCGTTCCGAGGCGCTTCGCGCCTCGCTTTCCTCCGCCGCGTTCTCGACCGTCTCGCGGATCTCGTCGTCCGAGATGTGCGTGACGAGACCGTCCTCGACCTCGAAGGTGAGCCGGTGACCGTCCGCGAGCAGCCCGTGGGGCCGCATCGTCCCGTCGACGACGAAGGTGCCGTCGGCGGTCTCGGGGCTGATGAAGACCTCTCCCGCGGGAAGGTTCGACATCTCGCCGGGCTCGTGGACGATGCCGGTATCGGAGAGCCACTCGCGGTCCGCGACGCCGAACGTGATATCGGTTCCGGCGTCGGTCGTCACCCGAATCTCGTCGGCTCCGGCGACCTGTTCCCGGACCGCCTCGCAGTGGGCCGCGATCGACTCGTAGTCGGCTGCCAACCCGGTCGTGAAAACGTCCTCGGTGATCCCCGGGAGCGTCGCGACCCGTGCCCCAGCCTCGTTTGCCTCAGTCCGGGCGCGGGTGTGACTCAGGCTCTTGGTCGTCGGCGCGAGGACCACGTCAGCCGCCGCCATCGCGGCCGCGACGGGCTCGGGAGGCTCGCTGCCGTGGGTCTCGCCCGGCGGATAGCGGACGATCACGGCGTCGTCGGTGATCTCGCTCGCAACCTCGTAGATCGCCTCCCCGATCGGTTCGCGCTCGTCGTCCGTCACGACCGCACACGACTCCTCCCCCTCGAGATTCAGACACTGGCGGACCGCCGTCTCCGCCGCGGCTCGAAGTGCTGTCATACGTGCGTGTGCGGCGAGCGGACCGATATGTCTTGCCCTCGGCCGCGATCGCGGGCGCTCTGCCGGTTTCTCCGTGAGGGTGCCAGCGACGGGAGCGACGGCTCGAGTCGCCGGCTCGAGATCCGTGCGACTGAATGTCGAGATCGGGCTCGAGACCGATTGAGAACTCCGATCCGAGTGAATATCGGCTGAGAGGCCTCGAAACGATTATCCCGCTCGGTGAGTCACTCTCGGGTATATGCAACAGGTCGCCATCAACGGCTACGGCACGATCGGCAAGCGCGTCGCGGACGCCGTCCGACAGCAGCCCGACATGGAGGTGCTGGGCGTCGCGAAGACGCGCCCGAACTTCGAGGCCGAGACGGCCATCGACAAGGGATTCTCGCTCTACGCGGCCGTCGAGGAACGCGAGGAGCTGTTCGCCGAGGCCGGTCTCGACATCGCTGGGCCGGTCGACGACCTCGTCGCCGACGCCGATGTCGTCGTCGACGCCACGCCCTCGGGCATCGGGGCCGAGAACAAGGACCTCTACGAGGAACACGACACGCCCGCGCTCTATCAGGGCGGCGAGGACGCCGACCTCGTCGACGTGAGCTTCAACGCGCGCTCGAACTTCGAGAACGCCGTCGACGCCGACCACGTCCGCGTCGTCTCCTGTAACACGACCGGACTCTCCCGAGTCATCGCGCCGCTGCGCGAGGAGTACGGCGTCGAGAAGGTCCGCGCGACGCTCGTCCGGCGCGGCGGCGACCCCGGCCAGACCTCTCGCGGGCCGATCAACGACATCCTGCCGAACCCGGTGACGATCCCCTCTCACCACGGTCCCGACGTCGAGACCATCTTCCCCGATCTGGACATCGACACGCTCGGGATGAAGGTGCCCGCGACGCTGATGCACATGCACAGCCTCAATGTCACGCTCGAGGAGGAGGTCGACGCCGCCGAGGTCCGCGACCTGTTCGCCGACGAGTCGCGGCTGTTCCTGATCCCCGAGCGGATGGACATCGACGGCAGCGGGAAACTCAAGGAGTACGCCCTCGACGCGGGTCGGCCGCGGGGCGACATCTGGGAGAACTGCATCTGGGAGGAGTCCGTTTCGACGGAAGGACGGGACTTCTACCTGTTCCAGGGCATCCACCAAGAGAGCGACGTGGTTCCGGAGAACGTCGATGCCATCCGCGCCGTGACCGGGACCGCCGACGCCGAGGAGAGCATCGAGACGACCAACGAGTCCCTCGGAATCGGGCTGTAGAGGGTCTCGCGCGCGTCGCAGTCTCGTTTCGTGCGGTTGATTGCTTCCGGTTTCGCGAAATCGTCCCGGTTCCGTTCTCGCGCCGCTCGAGCCGAGTACCGGACAAACGGCCCGTTTCGAGAACCACAGACGGCGACGACGGTTCTCGGATCGTATAGCAACGACAGAAAGTTTTTGCCACGCGATACCCTAGACACCCCCATGCGCCGAGACGACCGCGACGAACCCTTCGACGATCTGTTCCGCGAAATCGAACGAATGATGAACGAGATGATGAGCGGCGCGGACGGCAACGTCAATTTTGACTCCTCGAGCAGCGTCGACAACGGCTTCGGGATGGACACCCACGTCGACATCCACGAGACCGACGAGGAGGTTCGCGTCGTCGCGGACCTCCCCGGCGTCGAGAAGGACAACATCGAACTCGAGTGCGACGGCAAGACGCTGACTATCTCCGCCGAAAGCGAGCACCGCCAGTACGACGAGCGCGTCTCCCTGCCGACCCGCGTCAACGAACACACCGCATCCGCGACCTACAACAACGGCGTCCTCGAAGTCGTCTTCGATCGCGCCGAACAGTCCTCGGACATCAGCCTCGAGTAGTCGGGCCGTCGCGGTCGTAGTTTTTCCGACTACCGGTCCCCCGCAGCGGTGCGTATCGCGGCCGCCAGCCGATCGTAGAAGTCCGGTTCGTACTTCGTCTCCTCGTCGATCGTCGGCCGCGCGTTCGTCTCGTTTATCACCAGCCGGTCGTCCGTCTCGAGCAGATCGACGCCGAGGAACGGGATCTCGAGCGCCGCCCCAACCCGCTCGGCCAACTCGCGGTACTCATCGGGCAACTCGACGCCCGTCGCCTCCGCGCCGCGGTGGACGTTGTGCTTCCACTGGCCCTCGCTGACCGCCGCGTCGGGTAGCCGGCGCTCGACCGCGCCGACGTACTCCCCCTCGAGTATCATCACCCGGTAGTCGGTCGCGTTCGGGAGGTACTCCTGGACGAGAAACGACTGGTCGCCCGTCGCCTTGTAATCGTGGACCAGCGAGAGGTAGTCACAGATGCCGAGAAACGAGTCCAGATCGTGGGCCTTCGCGACGCCGACCCCCCGCGTCGTCGAGTTGGGCTTGACCACGACCGGCGGCTCGAACCGCTCGAAGACGTCGGCCAACTCGTCCGCTCCGACATCGTTAGAGACATAGACCGATTTCGGGACCGGCAGCTCGGCCCGCCCGAGCCGCGCCAGCACCTCGGCCTTGTTCCGCGAGGTCAGCACCGTCTCGTGATCGTTGAGCCACGGCACCTCGAGCAAGGCGTCGGCGACCCCTCCCTCCATGAGTCGGCCGGGGTAGACGAAGCCGACATCGTACGCGTCGGGCTCCCACGGCGGGTCGTCGAGCGCGACCGTGCGCTCGCGCACGGGCACGTGATGAACCCGTATCCCCCGCTCGGCCAGCGGCTCCCCCATCCGCTCGAACGTCTCCTTGTCGTTCGCAACCGCGAGATCGATCATACCCGGTACTCGGGAGGAGACGAGCAAAAAGGTGCTCGAGACGGCCGTCCTCGAATCGCGGGTTCGGTGGCCGGGAGTGCGTCTCGAGCATCGGCGAGAGACGTACGACTCGGGGGAGGGCAGGCGGTTCACCGAACCGACCGCGAGTGAGTGCCGAAGGCACGAACGAGCGGGCCGACGACTGATGTGAACGAGTGACTAACAGGAACGAGTGAACGGAGGGAGGAGTGCTTTTAATCGAATTTTTGCTCTGCGTGCGGTCGCAAAGCGACCGCACGCAGAGCAAAAATTCGTTTTACGCGATAAGCTGTTCCTCGCCGCGCTCGATGACGACGCGACACGGCGGCGAGATCTTGTTGTAGGAGCGTCGAAGCGCGTCCTTGGCGAACTCGGCGTCGTCGACGTCACACCAGATGGTGAAGATGCGCTCGCCGGCGTCGATGCGAGCGGCGGTGCCGACGATCTTCCCGAAGGCCTGTCGCATCCCGTCGGACACACGGTCCGCACCCGCACCCGTCGCCTGCTTGTTCTCCCGGATGACGTGGTGGGGGAACTTGCGCAGGACCATCTTGTAGTTGTTCTCGCCGGCGTTTTTCAGCATGTGACGGTTCGCCGAAAGGCGCGAGGCCTCGAGGCTTCCGTGGCGGATCTGGACCTCTTCCTCGGTGATCAGGCTGATCTGGACGGGGTAGTCCTCGGCGTTCGCCTGAGCGTCGCCCATCTTGTGCTGTGCGATCTTCGATCCGGGGATGCCAGTAATGTATTCGCGGCGCGTGTAGGCCGGCTTACTGATCTCCCGGTACATGGAGGCAGGTTTGTCGGACATGGTGGTTACTTACGAAAACGGAAGCCCACCGAGCGGATAAAGGCTTCGAAGCGCCGCGTCGAGTCCGTTCCGCCGACAGTCGGTGACTGACCGTAACCGGAACTCAGTTCGCGGGGACGTATTCGGCGTCGGACTGCTCGATCAGCCCCTCGCCCTCGAGCGAGGAGAGCACGCTCAGAATCGTGAGTTTCTGCATGTTCAGCAGCCGGCTCAGGTCTGCGGTCGTCGCTCCCCCGGTCGCCTCGAGGGTGAGGTAGACGAGTTTGCTTTGGGCGGAGTCGAGTTCGGTCGGGAGCTGTTCGAGTCGATCGGTCGTCTGCGCGTCTCGCAACATCGTACGAACGGCGACCACGAACTCGTGTATAAGCCTATGGGAGAGTGGGTATATAGACGCTAGTAGATATTATTGTGTATATATGCCGCATGAGAGTGAACGCGAGCGACGGAGGACGCGATTCGGGCACGCGAATTCGCGGTCGAACTCGCATCTCGGCGGCGTGTTTAAGGTTCCGCCGCCGAAACGGGTTCCCATGAGGAGTTTTCGGATCGGGTCCCTGTTCGGGATCCCGATTAAACTGGACCTGACGTTCCTGCTGGTGCTCCCGCTGTTCGCGTATCTCATCGGGGCCCAGATCGAGGGCGTCGCGACGATACTGAACGAGGGGTTGATGGCCGGAATCGACGTCGGCGCAATCACCGGCGGCGCGATGCCGTGGCTACTCGGGTTAGCCGCCGCGGTCGGCCTGTTCGTCGGCGTCGTACTCCACGAACTCGGCCACTCGCTGACCGCCCAGCGGTACGGGTTTCCGATCGAATCGATCACGCTCTGGCTGTTCGGCGGGATCGCCGCCTTCTCGGAAATGCCCGAAGACTGGCGACAGGAACTCAACATCGCCGTCGCCGGTCCCATCGTCAGCGTACTGGTCGGCGTCGGATCGTACCTGCTCTTCGTGGTCACCCCCGAGAGCCTCAGCGGCGTGCGGTTCGTCCTCGGCTATCTCGCCGTGTTGAACGTCGCACTGGCCATCTTCAACATGGTACCAGCCTTCCCGATGGACGGCGGGCGAGTGCTGCGAGCGCTGCTGGCCCGCAACCAACCGTACGCGCGGGCGACCCAGCAGGCCGCAAGCGTCGGTAAGCTCTTCGCGGTCGGCATGGGGCTGTTCGGGCTGTTCGTCACGTTCAACCCGCTCCTGATCGGCGTCGCCTTCTTCGTCTACATCGCCGCCTCGAGCGAGGCCCAGCAGGTGACGATGAAGGCGGCCTTTCAGGACGTCACCGTCGGCGATATCATGACGCCGGCGAGCGAGCTTCACACCGTCGAACCCGATACGACGGTCGCGACGTTGATCCAGCGGATGTTCACGGAGCGCCACACCGGCTATCCGGTCATCGACACCAACGCGTTCGAGGGCGAGCGGCTCGTCGGGCTCGTGACGCTGAGCGACGCCCGTGAGATCGACCCGGTCGAGCGCGACACCTATTCCGTCGAAGACGTGATGACGCGGGACCTACAGACGATCTCGCCCGACTCGGACGCTATGACCGCGATCGAGCGGATGCGAGAGCACAATATCGGACGGCTACTCGTCGTCGATAGCGCGGAACATCGTTCCGCTGACCGTTCGCGCGGCGAGACGCCGCGCGAAGACGACGCCGATCTCGTCGGACTGATCTCGCGGACCGACGTGATGACCGCCTTCGACATCGTCCAGCAAAGCGGTGCGATCGCGCCGTCGGGCCGACCGCGAACCGCGGACTGAGTCCCCGAGGCAGTGTGAGAATCGATACCGGCAGTAACGGCCGGCTCGAGTGCCGAGACCAACATTCTTAACCGCGACCGGGGCCGACGATTCGGCGATGCCACCGGCCATCGAGACCGTCGACCTCGTGAAGGAGTACGGTGATTTGCGCGCCCTCCAAGAGCTGTCGCTGACCGTCGAGGAGGGCGAATTCTTCGGCCTGCTCGGCCCCAACGGCGCGGGGAAGACGACCTTTATCAACACGCTGGTCGGCCTGGTCCGCAAGACCGGCGGCGACGCGCGGGTCTTCGGCTACGACGTCGAGGAGGACTACCAGCAGGCCCGCGATGCGATCGGCCTCGCACCGCAGGAGTTCAACGTCGACCGGTTCTTCTCGATTCGGGAAGTGTTGAAGCACAAGGCCGGCTATCACGGCGTGCCCGAAAGCGAAGCCGCCGAACGGGCCGACGAGGTGCTCAAGCGGGTCGGGATCTACGACAAGCGCGACGAGCGCTTCGACTGGCTCTCCGGCGGGATGAAACGCCGGCTGCTGCTCGCTCGAGCCCTCGTCACCGAGCCGGATCTGCTCATCTTGGACGAGCCGACCGCCGGCGTCGACGTCCAACTGCGCCACGACCTCTGGGAGCTGGTCACCGAACTCAACGAGGAGGGGACGACGATTCTCCTCACGACGCACTACATCGAGGAGGCCGAACGCCTCTGTGACCGCGTGGCGATCATGAACGAGGGCCGGAAGGTGACCGTCGCGACCCCGGACGAACTGAAGGGGCGAGGCACCGACACTATCGCCGTCCGCCTCGAGTCGGCACCCGCCAGCGCGCCCGATCTCGGCGCCTACGCACACGAAACGACGGTCTCCGGGGAGCGGCTCGAGGTCCGCGTCGACGACGGCGGCTCGACCGCGCCGCGGTTGCTCAACGACCTCGAGGCGATGGGCCACGAGATCGCCGACCTCGAGATCACGCGCACGTCGCTCGAGGAGATTTTCGTCGATCTCACCCGCAGCGAGGATCGGACGGTGACGCGGTCGTCAGCGGAGAGTTCGGACGACGGCGAGACCGCGACCGATGGACGCGAACCCGAGCGCGAACAGGAGGGGGTCGCCTGATGCTGTCGGTCGGCTTTCGCGCGCTCTTCCGGCGGGAGATACTGCGGTTCGTCCGCCGGCCCAAGAACACGTTCATGCCGCCGGCGATCACGAACGTGCTCTACTTCGCCGTTTTCGGGCTGATCCTCGGCGGTCGGATCGACAAGATCGCGGGCTTCGATTACATCCTCTTCATCGTGCCCGGTCTCGTCGTGTTAGGCGCGATTTCCAACGCCTTCGAGAACGCCTCGTTCTCGATCTTCCACGGCAGGTGGAACGAGTACATCCACGAGACGCTGACCTCGCCGCTGTCGTACGTCGAGATGGTCGTCGCCTACGTCGGTGCCAGCGCGGTCCGAGGACTCATCGTCGGCGTCATCATCGCCGTCGTCGGCCGGCTGTTCGTGCCGATCAGCATCAAGCACGGCCTCTATCTCGTCGCCACCATGGTCGTCATCACGTCGCTGTTCGCCGGCTTCGGGATCATCGGCGGGCTCGTCGCTCGAGACTTCGACGATCTGACCGTGATGAACCAGTTCATCCTCCGCCCGCTGGTGTTCTTCGGCGCGGTCTTCTACTCCCTCGAGACGTTCGAGCAGGCGTGGCAGGTGAACCTCTCCCTGCTCAATCCGATGGTCTACATGGTCGACAGCGTCCGGTTCGGCCTTCTGGGCTACTCGGACCTGATCTCGGTCGGCGTCCTCCCCGAACCCTACACCGACTTCGCGCCGCTCGCCTCGCTCGCGGTGCTCACGGCGTGTACGCTTCTCGTTTTGGGAATCGACGTCTACCTGTTCAAGACCGGCTACGGGCTGACCGATTGAGGAGCGGTCGGAGCGGTCGGCGGCCCTCGAACTCGAGGCCGAGGAGTCAGTCGCTGCGCTCGGCGACCTTGACCAGTTGCTTGCCGATGTTCTCGCCTTCGAACAGCCCGAGGAACGCGTCGGGCGCGTTCTCGAAGCCCTCGACGACGTTTTCGCGGTAGCGGATCTCGTCCTCCCCAACGAATTTCGAGAGTCGCTGAAGCGCCTCGCCCCAGCGGTCCTGATAGTCGCCGACGAGGAGGCCCTCGACTTTCGCGCGGGTTTCGATGAGTTTGGCGAGCTTTCGGGGACCGGTCGGTACCTCGGTCTCGTTGTACAGCGCGATCTGGCCGCAGACCGCGACCCTCGAGTGGACGTTCAGCTGGGGCCAGACGGCGTCGGTGATCGGGCCGCCGACGTTGTCGAAGTAGACGTCGATCCCGTCGGGACAGGCCTCGGCCATCGCACTGCCGAGGTCGTCGGTCTCCTTGTAGTTGATCGCGGCGTCGAAGCCGAGTTCCTCGGTGAGCCACTCGGTCTTCTCGTCGCTGCCGGCGGTACCAACCACTCGCGCGCCGTTGATCCGGGCGAGCTGGCCGACGACGGAGCCGACCGCGCCCGCGGCGGCGGAGACGACGACGGTGTCGCCGGGGTTCGGGTCGCCGACGTCGAGCAGCCCCCAGAACGCCGTCACGCCGGGCATGCCGAGGACGCCGAGGGCCGTCGAGATCGGCCCGAGTTCGGGGTTCACTCGCTGGAGTTCGTCCGCGTCGGCGACCGCGTGTTCCGCCCAATAGAGGTCGCCGGTGACGACATCGCCCGCCGAGAACGCGTCGGCTTCGGACTCGATGACTTCCCCGACGACGCCGGCCTGCATCGGATCGCCGACGTCCCACGGCTCGGCGTACGACTCCGCATCACGCATTCGCCCGCGCATGTACGGGTCGACTGACTGGTACAGCGTCTTGACGAGGACCTCGCCGTCGTCCGGCTCGGGCCGGTCGACAGTCACGAGTTCGAAGTTCTCCGTGGTCGGTTCGCCGACGGGACGGCTGGCGAGTCGCCACTGTCTGGTTTCTGCCATACACATACATGAACCCGCCAACAGGTGAAGATTGGCTTCGCGGAACCTCGGGACGGCGGTGCTGTCGATCGCCGTCTCCCGTCCGGCTCGGCGGGCTCGAACCTTTTTCTTCACCGTTCGTGTAGGTCGAGTATGGGACCCGATCGCAGTACTCTCGAGCGGCTCCTCGCCGGGAACCGGCGCCACGTCGAGTCGCTGCCCGACGAGTACTTCGCGGACGTTCAGATCGGCCAGCACCCGACCGTGGTCGCGGTCTGTTGTTCCGACTCGCGGGTCTCCCACGAGGGGATGTGGGGGATCGATCGGCCGGGTGGGATCTTTACGCCGAGCAACATCGGCAATCAGGTCTGGGACGAAGACGACGGCGAGCGGATCATCGACGGCGGCGTCCTCTATCCGATCCACCACACCGGCACCGACGCCGTGGCCGTCGTGGGCCACACCGGCTGTGGGGCCGTCACCGCGGCCTCCCACGTCGCGGCCGGCGCGGAGCCACCGGGGCCGCAGGGCGTCGACAAGTGGGTGGACATGCTCGTCCCCGTCGTCGAGGAGGCCCTCGAGAGCGGTCTGATCGACGCCGACGCCCACGACAAGCGGGTGATCAACCAACTCGTCGAATACAACGTCGGCTATCAGGCCCGCTCGCTGTGCGAGGCCGACGAGATCCCAGACACTGCTTCAGTCTACGGCTTCGTCTACGACTTTCAGGGCGTCTACGGCGACCGCCCCGGCCGGACCTACCTCGTCAGCGTCGACGGGGAAACCGACCCCGACGCGCTCATCGAGTTGGTGCCGGACGGCTACGAATCGACGGTGAAGAGCCTGCTGTACGGCGGCGAGGTCTCGACCGACTGACCGTCGGGGCGGTCAGTCGTCGGCCGCCGACTCCGCGACCGGTGTCGTCGGTTCCGGGACCGTCGCGTCCGTCGTCTCGCTCGCCCACTCGAGGTCGCCCGCGTAGTGGAACGCCTCGTTGTCCTGCTCGGGATCGACGGCGGTCAGATCGCCGATCCAGCCGTTCTCGAGGAGTTCGCGGACGTCCTCGTGCTCGCGGAGGATCTCGGTCACGCGCTCGACCGGCGCGTGGATCACCGCGGTCAGCCGCAGCGGCTGGTGGAAGGGGCGCTCGTCGTCGCGATTGAGCGACTGCAGCGGGAGGCCGGTCAGGAGGTCGCCGCCGTTGCCCTGGACGACGCCAACGTTGCCGACCGGGTTCTGGGTGACCTTCGAGCCGCTCCCGTAGGCGGCGTTGTCGACCGTCGCGAAGTAGTACTGGTTGTTGATCCACTGGGTGACCACGAGCGGGCCCGTGAAAATCGCCTCGAGGGCGTCGCCGTCGGGGTCGGTCGACCAGTCGTAGGAGTGGAGGAACGCGCGACCGTCGAGGTTCCGGTCGGCGGTCAGTTCGCGCGGTCCGATGACGAAGGAGGCGTTGCCGGCCAGCCCCCACTCGGGGCGGGTTTCGGCCCAGTCGGCCGCCTTGCGCTCGACCTCGTCGACGGCCGCCTCGCTCTCGACCGATGCGGTGCGCTCGGCCGCGGCCCCGGCACGGGCGCGGTCGAGGTTCTCGCGCAGGGACTCGAGGTCCGCGCGGTGGCTCTCGGGCACCGAATCGTCGAAGAGGGAGATCTCGTCGGTCGTCGTGTTGTGTTCGCCCGCGAGGAAGACGGTGTCCTCGGGGATGTCGATCCCGCGCTCGCGCAGTTCGGCCTGCACGTCCTCGTCGTTACAGATCGTCGCGAGCACGCGGGCGTTGGGGCCGCCGGGGTTGCCGGCGCAGGCCCCGCAGTCCAGACTCGAGCCGAAGGGGTTGTTCGTCGTCTCGCTGGCGTGGCCCGCGAAGACGACCAGTCGGGCGAACTCCGTCCAGCCCATGAGTTCGAAGGCGGTTTGTGCGTACTCGACTTTCTCCTCGTGGCTCATCCCCTGCGGGAGGTCGTGGTCGGCGTGATCGTGGTCGTCGTACGCGTCGTAGTCGATGGCGGGCGCGGCGACCTCGGGAACGCTCGGGACGCGGTCCTCGAGGGCGGACTCGAGTGTCGCGATCGACGACGGCGACAGCGTCCGCGCGGTCATCGCCGAGCCGTAGGCGCTGCCGGCCCCCTCGACGAAGGTAAAGGCGGCGACGAGGTTCGATTTGAGCGTCTTGAAGTGCTTGCGGGCCGCCGTGGCGAGCCCGGTCCAGCGGTCGCGATCGGCGGCCGCCTCGGCGTCGTCGGGCCGATCGACGATCCGGTGTTCGGGGTCGACGATCGGCGGGCAAGCGTCGGTGTCGGCCGCGGCCTCGTGGCCCCGGTAGCGCATCGGGACGCCGAAAAAGCCCGCGTAGCCGTGGGTCTCGTAGGGGCCTTGGGCCTCGATGTGGCGGCGGATCACCTCCGAGCGCGTGTCGATACAGAACACGAGTTGGGCGGCCGGCCGGTCGGCGGCAGCGTCGCCGGGCTCGGTCACCGAGTCGTCGATTCCCTCGAGAAGTCGCTCGCGATAACTCTTCTCCCACGCGGTCAGCCAGATCTCGGGTAGGGGAACGTCGTCGCCGTCCGCATCTGATTGGGCGGTCTCGGAGCCCTCGGCGAGGTCGATCGGCGCGGCCAGCAGGTCCGCGAGCGTGAGCCGCACCGCGAGGTACTGGGCCAGCGTAATCGGGTACGCCTCCTGCCACGGGTCGACGTCGTCGTCGGTCCGCTGCTTGATGAACCCGCTCCAGCCCGGGAGGGCGGCGAGGTGCGCTTCGAGGACCTCATCCCAGCGCTCCTCGGGGTAGTCGCCGAGTGCCGACTCGAGGGCCTCGAGCGCCGTCGCCGGGAGGTCGTCGGCGTCACAGCCCGGGATGTCAGCGTCGTGGGGAGCTATCGTGCGCCACGCCCGATAGAACCCGTCCTCGCGGTTGGGCATCGGCCACTTGGCCTGTCCCTCGTCGAGGAAGGCCGCGAGCCACTTCGAGAGGACCCGATCGACGGCTTCGGTCGCGTCGTCGGGCTCGGTGGCGGTGCGCTCCGACTCGGCCTCAGCCATCGCCTCGAGGAGCGTCTCGGGATCGCGGTCGATCCCGTGGGCCTCGAGTTCGACCCGGAGCGTGTCGACATCGATCCGGCCCGACTCCCACGCGCGGCGGAAGACCGACGGGTGGGGATACCCCCGCCCGCCGAACAGGTCCTCGGCCTCGGCGACGGCCCGGTGGAACGGCTCGTCCTCGAACCCCGAAAGGGGGTTTGCCGTGACGAACGAGTGCAGCGGCCAGACCGAGCCGATGCGTTCGGCCGCGCTGTCGATGTGTTCCTCGATGCGACGGGTGTCGTCGGGTTCCTTACGCGTCATTGTATTCCTCCGTACTGGTGAGGACGGTCGTCGGGTCCGGTTGCGAGACGTTCAGCAGGGCGACGTAGAGGCGTTCGCTCGAGCGGAGCCAGCCCAGTTCCGCCGCGAGATACGCGCCGATAAAGAGAGCGACGACGAGGTAGTGGACGGGCGTCATCGCGGTCGAAACGTGGGTCATCGGGACGCCCGAGAGCATCGACGAGACGGCGTTGAACGCGACGGCGTAGCCGCCGATCGCGGTCAGGACGATCAGCGGGACGCTGACGAACCGGACCGCCGTCGGCAGGGTCGACCGCTGGAGGATGTCTCGAGCCGCGGTCAGCGTCGTGAGGACCACGACCAGCGTCAGGATGGTGCCGCTGTTCAGCGTCAGGCTCGTCGCCTTTCCGGTGAGGACGCCGAACAGCACGCCGCCGCCGACGGCCGTCAGGAAGCTGACGGCGATCCCCGAGAAGCCCAGTTCGGTGTGGGCCGCGTCCTTCGGGGCCGCGCGTTCGACGCCCGCTCCCGACGAGAGGAAGAGGTATGCCTTGTAGAAGCCGTGCAGGATGAGGTGGGCGATCGCGGCGGCGAAAAAGCCGAGCCCGCACTGGAGTATCATAAAACCCATCTGGGCGATTGTCGAACTGCCGAGCTTGCGTTTGATGTCCGTCTGGACGAGGATCATCGCCTGTCCGAGCAGGGCGCTGACCGCGCCGACGAGGACGATCGCCGACATGATCACCAGTTGGTCCCCGATCAGCGGCGCGAACCGAGTCAGCAGAATCCCGCCCGCGTTGACGAACCCGGCGTGCATCAGGGCGGAGGCCGGCGTCGGCGCGGTCATCGACGACAGCAGCCAGCCGTGAAACGGCAAGAGTGCAGACTGGATGATCGCCGCGAGGACGATCCCCGCGGCGGCGACGAGCCCGACCGTCGGCGAGACGCCCTCGAGACCTTCAAGCAGGCCGGTGAGCGTGGTCGCGCCGGTCGCCCAGACGAGCAGCGCCACGGAGCCGGCGAGTAACGCGGTGCTGGCGAGGAAGTAGCGGCGGGCAATGTGGCCGGCGGCGCGGGCCTGCGGCCAGTCGCGAACGTGACCGATGAGCCCGGCCATCAGCAGCCCCATCGCCAGCCACGCGGCCACGAACAGCGCGACGTGGTTCGCCGCGGTCATCGTCATGACGGCGAGGGTAAAGCCGAAGACGCGACCGAAGAACCGCTCGAGGTCGCGATCGCCGGCCATGTAGCGCCGCGAGTAGCTGTGGACGATCCCGCTGAAGAACGTGACCACGACCCACATGACCGCGGTCAGCCCGTCGATCCGCAGGAGCGTCGGGAACTCCCAGCCGGCTCCGCCCCGGATCGCCAGCGCGAGGACGCCGAGACTGGCGATGAAGAGCGTCCAGACCGTCCAGGTCGACGCTCGAGGGACGGCCGAACTCGGCGGCGTCGGTTCGGGGCGCGGTGCGATGTCGTCGTCGATCGTTGCTGTGTCCTCGGTCATGTGTCGTAGCGGCGACCAGCCCGTCACCGGCTCCCGTCGTGACGTGTCGTTCGCGGCAACAATTGCCCAACTGGTCGTCTCTACCCCATATATGAACAGAGCGGTTATTATAGCCTTTGGTTCGAACAATTCGTTCGAATATCGCCAAATACGAACGTCATGTTATACCATTGCATATCTATGGATGGTGCATAGAGCGGCTGTACCCAACGAACAGGAAAACGAGCGGCGTCTCGTACCGTCGGCGACGCGGTGCCGGGAGACTGTCGCCCACGATATCAGCGGGAGGAAAACTCGTCGAACGAGGTCGATTGGTGGCTGCGAACGAGTACTTCGTCCGTGATCGTCAGTCCCATGTCCGCGAGCTGCTGTGCGATCGGGGTGACGTCCCTGTCGTTTTCGACGACGACCGTCACGAGGAGGTTCTGTTCGCCCGTGATCAGTTCCTGCACCGAGACGACACCCGAGATCTCGAGCAGGTCGTCGATGTACTCCCCGCGTTCGGGAATCGACGCCGTACAGAAAAGCAGCATCCGGATCGGATAGCCGGACTTCGTGTAATCGATGTTCGCGCTGTAGCCCTTGATGACCCCTTCCGACTCCAGTCGCTGAATGCGCTTGCGGACCGTACTCGAGGAGGCGTCGGTCCGGTCGGCGATCTCGCTCGAGGAGAGGTTCCGCGCCTCCTCTTGGAGCGCATAGAGGATTTCCCGATCGACCGCGTCGAGGTCGTAGTCCGCCATACGCTCCCGTTGGTCGTGGCAGCTATAAGATACTTCGGCTCCCAAGACTTCGAATACTTATACGGGGAACCGAATGGGACACGCATGCGAGAACGCCTCGAGTCGGATATCGCCTTCTACTACGCCGTCGGTGTCTTCATCATCGCGGTGTTCGTCGTCGGAATGGCGGCCTTCGCCGTGTTCAACCCCGGGGGCGTCGGGACCGTCGAACTCGTCGGGCTCTCGGGCGGATTCTTCCTGTTCATGTTCGTCTACTTCATCGCAATCTCGATCCAGCGGCTGGAGGACGGGGACAGTATTTGAGACCGCATTGCCCACAGATACCGGCTCGAGCGGGCCAGTAGCGGGGGAGAACCCGATTCGGAGGGTTTATGACTTTTCGGCGCCTCTCTTTAGAAGCAATGGCGAAAGGAACCGTTGATTTCTTCAACGACACTGGCGGCTACGGATTCATCGAGACTGAGGACGCGGACGACGACGTGTTCTTCCACATGGAAGACATCGGCGGCCCGGACCTGGAAGAAGGACAGGAACTCGAGTTCGACATCGAGCAGGCCCCCAAGGGCCCGCGCGCGACGAACGTCGAGCGCCTGTAAGGTTCATCGATTCGTAACGGTATCGGCACTTGACTGCAGTATTTTACTACCCCTGAGCGACAGCGCCGTCGCTACTGACGGTGATCGGTTACCCACCCAATACGACCGCATCGCCGGTAGCACCACAGGATGATTTTGAAATAACAGTAGTTCCCAAGCGGGAGTTTATATCCTGGTGACACGAAGGGCGTCACGTGGTGGATCGCCCCAGCGCGGTCACGTGGTCACGCAGCGCGTCAGCGTCAACGGCTGGCCGTCTCTGCCGGTACGTACAGGTAGGGTTTTTCGGCGGACTGGCGGTCTTGGTCGCCGGCTTCGTCGTCATGGGTGTCGTCCTCTCCGTCGCGAGCGGGGCGTACGAAGGGCTCGCAGTGTTCGCCCTGCTCCTGCTGATCGGCGGCCCGTTCTCGCTGCTCTATCTCCTCCCGCTGCTCGAGGACCGAACGGCGCAATCCGCGGTTGGCGACTGGATGGTGCGTGCAGGGTACGATCGGCTGAGCCTGTCCCGGCTGGCGACGAGCGTCCTCGTCGGCGCGCTCGCCGGTGCGGTCGGTGCTACGTTCATCGGCCTCGAGCGGGGCGGCGATGCGCTCGTGATCCTCTTGTACGTCGCTCTGCTTGCGGGCTGTTTCGGAGCCGCGTTCCTTGCGCTGGCCGTTCGAAGGCCCTGACTCGACTGCGCTCGAGCGACCGACCGTCGCTTCCCAGTGGGGTCAGCGTTCGGCGACCCGGACGGTTTTGTGGCTCGGACGCCGACTCGCAGTATGACCGAGCCACTGCTTCGCCGCGGCGAGGAAATCGAGTACGAAACGGTCTCCGCCGCCGACGGCCTCGAGAAGGGCGTTTTGATCGCCGACGATCACGGTGCGCCGAACTTCGCGATCCGGCGGTTCACCCTCGAGCCCGGCGCAGAAGTGCCGAAACACACGAACGACATCGAACACGAGCAGTACGTCCTCGCGGGCGAGTACACGGTCGGGATCAGCGATGAAGAACACGCGGTCGAGCCCGGCGACTCGCTGTTGATCCCTGCCGGGACGGTCCACTGGTACCGCAACGAGGGCGACGAGCCGGGCGCATTCATCTGTGCGGTTCCGAACGGCGACGACGAAATCGACCTGCTCGAGTAACGGCGTTCGCAGGATAGGAGACCGTATACGCGCGCTGATGCTGTCTCGGCGTATCGACGCCAACGCCTTCGTCGGTCGTTGCCATATCGTCTCGCAACCGCAACTACTATACGCTTTTTAGGGCTACCTAAATGACGATGGGAGAAGCGCAGTCGGTCAATGGGCACGGGTCCGCCCGGGAGCGAGAGGGATGGGTCACGGGGGCGCTCGTGCTCTTCTGTCTTGGGAGTACGATCGTCACTGTCGTTGCCGGACTGATACAGGTGAGTTTCGGCGAGTACTCGATGACGTTCGTCGAGGCCTGGAAGGCCGTCTTCAACCCCGCGGTGGTCTTCAACCTCAACGCGTGGTCGGCGTTCCTGTTCGGAACCGAACTGCCGGAGATGAGCACCGGCAGCATCGTCATCTGGAACCTCCGGCTGCCGCGGGTGTTCGTCGGGATCATCGCCGGTGCGACGCTCGCGATTTCCGGAGCGATCTTTCAGGCCGTGACGCGGAACGAACTGGCGAGTCCCTTCGTGCTGGGAGTCAGCTCCGGGGCCGGATTCGCCGTACTGGCGACGCTCGTCGTCTTCAGCGGGCTCGCGCCATTCCTTCCGCTGATCGCCGCGTTAGGCGGCACGATCGCGTTCGTGATCGTCTACACGATCGCCTGGAAGGGCGGCACGAACCCCGTCCGGCTCGTGCTCGCGGGCGTGATCGTCAACATGGTCTTCCAGTCGCTCCAGCAGGGACTGTTCTTCTTCGCGGACGATCTGGGCGTCGTCCAGACGGCGATCGCGTGGCTCACGGGATCGCTCACCGGTACCGGCTGGGGAGAGGTTCGGATCGCGATCCTGCCGGCGGCCGTCGCGATCGCGATCGCGCTCGCCGGCGCACGACAGTTGAACGTCCTCATGCTGGGCGAGAGCACCGCGCGATCGCTCGGCATGCGCGTCGAACGAGTCCGGTTTTTCCTCTCGGCCGTCGCCATCTTGGCCGCCAGCGTCGCGATCGCCGTCGCCGGCGTCGTCAGCTTCTTCGGCCTCGTCGTCCCCCACATCGTCCGGAACACGGTGGGCGGGGACTACCGACGACTGATGGTCGGCTGTCTCTTCGCCGGTCCCGCACTGATGGTGACCGCCGACGTGGGCGCGCGGCTCGCACTCGGCGGGACCCAGATTCCGGTCGGCGTCGTCACCGGGCTGATCGGCGGCCCGTACTTCCTCTATCTGATGCGAAAGCAGCAATCGATGGGTGAGCTATAATGTCACGCACACAGCAGGACACGAACCGAGAACGGGAGCGGATCACGGACGACAACGGCGTCGCGATCGACAGCGCACTGGTCGGCGACGGTCTCGAGCTCAGTTATCCGACGAGCGAGGAGACGATCGTCGACTGCGCTCGCCTCGACGTTCCCGAGGAGGCGGTGACCGCCCTCGTCGGTCCGAACGGCAGCGGCAAGAGTACGCTTCTCAAAGCGCTCTCGAACCACCTCGAGCCGGATACGGGGTCGGTGCAGATCCACGGCGAGGACCTCGACACCTTCGATCGGAAGGAATTGGCGCGCGAACTGGGCGTCCTCTCACAGGAGAACGACTCGCTCAGCTCGATCTCCGTCGAAGACCTCGTCTATCACGGTCGCTACCCGCATCGGGACTTCTTCGACGGCGTCAGCGAAGCGGATCATCAGGCGGTCGAACGGGCGATCGAACTGGCGGGAATCGAGGAGATCCGGGACACCGAACTCGGCCAACTGAGCGGCGGGCAAAAGCAGTTGGCCTGGATCGCGATGGTACTGGCACAGGACACCGACGTCCTCCTGCTCGACGAGCCGACCACGTTCCTCGATGTCCACCACCAGTTCCGGGTCCTCGAGACGATCCGCCAACTCAACGAGGAGAAAGGCGTTACCGTCGCCGTCATCCTCCACGACATCTCGCAGGCGGCCCGCTTCGCGGACTATCTGGTCGCGATGCGCGACGGCAAACTCTACGACTGGGGGCCGCCCGAAGAGGTCGTGACCGAGCAGTTGCTCGCCGACGTCTTCGGCGTCGAGGCGACGGTCACGTACGAGCCCGAACTGCAGGTGCTGCCCAAGCGAGCGCTGCCGGAGAGCCGGACGTAGCGCCGTTTAGGACGATCGCATCGTCTACGACGGCATGACCGACCATCCATCTCTACCAACTCAGCGAGCGGCGCGGGGTATCTACCCGGACGAGTTCGGCGACGAGGGGTTGTTCGACCGACGGGCCGCCGCCGATATCGTCATCGGCGATCAGTAGCGCTCGAGCGGGTCGAGCCGCCGTCGCGATCGGATGCGGAATACTTTTGTTGTTTTAGGCTAGCCTAAAGATAATGAGTGACGAACGGACGTGGACGCGACGCAACGTGCTTCGAACGAGCGGGACCATCGCGGGCGTGAGCGCACTGGCCGGCTGTATCAGCGGTGACGGATCGGACAACGACGACAGCGAGGATGTCGATCCGTACACGGTCTCGATGCAACCGGTCGGCGATGTCGAGTTCGAGTCGGTTCCCCAGACATGGGCCGCCGGCACCGCGGATTGGGCCGACATGGGGATCGCACTGGGTCAGGAGCCGCCGTCGGACCTCTATCTCACGCGGCGGCTCCATACGGGGTATTACGAAGATATTCCCGACGTGAGCGTCGATCCGGACGAGATCGATTCGCTCTGGGACGACGAACTGACGCGCGAAGAGTTCCTAAACCTTGCCGAGGAAGTGGATCTCTTCGTCATGGATCCGAAATTCCTCAAGGGACGGGCCGACTGGAGCGACGACGACATCGAGCAGGTCGAAGCGACGGGGACACCGTTCTTCGGGAACAGTATCACCTCTCGGGACTACTCGTGGCATCAGGACTACGACTACCTCACGATGTACGAGGCCTTCGAGAAACTCGCCGAAGTCTTTCAGGAACAGGAACGCTACGACGAGTTCGAGACGCTGCACGAGGAGTTCCAGTCGGAACTCGAGACCGTCGTTCCCTCGGGCGACCGACCTGAGGCAGCAGTCCTGTACCCGCAGATGGAGGACGACTCGTTTCTCCCCTACGTCATCGACGAGTCGACGAGTTACAAACACCTGCGGGACCTCGGCGTCGAGGACGCGCTCGCGAACACCGGTGTCAAGGACTTCCACAGCGACCGCGGGGCGATCGATTACGAGACCCTGCTCGAGGTCGACCCGGAGTATATCCTGCTTCGCACCGAACAATACCTCACCGAGGAGGAGTTCCAGCAGAACTTCGTCGGACCGATGGAAAACCACAACGTCGGTCGGGAACTGACGGCCGTCCAGGACGGCAACATCTCCAAGGCGCTCCCGTTCTATCAGGGCCCGATCATCAACCTCGTCGCCACTCAGCGGTTGGCCCAGCAGCTCTACGGCGTCGAGGATGCCCTGTTTGACCCACAGGAAGTCAGCGACATCGTCAACGGCGACTTCTGAACGGCCCGCTCGAGCGGGCCCGATACGTTTCAAAACGCATTTGATGGTCTAAATACATTTATCAGTAATGGATGGTGATCGCGGGTGGAAGCGACGCGACCTCCTTCGAACGGGTGGAGTCGTTGCCGGTGGAAGCGCAGTGGCGGGCTGTCTCAGCGGTGACAGCGATGAAAACGACGGCGAGAGCGACGATACTAACGCCACCGGTTACGAGAACAACGAGGACAGCGGTGCGGTCGACGATGCTGACGACATCAGTAGCGCTGAGAGAGAAGAAAACGACGAGAACACGGAAGACGACGAGGACGCCGCGATCACGGTATCGATGCCGCCGGTCGGCGAGGTCGCGTTCGAGTCAATCCCCGAGACGTGGGCCGCGAACAACGGCTCCTGGGCCGACATGGGGATCGCGCTCGGACAGGACCCGCCCGAAGCGGTCTATCTCGCCAATCGGTACCACACGCAGTACTACGACGAAATCCCCAAGGTGAGCGTCGATTCAGGTGAGACCGACTCACTCTGGAACAACGAACTGACCATCGAGGAGTTTCTAGCGTTGAGCGAGGATGTGGATGTCTTCGTCATGGACCCGAATTTCCTCGTACAATGAGGCGGCTGGAGCGACGATGGCATCGACGTAATCGAGTCGACGGGGACACCCTTTTTCGGGAACAGCAGCTTCTCGCGGGGCTACGAGTGGCACGACTACGAGCACCTCTCACTGTACGAGGCGTTCGAGAAGCTCTCGCAGGTCTTCGACGAGAGCGATCGGTACGCGGCGTTCGAGTCACTCCACGCCGAGTTCCAGTCTCGTCTCGATGAGATCGTCCCACCAGTGGACGAACGGCCCGAGGTCGCGATCTTGTGGCCGGTCACGGAAGCAGAGTTTCTCCCGTACGTGATCAACGAGGGGACGAGTTTCAAACAGTGGCGGGACCTCGGCGTTCGCGACGCCTTCGCCGAGGCCGACGCGGTCGATAGCGCCGCTTTGGCGGGATCGATCGACTACGAACCGTTGCTCCGAATCGATCCCGACGTGCTGTTGCTCCGCGGAAATGAGGACAAGAGCGCTGAAGAGTTCTGGAACACGGTCGTCGAACGGATGAAGCGACACGACACCGGGAGCGAGCTGACGGCCGTTCGGAACGATGCCGTCTACCGCGGCGGCCCGCTCTATCAGGGTCCGATCAGCAACCTCGTCGTTACCGAGCGCGCGGCCGGACAGCTCTACGATGTCGACGACGAACTGTTCGATCGACAGCGGGTCAGCGACATCGTCAACGGTACCTTCTGAACGGCCGTCGACCGGCTTCTCGAGCAGTGACCCGAGGCCCCGCTCGAACTATTGGGGCCGATCTCTCAACTCCCTAGCTACGAACAGCGTCGACCGCAGCCGGTTACTGCGACTCGGCCCACGTGAATTCCTCCCGATCGTCCCCTGATGACTCGCCAGTCCCGTCAGCCGTTGATTCGTCCGCATTGCGAGACCCTGCCTCATCTCCCCCGCGGTGAGCCGGTTCGAGATCAGTGGTCGGCTCGCTCGAGACCTCGAAGGACGACAGCGCGTCGGAGAGATCTCGCGCACGGTCGGACAGCGACGTAGCGGTGTGGGAGACTTCGACGAGCGACGAGGTCTGTTCTTCGGCGGCCGCCGCGACCGTCTCGGCCTCGGCGCTGGTCTCCTCGCTGATCGCCGTCACGTCCTCGGTCATGGTCACGACCTCTTGGGTCGCGCCGGCCTGCTGTTGAGTCGCCGCCGAAATCTCCTGAACCCCGTCGTTGGTCTCCTCGGCGAACGCCGATATCTCCTCGAGGGCCGCGACCGAGGACTCGACCGCGCTGCGGTGGTCCGCGATCCGGTCGTCCGTCTCCCGAACCACGGTCGCGACCCGCTCGGTTCGGGTGCTGACCCGCTCGAGCCGTTCCTCGATGGTCGTCGCCGCCTCTTGGGTGTCCTCGGCGAGCGACTTGACCTGATCGGCGACCGCGGTGAACTCCGCGTCTCCCGAACTCGAGCGCGCGGCCTCGATGCTCGCGTTGAGCGCGAGCATGTTCGTCTCCTCGGTCACGTCGCCGATGAACTCGAGGAGGTCGTCGATCGCGTCGATCTCGTCCTCGAGCCGCGTCACTTCCGCGACGGCCTCGTCGGCCTCGTCCTCGATGGCGTTCATGCCGTCGATCGCACGGCGGGCGGACTCGCGAGCGTCCGCGCTCGTCGTGGCAGTCCGCTCCGCGAGAGACGCGACCTGCGAGGCGGTCGCGGCGATCTGTTCGGTCGTCGTCGAGAGGTCGTCGATCTCGGTGCTGATCGCGGCGAACTGGTCGCTCTGGCGCTCCGCCCCGTCGGCGATCTGCTGGATCGACGTGGTCACCTGTTCGGAGGCCGACCGCACCTCGACGACGCCCTCGGCCGTCGAATCGGCCGTCTCGTCGACCGCGTCGGCGAAGGCCCGCGCCGCGGCCACCGTCGCCTCGATGTCGTCCATCATCTCATTGAACTCCGCGGCGACCGTCTCCATGGCCTCGCTCTCGGCGTCGGGCTCGAGTCGCCGCGTGAGATCGCCCGCGGCGCAGGCCCGCATCGTCTCGCCGTACTCGTCGGCCGTCCGCTCGAGGTGGCGGGAGAACTGCTCGGACTCGGATCGCGCCTGTTCGGCCTCCGTGCGGGCCATCTCGGCCTCCTCGAGACGGTCGCGCAGCGACCGGCGCATCCGGTCGATCGACCGGTGGAGGTCGCCGAGTTCGTCGCGTCGCTCCGACTCGACGGGGTCGTCGAGTTTGCCGTCCTCGATCGCCGCCGCGCGGGCGGAGAGCGACCGCAACTCACCGGCGGTGTTCCGGCCGACCGTCAGGCCGAGTACGAGCATGCCGCCGAACGTAACGGCGAGCATCGCAAGGATCCAGTTCGAGATGCTCGACTGGAGCGCGTAGGCCTCCGAGGCGGGGACGCGGGTCGTCAGTGTCCAGCCTTCGTTCCCGACGGCCGCGTAGCCGACGACGGTCTCGCCGTCATCTTCCTCGAGCGAGATCGTCCCGGATTCGGCCGCGGTCTCGCTCGACTCGAGGACGTCGTCTTCGAGCAGCAGCGAGTGGTCCTCGGCGAGGACGACCGTCCCGTCCTCGTCGGCGACGATGACATCGGCCGTCTCGTCGGTGCCGATCATGTATCGGGACAGCGACTCGAGATCGACTAACCCGACGACGACGCGGTCGGACTCGCCCGGGACCTGACTGACGGCAAGTATTGCGGGCCGGCCGTCATCGGTCTCGAACGGCTCGGAGAAGACGACCTGTGACCCGTCGGCCGTTGCAGCCGAAACGTGTTCCTCAACTGTGGCACTGAGAGTGGTGTCGTCGGCGATGATTTCGTTCGCGCCGGCGTTCGCGTGCACGGTCCCCGTCTCAGCGTCGACGTAGTATGCCCCCTCGAACGCGGTCCGGTCGGTCACCCGGTGTAAGGAGTTGGCGATCGCGACCCGCTCGTCGTTGCGAAACGCCGTCGATCGGGGCAGCGATCCCAGATACCGTTCGGTCGACGTGAACCAGATGTCGAGCCGGTTCGCGTCCTGCTCCGCATCGGTGACGAGTTGCGATTCGACGTCGGATTGGAGTTCGTTGCCGGTGTGTGCGTAGATACTGCCGCCGAACAGCCCCACGATGAGGACGATGACGACGAGCGCAGCGAGGAATCGCAACGCGTAGCTGCGACGAACACCCGGAATTCCCTCCCACGGATTCGGACCCATCGAGTTGGAAATTCGACCACCCTCGTATGTAAGTCGCTAAGAGCGGTATATACTGCTATAGACCACAATTACCGCTCGATACCGGTACGGTTAGATACCGATCCGACCGCCGAGCGGACGGCGATCGATCGGCGGGTCAGCGCAGTCCGAACCGCTGAAATACCGTCCCATCCTAGTGGGGTTCGTGTCGAAGCAGGTCCAGCAGGTCGAAACGATATTCTGTCACGAAACGGGCGACGACTACCTCGTCGTCGTCGAACGTGACGGCAAACGGCTGTTCCGTGCGAAACTCGGACTCTCCGAAACCTCGGCCGGCCCCCGCCCCGCCAAGTTCCGGCTGAAGCAGGGCTCGAGCGAGGAGCCGCGCCAGCCCGACGAGTTCGTCGAACTCGCCCGCCGAGCGAAGCGGATCCGCATCTCCGAACAGACCTCCGCCGCCGGACGACGGGATCTACGGGAGATGCTCGAGGGCTACCAACTCGAGGACAAGGCAAAGACCGTCAGGACCTGTCGCTACTGCGCCTCCGCGGGCCGATACTCGCCGATCACGACCGAAACTGCCGTCAAGGACGACAACGACTGGATCTGTCGGGACTGCGCCCGGCAGGAACTCGAGCGCCAGCTCTCGTTTTCCGGCGGCGGTGCGGTATCGGGCGCCGCAAAGGAACGACTCGAGGATCTCATGATGGAGGTCCAGGATCTCGAGCGGATCGTCAATCTGCTCAAGGGCCAGCTGGATCCCGATCTGACGAAGTTCGATACCATCTCGGCGACGACGGACGAGGTCGATCCCGTCCGCACCGACTCGCTGAACCTGCATCCGGGGCTCCAGAACCTGCTCGAGGACCGGTTCGATACCCTGCTGCCGGTCCAGAGCCTCTCCGTCGAGCACGGCCTTTTCGATGGTGACGACCAGTTGGTCGTCTCCGCGACGGCGACCGGGAAGACCCTCGTCGGCGAACTGGCAGGGATCAATCGCGTGTTGAACAACAAGGGGACGATGCTCTTTCTCGTTCCCCTCGTGGCGCTTGCAAACCAGAAGTACGAGGACTTTCAGGACGAGTACGGCCACCTCGTCGACGTCTCCATTCGGGTGGGCGCGAGCCGAGTCGCCGACGAGGGCGAGCGGTTCGACCCCAACGCCGACGTCATCGTCGGCACCTACGAGGGGATCGACCATGCCCTGCGGACGGGCAAGGACATGGGCGACATCGGGACCGTCGTCATCGACGAGGTCCACACGCTCAAGGAGGAAGACCGGGGCCACCGACTCGACGGCCTGATCTCCCGGCTCAAGTACACCTGCGAACAGCGGGCGACGCGCCGGGACGACTACGGCGGCGCACAGTGGGTCTACCTCTCAGCGACCGTCGGCAATCCCGAACAGCTCACGGAGGCTCTCGAGGCGACGCTCATCGAGTTCGAGGAGCGACCGGTGCCGATCGAGCGCCACGTCACCTTCGCGGACGGCCAGGAGAAGGTCCGCGTCGAGAACAAACTCGTCAGACGCGAGTTCGACAGCGAGTCCTCGAAGGGGTATCGCGGCCAGACGATTATCTTCACCAACTCCCGGCGGCGCTGTCACGAGATTTCGCGGAAACTCGACTACTCGGCCGCGCCCTACCACGCCGGCCTCGACTACAAGCGCCGGAAGGAGGTCGAACGGAAGTTCGGCGAGCAGGAACTGTCCGCGGTCGTCACGACCGCCGCGCTCGCGGCGGGGGTCGACTTCCCCGCCTCGCAGGTGATCTTCGACTCGCTAGCGATGGGCATCGAGTGGCTCTCGGTCCAGGAATTCCACCAGATGCTCGGCCGCGCGGGCCGGCCCGACTACCACGACAAGGGCACGGTGTACGTCCTCGTCGAACCCGACACGGCCTACCACAACTCGATGGAGATGACCGAAGACGAGGTCGCCTTCAAGTTACTCAAAGGAGAAATGGAGTCGGTCATGACCCACTACGACGAGGCCGCCGCCGTCGAGGAAACGCTTGCGAACATCACGGTCGGCGGCAAGGCCGCGAAGGCGCTCAACGACCGCATGCTCGGCGAAGTCCCCACGAAACACGCCATCGGGAAGCTCCTCGAGTACGACTTCATCGACGGCTTCGAGCCCACGCCGCTGGGTCAGGTCGTCACCGAACACTTCCTGGAGCCCGGACAGGCCTTCATGATCCTCGACGGTATCCGGAAGGACGCCCACCCCTACGAACTCGTCGCGGACCTCGAGCTTCGCGATACCGATCTGTAACGCTCGATTCAGATCGAATCGGGACCGACCGATGGCGACCCGTTTCGCGGCCACAACCGTTTTTACTGACCTGTCGGCGGCCGGAACGGTAAAGAGCGAGAGGAACCAATCGATGTCCAACGCGGGGATGTCCCCGAGACTGTCACTATGGAACCGAGTACGCCAGCCGCGATCGATCCGCCGGCAAACGTCCTGCTCGTCCACCCGAGCTGTGACGAGTCGGCCGCCTGCGAGGAGCTGTGTCACGACGACGGCGGCACGGCCCATCTGACGGTGACCTTCGCGGACGAGGAGCCGGACCGGCCGGACGAGGAGACGATCGACGGGAAACACGGGCTGCTCACCGTCGGGAACGTCCTGACCGACGGCGGCGAGCCGGTGCCGGACTTCACCGGACCGATCGTCACCGACTCGGTGACCGACCCGACCGACCTCTCGGAGATCGGCGTCGCCGTGAGCCGCTTTTGCAAGCACTGGGCCGACTCCGACGACGAGATCACGGTCTGTTTCGACTCGCTCGACGCCCTCCTTCGGCACGCCTCGCCGAAAGACACCTTCCAGTTCGCACACGTTCTCACGAACCGCCTCTCGAGCGTCGACGCCTACGCGCACTTCCACTTCGATCCGACGCGCTACGAGGATCGGGTCGTCTCTACCTTCGGCACCATCTTCGACGAAGTCGTCGCCGACGACGACGACGGCTCGCTCCCGGAAGCGACCGACGCGGAGGTCGCCGCGCTACTCGCCGAGTGGGACGAGGAGTCGGCGATCGCACTCGAGCCGGATCCGGACCCGGTGACCGAAGCGACCGACGAGGATATCGCACAGACGCTCGGGAAGTGAGTCGGCGGCGCTTAGGGCACGAACGCGACACCGAACAGCGACAGCGCGAGGACGAGCACCGAGCCCGGGACGCCGCCGATCGCGACGATCGCGATCACGATCGGCGTCACGACGATCCCGAGCCCGAAGACGACCTGCGCGACGTACAGCACCACCAGCCCGACCACCGCGTTGATGATGAAGGGACTGACCGCCCGGACGAGCTGTGCCGCGGCGAGGACGAGCACGAGCACGATAACTAACAGCAGGATCTCGAGGCCGGTCATAGCCGGCGCTACCACAGCATCCCGGAAAACCGTTCGGTTCGTAACGAAACCCTTTATGATGTGCGGGCGGTAAGGTAGGTACGGGATCGTGGGTTAGCTTGGTATACTTCGGGCCTTGGGTGCCCGTGACCCCGGTTCAAATCCGGGCGATCCCATATTACTGCTGCGAGCAAAACCGCGAGCAGCAGGAATCGGAAAGAGCCCGGATTTGAACCTCGGAAGTCGCAGCGCTCGAGCGAAGCGAGAGCGACCGTCTTCCATTGGTTCAAATCCGGGCAACCCCATACTGTATAAAAGCAAAGCGGCTGCTGTTGCCGTTTTGCTCGGCCGTTCCCCCACCACTTAGCGACCGCTAACGGAGGTTGGCGATACTGTCGGTGGAGCTATCCAAGCGCTCCGCTGATTCGCAGTGCTGTCACTGTAATGTTCACGTTACGGAGCAATTTCGGCGCGTTTTCGGTGACGATGATGGTCGGGCCCGACGGCAGCGGTGTGTCCGTCGCAGACGATCACTCTGACGCCGTCGCTCGCGATAGTCACGTCGAACTCTCCGAAGACCCGACGCCGCGCCTCGAGGCGAAGTCGGACCACCTGTTGCTGACGACGCTCCGAGACATGGAGTGAGATCACCCGGAATGTGATCGAGACGGTCGCGACCGACGGCGGTGCGACCGTCGACGATCTCGCCGAGATTCGACGGCACTCTGCGGCATTGAGTTGACCTGGAAGACCCCCGGCGGTGGGACCGAATCCGGATTCGTCGGCGCGGTCGCCGATCGCTGAAGCCACCCAGATAGTGGCAAGACTGTCATTCCCGCTCTTTTCTGCAAGTTTGGTTGACTACCTCCGTTTCTTTTGCAACACTGGTTGTAGCCAGCACCTCGAGGGCGGGGTCGCCATGGCGATCGCACCGCGACAGCTGCGGGGTCGTTTCACGCTGCGTGCGAAACGCCCCCTGCCGGGTGTCCCCAAGGGGACAGCGCCAAAAAATTACAGCGCCCCACCCCGCCTCCGCACGCAGATTTCCAGTTGAAGCACATGAAACAGGGGTTCAGTCTCTCTACGACAGGTGAAACATGGTATAGATTCAGCCCTATTCCAGCGTAGAGTTGGCTAACCAATATTGATATGGATTTCTCCTTACTAACTAACCACAATGAAAGGAGACGCTAAACTTCAGTCAGATTCGCCACTAGAATCCGTATCTGAAGACCGGCTTGGATACGGTAGTTTTGCTGATCAGTTAGCGGAGACCATCATATCAAGAACTCCTTCCGACGGATATACAATCGGAATATATGGTCCGTGGGGTTCCGGGAAAAGCACGATTCTCAACTTCGTTGGAGAAGAAATAGAGAAGAGAGATGTTGAAATCACAACAGTAAAATTTAATCCTTGGTGGTTCACTGGTCAAGCGGACTTAATTGAAAAGTTCCTAACGCAGCTAGGGGCCAGTCTAGAATCGGACAGTGATATGACGAATATCCGCGAAAACCTAACCAAATTGTCCGGAGCTCTCTCTACACTCCCATTAAATGCCTTCACGGGTGTCCCGGCAGACCAACTTGTTGGAACTGCCCACCAACTATTAGATGAAGAGCCAGGGTCGGTAAACGAGATTAAGCAGGAGATTGAATCGGACTTACGAGAGTTGGACGGAACTATTGTCGTTGTAATAGACGATATTGATCGTCTTAATCCTCAGGAGACACTCCAGATGTTTCAAATCATCAAAAGTATAGCGAATTTCCCTAATGTAACCTATTTGCTTGCCTTTGACCGTTCCGTCGTCGTGGATGCTCTTGAAGAAGAGGGGAATATTAAAGATGGATATCTGTATCTGGACAAAATCATCCAGTTGCCTCTCCACATTCCAACCCAGAGAAGCGAAGCCTTAGAATCCCTATTTTTGGATAGCCTCAAGTCGATCTCTGAAGAGCATCGTGTTGATACGGAACGTTGGAGTGTACTACTACATCAAGGACTGCTACCGATGTTAGATACGCCTAGAGATGTGATTCGACTTTCTAATACAGTGAGCGTGATGTCAGCCACGATAGGGACAGAGGTTGACTTTGTTGATCTAGTAGGACTTGAAGCGCTTCGTGTGTTCTACAATGATGTCTATCAGGAAATACGATCAACCCCACAGCGGTTTGTGGGCTATCGGAGTTCTGGTTACCGCCGAAATGAGGACCCCGACGAATATGTGGATATACTGCCTAATGAGGAGGAGGAGAAAGAAGCAGTACAATCAATCATGACTACTCTATTTCCAAATGTCTCTGATAACCTCAATAATAAATTCTCGTCATATGATAATTGGAATAAGAAAAGGGCACAACGGCGAATTTGTCATAGAGATAGATTCCCAGTTTATTTCCGGTTAGATATTCCCGAGGGTGAATTAGCGACTCCTGAGATCGGCACTATTCTCTCAATAGCCACAGACTATAATGAACTTGAGAGTGAATTGAGGGAACTTTTGGATGAGCCAGGGAGAGAACAAGCAACGAAGGCAAGCACCTTCTTCAGACGGCTTCCAGAACGGATGGACGAAATTCCTGACCAAGGTAAGAAGAATTTTATCCGGGCAATTTTCGAACTTGGGGACAAAATGGTTTCTTGTCAGCCGTTGAACGCCCAAGTTAATGAGGTACGTCATCTCACATTATTAGTTGAGACCCTAATCGGTGAATTGGATGAGGATGAAATAGAACTTCTCAAATCAGCCATTTCAGAAGGCAATTCCCCCTATTTGTCCTCTTGGTGTCTCAAACGATACCTCCGAGATTTAGAAGAAGAGGATTCAGAAACCTATTCAAGGAAACCAGAATGGATCTCGAAGACGCAAATAGAGGAATTGAAACCTGCAGTAATTGAGTCCATTTCTACTGCTGCCGGAAATGATAAACTTGTAGATATACCAAGTTTGAGGAAGCCTTTGGGCATATGGGTAGAATTTGGTGATACAGACGCACCCCAAGAGTGGGTTGATGATCTCACCGAATCAGATGAAGGACTTGTGAAATTCATTCATAAGATGAGTGGCATTACAATCGTCAATATGTCTCAACCCGTTTTCTATCTCGACCCGAAGTGGCTATATGATTATATAGAGAGAGACACGCTCGAAGAAAGACTCGAATCGATCGATACAGAGGAAATTGAGATGGCAAATGAAGTGATCGAAAGATACGAGACTGCAGTCGAGATGATTGAAAACGGGAAAGATCCATCTACCACTGAGAATTGGATATTCGGTGACAGACTCAATTGAAACCGAACTTTCCGTGAGTCCGACTATCTCTCCTCATTGTCATTAATTCAGAACTGGGGTTCAGCGCAACCACCCCTGGGTTGTTCGTCGATAGAATCTAGTTCCTGAATATGCACACAAGGTGCGGCTCATCGTGTGCATCGCTCGAGTCGGCCCATCGTTTGAACCGCTGTTCGTTTCTGGATGACCGATACGGTTCCCGATTGGAAGCCGGAATGGACCGTTCATAAGCCGGAAGCAAGGATATTGGAGGTCGTGTGTACGAATATGCGAATCAGAAGTTCCACTAGCGCCTCGAGCCCACCCACCAAAACCAATGAGCCCTCGAGCGAGAACCCCGAAAAGGACTATCCACAACGCTAGCAAACGGGAACGCATGATCAGAGACCAAACGCAGCAAGCGAAGAACGAGCGATCCGAGACGCGCCGGAGGAGACGACTGTTACAACCGGTACTCCTCGCGGGAGTCGCCCTCCTCGTCGCGCTCGTGTATCGGCTCCGTCGACGCGACGAGCCGCGACTCGAGCCGCCCTTCTGAGGGCCCTCGACCGGCCGGAACCTGCCAACCCCACCCGTAGCTTTTCATGGCAGGTTGTGGGACTGGCAGGTAATGAGCGAACGGAGCAGTGCGGCGGACGGAGCGCCCGCGGTCCGCGTTGCGGCGGGGTCGCGGCGCGAACGGCGGGCACAGCGCGCGCTCGACGAGATTCGGGCGGCGGCGACCGACGCTCGCGTCCTCGAGACGGGACCGACCGGGGTCCGGAGTCACGAACCGCTCGTCCTGCTGACTCGCGACGGGCGGACGGCGTTCCATCCGGCACCGGTCGCGGGACGGCTCGAGTCGCTGGTCGAGACGCTCGAGCGGGGTGGGCTGCCGACCGACGGCGCGGCGGCGGTCGTCGAACACGGATCAGAGCCGGCGTCGCTTCCGACGCCGGACGACGGGCCGCTCTCCGTGGGCCGGCGGCGCGTCCTCGGCCGGTGTGGCTGGGTCGACCCCGCGGCGGTGCCCGACGAGTCGGCGGCCGAACTGGCGACCGAGCGGCCGGAGGCGGCGCGAGGTCGCGTCCGCGAAATCGGAATCCGGGGCCGCGGCCGGGGGGACTGGAGCGCCGACGATCCCGTCGCCGCCGAGTGGGACCTCGCCCGCGAGGCAGCCGAGAGCGGGGACGGCGGCGGAACGACGGCCGACGATGCACAAGCGCCGGTCGTCGTCGTCAACGCCAACGACAGCGACGATCGCAACGAGACCGATCGCCTCCTGCTCGAGGCCGCGCCGGGCGAGGTACTCGACGGGGCGCTGGCCGTCGGGGAACTGATCGGGGCCGACGATGTCGTCGTCTACTGTAACGAGGCCGACGATCAGGCGCGCGAACGCGTCCACGAAGCCGCGCGCAACGTCGCGGAGACGGCCGAGGACCGACTCGGTCGCGCGGCGCGGCCGGAGGTCGTCGTCGGACCGAACCGGTACATCGCCGGCGAGCCGACGATGGCCCTCGAGGCGATGGAGGGCAACGACCGGCTCGAGGCCCGCCTCAGCCCGCCCTCGCCGGCCGAGCATGGGCTCTACGGACGGCCGACCGTCGTCCACACGCCGCGAACGGTGGCGCAGGTCCGCCGCGCGATGCTCCATCCCGAGGAGTTCGACGCCGACGACGCCGATCCCGGCACTCGCCTCCTCACCGCGACCGGCGACGTCGACGCGACGGCGACCGTGGAGCTGCCGACCGGCGGGAGTCTCGAGGACGTGCGCGAGGCCGTCGACCTCGAGGGGCGGTTCAAGATGGCCTGCGTCGGCGGCCAGTTCGGCGGGCTTACCCGGTCGCTCTCGCACTCCCCGTCAGCGCCCGCCCTCGAGGGGGCGGGGCTCGGGACGGAGGGCGTGATCGAACTGCTGAACGAGGAGCGGTGCGTCCTCGCGACGGCGGGCCGGCGGGCCCGATTCGCGAAGGAGGAAAACTGCGGTCGCTGTGTCACCTGCCGGCAGGGAACGATCCAGCTCACGGAGATGCTTCGAGACGTCTACGACGGCGCATACGAGGACGCGAAGATCCGCGAACTGTCCCGCGTGATGGGCGAGACGAGCATCTGCGGCTTCGGTCGCTCGGCGGTCCGCCCGGCCGTCACGGGGATGCGCGAGTTCGAGACGGAAGTGACCGCTCACGCCGAGGGGCGCTGTCCCAGCGGCGAGTGCGAGGCCGGGGGGCGACGATGAGCGGCGAGGATCCGGCGAGTCACGTCGACGACGCGGAGACCGAGCGGCGGCCGACCGCCGTCGAACGACTCCCGTCGGTACCGGACGTGTCCGATCCGCGACCGAGTACCCCTCTCACCGAGCAGTTCGAGACCGGGACGGCAAACGACCCCGACGTGGGCACCGACGGGGACCGGATGACTCACCTCACGATCGACGGCACGCCCGTCGCGGTACCGCCGGGGTCGACGATCATCGACGCGATCGAGTCGACGGAGCCGGCCGACGAGCTCGCCGCGCTCTGTTACTACGACCGGGAGACGGAACAGGCGGACGACATCGGTCCCCGCGGCGAGTGTCGGACCTGTACGGTCCACACGGACGAACACGGTCTCGTGCCGGCCTGTTCGTTCCCGGCCGAGGACGACCTCACGGTCCGGACCGACGAGGACGCCGCGGCCGAGGCGCGGGACGTGAACCTCGACCTCCAGCTGTCGGGACACAACCTACGCTGTACGACGTGCGGACAGAACGGCCGCTGTGAACTCCAAGACGCGTCCATCCAACAGGGCGTCGAAGAGCCCCGGTGGGGCGTCTTCGAGGACCGCGACGAGTACGAACCGCTCGACGACACCTCGCCGGCCATCCAGATCGACCGCAACAAGTGCATCCTCTGTAACCGCTGCGTCGACGCCTGCAACGACGTGCAGGTCGAGGGCGTCCTCCGCATGGAGGGCAACGCCGACGAGACCCGCATCGCCTTCCAGAACGACGAGGAGACGTTCGACGAGTCCACCTGCGTCTCCTGCGGTCACTGCGCCACCGTCTGTCCCACCGGCTCGCTGGTCGAGCAGGGGCTGGTCGACGCCGCGACGCTGCCGCTGCCCGGGTTCACGCAGGAGAACTCCGTCGGGAAGGTCCTCGAGAGCCCGAAGGCGGAGACGGCCGATCAGACCGAGGCACCGAACCGCGACGTACCAGACGGGCGGCGCGAACGGGAGGCGAGCGGGGCCGAGGTCGAGGACCTGTCGGGCGTCGCCCGTTACATGGCGAAAGCGAAGGCGCGCGCCGGGGACACGAAACGACGGGCGAGCGACACGCTGAAGCAGGCCGGCGATCGGGCGATCAAAGGGGCCGAACACGTCGCCGAGGGGGCCGCCAGCGAGGCGATGCCGGCAGGACGGCTGTTCGACGTCGCGACGACCGTCGGCGACGCGCGCCTCTCGCGGGTCACGAAGGCCGAGACCACTTGCAACTACTGCGCGGTGGGCTGTCGCTTCGAACTCTACGGCAAGGACGGCGAGATACTCGGCGTCCGACCCGCAGACCCCGAGTCGACGCCGGCCAACGATTTCTCGACGTGCGTGAAAGGGAAGTTCGGCTACGACTACGTGGACGCCGACGACCGCCTCGAGACCCCGCTGGTCCGGAAAGAAGACGCGGGCGACGGCCCGGTCGGACGCGACGGGTTCCGCGAGGCGTCGTGGAGGGAAGCCCTCGAGCGCGTCTACGAGGGTCTCTCCGAAATCCGTGAGGAACACGGCAGCGAGTCCCTCTCGGTCATCTCCTCGTCGAAGACGACCAACGAGGAGAACTTCCTCAACCAGAAGTTCGCCCGGCAGGTGTTGGGGACGCCCCACGTCGACAACTGCGCGCGGCTCTGTCACTCCTCGACGGTCGCGGCCCTCCAGCAGACGGTCGGCTACGGCGCGATGACCAACCGGATCAACGAGGACATCGGGGAGACCGACTGCTATCTCATCACCGGCTCGAACACGACCGAGTCCCACCCCGTCCTCGCGACGCGGATCAAGCAGAACGTCCGCGACGGGGCGGACCTCATCGTCATCGATCCGCGCGAGATGGGGCTGGCCGAGCACGCCGACCAGTACATCCGGACGACGCCTGGCGAGGACGTGGCCTGGATCAACGGGATGATCCGGTACATCATCGAGAACGACCTCCACGACGAGGCGTTCATCGAGGAGCGAACGAAACACTTCGACGAACTGGTCGAGAAGGTCGAGCCGTTCACGCCCGAGCAGGTCGAGGAGCTGACGGCCGTCCCCGCCGAGGAACTGAAGACGGCCGCGGAGACCATCGCCACCGCCGACACCTGCATCTTCGGCTGGGCGATGGGGCTGACCCAGCACACCACCGGCACGCGGAACGTGCTGGCCATCGCCGACCTCGCGCTGGTGACGGGCAACCTCGGCAAGCCCCGCGCCGGGCTCTCGGCGTTCCGCGGACAGAACAACGTCCAGGGCGGCGGGGGCGACATGGGACCGGCGCCGCACACGCTCCCGGGGTATCAGGACCTCGGCGACGAGGAGGTCCTCCAGAAGTTCGAGGACGAGTGGGGCGAGCGCCCGCCGAACGATGTCGGCCTCCGTCTCCCGGAGCAGTTCCACGCCATCAACGACGGGGACCTCCGCGGGATGTTCATCATGGGCGAAAATCCGGTCCTCTCGGAGCCGGACCTCGACAACGCCGAGCAGGCGCTGGCGAAGGTCGACTTCCTCGCCGTCCAGGACATCTTCCTGACCGAGTCGGCCGAGTACGCCGATGTCGTCCTCCCGGCCGCCTCCGCCGCCGAGAAGTCGGGCACGTTCACGAACACCGAACGGCGCATCCAGCGCGTCCGTCCCGCGGTCGACTCGCCCGGAAAGGCGAAACCGGACCAGGAGATTCTCATCCAGCTCGCCCGCCGGTTCGGCTACGACTGGGACTACGACGGTCCGGCCGACGTGATGGACGAAATCAACGACCTCGTCCCCATCTACGGCGGCGTCACCTACGACCGACTCGAGGAGGAGACGAAGGGGATCCAGTGGCCCTGTTTCGACGAGGACGACCCCGGCACCCCCTACCTCTACGAGGACGAGTTCAACTTCGAGGACGGCAAAGCGCGGTTCGTCCCCGCCGACTACGCCAAGCCGCCGGACATGCCGGACGAGGAGTATCCGCTCACGCTCTCCTCGGGACGGGTGCTGTACCACTGGCACACGGGCACGATGACCCGCCGGGTTGGGACGCTGATGGATCACGTCCCGGAGAGCTTCGTGACGATCCACCCCGAGATGGCCGACGAGTTGGGCGTCGAAAATGAGGAGTACGTCCGCGTCGAGTCGCGACAGGGCGAGATCGTCGTGAAGGCCACCGTCGAGGACACCTCCGATCCCGGCGTCGTCTTCATCCCGATGCACTTCCCGCAGGGAGCGATCAACAAGCTCACCCAGCACGAACTCGACCCGACGTCGTTCATCCCGCAGTACAAGGTGACGAGCGTCCGTATCTCGCCGCTCGACGCCGATCCCGAGGAGGTGAACGCGGACGTTCACCCGACGCCCGGCCAGCTCGAGGGACAGGAAGGCGACACCGAGGACGTCGGCGGCCGCCAGGCCGACGACTGATCGCGGACGGACTCACGTCAGGTCCGCAGCGGCGCTGTAAGTACCCTCTACGCCGTATCAGACGGGTATGTCTCGGTCCATAAGTAGTCGAGGCAGTACTCGAGGACGTTCGCGGCGTGCAGTTTCGGAAGCGTGTGGTGCCGCCCGATTTCGTCGTCGAGGACGCCGTCCGGAACGTCATCGAGGAGACGTTGCTGTGACCATGCCGCGATCCGGCGAGCGCGCGGAAGAGTTCGCCGAATCGGTCGCTCTGACCGCCGGCAGCGCTTCCGGGATCGGACACGGACACGACCTCCGTCCAACGGCGATCGGCGTCCGTCTACGAAACTCGATACGTGAGTGCAGCGCGAACAGACAGGTACGATTCTATCCCAGATATCGGGTAGAATGACCGCGTATTGTGTGTAGTATCACTATCGCGCTATGACTGCGTAAAAACGAACGCCGAGGATCGAGGTATATCGGTGGCGGGAACAGCAATCGTCCGATGTGCGCCATGGCAGGGGTCGCACAGACGTATGGTCACAATAGCCACAGAGGGTCACTTGTGGTCGGGGTGGGTTCGGTATTCGTTTTCATCACCTCATAACCAGTTAGCGTACGTCCAACAATAAAGCTTATCGTCGGGGTAATTGCTATACACACTCGTCTAGAATAGGACATACAGAACCATATATGCACGAGTGGTTCGAGTATCTTCACTATTCGATCCGATGCCAGCTAAATTGTGGCTAGTTATCATTCAGCGGCCGAACGATACAGCGATCGGCAGTGCCGATTGACGTCGCCGATCGTCCACCGACGACCGGTGTCGTCCAGACGGACAGTCACTTCGGACAGCATCGAGAAATCGCTGTCCGGACTCGAGCGACTCGAGACCCGCTCGCGCCGCTCGACGGACCACGGATCGCTCACTGGATGGACGCAGCGGGCTGCTCGAGTTGCGCGAAGGTGCCGTCACCGCAGACGCAGTCTTCGCTCGTCCCGAGCGGGCGGACGGAACCGTCCGGCTCGATCTCAGCGACGAGAATTGCACCACAGCTCTCGCATCGGACCGCGGCTCGCGTCTGATCGGATTGGGTTGACATAGGATCTAAATGATGCCCCTACGCGGCTATCACTGTCGCTCCAAAGTGTGAAGGTGTCCGACGTGATACCCGCTGCTCGATCCGCCGATCCGAGCGTCGTTCGGCTCGAGCGGCGGCGATCTCCAAGCGTCTCAACGAAACTGAATCGAATTCCGGTATGAGGTGCTGACCGGAACTGTCCCTCGCTGTGACTACTCGAGGTACCTGTCGTCGAGAGAGGAGACGGGACTCGGAGACGGACACCCGTTACGGTCCCGACTAACACGCCGTTCCCGCGAGAGGTCGGCGACGAGTCCGCCCGCAAGCCCAACGGTTTCGGACTCATCCCGATTGTCAGAACACATGGCCGATTCCGCCTCGAGAGTCCAGCGTTGGCTCATCAACGGAGTCGTGATTACGATTCCGCTGGTCGCGACGTTGCTCGTCGTCCTCGTCGTCCTCGATTTTATCCTCGGCGCGCTCTCGCCGATTATTACCGGCGTGACGTACGTCTGGCCCGACGAGCCGCCGGTTCCGGTCATCCAACTGGCGACGCTGCTGTCCGTGGTCGGGTTCTTCCTCGCGGTCGGCATCATCGCCGAGCACACCCCCGGGAAGTACATCTCGAAACGCGTCCACGCGACGATGGAGACGATTCCCGGCGTCAGCACCGTCTACGAGAGCGTTCGGCGAGCCAGCAAACTCCTGATCGACGACGAGACCGATCAGTTCCAAGACGTAAAGCTCGTCGAATTTCCCCACGAGGGAGCGTACATGCTCGGCTTTCTCACCGCGGAGACACCACCCGTCGTCGAAGCCAGCGCGGGCGAAGACGAGATGGTGACGATCATGGTGCCGCTGGCACCGAACCCGGCGACGAACGGCTACGTGATGCACATGCCCACCGAGAAGGTCCACGAAGTCGATCTGACCGTCGAAGAAGCGTTCCGATCGATCGCAACGCTTGGCGTTGCGGCCGATACGCTGGGCGATGGCGAGTACAACGATACCTGAACGACGCCGGCACGGCCGCTTCCGCTCGCTCGAGGAACCCACCCAAAACAGATTGGCCGTGGCTACATTACGTCGGAACGGAAAGTACGTCTGTGGACACGTACCCGGCCAACGGGAATACGGGACACGGCGTGTCGGACTCCGTAGCGACCCGGCAAACAGGGACCGGGTCGACGCGGCCCGAAATCGACCGGTTTCTCGGTGGTGGCTGTCCGCGTAGTCACAGCGGTTTCTCGAATCGCAGCCACTCTCTCGAGCAGCAACTGCGACCGTGACAGCGACCGCGAGCGACTCGAGTCCGAGTATCACGCTCGGTCGTCGAGACGCGACTCGCCGCCGTTCGAACGACCGGTGAATCAGTTTCGCCCCGGTATACGACCATTTATACCCGATGGCAGTCCTAGGAGAGTGCAATGGCGCAAGCGGGAAATTCCGAACTCGTCGACTCTTTCGAGCAGTTCTTCCGCAACTATTACGATAACGAGATCAAGCAGCTTGCCCAGCAGTATCCCAACGAGCAACGCTCGCTGCACATCGATTGGCAGGACCTCTACCGGTTCGATCCCGACCTCGCCGACGACTTCATCAACCAGCCCGAACAGCTCCAGCGCTACGCCGAGGAGGCGCTGCGGTTGTACGACCTTCCGATCGACGTGAGCCTCGGGCAGGCCCACGTTCGAGTCCGGAACCTCCCCGAAACGGAGTCCCCCGAGATTCGGGAGATCCGCGCCCGGGACATGAACTCCCTCGTGCAGGTCCACGGCATCGTCCGCAAGGCGACCGACGTCCGCCCGAAAATCGAGGAGGCCGCCTTCGAATGCCAGCTCTGTGGCACCCTCAGCCGCGTCCCCCAGTCCAGCGGCGACTTTCAGGAACCCCACGAGTGTCAGGGCTGTGAACGGCAAGGCCCCTTCCGGGTCAACTTCGACCAGTCCGAGTTCGTCGACTCGCAGAAGCTCCGCATTCAGGAGAGCCCCGAAGGGCTCCGCGGCGGCGAGACCCCGCAAGCGCTCGACATCAACATCGAGGACGACATCACCGGCGAAGTCACCCCCGGCGACCACGTCTCCGCGACCGGCGTCCTCCGCCTCGAGCAACAGGGCGACCAACAGGAGAAATCGCCCGTCTTCGACTTCTACATGGAGGGAATGTCCGTCGAAATCGACGAAGAGCAGTTCGAGGACATGGACATCACCGAGGAGGACAAGAAGGCGATCTACGAAATTTCGAACCGAGACGGCGTCTACGAGCAGATGGTCGCCTCCATCGCGCCCTCGATCTACGGCTACGATCAGGAGAAACTCGCGATGATCCTCCAACTGTTCTCCGGCGTGACGAAACAGTTGCCCGACGGCTCGCGGATCCGCGGCGACCTGCACATGCTCCTGATCGGGGACCCCGGGACGGGTAAGTGCGTCCGCGGCGATACGAAGATCACGCTCGCAGACGGCCGTGACGTGCCCATTCGCGACCTCGTCGAATCGAACCTCGACGATCCGAAACCGATCGACGACGGCTGGTACGACGAGATCGATATCGACGTACCCTCCTTGCAAGAAAACGGAGAGATCGATGCACAGCGTGCGACAAAGGTCTGGAAACGAGAGGCTCCCGACCGGATGTATCGACTCCGGACTGCAGGCGGGCGGGAACTCGAGGTGACGCCGTCGCATCCTCTGTTCATCACGGCCGGTGATGACGTTCAGCCAGTCCGTGCCGAAGCGGTATCGGTCGGAGACCGCGTCGCCGTAGCCGAGACCGAAACGGTATCGGTCAGCCAACCGACCACGGAAAACGCAGTGACCGACGGCGGAGTAACAGGTTCGAAAGACACCGTCGAATCTAGTCGAATCGTCTCGATCGAAACCGTCGAACCCGAGTACAACTGGGTGTACGACCTCGAGGTCGAAGGGACTCACAACTACATCTCGAACGGCGTCGTTTCGCATAACTCCCAGATGCTGGGGTACATTGAGAACATCGCACCCCGCTCGGTCTACACCTCCGGGAAAGGTTCGTCCTCGGCAGGTCTGACTGCCGCAGCGGTTCGCGACGACTTCGGCGACGGACAGCAGTGGAGCCTCGAGGCCGGCGCGCTCGTCCTCGCAGACCAGGGGATCGCGGCCATCGACGAACTCGATAAAATGAGAAGCGAGGATCGGAGTGCCATGCACGAGGCCTTAGAGCAACAGAAGATTTCGGTCTCGAAGGCGGGGATCAACGCCACGCTCAAGTCCCGCTGTTCGCTGCTCGGCGCGGCGAACCCCAAGTACGGCCGCTTCGACCAGTACGAGCCGATCAGCGAGCAGATCGACCTCGAGCCGGCGCTGATCTCGCGGTTCGATCTGATCTTTACGGTCACGGACACGCCCGACGAGGAGAAAGACCGTAACCTCGCAGAACACATCATCACGACCAACTACGCTGGCGAGTTGACCACCCAGCGCGAGGAGATGAACCAACTCGAGGTCAGTCAGGGCGAGATCGACGAGATGACCGATCAGGTCGATCCGGAGATCGATGCGGAACTCCTGCGGAAGTACATCGCGTACTCGAAACAGAACTGCCATCCGCGGATGACCGAGGCGGCCCGCAACGCGATCCGGGACTTCTACGTCGATCTGCGATCGAAGGGGACCGACGAGGACGCGGCGGTGCCGGTGACGGCCCGAAAGCTCGAGGCGCTAGTTCGGCTCTCGGAGGCGAGCGCCCGGGTTCGGCTGTCGGATACGGTCGAGCAGAGCGACGCCGAGCGGGTCATCGAGATCGTGCGCTCGTGTCTGCAAGACGTCGGGGTCGATCCCGAGACCGGCGAGTTCGACGCGGACATCGTCGAGGCCGGGACCTCGAAGTCCCAGCGCGATCGGATCAAGAACCTCAAACAGCTGATCGGCGATATCGAGGAGGAGTACGACGACGGCGCGCCGGTCGATATCGTCATGGAGCGGGCCGAGGAGATCGGGATGGACCACTCCAAGGCCGAACACGAGATCGACAAGCTCAAACAGAAAGGCGAGGTTTACGAGCCGAGTACGGACACGCTCCGAACGACGTAGATACTGTACGTCGACTCGGCTCGAGCACGGTTCGAGACCCACAGCAAGATCTGTTAGAGGGCTCGAAGTGGGGCGGGGCTGTACGACCAACGGATATCGGACCCCACGCTGTTGCGGAAGCAACTTTCGTCGCCGAGAACGGTCCGTTGAGACCGAGTCCTCAGCGGTCCTCGATGGTCGTAACGGTCGACCGGATCGTCACCGCTGCCACGTCGGCGACATCGGCGGCTCTCGCTTGAGTTACCGTCGGCCACTCCTCGCGCTCGCCGGCGGCCTTGTAGAGACAGGCCGCGGCGACGCCGCTTGGATTGCGGCCGACGACTTTTCCCGCCTCGAGCAGATCGGCGACGTGTTCGCTCGCGCGGCGTTCGACGTCGGTGCCGACCTCGAGTTTCGAGGCGTATCGCGGCAGGTACTGGGTGGGATCGATCGGCCCCGTCGGGAGTCCGAGATCGCGGTTCAAGGCGTCGTAGGCAACGGTGAGTTCATCCGCATCTGCGCGAGCGACGTCGGCGATCTCCTCGCTCGTGCGGGCGACCGATCGGGTTCGACAGATCGCGTAGATCGCGGCGGCGGCGAACCCTTCGAGCGAGCGGCCCTGAAAGAGCCCCTCGGACTGGGCGGATTCGAAGAGAGCACAGGCCTGTTCTCTGGCGGAGTCCGGTAGCGAGAGCAACGCGGTGATCCGCCTGATTTCGGCGAACCCGTAGACCTGATTCCGTTCGGCTTTCGACGAGATTCGAGCGCGATTGTGCTCCCGACGCAACCTGGCGATCTGGCGGCGTTTTCGACCGGTGAGCCGCGAACTGTAGCTCGAGTCGGAACCGGAGCCGTAGCCGATTTCCGTCGAGAGTCCCCGATCGTGTCTCGAGCGAGTGAGCGGTGCACCGGTTCGTCGCCGGTCGGTGTCATCATCTTCGAACGACCGCCATTCGGGACCGTGATCGATCGCATCCTCGGCGGAGATAAGTCCACATTCTTCGCAGATGGTTTCGGTACCCCTCCTCCGTAATCTGCCGTCACACTCGGGGCAGATCGCAGACGAATCGATATCTGCCATTGGCTATTGTTCTCTATATTCAGTTGTCTCCCCTTAGTATATAAACTGTTGGGAGTCGGGAAGGAACGGGAAGGCGAAGCGAACGGGCGGGCGGCTACCGATCGATCAACTGCGCCAGCAGGGACCGCGACCGCGAGTCCGACATGTCGGGTGACGACTCGGACGAGTCGTCCCGATCGGCCAAGAGCCGTTCGTACCGATCGATGACGGTCTGTCGGCGATGCTCGCTCGTTTCTAACGCACACTCGAGCGCGGCGATCCGGGCGAGGAGTCGCGTGCGTTCGATTCGGTAGGAAAGTGGCGGTTCTCGTCGATCCAGACCGGCATCGGGTCGTCGCAGCGGACTGCTGGTTCGGTCGTTCGACCCGGGAGTCAGGTGCGGGGAGATCCGGATCCGGTCATCGACGGAGCGGACGGGAGTGGGGCCTCGTTGCTCGGCGGACATGGCTCGAGACAGACTACCACACAGGTTCGGAAAAAGGTCAGTCAGTCGGGCGTCAGACGCGTCCGACGCGGGGCAGACGGCAAACGACGTTTTCGAAGGTTGCTCAAGAAGGCTGTCGGCTCTATCGATCCGAGCCGATTACTCCTCGCTCGCGAGGTGCTCGAGAACCCCGTCGGTGTCGGCCGGCACGGGTTCCGGTTCGCTGCCGGCGGCGGCCGCGGCGTCGGGATCCTTGAGGAGGTGTCCGGTGGTGAGGCAGGCGACGCGTTCGTCGTCGGTGACGATCCCCTCGTCGCGGAGTTTCCGCAACCCGGCGATCGAGGCCGCCGAAGCGGGTTCGACCCCGATCCCTTCGGCCGCGATGTCGCGTTGGGCCTCGGTGATTTCCTCGTCGGAAACAGCGACGGCGGTACCGTCCGTCTCGCGAATGCCGGGCAAGGCCTTCGGCGCGTTGACGGGGTTCCCGATCCGGATCGCGGTCGCGCGGGTCTCGACGTCCTCCCAGCGGCGGACCTCGTCGGCACCGTTCTCGATGGCCTCGACCATCGGCGCGGCCCCCTCGGCCTGCACGCCGGTCAGTTTGGGGACATCGTCCTCGTCGAGTTCGCCCGCCTGAACGAGTTCGCGGAACGCCTTGTACAGCGCCGACGTGTTGCCCGCGTTGCCGACCGGCAGCACGATCCGGTCCGGCACAGTATCGTAGTCCGCGAGGAAGCCCTCGAGGATCTCGAGGCCGATCGTCTTCTGGCCCTCGAGCCGGAAGGGGTTCAGCGAGTTCAGCAGGTAGGCCTCGCCCTGTCCCGCGAGTTCCTGGACGATGTCGAGACAGGCGTCGAAGTTGCCGTCGACCTCGAGAATGCGGGCCCCGTGGAGGCTCGCCTGTGCGATTTTCCCCGCGGCGACCTTGCCGGCGGGGAGGAGCACGAGCGTCTGCATCCCGCCGCGGGAGCCGTAGGCGGCGAGTGCGGCGCTGGTGTTTCCGGTCGAGGCGCAGGCGAGTCGGCCGACGCCCAGTTCCGTCGCGACCCGCACGCCGACGGTCATCCCGCGGTCCTTGAACGAGCCCGTGGGGTTCATCCCCTCGTGTTTGATCCGCAGGGCCTCGAGGCCGATCTCGTCCTCGAGGGACGGCACCTCGTACAGCGGCGTCGCGCCCTCCTGAATCGAGACGCCGGCCTCGAAGGGGAGCGCGTCGGCGTACCGCCAGACGCCCTGTCCCTCGAAGTCGTCGAAGGTGGGGAGGTCGGCGTAGCGGACCTCGAGCAGGCTATCACACTCGTCGCAGGTGTAGCGGACGTCGTCGAAGGGTGCGAACGTCTCGCCGCAGTCAATGCACTCGAGCCAGACGCCGTCGTCGGCGTCGGCGGGTTCTTCCGGCTGGTCGGCCGAGAGACTGAGACTCATTGTCAGTCGGGAAGGCCGCAAAGGGGAAAAAGTGAGTGGATTTGACGGTGGGCCATCGCAGCGAGCGGTGTCGCCGTTACGCCACCCAGTCGTACACTGTCGCCGTCAGAAGCGCCGGCCTCGAGTATCGGTTCCGCTGTAATCTCGTGCTCGCTTGCGGCGATTACTCGAGCAGCCAACTCAACAGCGCCTTCTGGGCGTGCAGGCGGTTCTACAGCCCACCTTTTTTCGTTCGGGTTCGTCCACTCACCACTCACGAAAAAATCTGGACCAAAAAGCCGCCCGCTCGTTTCACTCGCGGTCGGTGCTACTCCAGTAACCAACTCAACAACGCCTTCTGTGCGTGGAGTCGGTTTTCCGCCTGATCGAAGACGATCGAACGCTCACCCTCGATGACGTCGTCGGTGACCTCCTCGCCGCGGTGGGCCGGCAGACAGTGCATGACCGAGGCCTCGGGGGCGTGCTCGAGCAGGTCCGAACAGACCTGAAAGCCTTCGAAGTCGTTCATGCGGACGTCGCGTTCGTCCTCCTGTCCCATCGAGATCCAGACGTCCGTGTAGATAACGTCGGCGTCGGTGGCCGCCTCGACGGGGTCGGTCGTGACCGTCGGATCGCCGCCCAGTTCGCGGGCCCGCTCGAGGACCGCGTTGTCGACCTCGTAGCCCTCGGGCGTGGCGATCGTCAGGTCGATATCGGTCAGCGCACAGCCGAGCGCAAAGGACTGGGCGACGTTGTTGCCGTCGCCGATCCAGACCGCCGACACGTCCTCGAACCCGCCTTCGTGTTCGCGGATCGTCAGCAGGTCCGCGAGCGTCTGGCAGGGGTGGGCGTCGTCGGTGAGCCCGTTGACGATCGGTACCGAGGAGTACTCCGCGAGCACCTCGACGTTCTCGTGTTTGAAGACGCGGGCCATCACGGCGTCGACGTACCGCGAGAGCGCACGCGAGGTGTCTTTCAGCGGTTCGCCCCGGCCGAGTTGGATGTCGTCTTCCCCGAGGAAGATCGCGTGCCCGCCGAGTTGGGTCATGCCCGTCTCGAAGGAGACCCGAGTCCGGGTACTCGCCTTCTGGAAGAGCATTCCCAGCGTCTGTCCGGATAGATCGGAATGGTCGTCGCCGGCTTCGACGGCGCGTTTGTACTCGTCGGCCCTGTCGAGCACTGTGAACAGTTCCGCCTCGGAGAGGTCGTCGACGTCGAGGAAATGTCTCGGCTGCGTCTCGTTCGTTGCTGTTGTCATGGTCTGATAACTCGTCTGAAAATTCGATTACTCACTGAGTGTCCGCGCGACGCGCTCGAGGACCGATACCGACTGGTCGAACTCCGACAGCGGCAGTCGTTCGTCGGGCGCGTGATCGAGGTCCGAGTTGCCCGGCCCGTAGGTGACCATCGGGCAGTCCCAGGCCCCGGCGTAGATGTTCATGTCGCTCGTCCCGGTCTTTCGCACCAAGCGGGGGTCGCCGCCTTCCTTTCGGATGGCGACGCGAAACGCCCGCGCGACCTCGGTTCGCGAACTCATCATCACCGGCGGGACCTTGTCCTTCCAGGTCACGGTCCCGACCTCGAGTTCGGCTTCCGCGGCTTCCCGGACGGTTCCGACGTCGAGGGCCGGCGGCACGCGCAACTGGACGTCCATCGTCGCCTCGACGGAGAGGCCGTCCTCGCTGACGCCGCCCTCGATGTCGACCGGCTTGGTCGTCACCTGCTCGAAGACCGGTTCGTACTCGTCGCCTTCGAAGTACTCCTCGACGGCCGACCACCAGCGGACGGCGTGTTGGATCGCGTTCGGGTCCGGCCGGGACGTGTGGCCGGACTCGCTGGTCGCGACGTAGGTGCCGGCGATCAGGCCGCGGTAGCCGAGCGTGATCCCGTCGGCGCCGGATGGCTCGCCGTTGACGACGGCAGCCGGCGACTCCTCGCGGTCGTCGACCAGATAGCGCGACCCTTTCGAGTCGATCTCCTCGCCGACGACGCCGACGAAGGAGACGCCGGTGCGGACCGCGGCGGCCGCCATCGCGGCCAGCGGCCCCGTCGCGTCGACGCTGCCGCGGCCCCAGAGGACCTCGTCGTCGCCGGTCTCTTCGACCTCGACGGGGATGTCCCCCGGCACGGTGTCGATGTGGGAGGTCAGCAACACGGCGTCGTCCGCCGGCGCGCGGACGTTCCCGACCGCGTCGATCCAGACCTCCCGGTCGTGGGCCTCGAAGAAGTCCACGAGGCGTTTGGCTGCCTTGCGTTCCTCGCGGGTGGGCGAAGGGATCGAAACGAGATCGATCAGCAGCTCTCGGGCGTCCGCGGCCGTTACGTCCATCGGTTCGCTCGAGCTCGTGGTCATGATTCGGTATCGGGTGCGACGACCGCGGTCAGCGCGTCCACGAGCTGGTCCGCCTCCGCCTCGTCGATCACGAGCGGCGGCAGCAGCCGCAGGACGGTCCGACCCGCGGGCAGCGCCAGTACCTGCTCGTTCATCGCCAGATCGCGGGCGACGCGGTTCGCGCCGCGTTTCAACTCGATGCCGACGAGCAGTCCGTCGCCGCGGACCTCGCGGACCGAATCGCCCAGCGCGGACTCGAGTTCCGACGTGAGATAGTCGCCCATCTCGGCGGCGTGGGCGGGCCACTCCTCTTCGACCAGCGTCGAGACGGTGGCGTGGACCGCCGCGCCGACGACCGGGCCGCCGCTGAACGTGGCGTTGTGCGAGGCCGCGCCGTCGGCGATCCAGTCCTGCACTGCGACCGCGCCGACGGGCAGGCCGTTGCCCAGCCCTTTCGCCGTCGTGAGCACGTCGGGCGTGACGCCCGCGTTCTGGCAGGCCCACATCGAGCCCGTGCGGCCCATGCCGGTCTGGACCTCGTCGAAGACCAGCGCCGCGCCGGCCTCCTCGGTGCACTCGCGGGCGGTCTCGAGGTAGCCCGCTGGCGGGACGTTGATCCCGCCTTCGCCCTGAATCGGCTCGAGGATGACGGCCGCGGTTTCGTCGTCGACGGCGGCCGCGAGCTCCTCGCCGTCGCCGTAGGGGACGAACTCCATGTCGCCGGCCAGCGGCTCGTAGGGCTCCTTGTACTTGTCCTTCCACGTGGCCGCGAGCGATCCCATCGTCCGCCCGTGGAACGAGCGGGTCGCGGCGACGATCTTCGAATTCCCCGTCGCGGACCGGGCGAACTTCAGCGCGGCCTCGTTGGCTTCGGTTCCGGAGTTACAGAACCACGCGCTCTCGAGTCCGTCGGGTGCGGCCGCGACGAACGAGGCGTAAGCGTCCTCGCGGGACTGGACCGGATAGGAGGAGTCGACGAACGTCAGCTCGCCGACCTGCTCCTGCACCGCGTCGACAACCGCGGGATGGGAGTGCCCCAGCGGCGTGCAGGCGAAGCTCGCGCCGGCGTCTATGTACTCCGTGCCGTCGGCGGTGTAGAGGTACGGCCCCTCGCCGCGCTCGAGTCCGATCGGCTTGCTGCCGGAGACGAAGTCGAGATCGCTCATTGTTGGGCCTCCTGTGCGGTTTCGCCGTCGGTCTCGTCTTCGAGCGCGCCGGGCTCGAGGGTCGTCCCCTCGCCCGCGAGCGCGCTACTGATCGGTGCGTCGGCGTTGGCGGTCGCGACGATCACCGACGCCGCGCCGCCCTCGAGCGCTTCCTCGGCGGCCATGACCTTCTTCGTCATGAACCCTTCCGCGGCCGTCTTGACGGCCTCGAACTCCTCGGGGGTCGCGGCCGAATCGATCTTGGTCGACTCGTCGTCGGGGTCCTCGTAGATCCCCGAAACATCCGTGAGGACGACGAGGTCAGCCTCGAGTGCGCCCGCAATGGCTGCGGCCGCGCGGTCGGCGTCGGCGTTGACCGCCGTGTAGCCGCCGGACTTCTCCTTCCCGAGGACCGGGACGGAGACGACGGGCGTGTAGCCGCCCGACAGCATCGTCTCGAGCAGGTCGGCGTTGACCGACTCGATCGTGCCCGAGTGGTCGCCGCGCTTGATCTTCTTCTTGCCGTCCTCTTTCACGCGGACGGCGGACTTGCGCTTGCCCTCGAGCAGTTTGCCGTCGGTACCCGAAAGGCCGACCGCGTCGACGCCCTCGTTGTGGAGGCTCTCGACCAGATCGGTGTTCAACTTGCCCGGCATGACCATCTTGAAGACGTCCATCGTGCGCTCGTCGGTGAAGCGCCCGACGACGCCGCCGGGCGTCTCGACGTAGGTGGGCTCCTCGCCGAGATCTTCGAGTGTCTCGTCGACGGCGGTCGAGCCGCCGTGAGTCAGAACGACGTCCTCGCCGTCCTCGACGAGGCTCGCCACGTCGGCGAGAGCGCCTTCGGGATCGACGGCGCGTGCGCCGCCGATCTTGACCACAGTGGTCATCTCAGGGTGCCCCCACGGGGTGGAGCCCCGTAAACTCGAGTCCGGCCGTCTCCTCGAGACCCAGCGCGACGTTTGCGGCGTGGACCGCCTGTCCCGCGGAGCCTTTCATCATGTTGTCGATGGCCGAGAAGACGACGATGCGCTTGTTCGACGGGTCGAGTTCGAAGCCAACCTCGGCGAGGTTGGTGCCGGCGACCGCCTTCGGTTCGGGGTAGCGGTAGACGCCGGAGCCGCCCGCGGCCATGCGGACGAACGGTTCGTCCTCGTAGCAGCCGCGGTAGGCCTGCCAGAGGTCGCCCTTCGAGACCGGTCCCGAGGGGAAGACGTGGTTCGTCGCGCTCGCACCGCGAATCATGTCCACGGCGTGGCAGGTGAAGGCGACCGAGGTGTCGAGGAACTGCTCGATCTCGGCCTCGTGGCGGTGGCCCGTCGGCGCGTAGGGACGAACGACGCCCGAACGCTCGGGGTGGCTCGAGGCCTCGCCGCCGCCGGCGCCTCCTTCGGAGGAGCCGACTTTCACGTCGACAACGATCTGCTCGCCGCCCTCGAGAATGTCGTGTTCGAACAGCGGGTAGAGGCCCAGGATCGTCGCGGTGGCGTTACAGCCGCCGCCGGCGATCAGGTCCGCGCCCGCGAGGTTCTCGCGGTTGATCTCGGGCAGTGCGTACTCGGCTTTCTCGAGGTATTCAGGTGCCTCGTGGCCGTCGTACCACTCCTCGTACTGGACCTCGCTCTCGAGGCGGAAGTCCGCCGAGAGGTCGACCACCGTGTCCGCGACCTCGAAGAACTCGTCGATCTGGCCCATCGAGACGCCGTGGGGCGTCGCCGCGAACAGGACATCGACGTGCTCGAGGTCGTCGGGTTCGGTAAAGCGCAGATCCGACCCGCGAAGCGGCGGGTGGACGGAGCCGACGCTCTTGCCGGCCTTCGATCGGCTCGTAACCTCAGTGATCGCGAAGTTGGGATGCCCGGCGAGCAGTCGCAGCAACTCGCCGCCCGTGAATCCGGAGCCGCCGATGACGGTCGCGGTGACCGTCTCGGCGTTTTCGTCCGCGCCGGTCTCGGTACTGATCGCCATCAGGCGGTCACCTCGAGGTCCGGATCCGCCGCTTTCGCTTTCTCCTCGAGCCAGTCGACGACGGTGCCGGCGATGTCGGTCTCGACGGCCTCGTCGAGAGCTTTGAACTCGACGGTGTGGTTGACCTCGTGGACGGTATACCCATCGTCAGTCTCCATGAGGTCGATACCGAGCAGGCCGCCGCCGACGGCGTCGCTGGCTCTCTCGACGAGTTCCAGCGCCTCCTCGTCCGGTTCGAAGACGTCCGTCTCCGCTCCCTTGGCGGCGTTCGTGATCCAGTGATCCGACGAGCGGACCATGCCGGCGATTGGCTCGCCGTCGACGGCGAGCACGCGGATGTCGCGGCCCGGTTTCTCGACGAACTCCTGGATGTAGAACACCTTGTGCTCGTAGTGTCCGAGCGTCGCCTTGTGTTCGAGGATGGCCTCGGCGGCCGACTCGGAGTCAATCTTGGCCATCAGGCGACCCCACGACCCCACGACGGGTTTGAGCACACAGGGGTAGCCAAAGTCCTCGATGGCCTCCATGGCCGTCTCCTTCGTGAAGGCGACCTTCGTCGCGGGGGTGGGGACCCCCGCCTTCTCGAGCGCGAGGCTGTTTTTCACCTTGTCCGCGCAGATATCCGCGGTCTCGTGGCTGTTGACCACGGGGATGCCGTAGGCCTCGAAGAACTGCGTGGCGTACAGGCTCCGGCTCGTGGCGAGACAGCGGTCGACGACGATGTCGAGGTCCGCGAACGCCGCGGGGGCCTCGCTGATGTCGAAGGTCTGCTTGCGGACGTCGATCTTCGTGACCTCGTGATCGCGGTCGCGAAGCTCGCTCAACAGGAGCTTCTCGTCCTTGCGAATCCGTGAGTAGAGTATTCCGACGTTCACGCGAGCCACCTCTGATTGGGGGCCCCGGAGCTACGCGCTCCGCGGAGCGTTGCGGCGGGGGACGGCAGTATCCCAGCCGTCTGCAAGGTCACTCACCCCAGTCCTCTTCCAGCTCGGGGGCCTGCTCGAGGACCGGCGGCTCGGTATCGACGACTTCGAGCTCGGCACCGCAGGTCGTACAATCGATGATCTCTCCGACTTCCAGATCGTCGTGCAGGGACACCTCAGCCCCACACTCGACGCATTCGGTCATTGTACTCGCACGTGGGGGCCGGGATCCCTTAAAGCCTTCGAACTTAACAGCAAAATTATACTTCCGCACTCCACTCTAACGGACCGAGAACCCTACTATCCCGCTGTATCAGTTCGACATATCATGAAGTCGGTATATTATCCCCTCGCGGGGATCGCGAACCGCTCGAGCCACCGGCTCAGACATAGCCGTTCACCGCCGAGCGGAGCGTCTCGTGGGCCGCCTCGAGCGCGTTTGTCGTGTTCGCGAGCGCTTCCTCGTCAGCCGTAAGCGCCTCGCGGGCCGACTCGAGTTGGGCGGCGACCGCCTCGGGCGCGGGACCGCCCTGCGAGTCGCGGCTCGCGACGCTTTTCGCGGGATCGAGCGCGTCTCCGACGGCGGCCGGGTCGACGTGAGCCGCGAGCGACTCGCCGAGCACCTCCTGGGCGGCGGACTCGAGGGCATCGTAGTCCGCCCCGTTTTCGGCCGCGATCGCGACGAGTTCGTGGGCCGTCCTGAAGGGAAGGCCGTTGGCCGCGAGCAGATCCGCGACGCCGGTCGCCGTCGAGAAGCCCTCGCCGGCCGCCGCGGCCAGCGTCTCCTCGTTCCAGTCGGCCGTCGCGACCGCACCCGCCGCGACCTCGCTCGCCTCGGTCACGGCGTCGACGGTCTCCCACGCGTGGGTCGTCGCCCGCTGTAAGTCGCGGTTGTACGCGCGGGGCAGTCCCTTCAGCGTCGTCGTCAGTCCCTGTACCCCGCCCGCCGCGTCGCCCGCGACCGCGCGGACGAGTTCCAGCGTGTCGGGATTCTTCTTCTGGGGCATGATCGACGACGTCGAGGAGTAGTCGTCCGCCAGATCGACGAAGCCGCGGTTCGCGAAGATGATCGCGTCCTCCGCGAGCCCCGACAGCGTCGTCGCGTGCGTCGACAGCGCTTGGGTCGCCTCGAGCAGGAAGTCCCGACTTGAGGCGGCGTCCATCGAATTTTCGACGACGCCCTCGAAGCCGAGCAGGTCCGCGGTGCGCTCGCGGTCGATATCGAACGTCGTGCCCGCGAAGGCGGCACCGCCGAGCGGCGACTCGTTGACCCGGTCGTAGGCCGCGAGCAGGCGCTCGGTGTCGCGGCGAACGGCCCCCTCGTAGGCCAGCGCCCAGTGGGCCACGGTGGTCGGCTGGGCGGGCTGGAGGTGGGTGTAGCCGGGCATGATCGTTTCCCGGTGTTCATCGGCGACGGCTGCCAGCGACTCGCGCAGCGCGAGCGTCGTCTCGATGGCCTCGAGAAGGTCATCGCGCAGGCGATACCGGATGCAGGCCGCGACCTCGTCGTTGCGCGAGCGCGCGGTGTGCATCTTGCCGCCCTCGGCGCCGATGCGCTCGATGACGGCCGTCTCGATGGCCTCGTGGACGTCCTCGCCGTCGGGCAGGGAGTCGTGGCCGTCGACCTCGATCGCGTCGATGGCGGTCAGGATCTGCCCCGCGACATCGTCCGCGATGATGTCCTGTTCGGCGAGCATGACCGTGTGAGCGCGGTCGACCTCGAGGTCGGCCGCGAAAATGCGTTCGTCCGCTGCGAGCGAGGAGAGGAAGCTCCGGGCGGGGCCGCCGCTGAAGCGATCCCGGCGGACGACGCCGTCGGATCCGAGATCCGACGAGGATCGCGATCCGGTGGATCGCTCACCGCCCTCATCGTCGGAACCGCCGTCGGTAGCGACGTCCGACTCGAGTTCGGACCCGTCGTGAGCGCTCTCCTCCGTCATCTTATTCCTCGTCGGAGCCGCTGCCGTCGGTCGCGAGTTCGACTTCCTCGTCGGCGTTGGCGGCGATCGCCTCGTTCGCGAGGCGGCGCTGGAAGCCGTGGTACTTCGCGACACCGGTGGCGTCTTCCTGCTTGATCTTCCCGACCGTCTCCGTGTCGAAGGAGGCGTGCTCGGCCGAGTAGGCCGCGAACTTGCTGTCGCGTGCGACCGGACGGGCCTGTCCGCCCTCGAAGCGGATCGTGACGGTGCCGGTCACGCGTTTCTGGGTCTCGTCGATGAAGCCCTCGAGCGCGCTGACGAGCGGGGCGTCGATCAGGCCCTCGTAGCCCTTCTGGGACCACTGCTGGTCGATCTGTTGTTTGAACTGGCGCTCCTCTTGGGTGAGGACGAGGCCCTCGAGGGCCTCGTGGGCGTTCAGCAGCGTCGTCGCGGCCGGGTGCTCGTAGTTCTCGCGAACCTTCAGCCCGAGCATGCGGTCTTCCATCGTGTCGGTGCGGCCGACGCCGTACCCGCCGGCGAGTTCGTTCAGGGACTCGATGAGCGCGACCGGCTCGTACTCCTCGCCATCGACGGCGACGGGGTAGCCCTGCTCGAAGGTGATCTCGATCTCCTCGGTCTCGCTGCCGGGCTCGTCAGTCCACTCGTAGATGTCCCGCGGCGGGACGTAGTTGGGGTCCTCGAGGTCGTCGCCCTCGACCGAGCGGCTCCAGATGTTGGTGTCGATCGACCAGTCGCCGCCGCTGCCGCCCTCGACGGGCAGGTCGCGCTCGGCGGCGTACTCCTGTTCCCACTCGCGGGTCAGGCCGAGTTCGCGCACGGGGGCGATGACTTCCAGATCCGAGCTGCGCCAGACGGCCTCGAAGCGCAGTTGGTCGTTGCCCTTACCCGTACAGCCGTGGGCGATACCGGTACAGTCCTGTTCCTCGGCGACCTCGAGGATCGCTTCCGCGATCACGGGACGGGCGAGCGCCGTTCCCAGCGGGTAGCCCTGATAGGTCGCGTTCGCGCGAACGCTCTCGAGACAAAGTTGAGCGAATTCCTCTCGCGCGTCGACGACGTAGTGGTCAAGGCCGAGCGCTTCGGCGGTCTCTTCGGCTTCGTCGAACTCTTCGGCCGGCTGGCCGACGTCGACCGTGACGCCGATTACGTCGTCGTATCCGTATTCCTCCTCGAGCAGCGGGACACAGACCGTCGTGTCCAGGCCGCCCGAGAACGCGAGTGCAACGCGTGTCATGTCGTACTCGAGTGAAGCCAAAGGAGAGACTTAAGCTCGTTGGTTTCAGTATCGTAAATAAAGGGTAGAGCGGCCGCTAGCCGAAAATACTGGGATTTCGGGAACGTTGAAACGAACCGGAACAAGGGGAGTAGTATAGTGCGGGCTCAAAGGCCCGGTCGGAGTCGTCGCGGTCGCCGCCGAGCGACGGACCCGTCGGTACCGGGAACGGCGACCACGGTGCCGACGGACTGGCTCATTGTGATGAACCTACGAAGCCACAGTATTAAATCCTGCTACATCGCGCGCTCCCGTCGTCAGCGCGGCGTTCGGTCGCTCCTGGGGAGATTATGATCGATATCTAGCAACGGAAACGGGACAATCGGATCCCGGCCTACTCCTCGTCGGGCAACGACAGCACGTTCTCCCGGCCGATCCGGAACACTTCGATCTCGTCGTTTTCGCGCAGTTCGCCGACGACCTGACTCGTCTTGGCCTCGGTCCACCCCAGCTCCGAGACGACGGCCTGTTGTTTGATTCGACCGCCGCGTTCCTCGAGCAGGCGCAGGACTCGCTCCTCGTTGCTCAGCAGTTCCGTCGGGGGACCGTTGGCCCCGTTCGGCTCGGATTCGGGTGAGCCGTCGGCCCGGCGTGCGGTTTGCGGTTCGGCGCCGGCGGCCCCGCCGCCGGAGCGATCGCGCCCGAGTAACCAGCCGGCGACGCCGACCGTCGCGAGCAACGCGAGGGCCAAGACGACGATTACCCACGGCATCGCCGGCCCCTCGTCGGTCGTCGCCGGATCCGCGTTCACGGTGTCGTTCTTGATCAGAACGACCTGTGGTCCGCCGTCGGGCGTGTTCAACTCGTCCGTCCACGTGACCGAACTGTTGGATCGGTCGTCCGGCGACGGTTGTACCTGCGGTGTCCCCTCGCTCTCGTGGATAGAATACCCCTCGGGCCAGCGGAACTGCAGCGACGTCCCCTCCTCGAGCGTGAGTCCGGACAGCGCGGTCCCGGCCTCGATTCGGTTCAGTTCGACCAGCGCGAAGTCGGACCAATCGAAGGTGACGACCGCGTGGCCGACCTCCCGCGGTGCGGTGTCCGTCTCCGTCGTGATCGACATGTTCGAGAGTTCCATCTCCCGATTAGTCGCGTTGATGCCGTCGGTGAGAGTATCGTTCCACTTCGTCCGCTCCGCGGCGACGTACTGGTCCGGGTCGTCGGAGATGTTTTCAGACAGCGGCTCCCACTGCGGCGCGGAACTGTTCTCGCCGTAGAGATGGAACTGATAGTCGACAGTCACCCGCGCCGATCCGTCCTCGGCGATGAAGACATCGATGTGTATCTCATCGGCGTCCTCGAGTTGCGGGCTTTCGTTCGCATCGGTCTGTTCACCGCCCGAATCGGCCTGTAGCGCCGCTCGCTGGACACCGTTGTCCGCCACACCAGCGGTCGCGGCCGGAACGAACGCGAACGAACACGCAACCACCACGAGCACGCAGATCAGGGCTCGCAACCCCCTCACGTCCATTACCATGACATGCCGTAGCCGTCTAAATAGGTCTTTCCGACCGCGGTAGCGACGTGTTTTTCAAACAGTCAGCCGTACGTGAACGTATGTCCGATACGCGCGGCGAACTCGAGGTCGAAACGCTCCTGAAAATCGTCCTCGGTCTGATCGCCGTTTTGCTCGTGATCGAGGTCCTCGAAGCGATACTCGGCACGCTCGCGAGCGTGTTCGGCCTGTTCGTCCCCGTCATCCAGCTCGCGATCGGCGTCCTGATTATTCTCTGGTTGCTCGACCAGCTCTGAGACGGGCCGCAGCGGCCGTTCGGCTCGCGAGACCACCAGACTGATAGCGATACTGGCCCTATACCGACCGAAGTGTACAGCGTCAACGTTCCGGTCCCCGGTCGCGTTCGCCAACTCGCGAACCGGCTCCATCCCGACCTCATCGGATTCGAGACCGTCCGCGAGGACCACTCGTGTCTGCTCAAGCGACTCGGCGAGGCCGACCACGTCGCACAGCTCCAGCACCGCGCCCACCGCGCGCTCGAGGGCTCCCCCGCCGTCGAAGCCGAAATCACGGGCATCGACTACTTCGACGACCCGCCGCTGGGCTCGGCACCGGTCGTCTACCTCGCCGTCGAGAGCCCCGGACTCGAGGGGATTCACGCCGAACTCACCGAGGCCTTCGAGACCGTCGAGGGACTCGAGGGGAGCGACTACGTCCCGCACGTGACCCTCGCCCGCGGCGGCGACCTCGAGACCGCGAAGCGACTGGCCAGCCGCGAGATCGAGCCGATCCGGTGGACGGTCAGCGAACTCGAGTTCTGGGACGGGACGTACAAGCTGCCGGTGAGTCGCGTCTCGCTGCCAGCCTAGCGCCCGTGTCCTGGGAGTACTGACAGCGGGGCGAAACCTCCGGGCCTGACGCGGTTTCGGCGGCTGCAAATACCGCTGCTATCTCCGCGACCGACTACAGCGGTCGTTCCGCAATAGCGGCTTGCTCTGGCGACAGATCCGCCGTCGTCGGGGATCGAGCGCGTCAACGGTCGGGGTAGCGTCGTCCGGCTGGCCGCGGGTTAAGTCGTCGAGGCCCTTGGCATCGGTGTGGTCTCAACGCTACTCGTCGCAGCGATCGTCGGAATCGCCCTCGGAGCCTTTCTCCAGAAGGGGCGGTTCTGTTTCGTCAACGCCTTCCGGGACTTCTTCGCTTACAAGGACTCCCGGGTCACGAAGGGCGTGCTCGCCGCGACGCTTCTGACGATGGTCTTCTGGGGTATCGCCTACCAATTCGGCTACTATCAGGGATTCTGGACGCCCGACTGGGGGCTGACGGGCCTCGTCGGCGGCTTCATCTTCGGGGTCGGGATGACCTACGCCGGCGGCTGTGCCAGCGGCACGCTCTACCGCGCCGGCGAGGGGTACCTGCAGTTCTGGCTCACGCTGCTGTTCATGGGCGTCGGCTACGCCGGCTTCACCGTCGCCTTCCCGACGCTCGAGAGCACGTACTTCGAGGGGCTCACGTTCGGGACCGGAGCGAGCCTGTTCGAACTCACGTCGGTCCCGGCGAGCCTCCTCGCGCTCGGGGTCGCGACCGCCGCCGTCCTCGTCTACGCCACGCTGGTCGGGCGCTCGGCGAGCGCCGCCGAGTTCGGCGAGCGGGCGGACGTGGCGCAACTCAACCCGACGGCGCTGCTCGCGCCCGTCGTCGGCCTCCGCGGGTTCGTCCGCGGAACGGCAACGTATTTCCGCGGTCTCGCCCGGGCGTGGCGACATCCCATCGCCTCGAGCAAGCAGCCGTGGGACCCCCGCACCGCCGCGCTCGGGATCACCGCCGCCGCGGTGCTCTGGTTCAGCCAAGTCTCGATCGTCGGCGTCACGGGTCCCGAGGCCCGCTGGACCGGTTACCTCCTCTCGCAGGTCGGCGTCGACGCGGGCTCGTTCGACTACTGGGGTTCGGTCCTGTTTCAGGGCCAGGGTGTCGGGGTAACCGTCGACATGGTGATGATCGGGTTCGTCATCGTCGGCGCGTTCCTCGCCGCCCTCTGGAGCGGGGACTTCTCGGTTCGGGTCCCGAAGCGCCGGCGGCTACCGAACGCCGTCGTCGGCGGCCTGATGATGGGCACCGGATCGCGACTCGCGCCCGGCTGTAACATCGGGAACATCTACTCCGGCATCGCGGAGCTCTCGGTCCACTCCTTCATCGCGGCGGTCGGCATCGTCGCCGGCGTCTACGTGATGACCCACTGGATCTACCGCGAAGTCGGCTGTGCGATCTGAGATCGAATCGTTCGCCAACTACAAACCGCGACAACAGAGACACGAGACAATGCCATCCATCGACGACGTTACCGACGCACCGGACGAACTGAGCGACGACCGAGCCGAGGAACTCCTCGAGGAGGCGGACCTCGTCCAGGACATGATGGGCGAGGTCTGTCCGTACCCGCAGGTCGAGGCCAAGAAGGGGCTCCAGCAGATCGAGTCGGGCGATCTGCTCGTCCAGGAGACCGACCACGTCCCCTGTACCGAAAATGTGCCGCGAGCCGTCGGCGACGATGCCGACGCGCAGGTCTGGCGCAGCGGCGACGCGGTCTACCGCATCTACCTCCGGAAACGATAATGGTCGAGGAATTTACCCCCGAGACGGTCCGCGAACGAATCGAGCGCGACGACGAGTTCGACCTCATCGACATCCGCGGCGATGAGGACTACGCCGAGGGCCACCTCCCCGGGGCCGAACACGTCACCGTCGACGAACTCGAGGAGACCGTCGTCGACCGGGACTGGGCCGACGACGTGGTCGTTTACTGTTACATCGGTCAGACCTCGGTCCAAGCCGCACGGCTCATCGAGGAGTACGGCGACGCCGAGCGGGTCGCGAGCATGGCCGGCGGCTACGACGCGTGGGAGCAGCAGAAAGCGTCGGCCAACGACTGAATTCGAACTCGAGCCTACGGTGCCGGCGGTTCGCCGTCGTACTCGTCGTGGCCGCCGTAGAAGTTGCGCATCGCGAACTTGAGTTTGTCCGGCGCGATGTCGATCAGTTCCTCGCGTTCCTCGTGCGGGAAGGTCCCGTTGACGCTGTACCTGCCCAGGTCCGACTTCGCCGACCGCGAGTAGCGCCGATCGAGGAGCGCGCGAACGCCGACCTCCTCCGGCGAGCGGATGACGCGACCAAGCGCCTGTCTGGTCTTTCGGACCGTCGGGATCTCGACGGCGTAGCGCCAGCCGGTGTCGGTGCCGTCGAAGGCCGTGTCGTAGGCCTCCTGGACCGCCTCGGCGCGGTCGTCCAGATGCGGGTAGGGAACGCCGACGACCAGCACCGTGTGGGCGTCGTCGCCGTCGAAGCTCACCCCCTCCGCGAGGGTCCCCCACAGCGAGGTACAGAGCACCGCGCCGTCGTCCGCGACGAACTGTTTCCGGAGGTCCTCGACGGACTCGCCCGGCTCGTCCAGATAGACCGTCCGGTCGCTGCGGCGCTCGAGTCGGTCGGCGTACCGGCTCGCCTCGCCGTAGTTGGGGAAGAACGCGAGCGTGTTACCCGGAGTCATCCGGACGGCGTCGTGGATCGTCTCGGTCACGTCCTCTTGAACCGCGGGGTCGTCCCGATCCGAGGAGAAGAGCGGCGGCGTCTCGACGGCGAAGGTCCGGCGGTTCTCCTCGGGGAACTGGAGCCCGTAGGCCATCGTCACTACGTCCTCGAGCCCGAGGACGTTCCCGGTGACCTCGAACGGCTGGATAGTCGCGCTCATGAGGACGGTCGCGTAGATCTCGTCGAACAGTTGGCCGGTCACCTGCCGCGGGAGACAGGAGTACAGCTCCGCGCGGCCGTAGATCTCGTCGGTGCCGGCGTCCCGAGTGACGGAGACGACCGGGTAGAGCCCCTCCGCCGAGCCCTCGGCCATCCACGCGCTGACGAAGCCGGCGGCCTGCAGGGTCTGACACTCAGTTCGCGTCGCTGTCTCACCCTCGCGGTAGGCTTCCTCGTACTGCTCGTCGAGTTCCTGTCCCAGCTTCATCGCGGCCTCGAGGTCGTCGTCGATCCCGCTGCCGGAGTACCGTTGCAGGAACTCGAGCGTGAGGTCGTCCTTGCGGTCCTCGTTGGCGATCGGCACGTCGGACCAGTTCTCGGTGATCGACTCGCGGTCGCCGAAGCCAAAGGAGTCCTCGTAGGTCTCGACGAGCGCGCGGTGAAACGCCGAGAGGACGTTCGCGGCGTCCTCCGAGCGCGGGTCGTCGGTATCGGCCAACTCGTCGAGCGCGGAGTCGAAGGTCCGCTCGGAGCAGGTCCGGGTCGCGTGCTCGCGGGCGGCGTCTTCGACGTTGTGGGCCTCGTCGAAGACGGCGATCACGTCGTCGGGATCGCGGCCGAGCCAACGGAAGAACTGCTCCCGAATGGTCGAATCGAGCAGGTGATGGTAGTTACAGACGACCAGATCGACGCCCTCGATCCCCTCTTTCAGGAGTTCGTAGCCACAGAACTGCTGCTGCTCGGCGTAGTCGTAAATATCGTCGGGCGTGCGGACGTCCTCGAAAAGCCAGCCGAAGAAGTCGTCCGTATCCTGCGTGAGATTGTTCCGGTAGTAGTCACAGACGTTCTGGTCTTCGAGGTCCTCGAGGCGCTCCTCGATGTCCTCGAGTTCGTCCATCACCGCCGAGCGGGCGTCGGCCGCCGAGCCGTCGCCGTCCTGGCTCTCGGCGAGGAGTTCGCGCTGGCGGCGCTCGAGTTGGTCGCGGTCGCGTTCGGCGTCGACGACGGCGCGCGTATTATCGCGGAGCGCCTGACACTCCTCGTAGCCGACGTCGATGTGACACATCGAGGACTTCCCCTTGAAGACGACCGCGCGGATGGACTCCTCGCGGGTGATCGCGCGGGCTTCGGCGACGAACTGGCGCATCTGCTGGTGGACGTTGGTCGTGATGACGACCGTCTTGTCCTGCTCGCGAGCGATCTCGAGCGCGGGGACCAGCGACGAGAGGGTCTTGCCGGTCCCGCAGGCCCCCTCGAAGAGGACGTTCTGCCCCCGATGGAGGGAGTTGTGGATGCGGTCCATCGCCTCGCGCTGGTTCTCGTACGGCTGGTCGTACGGGAAAAAGCGCATGTACCCGGCTGTCTCGGACACAGCGTATGATAGGTTCGCGCTACGATAAAAGGATTCGTCTCGATTCGGTCTGCCCTTAAAAACTGGCCGGCGACGGCGGGGTCCACCGGCCGGCGAACGCGCGGTACAGGGACATGTGTCTCGAGTGCCTGCCCCCGGTATGGCCATTCCGGGATACGATTCCAGCAGCGTCGCCGAATACACGCTCGAGCAGGCAGGGGCTCGCGTCGAACTCGTGGCGGGCGTCGTTCCCGACGCGTTCGGTCTCGCGAAAAGCGGCCGCGAACCGCCGGTCGACGCCCTCGGCGATCCCGTCGACCTCGTCGCGTGCGAGGAACTGAAGGCGATCGAAGCCGTCCGGATCGCGCTCGTCTACGATCCGTCCCGGCTTCCCCCCGGCGCGAGTCCGACGGACGTGGCGGTCGCCGTCGACGCGGACGACGGCTGGGAGCCGCTCGAGTCGACGGTGGACTTGGGGGAGACGACGGTCACGGCGGTCTTGAACGACCGGCCGCCGGGAACGACGGTCGTCGCGGGGTACGACGACACGGACGGAGAGAGCGGCAATTCGGCGACGTAGTGCGATCAGAACTGAATCCGGCCGATCAGGTCTCGGGTTCGATGTAGACCTTCTGTACCTGATCGTCGTGGGCTTGTAACGCGCGTTCGATCTCGGTGATTCGGTCGTCGATCGACGCCGTGTCGAGTCCGGGGTCGAACGCCACGTCGGCGGTGACGAGCAGTTCCTCGGCCCCGAAGTAGACGGTCCGGAAATCGACGAGCTCGGCCACGCCGTCAGCGTCGGCGACGATCCGTCGCAGTTCGTCCTCGGCGGATTTCGAGAGGCTCTCGCCGAGGATGAGTCGCTTGTTCTCCCACGCGAGCGCGATCGCGAATCCCATGAGCATGATCCCGATCAGCAGGGCGGAACCGGCGTCGTACATCGGGTTTCCGGTGGTCCGGGAGAGGTAGACGCCGAAGAGGGCGATCCCCGCGCCGGCGAGCGCGATGGTGTCTTCGGTGAGCGCGGTCAGCGTCGTCACGTCGCTGGTCTTGCTGAACGCCTCGCGGAGGCTCGTCCAGCCGTGCTCGTCCATCTGGCGGCTGATACCCTGATAGGCCTTCCAGAGCGCGTAGGACTCGAAGGCGATCGCGCCGAGCAACACGGCGTAGTTGACGAGGATCGGGTCGAACTGTGCGCCAAGCAGCGTGATGTCCTCGCTGGCCCGGTGGACGCCGCCCTCTCGCAGCGCACTGTAGCCGTGGCGAGCGCTCTCCCAGCCGGCGATGCCGAAGAGCATGACGCTCACGAGGAGGCTGTAGAAGAACTGCGCCTTCCCGTGGCCGAACGGATGTTCGCGAGTTGCCTCCTGTGCGCCGTATTTGATCCCGATCAGCAGGAAGATCTGGTTTCCCGTGTCCGAGATGGAGTGATACGTCTCCGACAGCATGGCGGGGCTCCCAGTCAGCGCGAAGCCACCGAACTTCAGAATCGCGATCGCGCCGTTCGCGAACAGCGCGGCGAGGACGACGGAGGTACTACTGGCCATCGACGGGGACTACGAACCGGCGGTCCTAAAGTGTAAGCCGTTCTAGAGCCGGTTCGGACCCGATCCGGAGCCGGTCGGCACCGTTCCCGACCCCGATCCGGACGGCCGCGGCGACCGCATCCGAAAGGAACCTGTCAGTGGCGGGCAAACGGCGACTATGATCGCGATCTTCTCCGATACGCACAGCCGCCGGGACCACGAACTCGAGGGCGATGCGCTGACCGCGGCCCGGGAAGCGGATACCGTCATCCACGCGGGCGATTTCACGAGCGAGGCGGCGCTCGAGGCGTTCCAATCGGAATGCGACCGCCTGTTTGCCGTCCACGGAAACGCCGACAGCGCGGCGGTTCGGGACCGCCTGCCGACGGCTCGCGTCGTCGAGGCGGGCGGCGTCCGGTTCGCCGTCACGCACCGGCGGGACGGCGGCGAGACCGGCCTCGCGATGTTCGGCCGCTCGCGAGGGGCGGACGTCGTCGTCTCCGGTCACACCCACCGGCCGACGATCGTTGAGACCGACGAGGCCGTCCTGCTCAATCCCGGCAGCCACGCCGATCCGCGCGGCAATCGGCCGGGCTTTGCCGTGCTCGAGGAGCGCGATGATGGCGAGGAGGCCCTTGAGGGCGAGATTCGCGAACCGGACGGGACGGTGCTCGAGGCGTTCGACGTGCCGACGGCGTAGCTCGACGGGGACTCTCAAGGAGAACGTGTCGAGTCGGTATGAAGAGTGCGACGGAACGAGCAGCAGCGCCAGCGGGGACCGGCGGATCGGCGATCGGTATCGATCGGTTCCGGCCGCCCGCGTCGAGCCAGACTGTCAGACGGGAACGGGCACGAGCGGCCGCGCGATCGGGTGGGTGGAGGGGTGATCGTCGGGGACGGCGGCCTCGATCTCGAGGGTGATCCTCGAATCGGTGGTGGGGAGGCGATCGAGGCCTATCGCAATCGAGACGCCGGGCGACGTTATAGCCAGCGCAAGCTGAAAGACCGGTTTTAGTTACCGTTTCGGTCGTGAGACGCCGGCACGGGGGCGACCGAGCGTGGTCGAAACGGTTAACCACATTGACAGTGTAGCCGCGACGTATGCTGGATCCCATCATCGGTCTCATCCCCGACGACCCCGTCATCATCGCGGTCGTCGTGATCCTGCTGTCGCTCGTCTTCTTCGGCTATCTCCTCGTGCGCCGGACCGTCCTCGAGTTCCGCGACGGAATGCGCGGCGACCGGTAACCAGCGACCGAGCCGTCAGTCGAACGCGTCCTCGAGTCGCTCGAGCGCCGCATCGATATCCTCGCGAGCGATGTCTCGGTGCGTACAGAACCGGACCGTCGTCGGACCGAGCTGGGTCGCCAGCACGTCCCGCTCGCGGAGTCGCTCGACGACGGTCGCCGGCTCGAGTCCCGTTTCGGACACGTCCGCGAGGACGATGTTCGTCTCCGGTTCCTGCGCGTCGAACCCGTCGACGCCGTCGATACCGTCCGCCAACAGGCGCGCGTTTTCGTGATCCGTCTCGAGGTCGTCGACGTTCTCGAGGGCCTCGAGCGCGGGGCCCGCGAGAATCCCGGCTTGGCGCATCCCGCCGCCCAGCAGCTTGCGCGTGCGGCGGGCGCGCTCGATGAACTCCTCGCTGCCCGCGAGCATCGAGCCGACGGGCGCACCCAATCCCTTCGAGAGCGAGACCATGACCGAGTCGACCGGCTCCGTGAGGTCCGTGACCGGCACCTCGAGCGCTGTCGCGGCGTTGAACAGCCGCGCGCCGTCGAGGTGGACCGCAACGTCGCGCTCGCGTGCCGCCGTCGCCGCCGCGGCGATCTTCTCGGGGTCGATCGCGAGCCCGCCGCGGGCGTTGTGCGTGTTCTCGAGACAGAGCAAACCGGTCCCGGGCCGGTGCAGGTCTTCCGCGACGGTCGCCGCTGCGACCTGCTCGGGCGAAGGAACCCCGCGGTCGGCGTCGAGCATCCGCACCTGCAGTCCCGCGTGCTGTGCCAGCCCGCCGAGTTCGTACTTCACGACGTGGCTCTGGCGGTCGGCGAGCACCTCCTGTCCGCGCTCGGTATGCACCCGCGCGGCGGTCTGGTTCGCCATCGTTCCCGTCGGGAAATACAACGCGGCCTCGGTATCCAACCGGTCGGCGACCCGGGCCTCGAGGTCGTTGACCGTCGGATCCTCGCCGTAGACGTCGTCGCCGACCGCGGCGGTCGCGGCGGCCTCGCGCATCACCTCGTCCGGTTTCGTCACGGTGTCTGAGCGAAGGTCGATCACGCGTATCGATACCGCCACGACGGTAAAATAGCCCGTCATCTCTGCGGCGGGGTTCGATCGGCGTCTCACCGGACGGCCAGTATCGCCGTTCTCGAGCGGGCCGGCCCCTCCGACGGAAACGTTCAATATCCCGTCATGAGTACGGCGACGTATGGTTCCCGATCCCGGTTTCGGATCGCCTCCGAGCGACGACCCGCCGCCGACGGCAAGTGGGTCCGGCGACGAGGGCTCGAGCCCGTTCACGCGCCACGCCTCCCGCGTCCTCGATCGGTTCGACGACCTCTGGCCGTTTGCCTCGGTCCCCCTGTTCGCCGCGTTGCTCGAGTTCGAGAAGGTGTGACGGGCGCTCGGTCCGACCGGGCGCGGGTTCTCGATCAACCTCGAGTTCGCCTTTCCGACGCCGCTCGTGACCCTCTGGCAGTTGGCCGACCCGCCGGAGCCGCCCGCAGTGACCACGCGGTCCGGGTACGGGGAGCCGTTCAGTGGGGGACCCGGCGAGCCGGCTCCGACCGGCGGCTCGCCGGGCTCTGTCGGGTCGACCGGAGCCGGCGGCACCGACGTGACGATCGAGACGGCCGTCGGCACCGTCGAGATGCCCCTCGAGGCCCTCAGCATGGGAATGCTGGGCTGGATCGGACTCGCGATCGTCGCGTACGTGACGTTCTCGGGAATCCTGATGGCGGCGTACGTCGGCGGGATCGACCGGCGGCTCCGCGGCGAGCCGATCGCCGTCGGCACGTGCATCGCGACCTACGCGCCCCGATACATCCTGTACAATCTCGTCGTCGCCGGCGCGTTTCTGCTCGTCTTCCCGCTGTTCGTGCTCGCGCCGCCGCTCATCCTGCTCGCGATTCCGGTAATCGTCGCCCTCAGCTACGTCTTCTATCCTGTCCCGTTCCTGTTCGTCGCGGCCGACGCGTCGCTGCTCGAGGCGTTTCGCCGGTCGGCCGATCTCACGACGGCGGGCGGGCAGGTCCTCAGCTTCGGGCTCTGGCACCTCGTCGCGGCGGTCGCCGCCTCGCTGGTGCTTTCCCTGCTCGTAAGCGCGGGCGGCGCGGGCTTCCTGCTCGCGCTGTGTGTCTCGGCCCCGTTGTCGCTCGTCCTGACCGCCGCGACGGTCTCGTTCTTCCGTGAAGAGACCGAAGACGAGGGCACGGCATCGGCTGGCGGATTCGGCGACGACTCCGCAGCCGAAGCCGACGACTACGGGTGGGTCGCCGACTGACGGGGTCGGCGAGCGCCGACCCGCCCCCGGTCGGCGGGTTCTCCATTACGAACCGTTTTTTCCTCCCCCGATCAATACCGGGGCATGGACCCGCGAATTCGCGAACACGCCCAGATCATCGCCAACCACTCGGTCGACCTCGAGGAGGGGGACAACGTCGTCGTCGACGCCCACCCCGTCGCCGAGGATCTGGTCGTCGCGCTCCACGAAGTGATCGGCGAACACGGCGCGAACCCCGTCACCACGAGCCAGCGGACCGGAAAGCGCAGCCAGCGCGCGTACCTCCGCTCGTTCGGCGGGAGCGAGGCGCAAAGCGCCTCGGACGAAACGAGCGGTGACGCCGCGAGTATCGAGTTCGAGACCCCCGAACACGAACTCGCGCTCATTCAGAACACGGACGTCTACATCGCCATTCGGGCGACGGACAACGCCACCCAGACCAGCGATGTCGACCCCGAAACCAGCGCGGCCTACCAGCAGGCCCAGCGCCCGATCCTCGAGGACCGGCTCTCGAAGCGCTGGTGTCTCACGCAGTTCCCCGCACCGGCCAACGCCCAGCTCGCCGAGATGAGCACGGAGGGCTACGAGAACTTCGTCTGGGACGCCGTCAACAAGGACTGGGACGCACAGCGCGAACACCAGGAGAACATGGTCGAGATCATGGACCCCGCCGAGGAGGTCCGCATCGTCAGCGGCGATACCACGGACGTGACGATGTCCGTCGAAAACAACCCGACGCTCAACGACCACGGCGAACACAACCTCCCCGGCGGCGAGGTCTTTACCGCACCCCAGCCCGACAGCGTCGAGGGCGAGGTGCTGTTCGACATGCCGCTGTACCATCAGGGCCGGGAGATCACAGACGTGTACCTCGAGTTCGAGGGCGGCGAAGTCGTCTCCCACTCGGCGGCGAAAAACGAGGATGTCCTCACGGAGGTCCTCAACACCGACGACGGCGCGCGCCGCCTCGGTGAACTCGGCATCGGAATGAACCGCGACATCGATCAGTTCACATACAACATGCTCTTCGACGAGAAGATGGGCGACACCGTCCACATGGCCGTCGGCCGCGCCTACGACGATACCGTCGGCGAGGGCAACGAGGCCAACGACTCCGCGGTCCACGTCGACATGATCGTCGACATGAGCGAGGACTCGTACATCGAAGTCGACGGCGAAGTCGTCCAGCGGAACGGAACGTTCCGGTTCGAAGACGGGTTCGAAGAGTAACGACCGCGAGCGAGCAGCCTTTTTCATCGAAGTTTTTGCGCGAGTGGTAGCGAACGGAGTGAGCTACCCGAGCGGAAAAAGTTCGAACTGGGACGTTCCGGTTCGAGGACGGCTTCGAAGCGTAATAACCGCGACGAGAGGAATAGGCCGCGACCTTTTTCATCGAAGTTTTTGCGCGAGCGGGAGCGAACGGAGAGCAAGCCTAGTCGAAAAGGTCGGAGTGATTCGCTCATCGATGGAGGCGAGACCGCGATTGAGAAACCGGGACGTATCGCCGAAGCGTACCGCTTTCCCGACTAGCCCGACCCAAACCGGCCACAATCTCCTTCACTGACCAGTTCGAGTCTGAGATATGTCACAGAGTACCGACCGCGTGCAACGGTACATGACGAACAGCGAGGAGATTTCGTACCAACTCTCGTTCCGTCCGCGGGGCCTCCTGAACTGGATCAAGTCCCTGTTCGGGTTCGGAGTTACGACGTGGTATCTCACGGACGAGCGACTGATTCAACAGACCGAGGTCGGGGGCGGATTCAACTTCCAGTACATCCCCCTCGAGAAAATCAGTTCGGTCGAATACGGAACGAAACTCAATTTCCCGGCCCTGATATTGGGTTCCATCGCCGCGCTCATCGGACTATCCGGCGTCCTCTCGGACGCGAGTGATGCGGGCGTCCTCTTCCTTCTCATCGGGGCCGCGAGTATCGGATACGCGTACTATCGTCGCCGACAGGTCCTGGCGGTGTCTGCAAGCGGGTCCGCCTCGTTCTCGTTAACCATCTCGAGCGGCGATCAGGTCGACGAATTCCTGTGGTACATCCACGCCGAGCAACAGAAGCAATCGGAACCGGTCCTCCGCCACTAACGGGGCGCGATCGACTCGAGCCGTCGTGAGTGACCGCTCACTACCGGTCGAATTTATACTCGTGAAAGACCAGTTATACGTATGGCAATCCTCGTCGCCTATGACGGCTCGGAACCCGCACAGAAGGCGGTCGAACATGCGTTCACGACGTATCCCGACGACGAGATCGTGTTGTTGCGCGTCATCGAGGCCGCGGACGGCTCGACGGGAGCCGGGATCATGGCCGCACAGGAGTGGCTCCGAGACCGCGAGGAGGAAGTCTCGACGGAACTGCCCGAGGAAATCGCGGCGATCGTCAGCGATCCGGATCGGGATTTTCGGACCGAGACCGCGGTCGGGAAACCCGCGCGCGAAGTCGTTCGCTTCGCGGAGGATAACGACGACATCGATCACATCGTCATCGGAAGCCACGGCCGGTCGGGGCTCTCGAGGGTCCTGCTCGGCAGCGTCGCCGAAACGATCGTCCGTCGCTCGCCCGTCCCGGTCACAGTAATGCGCTGAGTCGGTGGGAGATCGCGGTCAGTCCACCAATTCGGCGACCATGCCGGAGACGTACTCCATCTCGTCCTCGTTGATGCCGTGGCCCATCCCCTCGTAGAGGCGCTTGGTCACGTCGGCGTTCATCGACTCGAGGATGTCAGCCGTGTCGTGGACCCGCTCTGCGGGGATGTGCGGGTCGACATCGCTACAGCCCAGAAAGACCGGGGTGTTCTCGAGGTCGCCGGGGTACTCGTCGTCGAGGTCCTCGCCGATGAGCCCGCCGGAGAAGGCGGCGAGGCCGCCGTAGCGTCGCGGGTTTCGCGCGAGGTACTCGCTGGCGAGACAGGCGCCCTGCGAGAAGCCGACCAGCATGATTCGCTCGGTCGGGATACCGGCGTCGTTGGCCTCGGCGATCGCGTCGCTGATCGCCTGCAGGCCCGAGGAACGGCCGGGCTCGTTGCGCTCGACCGGTGCGAGAAACGAGTTCGGATACCACGTCTGGCGAGCGGCCTGCGGGGCGAGGAGGGCGACGCCGTCCCGATGGATCTCGCCGGCCATCTGGATCATCCCGCGGGCGGTCGCACCGCGGCCGTGGGTGAGCACGAGCGCCGCCTCGGCGTCCGCGAGATCGGTCCCGCCCGTGACGAGTTGCTGGTTCTGGTGGGGGCCGTCGACGCGGTCGTCGGCGCTCATTCGACACCACCGACGCCGGCGCTGGCCTCGGGAAGATCGTGTTCGACGAGTTCGATGCCGAGTGCCTCGATCGCGCCGCGGAGGTGTTCGTCCTTGGCGTATTCGGCCCCATCTGCCTCGCGGAGTTCCTGTGCCTTCGCAAGCACTTCGCCGCGTCGCTCGTCGGGGAACTCGTACTTGTCCGTCGAGAGTTCGATGACGAGGCCGTTGTTGTCCGTGGTGTAGATCGAGTGGAAGATCCCCCGATCGAAGACGTTGTACTGGTGGCCCGCCTCCTCGAGTGCCTCCATCGTGTCCTCGTACTCGTCGGGATCGATGCTGAAACAGAGGTGGTGGACGGCACCGGTGCCGCCGCGCTGGCCGCGGCGGTTCGACGGCCGGTCGTCGCTGACGAAGAACGTCAGGATGCGCCCGTCGCCCGTATCGAAGAAGAGGTGGGTCTGCGAGGGGTCGTCGAGGTTCGGCTGGCGAAGGACCAGCGGCATCCCGAGGATATCCTGGTAGAACTCGATCGTGTCCGCCTCGTTGCTCCCCCAGATGGTGATGTGGTCGGTCCCCCTCGTGTGGACGGGGCTGTCGGGCAGTTCGGGCGTGACTGGGTTGGTGGGTTCGTTAGACATGGTGAATCGAATCGGTGGTGGATCAGCGCTGCTCGATCGCGGGTCGTCGCCGCGATTACTCCGCGACGTGTTCGCCGAAGACGCGCTCGGCGTCCGCGGGAACGTCGAAGTCGTGGTAGTGTTCTCCCTTAATGCTCGAGAGGATGTTGAGTGCTGCGGCGGCGCCGTCGCCGACGGCGATCGCGGCCTGCCACTCCTCGGGACGGACCATCGCGCCGGTCGCGTACGCGCCCTCGACGCTGGTCTCCATCTCGACGCCGACGTCGACGGTGCCGTCCTCGGCGAGCTCACAGCCGAGGTCCTCCGCGAGTTCGCGGTTCGCACCCGTCGCGAGGACGACGAAGTCGGCCTCGTACTGGTCCTCCTCGGTCTCGACCGCGAAGCCGTCGCCGGTCTCGCTGACGCCGGTCACGGCTTCGCCCTGTCGTCGGTCGACGCCGAAGTCGTCGACCTGCTGGCGGGCCGTCGCCATGAACTCGCTGCCGCCGACCGAGCCGATGCCGAGGTAGTTGAACAGGTGGGCCTTGTGCATCCACGTCTCGTCTGTATCGAAAACGGTCGTCTCGAGCCCGTTCTTCCGGGCGAAGAGAGCCGCACTCAGTCCGGCGGGGCCGCCGCCGACAACGATCACTGACGCATCGTCCGCAGTCGCTTCGTCGCTCATGTAGTTACACGATGTTACCACAGAAGTATCAATCCAGTAGCAACCCTCGAGCAACCGGGTGACATCGATGTTAGTGGCCCTGAACGTAACGCGATCCGAGCGGACGGCTGTAGTCACGCTGTGACCGAATCGCACGACCTGCGCACGCAGGCTCAATTCATTCGCTCGGGTCGGCCCTACGATCACATCCAACGAGAGAACTGCCGGCGGGCAGCCCGGTGACCCCGACCCTCTTCGGGTGTTCGGTCGCCGACCGCCGTCCGCCAGTCACGGCCCAGTGACGGCTTGCTCGAGGGCCGTTCGCCACGCTCCAGAGAGACATCCATGAACACAAGCCTCGAGGTGGAGTACTGGGTCGTCGATATCGACGGCGATCTCGTCCCGCCCGACACACTGCTCGACGTTTCGGATCAGGTCGATCCCGAGTTCGTCGAGCCGATGCTCGAGATCAAGACAACCCCCTGCCGGTCGATGGCCGAGCTCCGCGAGGAGTTCCGCGGTCGGATCGGTCGCGTCGTCGACGCGGCACGCGAGCAAGACAAGCGACTCGTCCCGCTGGCGACGCCGCTGTACGCCTCGCCCGACGACATCCCCTACCGCGAGAAGGAGAGCACCGACCTCCAGCGGCGGATCGTCGGGCCGGCCTTCGACGACGCCCGCGTCTGTGCCGGGACGCATATCCACTTCGAACAGTCGAACGTCGCCGACCAACTCAACGCCCTGACCGCGATCGATCCGGCCTTCTCGCTGGTCACCAGCGCCGCCCACCACCGCGGCGAACGCATCCTCGAGTGCGCCCGTCCGTACCTCTACCGGCGCTCGTGTTACGCGGCCTGTCCCGAACAGGGCCAGCTTCAGCCCTACGTCGACAGCGTCGCCGAGTGGGAGCAGCGACTCGAGCACGATTTCGACTCGTTTCGCGAGCGCGCGCTCGAGCGCGGCGTCGCCCCGGGGACTGTCGAAGACGAGTTCAGTCCCTACGAGGCGGCGTGGAACCCGGTCCGGCTGCGAGAGGCGATGCCGACGGTCGAGTGGCGCTCGCCCGACGCGGCCCTGCCGGGTCAGGTGCTCCAACTCGCAGCAGCGGTCCGTTCGATCGTCACCCGCGCGGACGACTGCGGGACGGTCATCGGCGGGTCGGACTCACCCAGTCGGTCGGACGCGATCATCGATTCGAACGCGGCCGGCGAACCGCTCTCCCTCCCCGACTTCGAGACCGTCGAGACGATCACCGACGCGGCCATCCGCGACGGGCTCGAGAACCCCGCGGTTCGAAACTACCTGCGCGGACTCGGCGTTACGCCCGCGGAGTACGATCCGCTCGTCGACCGCATGCCTGACGATCGGCTCTCCGAGCGGCGCGCGAAGCAGTTGCGACTTCGGGCTGCCGATCAGCTCGAGGCCGACCTCGAGCAGCGCCGCGTCCGGGCCTGACGATCAGCGACGAGAGTCCCAGATTTCTGTGGTGAAATAGCGGTCAGCTCATCGAAGCTAGTCCAGAGCGACGCCGACGCGGAGAGCCCCCGCTCGGTCAGCGATTCGACGGGACCTCGCGGTCCGATCGCAGCCGCTCGAGCCACCGGTCGCCAGTCCGCAGCGCCATCGGAACCTCGTCGCCGAACGAACACCGCGTCGGCTCGGTCTCGCAAGGGTTGCCCATCGCGACCTCGACCGTCGGCGACCCGCCCTCGAACACCGCCGCGCTCGCGGTCGTGAGCTGGCCGAAGGCGTAGTCGTCCGTTTCCGGTTCCGGATGCCGGCAGATCGACTTATCGCCCGGCCCGTTCGCGTGATCCGCCGCGAACCGCCAGAGGGACTCGCGATCGATCTCGTCGCCGCCGTCCGCGAGCAACTCCATCGCTCGCCGCCGCCGGCGGCGCGAACTCTCGGTCTCGGCCGACCGCGACTGCACGAAGTGGTTCGTCCGGGTGACGGCGTCCCCGTCGTCGACCGCGATCCGCTCCTCGAGGGGGTTTACCTCGAGCAAGACGGCATCGGTTTCGTCGGCCAAAAACAGCGTCTGGGCCATCAGCTGTCGCGTCGGGATCGACTCGAGCAGCGTCCGGGCGTCCGCGACGGTGGCACACTCCTCGAGTACCCGTCGGATAACCGTGCCGTTTCGGTACTGGTCCTCGAGTTCGATATCGTCCCGGTTCGCATCGATATAGGTGTTCGCCGCGACCAGCCCCCGATCGTTGACGCCCTTGTAGAGCATGACCGTGCCGCAGGTGTCGACCGTGAGAAAGCCGTAGTAGTCGTCGATCGGCGGCTGTTCGACGATCGATTTGGGCCGGGCACCCCGCCCCGCGATATCGCGGTTCTTGAGCACGAGCGAGCCGTCCCGGCCGGTCCGCGGCGGCGACACGAGCGCGTTCGTACACCCGCGGGAGGGATCGGCGGCCGGCTCGTCGGCCAGTTCGTCACAGAGGTCGCTGTACGCGAGGGCGTAGACCTCGTAGACGGCCGGATCGATGTCGAGGGTCTCGGCCATCGCCTCGTAGGCTCGCAAATGCCGGTCCGGGAGGCTCTCTCGGCTCCGCCGCGCATAATCGAGCAGCGGCTCGAGGTCGACATCGGCGTCGGCGATCAATGACTCGAGTTCGGCGACGGCCCACTCGATGGCCTCACGTTCGGTTTCGGCGCGCCGGCGCGCCTGCTCGACGTACGTGTCCGGTTCGGCCGTCGCGTCGGGGCCGGTGTAGACGGTCGACTCGAGGTCCGTGTCCTCCATACGGGCAAAAGGAGGTGCAACGGGTTGTATCGCCGGCCTGAATGTGTCGTCCGGTGGTCAATGGCGAGGGGTTCGTTAGAGGGGGTGTGGATCGCTCGAGGCGATAGCCGTCGCTTCCGGGTAACTGTCGGGTACGGAAAGGGTGTACACGTCGGCAGCAGGGATGGTGATCGTCGCGTGGCGATGATCCGTGTCCCCCATATCCCCTGTGATGCCATCGGTCGGCTCTGCCGACATTCTATTTAACGTTAGTGGCCGACATTAGTGTATCGGATACTCTTAAAATAGTAACAAATATAGGAAGGATACGTTGCTTCGAATGAGCAGTATCAATAAGGCCACTGTGTAGATAGGAAGACGATACGGCCTATGATATAGATGACAGAAATACGAGTGAAAGAGTGATTAACTCACAAGCGGCCGGAATTGGGCTGCCTTACACTATATTATTTTATTTTTCGACTTATTTTATTGAGGATATATAGACGCTAAAACACGATTATAATCCCGATCTACATAATTAGACAGTGTCATCAATCCACTCACGGGAAAATCAGTCCATCTAATCCAGACTCAATTTTTATGTGACAAACTTATATTGTTTTGGTTTCTTTATAATTATACAAGTAGAAACATTCATATAATAATAACTTATAATGGGAAGTATGCCACATGAACTTGGCAATAGCCGTCGGAAGTTGCTAGGAGTAATCGGATCAGCAGGTGCGATACTAACAGCAGGTTCTGGGAGAGTACTGGCAGCTGATACTGGAGAAAAACATCCAGAAGTTGATGTTACGATCTATAATGAAACGGTCCGGGAAATTGCATCACATACTGATGGATTTGATAGTGTACCCGGAGTGGATAAACATCTAACGCAAAATCGAGTGGCTTTCATTTCTCCATATGGAGAAGGTACACTCAACCTATTTGTTGCCGAGGGAATTCAATCATCCACAGATAAAGCAGATAAAGTTTACCGCATTACAGATTCACCGAAGGCGGGAGTATATGATCCAAAATGGTATAATGAAGACCATCTGTTGTTCCAAAAGAATCTAACACGATATTCACTTAAAATACCACAATCATATGTTGTAAATGATGAAAAGGTATTAGAAGAGAATGTTGTGGAGAGGAACGAGATTACAGCAGATTTCTCCCTCGGAAGTCTACCCAAAGTACCCACCTCACTCCCATTTAATATCTGTGTTCCATTTGGGAGGTCAAAATGGTGTGTGCAAGCTGAAGATCTCGCTGTTGGTAAACCGAGGGAGTGTAATCAAGGAAAGACCCCTCCACTTGCTTCGTCAACGGTTCATCTTCAACAAGAAAAACTCAGTCTGGATGGATGGAGTCTTGAAACAGATATGGATATATGGGCTGGTGTTGAAGAAGATGGTAAGACGGTTTGGGTTGGTGCTCCAGATGGAGAATGTGCTAGGTATGATGTAGATCCACCAAATCCTGGTGCGAGTATTGATGATGTCATTGATTCACTTGATGACATTGAGGTAGATCTACAAGAATGGATCGAGAAACACGGGGGGCCAAATAAGGGAACAGCGTCAAATTCTTTCCTTGCTCTTCTCCTTCTAGTCGTGGTGGCTATTATTTTCGTAGTAGAGATTCTATCGGGGACTGCAGGATAATATCATAAGATTAATATTATTAGATTAATCTTGAGTAGATATGGGCATAACTGATAAGATACGCATTCCTCATGTATTTGGGTCTCTGATTATTTTACTAGGTGTTATCTCCGTCTATGATAATACATTTCCTATATCTTTCAAGATCATTATTTTATCTCTTATCCTATCTTCGATATTGATTTCAATTAAGGGGGCGGAAGAATACCAATTTCAGCTGGCAATTAGCGTCCCAATCCTTATTTCAGGTGGATTAATAATATACAATGGAACACTACCATACATATATGGTATTATTACAGTCATAATTGGTGTATCTTCATCAATTCTATTTAAGCTAGCTTCATCAGAATAGCTTATCCGATATTTTAAAATATATAAAATAGGACAAAATTCCTCGTTCGAGGAGGCAATGAGCCGAATCTCTGCTTGTAATCTGACACAGTCAATCAGTCCACCCAACATATTGTTGAGGGTGTGACACACAGGCACGATGGGATCGGAGCACCTCGGGATTCGCGACGTTAGTAGTGGCAATCATGGGAATTACAGGTCGGGGAGGTAATCGCTACGCTGTTCAGCCTGTTCGCGGTCCGACCGGCGGTCATAGTGCCGATCGAGAATATCCTCGCTCGCGTTGAGGCGATCTTTGACGACTCGTCGAGGAACGTCCTCGCGTCGGTAGAAGGTCACCCGGCCGCTTCGGAGATCGTGCGGCGACCGCGACGACGGGCACTTGCTCGCGTGATCGAGATGGGTCGCGTCGCAGGTCTCGACATCCCGGTCGTGCGGGCACGCTTCACCGCGCCAGCAGGGACGGGTAACGCGGTACAGAGTCGTCCGGAACGTGTTGCTGGCCGGACGACCGTACTCGGTCGTGAGAAGCGGCTCACGGCCGTGATCGTCGGTCACATCGTGACGGTGGTACTCGATATAGTCCTCGAGGTAGCTGGCCGTCTTTTCGCTAATCCGGTTCCAGCGCGTCCCCTTATCCTGATTCTTGAGCGGCGTCCCGGTGTCGGGACGGTGAACGAATTGCACTGCGGGACCAGTCACCCGCGGGTGGCTTCCGTCGAGATCGAGATCACGGAGATCGAGTCCACGGACGGCACCGGTTCGAGCGCCGGTCCGCCACAGCAGGAGAACGATGATGTGATCGCGAGACGCGGGCTGTGCGTGTTCGAGGTAGTCGAGGATCTCGATTGCCCGTTCGGGCTTCAGAGTCGTTTCCGATACGTCCTCGCCGTTTTTCATCGTCGGCAACGTGACCTGCTCGTACAATTCCGCGGGGACGGCATCGATGTTCGCCGCGAATCGCAGGAATCGACGTAACGACGCGAGTTGACCCTTGAGCGTGACCAGCTTGATCGGACCGCGACCGTCGCCTTTCCCCTCGCGACGCCACGTCCGGTACTTGTACAAATCCCGCCCGGAGAGGGTTGTTAGATCCGCTATGTCGTTCTCATCGCAGAACTGAATGAACGCCTCGAGTCGGTATCGCTCGCTCTCACGAGTCGAATCCGCGTGCTCGTCGCGCATCGCATCGTGATACATTTCGACCGCTTCGTGCGGCGGAATGGGCTCGAGGTCGTCACTCATCGCGATCGCCCCACGTCGTGCCACCATCAGCTACGAGCCGCTGATCAGAAACAGTCGATACGTCGGTCGTGTCGGGACTTTCAAGGCCCCGTAAATTGCCATCATACATGGCTTGCGTACCACAGTTACGCGAGCCGCGCGGACCCGGTGTCATCAGCACCGGCCCGCATTTTCTGAACGGACCCAACGGACAGTCGGGCCCACGTGGAACTCGCGTTACCCGACCAATCTCGAGTCCACTGTAATAAATTCTCTCACTAGTCGTTGAGCTATATCTCAATTTACATTGTCTTTGCAATAGCGTATCGATAGGCGTATTGAGCCGTTTTAATAGAACGAGATTATGCGCAATCCTGGCGATTGGATGCAGATGCCCACCGATGAGAGAATTCTCGAAGCGTTGCAATCGTCGGGAATGATCCTGTCGCCAGCGGTGATTGCAAAGAATATCGATCGAAGCCGAGAGGAAGTCACTCGCCGACTGACTGTTCTCGTCGAATATGGTTTTGTCACTCGAGTCGAGCGCGGGTATTATGAGATTGCCGAGCCCGGTGCGCAATATCTCGCCGGAGAACTCGATGCGAGTGAGATTGATCCGATCGAGGACTAAGCTCGTCAGATTTCGATTCTCCTTACGACCGCCCCGTCGGAGCAGCGGCTCAAGCCAGCGGGAGCTCTCGTTAACGGATTGAACAGCCTCAAGTTCCGGACTCAACCGCCATTCACTCGGTTTCGACTGGCCTGTTCGAACAGACATGGTCGAGTGAAAGTCGCAGATATAGATAAGACCAGAGCGGAGATGAACGGAAAACATCCGAAAACCGTTCTGAGGGGAGATAATAGCCGGTACAGTGTCTCTATTCCGGTGAGCGGAAAACGGATAGAATGAACGGAAAACTCAGAAGTCGGGGACGGCGTAGACTTTTCTTTTTCGTTCCCGCTCAGTCCGCTTACAGTGGTCTCAATTCCGATATCGGATAATTATCACTTCTGATATTGTCCAGAAGCTAGAAGTTAAGCTAAGGCTAGATCTAGCTATGGCTTCAAGACGGGAAATACTCGGAGGAACAGGGGTTCTAACGGCGTCAGTAGTGGCCGGTTGTCTTGACGAACTTGAAAACGACAGTGAAGACGGAAATACCAACCCTTCGGAACAAGAAACGAGTTACACTGAGAGGCTTCAAGACCAGACAACTGACGGTCCAAAGAAACACGAAGAAATATCGAGTTTGTATGAGAGTGGTGATCGATCATATACAAGCGGCTTTGTCGCCTATATGGACGCCGTTCGATGGTACAATGCTGAGGAATTCAGCCGAGCACAAGTAGAGTTAGTTACTACTACATCCGACTTAGAGAGCGCCGAAGATGACTTCTCGGAAGCTCTTGATATTGCGATGGATATTGACCACGCTGCAGCTATCTCTATTCTTGAGGAAGCGAAAGAAACATCAAGTGCATATCGGCAAGCAGCAGAACTCTTAAACGAAGCCGCAGAGTTAGCTGGCGAAGGATCTTTCGCAGCAGCTGATAGTAAATCAGACAAAAGTAACGCAGCTCTAGAGGATGTTGAGATGGGTATTGAAGATCAAGAAGTTATAGACTCGGCACTCGATCTCGATTAACGATAGCGACTCTCAATACTCGTCCGATACCGAAGACCGATTACTGAGGTGTTCGCGATCATCTGGATTGTCTCGGGGTCGTACTCTCCTCGAGCATCGTCGATGTTCTCCTCTGATTCGAGTAGGTGCGTGAGTGCCGCGTCGATCACGACGGACATCGGAGGGTCGTCGTACTCGTCTTTGGCTACGATCGCACTAGCACGGTCAAGTTTTCGCTGTCGTTCATCGGTGAGCTTCAGACTGGTTCGCTTGGTCATGTTTTAACTGATGGTATGCACGGGGGGCCGGTTCGCGTCGCTCGAGGGTGAGCGACCGGCCGGTTCTTTATGAACAGCGGTTGGGAGTCCGGCATGATCACAGCGTGACGGCTGGATTGGTTCAGATTCTATGCACCTTTTGAGCCCATCGCCCACGGTAGGATGCATACATTGAGGTCTCCCGATACATCTGAGCGCGACCCCACGGGGTCGGATTCAAACACCCTGTTTCGGCGGCTTGGATTGATCGTCGATCTCGTCGACAAGCGTGAGCGACCACTCCCCGTCGTCGACGTGACGGATATGAACGTGATGTTCTCCCTCGAGGTCGCCATCCTCGTCGAGAAGACCCTCGAGTCGGAGGTCGTCTTTCGGTAACGTCACACCGGCCGAGCTTCGGTCTAACTTCCGGAGCTTGTTCAGCGCCATGCAGCGGGCGGCAACCCGCCTTGGTATAAAATTTTCTGAGCCTTGCCTTTCCGATTGAAACGGTGAGAGACTATTGGTTGAGTTTCCTGAACACTGTCGAACCGGAAATCGCACGACTGCGCGGTGATGTTCAGGTGTAACCGTTCAGCAACCCCCCTTTAGTATAGTGAACACTGGCCCATCGCGCTCCCGATCGGGAGTGACTCGAACGATGGGCGCACAGTGTGAGGTCAGCGGAGGAGTATATATAACAGCGCGCAACGCGCGTAGTCCGCGTGAATCGTTTGACTTGGCCAGCAATACATGTATTTCAAACTATGACTGAGTGATTTTGATGGTTATACGGAAGAAATATGATAGGATGCGAAATAGATATGAACTCAATCTACATATCAGGAACCATGACAGATGTGGAAGAGGGACTGGACCGTGCTGAGAGAATGCTCAAAGCGTCTTATGCTGGATTGAATCAATTTCAAAAGTCGGAGGGGGAAGAGAAAATTATCGGGTTAATGAATTCTGTTTCAAATGGGAGAAATGTGACGTTTGCTCTACAGAAGAATCTGAAAGGTGAAGCGGAAGGATTCGAAGAGTGGTATCAAGAACGTCAAGCTGTTCTCAAGGAAGACCCGGTTTGCAGTCGAATGAATGAGGTGCGGACAAATATCGTACATGAAGGGGATGAAAGCGTAAGCAATTACGCATCGATCAGCGGCAATTCTAGTGAAATTTATAGAGTTATGCCGCCATGGGCAGACGGTGCATTCATCGGAGATCAATATGGGGGGTCTGGATTCTATATCGAAAAAGACGGTGGAGAACAAGCCAAATTTTATTATGATTTTTCTGACGCAAATATGCATATTGAGACTGGTTTATTCTTCAAAGACCAATCCGGTTCAGAGGATATTCCTTACTCCGAAATTACAGACGCCGAAGAAGATCTGAAATACTATGTGAAAATACTAGCAGAATTGGTTCAAGATGCCAAGGACGAATTCGGAGATTGAACAACCAGATAAAGAAATACAGTTAATATTGTCAGCATTCTCAAGTTGTTCATTGAGTTTGGCAATTTGGCTCTCGTGAGCAAAGACCGAAATATCGACTCACAATTCATTTATTCGTACTCAGTAAGCAGAATTCGTCTGCGATAGGTTGTTGTCAAATAACTACTCAAAATTCCGATAGGGTTCCAATGAACCCTGTTTCGTCTGTTTCAACTGGAGATCTGCGTGCAGGGGTGGGGTGGGGCGCTGTAATTTTTGGCGCAGTCCCCTTGGGGACACCCGCCAAGGGGGTTTTCGCGCGAAGCGCGAAACGACCCCGCCGGCGTTGCGGTGCGATCGCCGTGCCGACCCCGCCCTCGAGGCGCTGGCTACAACCTAGGTTTCATACGCAACGGTGGTATTCAAGCAAACTTGTAGAAAAGAGTGGGAACGGCAGTGTTGCCACTATCTGGGCCGCTTCAGCGATCGGCGACCGCGCCGACGAACCCTGTTTCAGTCCCACCGCCGGGAGTCTTCCAGGTCAACTCGATCCCGCGCAGTGCCGTCGGATCGTTGCCTGACTTCGACCACTTCTCGAGGGCCTCGCTCGCGATCGTCGCGACGTTCTCAAAGCTGTCCGACTTCAGTCGGGAGAGAATCGTATCGATCCGCATCTGCCGAGGATCGCCGTTTTCGTCGAACTCGAGGTCAGCGCCGTTCTTCGCGAGCCACTCCTGGAAGGGCGACGACTCGGCAACGTGGTCGGCCAGTCCCATAATGTGCTGCATTCGATCGGCGTAACTCTCGATCGCGTACTCGGCTGACTCGACGAGCGCTCGAAGCTCCTCGCGATACTTCCGGGCCCGGAACGACACGTCGCCTTGATCGAGATCTAGGACTTCACCGAGATCTTCGATCGCCCGGTAGATCGTCGCGGGATGTTTCCCCAGCTGGTCGGCGAGATCGTCGACGGTCGCACCGCCGTCGGTCGCGACCGTCTCCGTGATATCGCGAGCGGTCTCGCCCATATCTCGCAGCGTCGTCATCAACAGGTGGTCCGACTTCGCCTCGAGGCGCGGCGTCGGGTCCTCGTAGAGTTCGACGAGATCGTCACGGGCGACCGCGTCGAAGTGATCGTCCGCGACGTACACACCGCTGCCGTCGGGACCAAGCGGAATATCTTCCCAGTGGAGCGCATTCAACAGTGTCTCCTCGATCTGCTCGGTCACCTCGTGGCGGTCAGCCCACGCCCACGCCTCGCCGTCGTTCATCGACTTGTTCACTAAGACCTCCACTTTCGGATGGTAAGACGGGTGATTTTTCGACACCGCGTCCGGGTCTTTCAACTGGTAGATCTCGAACTTTCGTCCGTAGGTGTGGCCGGGGAGTAGTTCGCTGGCCGACGTAGGGTTCAGGAACAGCCGGTTCTGGTGATTAACGACCTCCCGGTTGTCGATATGGAGTTCGGCTTTCACGCCCTCGAGGTCGGAGAGGTAGTGCGCGACTTTCTGCAGTACACCGGCCGACGAGAGCTTTTCCGCCCACTCGCGACGGATTCGAACGTAGCGTTCGTACGCCCACATCCGGCTCGCCGGGTGTGGTTCCGTCCGGAAATACTCCGAGTGAACGCGCTCGCCAGCGTGATCGAACGCCGCCGCGAAGAATTCCGGCAGCAACTCGAGTCCGCGCTCGGGCTCGAGGTTACTCAGATGGAATTCAACATCGACGCCGTCGACTTCGCCGACCTGATTCTCCCACGGGAGTTGCAGTCGCTCACCGCTCTCCCAGTGGCGCATATCCGGGAACCGGGGGGAGATATTGAACGATGCTTTCCGCTCACCGCGCCCGCGACCGACAATATCCCACTCGTAGAGCCGTTCAGCGTTGATTCCGTCCGACAGTCGCGGAGCGAATCCCGACTTGCTGTACCGGACCTCGAGGTGCCAGGGCTCGCCGTCGATCTCGGTGTCGATCTCGAGGTAGCCCTCGAAGGGAGGTCCGAGCATGACCGACGAGAGCGCGTCGTACGGACCGCGGCCCCAATCGGGCCACTTCCAGCGCCCTTCGATTTCGTGCGGCGTCGTCTCGACCTGCGACACCGCTACTCACCTCGCTCGCGTTCGCTCTCGAGCAAGCCGGTGAGGATGGCGATCGGGTTCCACCACGTGATGGCCCGGCACGAGCGACAGACGTGCTTGAACGACGTGCAGTCCGCCGCATCAATATCCGAGAGAGCAGCCCGAGGGTCGATCTCCATCGCCTCGAGGCTGGTCCGCGTGACTCGAATTCGCCCACAGCCCACGCAGACTGCGTCGACGGGAACACGGACTCGACCGGACGTCGAAGTGCCGGGGTCGGCCTCGAGGTCGCGATCGTCACGATCGGCGTCGGCACTCATCGCGACTCACCCTGATTTTCGAGCGCGCGCCGGACCTGCTCGTCAGTAGCTTGCGCCGCGGGATGGGTGATGGGCGTCCGGCTTTCGAGGTCGTACAGTTCGCTCGCCCGGACGAACGGCCGATCACACATCGGGCTCACCGCCGTGACGGCCGGGCGACGTTTCCGGGTCCGGAATCGATACGTCGACGCCAGCACCGGAGCCGCGGCTCAGTCGAGCGTACGTATCGCACTCGCCACAGCGATGGGCTCGATCGTCATCGTCACCGAAGACCCGACGGAACTGATCCGTGACGTAGGCTCCGCAGTGCTGGCACGTCGATCGATCAGCCGACGGCCACGGAGCGACCGTCACGCGGACCACCCCGTGAGTTGAACAACAACGGAAAACGCACGCGGGCGAGAGGGTGCGTTCAACTGTTGAACGGAATCCCCATTCTCAGAATGGCTACCGAATCGGTAATCCGTTGAATCTGAACGGTACCGTTCGTAATACGGACTTCTGGGTAGAAGTCCGAAAACGATAGTTTTCGTACGGGCACGATGGGATTTGAACCCACGACCGTCGGATTAGAAGTCCGACGCTCTTTCCGGACTGAGCTACGTGCCCTCGAGTCGAAATCCACGACGGAACGGCATAAGCGGTTGGGATTTCCGGTCACGGTTCGCAGCGGGTTGCAGAACCGATCGAAGGGCACCACTCCGGGCGGAAGTCACCGCTGTGTGAGACGCGCTGAAAAAAGAAGGTGCCCCTGAGCGTGACCGTCACTGCCGACCGTCAGAATTCGACGGTCGAATCCTCGTCGCTACTGGTGTTGTCAGTGTCGTCCGATTCGGTGTCCGTGCCATCGCTCGTCTCGCTGTCGGACTCGTTGCCGGTCTCGCTGTCGGACTCGTTACCCGCGTCGCCCATTCCGTCGTCGGATTCGTTGCCGGTCTCACCCATGCCGTCATCGGACTCGGTGTCCGTCTCGTTGCCGGTTCCGGCGTCGGTGTCGCCGCCCGCGCCGCCGTCGGACTCGCCACCGCCATCGGAGCCGAGATCGTCGCTGCTTCCGTCGTCGGAGTTTTCTGACGACTCGTCGCTTCCTTGGTCCATACATCCCGCAACCGCAGCGACCAGCCCGGCACCGAGCCCGGCCGTGAATCGACGCCTGTTGAGAGTCGTGTCTGTCATGATGCGACACCTGTCTCGGCAACGGACGACCACATAACGCCGAGAGTCCGTTTCAGCGATTCGTTCGAATTCACTCGGATTGGCTCGAGTTCCGACGATTGCACGAATCGTTGCCGACGCGACCACCGTTTCGGCGCGTGAAATCGGCCGGAGCGGCGACCGATAGCCGACAGGTAAGGCGAGCCGCCTCGAGCGGGCTCCAGTCCCACAGATCCCGTCTCGAGCGGCGGTTCGACCCGAAATGCGACACGCAACAATCGTTGCGAAACCGTTGCAGCGAGACAAGGGAGAGGGAAACGACGAGTTCGTCGGAAACGGTGCTCGAGACCCGCGGGAGACAATCCCCGACGCCCACTCGGAAACGGTGAACGGCGAGCACAGCGTTTATGCACGTCTCGCCGGTACGTGGACTCGATGCACGTCATCGGAACGGTGGGACTCCCCGGGAGCGGCAAGGGCGAGGCCGCCACCGTCGCACGCGAGGACGGAATCCCGGTGGTGACGATGGGCGACGTCGTCCGCCAGGAGACGGCCGACCGCGGGCTCGACCCCGCGAAGGATCACGGGACGGTCGCGCAGGCGCTGCGCGAGGAGAACGGCCCGGCGGCGATCGCCGAGCGGTCGCTGCCCATGATCGAGGACCGCCTCGAGACCCACGAGACGGTGCTGGTCGACGGCATCCGCTCGGACACCGAGATCGACGTCTTCGAGGAGCGGTTCGGCGACGCGTTCACGCTGGTCAGTATCGAGGCTCCCTTCGAGACCCGAGCCGAGCGGATCGACGAACGCGGCCGGGACGCGAACGAGGCCGACGGCGGCGAGGGGTTGGCCGCTCGCGACGAGCGCGAACGCGGCTTCGGGATGGACGACGCGATGGACCGCGCCGACGTCGTCGTCGAGAACACCGACTCGCTCGAGGCCTTCCACGAGCGAATCCGCGCGATCGTTCGGAACGGAACCGATGGACGGAAACCCGCCGAAGCGGATGCTGACTCATGAGCGAGATCTACCGCGTCGACGTCGAAATCACGGCCCCGGTTTACGATACCGAGGTCACGGACCGCGTGATCGACGCCGTGGCGAACATCTTCCCCAACGCCGACCTCGAGGAGGAGTTCGGCGAGGTCAGGGGCGAAGCCCACGCGCTCGATCACTTCTCGGAACTGCTCCACAAACAGGAGATCCTCGACACCGCCCGCGGCGAGTTCTTCGCCAACCGCGAGGGCGACACCTTCACCTTCGCGCTGAAAAAGCAGGCGGCCTTCGAGGAGTACGTGAACTTCTCGGTCGGAAAGCCGGACGAACTCGGCGAGATCGCCGTTCGGGTCCGCGTCGAGGAGCCCACCCTCGAGGAGTACGTCGACCACATCGCGCCGCCGACGGAGGACGGGCGGCCGGTCGACGCCTGAATCGGCTCGGGTTATCGGTTGCGCGTGGCTGCGTTTCTCGTCGACTGTTTCGAATCGGTGGTCTCCGTTCCGGTTCGGCTCGAGCGTCGCCTCGGGACGATACTGCGGAGCCTCGATAGCGATTAGCTCGTACAGTTCCCGACGTTATCGAGAGCGGTTTCGCCGTCGTCCTTCCGGCGTTTCGCAGTGACCGCGTCGCCCTCGGCCGCGGCCCCCGCCGCCTCGGCGAACGCCGACGCTGCATCCCGCAGGTGTCGGGTCTGACACTCCGCCGTGTCGAAATGGCCGGCGAGTCCGTCGGGCGCGTTCGCCGTGCCGTCCTCGAGTTGCTGGTGTGCCGTCGAGAACGTCGAGTCGGCGGTTTCGAACGCCGCCTGTGCGTCCTCGTACGCACCGTTTTCGAAGTCGTCTCGGCCCTGCTCGAGCGCGCCGTACCCCTCGTCGGGGTCCAGCGTCGCGTCGTAGGCCGCGGCCAGCGTCTCGAGCGAGGTGACGACATCGCCGAGAGTGGCGGCTCCCGCCTCCAAGTCGGCGATATCGATGCCAGCAAGGTCGTTAAGCCTGTCGCCGTCGAGGCCCTGGATCGTCGCGTTCGCCTCGTCCCAGCGCTCGTGGGCGTCGGCGATCTCGGTGTGGCGCTCGCCGACGGTTTCGCTCGCGCCCTCGATATCGCCCTCGTCTTCGATCGCTGCGGTGACCTCCTCGATGTCCGCGGAGATTCCCTCGTCGGTGACCGTCGCCGTGACAGCGACCAGCCCCTCGATGGCGTCCGCGTACGCCCGGAGCGTGTCGATGTCGGCCTGCCGGTCGTCACCCAGTTCGGACTCGGCGGTCTCGAGGTGGTCTCTGGCGTCGGCGATCCCCGTCCGCGGTTCCTCGGGATCGAACTCGACCGTTTCGGGGTCCTCGAGGTCGCCGAGTTCGTCCAGCGGTTGGGCGGCCTCGTTCAGCCTGCCGGCGGCCCGATCGAGCGCGCGTTCGCCGGTCCGGCTGCCGGTATCGCCGGAATCGGCGTCGTTCGTCTCGGACGACCCGCCGAGGTCGTCGAGGCAGCCGGCGAGTCCCGCGAGAAGTCCGGTGCTCGCGCCGGCCGCGCCGGTCCGAGCGAGATACTGTCGACGGTTCATTCCTACTCGAGGGTACGTCTAGAGGTGCATTAACGTAGTGGCACAGTGAGTGTCACTCGGCGCGACCGGACTGTGCGCTCGAGGTGAAAGCGAGGGAATCGATGCCTCGAGTCGAAAACGGGCGGTAGATTACCCGAACGGACCCATCCCGCCCATGCCACCGCCTCCGCCACCGCCGCCCTGTTGCATCTGCTGCATCATGCGCTGCATCTCCTGTTCGGAGCCCATGCCTTGGAACTGCTTCATCGTGCGTTCCATCATCTTGTACTGCTGGAGCAGTTGGCGGACCTGCTCTTCTTCGGTGCCGGAGCCGCGGGCGATGCGCTGGATCTGGCTCGCACCGATGGCCTTCGGATACTCCTTTTCGGCCTCGGTCATCGAGTCCATGATCACCGTAAACGTCTGCATCCGCTCTTGGGTGACGTCCATGGCGTCCTCGGGAAGTTGGTCCTTGATCCCGCCGCCGAGCCCGGGGATCATGTCCATGACCTGATCGAGCGGCCCCATGTTGTTCATCGCCTCCATCTGCTTTTGCATGTCGTTTAAGGTGAACTGGCCCTGCAGCATGTCCTCGGGGTCCCAGTCCTCTTCCTCCATGTCCGTCTGCTCCATCGCGCGCTCGACGCGCTCGGCGAGCTGGCTGAGATCGCCCATGCCGAGCAGCCGCGAGATGAAGCCGTCGGGCTCGAAGCGCTCGACGTCTTGGACCTCCTCGCCGGTCCCGAGGAAGGCGATCGAGGAATCGGTCTGGTCGACGGCAGTCAGCGCGCCGCCACCTTTCGCCGTCCCGTCTAACTTCGTGATGACGACGCCGTCGATGCCGATCGACTCGTCGAACTGCTGGGCCTGCTCTTTCGCGCCCTGTCCGATCGCCGCGTCGAGGACGAGCAACGAGGTATCGGGGTCGACGACGCCCTCGATCTGCTCGATCTCGTCGATCAGGTCGTCCTCGAGCGCGTGGCGACCGGCCGTGTCCACGATGTGGATGTCGGCGTCGCTCGTCTCCTCGAGTCCCTTCCGGGCGATCTCGACCGGGTCGTCGTTGTCCGGGTTGCCATAGAAGTCGACCTCGGCGCGCTCGGCCATCTCCTCGGCCTGATCGTACGCGCCGGGGCGGAAGGTGTCCGTCTGGATGACCGCCGGTCGCAGCCCCTTCGTGGAGAACCACCACGCCATCTTCGCGGCGGAGGTCGTCTTCCCCGACCCCTGCAGTCCCGCGAGGAGGATCGTCTGTTCCTCGAGGGGCAACTCCGTGGAGTCGCCGATGAGATCGACCAGCTCCTCGTAGACGATGCGGAGCACGAAGTCCCGCGCCGGCGTGCCGGCGGGCGGTTCCTCCTCTAAGGCGCGCTCCTCGATGTTGTCCGACAGCTCCATCACGAGCGAGACGTCGACGTCGGCGGAGAGCAGCGATCGCTGGATCTCCTTGACGATCTCCTCGATATCTTCTTCGCTGAGTCGCGACTTCCCGCGGAGCTTGTCCAAGGTCCCCCGCAGAGACGTCCCGAGATCGTCGAGTACCATTTGCTCGGTATACGTGGCGATGGCGTTAAAGGCTTTTTCTACGACCGACACGAACGATCCGGTTCGAACGGGACCGAGACACGGCGGACCGCGTGCGTCGTCGATGCGTATTTCACTCGAGCGGGCCAATCCCCGCCCATGAGTTCCGATGCAGACGTCGACCCCTCGGAGTACGAGGCCCTCGCCGATGCGGACGTGACCATGCGACAAAACGACCACGGGCTCCACATCGCCGACGACGAGGCCACCGGCGTCTCGAGTCAGGGCCAGACGCCGGAAGACGCCCTCGAGAACCTCGCGGCGGCGGTCGAGTCCTACCGGGAGGCATCGGCGGACGATACGGGCGACGACTGGCTGTAAGACGGCTAACGGGCCGTGTTTTCTACGATTGGACCAGAGTGACTATCGGATAGTGCAGCGAACGATAGCCCGACGTATGGACGACTCACGACAGGCTTCGACGGAACGAACTGCGTCCTCGATCGCTCGTCGACGCGTCCTTCGAGCGGGAACGGGGCTTATAGCAACGGGTCTCGGAATCGCGACGCTCGGCGGCCAGGCGGCCGCACACTTCCCGCCGGAACTCGAGATCGAGGTCAGGCCGGGCAGCGACACGGCACCGATCAATCCCGACAGCTGCGGCATGGTTCCCGTCGCGGTCGTACAGACTGACGAGTTCGACCCGACGAGCGAGGCCGTTCGGTACCGGTTCGGCGCACCCGACATCGTCGCCGACGGCGGCGGTGCGCGACCGGTCCACGACACGGTCGCTGACGTGACCGGCGACGGTCAGGAGGATCGTCTCCTGCACTTCCGGACCGACGAGACGGGATTCGACGGCGACGAATCGATGGGACGACTCGAATGGGAACGCAGCGACGACGGGAGCCACGGATACGCCGGCACTGCGCCCATAACCATCGTCGGTCGACGAAGCAAGTAGCGCTGCCCGTCGCCCCCACTGGCGAACGAGGAGGGTGTCGGGCATAGCAGGCGCTCGTTTTAGGCGGCCGTCCGTGGTCGGGTGGGGTATGGACGCGTACGATATCGTCGTGCTCGGCGGCGGCTCGGGCAGTCAGGTCGCGACCGCGGCCGCCGACCGGGGCCTCGAGGCGGCCGTCGTCGAACCCGGGCCGCTCGGCGGTGCCTGTATCACTCGCGGCTGCGTGCCCTCGAAGGCGCTCATCCACCGCGCGGATATCATGGAGGAGGTCCGAGGGGCCGAAACGTTCGGCATCCCCGCGGAGTTGCACGACCACGAGTACGGCGAGATCACGGCCTCGATCCACGACACGGTGTACGAGAAGGCGGAGCACCAAGAATCGAGCCTACAGGACAGCGAGAACGTTACCCTCTACCGCGGCGAGGGCCGATTCGTCGACGACCGAACGATAGAAATCGACGCAGCGGACGGCGAGAGAGGGGACGACCGAATCCGCGGCGACGCCGTCGTCATCGCCGTCGGCGGCCGGCCGATGGTCCCGCCGATCGACGGCCTCGAGGACGTGGATTTTCTCACGAGCGACGACGCGCTCTTCCTCGAGGAGCGACCCGACGAACTCGCGATCGTCGGCGGCGGCTACATCGGTGCCGAACTGGGCTATTTCTTCGGCGCGCTCGGAACCGACGTGTCGATCGTCGGCCGCAGCGACCGGCTCGTTCCGCGGGAGGACGTCGACGTCAGCGCGGCCGTGACCGAGTCGCTCGAGGCCTACTGCGACGTCTACACCGGCTACGAGGCGGCCGCGGTCGCAGAGAGCGACGACGCAGTCGTCGTGACCGCGGAGCCGAGCGACGGCGATAGCGATGGCGATACTGGCGACGACGGTAATGGGGGCGAGACGGTCGAACTCACCGCCGACGAACTCCTGCTCGCGACCGGTCGGCGACCCAACACTGACACGCTCGACCTCGAGGCCGCGGGCGTCGAGAGCGACGACAAGGGGTACGTCGAGACCGACGAGACGCTCGCGACGACCGCTGACGGCGTCTGGGCGCTGGGCGACGTACTCGGCGAGCAGCCGTACAAGCACGCGGCCGACTACGAGGCGAAAACCGTCGCGGCGAACGTCCTCGACGACGCCGGGAGAACGGTCGACTACGAGGCGGTGCCCCACGCGATCTTCACTGACCCGCGGGTCGCCAGCGTGGGCCGAACGGAGGGCGGACTCGAGGACGAAGGCCGCGACTACGACGCCGTAACGGTTCCCTACGAGACCGCGCCGATGGGGATGATCCTCGAGGCCGACGAGGGGTTCGTGAAGGCCATCGCCGCACCGGACGGCGAGATTCTGGGCTGTCACATCGTCGGCCCGCAGGCCGCGACGCTGCTCCACGAGGTGGTGGTCGCGATGGACGGCGGCGGCACCGTCGACGACGTGGCTGAGCCGGTTCACGTCCATCCCGCGCTGAACGAGGTGGTCTACGCGGCGTTCGACGACCTCTCGGACGCGGCGTACTCGACGGCACCGGACTGGCGAGACATCTCGTGATCGCCCCGACGGAGGGCGACCCGAGGACAGCCGCCGACGGCTCCGTCTCCCCGGGAGTCGCCGCGACTTACCAGTTCCACGGCCCGTGATCGGGGTCGATCACGCGCTGTCGACGATCGATCGAGTCGATCAGTTCGATGTCGTCGTCGTCGAGTTCGAGCGCTCGCGCAGCCAGGTTCTGCTCGAGATGCTCGCGACTGCTCGCTTTCGGGATCGCAGCGACGTTGTCGTGATCGAGGAGCCACGCGAGGGACACCTGCGCCGGCGTCGCGTCGTGTTTCTCGGCGACCCGCTGAATTTCGGGCACGTCGAGTATCTCGCCGTTCGCCAGCGGCGAGTAGGCGACGAACTGGTAGTCGTGGTCCTGTGCGTGAGCGACCAGTTCCTCCTGTGGCAGCAGGGGATGCATCTCGGCCTGATGGGCGAACAGCGGTGCGTCGAGGACCTCGAGCGCCTCGTCGAGAAGGTCGGGCGTGAAGTTCGAGAGTCCGACGCGGCGAGTCTCCCCGCCTGATAGGCCTCGTCGTAGGCGGGCAGGACCGCCTCGTGGTCGTAGATGCCGGAGGGCCAGTGAACGTACAGGAGGTCGACGGTCTCGACGCCGAGGCGCTCGAGGCAACCGTCGATCGCGTCGGGAACGGCCGCGGGTTCGGGCGGGACGTCGTGGTGGACCGTCTTCGTCGAGAGGAAGACATCCTCGCGGTCGACGGACGCGGATCGGAGCGCCTCGCCGACGTACCGTTCGTTCTCGTACACCTGGCCGTATCGACGTGGCGGTAGCCGACGTTCAGCGCCGTCTCGACGGTGTCACGCCACTGCTCGCGGTCGTCCTCGGAATAGGTGCCGAGGCCGATGCTCGGCACGGAATCGCGGGCCATCGGTGCGGCGTACTCGATACCGGTGGATGGGTCTTCCGATCACCCGCACGGATTCCCGCTACCGATTCGGGGCTCACTCGGACGCGACCGGGCCGCTCTCGACCTCGCCGTCGTTGGCGAGCCACTCCGTGAGACTCCCCTCGTAGAAGCGGACGTTCTCGTAGCCGAGCGCTCTGAGCACGACGTAGGTGTGGCTGATCCGCCGGGCCGTGTTGCAGTAGAGCACGATCTCGCGGTCCGGCGTGATCCCGTGGTCTGTCAGTAGTTCCTCGAGTTCGGCCTCGGGCTTGAGCCGCCGCGTCTCGTCGTCGACGACTTCGCGCCAGTCGAACAGCACCGCGCCCGGCAGGCGGGCCTCCTCGAACTCCGCCTGCTCGCGCGTGTCCACGAACACGGCGTCGCGCTCGAGGGCATCAGCGACGGCGTCGTAGCCGACCAGCGGACTCTCCTCGGGGGAGAGCGGGTCGGCCTCGTACTCGACCGGTTCGATCTCGGGGGTCTCGCTGGTCGTCTCGTGGGACTGGTTCCACGCGCTGTAGTCGCCGTCTAACAGGCGCACGTCGTCGTGGCCGTACTCGAGGGCGGTGAGCACGAACCGGGCGGCGAAGACGCCGTGGGTGTCGTCGTAGGCGACGATCGTGTCATCCTCGCTGATCCCCGCGTCGCCGAGCAGGTCCGCGAAGGCCTCGGCGCCCGGCAGCGTCCCGCGGTCGACGTCGCTCTCGTCGCGGTAGCTATCGAACGGGATATTCACCGCGCCGGGCAGGTGCCCGATCCCGTCGAACTCCCACGCGTCTCTGACGTCGACGACGCGGACCTGCGGATCGTCCAGACGCGATGCGAGCCAGTCGGGGGAAACGACGACGGAGTCGTCCATTAGGCCGTCGTTCGGAACGGAGACTCGAGTACGCACCGGTTTCGTCCCGGTTTCGGGTACCGGGACAGTGGCAACTCTTGCTTGTTTTTGGTGGGGTATCTGACCTGTGTAGCGTCCTATATTATCGAATACCGCGCGAATCCGACGAATACAGCCCCTGTACGAACGGTGATTGTGATCGGCTTTGATGGATGCGGCAAGTATTTCCGCCAGAGTCGATCGGTGTCCGAATTGACCGGTTAAGTAGTCCCTTTGTGTGTCGGCGTCGAAGGCACGGGTATGGCAAACGACTACGCCAACGACGTACTCGTCACGGCCGATTGGGTCGCCGACCGACTCGACGACTTCCAGGACGACGATTCCGACCTCCGACTGGTCGAGGTCGACGTCGACACGGAAGCCTACGAGGACGAACACGCGCCCGGCGCGGTCGGGTTCAACTGGGAAACCCAGCTTCAGGACCAGACCCAGCGAGACATCCTCGACAAGGAGGACTTCGAGGACCTCCTCGGCAGTCACGGTATCAGCGAGGACGACACGGTCGTCCTCTACGGTGACAACTCCAACTGGTTCGCTGCCTACACCTACTGGCAGTTCAAGTACTACGGTCACGACGAGGTCTACCTGCTCGACGGCGGCCGTGAATACTGGCTCGAGAACGACTACCCGACCACGGACGAGGAGCCCGACTTCTCGGCGACCGAGTACGACGCCGCCGGTCCGCGCGAGAGCATCCGCGCGTACCGAGAGGACGTCGAGAACGCGATCGACCGCGGCGTGCCGCTGGTCGACGTTCGCTCGCCCGAGGAGTTCAAAGGCGAGATCCTCGCGCCCTCCGGCCTGCAGGAGACCGCCCAGCGCGGCGGCCACATCCCCGGCGCACAGAACATCTCGTGGGCCGCCGTGACCAACGACGACGGCACCTTCAAGGACCGCGACGAGCTCGAGGAGCTCTACGCCGAGGAAGGCATCGACGGCGACGAGACGACCGTCGCCTACTGTCGCATCGGCGAGCGCTCGTCCGTCGCATGGTTCGCGCTCCACGAACTGCTCGGCTACGATGACACCGTCAACTACGACGGGTCCTGGACCGAGTGGGGTAATCTCGTCAACGCGCCGATCGAGACGGGCGAGGCTGACGACTGAGCGAAGCGAGGTCGAAAGCCTCGTAGTGGAGCGGTGAGCCGTCAGGCGAGCCGCGGAACAGGCGAAGCGGACGACTGAGCGAAGCGACGGAGTTCGCTTCGTGGCGGAACGGCGAACGAAGTGAGCCGTGGAGCAGGGCGAGGCTGACGACTGAGCGTAGCGACGGAGTTCGCTTCGTGGCGGAACGGCGAACGAAGTGAGCCGTGGAGCAGGGCGAGGCTGACGACTGAGCGTAGCGACGGAGTTCGCTTCGTGGCGGAACGGCGAACGAAGTGAGCCGTGGAGCAGGGCGAGGCTGACGACTGAGCGTAGCGAAGTCAAAGCCTCGTAGTGGAGCGGTGAGCCGTCAGGCGAACCGCGGAACGGGCGAAGCGGACGACTGACGCGAGGTCGACCGCAGGGAGACCTCGGTTTGCGTGAACGGCGGACGCCGTGAGCGAGCGGAGTGAAGCGGCACCGATTCCCGTTTCTGCTGCACTCGAGCGGAGAGCCCGCAAAGAGTCATCTTCGCCCACTGTGGCGACTAACAGATACCAACCGAAGCGCTTGCGCTGTTTGCTGGCAACGGACTCGCATAAAATAGAGGTCGGTCAATCCGAAACGGACCGCGTTCTCAACCCAGACCGTCTGTCGGCCGACTACTCCTCTTGGATGTAGTCCGAGGCGAGGTCGTCCGGCGTGATGACCTCGAGGTCGCCGGCCGACTCGAGGTCGTCGAGCGCCGACACCATCCCCTCGAACGCCGCCGCCGAGTCGCCGGAGAGATCGGTGTAGGTGAGCGTCGTGATCGTCCGGAACTGGGCCGTCCACTCGAGGAGTTGCTGTGCCTCGTCGGCGGACGGGCTGACCGTCCGTGGCGCGAGCGCCGGGTTAAGCAGGCTGCCGTGGCCGGCGTAACCGCCGACGAAACCGACGTCGTGGGTCTCCTCGACGATGCTCAGGGTCGTCTCGTCGTAGCGGTTGAGTGGGTACGAGAAGTAATCGGCCCCGTCTTCGAAGCCGTTGTCCTCGAGCCACTCGACGGCGCCCTCGATCTGGTCGCGCTGGGCGGACTCGCTGTCGCCGGCGAGCCCGCTGCCGGTCGTCGCCTGACTGCCGATCGTCCAGCCGTCGCTCTGGAGGGTCTCGAGCTGGTCCTGATCGAGATAGCCGCTCGCGCCCACGCGGTCGGTGGGGACGAAGGCCGTCGCTGGGTAGTCGTACTCCGACAGCGTCGAGCGGGCCTGCGTGTAGGCCGTTTCGGTGCCGCCGTCGAACTGGATGAGGACCTTCCCCGTCTCCGGTCGGGAGACGAACTGGAGGTCGTCGACCCAGAGCGTGGCCGATTGGTCCTCGCTCGTCCACACGGAGATCTTGATGTGCTTGATCGCGCTCAGGTCGGGATCGCCGACGGTGTCGATAACGCCGAGGTCGTGGTGTGCGAACGGGAGTCCGGGCTCGACGTTGCACTGGAGGAGCAGCCGATTCCCGTCGGTATCGGAGAGTTGGACGACCGGATCGACGTCGTCCTCGGTCGCGAACGCCAGCGCGGGGAACTCGTCGGAGAGATCCCGCAGCGAGTCGAACCGGCGTTTGATCATGACCCGCTCTTCGGACTCGTCGGCCGTCATGCGGCCGGACTGGTCGCCGACGTATGCCCGCTCGTCGTCGAGTTCGAGCGAGCCTTCCATCACCTCCCACATCGAGAGGTCGTCGAACTGATCGAACGACCCGGGCTCCTCGTCGATCGTGTCCGAGGAGTCGGAGGAGTCGGTCTCGTCCTCGTCGTCGGGGTCGTCCGATGTTTCCGAATCGCTCAGGGCGGAACAGCCACCGAGCGTCGCTGCGGCGGCCGTCACGAGATACGCTCGTCGTTTCATTCCGATCGAGGAAAATCCGAGTACGGTAATTGTTATGCTGGCATTGGGGTTCAACGGTCGAACAGTAACCGGCCCATATCGACGCCCGAGACGACGGCCGGACCCGCGGAGCCGTCACGATAAACCTAACCCATGGCCGCCCGAAACCTACCGTATGAGCGATTCGGACACGTTCGTCGAGACCGTCAGCGAAGACAACCAGACCGCGCTCTCGCGACTCGGCTCCTCGAAGTCGCTGTACGCCGACACCAGTGGCGAGATCGACACCGAACCCGTCCTCGAGGCGACCGCCGACGCCGAGTACGCCGCGTGGCAGACGTTCCTCGAGTGGGCCGACGACGAGGCCGTAGACGAGGCCCGCGAGGCCTTCGAGGCCACGGCCGACGAGGAGCAGGACCACTACGAGACCGTCGACGGGAAACTCGACGACGAGTACGAACCGACCGACACCCCGCAGCTCCACGAGTTCCTCCGCGAGCAGGAAGACACCGTCTCCCGCGCCGGCGCGCTCGTCGGCCGCATCCTCGCGAGCCAGCGCTCGAAAGAGCAGGTCGTCGGCTATTTCGTCGGCGACGCCGATCCCCAGACTGCGAGCCTGTTCCGCGGCTTCGGCGAGGATCTGGACGACCAACTCGAGCGCGCGACGGCCCTCCTCGAGACGGTCTGTGAGAGCGACGAGGACTGGGAGCGCGCACGGGAGGCCGCGACGGGTGCGATTCAGGCCGCCTACGACGAGTACGTCGAGACGCTCGAGGGGATGGGCGCGAACCCGAAGCCGGTCTGCTAACGCGAGAGTAGTGCGTTTCCATCCGCGAGCGTAGAAAGCGGGCCGCTCGCTGGTATCGGATGTACTCCAGCGCAGACTCGATTCGGAGCGCAGCGTCGCGGGTCGCGGGTCGCAGTTCGAGTTCCGATACCGTCGCTCGGTATCTGCGATCTCCCGACCCGCAAAAAACGACCCTTCTCGCGCCCTCAAACGCCTTCGAGCGTCGAACGGAACGCCGTGATCGCCTCGAGCGCGTCGTCGATCGACGCCGCGGCGTCGCCACCCTCGTCGTCGGCGATGTCTTTCAGGATGTGTTCGTGGCGCGCGAGTTGGCCGTGGTCCGGGCCGCTATCGGCCGTGGCGTAATCCTCGAACTTCGCCGCTTGGTTTTGGAGCCGGTCCCGTGCCTCGTCGTCGGACGCGGCCGTCGCCGCCTCCTCGATCGACTCGGCCGCGTTCTCGAGTTCGTCTCGAGCCATAGTCGACAGTTCACGCGGCGGTATTAAAACGGTTTCAGTACGATCCCGGGAACTGGAAGTTCCGGCTGGACAGACGGTCCACTCGACCCCCGTTTCAGAGGATTTCTTCGAGCCGATCCTCGAGCTCGAGGTCAGCAACGACCTCGCCGGTGACGCCGGCGACCGCGTCGCGGAAGTTCGTTCGGTAGCTTCCCGGGCCCGCGTGGTCCATCTCGGCGGCACGCTCACCGGCGATGCCGAACGCGAGCGTGGCGTGGACGGCGGCTTCGCGGTCGTCCTCGAGCGCGCCACAGAAGGTCGCGACGGTCGCGCCGAGCATGCAGCCGGTGCCGACGACCTCGCCGAGCATCTCGTGGCCGGCGGCAACTCGAACCGCGCCGTCGGCGTCCGCGACGACGTCCGTGACGCCCGAGGCGACGACGATCGCGCCGGTCGATTCCGCGAGGGATTGTGCCGTCTTCTCGATCTCCTCGTAGTCGCCGACGGATTCGACGCCTTTCACGTCGGCCTCGACACCGGCGAGCGCGCTGATCTCGCCGTAGTTGCCCTTGATGACGGTGAAATCGATCTCCGAGAGGAGGCTCTCGGCGACCGCCTCGCGCGAGGGTGTCGAGCCGACGCCGACGGGGTCGAGGACGACCGGAATCCCCCGCTCGTTCGCTTTCCGGGCGGCCTCGTGCATGGCCTCGACGCGGGCGTCGGGGACCTGTCCGATGTTGATCGTGATCGCGCGCGCGAGTTCGGCCATCTCGCCGGCGTCCCCGAAGGAGTCGGCCATCACGGGGAGCCCGCCCCAGTGCAGGGTCAGGTTCGCCACGTCGTTGATCGTCACCGTGTTGGTCAGGTGCTGGACGAGCGGCTCCGTCTCCCGAACCGCACGGACCGACTCCGCGAGGTCGGCGGCGGCCGTGTCTGTAACGCTCATCGTCCGTTGCCTCCGGCGTCGACCGCCTTCGTCGTTTCGGCGGCTCGAGCAAGCGATTCAGTCGCGGCTTTCGGGTCCGAGGCCGCCGTGATCTCGGAAATGACGGCCACGCCCGCCGCACCCGCATCGACGACCGGGGTGGCGTTGTCGGCCGTGATGCCGCCGATCCCGACGATCGGGATCGAGACCGCGTCGGCGATGTCGGCGATCCGTTCCGGCCCGATCCCGTCCTCGTCCGGATCGACGTCCTTCGAGGACGTTCCGTAGACCGCGCCGACGCCGAGGTAGTCCGCCCCCTCGGCTTCCGCATTCCGGGCGTCCGCGACCGTCGACGCCGAACAGCCGACGATCGCGTCCGGCCCCAGTAAATCGCGGGCGACCGCGACCGACAGGTCGGACTGGCCGACGTGGACCCCGTCGGCGTCGATCGCCCGCGCGATGTCGACGCGGTCGTTGACGATCAGGTCGACGCCCGCCTCGGCCGTGAGCTCGCGCAACTCGCGGCCGAGTTCGTACCGCGATCGGGCGCTCGTCTCTTTCTCGCGCAGTTGGACGGCGTCAATACCGCCGTCGATAGCCGCGCGGACGGTGTCGGGCGTCGACCGGTCGGCCGACAGCGACGCCTGCGTCACGAGGTAGGTCCGCCAGTTCGAGGGATTCACGCCCGATACCAGTCGGTGGTCACACTAAGCGGCTTCGGTCGAGAGAGTCGGACGCATCGCTCGCCCAGAGAATCCCGCTACGATCGCTCGAGGGACTCGATGCCCGTCCGCACGAGCGAGTCCCAGTCCTCGTCCTCGCGGACCGCCGGAAACGGGCGCGGCCGGTCGGGCGCGTCGGACTTCTCGGCGAGGGGTCGTCGCCACCACGCCACGTCCTGCCAGTCGGCTTGCGTATAGCCGATCCGGGGGAAATCGACCAGTCGTTCGAACCCCATCCGCTCGTGGAAGCGCTCCGTTTCGGGGTTCGGAACCGTCGTCACGGCGTAGGCGTCCCGAATCCCCTGCCGCTCGAGGACGGCGAACAGTGATTCGTAGAGCGCGCGACCCACCCCGGACTGGCGAGCCGACTCGGCGACGTAGACCGACAGTTCGACGACCCACTGGTAGGCACGGCGCTTGCGCAGCGGTCCCGCGTAGGTGTAGCCGACGACCTCGCCGTCGATCTCGCAGACCAGCCACGGGTGGTCCTCGAGGGTCGAATCGATCCGATCGGCCAGTTCGGCCTCATCGGGCGGTGCCTCCTCGAACGTGACCGCCGTCGACTCGCAGAACGGAGCGTAGATGTCTCGGACGGCGGCCGCGTCCGCCGCGGTCGCGACGCGAATCCGCGTGTCGGACTCCATGGTCGCCGGTTCCCGTGCGCGGAAGATAAGTTCGCTGAAGCCGGCTCGAGGGCCCGTCGAGAGTCGGCACTGGAGGATAGCAACGAACGCACTACTGGTCGCTGGTGGATCGTAACTGCCTCGAGAAGGGCGCTCGTCCGTCGTATCTTCACCTTGTGACCAGAAACACTTAAAGGACGATCGCGGGGAGCGCGGACATGCCGACTGAGAGAGAAAGCGTTGTGACTGCGAAATTCGTGAAGTGCATCCGAGAACGACGTCTTCCCGTCATAGCTCCACCTTGTGACCAGAGGCACTTAAAGAACGAGCGGTGGCGTGGGCGAGACGGGATCGGACTCGAGTCGACTCCGAAGGGGACACTCGTACTCGACTGCGCGCCGACCGCTTCGTGACGAGCGGATTTCGCGACGCGAACCAGAAGAAGGGGTTCGAAACAGTCAGACGCTCGTCAGACGGACGCCGTTTCGCGACCGTCAGACGTGACACCGTCACACGGTCTCCATGCGAAACGAAGGGGTACACTCATCGGTCGCCGTGAATGTCTGTGACCAGACAGATTACGTGCTGTGCCATTGGTGATACTTATTCCGTCGCGTCCCGTAGGCGCGGATATGAACTGGCAGGCGGACTGGGGATTGCGACTTCGAATGTTCGTGACGATGTTTCTGCTGTTCGCGCTGTACATCGTCTTCGCCGGCGTGATCACGCTCTACGTCGGCGGCGGACTGTTGCTCTTCGGGCTGTTCTTCGGCGGGTTCTCGCTCGTGCAGTACTACTTCAGCGACACGCTCACCCTCCGGAGCATGGGCGCGAAGACGGTCTCGGCCGACGAGTACCCGCAACTGCACGGCTCGATCGAACGGCTCTCGCAGCAGTCCGACCTCCCGAAGCCGAAGGTGGCAGTCGTCGACTCGAAGGTCCCGAACGCCTTCGCGACCGGGCGCAACCAGCGCAACGCGGCCGTCTGCGTGACGACCGGGATCCTGAACACGCTCGAGCAGGACGAACTCGACGGCGTCCTCGCCCACGAACTGGCCCACGTCAAAAACCGCGACATGATGGTGATGACCATCGCCTCGTTCCTCTCGACCATCGCGTTCATGATGGTCCGCTGGGGCGCGTTCTTCGGCGGCGGCCACGGCCGCGGTCGGCAGGGCGGGGGCGGCGGCATCGTCGTCGCCATCCTCGTCTCGCTGGTCGTCTGGATCATCAGCTACCTGCTCATCCGGGCGCTCTCGCGGTACCGCGAGTACGCCGCCGACCGCGGCGCGGCCGCGATCACTGGCAATCCGTCCGCGCTCGCCTCCGCACTCCTGAAGATTTCGGGCGAGATGGACAAGGTCCCGAAAGACGACATGCGCGAGGAAGCCGAGATGAACGCCTTCTTCATCATCCCGATCAAGTCCGGCGTCATCGGTCGCCTCTTCTCGACGCACCCACCGACGGAGAAGCGCGTCGAACAGCTCCGGAGCCTCGAGCGCGAAATGCAGGCCGTCTAAGGGTCGGCTCTTGCCACTCGAGTGTGGATTGCTCCTCGAATCGGCGGTAGACGACAGCTGGCGGGTTCAGGGGTCAGTGGTCAGCCAGTCCGGGAGTAGAACCACTCCGTCGAACGAAGTGATTTTATACCAATAAGTAGTAGATGACATCATCCAGATGTCTGCGAACAGCAATAGTCAGTACGTCCCTCCGAATGCTATAAAATTACTCGCGGGAATCGTACTCGGCGGGGTCGGTATCGCGGCCGCACTCGAGACGAGCACTGATCCGGAGTCGATGTCCAGTCTCGTTCTCGTACTCAGTGCCGTTCTGGGGCTCATCGCGGGCGTTGCGGATGATATCGATCCCCTCAATCGCGCACTCGAGCGGGGGTACTGGGTCATCGCCGGCCTCGCGGTCTTCGCCCTACTGGGGGTTATTTTCACCGCGGACGGAGCCGCGGCACCGCTCGTAATCGGGTTCGCACTCGCGTTCAGTAGTGGTGTCCTCGTGAGCACGATCGCAACGGTCGTCGTCAAGTCGAGATAGCCTATCGCGGGCCGCACCCGAGCGCGGCGTCGATCGAGCGCGAAATGCAGACCTTCTAAGGGGTGGCCGTCGCTACTCGAGATATGGGACTACTCGACGGACTCCGCGCCATCCTCGGGTCGCGCGCCGAGACCGACGCCGGACGCGACGCCGACCCGGACGACCTCTTCGGGATGAGCACCGCCTACCTCACGATGGAGGCCGATCTCGGCTACGAGTCGCTCGACGTGGGCGCGCTCTGTTTTTCCGGCGTCGACTCGAGCGACTTCCGGGAGGCCGTCGACGAGGTCGAAGCGATCCTCGAGGCCGGTCGCGAGGAGACGGGCACGGAGTTTTCGGTCACCGTGGACGACCACGGTTACCACTGGGTCGTCCTCGCGGACGACGATCCGGAGGACCTGATCACGAGCATGCACTTCGCGGCGGACACGTTCATCGAGCACGGCTACGGCTCGCGGTTGTTGGCGGCCGTTTTCGCGTACGAAAAGCGCGGCGGCGCGTTGGGCAACCGAGACGGTGGCGAAACCACTGGCGCGGGCGAGTCAGCGTACTGGATCTACTCCTTCCGTCGCGGGCGCTTCTACCCCTTCGTCCCGAAATCCGGTCGAGAGCGGGACTCGAGCGCGGAATTCACCCTCGAGTCGGCGTTAGACGGCGAACTCGAGATCGAGCGCGAGAAGGACTACTGGTACCCGCTCTGGCCCAGCGAGGGCGGGACTCATCCGTGGGAGTGACGGCTCGCGATTCGAAGTGAGTATTCGGACCGGACACGACTATCGTAGCCACGGAAACTCACTACGCATCGGATCACCGGACGACCGTGCGATCAGTGGGAAATCGGTTCAGTGGCTCCGATAGCGTCCCGTCTCTCGGTTTCGTGCGTCCGGTCGGCGGACTCCCAAATCGTGTAGGAGTCACTGGTATTGCGGTACCTCGCATACGGGGAAGTACGCGGCAGGAAGCCACATCAAAACCACATCATCACAACTGCGCCATACACCAGTTGCTCCCTTTTCCTGCCGCCCTCTCAATTCCGACCAGTCCCGGACTCGGACAGATTCGCCGCTCCCAGTCTGGGAGCGGTGAGTCGCGCGTTCGTTCACGCTCGCTTGACAGCAGGCCGGAGAGCCTATACTCGCGGCGCCACATGTCCGACTAACTACTGAGGAGTTCGATGAGGGTCACTTCCAATCGGTTCGTCGGCCGGCTGATCACCGTGATCGGCGCCCTCCTCTCTCTTTTACACCTCGTCAACGTCATTCGATTCGAGACGACGCCCGCGCAGGTGCTCATCGACGGTGCCCCGATTGCCCTCTCGATTGTCGTGGCGGTCGTCGGCGCGTTGCTCGCTCGAGATCGGTTGGTCTCGAACCAGTTCGTCGGCCGGATGCTGGCGTGGGCGGGTGCCGGCGTGCTGGCGGTCTCGGCGTTGGGTGCGTGGCTGCTCGGGACGGTCGTCGTGATCGGGTTCTCGCTGGTCAACCCGTTCGTCCCGATGCTCAACGTCGCGACGTTCGGTGCCCTCGTCGGCCTGCTGGTCGGCGTCTACGACGTACGAGGGCTGGAACGACAGCAGTCCATCGAGCGATTGAACCGCATCAACGATACGATCCGAATCGCGACCCAAGAAGTGGTGAACAAGACCGACCGAGCCGACCTCGAGCAGGCCGTCTGTAACCGGTTGAGCGAGTCCGAACCCTACGAAGGCGTCTGGATCGGACGGTACGAGGACGGTATGGAGCGGGTTCGTCCCGTGGCGTGGGCCGGCTTGGACGACGAGTACGTCGAGTCGATTACCGTCACCGTCGACGACAGTCCGACCGGTGGCGGTGCCGGCGGTCGCGCCATCGAGACGGGAGAGATACAGTGCGTCCCGGACGTCTTCGCGGACCCGACGATGGAACCGTGGTGGGACCTGTTCGAGAGCCGCGGCGTACAGTCGCTGGCAGTCGTCCCGATCGTCCACGACGAGACCGTCTACGGCTTCTTCAGTATCTACGCGGACCGATGGAACGTGTTCGACGAATACGAACAGGAAGTACTGACGGAACTCGGCGAGACGATCGGCCACGCCGTCGCATCGATCGAAGCCCGGCGACGGCTGGCGGACCACGAGCGCGAACTCGCCCGACAGAACGAGCGGTTGGACGCGTTCGCCGGCGTCGTCTCCCACGACCTCCGGAACCCGCTGAACGTCGCGACGGGCCATCTCGACCTCGCGCGCGAACAGCGAGGCGGTGACGGGGACGGCGATCGAGTGGACGAGAATCTGTCCCGGGTCGCGGCGGCCTTAGACCGCATGGAAGATCTCATTCAGGATCTGTTGACACTCTCGAGACAGGGAAAGACTGTCGACGAATCCCGTCCCGTCTCGCTCCAAACCGCCGTCGACAGGGCGTGGTCGACGATCGAGTCCTCGGAAGCACGGCTTCACGTCGACGGCGACCTCGGGACGATATCCTGCGACCGGAAACGGCTTCGACAACTGCTCGAGAACCTGTTTCGAAACAGTATCGAACACGCGGGGCCGGGCGCGACCGTCACTGTCCGCCGAACGGACACGGGGTTCGTCGTCGAGGACGACGGCCCCGGAATCCCGCCTGAGGAGCGACAGACGGTGTTCGAGATGGGGTATACGACGAACGACGACGGAACCGGGTTCGGCCTCAATATCGTCCGGACCATCGCCGACGCCCACGGGTGGGACGTCTCGGTCGGCGAGAGCGCCGACGGCGGTGTCCGTTTCGAGTTCTCCGGCGTCGAGGCGGCCGACTCGGCGGCACACGCCGCCTGACGGCTTCGTCTCGAGTCTCCTGCCCGATCAGCCACCCATCCGACCGGCAGCACGGTCGCCGTTCCACATCCATTATGCCGGTTCGGTCGGTACTCCCGGCCAGTGACGGAGTGGAATCAGTACAAGGGCGATTCGCGAAACTCGGGGCTCCGGCGCGACATCGAGGGACCGGCTCGGATCGAGGCGGCGTGGACGGCCGACCTCGTCGGCCCGGTCGGGTCGCCGGTACTCGACCGCGACACCGTCTACGTCGGCACAGCAGGGGGCAACTGCTACGCACTCGAGCGGGGAACCGGTCGCCGTCGGTGGGTGTTCGAGACGCAGGCCGCGACCGACGCGGCACCGGTCGTCGACCGCGATCGGCTGTATTGTGGGACGGCGGACGGCACCGTCCACGCGCTCGATATCAGCACTGGCGAGGCGCAGTGGCACGTAGAGCTACCGGGCGCGCTCGAGTCCCCGCTCGCGCTCTCCGAGGGGCGGCTCTACGCCGGCCACGCGGCCGGTCTCTCCGCGCTCGAGGCCGAGACCGGAACCGAACTGTGGACCCACGAGACCGAGTCGGCCGTCGTCGGCTCGCCCGCGATCGCCGACGGACGGGAGGGGGAACAGCGGCGATCGGCGCTGGAGGGAGAGCCGGGCGAGGAGTTGCTCGAGTCGATGGATTCGGATCTGCTCGCGGCGGAGCGCGGGGAGGAGCCGGATCGGCGGTGGGCGACGACGGCGGAGCGAGCCTTCGTCGGGACCGCGGACGGAACGGTGGTGTCGCTCGAGGCGGAGGCCGGCGAGGAAGTCTGGACGGCACCGGTCGGCGGGACGGTCGCGGCCGGGCCGACGATCGCCGACGGCCGGGTCTACGTCGGCGACGACGAGGGGACGATGGTCGCGCTGGACGCCGCCACGGGCCAGACGTGGTTCACCTACGAGATCCGCGACGGCTTTACCACCTCCGCGACCGTGCTCCCAGCCGCGGAGACGACCTTTATCGGAGCCGCGGACGGCTATCTCCACGTCACCGATACGACCGTCGGCCGGCGCAAACTGCGCGGCTGGCTGTTCTCGCGCAAGGGAATCGAACTCGACGGAGCGGCCAGTTCCTGTCCCGTCATCGCGGGCGACGTGCTCTGCGTCGGCGACGCGAGCGGGTCGCTCTACGGCATCGATGTCACCGATCCCGACCCCTATTGGCACTTCGCCGCCGACGGCGCTATCAGGGGAACGCCCGCGATCGCCCCGGAGCGGCTCTACGTCGGCAGCGACGACGAACGCCTCTACTGCCTCGAGTGGGACGCCGACGAGCAACTCCACTGATCCCCTGACCGGCCGGCGGTTCGCGGTCCGACGCGAGGTCGCCACACTCCGCCGTACTGAGTGAGCGGCACCGATTCGTGCCGCCGACACGCGCCTTTCCTCCTAAATCCGTTGCTGCCGTCTCAGTTCACCCCACCGCTTTCCGGCACTTTCACTTTCACTTCCCTGTTAACGAGGGTTTATGGAGGGTCCGGCACAAGCAGGGAGTATGCCCGAATCAGATCTCGAGGAACTCCCCGGCGTCGGACCGGCGACCGCAGACAAACTCCACGATGCAGGCTTCGACTCCTATCAGAGCCTCGCCGTCGCCGCCCCGTCGGAACTGTCGAACACGGCCGATGTCGGCGAGTCCACGGCTTCGGACATCGTTCGCGCCGCCCGCGGTGCCGCCGACATCGGCGGCTTCGAAACCGGCTCGACCGTACTCGAGCGACGGAACGAAATCGGCAAGCTGAGCTGGCACATCGACGAGATCGACGACCTGCTCGGCGGCGGGATCGAGACCCAGTCGATCACCGAAGTCTACGGCGAGTTCGGTGCCGGCAAGTCCCAGGTCACCCACCAGATGGCCGTTAACGTCCAGCTCCCACAAGAGGTCGGCGGGCTCCACGGCAGCGCCATCTTCGTGGACACCGAGGACACCTTCCGCCCCGAGCGGGTCGACGACATGGTCCGGGGCCTGCCCGACGACGCGATTGACGCGACCCTCGAGGACCGCAAGATCGAGGGCTCGGCCGACGACGAGGAGGCAGTCGACGCGCTCGTCGAGGATGTCCTCGAGAAGATCCACGTCGCGAAGGCGTTCAACTCCAACCACCAGATGCTGCTCGCCGAGAAGGCGAAGGAACTTGCGGGCGAACACGAGGATTCGGAGTATCCCGTTCGACTGCTCTGTGTGGACTCGCTGACCGCCCACTTCCGCGCTGAGTACGTCGGCCGCGGCGAACTCGCGGACCGACAGCAGAAGCTCAACAAGCACCTCCACGACTTAGACAAGGTCGGCAACCTCTACAACGCCGCCGTCATCGTCACCAATCAGGTCGCCTCGAACCCCGACTCCTACTTCGGCGACCCGACCCAGCCGATCGGTGGTAACATCCTCGGCCACAAGTCCACGTTCCGGATGTATCTGCGCAAGTCCAAAGGCGACAAGCGGATCGTCAAACTGGTCGACGCGCCGAACCTCGCCGACGGGGAGGCGATCATGCGGGTTCAGGACGAAGGCCTGAAGCCCGAATAGAGCGCGACCGGGCTCGGCGGATTCCCGATTTCGTTTGTTCTGCTCGAGAGTGTAACTCCCGCGAGCGGTAGCTATTGATCCGAGTACAGCTCTCCTGCGTCGACGCCGCTCGCGATGCTGGCGGGTTAAACGAATCCCCGTCACATGGGTAGTTCTGTCAGTCCATACGTCGTTCGTTTCGGCCCCCATTACGGTCGTTTTCCGCGCATCGACGCCTGTTCGTCCCGGTGCCGGCGGTGATGTCGATCCGTCAGTACCCGATCCGTCGATGATCGAGTTCCCCTTCGAGCACGATCGCGGCGGCCGTACCGCGTCGCTACACGCGGAATTCGACCCGCTCCGCGCCGCGGACATAAGTTTTAGGTTAGCCTAAAATCCGACACGCTTTTATTTGTTTAGGCTAGCCTAAAATCCGCATGTCGCAGAGACAATCACCATTGGACCGAACCAGTGATCGGCGGCCGGACGGCGGTGAGTCGCCGTGACCGACGACGGTTCGTCGGCCGAGGGGCTCCTCGCACAGCAGGCGCGGCGGGAGTCGAACGCGCGGACCTATCCGCGCTCGCTGCCGCTCGCGATCGACCGCGCCGAGGGGGCCATCCTCGAGGACGTCGACGGGAACGAGTACGTCGACTGTCTGGCGGGTGCGGGAACGCTCGCGCTCGGCCACAACCACCCCGCGGTCGTCGAGCGAATGGAGGACCTGCTCGAGCGCGATCGGGCCGTCCACACGCTCGATCTGACGACCCCGGTCAAGGAGCGGTTCGTCGACCGACTGCTCGAGAGTCTGCCCGACGAGTTCGCCGAGACCGCGAGGGTGCAGTTCTGTAGCCCGGCCGGGACCGACGCCGTCGAGGCCGCGCTGAAACTCGTCAAGACGGCGACGGGGAACCGGTCGATGCTGGCGTTTCAGGGCGGCTACCACGGGATGACCAACGGCGCGCTCAGCCTGATGGGCGATACGGCGGCGAAGGAGCCGGTTCCGGGGCTGATGCCGGACGTCCACCACCTGCCCTACCCCTACGAGTACCGCTGTCCGTTCGGGCTCGGCGGGGAGGACTGCTGGCGGACGAGCGCGGAATACGTCGACCGCACGCTGTCGAACCCCGACGGCGGGATCGTCGACCCCGCGGGGATGATCCTCGAGCCCGTGCAGGGCGAGGGCGGCGCGATTCCGGCACCCGCCGAGTGGCTCCGGGAGATGCGCCGGGTGACCCGCGAGCGGGACGTGCCACTGATCGTCGACGAGATCCAGACCGGGCTCGGGCGCACCGGCGAGTTATACGGGTTCGAGCACGCCGACATCGTCCCGGACGTGGTGACGCTCTCGAAGGCGATCGGCGGCGGGCTCCCGCTGTCGGTCGTCGTCTACGACGAGTCGCTCGACATCTGGGAGCCCGGTGCACACGCCGGGACGTTCCGGGGCAACCAACTCGGGATGGCCGCCGGAACCGCGACGATCGAACACGTCCTCGAGCACGACCTCGCGGACCACGCGGCGGCGATGGGCGACCGGCTCCGGGCTCACCTCGAGGAGACGGCCGCGACGTTCGAGGCGGTCGGCGACGTTCGCGGGCGCGGATTGTTGCTCGGGATGGAAATCGTCGATCCCGCCGGGGACCCGGACTCGCTGGGCCACTTCCCCGCGGACGGCGACCTCGCGTCGGCCGTCCAGTCGGAAGCGTTCGATCGCGGGCTCGTGATCGAGACGGGGGGTCGTCGCGGGAGCGTCGTTCGGTTCCTCCCGCCGCTGACGATCTCGGGGTCGCGGATCGACGAGGTCGGCGAAATCGTTCACGAGAGCGTTCGCGCGGCCGTCGAGGGCGGGCAACGCCGGGCGGAGGCACCCGCATGACGGGCAACGAGTTTGCAGGCCGGGTCCGCCCGGCCTCCGACGAACCGACGCCGCCGGACGCCGCGAGCGCGTTCCTCGGCGACGAAGCGGGCAACGTCGCTTACGAGGATGCGATCGACCGGGCGCGCGAGCACCTCGTCGAGTCGTTCGCGACTGCGACGGACCCCTACGAGGGGACCGACCACGAGACGCTGCGCGAGCGCATCGACGACCTCGCGGTGTTCCCCGATGAGGGAGATTCCCTCGAGAGCGTCCTCGAGACGGTCGCCGACGAGGTGCTCGGGGATTCGGTTCGGGTCCACGACCCCGGCTGCGTCGCCCACCTCCACTGCCCGCCGGCGATCCCGGCGCTGGCCGCCGAACTGTTGCTCTCGGGGACGAACCAGTCGATGGACTCGTTCGATCAGGCGCCCGCGGCGTCGGTCCTCGAGGAGCGCGTCGTCGACGCCTGCTGTGCGCTGTTCGGGTATCCGGCCGGCGCGGACGGCGTCTTCACGGGCGGGGGCACGGAATCGAACTTCCTCGGACTCCTGCTGGCCCGCGACTGGTACTGCGAGACGGCGTTCGATCGGACCGTCCAGACCGACGGGCTGCCGCCCGAGGCGTCCGACCTCCGCGTGCTCTGTTCGGACGCGGCGCACTTCACGGCCGAGCAGGCCGCCCACCACCTCGGGCTCGGCGAGGACGCGGTCGTCGCGGTGCCGACCGACGGCGACCATCGCATCGATCTCGCGGCGCTCGACGAAACGCTCGAGCGACTCGAGGCCGAGGGTCGACATCCCTTCGCGCTCATTGGCACCGCCGGGACGACCGACTTCGGCAGTATCGACCCGCTCCGCGCGCTCGCGGATCGAGCCGCCGATCGGGACCTGTGGTTTCACGTCGACGCCGCCTACGGCGGCGCGTGTGCGATCAGCGACCGCCTCCGGCCGAAGCTCGCGGGGATCGACCGCGCCGACTCGATCGCCGTCGACTTCCACAAGCTGTTCTACCAGCCGATCAGCTGCGGCGCGTTTCTGTTGCGCGACGGCGACGAGTATCGGTTCCTCGAGCGCAACGCGGCCTACCTCAACCCCGAGCGCGACGACGCGGCGGGGGTGCCGAACCTCGTCTCGAAATCGACGCAGACGACGCGCCGGTTCGACGCGCTGAAGCCGTTCGTGACGTTCAACGCGCTGGGCCGGTCCGGCGTGGCCGACTGCGTCGAGTACGTCTGCGACCTGGCCGACGCGGTCGCCGCCGACATCCGGGCCGAGCCGGCGCTGGAACTGTGCTGTGACCCCGAACTGAGCGCGGTGGTCTTCCGGTACCGCTCGGACCGACTGACTCGAGCGAGCGAGCGGGACGCGACCGGCGAGTCCGCCACCGCGACCGGCGACGCCGTCGACCGCGTCGACCGCGTGAACCGCGCGATCCGCGACGAACTGTTGGCCGACGGCGAGGTCGTCCTCGCCCGCACCGAAATCGACGGCACCGCCGCGCTGAAGTTCACCCTTCTGAACCCGAAGACGACCGTTTCCGACCTCCGCGAGGCCCTCGCGGCGATCACCGACCGCGGCGAGGCCCTTGAACGCGAGGTGATCGATTCCGCATGACACACCCACACTCACACTCACCCACACCGACGACGGCGACCGACGAGCGCGATGTCGACGCGGCGCGGGTCGCCCGCGAGGCGACGGTGCACAGCTTCCTGAACTGCTACTGCCACGAGACCGGTGCCGACGAGTTCGTCGCCGCCGCGGACGCCCCGATCGACCGCCAGCCGGCGAGCGGGCTCGTCCTGCGGTGTCCGCTGCCGAATCAGGGGATCGAATGCTTCGTTCCCGTGGCGTACCGCTCCCCGACCGGCCGCCACTTGTTCGATCTGCCCGCGTCCTACCGGGCCGAAGACGGCGGCGACCCGGTCGAACTCGACTACGCCACGCTCGCGGCGCTCGCGACGAAGGAACTCGAGATCGAACGCGGCGCGGACGGGAGCCGCGACGACCTCCTCGAGCGAGTCGTGCGGTCCTGCCGGCGCATCGAGCGGTACGTCGACGCCCGCGCGGGCGACGAAGACGTCCTGTACGGCACTGACTTCACCTTCCGCGAGGCCGAGCAGTCGCTGGTCTTCGGCCACCTCCGGCACCCGACGCCGAAGAGCCGCCGCGGGATGGAGCGCGACGCCGAACGCTACGCCCCCGAACTCGAGGGTTCGTTCCAACTGCACTACGTTCGCGCGGATCCCGAAATCGTCGAGAGCGAGTCCGCCCGCGAGGACTCCGCGGCCGAGTGGGTCCATGAGGCGCTGCGAGAGGACCCGGCCGTCGCCGAGTCCGTCCTCGAGGGATACCTCGCCGAGGACGACGTCCTCCTGCCGGTGCATCCGTGGCAGGCCGAGCGGCTGTTCGAGCGCGACGCAGTACGGGAACTGGTCGCCGCGGGGAAACTCGAGTCGCTGGGGGAACTGGGCCGGGGGTTCCATCCGACGACATCCGTGCGAACGCTGTACGCGCCCGACTCGCCGTTCATGGTCAAGGGGTCGCTCGCCGTCGAGATCACCAACTCGCTGCGGACGAACAAGCGGCCGGAACTCGAGCGCGGGGTCGCGATCTCGGACCTGCTGGCGACCGACCTCGGCGACGACCTGCGCGAGCGATACCCCGGGTTCGACGTGATCCGGGACCCGGCCTACCTGACGATCGATCCGGACGCGTTGGGCCTCGAGGGCGACGAATCGGGCTTCGAGGTCGTCCTCCGGGAGAACCCATTCCGGGGCGAGGCCGCCCGGCGGGCGACGCCGGTCGTCGCGCTCTGTCAGGACGGGATCGGTGACAGCGACTCGCGGCTCGGCCGCGTCGTCCGCGCCATCGCCGATCGCGAGGGCCGCGACGCCGCCGCGGTGAGCGAGGAGTGGTTCCGGCGCTACCTCTCGATCTCGGTACGGCCGCTGCTGTGGCTCTACCTCGAGCGGGGGATCGGCCTCGAGGCCCACCAGCAAAACAGCGTGCTCACGCTGGACGAGGCGGGCTACCCCGACGAGTTCCGCTACCGGGACAATCAGGGTTACTACTTCCCCGAGAGCGCTTACGAGCGGCTCGAGTCCCTGCTGCCCGGCGTCGGCGAGCGGGCCGGCAGCGTCTGTCCCGACGCGGTCGCCGACGAGCGGATTCGCTACTACGTCGTCCTCAACAACGCGCTCGGCGTGATCAACGCCTTCGGAACCGCGGGACTGGTCGACGAGCATCGGCTGCTCGCCGTCCTCCGGGCGGAACTCGAGTCGCTCCGGGAGTTCGACCGGCCCGGCACGTCGATCCTGGACCCGCTGCTCGAGTCCGAAACGGTGCCGTGCAAGGCGAACCTGCTGACCCGCTTCCGGGGGTTAGACGAGCTCGACGCGCCCTCGCTCGACGAGCAGTCGGTCTACGCCGACGTGCGGAATCCGCTCGTCGACGCAGAGACGCCGGAAGCGGCGGGGTCGCACGGTTCGACCGCGACCGGCGACGCCGGGGAGGTGGATCGATGACGGCGCGAGAACCGTCCCGCGGCCCGCACGCCACGGTCGTCTCCGAGTACGATTTCGAGTACTACGACGAGACGATCGACCGGCACATCGGCTTCCGACCGGTCTCGCTCGAGCGCGATCTCGGCCGGCTGCACGCGTGGCTCGGCTCTGACCACGTCAAGCCCTCGTGGGATCTCGATGAGCCGTTACCCGCGTTCCGCGAAACGCTCCGCGAGAAACTCGCGGACGACCACCAGACGCTGTATATCGGCTGTCTAGATCACGTCCCGATGAGCTACTGGGAGCGCTACTGGGCCGCCGAGGACGATCTGGCGGCGTACTACGACGCCGAGCCGACCGATCAGGGGATTCACCTCCTGTTCGGTCCGCCGGAGTACGTCGGCGAGGGATACGGGGTGGCCCTCCTCCGCGCAATGGTGGCCTTCCAGTTCAGTCATCCCGAGACCGATCGAGTCGTCGCCGAACCCGACGCCCGCAACGACGCGGTTCTGACGGTCTTCGAGCGATGCGGGTGCGAGACCCAGCGCCAGTTCGAGTTCTCGGAGGAGGAGAAGACGGCGAACCTCGTCGTCTGTACACGCGAGCGGTTCGAACGCGAAATCTGGCCGCCGACCGTCGACGGCGAACCGTCGGACCGCGCCGAGGTGAGCGGCGATGACTGAGCGGGGCGAGTCCATCACCGTCGTCGACGGCGCTCGAGACGACGGGGACGCCGTCGACCGTGACGACTCCGACACCGTCATCGACCGCGGGCGCTACGGCGTGCTCGGCGTCGGCCTCGGCCCGTTCAACCTCGGCCTCGCGGCGCTGCTCGACGGCGCGGAGCCGGCCCTCGAGCTCGACGCGATATTCCTCGAGCGCGACCCCGAGTTCGCGTGGCACGAGGGGATGCTGATCGAGGGCGTCACGCTCGAGGTGCCGTTCCTCGCGGATCTGGTGACGATGGCCGATCCCACGAACCCCTACAGCTTCCTCAACTACGTCCGCGAGCGCGATCGGATCTACGAGTTCTACTTCTACGAGACGTTCCAGCTCCCGCGCCGGGAGTACGACGAGTACCTGCGCTGGGTGGCCGAGACCGTGCCGACGACGCAGTTCGGACGGGAGGTGACGCGCGTCGAGTACGTCGAGGCGGACGCGGACGGCGGGCGTGAGGAGTCCGACGAGATGGACACCGACGGAACGGACAACGGCGGGACGTTTGTCGTCGAGGCTGTCGCCCCCGAGACGGGCCAACGCTATCGCTACCGCGCCGACGACCTCGTGATGGGCGTCGGCTCCCGGCCCGCCGTGCCCGAGTTCGCCCGCGAGTACGCTGACGCCGACGTGCCGGGAGGTGATCGGGTGTTCCACACCGCCGACTACCTCGAGCGCCGCGCCGACGTCCTCGAAGCCGACTCGATCACCGTCGTCGGCTCCGGGCAGAGCGCCGCCGAAGTCGTCCTCGACCTGCTCGAGCGCCAGTCCGCGAACGGGTTCCGACTCGACTGGCTCACCCGCTCGGACGGCTTCTTCCCGATGGAGTACTCGAAGCTCGGGCTCCAGCACTTCACGCCCGAGTACGCGGCGTACTTCTACGATCTGCCCCAGTCCCGGAAAGACGACCTGCTGGCCGACCAGGACCTGCTGTACAAGGGAATCGATCCCGAGACCAGCGAGCGGATCTACGACACACTCTACGAGCGCTCGATCGGCGACCGCGACCCCGACTTCGGCATGCTCGCGACGACCGCGGTCCGCGACCTTGAGCGCATCGAGGGCAGCTACTGGCTCGAGTGCGAGCAACGACAACAAGAACAGCAGTTCGCCCTCGAGACCGACGCCGTGATCTTCGGGACGGGCTACCAGCGGCCGACGCCGACGTTCCTCGAGCCGATCGCCGACCGTATCGCGTTCGACGACCGGGGCCGGTTCCGCGTGAGCGAGGACTACCGCCTCGAGGGGGACCTCGGCGGGGCGGACGACGCCGGCGGTCGCGTGTTCGTCCAGAACGCCGAGATGCACACCCACGGCGTCGGCACGCCGGATCTCGGACTGGGCTGTTACCGGAACGCGGTCATCATCGATCGGCTCGCCGGCCGCGAGGTGTATCCGATCGACCGTGACACCGTCTTCCAGCATTTCGACGTCGAACAGTTCGCCGACCACGCGCCGGTTCGCACGGACGGGGCGCGACCGCGACCGCTCGATACGGAGTAATTCATGCAGAACACACCACGCAACATCGACCGAGACGAGATCGAGTACGGACTCGACGGCATCGACACGCTAGACGACGTGCTGACCGCGGACCGCTGGGCCGACGCCGGGCGGGACCTGCTCGCCAAGATCCTTCGGGAGTTCACCTACGAGGGCATCCTCGAGCCGGAACGGGTCGCGGACGATTCGAACGACCCGGATGCCGACTCGACGAAGTGGGCCACCTACGAGGTCGACCTCGACGGAACGCGCTACCGCTTCGAGGCCGTCGAGCGGTTCTGGGACAGCCTCAGCGTTCGCGTCGACTCGATCGAACGCGACGCGGGCGACGGGTTCGAACCGGCCGACGACCCGCTGGAGTTCGTCGTCGACCTCGAGCCGACGATCGACATGGACTCGATCACGGCCAGCCACCTCGTCCGCGAGTACACGAACACGCTGCTCGCGGACGCACACATCGATGACGACGGCGACGGCAACGGCAGCGCGGCCGGGAGCGACAAATCCGTCCTCGACATGTCCTACCCCGAGATCGAGGGCGAGATGACCGGCCACCCGTGGCTCACGTTCAACAAGGGCCGGGTCGGCTGGGGGTACGACGACTACCGCGACTACGCGCCCGAGCGCGCCGAGCCGATCCGGCTCTCGTGGTGTGCCGTCTCGCGCGAGGCGGCCGAATTCGTCAGCGTCGAAGGGCTCGACCGCGAGGCATTGCTCGAGTCGGAACTCGGGAGCCGCTACGGGCGGTTCCGCGCGGAACTCGAGGACCGGGGACTCGACCCCGACGAGTATCTCTTCCTGCCGGTTCACGACTGGCAGTGGGAGAACGCCATCGTCCCACTGTTCGGCAGACAGCTCGCGACGGACGACATCGTCCCGCTGGGCGAGGGGCCGGACGACTACCTGCCCATGCAGTCGGTCCGGACCTTCGTCAACGCCGACGAGCCGACGAAGCACAACGTCAAACTCCCGATGCAGATCATCAACACGCTCGTCTGGCGCGGGCTCCCCGGCGAGCGGACCGAAGCCGCGCCGCTGGTCACGGAGTATGTCAAGGACGTGCGGGACTCGGACCCGTTCCTGCGCGACGAGTGCGAGGTCGTCCTCCCCGGCGAAATCGCCGGCGTGAACTTCGATCACCCGACGTTCGACGCGCTCGAGGCCCCGGCCTACCAGTACAACGAACTGCTGGGGTGTGTCTGGCGCGAGAGCGTCACGGACCTGATCGACGAGGGCGAGCGGGCGATGACCCTCTCCGCCCTGCTACACGTCGAGGACGGCGAACCCGTGATCTCGAAACTGGTCGAACGCTCTGACCTCGAGCTCTCCGAGTGGCTCGACGAACTGTTCGCCACGATGCTCCCGCCGCTGTTGCACTACCTCTACCGGTACGGAACCGCCTTCTCGCCCCACGGCGAGAACACGATTCTCGTCCTCGAGGACGACCGGCCGTCGCGGCTCGCCGTCAAGGACTTCGTCGACGACGTCAACGTGGCCGAGGCACCCCTCGAGGAACTACAGGGGCTGCCGGAGGACCTCGAGGACGTACTCCTGTCCGTGCCGCCTGAAGAACTGCGCCTGTTCATCGTCTACGGCCTGTTCGTCGGCGTCTATCGATACCTCGCTGACCTGCTGGCCCGCCACCACGACTACGCGGAGGACCGCTTCTGGAGGCAGGTCCGGGACGCCGTCGAGGACTACCACGCGCGGTTCCCCGACCTCGAGGAGCGGTTCGAACTGTTCGACCTACTCGAGCCGACGGTCCCGAAGCTGACGCTGAACCGCAACCGGATCGTCGACATCGGTTACGGCGACCGTCCCGAGCGGCCCCACGCGGTCGAGCACGGCACCGTTCCGAACCCGCTGTACGAGGTCGGACCTGAGCGGTAACGGCACCAGCGACACGTTCCGAGATCGACGGCGACGATCGGGAAAAGAGAACGCGGCTCTCGATTTTGGTTTCCGTCGGAGACGAAGCGGCGTCAGTCGTCCTCGGTCGTCGTCTTCTCCACGTCGAGTTCGCCCTGATAGATCTCCGCGCCGTCCTGTGCTACCTTCTCGGCCAGAACGGCACACTTGACCCGCATCGGCGAGATATCGACGCCGAGCATGTCGATCACGTCGTCGCGATCCATCTCGTGGAGTTCGTCGAGGGTCTTGCCGGCGAGCTTGCCCGAGAGCATGCTAGCGGAGGCTTGACTGATCGCACAGCCGTCGCCCTTGAACGCGACCCGTTCGATCGTCTCCTCGTCGTCGTCGAGGACGATGTCCATGCGAATCTCGTCGCCGCACATCGGGTTCTCGCCGATGTGGGTGAAGGTGGGATCCTCGAGTTCCCCGTAGTTACGGGGGTTCTTGTAGTGGTCGAGGATCTGCTGTCGGTACATATCGGAGCCCAGTCCCATCGTTGGATACGGATAAGTGAGTGAGTTGTAAAAGGGTTCCGGGGGGCGACACGGGCGGTCACGTCACCGTTCCGCGGCTTCGGTGTCCGCCCGCGATTTCCGGAAGGCCGACGGTCCGGTCACCGAGTCGCTGAACGCGGATTCATCGAGTGTGGCAGTCGGGGTCGCGGACCGTCGAGCGTTCGCGAACGGTCGAGAGTCGGTGGCGCTACGCTGACCCTCGGTCGACGGGCGGATGCAGGTAGCAGGCGTCGATGACGGCGGCGACACCGACGCCCGCCGCGACCGACAGCGCCTGCACCTCCGACACGCCCAGCACGGTCGCGGCGACCAGCGCAACCGCGAACGCGAGCGGAACGATCCCCAACAGGAGATCGTACCGGCTCGCCGCGGTGAGAACGTCGACCAGGGCCTCGAGCGGATCGCGTCCGGGATGGCCGATTCGGTTCTCGTACATGCGTTCTCACCTCGGCGGACGCCGGTAGGAGCGCGACGCTAAAAACTCTTTTCCGGTTTGTTGTTTCTTCCGAGAAGACGCGAGTCGAGATTCGACAGCCGGATCAGGCGGCCGGGAACGAACGGCAGGCGGAATCGGTTCGTCCGAGCGGCGTCCGGGCGAGTACGGAAGACGAGTCGGACAGGGAACTACGCCGGCTTCTGAACGATCGCGAACCAGAAGTCCTCGATCGACTGCACGAACTCGACGAAGTCCTCGGGTTCGACCGGCTTCTGAATGTAGGTGTCCGCCTCGAGCCCGTGAGATTGGACGACCTTCTCGCCGGCATCGGAACTCGTGAGCACGACGACCGGAATCTCGTCGAGCGCCGGCTCGTTTTTCAGCTCCGAGAGGACGTCGATGCCGCTCTTGCCGGGGAGCTGTGGCTCGAGGAGGATGATATCCGGGCGCGGTTTGTCCGCGTGGTCGTTTCGCTGGTGGACAAAATCGAGCGCGGCCTCGCCGTCGGAGACGGTGTGGATGGTGTTCAGGAGTTTCGCGTCCGTGAACTTCTCTTCGAAGAGCCGACTGTCGCCGGGGTTCGGTTCGACCAAGAGGATGTCAATCGGCTCGTTCACCTGCTCGTCTTCCGTAGTCATCTGAACCAATTATCGTATCCGCGGGTAAAACATCGAGGTAAGCCCCAGTGAACAGTCCGTTTTCTCGAAGTTACGAGTAAGCGTGTTTTCCGAGAGGGAATCGCTACCGTTCGTTTACGCGAACAACTGCCGTGCGTCTACGAAGCGGCGAAGCCGCTTCGAGCCTTGCCTCGTTGCGCTCGGCAAGACGTCCCTCGCACGTCAGCTAAAGAGCTGCCGTGCGTCGTCGATGGCGTCGACCAGTTTGTCGACCTCTTCTTTCGTGTTGTAGACGTAGAAGGATGCTCGAGCGGAGGCTGCGACCCCGAGCTTGTCGTGCAGCGGCTGGGTACAGTGGTCGCCGGCGCGGATCGCGACCGCATGGTCGTTCATGATCGAGGCGAGGTCGTGGGCGTGGACGCTCTCGAGGTTGAAGCCGACGAGGCCGCCGCGTTCCGGCCCCGGTTCGGGGCCGTAGACCTCGACGTCCGGTTCCGCGGTCAGCCGCTCGTAGGCGTAGCGGGCGATCTCCTCCTCGTGGGCCTGCACTCGGTCCATGCCGATCTCCTCGAGCCAGTCGATGGCGGCGACGAGGCCGACGGCCTCGGCGATCTGGGGCGTCCCGGGCTCGAACTTCCACGGGAGGTCGTCCCACGTCGAGTCCTCGAAGGTGACCTTGCGGATCATGCCGCCGCCGTAGAGATAGGGCTGCATCTCCTCGAGGAGGGCCTTCTTGCCGTAGAGGGCACCGATGCCGGTTGGGCCGGCCATCTTGTGCCCGGAGAACGCGTAGAAGTCGGCGTCGATTGCCTCGACGTCGACGGGCCGGTTGGGGACGGCCTGCGCGCCGTCGATGAAGGCCAGCGCGTCGCAGTCGTGGGCGATATCGACCAGTTCGGAGACGGGGTTGACGGTGCCGAGCGTGTTGGAGACGTGGACCGCCGAGAGCATCGCCGTGTCGTCCGTGATGAGCTCGCGGGCGTGGTCCATGTCGAGGCGGCCGTCCTCGTCGACCCGGATGTACTTCACGTCGGCGCCGGTTCGCTTGCCGATCTGTTGCCACGTGACCAGCGAGGCGTGGTGTTCCATCTCCGTGAGGACGACCTCGTCGCCGGGGCCGAGTTCGTTCAGGCCCCACGAGTAAGCGACCAGATTCTCCGCTTCGGTCGTGTTCTTGGTGAAGATGACCTCCTCGCGGCCGCCGCTCGCGCCGATGAACTCGGCGACGCGGTCGTGGGCGTCCTCGTAGGCGATCGAGGCCTCCTGGCTCAGGTGGTGGATCCCCCGATGGACGTTGGCGTTCGACTCGCGGTAGTAGTCGCTCATCGCGTCGATAACCGGATCGGGCGTCTGCGTCGTCGCCGCGTTGTCGAGATAGACGAGTTGCTCGCCGTCGAACTCCCGCTGGAGGATCGGAAACTCCTCTCGGATCGCTCCGACGTCGAGCGCCTCGAGGTCCTGGTGACTCATTGGTGGCTACCAGGGACCGCACACAAAACACTCCTTCGGTCCAGACGTGGCCGATTTTTCCGGAACCGCGTCGAACCGGACTGTCTTGCCGAGTTGCGGCGATCCCGGTCCGCGAGCGGCGAGTCGAATAGCGACGGCTGCTCGAGCGTGAGAACGGAAAGGGGGGGAGGTGGGGAGGGGAGGATGGGGACGGGGTTTCGGGAGGTGAACGGCAGGGGGGAGTGGTGGGGGTACCCTGGTGGGTGCCCTGCCGCAACTGTTCATTGGAGTGTGTCAGGGAAACCAGTATCTCCAAACAATTTTGGTATCCACCGAATTGATGGTCAAATAAGTGATGGCCGCCACAAGTGAGACGCGAGCGGTCTCGCGTCATCGAGACGTGACCCTGATACTCGTCGGGGAGCCCCCGGTCTGCGAGCCGTTCGATCCGCCGGTAGAACGGCGGCGAGGCGTCACAGCGCTCGGTGAGTCGGTCGACGGACAGCGGTCCCTCGCTGGCGGCGATGAGGGTGCGACGCGCATACTCGTCCTCGAGCAGGGCGGCACTTCTCGGTCCTCATCGTCGGTCATCGCGTCGTTCGTCTGCTGAAAAGTATGAACCGTCCCACATTTTCCGGTGGTGAAATCTTGGCCCGTGGATTATACAGCGGGCCGGTGAAGCAGTTCTCGAGATGTCCGCAATCGAGATATCCGGGTTAACGAAGGAGTATGGCGATCTCACGGCCGTCGACGACCTCGATCTGACCGTCGCCGACGGCGAGGTGTTCGGCTTTCTCGGCCCGAACGGCGCGGGGAAGTCGACCACGATCAACATGCTGCTGGATTTTACCCGTCCGACGGCGGGGTCGGCGACGGTACTCGGCTACGATACACAGGCGGAACCGGACGCGATCAGCCCGCGAGTCGGCGTGCTTCCAGAGGGGTTCGACATCTACCCGCGGCTGTCCGGTCGTCGGCATATCGAGTTCGCAATCAAGACGAAAGCCGCCGGCGACGATCCGGAGTCGATCCTGCGCCGGGTCGGGCTCTCGGCCGACGACGCCGACCGCCCGGCCGGCGACTACTCCAAGGGGATGCGCCAGCGGCTCGCGACCGGCATGGCGCTGGTCGGCGACCCCGACCTGCTCATCATGGACGAGCCCTCGACCGGGCTCGACCCCCACGGCATCCGCGAGATGCAGGACCTCGTCCACAGCGAGGCCGAACGCGGCACGACCGTCTTCTTCTCGAGTCACATCTTGGAGCACGTCGAGGCGGTCTGTGACCGCGTCGGCGTGTTGAACGAGGGGCGACTCGTCGCCGTCGACACGATCGAAGGCCTCCGCGAGGAGATCGGCGGCGGCGCGACGATGACCCTCGCGCTCGCGGACGGGACGGCCGAGGCACGGGAGATCGCCGGCTCGGTGCCGGGCGTCACCGAGGTCACCGCGTCCGGGCGCACCCTCGAGTGTACGATCACCGATCCGGCGGCGAAAGCCGAGGTCGTGACCGCGCTCGCAGGCGCGGGGGCGACGATCGACGACCTGCGGATCGAGGAGGTCTCCCTCGAGTCGCTGTTTACCGCGTTGACCGACGGCGACGTGGATGAGACGGAAACAGCCGATGGGAGCGCTCTGACCGCCGAGACGGAGGCGGCGCGATGACCTCGCATATCACTACTGTCGCCCGCAAGGAGTTCGACGACGCCGGCCGGTCGAAGCTCCTCTGGGGGCTGATCGGCCTGCTCGTCGGCCTCGTCGTCGTCGGCTACGTCGCGATCTGGTACACGGTCGACGACGTGACCGCGGCCGAAGTGCTGAGTTTCCTCGGAACACCGCTGCAGGTGATCCTCCCGGTCGCGGCGCTGATCGCCGGCTACATGGCCGTCGTCGGGGAACGGCGCTCGGGGAGCATCAAGCTCCTGTTGGGGCTCCCGCCGAACCGGACCGACATCGTCTTCGGCAAACTGCTCGGCCGCACGGCCGTCGTCGGGCTCGCCGTCGGCCTCGCCTTCCTCGTCTCGCTCGTCCTCGGGGCCGTTTTCTTCGGCTCGGTCCCGTTCCTCGACTGGCTCGGCTTCGCCGCGGTGTCGCTGCTCTTCGGAACGACCTTCGTCGGGCTGGCCGTCGGCGTCTCCGCCGGCGTCGCCACGCGGGGCAAGTCGATGGCCATCGTCGTCGGACTCTACATGGTGCTCATCGCGCTGTGGGAATTGCTTACCGCCGGGCCGTACTACCTGATCTACGACGGGTCCGTGCCGGTCGAGCCCGAGACGTGGTATCTACTCCTCGAGCAGTTCAATCCGATCTTCGCGTATACCAATCTCGCCAGCGCCATCGTCGAGGGCTCGATCTTCCCCTTCCAGTTCCAGTACGGCCTGCAGTCGATCGAGGCCTACGGGATGACCCCGGCCGAGCGCTATCCGGGCGACGCGCCGTTTTACCTCCAGGACTGGTTCGGGGTCGTCGTCCTGCTGTGCTGGCTCGTCGTGCCCGTCGCCATCGGCTACTACCGGTTCCAGCGAACGGACCTGTAGGTCGCTCGAGCCGAGCGCAGAAAATCGATCGCGGCGCTCGCGGTGTGGTCGACCGCTTAGGACATCCGCAGCAACTGCGCGTGTAGCGTCTGGTCCACCTCGAGGACGTTCGCCTCGTCGACGAACCCCTCCTCGACGGCGAGTTCGACGGCGCGGGTGCCGACGATGTTGGCGACGGCCGCCCGCGAGAGGCTCTCGACCACCGCGTCCTCGTCGACCGCGTCGCCGCCGTAGAACTCCTCGGTGACGGTCAGGGAGAGTTCGCCCTCCTCGAAGGTCTCGCCGAGGACGTCCTCGTCGCAGACGGCGACCAGCAGCCCTTCCTGTGTCTCGCGTTCGTTGACGATCATCCGATTACTCGCGTTCCCGCTCGCTTTCGTCCTCGTCGTCGGTTCCGATGCCGAGGTCGGCGACACCGAGGTCGTCCAAGCCGATGTCACCCCCTCGAGGCGGCGACTGGCCGCCCATGCCGCGGCCGTCGCGTCCGGCTCCGGCACCCGCACCGCCGCGTCCAGCGCCACCGCGCCCGGCACCCGCACCGCCGCGTCCGGCACCCGCACCGCCCTGCCCTTGGCCGTACATCTCCTCGCGGTCGTCCATCATCTCCTGTTCGGCCTGCTCACGCATCTCGTTCGCCTCGTCGGCGATCTCTTCGGCCTGATCGAACTCGCCGAGCTCCTCGAGGATCTCGGCTTTCGTCTCGAGGACCTTGGCGTTGCGCAGCCCCAGCCGGATCGCGTTGTCGACGCAGTTCAACGCCTCCTCGGAGAGGCCCCGCTCCGAGAGGAAGAACGCGCGGTTGAACCAGCCTGCGGCGAAGCGCTCGTCGATCTCGATGGCGCGTTCGGCGTGCTCTAGGGCCTCGGTCGTCTCGCCGAACTCCCAGAGGGCGTAGGCGAGATTGGTTTCAGCGGTCGCGGCGTGCTCGCTCTCCTCGTCGATCCGCAGCGCCTCGCGGTGGGCCCCGATGGCCTCGTCCCACTCCTCGAGTTCGCCGTGGGCGACGCCCTTGTTCACCCACGCCTCCTGCTCGAGTTTCTCGTCTTCGGCGTAGCTGGCGGTCCGATCGAAGGCGTCGGTGGCCTGCTCGTAGCGGTTGATCTGCATGTAGTTCAGGCCGACATCGAGCAGTTCGCTGGCGTCGACGGCGTCCTGATCGATGTTGTGCTGGTCGAGCGTGTCGGTGACGACGCGGGAGTCGACGGGGTCGACCTTCGACGGGTCGACGCCGAGCTCCGGCGGATCCAGATCGAAATCGTCGTACGGATCGCCGAACCCCTCTCCTTCGGAGAAGCGATGGTCGCGGTCGTCGTCTCGGTCGGTCATTACCCGAATGTGGCGGTGACGACTGTTAAGGCCTGCGACCCGGGTAGCACCGCATTGTGTCGCCGTTCGGATTGCGGCCGAGACGACTCACACCCGTCCGCCGAGTCGTCTGGTGACGCCCCGCAACGACTGGGTCACTTCCGCCGGGTGGGGAAGCCCGAGTCGGTATCGGAGCCGATCCTGCCGCTTGAGCGGCTCGAACACCGCGGGCTCCTCGAGGTCCCAGATCGCCGCCCGGTCCCGAACCCCGTGGCGCTCGAAGACGGCGTTCGCCGCGCGCCGGCCGGCCTCCGCGGCCGACTCCATCGAAGCCAGATCCGAGTTCGTTCGCACGTAGTCGCTCGCTAGCGCGAGATTCCGCACGCCGACATCGGCCGGCGGGCGGTTGCGCAACGAGCCCACGGTGTTGATCAGCAGCGGCGAGCGGTTTTCGACGCCGGCAGCGTCGACGGCTTCTTCTCGCGGGCGCTGCCCGCTCGAACGGTCCGCGGAGTCTTGGAAGACTTCGTCTTCCAATGGTCGGGAACTCGGCGAGTTCCCTCGACTTCGCTCCGCGTGATCGCCGTCCGCTCGTTGCGTCGGAGACGCAACGCTCTCGACAATCGACGGGTCGAGAAACCACTCCACAAGCATGTCGTCGGTCAATCGGTCGTCGGGCCCGTTCAGGTGGACCGTCAGTTGCGCCCAGATCTCCTCGGCGATTTCCTCGCGCGTACACGCTCGAGCCGGCTTCTCGTGGCGGATTCCCGGCGTGTCCCAGTCCGAGGCGATCACCGAGAGGACGCCCTCGACCGCGTCGGGGCCGCGATTCTCGAGGTCGTAGCCCGTCCAGAACTGCCGCTGCGAGATCGAGGTCAGCGCCCACGGGGAGTCGGTGTAGACCTGATGGCCGCGGGTCAGTTCGATGTCGTCGCTGAGATAGAACTGGATCCCGTTCATCCACGCCGTCTCGAGCCGGTCGATTCGGGCCAGTTCGGGCGCGGCCCGGCCCAGTTCCGGCGTGACGAACTCGGGGGCGACCTCGACCGGCACCGCGAGGACGTAGTCGTCCGCGGTCGCCGTCCGCCCGTCGGCCAGCGCGGCCCCGGTAACCCGCCGGCCGTCGAACTCGAGCCCCCGTGCGGGGGTGTTCGGCCGAAACTCGACGCCGAGGCGCTCGAGGTAGTCGAGCCACGGCTCGATCCACGCCTCCGACGTCGGCGCGTTCAAGACGAGCTCGGTCGGCGAGGTCGGATCGAGTTGGCCGAAGAGCAACTGCAGGTAGATCGCGCCGACCGTGCGGGCGCTGCCGACCTGCGGTCGGAGCGCGACGAGGGCCTGCGTGGCGTCGGCGAGCCGATCGCGGAACGCCTGCGAGCGGTGCTCGGCGTCGATGAACGCCCACCACGAGATGTCGTCGAGTTCGTCCTCGCGGCGGTCCTCGCAGGCGGTCAGCAGGTAGAGGAGTCGCTCGAGCAGGAAGCGAACGTCCTCTCGGGGCAGGTCCTCGGCGAACGCGGGGCGAAGCGCCTCGAGCCAGCCCCGCACCGTGTCGGGCGTGCGCGTCTCGGCGATCCGGCTCGGCCCCGTCGAACTCGCGATCAGCGTCGCCTCGGTCTCGACGAGGTTGTCCGCGACGGTCCCAGTCCCGTCCGGAATTCGTTCCATCGTGTCGATAACGTGCCGGTAGAACGCCGGGAAGAACCGGAAGCCGTGTTCGCCGTGTAACGCGTCCGGCTCGTCCGCGATCGGCATCGATCGGGCCTTCCCGCCGAAGCGGTCGTTCGCCTCGAAGACGGTTACGTTGAATCCGCGTTCGGCGAGTTCGTGGGCCGCGGAGAGGCCGCCGATCCCGCCGCCGAGGACGACAACGTCGGTCATTGACCCCTCTCAGCGCGCGACGGAAATAACGGGTGCCCCTAACCACGAATCGAGCCCCGATCTGCCGTCGTTGGAGACGAACCGCTCCCCTACCCCGTTACCCTTGAGTACGCCGCTCACGAGCACTCGCGTATGCGACTGTTCGTCAGCGTCGACCTGCCCGACGACCTCGCGGAACCGGTCACCGACCTGCAAGACGAGTTCGCCGACGCCGGCGGACTCGATTTCACCGACCCCGAGCAGGCCCACATCACGATGAAGTTCCTCGGCGACGTGGACGAGGATCGGCTGCCCGACCTCGAGCGGGAACTCGCCGCCGCCGTCGAGGACGCGGATATCGACCCGTTTCCCGTCCGCTACGGCGGGCTGGGCGTCTTTCCGAACCTCGACTACATCAGCGTCGTCTGGCTGGGCGTCGAGCGCGGCGGCGAGGAACTCACGCGACTCCATGAGGCCATCGAGGGTCGGACGACTGCGATGGGATTCGACGCCGAGGACCACGATTTCACCCCTCACGTCACGCTCGCGCGGATGGAACACGCCGGCGGGAAGGAACTGGTCCAAGAACTCGTCCGGGAGCGCGAACCGACGGTCGGCGAGACGCGAGTCGACGAGATCCGACTGACCGAGAGCACGCTCACCGACGAGGGCCCGGTCTACTCGACGGTCGCATCGTTCCCGCTCGAGTGACGCGGTACTCCTCACTCTCGGCCGTTTCTAGCGAGGCGATAGTCTCCCGAAGTTGACCATTAGACCGCCGTTCCGGCCGATAGTCAGGAAATACAGAACTGGGTATCAAGACGGCGTTCGGCGTAGCGAATCCGGTACCATGGGCACCGGACTCGAGGATCGACCGACCGAGCGCGCAGGCGGTCGGTGGCGGGTTACGCGGCGGGAGGCACTCGCCGCGGTCGGGGGCGCGGCGCTCGCCTCGTCGGTCGGCGCATCGAAGACGGCGACCGACCGCGACGACGCACCCGTTCGCGTCCGAGTCTATCCCGGCGATGTACCGCTGCAGGCCCGACTGCGCTACGGACTCGACGAACTGCGTCGCGATTGGCCGACCCCGCTCCGCGACGCGCGTTCGGCCATCGACGCGGCCTTCGAGCAGGTGCTCGCGTACGCCGGCGAGCGCGAACGCCTCGAGTCCCTCGAGATCAGCGTCGAGCGCGGCGACCCGATCCGGTTTCCGCCTTCGGAGACGCCGCTGTCGACCGACGCCGTGCTCCCCTCGCTCGGGGGGCTGCTCGAGCGGTTTCGGAAGCGATTACGGAACCGCAACGCGCTCACCGGCCGGGCTTGCCACGTCCTCCTGTGCTGGTCGCCGCTGAATTACCGGGTCGGCTACGGGGGAACGCTGTCGCCGAACTCCGTCACCGGCGCGGCCGCCGACGGCGACAGCAGTGACGAGCGGGCGGGCGGCGACGCGCAGACGGTCGCCAACGTCGGCGCGACCGAGGTCTGGGACTCCCGGGCGGTGACACAGAATATGGCGATCCATGAGACGATTCACACGTTTCTCCCGAACGATATCGTCGAGTCGATCGGCGACGCATACTGCGATCACGAACTCGGGACGGCCGTTCGGACCGACGCGGAGACGCTGGAAGTATCGCCGATCGCGACCGCCTACGCCGGCCCGGACCGAATCGGCGGCGGCACCCGCTTTCACGGCACCGGTTGCTGCGATCGGAGCCGGTTCGTTCGCCACGACGGCACCGACGGTATCGAAAACTGGACCTACACGACCGAACTCAGCGACGCCACGTGCGAGGGGGTTACCCGGTTTCTCGAGCGGCGATTCGAGCCCTGAGACCGCTCTCGTGGGCGATCCGATCACGATTTCGCCGGCGATTCGAACCGATCTGTCGCCGTTTCGCCCCGCTTGCCCTGCAAGATGGACAAGATTTTAAGCCAGCACGGGCTACGTCGGGCTACTATGGGTAAGAAATCGAAGGGCAAGAAGAAGCGACTTGCCAAACTCGAGAACCAGAACAGCCGCGTGCCGGCTTGGGTTATGATGAAGACGGACATGGAAGTCCAGCGGAACCCGAAGCGACGCAACTGGCGGCGTAACGACACCGACGAGTAACGATGAGTGCAAGTGATTTCGAGGAACGCGTCGTTACCGTTCCCCTGCGAGACGTCAAGAAGGGAGCCAACCACGAGGCCGCCGACTACGCGATGCGACTGGTCCGCGAGCACCTCGCGAAACACTTCGCGGTCGACGAGGACGCCATCCGTCTGGACCCCTCGATCAACGAGACGGTCTGGTCGAACGGGCGCTCCAATCCGCCGCGAAAGCTGCGCGTCCGCGCAGCCCGCTTCGACGAAGAGGGTGAAGCCGTCGTCGAGGCCGAGGTCGCAGACTAAACTTGCAGCGCCTCGCATTCGCCGGGTCGGCCTACGTCGGCGTCTTCGCCCGTGCGACCGACTCGTGCGTACTCGTTCGCCACGACGTCGACGACGACGTTGCCGCCGACCTGTCCGACGAACTCGAGGTGCCCGCCATCCAGACGACCGTCGGTGGGTCCTCGACGGTCGGCGCGCTAGCGACGGGTAACGAGAACGGGCTGCTCGTCAGTTCCCGCGTCCTCGAGTACGAACGCGAAGCCCTCGAGGAATCGGTCGACGTGCCCGTCGACGAGTTGCCGGGCAACATCAACGCCGCCGGCAACGTCGTGCTCGCGAACGACTACGGGGCCTACGTCCATCCGGACCTGCCCCGCGAGGCGACCCAGATCGTCAAGGACACGCTCGAGGTGCCCGTCGAACGCGGCGACCTCGCTGGCGTTCGAACCGTCGGCACCGCCGCGGTGGCGACCAACACCGGCGTGCTCTGTCACCCGAAAGCGACCGACGAGGAACTCGATATCCTCGAAGACGCGCTAGATGTCCGAGCGGACGTCGGCACGGTCAACTACGGCGCGCCGCTGGTCGGCTCCGGGCTGATCGCCAACGAGGCCGGCTACGTGGTCGGCGAGGACACGACCGGGCCCGAACTGGGCCGGATCGAAGACGCGCTGGGCTATCTCGACTGACCCCAGCGCGTCGGTTTCTCGGCGTCGCCGCCCGTTTCTCGGCGCGGTCTGCACTTTGACTCCAGCGGCGAGGCTGACCGGAATATCGATCGGAATCGGGAAAATCACCCCGTTGAACCGGCCGCTGACCGGTATCTATATTTACTCGATATCGAGTATACGGTGTATGCTCTGGCAGGACGTGGTTTTCATGGCCGGTAGTCTGCTCTCAGTCGTCTTTCTCGTGCCCGCTCTCCGAGACGCGGCCGCGCGGATCCCTGTCGCGACGAGCCGACCCAAGATGGCGCTGGGGGCCGTCTACGCGGCGACGTTCGCCACGATGGGAATGCCCCTCGCCGCGGTCGGCCTGTTGGCCACCGGCGTCATGTGGGGCCTGCTCGCGGCGTACCGCTCGCCGCGGGCGACAGCGTCACCGCACACTCGGCACTCCGTTTCGATGTCCCACGAGGGGAAACCACCCCTCGCGTTCGACGACTGACCGGATCGACGCCGCGCTCTTACTGCCGTTCGAACCGATGTAACACGACCTCGCTATCGTCGTCCCACTCGAAATTTTCGTGGGCCCGCTCGAGCAGGCGCTCGTACGCGTCCAGATTCTCCATCCCTTCGGCCTGTGCGTCTTCGTCAGTCAGGTCGCCGAGCGTCCGTTCGGTCACGTCGGTCACTTCGAAGGTCGTCCCGTCGATCGCGAACGTGTCCCCCTCCTCGGCGTACCGGTGGCCGCGGTGGATCTGGGTGACCTCGCCCTCGAGGACCTGATTCTGCATCCGATCGCTCGGCAACAGCTCGCCGGGCTCGAGTTCGCTCATGGCCGCGGCTTCGATTCGGCGCGGTAAAATCCTTGACCCTCCGCACGTCGGGAAACCGGCGACCGGGGCGGTTCTCACGACGGCCTGCGGGAACTGTGGCCGTCCGAATGGGAAGGGAAGATTCTTCCGACTGCCTGCCGGAAGGACAGACATGAGTCAATTTACGGTCAGTGGTCGGTTCAAGAGCCGCGACGGCTTCGCGGAGTTCGAGACGTCGATCGACGCCGAAAACGAGAACGTCGCCCGCGAACACACCTATACCCAGCTCGGCAGCCAGCACGGGCTCAAGCGTACCGAAATCGAACTCGAGGAGGTAACCCAACAATGAGTCAGCAGCAACTTCAGCAACTGTCCCAGGAGCTTCAGGAGATCGAAGAACAGATCGAAGGCCTTCAGGCGAACGTCGAGGCCGTCCAGCAGGAGAAGACCGAAGTCGACGAGGCCATCGAGGCGCTCGGCTCGCTCGAGACCGGTTCGACGGTGCAGATGCCCCTCGGCGGCGGCGCGTACCTCCGAACGACGATCGAGGACATCGACGAGGTCATCGTCGATCTCGGTGCCGACTACGCCGCGGAGTTCGAGGAAGACGACGCCGTCGACGCCCTCGAGAACAAGAAGGAGCACCTCGACGACCAGATCGACGAGCTCAACGAAGAGATCGCCGAACTCGAGACCGAGAGCAGCGAACTCGAGCAGCAGGCCCAGCAGCTCCAGCAGCAGGCCATGCAACAGCAGATGCAGGGCATGGGCCAGGGTCAGGGTCAGCCCGACGAATAACGCGGCGTAGGGACTCCCATCGATACCCATGTTCGACAACCTGAAGGACAAGCTCGGTAGCTTCCGCGAAGACGCGGAAGAAGCCGCCGAGGAGAACGTCGAGGAAGTCGACGAGGACGACCTCGAGGACGAGGATCTCGAGGCGGTCGATCCGGATACAGCGGCGGCCTCGACGGACGCGGAAGCGACCGATACTACCCCCGAACCGGCGGCGGCCGAGACCGCCGAATCGGCAGCCCCGGCGTCGGCCGACGTCGAGCCGGAGGCGGAGTTAGAGCCGGAACCCGAACCCGAATCGGAAACGGGGGCGACGACCGACTCCGCGACCACGGACGCGGCCGAATCCGCCGGCCAGGAGCCGGCGGCCGAATCCGAACCCGATTTCCTCGAGTCCGACGATCCGGAGCCGTCGGCAGCGGAGGTCTCCGACGAGGAGGAAGCCGACGCGACGGTTCCCGACGACGAATCGGCCGACGAAGCCGACGAGACTGAGGAAGTCGACGAGGCCGAGGACGATGACGGCGGTCGGACCGGGCTCGGTGCTCGAGCACGTTCCCTCTTTTCGGGCTCGTCCGACGACGCCGAACCGGAATCCGACGAGACGACTCCCGACGAAGAGCCGGACGAGACGCCCGCTGTCGACGAGGCGGCCGCCGAGACGGCGACCGTGGACGACGCGTCGGCCGGCGCGGCGGCTTCCGATACGGAGGAAGTCGATGCGGCGACCGGCGACGGAGAACCCGACGATGTCGCAGTCGATGACGAGGCGTCGCCCGACACAGCGGCTGACGACGCGGCCGAGGAGGCCGACAACGGCAGCACCGGCTTCGGTGCCAAGGCCAAATCCCTCGTCAAGGGGAAGTTCGTCATCGAGGAGGAGGACCTCGAGGGCCCGCTGCACGAACTCGAGATGGCGCTGCTTTCCAGCGACGTCGAGATGGGCGTCGCCGAGGAGATCCTCGACAACATCCGCGACGAACTGGTCGGCGAGACGCGGACGTTTACGACCTCGACCGGCGAGGTCGTTGAGGAGGCGCTGCACAACGCGATCTACGACGTGATCAGCGTCGGGCAGTTCGACTTCGACGAGCGCATCGCCGTCGAGGACAAGCCCGTCACCATCATCTTCACTGGCGTCAACGGCGTCGGGAAGACCACCTCGATCGCCAAGATGAGCCGCTACTTCGAGGAGCGGGGCTACTCGACGGTGATGGCCAACGGCGACACCTACCGCGCCGGGGCCAACGAGCAGATCCAAGAACACGCCGACGCCCTGGACACGAAGTGTATTAGCCACGAACAGGGCGGCGATCCCGCGGCGGTGCTGTACGACGCCGTCGAGTACGCCGAGGCCAACGACATCGACGTCGTCCTCGGCGATACGGCGGGGCGGCTCCACACCGACGAGGGGCTGATGGACCAACTCGAGAAGATCGGCCGCGTCGTCGACCCCGACATGACGCTGTTCGTCGACGAGGCCGTCGCCGGACAGGACGCGGTCAACCGCGCCCGCGAGTTCAACGAGGCCGCCGAGATCGACGGCGCGATCCTGACGAAGGCCGACGCCGACTCCAACGGCGGTGCGGCCATCTCGGTCGCCCACGTCACCGGGAAACCGATCCTGTTCCTCGGCGTCGGGCAGGGGTACGACGACTTAGAGCGGTTCGATCCCGACGAGATGGTCGACCGCCTGCTGGCCGAGGAGGACTAGCGCCCGTCGTCCCGTCAACGGTCCGCGATTTCAGAAGACACTTATTATCCGTTTGAGAAGTTAGCGTATGAACCGCCCCCGCTCTCGGCGAACGCTTCTCGCGTCGATAGCGACGACCGCAGCGGTTGGGACGGGCGGGTTCGAGTACGACTCGAGCGGCGCGACCGGGACGAATCTCGAGGACGGAATCGTCCCCGCAGACCGATACGAGTGCAGCGATGTCGATCGCCCCGACCCGGAGCCGCCGGCCGACGAGGATGCGCTCGAGCCACAGGAGTACCCGTCACCGCCGTGGGAGACGAGCACCGATGCGGACGGTGATCCATCGGACGACACACCTTCGTCGATAATGTACGGTGCGAGCCGGTACGTCACGGCGTTTGAACGGGCGTATCGACGGAACGCGTTTCTCGACCGATATCAGTCCGCAGCGCGAACCGTCGACCTTCACCGAACGGCGTATCGAACGGCCCCGATCGACTCGGACGCGACGGGAGACGCCGTGTTAGTGGCGATCCAGTACAACGTGGCGATGGCGACACGGCCGGCTGACGTGGCTCCGCGCGACGAGTGGGGCGTCCGCGTCACCTACTATATCGACGAACGAGTCGTGCTCCGAGCGCGGTACAACGGCGTCGCCGAGGGTCTGGCGTTCGATCCCGACCCGCGAACGCGGGGCGAACTCGTCGCGTGTTTCGACTGATCGATATCGTCTCACAGGTCTCGAGACCGGTCAATCATCCGACGAGAGCGGCGCTTGTGCGCTCGCTGCGCTCCGCCGTTACCGGTCACAGTTGCCGGTATCCCCGACACGTATGGTACCGACAGTCGTTCTCGAGGGCGCGTTTCGACGTACTGCCGGCGGTTTTTCGCCGGCACCGTCGTCGGTGGTTGGATAATGCGGTAATATTTTCTGGTGGAAACGACCAACGTCATGATTCGCCGAGTTACGGGGGTGTATAGGTGTGGGGTGGTATTAGCCGCTAAACAATGGTCCTTCAAAAGAGCATGCAGGATGCCGAAAGCGTAGGTACTTCTGGCTCCGCACGAACCACGAGGTGGTTCGCGTGAATACGACGGAACAATACAAACAGAACAAGCACCCGCTCGACGTTATCGACGATGTCTACGACTACGCCGACGAGGAGCTTTCCTTCGAGGAGATCGAGGAGCGCGCCGGCGGCGGCGAGTGGGAGCGCCTGAAGTGGGCCGGCATGTACGCCCAGAAGCAGGAGGGCTACTTCATGATCCGGACGAAGGTTCCCGGCGGGAAGCTCACGCCGGAGCAGGCCGAAGTGATCGGCGAAGTCACCGAGGACTACGCCGTCGCCCCCGAGGAGTACGGCGGCGAGGAACAGAACGAACTCTGGGGCGACGCCTACCTCGACATCACGACCCGACAGGACATCCAGAAACACTGGATCCGCGTCGAGGACGTACCCGAGATGTGGGAGCGCTACGACGAGGTCGGCCTGACGACGGTCCAGGGCTGCGGTGACTCGGCCCGGAACGTGCTGGGCTGCCCCGCGGCCGGACTCGACGACCACGAGTGTTTCAACGCACAGCCGGTCATCGAGGCTGTCTCGGACTTCTTCACCGAGAACCGCGAGTACGCCAACCTCCCGCGGAAGTTCAAGATCACGATCACCGGCTGCGCCCACGACTGCGCGCAGTCCCAGATCAACGACGTCGGACTCGTCCCCGCGAAGAAAGAGATCGACGGCGAGTACCTCTACGGCTTCCACGCCCGCGTCGGTGGCGGCCTCTCCGACGGCCCGCGAATGGGCTCCGAACTCGACGTCTTCATCCGACCCGAAGACGCCGTCGAGTTCTGCCGCGCCGTCGCCCAGACGTTCAAGGAACTCGGCGACCGCAACAACCGCGGCGTCTGCCGCATGCGCTACCTCGTCGAGCAGATGGGCCCCGAGAAGTTCGAGGAAGCCATCCGCGACCGCTGTACGCTCGACCTGCCGACCGGCGGCGACAACCTGACCGTCGGCTATCAGGGCGACCACGTCGGCGTCCACGAGCAGAAACAGGACGGGCTCAACTACGTCGGTTTCAACGTGATCGCCGGCCGCATGGGCGGCGACGAGTTCGCCGCGGCCGCCCGCGCCGCAAAGAAGTACGGGACCGAAGACGCCTCCGTGCGTCTGGCGACCGATCAGAACTTCCTGATCACCCACATCCCCGACGAGAACGTCGACGACCTGCTGGCCGAGCCGTTCGCACAGGAGTACAGCCCCGATCCGGGACCGTTCTCCCGTGGCGCGGTCGGCTGTACGGGCAACGAGTTCTGTAACTACGCCATCATCGAGACCAAAAAGCGCACCAAACGCTGGGCCCGCCAACTCGACGACCGCATCGACGTGCCCGACGACATCGAGGCCATCCGGATGCACATGTCCGGCTGCTCGGCCTCCTGTGCCCAACCGCAGATCGCGGACATCGGCTTCCGCGGCGAGACCGTCAAACTCGAGGACGAGAACTCCACCAACGCCGAGGGCGACAACATCGTCGAAGGCATGGACTTCGGACTCGGCGGCTCGCTCGGCGCCGACAACGAGTTCCTCGATTGGGTCGAGAACGCCGTCCCCGCCGATTCCGTGATCCCGGCGCTCGAGCAACTGTTCGATGCCTACTCGGCGGACCGCGACGAGGGCGAGAAGTTCTACGAGTGGTGTCGCGGCGTCGACAACGGCGAACTGCGGACGATCATGCAAGACGCCGATGCACCGGTCGCACGAGGTGTTGCCCATGGGGACTAATAGCGAGGACGAACGCAGTGAGTCCTCGAGTAAGCGAGCGGGAGCGGAGCGACACGCGAGCCGCGAGGCCGACCGACGGGAGGCCTCGGACGAATCGAGCGGGGAGCGAAGCGACCCGCGAGGGAGCGAGGACGAGCGTCGCCTCCCCCGCGTTCCCGACTCGGACGACGATGACGACGCGGTCATGGTCCCCGAAGCCGGCAGCGGTGGGTCTCGCTCCCGAGAGGGAACGGACCACGCTCGAGAGGGCGCGATCGCGACCGACGGCGGCGCGAACGCGGAGGGCGACAGCTGCTCGCCCGACACCTGTACCTGCGGTGAGAAGACCGCTGAACCCGCAGCCGAATCGACCGGCGACAAGCGCGTCGCCACGGACGGCGCCGGTGCAGCGAACGTCGACGAGATGGGCGAACTCGGCGACCTCGAGTTCACCGAGCCCGCCGAGAACGTCAGCCAGGACGTCGACAACGGCTCGCCCGACGCACGCGTCGGGATACCCGACGGCGTCGAACTCGAGACGCCGGAGTACTCGATCCGGTCCCGGATGAACGACATCGAGACGCCGGACGAGAAGACCTGGTTCATGGAACTGGACGAGGCCGTCATCGACGAGGGTCGCTGTATCCAGTGTGGAACCTGTGTCGCCGCCTGCCCGTCGGACTCGATCGGCATCGGCGACGACGGGAGGCCGGAACTCGTCAAGATGTGTACGGGCTGTTCGATGTGTTGGGACTTCTGTCCCCGCGGCGGCCTGCGCTACGAGCGCCAGTGGAAGATCACCGGCGGCGAGGACAACGTCAAGGGCGCGGGCGACCCGATCACGGAGTTCTCCGCGAAGGTCGAGGACGACTGGACCGATCAGGCCCAGGACGGCGGCGTCGTCACCGGCATCCTCTCGACGCTGCTCGAGGAGGGCGAGATCGACGGCGCGCTCGTCGCGACCGAGAGCGACGAACAGGAGTGGAAAGCCGAGAGCTACCTCGCGACGACGACCGAGGAACTCATCGCAAACGCCGGCACCGTCTACAACCAGACGATGGCGCTGGGCAACCTCGACCTCGGCCAGTGGGAGCACAAGCTCCCCGACAAGTCCTGGGACGAGCTCAGCATCGCGATCGTCGGCACGCCGTGTGAGATCGAGGGCATCCGCGCCCTGCAGGACTTCGAGTGGGACTATCAGGCCCAGAACGAGGGTATTCGGGCTGTGGACTACACCATCGCGCTGATGTGTACGAAGAACTTCAACTACCACAGCCTCATGGGCGAGCAACTCGAGGAGCAACGCGGCATCTCGCCGTCGGAAATCGGCAAGATGGATGTCCTCAACGGCAAGATGATGGTCTACGGCCACGAGGGCGAGATGATCGTCGAGGAGGACATCGAGAACTTCCACGACGCCGCGCTCAAGGGCTGTGACGAGTGTGCCGACTTCACCGGTTTCTGTTCGGATATTACCGTCGGCTCCGTCGGTAGTTCCGACGAGTACTCGAGCGTCATCGTCCGCACCGAGCAGGGGATGGACGCGTGGGAGCTGACCGAGCCCAAGCTCGACTACCACGATCTCGAGGACAAGTCCGCGGTCGGCAAGCTGCAGGGGTGGGACAAGAAGAAGGCCTTCGAGAGCCTCGAGCGGCCCTTCGACCCCGACGCACCGCGGTTCATCGAGTACACCGACCACGCCGAGAACTACGGGACCACGCTGAACCCGCACGACGACGGTCACTGATCGGAGCGGACTCGAGTCGGATTTCGGCTTCGTCGATTTTTCGCCGTTCGATTTCCGGTAGCTACGTGTTCGAACTACTCGACTCGCGGGTCAGGGCTCTCATCTGTACCGGGTATAACGCGCCGGTTGAGCAGTGCGCCTGCTCCGATGAGAACGAAAAGGAGACCGCTGGCAAGCAGGAGATATAGCCCCGGTTCGACCGCATACCGTTCAACTGACCAGTAATTGCGAAGGGTATTACCGGATACCACGAGTAACAGACAACCGGCACTGATGAGTGCAATATCCGGTCGCCACGTACGGTATCGTGCTAGTACGGCGACGCCGACGACGGCCACGACGAGCACAATGACGAACGGGTCGATACCACGAAGGCCGGTTTCCAAGCCCGACACGTATTCCGCGGTATAGATCGGTCGGCCATCTCTGTAGCCGGCCGGGCGCTTTCGAACCCACGGGAGCCACACCCCAACGACCCCTATCACAGCCGCGACAATCGTCGCGGTGACATACGCCGTCGTCGGTCTGCCCATCGTACGATATCTGTCACTCGACTCTGATAAACGTCTTGTCTATATCGAACGCGAGTCGTGTGGTCACCTCTGAATAACGAGCCCGTCTTACCAACTACTGGTAAACCGGGCTATCGCACGGATAACAACGGGATGACAGGTACTGCCGTCGACGAATGACACAGTACGTCTTCGAATGAGAGAATCAATAGCTCTCGGTGGACCGGTCGTTCCGTTCTGATCTGGGACGGATCCGCAACGTGCTCAGATGACGACCCCGGACTGCAGGATCGCGATCAGCACGGTCAACACCGGAATCGCCAGCAGCGTTGTGAGGAAGACGCAGGTTGAGACGTACTCGGAGACGAGCACCCCGTCAGTGCGGGCGCTGCCGGCGAACTCGATGACCAGAATCAGCGGCGTCACGGCGGCCGGCATCGCCGTCTCGAGCACGAACACGCGCGCGACGGTCGGATTCTCGAAGCCGATGAGGAGCGCGATGCCGAGTCCGATGACGGGTGCGATGCCCATCTTGAGCGCCGTCGCGGGCCAGGCTCGAGAGACTGCGGACGCGGTATCGGCCCTCGCGAGCTGAACGCCCAGAATCAAAAGCATGAGCGGGATCGAGGCGTCGCCGACGAGCTGGATCGTCTCCATCGCCGCCGCGTCCGCGGGCGGCACCAGACCCAGCGCCCGCGCGAGCAGCGCCGCGATAACGGCGTAGACGAGCGGGATGTAGAACACCCGACGGACGCCCTCGAGGCCGGCCGACCCGCTGCTACGGGAGGCGACGTAGACGCCGACGGTGTACATCAGCACGGACTGAACCGAGAGGAACAGGACCGCGGTCTGGCGGCCGACCTCGCCGAACGCGAAGTCGGAGACGGGGATGCCGAGGTTCCCCGAGTTACAGAAGATGGCGACGAGGACGAGCCCGCTCAACGCCGGCTCTCGCTCGCCGACGGTGCGACCGACGGCTTCCGCGATCCCCCACATCGCCGCGGTGAAGGCGGCGATGCCGATCGTCACTCGCAAGAGCGTCGACGCCGCGAGCTCCGTGACGGCGAGGCTGTGAAACACCAGCGCGGGTGCCAGCACGTAGACGACGGCCGTGTTCAACGGCTCCGGATCGATCTCCTTGACCGTGGCCAGCACGTAGCCGACGGCCGCGATGGCGACGATCGGGCCGACCGCGGAGCCGAAGATCGCGACGAGGTCAGCCATCGATCAGCGCTCACCCTCACGACGAGGCGTTCGACTCGAGCGAGCCATCGATCGGGCGACAGTCGCGTCCTGCATCTGCATTACGCGGCGTGATACTCCCCGAACGTGATATGTGGCTTGCGATTGCGCTACGCGGTGCCCGCGCGGACGGCCGCCTCGAGCCGGGAGAACGGGTTCCTTAACTCCGTGAGACCCCAAACGGGGCCAATGAGTGAATCGCGTGCGTTCTGTCCCCGGTGTGGGGACCCAGTTCCCGAGCGGTCGGCGAGCGACGCGAACGACCCGTTGCGGCCCGGTGCGGAGGTCGAACTCTGTGACGCGTGTTACTTCGAGGACTTCGACTTCGTGGACGCCCCGGACCGGATCGACGTTCGCGTCTGTTCCCGGTGCGGTGCGGTCTACCGCGGCAACCGGTGGGTCGATGTCGGTGCGGAGGATTACACGGACATCGCGATCGAGGAGGTCAGCGAAGCGCTCGGCGTCCACGTCGACGTCGAGGATGTCGCGTGGCAGATCGACCCCGAGCAGGTCGACCAGAACACGATCCGGATGCACTGTTACTTCACGGGCGTGGTACGCGGAACGCCGGTCGAGGAGCAGGTGACGGTGCCCGTCAAGATCGCCCGCCAGACCTGTACCCGCTGTGGACGGATCGCCGGCGACTACTACGCCAGCATCGTCCAGATCCGCGCCGAGGATCGGACCCCGACGACCGAGGAGACGGACCGAGCGAAAGAGATCGCGAACCAGATCGTGGCGGACATGGAGGCCACGGGCGACCGCAACGCCTTCGTCACCGAGGTCGGCGAGGTCGACGACGGGCTGAATGTCAAGGTCTCGACCAACAAGATCGGGAAGAAGATTTCGAACAAGATGATCGAGGAGTTCGGCGGCACCGTCAACGACGCCGAAACCCTCGTCACGGAGGACGAGGACGGCAACGAGGTCTATCGGGTCACCTTCGCCGTCCGCCTGCCGCCCTACACTCCCGGGGAGATCATCGAACTCGCGGACGACGACGGCGGCCCCGTCCTCGTCCGCAGCGCCCGCGGCAACCTCAAGGGCGTCCGCGTGACGACCGGCGAGCGCTACGAGGCGAGTTACGAAGAGGGGAATTCGCCCGACGCGCGCAGGCTCGGCGACCTCGAGGACGCGGCCGAAGCGACGGTCGTCACCGTTGAAGACGACAACGCGGTGCAGGTACTCGACCCCGAGACGTTTCAGGCCAAAACGGTCTCGCGGCCGGACTACTTCGATCCCGAGGCTGAGACCGTGCCCGTGCTGAAGAGCCGCGCCGGACTGCACATTCTACCCGACGAGGACGACGGGAGCGATGACTGACGAGGACGCGCCGGAGCCGTCGGCCGACGACGCCCTCGAGCCCGCGGTCGACGAGGTCCTCGAGCGAGCGGAGGCCGACGCCCCGCTGGCTGCGATCGTCGCGAAAGACCGGGCCGAGACCGCCATCGAGTCGCTTCGCGCCGAGGGGGTCTACGACGAGACGCGGCGCGTCCGAGAGGCGCGAGGCGAACGCGACCGGGAGGACGCCACCGCAACGCGAGCCGAAGGTGATCGTGAGGACGCCACCGCAACGCGAGCCGAAGGTGATCGTGAGGACGCCACCGCAACGCGAGCCGAAGGTGATCGTGAGGACGCCACCGCAACGCGAGCCGAAGGTGATCGTGAGGACGCCACCGCAACGCGAGCCGAAGGTGATCGTGAGGACGACCCCGACAGCGTCGCCCTGCCGGTCACGGAACCGCCGACCGAGACGCGGGTGCTCGAGGTCGTCCGGCAACTCGAGCCCGAGCCGCGGAATCCGGACCTGGAAGACCTACTTGCCGATCGGGGCTGGAGCGAGGCCGACCTCGAGTCGGTCCCGGGCTCGTGGGCGGTGATCGGGTCGGTGATCCTCGTGACGGTGCCCGAGGGCTGTCCCGACGAGGCCGAACTGGGCGAGGCCCTGCTCGAACTCCACGGCGAGGCCGACAGCGTGCTGGCCGACGACGGGATCGCAAACGACGGGCCGGCGGGCACCTACCGCGAGCCCCGGACCCGGCTGATCGCGGGCCAGCAGGATACGGAGACGATCCACACCGAGCACGGAACGCGGTACGGACTCGACCCCGCGACGGTGATGTTCTCGCCGGGGAATCAGGCCGAGCGCGCTCGGATGGGCGACATCGGAAGCGACGACGAACACGTCTTCGACATGTTCGCCGGCATCGGCTACTTCACCCTCCCGATGGCCCGAGCCGGCGCGCGGGTGACCGCGACCGAGATCAACCCGACCGCCTTCCGCTACCTGCTCGAGAACGCCGTGCTCAACGACGTCGGCGACCGGGTCGACGCCTACATGACCGACTGCCGCGATCTCGCCGGGGAGATCGAGGCCGATCGAGTCGTCATGGGCTACTACGGCAGTTCGGACGGCTCGAGCGACGAGGACGAAAGCCCGGACCACGGCGCGCGCACCGACGAAGCGCACGACTTCCTCGACGACGCCCTCGCGGCGCTCGTCCCCGGCGGCGTCGTCCACTACCACGAGGCGACCCCCGAACCGCGGCTCTGGGACCGGCCGCTCGAGCGACTCGAGGCCGCCGGAACCGCCGCCGGGCGCGAACTCGAGGTACTCGAGAAGCGCCGAGTGAAGAGCCACAGCGCGGGCGTCGCACACGTCGTCGTCGATGCTCGGTTCGAGTAGCGAGGCGCCAACGGCCCGACGGCTCGCGGCGGCGGTCGTGGGATTGATACACGCGGAGCGAATCCGGTCGTCTATGGACAAGAATCAGCTCATCGCACTCGTCTTCGCGGTCCTCATGGTGTCCTCGATGGTCGCGTGGGGCGCGACGGCGATCTTCTAACGGGCCGCCGGGCTCACGGGCTCCGACGCGACGCAGTCCGACGTAGTATCAATAAAATGATTATCCGGTCGCCGCTATTCGTCCGTGTCCCAGACGTCCGCCAGCGGACTCGAGCGGGAAGAGCGGTCCGATCCGGATCGACTCGAGCGCGACGACCCCCCATCGCGGCCGCCGGAGTCGGCGCCGTCGGCTCGTCCCCGGTTCGTGGTACCAGTTCCGGAGCCCGAACGGGATCGGCCGCCGGTTCCCGACGCCGTCCCGTCGAGCGCTGACCGCGGCTCGAAGGCCGGCAAGTCCGGCCGCTCCATGCGGTCGACCTGCGCCTCGAACCAGTCCGGCATGTCCGTCTTCGCGCGATCGAACAGGTCCACCAGACTCGAGTCCGCGAGGTACGTCGCCCCGTAGTCGTCGGGCGCGCGGACGACCCGGCCACAGCCCTGAATGACGGTTCTGAGCGCCGTGCGGTAGTACCACGCCCACTGGCCTTCCTCGAGTCGGTGGGCCACCCGCGAGTCACCGGTGTTGAGGAACGGGGCCTTACAGAGGACCTGCCAGCGACAGAGGTCGCCCTTGAGATCCAGCGCTTCCTCCATCTTCACCGAGAGGAAGACGTCGGGGTCGTCGCTCGCTTTCCACTCCTCGAGGGCGGCGTCGCGGCCGTCGCGGTCGTGGAGCCGAATCCGGTCACCGACCCCGAAATCCGAGAGGAGGTCGGTGAGTCGCTCCTGAATGTCGTAGGAGTGGGCGTGGACCAGCCCCTTCTCGTCGGGGTGGTGTTGCATCAGGCGGACGATGGTGCGGGCGATCTTCGGCGTCGTTTCGTCGCGCTCCTCGTAGGTCATCTTCCCCTGTGTCACGTCGTACAGCGGCCGGTTCTCGACGGGGAAGGTGTGTTCGACGTCGACCAGCGCGACATCGTCGGGGTCGAGTCCGACCTGGCGACAGAAGGCGGCCTTGTTGAGGATCGTCGCCGAGAGGAGCGCGAACTTGTTGCCCCGGTCCCAGACGGTGTGCTGGAGGTACTTCTCGGGGTTCATCGGTTTGATCGTCAGCGGGCCGCCCTGCGGTTCGTCGCCCTCATCATCGGTATCGCGCGACCCCGACCGCAGTTCGGACTGGTCGACCAGCCACGTCGTCGGGCTCTGAGGATCGCGGTAATCGGAGACGAACCACTCGAGTTCGCCGATGAGTTCCTGGAGGCGGTCGCGTTCGCGCACTTCGCCGGGGGACAGCGAGTCCTGTGCGAGCAGGTCGTCCTTGCGGCGCTCGCAGGTACCGGCGAGGTTTTCGGCGTAGCGGACGGCACGCTCGATTCCGTCGATCTCGGGGACGCGGAGGTCGTCCCAGAACGGGACGGTCCGCGGGCCGAGTTGGATGGTCGCGTACATCTCGGCCCACTCGGCGAGGCCGTGGGCCTCGTCGACGACGACGACGTCGCGTTTGCGGAAGACTTCGCTCCCGGCGGTCTGCATGAAGTAGGCCAGCGTCATCGCCGCGATTTCGCGGTTCGACGCGATCGCCCGGTCCGAGAAGTACGGACATCGGTGTTTGACCGAACAGTCGTAGCCCCGCTCTCGCACGCAGGGGGCCTGATTGACCGGCGTGTCGCGTTCCTCCGGCAGGATGCAGGTGTAGTTCGACTTGCCGCGGATGACGTTGAGATCGGCCAGTAAGTCGTCGGCCGCCACGTCGTCTAGCTGGGAGACCTGCGGGGTCGTGTAGTACGCTCCGGTGGCGTCGCTGGGATCGCCCTCGTCCGCGCGGCGGGCGCAGCCGGCGACGGCGCGGGCGAGCAGGGACTTGCCGCTGCCCGTCGGCGCGCGAACGAGCACGACGTCGTTACCGGCCGCGAACGCGTCGCGAATGTCACGGAGGGCCTGCTGTTGGGTCCCGCGGTAACTCGGCGCGGGAAACTCCTCGAAGATCCGCTCGGGATTCACCGTTCGTCTCACGGGGCGGCCGCGTCCTAAATGCTGCGGACCGTTGCGCCCGCTGCAGCGTTCCGGAGGGACGGACCCGCAGCGGCGTCGAAACCGCCGGCTACCGTCGAGTATCACGCACCTACGGGAAACGAGCGGCTATCGACGAGGGGGTAGCCGGCCGATTACAAATACGAAATCCGCCGTCGGATCGACGTGCGGAAGGGTCGCTCAGCGGTAGAGCACCGCGGTGCCACTTGGTTCCGCGGCGGCATTTCGCCCCGTGGCGTTCAAATCCCACCCCTTCCGCTCACGGTTACGGTATGCCGTGGACGCGGCTGCGAGCCATCGTGCTCGCGTCGACACGGCGCAGTGCGCCGTGACCGTCACACTCGCCTCCACTCTCCGACGCCCGACATTTTTTGTGCCGACGACCGTCGCCGAGTCGCCCGGATCGACGTTATAGCACGCCGAGTCGCGAGGTCTCCTCGTCGACCCGTTCTAACCGCTCGATGTCCTCGACGGTCGGGTAGTCCGGCAGCGCCTCGATACACGGATAGCACAGCAGGTGCGACGATCCGTCCTCGAGTTCCAGCGTCATCGCGGTCCCGACGGTGCCGGCGTCGGTGCCGAACGACCAGAGGTTGGCGATCCCGCCCGACACCGTGACCGTTCGGCCGCAGCCGTCACAGGAGTCCTTCGACATACGTTGGCGTGGGTGCCCGACGGTCAAAGTCGTTCTCCCGTCGGACTCGGTCGTGCTTCTCGAGTCCCGGACGGCGGGAGCCCGCACAGCGGTTATAGGCCACAGCGGCATAGCGCCGCACATGGAGGTGAACTGCGAGGGCTGTGCGGGCTGTTGCATGGACTGGCGACCGCTGCTCGAACGCGAGGACGGAGCGACGGCCGCGGCTCGAGACGCCGACGCCGAAAGCGGAGGCGACGGCGAAGCCGACCACCGACGCCAGCGGTCGCGCGACCCGTTCACCGAGGGCGGCGACGAGCAGGGATCGTCCCGGAAGCCGCTCGACGATGACGCGAACTTCGTCCCGCTGACCCGCGACGAGGTACGGGCGTTCCTCGACGCGGGGATGGCCGACGCGCTGACGCCGCGGTTCTGGTACGCCCGCGACGCCCGCGGCGAGCGCTCCGACGGAGCGAACGAGGAGGAAGGACCCGCGAGCGGCGCGCCGCGAGGGAACGGGGCCGACGACGAGGGCGTCGACATCGACGGCCACACCGTCGCCGCCGTCGCGGGCCGGCCGGTCTTCTTCGTGGGCCTCCGAAAACCGCCGAAGCCGGTAGCCCCGTTCGGTCGCGAGGAGCCGACGTGGCTCCCGATCTGCGTCTTTCTCGATCCGGCGACGCTGCAGTGTCGGATTCACGGGAGCGACCGCTATCCCGACGAGTGCGGGGCCTACCCCGAACGCAACCTCGCGCTCGAGCAGGCGACCGAGTGCGAGCGCGTCGAGGCGGCGTTCGGCGGCGACCGGCTGTGCGGGGCCGATCACGACGACCCGGACGGACTGCTGCTCGGCTCGCAGGCGATCGGCGCGAAACTGTTCTGCCATCCGCGGCCGGCCGATCTCGAGGGCATCGTCGAGCGAGCCGCGAGCGGCGACCTCACGCAGGCGGATCGAGCCGAGGTGATCGCGGTCGCCGCCGCCTCGAGCCCCGGAACGCTGGCGACCTCCGACCACCACTACGAGCGGGCGAAAGCGCGGGTGCTCGAGGATGAGGGCGGAGACGACGAATCGACCGCTTCGGAAGAGAGGTCTTGGGTCGGGCCAGCGATCCGCGACTGGAACCGGCGCTACCGGGCGGCCGGCGAGACTGTTCCGTCACCGGCCGTCGCCGACGCCGTCGAAACGGCCCGCGGCGCACCCGAAACGCCGGGTTGGGACGCCCTCGAGTGACCGGTTCGGCGCGAGTGCGTTCGAAGTCGTACGAATTCGATGGCGTGCGAACGAGAGCGGACGAGTCGAGGGGGTTCGAACGGACGGACTGCACTCTGGACCCGCGGAAACCCCTGCCAAAAGAGGAGAAACGCACCGCCGGTCGGCGCTAGTCCGATTTCATCTGTTCGAACCGGTCGAGGAGTTCCTCGGTGGAATCGCCGGAGTCGTACTCGACCTCGCCGCGGTAGATCGTCCGCTCGTCGTCGAAATCGGTGTCGACCTTCGATGCTTGTTGTTCGCGGCGCTCGTGCTCGTCCTCGTCATAGGCACCCATTGACATGGTAAGTATAGACACGGTAGGGGCGTCGCGACTATTAATGTAACGGTCCATCACATCTGCTGATCGCGTAAAACGAATCCCGTTTCCTGTAACGATTACACGAATCGGGCGACGAATCGGACGATTCGTTCGACAGGTGACAACGAACGATATATGCACCCCCGCGGCCTAATACCGAGCGTGGCACGGCCGCTTCGCTTTCGCTACTCGCCCCAGTCGTGGAGCGACGGGCGAGTACAACACGATATTCTCCAGCCGCTCCAGTCGAATATCGGCGCACAGGAAGTCTCGCCGTGGTTCAAGATCGGCGGCGGCTGGCAGACACACCGCTTCGAGATGCAAAACGGCGATGTCGCCCTCTTTGCGCGCACCGACTCGGAGGCCTACTGGATGGGCAACACCGAAACGCCCTCCGCGCTCTGGAAGACAAACAAGTTCGGCTGGCAGGAAGTCCCCCATCACGTCTCGCGGTGGGCCCAGCGGGAACTGACCGCGACGCTCCACGAGGAAGACCCGTGGCTCGCCGACTACCCGCACCTCTCGTGGTTCTTCCTGCCGGTTTTCATGTCCAAAGACGGCCGTCACTCGACTCGAGCATTCTTCCGCGAGCACGCCGCCGGCTTTCCCGACGCCGGCCGTCGGGAAGCTACCCGCTTCTTCGAGGCGTTCCTGCAGACCGGCATTCTCGACGAGTACCGACACGTCATGTCGGGGAAACTCGGGACCAGCGACCACGTCGACCGCGTCCGGATGAGCGCCGCGATGGCCGAGTTCATCGCCGCGAAGATCCTCACCGACGCGGGCTACGGCGTCGTCCCGGAGATCGAGGTCACGACCGGTCACTCGCTCGATTTCCGGGCCGAAAGCGCCGACACGAACGTCCTCGTCGAAGTCACTCGCCCGCAACCGCCGGGCAACCGCGCCGCCTCGGGTCCCGTAGCCGCCGTCCGCGACACCGCCGAGACCAAGACCAACGGCCAGCTGGCCGAACACGGCGGCGGCGCGGTGCTGTTCGTCGACTGCTCGAGTTTCCGAGACGATTCGTGGAGTGCGGTCCGCGGCGAACAACCCGACGTTCGCCACCGGCCCGCGGTCGTCTACCGTGTCCGGCCGAACGGCCACGTCGAGGGGTATCGGAAGGGCGCGGTCCCCCTCGATCTGGGCGACGCGATGGAATTTCTGGACTGAGTCATCGAGACCGTGCTCGAGACTGTCGTCTGTGCTCTCACACCCTGCAACGGAGTGTGACGTAGTTGTAGCATGCCATAGTTCCCGTTGGTCGCTCGCGGGTGCCAATAGGGGCCTCTCCGCCAGTGGGAAGTACAAGCAGTTGTACCGAGCGTGAGCGAAGCGAACGCTCGGCCTTTTTTAATCGAATTTTTTTGCTCGAGCGGTCGGCCTTCGGCCGACCCGAGAGTAAAAAACTTCGTTCTTTAGAAGGAAACGGCGTCGGGCGAGTACGGGCTGCCGACCGGGGTCGGGTCGCGGTCGCTGTAGCCGACGCGGCCGACGGCCTTGTCGCTGACGGCGGAGTAGACGGCAAAGCGCGCGTCCTCGGAGTTGTCGAAGGTTTCGGGCTCGAGGCGGGCGAGTACATCGCCGACCGTCTCGCTACCGTTCGGGAGTTCGAGGGTACGGTCGCCGTACTCCTCGATCAGTTCCTCGGTCGTGGCGGGATACTCGTGGTCGTCGATGACGTCGCCGGTGCCGTTGAGCAGCATTACACCCTATCTTCTGTGAACGATAATTATAAACATTGTCCACGTATGTTTCCTAGTAGCACTGGACACCTTATACACCTAATATTACCCTAGAGATAGAGGACGACGGGTGCGAATCAGAGTAACGCCTTTACGAGCGGGCCCGTTCGGATACCGTATGCTGTATGCGGATTTACACGTCCACACGACGCGCTCGGACGGGAGCCTCGAGCTCGAGGCCGTCCCCGAAGCCGCCCGTCGCGGCGGCGTCGATGTCGTCGCGGTGACGGACCACGATCGGGTACAGCCGTTCGACGGACCGGTCGTCGAGCGCGACGGGGTGACCCTCGTCCACGGGATCGAGCTGCGCGTCGAGACGCCGGGGGGCCAGCGGATCGATCTGCTCGGCTACGGCCTCGAGCCGAGCACGGAACTCGAGGCGATCCTCGGGAAGATTCAGGAGAACCGCATCGAGCGCGGTCGGGCGATCGTCGACTGCGTCGAGTCGCGACTCGATATCGATCTCGACGTGACCATCGACGGCGGGTTCGGGCGGCCCCACATCGCGCGGGCGATCGAGGCCCATCCCGGGACCGACTACGACTATCAGGGCGCGTTCGATCACGTTATCGGCTCCGATTGTCCGTGTTACGTCCCTCGAGACGTCCCGTCGTTCGAGCGCGGGCAGGCGGCGTTATCCGAGTCGTGTCGGCTCGTCTCGCTGGCCCACCCGTTGCGGTACCGCGACCCCGAGAGCGCCCTCGCGCTGGCCGCCGATCTCGACGCCGTCGAACTGCAGTACCCCTACGGCCGCGAGGTCGATCGCGAATCCGTCGAGCGGGCGATCGAGCGCCACGACCTGCTCGCGACCGGTGGCAGCGACGCCCACGACGAGCGACTCGGCGTCGACGGGCTCTCCCCCGAGGCCTACGACCGACTCGAGTTGACAGTCGAGTAACCCAAAGCGTGACATCCTCCCCACCGTTCACGGCGGGGCTTCCCCTACAACGGGAATCCGATCTGGCAGGTTTCAGTCCGAGTAGGCCGTGAGCGTCATCTGCGAGGATTTCTCGCTCGTCTCGCGGTGAACTGTGGCGCTGTCACTGGCGCTCCCGTTCCGAGGCGAGTCATCGCGTTCCGGTTCCCAAGGAACGCTCTCTCCCCACGGATTGACGCGTCCGGCGATGTTTGCCGCCGCGTTGATATCTGCTTGGAACTCTGTTACGTGGCAGTCGTCGTGCGGACAGACGAACTCCGCTTGTTCGTCTCGCCGCCCAAGGCGGTTGCACGCGTGGCACGTCTGCGAGGTGTACGCCGCGTTGACGTACTCGACCCGAATCCCGTCTTCGGCCGCTTTGTCTTCGATACGACCCTGAAGACGAGCGAACGCCCACGCGTGAAGCCGCCGATTCATGAACTTGCCGTAGTCGAGTCGTTCCCGGATGTACGACAGGTCCTCGAGTACGATAACTGGGTCCTCGAACGACTTGGCGTACTTGACGGCACGTCGAGACACATTCTCGACAATATCTGTCAGCGCGTTCTGGTAGTGGTCGAAGCGTTCGTTGATCCGCCACTCGGCAGTATCACGTTCCTGCAGGCGCTTCAGGGTCGTGAACATCTCTTTGCGGAGGTGTCGCGCACGACTGCCACTCTCGAGCATTGGCTTCCGTGGTACGTCGCGTTTGAGGGCACAGCCCGTAATTAACGCGCTCTCGCCTACGTCGAAACCGATGTACGTTATATCGTTAGACTCAGCCGGTTCGTTGACCGAGAACTCAATGGTGACGTGTAACTCCCACGACGTTCGATGACGCTGCAGCCGCAGTTCGCCTGCCTTGGCGTTGTCATTGAGCAGGTCGAACCACAAGGACTCTTGCTCAGGATTGATCCGAAGCGGAATCCAGAAGTTCGTCCCGCGACCGGGTTGCGGGACCTGCCAGACAAAGCCGTGTTCACGCTCGTCGGTGTGATCGAATTTCGCGGCCCGGTTGACGAGTCGGAGCGGATGTTCGTCGTCAAGCTCACGGGCGTTGTACGTGTCCCGAAGCTTCGGGACGTACGACTTGAGCGCGTCTTTGGCTTGATAGGGCAGGTCGTAGGGTGTGACGATATCGTTAACCGCAGACATCGTTTTTGCTCGGGCGTCAAAGGCGTCGTGGAGTGCGTCGCGGTACGTGTCCAAGAGGTGCTGCAGGCGTTGCTCTTTGCCCGCAGTGGGTGTAGCGAGCGTGGCCTGTAGTGTTTTCGTCACCGTATCGGACACATATTTAGGTAGAGCTTATATAAAGTTAAGTGTAACGGAGTACGAGAATGATCTGTACCAAACATCAATTTCGAGGTAGACGACCAGCACGAACGGTTAAAAGAGACAAAGAAGCGCCACGGGCTGACTTGGAAGGGGATGATGCTCTACGCGCAAGAGCAGTTGGATTCCGAGAGAGGCAACTGATCGGTGGACAGCGTAGTCAAGTGACGCGATTCCCCACCCGGCCTAAAGGCCGGGGTTCCCTCGCTGCTTAAAGATGGCCGCTAGCGGAGGGTTCAATGCATCGTGGTCCTAACGAGGGAGTATGAACTGCCACTATTGCGACCGCGAGGCTGCCTTCGCCGCGGAGTCCGACGGGCTCAAAGTTGGCCTCTGTGAGGAGCACTTTCGCGAGCGGCTGCAAGAGCTCGCGGAGGCAGACGGGCTCGAGAGCCTGAAGGAGAAAGTCGACGTCGACCGCGCCGAATAAGGCGTCCGTTAGGCCGTTCGTCCGGCGTCGACGTCGATGGCGTCGACCGGACAGACGTCGACACAGAGCATACAATCGATACACTGCGCTTCGTTCGCGGGGTCGGCCTTCTCTTCGCTCTCGGGGTGTCCCGGCGTGTCGATCCACTCGAAAACGTCGACCGGACAGTCCTCGACGCAGGCGCCGTCGGCGAGACAGATGTCGAAGTCGACGGCGACGTGCGTGCCGTGGATGCCGAGTTCTTCGGGTTCGTCGACGGGCCCCCAGACCGAGTGTCCCTCGTGTTCGTCGACCTGTTCGCGGTTCTCGTGGAACTGTGGGTCTATGGCCATTGCTAGCAGATTAAACGCGGGTCGCGCACTTAAAAGTGCGTACTCGTCGGCGTTCGATTGACGGCGGAATCGAGGAAGGCAGTTTCGATCGGACGCGATCGTTACAGAGAGCGGAGAGCCCTCAGTCGTCCGTCGTTCGGTCGTCGTCGCGTTCCGCGAGCCTGTCGTCGAGCAGTTCGCGTATCCAGACGGCGAAGCCGTGATCGCGGCCGTAGGTCCAGACGGCCATCTCGTTGACCACGTCGGGGAGGTCGCTCTCCTTGATGCCGGCCGCGACGATCGCTTGCTGGTCGACCATGAGCAACTGGGCCGGCCACTCGTTGTAGACTTCGTTCGTCGATTGGAGCGCGGAGATTATCTCGATGTCCGCGTCCGGAACCGCGTCCGCGAACTCCGCGCGGTCGTCGTCCGCCGCGACCTCGATGTACACGCTGACGCCGCGCTCGGCGGCCGACCGGAGCTCCGTGAGGATCTGCTGGTCGACGACCTCGGTCGCCGGAACGAGATAGTGAACCGTCTCCTCGGCTTCCTCGAGGAACATCACGATACGGTCGGTGATGTGGTCTTTCTGCGTGATCGCCCACATCCCCTCGTCATCCTTGGAGTCCGGCTCCTCGAGTTGGCCGAGCGCGTTCTCGGCGGCGTTGATGCGGGAGTCGTAGTCTTCGCGGATCCGCCGACACGCCGTCTCGACCGGGACGGCCTTGTACTGGCGCGGTTCGGTCTGCTGGACGTTGACCAGTCCCTTTCGGTCGAGGCGCTCGATGGTGTCGTACACCCGGGATCGAGGGATGTCCGCGACCTGACTGATTTCCTTTGCGGTCCCCTTCGAGAGGCGGACGAGCGCTACGAAACAGCGGGACTCGTACTCCGTCAGCCCCAGCCCCTCGAGGGTCGTGACCGCTTCCTCGGCGTTTGACACGGTAGGTACATGGCCAGAGCGGAGGAAAGAGCGCGGCTTTCGAGCGCCGCCCCGTTATCACCGCTCAGGAGAAGACGCGAAAGGAGGTGCTACCGCAGGGACAGCCGTCCGAGCTGCCGATCGGCCGAACCTCGTCCGGCGAGAGCCAGACCGCAAGCGCCCGGCCACAGTCCGTACATCGTGCTGCGCCCTTCCGCCGTGACTGTGCTTCCATAGAGCGTTCTTCGTCCGCACAGCATATAAGCAGTCTGTGAGTTCAATGCGAGTCGGCGGACGCCTACTCCCGCCGTAACAACAGCCGCGCGGGCCTCGAGCGCGAGTCAGTAGCCCAGCGAGAACGCCCAGTTAACCGCCAGTGCGGCGAAGACGAGGGCGAGCAACGCACCGAGAAAGCCGAAGGAGACGCCCCAACCGAACAGATCCGCCAGCGTGCCGGTTATCACCGACCCCAGTGCGCCGACGAAGCCGTAGACGGTGCGAACGAGTCCGAACCCCGCGCTGCGCTCGGCCGCGGAGAGTTCGTCCATGAACCGGGGCAGGAGCGCCGCGCCCCAGCCGAGGCCGATCCCGAGGAGGGTGGTCCCCGCGACGACGGAGACGGGCCCCGGAACGGCGATGAACAGGCCGAAGCCGGCGACCGAGAGCACCATACAGGCCGCCGTGGTGACCTCGCGGCCGTACCGATCGGAGGCCGCCCCCACGCCCACCTGCGTGATCCCCTGAACGACGAAGTAGCCGCCGAAGACGAGACTCGCCGTCGTCGCGGACTGGCCGCGATAGGCGACGAGGAAGGTCGGCAGGAACGAGGAGGTCGCCTGCCAGACGAAATCGCCCAGAATCGCGAGGACGCACGTAAAGGCGATCTTCGGTCGGGAGAGCAGTTCGACGAGCGGCGCGAGTTCGAAGCGCGAGGCCATCGGCTGGTCGGGCCGCTGGGGCGCGGTGGGCCGAACCGAGCGGGCGAACAGGACGAAGATCGGCACGGCGACGACGGTGCCGACCGCGATCGCGGCGCGCCAGCCGTACCGAACGGCGATCCACGCGGCGACTGGCGGCGCGACGAGTCCCGCGATCGGACCGCCGCTGTTGTGGACGCCGATCGCGGCCCCGATTTCGTCGTAGGTCCGGGTCAGCAGCGACGTCGCGACGCTGTAGTGGAGGCCAGCGACGGCCCCGAGCACGATGGTTCCGACGACGAAGACCGGAAACAGCGGCGCGACCGCGAGGAAGGCGCTCGCGACGGCCGTCCCGCCGACGGCGACCAGAATGATCCGCCGCTCGCCGTACTTGTCCGCGAAGACGCCGCTGGGGAACTGCGAGCAGAAGTACGCCATCCACATCCCCGTCAGCGCGAGGCCGATCACCGAGTTCGAGATGCCGAACTCCGCGGTGATCTGTGGCACCACCGGACTGATCACCAGCCTGCCGGCCATCGTCGCCAGAAAGGCGAGCGTACACATCGCGAGGACGGTTTCCTTGTATCGCCAGCGCATCAGTCGACCTCGAGTAGTCCTGTTATCGAAATCATCACGTCGGCTGTAGTCACTCGTGGCTCATCGATTCCGACTGATGAGGGTATTGCTCCCGGCAGGCGACGCTGGATCGCAGTTCGATGGCGGTCGGCGACGACCGTCGAGCGCCGGTGGGACCTCCAGTCACTCACGGCGCGCCGTCACGCCGGACGGCCCGCGGGACATCGAGCGCATCGCTTTTGCGACTCCCGCCGAATACACGGCTATGGATCTCACTCATCGTCCCCGACGGCTTCGACAGGACCGGGTGCGCGGCCTCGTCAGCGAGACGAGCCTCGAGCCCGCCGATCTCATCGCACCGGTGTTCGTCGACGCGACGACCGACGAACGCCGGCCGATCGAGTCGATGCCCGGCCACGACCGCGTGCCGATCGACGGGATCGTCGACCGGGTCGAGGAAGTCCTCGAGACCGGCGTCGAGGCGGTCATGCTGTTCGGGATTCCGGCGTCGAAAGACCCCGAGGGGAGCCGCGCGTGGGCCGAAGACGGCGTCATTCAGGAGGCACTGCGCCGCATCACGAGCGAGACCGACGCCTACGTCATCACCGACGTCTGCCTCTGTGAGTACACCGACCACGGCCACTGCGGCCCGCTCGAGGAGGAACTCCGGAGCGAGGACGTCGTCGACGCAGACGGCCCCGCCTGCGAGCCGACGATGACCGTCGACAACGACGCGACGCTCGAGGCCCTCGAGAAGATCGTCACGTCTCACGCCCGTGCGGGCGCGGACATGGTGGCCCCGAGCGGGATGATGGACGGCATGGTCGGGGCCATCCGGTCGGCGCTGGACGAAGCGGGGTTCGAACACGTCCCGATCATGAGCTACGCGGCCAAGTACGAGAGCGCGTTCTACGGTCCCTTCCGGGACGCCGCCGACGGCGCTCCCTCCTTCGGCAACCGCCGACATTACCAGATGGATCCCGCGAATTCGCGCGAAGCCATGCGAGAGGTCCGGTTGGACGCCGAGCAGGGCGCGGACGTGATGATGGTCAAGCCCGCGCTGCCGTATCTCGACATCGTCAGCGCCGTCCGCCGGGAGTTCGACCACCCCGTCGCCGCCTACAACGTCTCCGGCGAGTACGCCATGCTCCACGCCGCCGCCGAGAAGGGGTGGCTCGACCTCGAGGCGGTCGGCCTCGAGTCGCTGCTGTCGATCAAGCGGGCCGGTGCGGATCTGATTCTGACCTACTTCGCCGAGGATGTCGCACAACGGCTATAGGACCGAGGGCGTCCGAGATAGGTTCGTCGTGTAATCAACTCGATCCAAACCGACCACTTTCTCTCGCGCCGGACGGGTGATTAGACGAATGTCAATATCAGTTCGGACCCCAGCGGTGGAGGGGCAATATCTGCCGCGCGCGAGCAAATATAGGCCGGTAGGCCCCGTATGGGGGCCACTGTCGCGGTAATTATATCGATTCCGAACGGGTTCGTCGCTCAATAGCGGTTGACAAACGGGAAAAATATAACCGCTACTCGAAAAGGACGTGATTTTCAATGCCCTTATACACATTATACCTGATTTAGCTTTGAACGGATGACCCTATTATAGCCACAATTTCGCGTATTTGTAAAGGCTAACCCTTAAATGATACAAGTACAACGGACTCGAACGTGATTAGGAGGACGAACATGAACGAGATTGCACTAGAAGACGACGTTCGTATGGTCGATGGGAGCACCAGTGGATGGAAACTCGAGGTGAGCGCCTGATGGAGCCGACGCTCCTGCAGACCGAAATCGATCCGCAGGTCATCGCCGACGGGGTCAACCTCGTCTGGGTACTGGTCGCGACCTTCCTGATCTTCTTCATGCACGCCGGCTTCGCCATGCTCGAGGCGGGGCAGGTGCGCTCGAAGAACGTCGCGAATCAGTTGACGAAGAACCTGCTAACCTGGAGCGTCGGGGTCACCGTTTTCTTCCTGATCGGTGCCGCGATCTCAGGCGTCGTCGGCGGTGACGGATTCTCTCTGACGGCGACGGCTGAAAACCCGAACGCCTGGGTCGACTGGCTGTTCGGTGCCGTCTTCGCGATGACGGCTGCGACCATCGTGTCGGGTGCCGTTGCCGGCCGCGCGAAACTTCGCGCGTACGTCGGCTACACCGTCGTCCTGGCCGCGGTCATCTACCCGGTTGTCGCCGGAATGGGCTGGGGGACCGAAGGCCCGCTCACCGGTGCCGGCATGCTCGGAGACATGCTCGACGGCGTCGGCTTCCACGACTTCGCGGGCGGGATGATCGTCCACGGGATGGGCGGCATCGCCGGCCTCACCGCGGCGTGGATTCTCGGCCCGCGCATGGACCGATACAACGACGACGGCTCCGTGAACGTCATTCCCGGCCACTCGCTGACCTTCGCCGTGCTCGGCACGCTGGTCCTCGCCTTCGGCTGGTACGGCTTCAACGTCGGGACCGCTGCGAGCGTGTTCACCGTCACCGAAGCCGGTGAACTCGTCCTCGGTGACTTCGCCACCGTCGGCCGCGTCGCGCTGACGACGACGCTCGCGATGGCCTGCGGTGCGATCGGAGCCGGACTCGTCGCGTGGCTCAAGACCGACAAGGTCGACACGCTCTACGTTGCGAACGGACTGCTGGCCGGGCTCGTCGGCATCACCGCGATCCCCGACACCACCGCGTGGTGGGGCGCGCTCCTCGTCGGTCTGCTTGCCGGTGCACAGCTCCCGATCGTCTTCGGATTCGTCGAGAGCAACCTGAAGATCGACGACGTCTGCGCGGTCTTCCCCGTCCACGGGTCCGCAGGAATTCTCGGAACGCTCATGTTCCCGTTCGTTGCGGCACCGGGCGAAGTCGGCAACATCGGGACCGCGTTCGCGGCCCAGCTCACCGGCGTCGTCGTCATCACCGTCTGGACGGTCGCCGCGACCGCGATCGTCTTCGGCGCGTTCAAGGCCGTCGGACAGGCCCGCGTCTCGCCGGAACACGAACGCGACGGGCTCGACGTCTCCGAACACGGCGTCGACACCTACCCCGAGTTCGGCCAGCCCGACGTCGCCACCGACGGCGGTTCCGACGAGATCATCCGTACCGACGGCGGTGAACCCAACGACGGACAGATCAAGATGGTCACCGCCATCGTCCGCCCCGACCGACTCGGCGAGATCAAGCAGTCGCTGGCCGAAGCCGGCGCACCGTCGCTGACGGTTACCAACGTCTCCGGCCGCGGCTCCCAGCCCGCGAAGAAGGGCCAATGGCGCGGCGAGGAGTACACGGTCGACCTCCACCAGAAGGTCAAAATCGAGTGCGTCGTCGCCGACATCCCCGCCCAAGAGGTCGTCGACGCCATCCGCGAGGGCGCGGAAACCGGCGAACCCGGCGACGGCAAGATCTTCGTCATGCCCGTCGAGGGCGCGACGCAGATCCGGACCGGCAAGACCGGCCCCGACGCCGTCTAAGATCGGGACACGCGGTCGCCCATCGCGGTCCACACGCCGATGGACCGCGACGTGATGACTCACGCGACCGACATGCTCGAGGCTGCTGGCAACCACAGTCGGCGACTCGACGCTCGGCCTACTCGGGCGTCACCGTCGGCCGGAGCCGTCTCGGCTCGCGGCCGACGCCCAGTGCAGTTCTCGTAGGTTCGATCGTGACGCTGTACCGGGTTCGATTCGATTTCGTCGCTTTTCTCGCGGTCCGTTACGATTCCTCGAGGCGCACACGTTCGGGGGATGACCGGCGGTTCGGAGACGGACCTCGGTACTACTTTGCCGTCCGAACTACAAGTCACGCGCATGACCGAGGACAACTCACGCGAGCTGTATGACCGGGCGCTGTCGGTGATGCCCGGCGGCGTCAACTCGGCGGTCCGCGCAGCGATCGAACCCTATCCGTTCTTCGTCCAGAAAGGTGAGGGTGGCCACGTCATCGACGCCGATGGCAACCGCTACGTCGACTGGGTGCTCGGGCTCGGTCCGTTGCTCTTGGGCCACGATCTACCCGACCCCGTGCAGGCGGGCATCCAGCGGAAAGCCAGCGAGGGGCCGATGTACGGCACCCCGACCGAGGTCGAGGTCGACCTCGCTGAGTTCGTCGTCCGCCACGTCCCCAGCGTCGAGAAGATCCGCTTCGTCAACTCCGGCACCGAGGCGACCACCTCCGCGGTGCGGCTCGCGCGGGGGTACACCGGGCGAAACAAGATCGTCGTCATGCAGGGCGGCTACCACGGCGCACAGGAGTCGACGCTGGTCGAGGGCGACGCCGACGATCCGAAACCGTCCTCCGCGGGGATTCCACAGTCGTTCTCCGAGCACACGCTCCCGGTTCCCTTCAACGACGAGGACGCCATGCGCGAGGTGTTCGAGGAACACGGGGACGACATCGCAGCCGTCCTCACCGAGCCGATTCTGGGCAACTACGGCATCGTCTACCCCGAGGAGGGCTACCACGAGTTCCTCCGCGAGATCACCGACGAGCACGGCTCCCTGCTGATCTTCGACGAGGTCATCACCGGCTTCCGCGTCGGCGGACTGGGCTGTGCCCAAAGCGAGTTCGGCGTCACCCCCGACCTGACCACCTTCGGAAAGATCATCGGCGGCGGCTTCCCCGTCGGTGCGATCGGCGGCCGCGCCGAAATTATCGAGCACTTCACCCCCTCCGGCGACGTCTTCCAAGCCGGCACCTTCTCCGGCCACCCCGTCACGATGGCCGCCGGCCTCGAGACCCTGCAGTTCGCGGCGGAAAACGACGTCTACGCCCACGTCAACGGGCTCGGCGACCGGCTCCGTCGCGGGCTGACCGACATCGTCGCCGATCAGGCCCCCAGCTACACCGTCACCGGGACCGACAGCATGTTCAAGGTCATCTTCACGCGGGAGGGGCCGGGCCCGGACTCCCTCGAGGAGCAGTGTCCGGCGGGCTGTCGGCAGGACCCGACCTGTCCGCGCTACGATTACAGTCCCAAAAACGCCGGCGACGTGAAAAACGCCGAGACCGAGCGCTGGCGGCGCATCTTCTGGGGGAAGATGAAAGAGCAGGGCGTCTTCCTCTCGCAGAACCAGTTCGAGTGCCAGTTCGTCAGCTACGGCCACACCGAGGAAGACGTCGAAGAAACGCTCGAGGCCTACAAGGAAGCGCTGTAGCCGGATCACAGCGACTGTGTAGACGCAGTACGCGCGGTCGCCGACGTGTTCTCGCTCTCGAGCGGTTCAGCGTCCCCGTCGCTCGAGGCCGCCGGGAGTTCGACCGCGAAGCGGCTCCCCTCCGGGCCGGTTTCGGCGAGTTCGACGGTTCCGTCGTAGCGGGCGGTCAGTCGGCGGACCAGATAGAGCCCTAACCCGTGCGTGCTCCCGCGGCTCTCGACCCGGTCGAAGAGGGACTCGAGTTCCGAATCGGGGATACCGGGGCCGTTGTCCGCGATTTCGAAGCGGACGGTGTCGGGACCGGGGTCGACCGTCACCGAAACCCGCGGCGTCGCGGCGTCGTTGTGTTCGACCGCGTTCGAGAGGAGGTTCGCGAAGATGCGGGCGAGCAGGTCGTCGGCGCGGACGACCGCGCGCTCCGGAATCGACGCCTCCACGACGACCGAATCGAACGTGGTCTCCAGTTTTCGGATTTCGTCGGCAACCACGTGAGCGGCGTCGACGGGCTCGGGTCGATAGTTCCGCTCGGTCGTCTGTAACAGCACGCGAACGTCGTCGATCACCGTCGACATGTCCTCCGATTCGTCGATGACGATCTCGAGCCACTCCCGGTTGCGCTCGTCGAGTGATCCCTCCGCGAGGAGCCGCGACGCGTAGCCGTTGATGATCGTTGCGGCGTTTAGCACCTCGTGGCGGAGGATGCTGTTGAGATAGCTGAGATACTCCCGTTGCTCCTCTACGTGTTCCGCTCGAAGTGCGGCGCGTTCGGCGGTTAGCGCGCGGTCGATGGCACGGCCTTCGATACAGCCGACGAGCAACCCGGTTCCGGCACCGAAGGCCACGGCCCACCGAATCCACGAGAAGACCATTGCCCGCGATTCCGTCTGCGTGACGGCGATGAGCGCGAGATTGACGAGCAGAAAGGTGGCGAGACCGCCGAGACACCACCACCCGATCCGCGGGTACCGGTCCGACGAGAGCGCGCCCGAACGGAGCCAGTAGCCGGCGTACGTGATCCCGACCAGAAAGGGGGCCGATGTGACGACTCCGACCAGAAATTCCCCGTCGGTGACCAGCGCCGAGTCGGTCGAGACGAGGAGGGCGATTTCACAGAGCACGACGAACGCCAGTCCGAGGCCGAACCCGATCAGAGACATCGGGATCCGGACTGCACAGGGGGTGGTGGCGTTCTCTGACCGTTGCATACCCTGCGGGTCACGATCGAATCGGTTAGCAGTTCCGGCCATCGCGGCCTCGCTGCCCCGTTTCGGCTGGATTGCAGTATCGACCGAAACGCAAAAACGAACCGCGAACGCGAACCGCGACTCAGTCGTCGTCGCTGACCGTGTCGACGGTGTCGCGGTCGCCGAAGATGCGGTCCGCGATGACGTGACTGCTCGTGTCCGAGGCGGTCGCCTTCCGCTGGAAGAGCAACTTCGCGGCGACGTCCCACGCGAAGACGACCGCGCCCAAGATCAGGAGCGTGTCGCCGGGCATGCGCAGCCAGAACAGCGCCTGCACCAGCCCGCCGTTGTAGAACTCGAGGCTGCGCGAGGCGGCGTAGCCCTGCGTGAAGGCCGTCTCGAGCTGGAGGAAGCCGATGGGGAGCAGCGACAGGAAGATCATCGCCGCCAGCCCGACGTTACAGAGCCAGAACGACCAGCGCAGTCGCCGGTTCGTCCAGTGGGAGTCACGGGTCGTGAGCCGGAGGATGTAGACGGCCATCCCCATGGCGAGCAGGCCGAAGGCGCCGAACATCGCGCCGTGGGCGTGGGCCACGGTGAGGTAGGTCCCGGTCTGGTAGTAGCTAATCAGCGGGAGGTTGATGAAGAAGCCGATCACGCCGGCCCCGAAGAAGTTCCAGACGCTCGAGGCGACGATGAAGTAGAAGGCCATCCGGTAGGGGAAGTCGGTCCCCGCGGTGTCCATCGCGCGGTACTGGCCGAGCGCCTCGTAGAGGATGAACAGCAGCGGAATGAACTCGAGGGTCGAGAAAACGCTGCCGATGGGCAGCCAGGCTTCGGGGAGGCCGACCCACCAGTAGTGGTGGGAGACGCCGATGATGCCACTGCCCATGACGAGCGCGGCCTGGAAGATGACCGCCTTCTCGGCCGATTTCTTCGTCAGGAGGTTCATCGAGACCAGCGTCAGCGCGATGACGACGACGATGAAGAACTCGAAGACGCCCTCGACCCACATGTGGACGACCCACCAGCGCCAGAACTCGGTCGTGACGATGTTGGTCTGGGGGGTGTAGAGGAAGCCGGCAATGAACAGCAGGCCGATCGAACCGCCGGCGTAGACGATCATGTGGCCCAATCCGTAGCGGGGTTCGCGGTCGAGCAGCGGCTTGAACCCGCGCGCCACGAGGGCGGTCCAGCCGAGGAAGCCGACCAGCAGGCCGAACTGCCAGACGCGGCCGATCTCGAGGTACTCCAGTCCTTCGTTGCCCAGCAGCCACCACAGTTGGCCGTCGAAGACGTTGTTGATGCCGAGCCAGATGCCGGCCAATCCGCCGACCGCGACGACGAGCAGGGCGCCGATCAGCCCCTTGACGTAGCGGGCCTGTTTCGGCGGTTCGCGGCCGGTCAGCAGCGGTGCGAGGAAGAGTCCGGCACCGAGCCACATCGTGGCGATCCAGAGGACGCCGAGGTCGACGTGCCACGTCCGGGCGATCGACCACGGGAGCCACTGGAGGATGTCGAACCCGATCAACTCGTTGAGGCCGAAGAAGCCGTCGCGCTCGACGTAGTAGTGTGCGAGCAGGCCGCCGAGGAACGTCTGGGCGGCAAACAGTAACGCGCCGATGAGGACGAATCGAGTACTCAACAGCTGGCTCGGCGTGAGATCGATCTCCCGCGGGTGGGGGATCGAGACGCCGGCGACCTCGGGTTCGGGGAGTTCGACGCTCTGGTAGAGCCAGATCGCGACCCCAGCCCCGGCGACCAGCAACACCATCGCGATGACGCTCCACGTCATCACCGGCCCGCCGGCCTCGTTGCCCGCGTCGGGCGAGTACGGCCAGTCGTTGGTGAACGACGCTTCGGAGCCGGGGCGCTCAGTGTGAGAGATCCAGGCGGTCCACAGCGCGAAGTCGGCGAACTCCTCGGCCTCCTCGACGCTCGGGACCTGTCCCGCGGGCACGCCGCGCTCGCGGTCGCCCTCATGGTAGCGCTCGACGTACTCCTCGCGGACCTGTTCGTGGGCGTAGACCTCCGCGTCGGAGTACTCGACCTGGTCGGGCTCGTAGCTACTCGACTGGAGTTCCTGCCGGACCTCCTGGTCGATCCCGGCCTGTACCGACGCGTTCAGTTGCGAATAGTTCTGGCCGTGACGCTCCTGCGCGTAATACTCGCGCATGTGCTCGGTCTTCAACTCGAGCGCGTTGGCGGTGTAGTCGGTGTCGTAGTAACTGCCGTGGCCGAGTATCGAACCCTGGTTCATCAAGCCGTTCTCCTGGAAGACCGCCTTCCCGGATTGGACGTCGTCGCCCGTCGCGACCGTTTCGCCGTCCGGGCCGACGATCGTGTCGGGGATTTCCGGTTCGTTCGCGTAGGATAGCCACGCTCCGCCACCCATGACGATGAGGTTCACGACGAAAATCGTCGCGAGGAACGCGGCGAGTTGCTTTCTGGATATCTGCATGACATCCCCAACTCGGACCCTACGCCCCGTCAAACGGCCCGTGAATTCCTACGATCTGGAAAAAGGGACGAATCGGTTCGGGACAGCAGTTAGGGGGAAGACGTTCGTAGTCGTCTCGTCCGTGCGGTCTCGGCTGGAGACTGCTGTCTCGTCCGTCGGGACAAAGGATTCTGCGAAGTGTTCAATCGCCGGTTCGATCGGGCGACGCCTCAGTCGGCCGCCGTCACGATATCGTCCTGATAACTCGCGATTTCCTCGAGGACAGCCTCCCGGTCGTCCTCGCCGACGTCGAACTCCACGAGCGCCTCGTCGAGGTGGGTCGCGATCGCCTGAAAGTTAGCGGGAGTGATGCCCATGTCCGCGTGGACGGCCGCCATCTCGCCGCCCGAGTACTCGACCGGGCCGCCGGCGACCGAACTGATGAACTGGGCCTGATGGGCGCGCTGTTTCTGCATGTCGACATCGTCGAAGTAGCCTGCGACCTGTTCGTCCGCCATGACGCGGTCGTAGAACTCGTCGACGACGGCCGTGATCGCGTCTTCGCCACCGAGTCGTTCGTAGAGGGTTCCGCTCATCGGGCGTGTGTACTAAAGTGAGATAGATAAAATCCGGGCCGAACCGGTTCGACCGAAGACGGGTATTTATCAGTCCCGTCGAATCCAACGGCCCGGTCGGGCACCTCACGCGCCACGAGGGCGAATCGCACTCGCCGTCGGACAAGCGTGCGCTTTTCATACTCGAGGCACCGACTGCTGTCTATGAGAACGCGCGGGACGCTGCGACTGGCGACGAGGGGGTCCGCACTCGCCCGGCGACAGGCCGCCCTGGTACAGGAGGCCTTGGAGGAACGCCGGTACGAGGTCGAACTCGTCACCGTGGAGACGACGGGGGACCAGATCCGGGACGAACTGATTCACCGGCTCGGGAAGACGGGCGCGTTCGTCCGCGAACTCGACGAGCGCGTCCTCGAGGGAGACCTCGACGCCGCGGTCCACTCGATGAAGGACATGCCGACCGAACAGCCCGAGGAACTCGTGACCGCCGGGGTTCCCGAGCGAGGGCAGCCGGGTGACCTCCTCATCACGCCCGACGGCGCGACGCTCTCGGAACTGCCCGACGGCGCGACCGTCGGCACCTCGAGTCTGCGACGGCGCGCCCAACTCCTCTCGGAACGAGATGATCTCGAGGTCGAGCCCCTGCGCGGAAACGTCGATACGCGCATCGAAAAGCTGCTCGCGCCCGCGCTACAGGAGGAGCATCAGGAACGGACGGAAGCCGATAAAGAGCGGAAGGGCAACACCGGAGACGACGACTTCGAACCCGAGTACGACCGCACCACCGACGAGTGGTTCGACGACCTCTCGGAACTCGAGAAGGGCGCGCTCGGCCGCGAGGTCGAAACGGAGTACGACGCGATCGTCCTCGCGCAGGCGGGCCTCGAGCGCAGCGGGCTCGCACACTACGTCGAGTATCAGGAGTTGCCGACGGCGACGTTCGTCCCCGCACCGGGACAGGGGGCGCTCGCGGTGACCGCACGGGACGGCGAGACGGCCCGCGATATCCAGACCGCCATCGATCATCCGCGGAGTCGCGTCGAGACGACCGTCGAACGGACGGTGCTCGCGGAACTGGGCGGCGGCTGTATCGCCCCGGTCGGCATCTACGCGATCCTGCAGGGCGAGTACGTCCGCACGACCGTCACCGTCTTCGACCGCGACGGCGAGGAGTCGGTGACCGGGAGCCGGGATCTGCCCGTCGAGACCCACGCGGAGGCCGCCCGCGAGTTCGCGCGCGATCTCGCGGACCGCGGCGCGGCGGACCTCATCGCGGCGGCCCGCGAAGACGCCGATGGCGACGACGAGGGCGTCTCCGAGGAAAATAAGCCCGAGGGGAAGTAGCTAGCGAGTACCAAATGTCAGGAGACACCATCGACGCCGAACCGGGCACCGTCTACCTCGTCGGCAGCGGCCCCGGCGACCCCGACCTGCTGACCGTTAAGGCAAAGCGCCTGCTCGAGGCCGCGGACGTCGTCCTCCACGACAAGCTCCCCGGTCCGGAGATCATCGAGACCCTCCCCGAGGACCGCCGCGAGGACGTCGGCAAGCGCGCCGGCGGCGAGCGTACCCCCCAGTCCGAGATCAACGAGCGGCTGGTCGAACTCGCTCGCGAGGGCAAGTCCGTCGTCCGACTCAAGGGCGGCGACTCCTTCGTCTTCGGCCGCGGCGGCGAGGAAGCCGAGTATCTGGCGGCCCGCGAGGTCCCCTTCGAGGTCGTCCCCGCCGTCACCTCGGCGATCGCCGCGCCCGCGGTGGCGGGCATCCCGGTGACACACCGCGATCACGCCTCCTCGGTCTCCTTCGTCACGGGCCACGAGGACCCCACGAAGGAGGAGTCCGCGGTCGACTGGGACGCGCTGGCCGCGACCGGCGGCACCATCGTCGTCCTGATGGGCGTCGGCCGCCTGCCGGATTACACCAAAGCGCTGCGCGAGGCCGGCATGGCCCCCGAAACGCCGGTCGCGCTCGTCGAGCGCGGCACGTGGCCGGGCCAGCAGGTCGCGACGGGCACCCTCGAGACCATCGTCGACGCCCGCGACGAGGCGGGGATTTCGCCGCCCGCAGTGACCGTGATCGGCGACGTGGCGGGAACCCGCGAGTCGGTGGTCGACTTCCTGCAAAACGACTACGGCGCGGCCGAAGGGGAGGAGTACCGATGACTGACACGCCTACAGTCGCCGTCTTTCGCCCCGACGACGACCGCCTCGAGCGAGCCGCCGACCTGCTCGCGGATCTCGGTGCCGAGCCGGTTCCGGATCCGATGCTCGCGGTCGAGGCGACCGACGCGACGCCCCGGACCGACGCCGACTACGTCGTTTTCACGAGCAAGACCGGCGCGGAACTCGTCTCCGCGGCGGGCTGGGAGCCGCACGGCGAGACCGTCTGTGCGATCGGCCCCGCGACGGCCGACGCGCTCCGCGACGAGGGGTACGCGGTCGATCTCGTTCCCGACGAGTTCACCTCGAGCGGATTGGTTTCCGCCCTCGAAAGTCAGGTCGACGGCGCGCGCGTCGAAGTCGCTCGCAGCGACCACGGCAGCCCGGTCTTGCTCGAGGGACTCGAGAACGCGGGCGCGTACGTCCACGAGACGATTCTCTACCGACTCGCCCGTCCCGAGGGAAGCGGCGACTCGGCGCGACTGGCCGCCGACGGCGACCTCGACGCGGCCTGTTTCACCTCTTCGCTGACCGTCGCACACTTCCTCGAGGCCGCCGCCGAGCGGGGGATCCGCGAGGACGCGCTCGCGGGGCTCGCGGACGCGACCGTCGGCGTCATCGGCGAGCCGACGGCCGAAACCGCAGCGGAGCGAGGGATCGAGGTCGACGTGGTACCCGAGGAAGCGACCTTCGAGGCGCTCGCGCGGGAGACGGTTACAGCGACGCCGGTTCCAAAGGAGTAACGACCGCGTTTTCGCATCGCTTCGGCCGTCTCGTTCGAGCCGCGCGTCGAACGATCCGCGGGTTTATGAGCGAAGCCGCCCCACTGTTCCCCGATGGCAGGGCCGGTTCCCGAACTCGAGGATCGCGCGGTAACGTGCGCCGAACGGCTGTGCGACGCCGATCGCGTGCTGCTCGCTTCGCACATCGACGCCGACGGGCTTACCAGCGCCGCGATCGCCGCACAGGCCCTCGAGCGGGCAGGAATTCCGTTCGAGACCGTCTTCGAGAAACAACTCGACGAGGACGCGATCGCCGCGATCGCGGCGACCGACTACGACACCGTTCTCTTCACCGACTTCGGAAGCGGCCAGCTCGATATCATCGGCGACCACGAGGCGGCGGGCGATTTCACGCCCGTCATCGCGGACCACCACCAGCCCGCCGACCGGGAGACGGAGTACCACCTCAATCCGCTGCTGTTCGGGATCAACGGGGCCTCGGAGCTGTCCGGAGCCGGGGCGAGTTACGTCCTCGCGCGGGCGCTGGCGTCTGTTTCTGACAACGAACCGGATCCCGCAGTCGCGGCGGATGGTGGTGAGCCGAGTCAAACGAGGCGAGCCTCGTCGGAACCCCGCTCCGACGGTGGAATCGTCACCGCATCGGGGGCGACGAACGTCCGCGCCGACAACCGCGACCTCGCCGCCCTCGCGGTCGTCGGCGCGGTCGGCGACATGCAGGCCTCCGGCGGCGAACTCCACGGCGCGAACGCGGGCATCGTCGAGGAGGGCGTCGCGGCCGGCGTCCTCGAGACGGGCAAGGATCTCGCACTCTACGGGAAACAGACCCGGCCGCTCCCGAAACTGCTCGAGTACGCGACCGACGTTCACATTCCGGGGATCTCGAACGACGAAAACGGCGCGCTGCGATTCCTCGACGGCCTCGATCTCGAGTTGAAACGCGACGGGGAGTGGCGGCGCTGGGCCGGGCTGACCAACGACGAGAAACAGACCGTCGCCAGCGCGCTCGTCCAACGAGCCGTCTCGAGCGGCGTCCCAGCAAAAAAGATCGACCAACTCGTGAGTACGGCCTACGTCTTGAGCGAGGAGCCCGTCGGCACCGAGCTCCGGGACGCAAGCGAGTTCTCGACCCTGCTGAACGCGACCGCCCGCTACGAACGGGCCGACGTGGGGCTCGGCGTCTGTCTCGGCGATCGAGACGGCGCGCTCGAGCGCGCGCGACAACTCCTGCGCGAACACCGGCGGAACCTCTCGAACGGGATCGACCTCGTCACTCGCGAGGGCGCGACCCAGGAGGACCACGTCCAGTGGTTCCACGCGGGCGACGAAATCCGCGAGACCATCGTCGGCATCGTCGCGGGCATGGCGATGGGAAATCAGGGAATCAGCCGCTCGAAGCCGATCATCGCCTTCGCAGAGAAGAGCGCGGGGCACGGCTCCGCGAACCGGAGCGGCGACGCCGCGGAGGACGACGACGAGGTCAAAGTCTCCTCGCGGGGCACCCACTCGCTCGTCCGACAGGGGCTCGACCTCTCGGTCGTGATGGGCGAGGCCTCCCGCGCTGTAGGCGGCGACGGCGGCGGCCACGATGTTGCAGCGGGAGCAACGGTGCCGAAAGGTACGGAGGAGGCGTTCGTCGAGCACGCCGACGAAATCGTCGGCGAGCAACTCTCGTAACGGACACGATTCCCAGCGTTGCCGACTCGAGACCCGATTACGTCGATCTGTCCATTGAGGCCGGCACCGTCGGCAGCAACGGCGCGCGCGAGGTGAACATGTACGCCGTCTTCCGCACCGCACCTTTGCCGTACTGAACCGCGCTCTTGCGGATCGGCGTGCGCTTGCCGTGAATCTGGGTCCGGCCCTCAAGGATCGCATCGACGAGGTCGTCGCCGTCGATATCGACCTTCGTCGGGTTCGCCGTGTCGGGGGTCACGAGAACCTCGGTGAAGGCCTTACCCACGTTCGGCAGGTAGTGGGCGTCGCTGGCTCCGATCTGGGGATAGTCGCGACGCGTCGCGAAGGTGCGAGCACGCCGGTTTCGGTAGCCGGTAAAGACCATCGAATTGTAGGTCTCGATAGCGTCGGCGTCGTCGATATTGCGTTTCCGGACGCCGTGACGGCTGCGCTGAAAGGGGTGGGGAACGATCGCCACGCCGCCGAGTTCGCGGACGGTCTCGACGGTCTCCATGAACGGCCGGCCGGGATCAGGACGCTTCTCGACGCCGATCGCGAGCAGGTGACCCTGTTGGGTCGACACCTCGACGCCGGGAATGCCGATCAACCCGTATTTCGGTGCGAGGTTGGCGGCGCGCAGCGATTCGTCGATCTCGTCGTGGTCGGTGATGACGACGCCGTCGAGTCCGATATCGGCGGCGTGTTCCAGGATGAGTTCGATCGGTTCGTGCCCGTCGTAGGAGTCGTCGGAGTGGACGTGAAAGTCGATCGCGAACGGAATCTGAGTGGTCATGGGGGATGCCAGGTATCAGGTGCGGCGGAAGTCGCTACCACCAATAGCTCGTTGTCGCGCATAAACACTGCGCTGCTGACCGGCAGTAGCGCGCTGTTCGGAATTCAATATATCGTTATGTGGTTTGTGACTCGAGTCGGGCAGTCGTGAGAGAGACCGAGTTCGAACGGAAGACACAGCAATACGGCAAAAACCGGCGAAATGAGCGGTTGGAGATCAGACGAGTCTCGAGCGGACTCTACAGCGATCTCGCGGACGACCGGCGATCAGGAGCGACTATCGAGCTGGTATCAACAGCACTGCGCTCGAGTTTTCAGCGGAACACGATTGCAAGCACCGCGATCGAATCGTAACTCTCCCCGTCCTTGTCGGCGAGCTCGCTCTCGGCAATCCGGTACTCCCTGTTCACGTCCCGGGTGCGATGGCCGCGAGCGGGCAAGAAAACGACCGAGGTCGTCGGCCTCGCAAGCGAGTTCGAGCGCGTCGATGGAGATTCGCGCGAGTGGGATGCAATCGTGAAACGAATCGGTTGCGAGGAGTCCCCCATCTGCTCCGACTGCGAGTCTGACCCACCGGAGGACCAGAGCAGTCGAACGACAGCCGTCGGCGTCGGTCCTCGAGGAGGCTGGAGAGGTGAGCACGTCAATGTCCTCCATCCTTCCGGTCCGAGGACGGCGAGACGGCGTCGTGGCCGGCAGCGGTTCGCAATCTCGTTCGGATCGGTCGTCCCCGGCGATGGCCTCGAAGTTCGAGCGGTCAATACCGGCGATTTCGCCGCTTCACGAGACGCCAATCCTCCGCTCGAGCAGTTCGTCCGGTGATTCGTCGTCAACTCACCCGCTCGCGCCGAGGAGCGAGACCGTCATACCCGACTGGTTCGGAAAGCGGCGGAGTCCCTCGAACGCCACACCACATCACGCGGCCAGTGATAGCTCAGTCGCTCGAGATCGATGTGTCGACCTGTTCGTCTGCTGGCGTTCGCGGACTCGAGCGGGCCGAATCACACCGTGCGCATTCAAGGAATAAATTATATAACGATATACTAAATTCGACCAACGGGCGGACGAGGGGTCGCCGTGGCGAATTGGTAGGGCAGCCTAAACTTCGATGGACTTATCATGGTTTAGGTTGGCCTAAACAATAACTGATCCGACGACGGGAGCGCGGAGACGGGCCGTTCGGCGGGGTTGCAGTACGGCACTCGTCCGTCGAGCACGGTCCGCGCGGAGCCCGCGGCGGAGCAACGACTGGAGGAAACCCATGGTCGGAACCACACTCAGAGAGATTCGCCATCACATCGAACAGTTGGCCAGCGACGACGGGTCGTACTACGTCGTCTGCGCTCGCTCCGGCGAACGGCCCGTCCCGGTCGCCGGCCAGCGCTTTGCGACCCGCACGGACGCGGCCGACGCCGCACGGGCCACCGAACAGTACCGCGCCGCGCTCAGACGGTACGATCCGCAGTTACCCTACTACGATCCGGTCGCCTGTCAGGAGCGACCGGCCGACGCGGACGGAGATGCGGACACGAAGACGGACGAGGCCACTCACGGTTCCGCTCGAGCAGGACCGAAAACCCAAGCGCAGCCGTCGGCCAGCGGAACGCAAGGGAGCCGGGACGACCCGCTGATCAGTTTCTGTCACGACGTCTCGGGGGCCGTCTTCGAGTCGCTCTCGGTCCGGGAACACGAGGACGCCGAGCGGGCGATCATGGAGACGTATATGGCCGCCGCCGAAGCGACGAGCGACCGGAATACGCTCTGTCTGGTCCTACTCGAGGCGATGGCGTCGGAACTCGAGGCGCATCTGAGCGCAACGGAACGGACCGAGGTGCTGCAAGCGGCAGCGGCGAATCTCTCACCGGTCGAGCCGGCGGACGATCCGGTCGACGAGAGCCTCGCGTTCCTGGATTCGCTGTCGCTGGTCCGAGAGTACGGCGTCACGCGGGATTCGGCCGACGCGACCGGCGACATCTGGACCGTCTCCCTGCGAGGATACGCCATCGAGTGCGGCGAGCAACGGTTCCCGACGCTGCCGATCGGGATCGATATCCTGCGTCGGTCGGCGACGACGACCGCAGCGCTCGGCGTGACCGACGTCACCGCACTCGGCGACGGTGACTGGCAGTTCGTCCTGACGAGCGACACGGAGGCGACCGGCGGACTCGTCTGTACGCGGGAGGCGGAGCAATGACCGGGTCGACGGCGGCCCACCGGGCGCTCGAGCATCTCGACGCGGAGGAAGACGCCGTTGCGGAGCGCGGGGAAGCCTTCGAGGCCTTCGCGGAGCGCGTGCGGGCGGTGCCGGCGAAACCCCCCGCGTCGGCGGGAATCCAACAAGCGACCGCGGCGACACCGGTGGCGACGGCGGGCGTACAGGGATCGACCCCTGAAGTGTCCGGAGACCGCTGTGTCACCGTCCGGGAGGCGTTCGCCGAAACGGTCCGGCCACACAGCACCGCCGACCTCGCGGACGAGGAATCGCTCGCCGAGACGATCGCGGCGGAGTTGACCGAGGACATCGCCGTCGCGCTCGCGACCGAAACCGGGTGGACGCCGCCGCTCAAACGGGCCGTTCTCGCGGAGATCGGGAACAGACAACGGGAGGTGACGGCGCTCCAAGACACCCTGCAAAACGAACGGGACACGCTCGAGGCAGCGATCGACGAAATCGACGAGATCGTCGCGTGGCTGCAGTCGACGGCCGACGAGTCACTCTTACAGTGTGACTTCGAGACGCTGCGGGCGAAACACGAGCGGCTCGCGACCTATCGGGAGCGACTCGAGGCGCGGACCGAAGCGCGGCAAGCACAGTTTACCGGGTCGACGAATCGCTACGGTCCGGGCGGGACTCGGTATCGAACGGTGGTAGCATCGCTTTACTCGGCGTGTTCGGCCCGGTATCCGCTCCTCTCAAGTACGACGCGGCTGTACGGAATCTGTGGGGATTGTCAGGAAACGGTTCGAGCGCACCTGACCCGGCGCGTGTGACGGTCCCGGGTGCGGTCGCCAGGTATCGAGGTGCCGTCGGCACTATTTCGGCCGGGAGAGGCCGTTCGGAACGAGATCGGTGAGGGAGACGCTGTCGAGTACTTCGCCCACCTCGAGTGCGTCGTCGGCCGCCGAGACGGTGTCGTGAATGCGGTGCATACAGTCGAGCAGGCCGTCGACGGCGGCCCGTTGCGTCGAGACGCGGCCGATCGACTCGGTGATCGTCCGGTCCGCGAGGAAGTACCGATATCGGAGCTCCCAGCACCGACAGATGCCCAGACCCGGGTGGGATCGGTCGGCGATGGTCGCCTCCGCTATCAGTTCGATCGGCGGCCGGCTGTGACGATAGGTGAACCGATCGTTTCGGAGTTCGGCGAGCCCCCATCTCGGCGGCAACGCCTCGCGCGGAATGGGGTCCTGATCAGCAGCCATGTGCGTCGATATCGCCCAGAACGGGAGTGTCCGTTCCGCTTGCAAGCGCACGCTCCTATATAGGGATCCCCTACAGCATCAACTGTGTGTTACGTCTCCGAGCCGCGAGTCGGGTCCGAACGCAACGCGATCCTACCAGAGCTGATCGATCCGGAAGAGGACCCACCGAGCGGGGGCAATCGTCCGACTTTTAGTGTCGCTACCGTTGGACTACGGTATGGCCGACTTCGATCCCGAGAAGTTCGAGGACAAGTACGCCAACTACTTCCCCGAACTGCAGCAGGCGTACAAGAACGCGTTCAACCGTATGAACGACCAATACGACTCCGAGCTGGTCCACGCGATCGACCAGCAAGTCCTCAACGAGAGCGAGCCGTTCTACGAAGGGGACGGCGAGTTCCGCGTCGAACTCCCCGACGACCCCTACGGACGGGTCTCTGGCGTGCTCGTCGAGGAAGACCGGTTCGAAACGGTACTCGAGACCCACGTCGAGGAGATCGAAAGCGAACTGCAGCGCGTCTTCGGGTTCCAGTAATCCGAAAACCGATTCGTCCGTCCGCGCGTCGCGGTCGCCGGCAGCCGAACATGGAGGACGGAAGGTTTAGGGGGGCTGATACCCAATGCATTTCTATGAGCACCGAGACCCAGAACGACGGGGACGACCTCGAGGACCGCGTGACGAACTTCCTGCGACGGAACTTCCCGCAGATTCAGATGCACGGCGGCAGCGCGGCGATTCAGGATATCGATCGCGAGACCGGTGAAGTCAGCATCGCCCTCGGTGGCGCGTGCAGTGGCTGCGGTATCTCGCCGATGACGATTCAGGCGATCAAGAGCCGAATGGTCAAGGAAATCCCCGAGGTCGAGAAGGTCAACGCCTCCACCGGCATGGACGGCGGTGAAGAGGAGATGGACGGCATGAGCCCCTCCTTCCCCGGCGAGACCGTCGACGACGACGGCGGCGAAGCCGACGAAGGCCCGGAAGCACCGTTCTAACGCCTCGTCCGCGCGGTTCCGAACCGACGGTTTTGCTATTTTAGCCGCATAGCACCGGCGCCGGGTGTGACCGACTTCGGTCGCTCAGTCTCTGATCGCCGCGAGAAGCGAAGACGGATCACCGCACGTCTCGACCGCGTTCCCAGGTCCTGACCAGCGCCGCGAGTATCTGATTCGTCGGTACCTCGAGGACGTGATCGGCCGCGCGGTCGACGACGTAGCCGTTGATTGCGTCAATCTCGGTCCGGCGGTCGGCCAGCACGTCTTGGCGCATGGAGGACGTGTTGGCGGCCGTCGCCTCGGCGACCCCTTCCATCGCGGCCAGCGCGTCGCGGTCCGACAGGGTAACGTCGCAGGCGCGAGCGACGCGTGCCGTCTCGCGGGCGGCGCTACGGGCGAGGTCAGTGGCCGGCTCCGCGAGGACGGCACCGTTTTCCGTCGCGGTCAGGGCCGTCACCGGGTTGATCGCCGCGTTGACCGCGAGTTTCTCCCACAGGCGGCGGGGCATGTCGTCGGCGACGGTCGTCTCGAGGCCGGCGGTCGCGAACGCCTCGCCGACCCGATCCGCGGTGTCCGAGGGGCCGCCGTCCCGAGCGCCCAGCACGACTTCGCCGACGCCGGTACAGTCGACGACGCCCGGTTCCCGCAGGATCGCGCCGTAGGTCGCCGTGCCGGCGAGGACCGGGGCCTCGAGTCGCGCCGCGAGCGTCGCCTCGTTTCCCATCCCGTTCTGCAGCGAGAGCACGGCCTCGAACGACCCTGTCGCGAGCGCCTCCGCGGCCGCGGCGGTGTCAAACGATTTGACCGCCACGATCGCGAGGTCCGCCTCGAGACCCGTTCCGTCGGTCGTCGCCGCCGGAAACACGCGGTCGGGATACTCGTCCCCGACCCCGTCGAGGCGCAGTCCCGACTCGCGAACGGCGTCGGCGTGGGCCGCTCGAGCGACGAGCGTGACCGCGTGTTCGCGCGCGAGCAGCCCGCCGACGAGACTGCCGAGACTCCCCGCGCCGAACACGACGATGTCCATGGCTCGAGGTGGAACGAGCGGAATAAAAACGGTTGTCGTCTGGGAGTCGGGAAGGCAGGCGGCCGTGCTCAGTCCTCGATCCGTACACAGGTCCTCGAGGCCGGTGTCGCCCGTCTTCGGTTACAGTGTCCGTCTCGAGCCCCAATCGTCGCTGCTCGCGGAGCGTGCGAATTGCCCGCACGAATCGACGCCGCGAGCGAGAATAAATCCTATTTCGATATATAGAATTGGTGGGTGAGGGTGAGCACCGAACTGATCGGTCGATGCCGCCTCGAGTCAGTCCTCGGTCCAGTACATCAGATTTTCCCGCTGCGTGTCGCAGTTCGGACATTCGTCGGGGAGACCGCCCTCGATGTCGCCCATTTCGCCGCACTCCATACAGCGCCACATCAAGTGGGCCTCGCCGAATTCGTGGCCCGAACGGGCGTGCTCGACGCTCATCGCCTCGGCTCCCTCGCGAGTGGTAACGAAGAAGCCGCTCTGTTCGAAGCCGCGAATGCGTCCGATTTCGTTCCCGTCCTCGTCGTAGACCGTCTGTCCGAAATTGAGGTGTTCTATCGCCTCGAGGGCCTCCTCGTCACCCTCCTTCGTCGGTGTCTCGCCAGTCTCGACCATGGGAACGTCCACGCCAGCAACGTCGATAAAGACACAGCGCGCATTGTGCGAGCGGCCGCTCGAGGGTGTGAGTCGCGCGATAGAGGAGCTTTCAGATGAGGGAGTCTGTCGATACCGTGAGCGCACACATGAGCTGTCTCTCGGACTCCGAGAGTATGATAGCTCTCATCGTGGTAATAGAAAACAATATACAGTCTTCGGAGAGACACGTGCTATGATAGTTCGTCTCAGTATCGTCCCGCCCGACACACCCCTCAGTCGCAATCCGTGTGCTAATACGGATGCAGGCCGTTCCAACGATGACGTGATTCGATCATGAGCGGGACCGGTATCGCTCCCGTCGGCGACTGTCGGATCGCCTACCGGCGGGCGGGGACGAGCGGTCCGCCCGTCGTCCTCTGTCACGGTGCCGGTATCGACGACGCGACCGTCTCGTGGCGACACACTATCGACGCCCTCGCGGACGACTATCGAGTCTACGCGCTCGACTGGCCGGAGTACGGGAACAGCACGGGAGATGTCACACACTCCGTCGAGACGTACGTCGACATCCTCGAGGGCTTCCTCGAGACGCTCCCCTTCGAGCGCGTCTCGCTGGCCGGCATCTCGATGGGCGGCGGCGTCGCCCTCGGCTACGCGCTCGAGCACCCGGACCGCGTCGAGCGACTCGCGCTCGTCGACAGCTACGGGCTCGGCGGGCGGCTGCCCAGCGCCCTCGCCTGGAAGACCCTCTCACAGGTCCCCGGAATGACCGAATTCGGGAAGATCGCCGCCAGTACCACGACGAGGAGCGTCCGCATGGTCCTCGATTCGCTCGTCGCAGACGCCGACGCGTTGCCCGATCGCTTCGTCGACGACGCCAGACGAAAGCTGATGGAGCCGGGCTCGATACAGGCGTTCAAGGCGTTTCAGGACAACGAACTCTCCTTCAGCGGCCGCGTCGCGACGAACTTCGTCGACGACCTCGAGTCGCTGTCGGTCCCGACGCTGCTCGTCCACGGGAAACAGGACCCGCTGGTCCCCGTCGAGTGGTCGATCCGCGCGGCGGAGAAGATTCCGAACAGCGAACTGGAACTGATCGACGACTGCGGCCACTGGACGCCTCGAGAGCGACCCGAGCGGTTCAACGAGCGGCTCCGCGAGTGGCTGCCGGACCCGCAGGATGCGCCGATGCCGCAGTACACCAAGGACGGAATGCCCGGCGTGACTCGAGCCAGCGGCGACTAGTTTCGTTCGTCTCATCTGTGTTCGGCCGGGAGCACGGCTCGAGCAACGCGAGAGCCGTGCGATCCGGGGGAGGGCAGGCAGTTCACCGAATCTGCCGCGAGCGACCGCAGGGAGCGAGCGGGCCGACGACTGATGTAAGCGAGCACCGCGAGCGAACGGAAGGAGGAGTGCTTTTGATGGAAATTTTGCCGAGGGCGCAGCGAAGCCGCGCCCGCAGGGCAAAATTTCCTACATGAAATCCTCGATCCCACTCTGCTTGTTCTTATCGTTCTCGAAGATACTCTCGAGCGAGCGCTCGAGGACCTCTAACCGCTGTTTCGTGTAGTCCCGGCAGTCGTACTCCTCGGCGACCTGGATCGCGGTTTGCATGTACTTGTTCACCGACCCCTTGTGGACGGTGAGGTTGACGCGGCCGCCACACTCCCGGCAGTCGCCGGTCAGGGGCATCCGCCGGAACTTCTCGCCGCAGTCGAGACAGCGCGTCTCCTGCCGGGAGAAGGCCCGCAGGTTGCCGATCAGGTCCGGCAGGAAGTGGTACTCGATGACCCGCTCGGCCACGTCCGTTTCGTCGACGGCCGCAAGTTTGCGCGAGAGCTCGAGCTGGGCGTCCATTTTGTCCATCATCGAGCCGAGCGTCTTGTACGCCGAGAGGTCGGGCCCCATCGCGATGTCGGTGGTGTCGTGGGTGTGCTCGAAACCGGTGTACTCCGTGTCGGTGCCCAGCGTGTCCTCGGCGATCTCGACATCGACGTCCTCCGGGTCGGCCTGCTCGCGGGTTGCGAGGTAGAACTCGCGGGGGTACTGCGAGACGACGTCCATGTTGTGGGCCTCGTCGTCGATCTCGGAGGGGTCGATGCGGGAGGACATGACCAGCGGGGCGTCCATCTTCCCCCCGCGCTGGTCGGGGAGGAAGGACTTACTGAAGTTGAGAAGTCCGTCGAGAAGAAGCATAACACAATCTTCGTCACCGTCGCAGTTCCGCCGTTTAGCGGCGTGAAAGTACGGATGCGCGTATCCGACCGCCGCGCTCGTGAAACCAATCACTCTCCCGACAGTTGCCGCCGACGTGTGGGGCGCCATCCCGAAGACGAGTTCGCCGACCAGCTCTTGCCGGTCCTCGAACTCGTAGAACGGCTCGAGGCCGTAGTACTGCTCCAACAGGTCGTCGATGAAGTCGGCGGTCTGGAGCATATGCTCGGCGGCGCCGTCCGAGAGGACGATGTCCTGCACTTTCAGCTCCACGAGCTGGTCCTCGTGGGTCAGCGGTTCGCCGTGGATGTCCTCCTCGTAGCCGAGCGCCTGGAGTTGGCCGACGTCGATGTCGAGTTCGCTCGCCCGGACCGACGTGACCGGCAGGTCGGTCATGTCGTAGCGGACGGTGCCGTCCTTGAACGAGGAAACGTCGTGTTTCGCGCGCAGGATCCCCTTCTCGATGGGTTCGGGGATCTTGGTCGACGACGTGAGTCCCTTGACGCCTTTCAGAATCTCGAAGGCGTTCTCGCGCTCGCCGACCGACTCGAGGGCGTCGCGGTACTCCTCGTGGACATCGATCTCGCGGGGTTCGACGCAGGTCCCCTCGCGCTCGCAGTGGTCGCACTCGACGCGACCGGCCTCGTCGGGCTCGAGGCGCTGATCGCAGTCGGGACAGCGGTAGTCCGGCGTCGTCCGGGCGTCACAGTCCGGACAGCGGTTCTTGAAGGTCTCGGTGCCACAGGACTCACAGCGTTGGCGGCCGATCTGCAGTTCGACGACGCCGGGGGTATCGGACATCGTCTCGGCGTGTTTGGCGGCGTCGGCGACGTTGCGCTGTGCGCCGCCGGCCTCGCCGATCGGGAACAGCGTGTGGACCGGCGGGCTCAGGTCGCGGCGCTCGGACTTCTCCGGTCGCCCCATTCGGTTGCCGACGCGCGTCGGGGCGCGTTCGCGCACCTGAAACGGCGCGACCTCGTTGACCGCCTCGATGGCGTTGTCGCCCTCGGCCTCGTGGCCCCACGTTCGGGCGCGCTCGGAGAGGTCGGCGTCGGCCCACGTGCGCTCGAGTTCGACGGCGGGCTCGCGGGCCTCGGGCTCGAGTGCCGCGCCGTCGGCGGCGGTGCGTCGCGGTTCGCAGCCGACCGTGCGGACGAACGGCCGCCAGTCGTCGATTTCGATGCGGTCCTCGTCCGGCCGCTGGCGGTGCTCGAGGACGATCCGCTCGAGGGCCTCGCGGACGGGGTCGCTGTACTCGAGGATGAGCGTCGAGTCGCCCTCGAGGTCCCCCTCGATCCGGCCGTCCGCGACGGCCGCGGCCAGCGACCGGAACGCGTCGACGGAGATGTCGTGCCAGAGGGAGGTATACTCGGGGTGGAGCGGCGCGTCGTACTCGGTGGCCCACGCTACGGCTTCCTCGGGGTCGGGGAACTCGAGGTCGATCCGGGGGTCGTCCTCGAGGGCCTGAACGTCCGCGCCCGCGGCGTCGAGGTCCTGTACCCACCACTCGTAGGTGTAGGAGGCGGGTGCGAGCGGGTGGTTGTTCTCGACGAACTCGCCGTAGTTGACGAGGTACTCGCCGAGGTCGAGGATCGCCTCGACGCCGTTTCGAATCTCGAGGGCGTCTTCGGGGTCGTCGATCCGCCGAACGTCGCCGTTGGCGAGTTTGACCGTCGGCCCCTCCAGCGAGTCGACGGGGACGACGCCGGCGGCCTTCCCGGGGCGTTCGGTCTTGATCTGCGTGCCCGTCGCGAGGAAGTCGTCGACCAGATGCATCGCGGCGGGGTGGACGCCCGCAGTCGCGAAGCCGTGGTTTCGCGCTCGGCCGTAGCGGAGCCGAAAACCGCCCCTCGCGCAGGGGTGAGAGAAGACGGGGCGGCCGGCGATCAGGTCCCGGAGGAACTTCTCGGAGGTTTCGACGCGGGGCGGGCCGTCGGGTTCGTCCGCGTCGCCGTCGGCATCGTCCTCCGCAACTTCGTCTTCGTCGCTCTCCGCAGCCTCCTCGTCCGTGTCGTCGGCGTCGGCATCATCGGTGTCGTCCGCGGCGTCGTCCTCGTCGTCGTAGTAGTTGCCGTCGATGAGGTCCTGCAGCCACGGCCAGTCGACCTCGTCTAAGTTGCGGGTGTAGCGCTGGATCTTCGGTGCTTTCAGCGCGATCCCCTCGCCGAGGACGAGACACATCCCGCCGCGGGCGCTGTTGGTGTCGACCCGCTCGAGGTCACGGAAGCCCGAAACCTCCTCGTCGCCGGTGGCCTCCCCGTCGAGCATGATCGGGAGGTGTTTGGCGATGAACTTGGCCTCCTTGGCCTTGGGACAGTACTGGAGCCCCGTTTCCTTGTCGTAGAGGGCGATCTCCTCGGCGTAGCGTTCGACCTCCTCTTGGCGGATGTTGTACTGTTCGATGCCGACCAGCGCGCGCGTGTAGTCGGCCACGAGCACCGAGAGGGCCTGTGCGGTCCCGCCGGCCGAGCGGATCGGGCCGGCGTAGTAGACGTTGACGAACTCCGTCCCGTCGTCGTTCTCGAGGATTTCGACCCTGTCGATCCCCTCGATGGGCGCTGCGACGACGCCCTCGGTCAGGAGCGCGACCGCAGTGCGGACCGCACCCTCGACCTTGCCCGCTTTCGTCTCGTAGTCGCCGACGCGCCCCTCGGCGAAGTCCTCCGCGAGTTCGAGGGCGGCCTCCTCGCGGCTCATCTGCCCCTCGAGTTCGCGGACTCGCTCGGCGACGCCCTCGATCCCGAGGATGTTCTCGACGCGGTCGGCCATGTCCTTGGCGACCGGGATCTCGACCTCGGGTTTCGGATCGCCGCCCCGTTCTTTGGCTCGCTCGGCGACGTCTAAGGCCTCGTCGAGCTGGTCCTCGAGCCCCTCGAAGTACCGTTCGTCTTCCGGCCGCATATCAGAGCCAGAGGTCCAGTTCGGTGGTCTCGTCGTACTCGCGCTCGAGGGGCTCCTCGAAGACGCGCATGTGGACCTCGCCGGCCCAGACGGTGGCCTCGTTCAGGTGGCCGGCGTAGGCGGTTCCCTCGTCGTCCGAGAGGACCGCGTGCGTGTGGGCGAAGCGCTCGTCGTCGAGCCGCGAGACGTTCCCGACGCAACTCGCGACCTCGAGCGGCTCGTCGAACTCGATCGGGTAGTACTCGCACTCCTCTTGATCGTAGAACCAGAGTTCGGCGTCTTGGACCGCGCCGAGCGCGGTAAACCAGGCGGCGTCGGCCTCGACCTCGTCCGCGAGCGACTCGATCTCGGCCCGCCAGTCGGCACCGTGCTCGAGGGTGGCGACGTACTCCTCGGTGGTTTCGACGGCTCGGTAGTTCATACGCATCTACTGTGACGGCCGGCAGAAAAAGCCCACCGGTCGCGCCGCGGCCGAGTGCAGCGCGGTCGATCGCGGCAGTGTCGGGTTGCCCGCCGTTGCGAGCGACTGCGCGCGACGCGAGTTCGGGGCAGGTGCCCGGAGAGGCGGCCTCGATCTCACGCACAATAGTCACTAGTACAACTAGTAGCCAGTTATATAATCGACCGGCGGTCGCTCGGCCGCGAGAGAAATCGGCTAATATGTACAGTATGACGCATTAGTGTACAGAAATCGATCTCACACGAGAGAGTACGAATTCATTATCGAGCAGTAAAAAGCGATTTGCACGTTTTACCCTGTTGATACCAAAATAGGTGGGATGCTACCACACATCAGGATGGTGTCCAATCAGTCAACGACGCGGCGGCGACTCCTCGCTTCGGGGGCCGCCGTCTCCGCGGCAGTGGTCGCAGGGTGTATCGGTGGGGGCGGCAGCGGCGACGGCGAAGCGTTCCACTTCACGCAAGAGCAGTCGCGCGAGGAGCAGTTCGACCCCGTCATCTCGAACGACGCCTACAGCTTTCAGGTGATACAGCTCGTCTTCGACGGGCTCTACGAGTTCGACGAGGGCCTCGAGCTCCAGCCGAATCTCGCGACGGGCGAGCCGACCGTCGAGCGCGACGGCACCCGGTACATCTTCGAGATCGAAGAAGCCGCGGAGTTCCACAACGGCGACGACGTGACCGCCACCGACGTGGCACACTCGTTTACCGCGCCCGTCGAGGAGGAGACCGAAAACGCCGCCGAGTACGACATGATCGAGAGCACCGAGGTCGTCGACGACTATCAGCTGCAAGTCGACCTCGGCGAGGATCCGTACGGCCCGTTCGAACTCCAGACGATGGGCGTGACCGTGGTCCCCGAATCGGTCCGGACCGACGACCGCGACGCGTTCAACACGGACCCCGTGGGGTCGGGGCCGTTCACCTTCGCCGAACTGCAGGAAAACGAGTACGTCGAGATCGAGCGGTGGGACGACTACTGGGGCGACCTGGACCCGAACCTCGAGCGGGTCCGCTTCGAGGCCCACGACGACGAGGCCGGCCGCGTCTCCGACATCCGCTCGGAGAACACCGACGCCATCGCGGGCATTCCAAACGACGACTGGGACGTCCTCGAGGGCGAGGACGGCGTGACCCTCCACTCGGCGGAGAGCCCGACGTTCATGTACATGGCGTTTAACTGCAACGAAGGGCCGACGACCAACACTGACGTGCGGCGGGGGATCGCCCACTCGTTCTCGATGCAGGACTTCATCGAGTCCAACGGCGCGAACGTGACCTCGCCGATGTACAGCCCGATCCCGCCGGTCGTCAACGAGGTCTGGGGCTTCCCCGCGGACGAGTATCAGGACCTCCTCCCCGACTACGATCCCGACCAGGCCCAGTCGCTGCTCGAGGAACACGCGCCCGACGGCTTCGAGCCGACGATCATCACCCCGGAGGGGATCCGGGCGCAACTCGCCGAGCGGATCGCCACTCGGCTGGACGAGATCGGCTACGGGGCGGACGTCCAAGTGCTCGACTTCGCGACGCTGGTCGACACGTACACGACCGGCAGCGCGGACGACTACCAGATGTACCTGCTGGGCTGGACCGGCGGCCCGGACCCCGATTTCTACCTCTATTCGCTCTTCCACGAGAGCCAAGCAGAGGTCAATCAGGGCCACTTCTACGAGGGCAGCGACGGCTTCCACGACGACATCGCGCAGGCGCGTAACTCGGCCGATCAGGACGAACGATACGACCTCTACGAACCCGTCATCCGGGAGATCGTCGAGGAACTGCCGGCGCTTCCGGCGTTCACGCAGGACAACACGATGGCGTCCCGTGACTACGTCCAGGACCTCCAAGCGCACCCGGAGGTCACGCGAAACCCGGACCTCATCGCCGATCACGCGAACGTGTCGATGGAGTGAGCACACCGACCGTTGGGTCGAGTTCGGCGGTCGGCGAATCGATCCGACGGACGGTCCGAAGTGGTCCGAGCGTAGCGACGAGACGACAACCCGACTCGCGAACCGATGAAACTACTCAAGTACACGATATACAGGCTCCTGCAGGCGATCCCCGTCCTGATCGGGATCTCCGTCATCACGTTCCTGCTGGCGAATCTGGGGCCGGGCGACCCGGTCAGTCTGATGTTGCAGGGACAGGAACACAGCGAGGAACTGGTCCGGACGATCGAGCGGCGGTACGGCCTCGACAGGCCGCTCCACGAGCGGTACCTGACCTACATGGGTGGCCTGCTTCAGGGCGATTTCGGACAGAGCATCCACCACCAGCGACCGGTCGCCGACCTGATGGTGAACCGGATCGGGCCGACGCTCCTGTTGGTCCTGTCAGCCTACGCGTTCGCGCTGGCGACGGCGATCCCGCTCGGGATCATCGCCGCCAACCGGCGGAACGAGCCGACCGATCACGTCTCGCGGATCGCCGCGCTCGTCGGCGTCAGCACCCCGTCGTTCTGGATCGGCATCGTCCTGATCCTGATCTTCGCGGTCACACTCGGCTGGCTCCCCTCGAGCGGGCTCATCTACCCGTGGCGGCCGCCGGGTTCCTACCGGGGGATCGACGGTCACCTCGAGCTCTACTACGAGTCGGCCAGACACCTCCTGTTGCCGATGATCGCGCTGGGGACCTTACAGATGGCGACGATCATGCGCGTCGAGCGCACCCAGATGATCGAGTCGCTGCAGGGCGAGTACGTCAAGTTGGCTCGCGCCTACGGCGTACCGGAGCGGACGATCCTGCGAAAGCACGCCTTCAACGTCGCCCAGCTCCCGATCATCACCATCGTCGGACTGAACCTGTCGACGGCGATCGGCGGCGCGGTGCTGGTCGAGACGGTGTTCAACATCAACGGGATGGGCCGGCTGTTCGTCAACGCGATCTCGACGAACGACTACCAGCTCGTGATGGGGATCACGATGATGCTCGGGTTCCTGTTCGTGATCGGCGTCATCATCACCGACATCTCCTACGCGTACGTCGACCCGCGAGTCACCTACGGTGAGCGAGAGTAACCATGGCAGTCAGTGAATCACAGTTCGAGAGCGGCCGAGAACCGGCGTCCGAGGACGAGGAGGAAGTGGAGGCCCGCGTCGGCTGGCGCTACACCGTCGCGCGGATCAAACGGGACACGACGGCCCGCTGGGGGCTGTACGTCGTGACGCTCGTGCTGTTCGTCGCGATCTACGCCGTTGTGGACAGCAACCTCTCCCTGCTCACGTTCGGGCTCCTGTCGGACTTCACGTTCGCGCGACTGCTGCCGATCTTCGATCACCCGACCCACATCCCGCCGCCGGGCGAGGGGACACAGCACATGCCGCCGTACTTCCCGCTCGCCGAGCAGGCGTGGAACCCGCTGCCCGCGGGCGGCACGCTCGAGCATCCCCTCGGTACGGACCACACCGGACGAGACTACTTCACGCGGATCGTCTACGGCACGCAGGTGTCGGTGTTCGTCGGGCTCGTCTCGACGTTCATCGGGCTCGCCGGCGGGACGGTCATCGGTGCCGTCGCCGGCTACTACGGCGGGCGAGCCGACGACATCCTGATGCGAGCCGTCGAGACGGTCTACTCGATCCCGCCGCTGATCCTCATCATCGTCTTCACCGTCTTCGTCGGCGGGGCGAACATCTGGTACGCCGTACTCGGCGTCGGGATCACGTTCGTGCCGGTCTTCGCCCGCATCATCCGGAGCCGGGTCCTGAGCATCCGCGAGATGGACTACATCGAGGCGGCGCGGGCGGCCGGCGTGAAGGACCGACACATCATCATGCGCCACGTCGTGCCGAACAGCTTCGCGCCGGTGCTGGTGTACGCGACGCTCCAGATCGGCGTGACGATCCTCATCGTCGCCGGGCTCTCCTTTTTGGGCTACGGCGCACAGCCGCCGACCCCCGACTGGGGCCAGATGCTCAACATCGCACACGGCTACATGCACTCGAACGTCTGGCTCTCGATCTGGCCGGGTATCGCGATCATGATCACCATCATGGGCTTCAACCTGTTCGGCGACGGCCTGCAGGACGCCCTCGACCCGCGAATCGACGACTAACAATGAGTTCCGAACCACTACTCCGCGTCGAGAACCTCAAGACCCAGTTCTTCACCGAAGCCGGTACAGTACGCGCAGTCGACGGCATCTCCTTCGAGGTCCGCGAGGGCGAAATCGTCGGCCTCGTCGGCGAGAGCGGGGCCGGCAAATCGGTCGCCTCGATGAGCCTGCTTCGTCTCGTCGAGAACCCCGGCGAGATCGTCGCCGGCGAGATCACCTACCGGGGCGAGACCCTCTTCGGCCTCGAGGAGGGGCCGGACGGCGAACTCCGGGAACGAGACGACATGCTCTCGAACGAGGAGATACGGACCCGAATCCGGGGCAACGAGATCGCGGTAATCTTTCAGGACCCGATGGAGTCGCTCAACCCGGTCTTCACCGTCGGCGGCCAACTGCGGGAGTTCATCGAACTCAACCGCGGACTGGCCGAAGACGAGGCCAAAGCGGAGGCGATCGACATGCTCCGGGAGGTCGGCATCCCCGACCCCGAGGAGCGCTACGAGGAGTACCCACACCAGTTCTCCGGCGGGATGCGCCAGCGCGTGCTCATCGCGATGGCGCTGGCCTGCGAGCCCAGCCTCATCATCGCCGACGAGCCGACGACGGCCCTCGATGTCACCGTCGAGGGCCAGATCCTCGATCTGGTCGACGACCTCCAAGCGAAGTACGGGACGAGCTTCATCTGGGTCACCCACGATCTGGGCGTCGTCGCCGAGATCTGCGACCGGGTGAACGTGATGTATCTCGGCGAGATCGTCGAGCAAGCGCCGGTGGACGAACTGTTCTACGACACCAAACACCCCTACACGGACGCCCTGCTGGACTCGATCCCTCGCCCCGATCGGACCGTCACGGAACTCGAGGCGATCGAGGGGGTCATGCCCGAAGCAATCAACCCGCCGTCGGGCTGTCGGTTCCATCCGCGCTGTCCCGACGCGCGGGAGGTATGCAAGCGGGTCCACCCGGAAGCGAAGGTGGTCGACGACGCCGGCGGTGAACCCCACCGCGCGGCCTGCGTGCAACACGACGCCTTCGACGTGGGTTACGACGAGAGCCCGCCGCTCGAGGGGGCCGACGGCGGCGAGTCGACCGTGAGAGACGAGGGGAGCGGCGACTCGGGCGCGGACTCGGAACTCGCGGCCAACCCGACCGGCGACGACAGCGGGGGTGGGAGCCGTGAGTAGCGGCATTCGGTTGGACGAGGAGCGCAGGTACGACCGGGAGGGGCCGCTGCTCGAACTCGAGGGCGTCACGAAGTACTTCTCGCAGGAGTCGGGACTGCTCGCGGGCCTGCAGTTCGATCCGGATACGTTCCCGCCGATCAGCGTCGATCGGGAACACGTCAAGGCGGTCGACGACGTCTCCCTCGAGGTGCGGCCCGGCGAGACGCTCGGGCTCGTCGGCGAGTCCGGCTGCGGGAAGAGCACGCTCGGGCGGACGATCCTGCGCCTGCTCGAGCCCACCGAGGGGGACATCTACTTCAAGGGGGAGAATCTGGCGGACCTGAGCGGCGAGGAACTCCGGCGGACCCGCTCGGACATGCAGATGATCTTTCAGGACCCCCAGTCCTCGCTCGATCCGCGGATGAAGGTCGGCCAGATCATTGAGGAGCCGATGCGGGCCCACGGGCTGCTCGACGACGAGGGCCGGGAGGCCCGGGCGAAGGACCTCCTCGAGAAGGTCGGGCTCGATCCGCGCCACTACAACCGCCATCCACACGCCTTCTCCGGCGGGCAGCGCCAGCGGATCAACCTCGCGCGGGCGCTGTCGGTCGACCCCGATTTCGTCGTCTGTGACGAGCCCGTCTCCGCGCTGGACGTCTCCATTCAGGCGCAGGTGCTGAACACGATGGACGAACTCCAAGACGAGTTCGGGCTGACCTACCTCTTCATCGCCCACGACCTCTCCGTGATCCGCCACATCTCCGACCGCGTGGCGGTGATGTACCTCGGTCACATCGTCGAGCTCGCCGAGAAAGAAGAGCTGTTCGAGAACCCACAACATCCCTACACTCGCGCCCTGCTCGAGTCGATCCCCGTCCCCGACCCGCGGGAGAACGGCGCGCGCGGCGTGCTCGAGGGCGAGGTACCGAGCCCGGTCGATCCGCCCTCGGGGTGTCGGTTCCGGACGCGGTGTCCGCGACTGATCGCCCCCGACGCGTACGACTGGGGCGAGGGGAAATGGGCGCAGACGCGAGCGTTCATGCGAGCGGTCAAGCGGCGGTCGTTCGAGTCGATGTCGGCCGCCCGGATCGAGGCCGAGTTCTTCGACGGAGTTCTGCCGCGGGGCGAGGCGGGATCGATCGTCGAGGAGGCGATCGACCTCGTCGCGACCGACGGCGGGGCCGGTCGCGAGGCCGACGACGACTCCGACCGCTGGGAAGCGGCGACCGACCTCCTGCTCGACTCTTTCGCCGAGGAAAGCATCTGTGCGCGCGAGCGACCGGCCTACGAACTCGAGTCCGATCGCGGCGACGGGACCCATTTCGCGGCCTGTCACCTCCACCGGTGAGAGCCGGCGAGCGCCGCGGAGAGACCGATTTCACCTCGAGGAACTGAACACGTTTCTGGCGGTGTTCGACCGAGAGATCGCATCACACAACGAGATCGTGAGAGTCGTTCGCTAATGGTCCGATCGGCGATTATCCAACACGGATTATCATCGCAAAAAGGCTTACAAGGCTGCCGCAACTATTAACTCGTGTATGAGTAAGATACTCGCCGTTCTGGCAGCACACACGAAATTCGGCGCGAAGGTACAGCGAACGATCGAACACTCGCCGTCGTTCTCGGGCGTTCAGACGAGCGATGACGGCCGCCCCGCGACGCAGGTCTCTCCCGGCGGGTTCCTGACCGGATAAGCCGGCGCGGAGCCACCCAGACCGTATCGACCGGATGCCACCGGTTGCCCCCGTCGAAATCGGGGCTCGAAATCACACGGCGAGTTGCGGACGCCACGCAGCGGTTGTCCGGGGATGGTCCGCCCCCGCTTCCGACCGAGATCCGTTCTTCCGTACACCACGTTCGACCCGTTAGCGGATCGTAATCGTCGTTGAATCGCCGGGCCGAGCCCGCTTTTCTCGCGTCGCGACGAACGCTCGAATCTCGTACTCGCCCGGTTCCGGAACCACGGACTCGTGTCGCCCGTCGGCCGTCCGCTCGAGGCGGCCGTTCCACGTCACCGAGACGCGCTTTCGCTCGCCGCCGCGGAAGTCGAACGTCGCGGGCCGACTGCGGGTGTAGCGGCGCTCGTCGCTGGCCTCGAGATCGCCGTCGACGCGCCAGCCCCAGCGGCGCTGTCCGGCCGTGGGTAGTTCGACGGGCACCGGGAGTCGATTCTTGAATTCGGCGGTAATTTCGACGGGTTCGTCGCGCTCGTAGACACCCTGATCGGTCGCGACGGAGACGGAAACGGCTCGTCGAGCGAGCGCCGCCGGGACCAGCGCGGCGAGGAACGTGACGACGGACGGTCGGGACGCGTCGCGATCGAATCCGAACTCGTCGCTCGAGGCGTCCGTTCCCCGTCGCGGTCGAGACCGTCCCATAAGGGAAACGACCAGCGCGGCGTACTAAACGGTAGGGTGTGACATACCGCAGTGAGAACCGCCGGCTCGAGGACGCCGACGCCGTGATCCGTCCGGTAATTAGAGCCGTCCAGTCGCCCGGCACGGACGAACGGTGGACCGCGCGGGCGTCAGCAGCGACTGTCGGTATGCCGTTGCCGGCCGCGACGGGAGTCGCGACCGGACTCGTTGCAGAACGATCCCATTTCCCACCCCCAGTTATCGCCAGGCCGGTAGCGTCGGTGCGTCGTCCGCCTGCATGGACATCCATGCACCGTCCGCGGAGATATCCGCAATGACGTACTCGTCGCTCGCGGCCGTCGAATCGATCGAACCGACGATCGTGTCGTCGGACATCATGGCGTGGGGGTTCGTCGCCATGTGAGAGAGTGACACCCACCTACATATAAATTCATCGAATTTGACTGTCCACTCGCGATACCGATCGGAAATCGAACCGATACCGGGTGTGAAACACTGGGTTTATACTCATTTTCGCCGTACCATGGGGATATGAACGTAGCCGACGCGATGACGCCCCGCGAAGACGTGGTGACCGCCGACCTGCCGGGGACCCGCTCGGACGTCCTCGAGTACATCCAAGAACAGTCGTTCTCGTCCGTCCCGGTCGTCAAAGCGACCGACGACGGCCTCGAGTACCGGGGGCTGATCTCCCGGGAGACGCTCATCGACCAGCCCGACGAGGACCAGCTTGTCATGCTGATGGAGGAGGACGTTCCGACGACGACCGCCGGGACCGCGCTCGAGGACGTCGCGCGGACGATGGTCGAGGAAGGGGCACGCCGCGTGCCGGTCGTGGACGGGGAATTCGAGGGCATCATCACGGTGACGGACGTGATTCACGCGATCGCGGCCGGCGATCAGGCGACCGAGGGCACCGTCGACTCCTACGCGAGCGAGGACGTGAACACGACCTACGAGGGCACGCCCCTGCCCGTCGCCGAGCGGGAACTCTCCTACGCGAACGTCCCCTACACCGTCGCGCTGGACGACGACGGCCGGATGAGCGGCGTCCTCACGGAAGTCGACATCCTCGAGGTCGCTCGCATCGTCGAGGGCGAAGAGGAGACGGGCGACAATTTCGGCGATCAGGACGACGAGTGGTCGTGGGAGGGGATCAAGGCCGTCGGCAGCCGCTATCTCCCCACGCGGGACATCGAGATCCCGGCGGGGCCGGTCCGGGGGTTCATGAGCGACGACGTGGTGACGGTCGCGGCGGACACGACGGTCCAGGAGGCCGCACAGCGAATGATCAGCAACGACATCGAACAGATTCCGCTGGTCACGGGCGAGGAACTGGTCGGCATCGTCTGTGACGTCGATCTACTGGAGGCGCTGTATGAGTGACGACCCACAGGCGGACGCGGGCGAGGCGGAGCCGACGAGCGAGAAACTGGTTGAACTGGCCAAGCGGCGCGGCTACTTCTTCCAGTCGTCGGGCGCGTACGGCGGCGTCGGCGGTTTCTACACCTTCGGCCCGCAGGGGGCGGCCCTGAAGGGCAACGTCGAGGACGCGTGGCGGGACCGCTTCGCGGTCGCGGAGGGCAACATGGAGATCGACGCGCCGACGATCATGCCCGAACCCGTCTTCGAGGCCTCGGGCCACCTCGAGGGCTTCGACGACATGCTCGTCGAGTGTCCGGAGTGCGGCGAGAGCCACCGCGCGGACCACGTCGTCGAGGACAATACGGAGTACGAGGACGCCGAGACCCTCCCCATCCCCGAGGTCGAGGAGGTCATCGCCGAGTACGAACTCGTCTGCCCGAACTGCGGCGCGGGGCTCGCGGGCCAGGCCGTCGAGACCTTCAACCTCATGTTCGCGACGAACATCGGCCCCGGCGACTCCGACCCCGGCTACATGCGCCCCGAGACCGCACAGGGCATCTTCGTCGAGTTCCCCCGGCTCAAGGAGTACGCGCGCAACCAGCTCCCCTTCGGCGTGACCCAGATCGGCCGCGCGTATCGCAACGAGATCAGTCCCCGGCGCTCGATCATCCGCACCCGCGAGTTCACACAGGCCGAACTCGAGTACTTCATCGACCCCGAGGAAGACGAACCCGACCTCGAGGCGGTCGAAGACGTCGAGGTGACGCTGTACCCTGCCAGCGAGCAAAACGCCAACGACGGCGAGGAGATCGAGACGACGATCGGCGAGGCCGTCGAGGAGGGCGTCATCACCAGCCCGTGGGTCGCCTACTTCCTCGGCGTCGCGAAGCCGTGGTACGAGGCGGTCGGCGTGGACATGGACCGGTTCCGGTTCCGCCAGCACCTCTCGGGGGAACGCGCCCACTACGCCGCGGACTGTTGGGACGCCGAGAGCGAGATCGACGGCAACTGGATCGAGATGGCCGGCTTCGCCTACCGGAGCGATTACGACCTCTCGAAACACGCCGAACACTCCGGCGACCGCTTTACCGTCTTCCGGCAGTACGACGAACCCAAGACCGTCGAGCGCGCCACCGTCGACCCCGACATGAGCTACCTCGGCCCGGAGTTCGGCGGCGACGCTCAAGCGGTAGTCGACGAACTCGAGGCCCTCGCGGCCCGCGATCGCTCCGCATTCGACGGCGAGACGGTGGAGATCGACCTCGAGGGCGAGAGCCACGAAATCCCCGTCGAAAAGACCGGCTTCGCGGTCGAGGAACAGACCGAGGCCGGCGAGCACATCACGCCCCACGTCGTCGAACCCTCCTTCGGCGTGGATCGGCTCGTCTACACCGTCCTCCACCACGCCTACCGCGAGGACGAAGTCGCCGGCGAAGACCGAACCTTCCTCGAACTCGAGCCCGAAGTCGCCCCCACCTTCGTCGGCGTCTTCCCGCTCCAGACCGACGACGAACTCGAGGCCGAAGCTGAAGCGATCGCGGCGGAACTGCGAGAGGCCGGGCTGTCGGTCACCTACGACGAGTCGGGCAACATCGGCCGGCGCTACCGCCGGCAGGACGAGGTCGGGACGCCCTTCTGCGTGACGGTGGACTTCGAGAGCATCGAACAGGAGGACGGCGGCGTCACAGTCCGCGAGCGCGACTCGACCGACCAGAAACGGCTGCCGATCGACGACCTCGCCGAGACGCTGTCGGCGATCCGGGCTGGCGACCTCGAGTTCGAGGAGCTGTAGGCCGTTTCGCCGCGGAGGTCACCGATTACGACCGTGAGCGAGGCCGTAGGCCGAGCGAGCGGGCCGACGACTGATGTGAGCGAGCGGTTGCGCGGCGCTACGCGCCGCGAACGGACGAGCGGTGAAACCGCGAGTCAGCGAGTGAACGGAGGGAGGAGTGCTTTTGATCGACCTTTTACCGAGGGACGCCGCGCTGTGCGGCAGCTACGCTGCCGTCAGCGCGGCAGACCGTCGTTCGAGACGGCGGAGCCGTCTCGTGATCACGAGAGAGCGAAGCTCTCTCGAACGACAGCGTAAAAGGTCGAAACTGATCGACGGACTGAAGGTCACCTCTCTCGAGGCACGATATGATGGCCGACGAACTGAAGCGGCGACTCGTCCACGCCAGCGGTTCGGGACTGGTCGCCCTCTATCTGCTCGCCAATTATCTCGAGCTCGGGCTCACGTGGGCCCGGTTTCAGGCTCTCATGCTCGTCCTCGCGACCGGCGCGCTCGTCCTCGAGTTCCTGCGGCTCCGGGTCGGGCTCGACTGGCGGCTCTACGACGTGCTCACCCGCGAGTACGAGCAGGACAACCCCGCCGCCTACGCGCTGTACCTGATCAGCATGGCCGCCGTCGTGGTAGTCTTCGAGCCGGATATCGCCCTCCCTGCGATGTTGATGCTCGCGCTTGGCGACCCGATCAGCGGCACGGTCTCGGACAACACGCTCAAGCGAGTCAAGCCGCCGAAGGTGCTCGGCACGATGTTCCTCGTGTCGACGGTGATCGCGATCCCGTTCCTGCCCGTTGTGGCGGCGCTGGTCGCCGCCCTCGGCGCGACGCTGGCCGACGGCATCACCCTCGAGATCCGGACCTACATCGTCGACGACAACCTGACGATCCCGATCTACGCCGCCTGTCTGGCGTTTCTCGCACTCGAGTTCGCGCCGGTGTAGGCCCGAGCCGAGCTCGAGTCGGGAGATCACCGCGGATCAAGCTGGCCGGTTCCGATATCGGCAAGGCCGTACCGTTCTGGGCCGCTCAAGGCCGTCGCCGACGAACGGGTGAATCTACTCGTGTCTCTACTGGGAACGCGCAACCGGTTGGCGACCGTGCGATCGGTCGTGACCGACGACCGCAGCGGCATTCTGATCGCCGTCGCCGCCGGCTGGTTTCTCTCGATCGGCGTTCGACTCGCCTACCCCGTCTTGTTGCCGTATCTCCGAGACGCGTACGGGCTCGACCTGACGACGGCCGGCTTCCTGCTGACCGCCCTCTGGCTCTGCTACGCGCTGGGACAGCTTCCGGGCGGGCTGCTCGCCGACCGGTTCGGCGAGGGGAACGTCCTCGTCGCGAGCACGGTGATCTCAGCGGTGACGCTCGGGCTGGTTGCCGTCGCCGGCTCCGCGCCCGTGGTGTACGTCGCGACCGGCGCGTTCGGGTTCGGAACGGCGCTGTACGGCGTCGCCCGCTTTACGACGCTCTCGGATATCTATCCCGACAACGACGGCACCGCGATCGGCGTGACGATGGCGGCCGGACAGGCCGGTAACACGCTCCTGCCGCTCGCCGCCGGCGGCCTCGCCTCGGCGTTCGCGTGGCAGTACGGCTTCGGCCTCGCGGTGCCAGCGTTCGTGCTCGTGGCGATCGGACTCCGGCTCGCCGTCCCCGGGCGCACCTCGAGCGCGGAAAGTGCCGTCGACAGCGTCTCCCTCGAGACGGTCCGCTACGTCGGCAGGGAGCTCCGCCGACCCGAAATCGTCACCGTGGCCGCGATCCAGATCCTGACCTACTGCGTCTGGCAGTCGTTTACGGGCTTCTACCCGACCTATCTGATCGAGGGCAAGGGGTTTTCGGAGGGGGTCGCGACCGGGCTGTTCAGCGCGTTTTTCGCGACCGGTATCCTCGTCCAGCCGCTGACGGGGCGACTGTACGACCGGTTCGGGATTCGGAAAGCGCTGCCGCCCGTGCTGGGCGTCGCCGCCGCGTCGCTGGTCGCGCTCCCCTTCCTCGAGGGATTCTGGCCCGTGGTCGTCGGGACCGCCTTCCTCTCGAGCATCCTCGGCTACGGGACGATCACGCTGCCGTACATGACCGCGGCGTTCCCGGCGGACATGCAGGGGACGGGGCTGGGCTTCCTGCGGACCGTCTACATGACCGTCGGGGCGATGAGCCCGGTGCTGTTCGGCGCGCTCGCCGATCGGGGCTACTTCGACGAGGCGTATCTCGTGCTGGCCGGGTTCGTCGCCGTCGCGGTGGCGTTGACATGGTGGCTCCCGCCGCTCTCGGAGCAGTGACCACGGCGGGGTTCAGATGGGGCCGGTTACGCGGCCGTCAGGCGTTCAGCCGCCAGAGTTCGAAATCGAGCACGGCCGCGAACGTCACCCACGCGAGGGAGGGGACCAGCAACGCCGCAGCGCACGTGTCGACCCGACGAAACGCGACGATCGTGCCGACGACGAGTCCCCAGAGCGCGACGATGACGCCGAGCGCGAGGAGCGGTGCCTCGAGCGCGAAAAAGGCGGGCGTCCACGCGACGTCGAACGCCATCTGAACGACGAACGACCCTAGCGCGAGGCGGCGGACGTACACTCCCCTCCCGGCGCGCCCGGCCCCGTCGGACCGCGAGACCACTTTCACCGCGGTACGGGAACCCTTATTCGCGGCGGCGGTGAACGGCCGGTAATGGCTACGACGGACGAGGAAATCGCGTCTATCGAGCACCCCCTCCTCGAGCCCGACTTTCTCGAGCGGCGACTCTACCAGTTGAAACTCGCCGGCACGGCGGCGAACCACCACACGCTCGTCTGTCTCCCGACCGGGCTGGGGAAGACGACGGTGAGCCTGCTCGTCACGGCGCGCAGACTCGAGGAGGTCGGCGGCAAGTCCCTGATGCTCGCCCCGACCAAGCCCCTCGTCCAGCAGCACGCGGATTTCTATCGCGAAGCCCTGCAGATCCCCGATGAGGAGATCGTCGTCTTTACCGGCGACGTGAGCCCGGACGACCGCGCCGAGATGTGGGAAGAAGCGACGGTCGTGATGGCGACGCCGCAGGTGATCGAGAACGATCTCGTCGGCTCCCGCGTCTCGCTGTCGGACGTGACCCACATCACCTTCGACGAGTGCCACCGCGCGACCGGCGACTACGCGTACAACTACATCGCAGAGCGCTATCACGCCGACGCGAAGCGGCCGCTCGTCACCGGAATGTCGGCCTCACCCGGCGGCGATGAGGAGGCCATCCTCGAGGTCTGTGAGAACCTCGGGCTGGACGAAGTCGAGGTGATGACCGAGGAGGACGCCGACGTCGACGAGTTCACCCACGATACCGACGTCGAGTGGGAGCGGATCGACCTCCCCGAGGAGGTCCTCGAGATCCGTGACGCGCTGAACGAGGTGATCAAAGAGCGCCTCGAGAAGCTCAAGGAACTGGGCGTCGCGAGCTCGACCCAGCCCGATCAGTCCCAGAAGGACCTGAATCGGATGCGTGCCGAACTGCAGGAGTTGATCAACAACGACCAGTCCGAGGGGTTCGAGGGGATGTCCATTCACGCGGAAGTGATGAAACTCCGGCAGGCCGTCACCCTCGTCGAGACACAGAGCGTCGAGGCGCTGCGTCGCTACTTCGAGCGCCAACGGAATCAGGCCCGGTCGTCGGGCGCGTCGAAGGCGAGCCAGCGGATGGTCTCCGATCCGCGGGTGCGCGAGGCCATGCGCAAGGCCGAGAGCTTCGACGAGATCCACCCCAAGTACAGCAAGGCGCGCATGCTGCTGGCCGAGACGCTGGGGCTCGAGGGCGGCGATCGGGTGATCGTCTTCACCGAGTCCCGCGACACGGCCGAGGCGCTAACCGACTTCCTCTCGGAGAGCTTCGACGCGAAGCGGTTCGTCGGGCAGGGCGACCGCGAGGGGTCGGACGGTATGACCCAGAAACAGCAACAGGAAGTGTTAGACGAGTTCCGCGCGGGCGAGTTCGAGGTGCTCGTCTCCACCTCGGTCGCCGAGGAGGGACTGGACGTGCCGGAGGTCGACCTCGTGCTCTTCTACGAGCCCGTCCCGACCGCGATCCGATCGATCCAGCGAAAGGGCCGAACCGGCCGCCAGTCCGAGGGGCGCGTCGTCGTCCTGATGGCCGAAGACACCCGCGACGAGGCCTACTTCTGGATCTCGCGCCGCCGCGAGAAGGAGATGGAAAACGAGCTGCGGGAACTGAAAGGGATGGCCGACGAACTCGCCGAGGAACTCGACGACTCCCAGCAGTCGCTGACCGATTTCGGCGACGGGGAAAGCGGAGTGAAAGTGGACGGAAACGCAAACGAAGGCGACGCCGTCGGCGAGTCTTCCAGCGGAAGCGAGGGGGTCGAGGATCGGCCCGGCCTGCAGGAGTTCGTCCCTGAAAACTCGAGCGGCGAGGCGGACGGCGAGGGTGGCTCCGACGGAGCCGACGACGAGGGCGAAACCCACGAACCCCACGCCGAGGGAGACACGGTGGAAATCGTCGCCGACCAGCGCGAGATGGACGCCAACATCGCGCGGGACCTCTCGAGACGCGAGGAGATCGACGTGCGCCTCGAGACGCTCGACGTGGGCGACTACGTGCTGTCGGATCGGGTCGTCGTCGAGCGCAAATCCGTCGCAGACTTCGTGGACTCGCTGGTCGGGGGCGACCGGTCTGTCTTCGAGCAGGTCGGCGCGATGGCCCGCCACTACTCGCGCCCGATCGTCGTCGTCGAGGGCGAGGGGCTGTACGAACAGCGGGACATCCACCCGAACGCGGTCCGGGGCGCGCTCTCGAGTCTCGCCGTCGACTTCGGCGCGAGCGTCCTGCGGACCGAGAGCGAGGACGACACGACCGACCTGCTGGCGGTGATCGGCGGTCGCGAACAGGAGACCGCCGACCGCGAGGTGTCGGTCCACGGCGAGAAAGGCAGCAAGACACTGAGCGAGCAACAGGAGTACGTCGTCGCCTCGATCGCCGAGATCGGCCCCGTCACCGCGCGGTCGCTGCTCGAGGAGTTCGGCACCGTCGAGGAGATGATGATCGCAAGCGAGGACGAGTTACAGGCGGCCGACGGCGTCGGGACGGTGACCGCCGAGCGCATCCGAGAGGTCATCGGGAGCGAATATACGGGCTAGTCGGCGATCGCAATCGGCTCGAGTCGGCGCTCGAGGGAACCGAACGAAGATCGGACGATGGCTCCGACCCGGCTCGGCGCAGGTCAATCGCTGATATCGGACGCGATGCTCTCCTCGCCGTCGCCGGGGGTAGAAACGCGGTCGGCCTCGCCCTCCGCGCGAGCGACGAGCCGTTCGGCGGTGAGGACACACCAGATCCCGAGGACGACGCCCGCGAGGACGTCCACTAACCAGTGGATGCCAAGATACATCGTGGAGATGACGACGAGGGTCGCCACGACCGACGCGATCGAGAACCACTGCGGGTAGTCCCGGCGCGACCGCCACGCGAACAGCGCGACGATGACTACGAGCGACGTGTGCAGCGACGGGAACACGTTCGTGTTCGCCGAGACCTCCGCCGTGAGTTCCTGTGTCTGCGGATAGAACTCGTACATCAACCCGCTGACGGCCGACAGGTGATTTCGCGGGCCGTAGGCGATAAACAGCGTGTAGAAGAGCGACCCGACCGCGGCGTTGAGCGCGTAGGCGATCAGTAGCTCCTTGAAGTGGCGCTGGGTCGGCAACAGGAAGTAGAGTACGAGTGCAGTCACCAGCAGGTACGGGAACCCGAACATGTACATCGCGGAGAAGAACCCGATCAGGGCGTCGGGGACGATCGTCTGCAGGTGGGCAACGAACAGTCCTTCGACGGCATAAATCTCCTCGGTGATATCCCAATCGAGCGCATACGAGAGTTCCAGACGGGGTTCGTGCGTGAACCGTTTGAGCAGCAACACCAGCACCGTCACCCCGACGTACGGCGCGACGGTGCGGATACGATTCTTGAGATCAGCGGCCGTTCGACGGAACGCCGAGGGGGAGACACAGAGGGTACAGGTGACTCCGATGCCGATGCAGACGATCGCCGCTGTGATGAACGTGACGTAGCCCAGTGCCATCAGTAGGGGTCCTCCATGAGTCAGGGTGGCAAGCGGTCGCGAGCCGTTGGTCTGGTGGCCGCGGAACCGGATATCGCGGGAGGGCGATGAACCGTTCCGAGAGACTGGACGACCCGTCCAGTCACCCTCGGAACCGGCGTCGTTGCATCCGGTGTCCGCCATGTGGCGACCCAGCACCGCATGTCCGTTATCGATACGTGTAGTTTAATTTAATTTATATCTATTGGTCTGGCGTGACACTCGAGTCGAACGCGACGCTGGTTCGAGTGACAGGTCCGATATCCGGGAGAACAGCGGATATAATCGGAATTGAAGCACCACCGGTTGCGTACCCGATCGGGCGACACAACAGCGCAGATCGGCGTTACCCGCCGTCAGCGCAGCGTCGACAGCGCCTCACCGGCCTCACGGGCCGCCTCGAGACACTCCGTCGCGTAGCGGGGATCGTCCGTCGCGGCGGCCTCTTCAGCGAACTTCTCGAGGCTCCGGACGAGCGCGTCGCGGGCGGCCTCGAGGTCGCCGTCGACCGACGGCGGACTCGCGGCGGGGGCGCGGCGGGAGGGTCGTGCGGAATCGGTGTCGGCGGCGTTCGCGGCGTTCGGCCGGGCCGTCGAGCGCGGCTGTCGATCGTCGGTCGCAGCGTTCGAGGCGTCCGCGTCAGTTCGCGTCGACTGCGCTCGCTCGTCGGTTCGTTGGCCGGTCGCCGACGCGGGATCGGTCGTCGGCTCGACGTCGACCGCGGAGTCAGCGCGGCCGGCGTTCCCCGACCCGGACCCCGACTCGATATCGGCTGTAGAGTCGGCCGGTGGGTTTGGATCCGCCTGATCGGGAGCCGTCGCCGTGGCGTCGGCACCGTCGTCGGCCGCCCCCGCTTGTCCTCCCTCGGCCGGCTGGGCCTCGAGGTCGGTGCCCTGGACGGCGTCGGGGTTCCCGTGACAGCTGGGACAGAAGGTGGTGCCGTTCTCCTGAAAGAGCGGATCGCCACAGGTACCACAGTGGGCATTGGTCATCGTCGCGCCCTTGAGCAGCAGGTCGCTCATCCGCTGGGTCGCCTCGCGCTCTTCCTTGTCCTGTTCGTACTTCTCGCGAAGTTTCTCGCGCTCGGCTTCCTTGTCGAAGTCGCTCATATTCGTCTAGAGACGGCGGACCGTCGAAAAAGCTGCGAAGGGGCCGGGTGGACGAACGGTCGACGCTGCGGCACCCGAACGGCGGCGAGCGGAGTGCTACGCAGTTCGACGATACATCCTCGAAAGCGAGTTTCAGTCCGAGCGCCGATCAAGCCCGTGACGGTTGCTCCTGCCGGAAGGTCCGACGCTCCGTCGCGACCCGGTCGGGTGTCGTCTGGATACCGACGTGACCGACGCCCTCAGTGGTGCAGCGGCGGCCACATCGTGGCGACCGACTCCTCGATGAGTCGCGTCTGGGCGCGGCGCAGGCGTTCGGAGACCGACGACGCCGAAACGCCCAATTCCGCCGCGACGTCCTCGAGCGACGCACCCCGCGGAACGCCGAAATAGCCCAGTTCGTAGGCCGTCCGAAGCGCCTCGCGCTGGGGGTCGGTGAGCCCGTCGCCGGGCGGTTCGGGGTCACCGTCTCGAGTGAGCCGACGGAGCCGGAAATAGTCGTTGCGCTGCCAGAACTCTCGGAACGCGTCGAACGCCGTGCGGTCGGCGAACCAGCCGGTCTGCGTCCACCCCTCGCTAGTCACTTCGATTCGTTCGATGATGGCGTCGGCCGTCGCAAGCGCCTTCAGCCCCTCGAGATCGTCGAGGTGAGCCCCGAGTTGCTCCTCGAAGCTGAGCGCCGGTAACGCCTGATAGCGCCGCGTGTCGCCGGCTTCACCCACCAGCGTCCACTCGGCAACATCGACGGCGTCGTCGAGGGTGCGTTCGATCGCGGTCGGCGAGCCACCGGTCACGGTAGCGAGAAACGGCGGCCGCTCGCCGTGATTGTACTGTAACTCGAGCGTTAGCGCCGCGTCCGGCACGGCCGCTGCGACGCCGACGAGCGGAAGCTGCTCACAGGAGATGTCGAATTCGGCCACGAGCCCCATACCGGCCGGTAGTCAGTTCCGCAGCTATATCAGTTCCATCAGATCGCCGCTCGGACCCGCCGGGCGCCCGTTCAGGAACGACGCTCGAGCGCCGCCTCGACCGCGTCGACCGCTGCCGCCGGCGTCTCGACGGTCTCGATCTCGAGCGCGTGATCGATGCCGAGGTCGGAGACATCATGAGTCTCGAGGCCGACGACGGGGCGGTCGTAGATGCCGGCGAAGCCGATCTCCGAGAGGGTGCCGACGCCGCCGGTGAGCGCGATGACCGCGTCGCCGTTCAGCGGGACGAGCGCGTTCCGGGCGTGGCCGAGCCCGGTCGCGATCGCCACGTCGACGTAGTCGTTGGCCTGCTCGCGGCGCTCGCTTGGCAGGATCCCGATGGTCGTGCCCCCCGCCGCCTTGGCACCGCGACAGACCGCTGCCATCGTGCCGCCGCGGCCGCCACAGACGACCGTGTGGCCTCGAGCGCCGAGTTCCCGCACGACGGCTTCCGCGCGGGCCGCCTGTTCCTCCGTGATCGTTCCGCCGCCGATGACGCTGACGCGCATACACGGAGAGGCGTGAGCGCCGATCATGATCGGTTCGGTCTCGAGTCGCGGCGGGTCGACGGAGAACCGCTTCCCTGTTTCGGAGGTGAGATATCGAACCACGCGGTCGAGTCAGCGCATCGGCCCGTCGAGATCGGGACGCGATACGACAGTCGTCGAAATATTTCTCGCCGAACCGGTTCGAAGTCAGAGGTTTCGACGGATTTAACGTGTGGGATGGGGAAGCATTACGCGGTATGACGAAAGTTAGCGTGGTCGGCGCGGCCGGCACCGTCGGGGCCGCTGCGGGCTACAACATCGCGCTTCGGGACATCGCGGACGAGCTCGTCTTCGTGGACATTCCGGACAAGGAAGACGACACGATCGGACAGGCCGCCGACGCCAACCACGGCGCGGCCTACGACTCGAACACGACGATCCGACAGGGCGGGTACGAGGACACCGAAGACTCGGATGTCGTCGTCATCACGGCCGGAATCCCGCGCCAGCCGGGCCAGACGCGGATCGATCTGGCGGGCGACAATGCCCCGATCATGGAGGACATCAGCTCCTCGATCGCCGAGCACAACGACGACTTCATCACGGTGACGACGTCGAACCCCGTCGACCTGCTGAACCGCCACCTCTACGAGACGGGCGACCGCGCCCGCGAGAAGGTGATCGGGTTCGGCGGTCGGCTCGACTCCGCTCGCTTTCGCTACGTGATCTCCCAGCGCTTCGACGCGCCGGTCCAGAACGTCGACGCGACGATCCTCGGCGAACACGGCGACGCACAGGTCCCCGTCTTCTCCAAGGTCCGCGTCAACGGGCAGGACCCCGAGTTCGACGAGGACGAGCGCGAGGACCTGCTCGAGGAGCTCCAGACCTCGGCGATGAACGTCATCGAGAAGAAGGGCGCGACCCAGTGGGGGCCGGCGACCGGCGTCGGCCACATGGTCGAGGCCATCCTGCGCGACACCGGCGAAGTGCTCCCCGGCAGCGTGAAACTCGAGGGCGAGTTCGGCCACGAGGACACCGCCTTCGGCGTCCCCGTGAAGCTGGGCTCCGACGGCGTCGAGGAGATCGTCGAGTGGGACCTCACCGAGTTCGAGCGCAATCAGCTCGGCGAGGCCGCCGAGAAGCTTTCCGAACAGTACGACAAAATCTCGTAGACGTCGGCGTTCCGAGACCGAGACAGAGACCGGCTTTCGTTCTTTCTCGCGCCGCTCGAGTCGTCGTTACGGAATCAGTTGCTCGCCGTCGTCGTCGTAGATGACGATCGCGTCCACGGGGCAGGATCGGGCGGCGAACTTCGCGTCGAGTTCCGCGTCCTCGGGGACTTCCCGGACGAACATCCCGTCCTCGACTTCCTCGCTGTCGGCGAGGATCGCTTTCCCCTTCGATTTGTCCTTCTCGAAGGCATCCCACTCCGCGACGCACTGGAACATCCCGATACAGGTGTCCTCGTCGAATTCGACTTTCATGGCCGGAGGTTCGGTCGATCGCGGTAAATCGTTAGCGGTCGTCGACCGTGTGGTGTGTTAGTCGGAATCATTTATCAGCACAGAGTTATTACCGGAGACGGTATCGACACGAACATGGCGCAGGATCGGACCGAGTCGTCCGCAGAACCGAACCGACAGTCTACTCGAGCGGACCCGCTGGGACGGGCGATGCTCGCACACTGGCGGGACGATCCGGGACGGGTGACCTATCGCGACGGGGCAGAGACACAGGACGGTAACGTCGCCGAGTTCTACTTCTCGAGCCCCGAGTCGTGGGAGCCGAAGACGGTCGACCGACTCGAGCGCCTGTGCGATCACGAACCAGTCCTCGACGTGGGCTGCGGAGCGGGGAAACACCTCCTGTGGTGGGCCGAGCACGGGGTCGAAGCCATCGGCGTCGACGTGAGCCCGAACGCCGTCCTGACGGCCCGGGAGCGGTGCGAGGTCCGCAGGACCTCGAGGCGAAGTTGCGTGGAGCAACGCTCCACGTACCGTTCGAGCGGGCTGCGAGGCGGCGATGCCGCCTCGAACGGGACGGCTTCGCCGTCCCCCAGCCCGCGAGAAGACGGCGAAGCCGCGGAGCGCGGCTTCGAGGACGTTTTCGTCGGAGACATGTTCGACCTCCCAATCCAGTCGGGCGCGTTCGGGGCCGTCCACGCCGTCGGCACCCAGCTCGGGCTCGGCCGGTCGCTGGCCGGCATCCGCGAGTTACTCGGTGAATTCGCTCGCGTCACTGGCGACGACGGGGTGGCGGTCGTCGACAACTACGATCCGAAACGGTTAGACGACGACTTCCTCGGCTACCGATCCGATCCGCGCGAGGGCCTCGCCCACCGGTATTTCCACCTCGAGTTCGAACGCGAGAGGGCTGGCGAGCGATACCGGGAGGTCGGGCGGACGCTCCAGTTCCTGCTGTGTTCGCCTGCACGGCTCCGCGAGGCGACGAACTCGACGCCGTGGTCCGTCCGCGATGTCCGCCGAACCGACGGGACGGGCCATTACAGCGCAGTTCTGGAGAAACAGGGTCCCGCGGGCACCGAACCCGGATAGCAACGGAATTCCGATCGCGGATCGTCTGCCGAGCCAACGCTTTTCCGCGGGGTCGTGGAGACGGCGTACGAGAGACGGAATGGTCGCACTCTCCTTTGGGGTCCTCGTCGGGGTCGCTATCCTGACCTGTCTGTTCATGGTGTGGGTGCTCGGAGCCAACAGCAACTCGCCGCCCTTTGCCCCCGCGAGCGGTGCGAACGCGATTTCGACGAGGCAAGCCGCGTTCGTCATCGGGATCCTCGCGGCCGCCGGCGCACTCATGCAGGGCGGGAGCATCTCCGAGACGGTCGGCGCGGATCTCATCAACGGTGCCACGATTACGCCGCTGGCCGCGACCGCTGGGCTGTTGACCGCGGCGAGCTTCATGGCGATCGGGATCTACACGCGGTATCCGATCCCCGCCGCGTTCGCGACGACCGGTGCGATGGTCGGCGTTGGCCTCTCGCTGGGCGGCGATCCGGCGATGGCGACCTACCGGCGGCTCGGGTCCTTCTGGCTGCTGGTACCGATCATGTCCGGCGGACTGGCCGGCGGCTCTCCGGGGTCTCGCGGCGAAAAATCGGCGTCACGGTCACCTTCTGGTTGCTCACCCTCGGCAGTTCGGTCCTCGTCAGCTACGGCCTGTACCGACTGTTCGCGACGGTTATCGGGGGCTGATCCGGGCGCGGGTTCGTCCTCGAGCGTGCCGGCGGCTACTCGAGGACCGTCACCGGTTGCGCGGTGCGTTCGACGACGTCGCGGCGATGCCGCGACCGAGAAACCGCCGCAGGAATCCCGTCGACCCGCTGGAGCCGTAGAATCGCTTCCTTCGAGATTTTACTCGTACTACTCGCGAAGGGGTGTCGCAAGGCATCGAATCGCGGTTTACCGGCGGCTCACGGGTCGCTCCGTTCCCGTTCGCTTCTCGAGGGGTCACTTCGTTCGCCCTCGCACCGCTCACCGCGGTCCGGCGCGCGCCACTGCGGGCTGGTGGCCGGTGTTGGGTGAGACGTGAGAGGGCTCGAGCGCCCCGGCCGTGGAGCGAGACGATAGTTTAAACCGCGGGACGCGCCAAGGGCGGATAATGAATACCGAGGAGCTGACGGGGCTCCCGCCCGGTGCCGTCGACCACTTCCGGAGCGAGGGCATCGAGGAGCTCTACCCGCCCCAAGCCGAGGCGGTCGAGGCCGGGGCGACCGAGGGCGAGAACCTCGTGGCCGCCGTCCCGACTGCCAGCGGGAAGACGATGATCGCCGCACTGTCGATGCTGTCGGCGGTCCAACGCGGCGGGAAGGCGCTGTACATCGTCCCCCTGCGAGCGCTCGCCAGCGAGAAGAAAGCGGAGTTCGAGGCCTACGAGCAGTTCGGCGTGACGACCGGCGTCACGACCGGCAACTACGAGAGTACCAGCGACTGGCTCGCGACGAAGGACATCATCGTCGCCACGAGCGAGAAGGTCGACTCGCTCGTGCGAAACGGAGCCGACTGGCTCTCGGATCTCACCTGCGTCGTCTCGGACGAGGTCCACCTGATCGACGACCGGAATCGAGGGCCGACGCTCGAGGTGACCCTCGCCAAACTCAGGAAGCTCAACCCGCGGATGCAGGTCGTCGCGCTCTCGGCGACGGTCGGCAACGCGGACGAGATTGCCGACTGGCTCGACGCCGCGCTGGTCGACACCGACTGGCGGCCGATCGACCTCCAGATGGGAGTCCACTACGGCAACGCCCTGAACTTCGACGACGGCTCGACCCGCGAGGTACCCGTCGACGGCAGCGAAAAGCAAGAGGCCGCACTCGTCCGCGATATCCTCCAAGAGGAAGGCTCTTCGCTCGTGTTCGTCAACTCCCGGCGGAACGCCGAGGCCGCCGCGCGGCGGTTAGGGAAGGTCTCGCGGAACGAGCTGACCGCCGAGGAGCGGACCGAACTCGCGGCACTGGCCGACGAGATCCGAGACGACAGCGACACCGAGACGAGCAGGGATCTGGCCGAGGCCGTCGAACACGGGTCGGCCTTCCACCACGCCGGCCTCTCGAGCAGCCAGCGGACCATCGTCGAGGACGCCTTTCGCGACCGGCTGCTGAAGGTGATTTCGGCGACGCCGACGCTCGCCGCGGGGGTCAACACCCCCGCCCGCCGCGTGATCGTCCGCGACTGGCGGCGCTTCGACCCCAGCGCCGGCGGCATGGCACCCTTGGACGTCCTCGAGGTCCACCAGATGATGGGTCGGGCGGGTCGGCCGGGGCTCGACCCCTACGGCGAGGCCGTCTTGCTCGCCAAGAGCCACGACGAGAGCGAGGAACTGTTCGACCGCTACATCTGGGCCGATCCCGAACCTGTCCGGTCGAAGCTGGCGGCCGAACCCGCCCTGCGGACCCACGTCCTCGCGACCATCGCCTCCGGCTTCGCTCGCACGCGCGAGGGACTGCTCGAGTTCCTCGAGGCTACTCTCTATGCCAGCCAGTCGAGCGAACCGGGTCGGCTCGAGACGGTCACCGACACGGTACTCGAGTACCTCGAGTCGAACGACTTTATCGAACGCGAGGGGGGGACCGACGGCGGCGAGGACGCCGCCGACGGCGCGTTCACCACCGCGGCCGACCTCGAGAGCGAGAGCGGCGGCCGCGACGAAGAACTCGAGGCGACCAGCCTCGGTCACACCGTCTCGCGGCTCTATCTCGATCCGATGAGCGCCGCGGAGATCGTCCACGGCCTCGAGGACGCCGACGAACGCCCGACCGCGCTGGGGCTCTACCAGCTCGTCTCGCGGACGCCGGACATGTACGAACTCTACCTGCGCTCGGGCGAGGACGAGAAATTCGGCGAGCTCTACTACGAGCGCGAGGCCGAGTTGCTCGGCGACGCGCCCAGCGAGTACGAGGAAGAGCGCTTCGAGGACTGGCTCGCCGCGCTCAAGACGGGCAAACTGCTCGAGGACTGGGCCGACGAAACGGACGAAGAGCGGATCACGGACCGGTACAAGATCGGGCCGGGCGACCTGCGCGGCAAGGTCGATACCGCGGAGTGGCTGCTCGGTGCGGCCGAATCGTTGGCCGCCGAAATCGACAGCGAGTGGACCGTCGCCGTCCGCGAAGCACGTGCCCGCGTCGAACACGGCGTCGGTGAGGAACTGCTCGAACTCGTCTCGGTCGGCGGCGTGGGCCGCAAGCGCGCCCGCCGGCTCTACGCGGCGGGAATCGAGGAACCCGCCGACCTCCGGACTGCAGACAAAGGGGTCGTTCTCACCGTCCTCAAAGGCGAGAAGACGGCCGAGACCATCCTCGAGAACGCCGGCCGGGAGGACCCCTCGATGGACGGCGTCGAGCCGGAATCCGCTGGGTCGAACAACAGGGGCGAGAGCGCGACGGCGAACTCGAGCAACGACGCGGAGACCGAGGGAACGGCGGAGGAGACGCCGACGGAAGACGACAGTCAGGCGAGTCTGGGTGATTTCTGATGGAGCTACTGGACTGCCGCCTCGAGATCGGCGATCTGGACGCGTTCGTGGCCGACCTCGGCGAGATCGGCGACCGCCACGGCGTGACGATTCAAGCGTTCGACGCCCGCTACGTCGCCGACCGCGCCCACCTCGAGCGGGCCGTCGAGTTCGCCGACCGCGCCATCGAGCGCGGCGAGAACGTCGCCCGGGACCGCGCCGTCGAAATCCTGCTGTACGCCGCCGGTCGCCGACAGATCGACCGCGCCCTCGAGATGGGCGTCGGCGAGGGCGAGACCCGGGCGGTCGTGCTCGTCGACGGCGATGGGAACGGCGACGCCGATGAAGCGGCCGCACTCGACGCGGTCGAACGCCTCGAGGCGTTCGAAGGGCGAGCGCCGACCCTCGAGACGCGAGATACCGAGACACTCTGCAACTTCTTCGAGATTCCCGCGGCCGAACGGGCGGCGACCGACGCGGGACTGTCGGCGCTGGTCCGCGAGCGCGTCGCGCTGCTCGAGGTCGAGAAGTAGCCGGCGGAGACGAGCGGCCGCCGCGGCTCGAGAGAGTCGACGGCACGCTCTTGTGCGACCCTGCCGACATCTAGCTATGGCCACCCTCGAGGATCCGCTCGAGATCGGCGGCATGACGGTTCCGAACCGGCTCTATCGTGCGCCGCTGCTCGAGTGTGCGGGCAACGGCCCCGACGCGGTCGACGCGCTGATCGACGACTTAGAGCCCGCGGCGGCGTCGGGTGTCGGCCTCATCTGTCAGGGCGCGACGATCGTCCGCGGCGACGGCGGCTGTGCCGCGCCGGGGATGACCCGCGTCCACGACCCCGCGTTCGTCTCGCAACTGTCGCGGCTGACCGATCGGATTCACGACCACGGGAGCCGGATCGTCATCCAACTCGAGCACGGCGGCCTCCGGAGCATGGAGACGTGGCACGCCGAATACCGCGCGGAGCACCCGGACCTCGAGCAACTCGCCGTCTCGCGCCCGCCGTGGCAGTTGCGGCTGCTCGATCGGCTGGGATTCCTCGAGTACGACCCGCACGTCCTCACGACCGCGGAGGTGTACGAGCTCGCGGCCGATTTCGGGCGCGCGGCGGCCCGCGCCGTCGAGGCGGGCTACGACGGGGTCCACCTCGCCGGGGCGAATATGGGGATCGTTCAGCAGTTCCTCTCCCCCTTTTACAACCGCCGGGACGACGAGTTCGGCGGCTCGCCCGAGGCCCGCCTGCAGTTCCTCGCGGTCGTCCACGACGAGATCCGCGACCGCGCCGGCGACGTTCCGCTGCTGACCAAGGTACCGGCGGAGACCCCGGCACCGCCGCGGCCGGTCGTCCATCGAAAGCTGTCGCTCGAGGACGGCGTCGAGATCGCCCGTCGACTCGAGAAAATCGGCTACGACGCGGTCGTCCCCGTCCAGACCTCCGTCGTCTGGGACATGAGCATCGTCCGCGGGGAGTACCCCGAGCGGGCGTGGACCAACGAGGGGCTGCAAGCGGAGTACGACGCGGCGTTCGGCGGCGCGGCGCGAAAGCGACTCGTCTCGTTGGCCAACCGAATTCAGTCGCTGCAGTACGATTTCGAACCCGCGTGGAACGCCGACTTCTGTCGGCGGGTTCGCGAGCAGGTTTCGATTCCTGTGCTGGCGGAAGGTGGTATTCGCGAGCGCGAAGAGATGGACCAGCTATTGGGAGGTGCGATCAACAAGAGTGAGAATCCCGAGACACCGGCCTGCGACATGGTCGGCATGGCCCGGCCCTTCTACGCCGAACCGCGGCTTGGTGCGCGGCTGCTCGAGACCGGGTCCGAGACCGAAAATCCGCGCGTACTCTGTGAAAGTTGCAACAACTGTACGGTGCCGCAGGTGACCGACGCGCCGGGGATCTGCCGGACGCCAGCCGTGCTACGCAAACGGGGCGACCTCGAGCGCGAGGGCGCGTACGACCGCTCCGAGCCGTGACGGTCAGCCGGAGAGGGTTCCGTCGGTCAGTTCCGCGAGGGTTCCCTCGACGGTATAGTCGGGCGCTTCGACTTTGAACTGCGAGTCCGTCGACCCCGCATAGTGTAACTGGAGCGTGTACGAGCCGTCGTCCTGGATCGGCGCCACTTCGACGCGGTTCTCACCGATCTGATCGAGTCGAACCATCTCACCGGCGTACTCGGAATCAGTCGTGCCGTCAATCTCGTATAGTTCCCATTCGGCGTCGATGGCCGACCCCTCGAGCGGGTAGCCGCCGTTAATCCATCCGCCGAGTCCCTCGTCGATCGCGTACGTGTGTTCGTATCCCGCGTCGATCAGGGAGGCGGCACGCTGAGAGGACAGGTGATGCGGACACGCACAGTAGGTGACGACCCGGGTATCGGTCGACCACTCCTCGACCGGATCGTCCTCGATGTCGCCGGCGTCCGCTGCCGGCGAGAAGACGGCGCCTTTGATCCGCCGTTCATCGTACTGAGTTCGAGTGCGCGCGTCGACGAACTTCGCCTCGTCGTTTTTGTACCACTCGTAGGTATCCTCGACTGGCACGAGCGGAACGTCGACTCCGCTGGGCGTCGAGTTCAGTTCGTAGTCGAATTCGTTGGCCGCTGTCGCGTCGCTATTGCCACCGAGACAGCCCGCGACCACGCCGACCGTCGTCGTCCCGCTAACGGCGAGGAACGTCCGTCGATTCATACGGACAGCTAACGAGGACAGGGAGATATGACTTCTGGTGACGCGAGAGTTACCGTGAGACCCCTTCGTTTCGACTGGAAACCGAGAGACGGGGCTGGCGAAGTACTCGAGTCGAAACGGCAGAGAAGTAGTCCATGCTGGATTCGAACCAGCGTCCCGAGCCCCAGAAGCTCGGAGGATTGGCCACTACCCTAATGGACTTGACATGTTTCGCCGGTCTCCGATTTCCGACGAGGTACCAGATAGTAGTGGGAGTGCATATTAGAGTGTTACGAACTGGACCGAGAACGGGTCGCGTGTCGAGTACATCTCGAGTCGGCGCCGCCGTTCACGACGTGTCGACCATCGGTGGTTCGTAATGTTCCGCTCGATGGCAGTTCGCACAGAGAACGCTACACCGTTCGATTTCGGCTCGTATCCGTGCTTTCGGCCGATCGTCTGCGACTAATTTCGTGACGCTCGCCCCCTTCGTAGTGTCGTCGTGATGGTAGTCCAGACACCCAAGATCGGACTCCGCACAGCGGTTACACCCCCGCTCTCGTTTCCGATCGTGAATCCACTGACGGCGCTCCCGAGTCGGCTGCGAGTAATGGATTTTTCCGGTGGCAGTTCGCACAGAGAACCTCACACTTCTCGATCTCGTCACGGAGCCGGTCTTTTCCGTAGCCGTAGGTCACCATTTTCCCAACTGCCATCTCCTTCGTCGCTGTCTCGATATGGTGGAAATCGAGGCACGCAACGCTGTCGGCCCCACATCGGAAACAACCTCGCTCTTTCTTTATATCATTGAGCCACGAACGAAGCCGTGAACGGCGGCGTAACGATCGCTCCGTATTCCAGTCGGCGTTTCGGTAGTGCCACCGTTGGTCGACCGAGAGTTCCTCCCAGACGAGCCCGGGTGGCAGTTCGACATCGTCCGGTTTCGGCTCCACACGGGATCCGGTAGACGGAGCCGTCTCGAGCCCTGCCATCTCTTTCGCGTCGTTCCAGCCGCCACAGGTCCGAATGATCGTCGCGGACGCCGGCGTCAGGCCTAACTCCTCGTACTGCGCTTTCGTCGGCGACTCGTCCAGTCGCTCAGCAGCCTCCCGGAGCGCCTCGAGGCACTCCGCCTCGGTGGTCATGCGCCCGTTGGCCGCGGCATCCCGTATAAACCCTCGTCCGCGCTACGCTCCGAGACCAGCGAGAGAGCGAACGCGAATCGATACCCCTTTTCCGTTCTCTCGCGCACCTGCGAGTATGTACATCGGACGATTCGTCGTCGTCGGCCCCGAAGTTGGCGCGTATCGCGTCTCTTCGCGGTCGTTCCCGAACCGAGAGCTCACCGCTCGAGACGAGGCGCTCACCGTGGGTCCCACTGAGGACGCCCCGGAGACCGACAACCCCTACGTCTCCTACAACTGCCTGCGGATCGTCGAGACGCCGACAGGCGAGACGGCCGCGTTCGGCAACGGCTCGCACGTCGATCCGATCGCGGAGAAACTCGAGTTGGGATATCCCGCCCGGGACGCGCTGGCCGAGAGCCTGCTGGCGCTGGATTACGAGAAAGACGACTACGACACGCCCCGGATCGCGGCGACGATCGGCGACGGCGAGGCGCTGATCGGAACCGTTCGCAAGGACGCCCTGCTGGTCGAGACCGTCGACGAGCCGACGCTGGTCGCGACCTACGAGACGGACTCGCCCGAGGCGTTCGAGTTCGAGGCCGACGATGCGGCGGCGGCCGCGAGCGAGGCCTACGACCTCGAGTTCGAACACGCGGTCTGTGCGGCCGGCGTCGCCCGGACCGAAGACGGGTTCGAAACGGCGATCGAGAACGGCGACTGATCGACGCGACGGCGCTCGGCCGGTTCGCTCGAGGCAACGACTAACCTACAAACCCCTCGAGGCAGTTATCCTCGAGCATGAAGGTCGGACTCGTTTCGGACATTCACGGCAACCGGGTCGCGCTCGAGACCGTCCTCGAGGACATGCCGCCGGTCGACGAACTGTACTGTGCGGGCGACGTCGTCGGCTACAACCCGTGGCCCGCCGACTGCGTCGACGAGTTGCGAGAGCGGGGCGTGCCGACGGTGATGGGAAACCACGACGCCGCCGTCGCCGCGGAGACGCCCTTCCGGTTCAACGGGATGGCAAAGGCAGGTGTCGACTACGCCGAGCAGGAGCTTTCGGACGACCGACTCGAGTGGCTCGGTTCCCTGCCGGCGGAGCGACTCGAGTGTGACGGCCGGGTGAAACTCGTCCACGGCCACCCGGACGATCCCGACCGGTACACCCGGTATACGTATCCGGAGGAGTTCTCGCCGCGGATGCTCGGCGACGAGGACGTGCTAGTGCTCGGCCACACCCACGTGCAGGGCGCAAAGCAGTTCACGGAGGGGATCGTCGTCAATCCGGGTAGCGTCGGCCAGCCCCGCGACGGCGATCCGCGAGCGGGCTATGCGGTGCTCGATCTCGACGCGCTGACCGTCGACACCTATCGCGTCGAGTACGACATCGAGGCGGTCCAAGCGGCGGTCGACGAGGCAGGGTTGCCCGAACGCATCGGGACGCGACTCGCTCGAGGCAAGTAACCCAGCGAGGTCGAGGCCGACGAGATCGAGGACGGGACCCCGCCGTACGAGCGCGAATCCGCGGGATGCCGGAAACGAATCTTTTTACACTACCCCCACTGCTACGTTCGGATATGGTATCTACCGGCCCCACCGGGCGTCCCGACAGGAACTGTCCTCGTTACGCCGTGGGCCGGTGTTGTCGCTCGCCGACTCGTCCGTCGACTCGCGGCCAGCGTCGCATCGAGACCGCTCCTGTGAGGCCGATCGAGAGCGATGTTCGAACGCGTGCGTGAGGACGTGCGGGCGATGCGCGAGCGCGACCCCGCTGCGCAGGGGTGGCTCGAGGTCTGCCTCTGCTATCCGGGCCTGCACGCGGTCTGGGCCCACCGGCTCGCTCACCGCTGCTGGAGCGGCGGGGCCGGCCGTCGCCTGTTGGCGCGGCTGTTCTCCCACCTCGTTCGCCTGTTGACGGGCGTGGAGATCCATCCAGCCGCCGAGCTCGGCCGGCGGGTGACGATCGACCACGGAATGGGCGTCGTCATCGGCGAGACGGCCGAAATCGGCGACGACGTCCATATGTACCACGGCGTCACGCTCGGCGGCGACACCAACGCGCCGGTCAAGCGCCATCCGACGGTCGAGGACGGCGCGCAGTTAGGCGCGAACGCGACGCTGTTGGGCGAGATCACGATCGGCGAGGATGCCGCCGTCGGTGCCGGTTCGGTCGTCACTCAAGATGTCGAACCCGGCGCGACCGTCGTCGGCGTGCCGGCGGAGCGAGTCGACTAACCGAATGCTCTCGGCAACCGTTATCGATTCGAGACTTGGAGTTCTCAGTTATCACTGGGCAGGCGCGGAGCGAGGACCGACACCAACGCGTCCATGTCACGCGTCTGGTACCAGGCCGTCCCCGGGCCAGTGAACTCGAAGACGAGACCCTCACCGCTCAGTAGGGTCGATTTGAGATTACCGACCCGCCGGACCGAGTAGTCGACCTCGTCGTCCCAGGCGATCAGATGTTCGTTGTCCAAAACGTAGGACTCGCCGGCCGCCAGTTCGAGCTTCTCGAGGCCACCATATGCGTCGATGAAGGCCGTTCCGGTCCCTTTCAGTGCCAGTGGCGTCACACTGGCCTCACCCAACATCGACTTGAGGCCACCGATCTCTGAGTCGATGTCGATCCCCGCAGTCGCCGCGAGAAACGCCCCGTCAGTGGAGTACAGCGTCTCGTCCCGAAGCTCGTGAGGCATGACGTCGCCCGGTGACGGCGGAGCAAATGTCACCGTCCCCGGTTCGTCTTCGGCGGTGAATTCGTTGGCGAACGCCGACTCCCCACCCAGCAGCGACTTCGCCGAACTGAGGAGTCCGTCTCGACTCGTTCCGGTATCCATCGAGATGTTCACAGAGTGACCGACCATCGCACCTGGTTCAGCGATGACCGACTCACCCGGCTCCAGTGTCACGATCAAATGTGTGTACGACGGTCGATGTGTGAACTCGTAGTCCATTGGAGGGTCTTGCCAGAGCGATTCGCCGTAGTGTTAATTAAATTACCGACTACCCGGTTCGACCACTGAACAGTTTACACACGCCGGGATCGGATCGAGTGCCAGCCCGTTTCTGAATACCGAAATCGCGCTACTCCCTACTGCTATCCACCGTGGGCCGCTCAGATCAGCGGTTCGACCAACTCCTCGCCTGCCTCGAGCAACTCCCCTACCCGATCCTCGTCGGCGGCTTCGGCGTAGACCCGCAACACGGGCTCGGTGCCGCTCGGCCGGACCAGCAGCCACGAGCCGTCGGCGAGTTGGAGTTTGAACCCGTCTGCAGTATTGATTCCCTCGACCGCCGTTCCGGCGACGGTCTCGGGGATCACGTCCTCGAGGTCCGCGAGCACCCGCGATTTCTCGTCGTCGGGGCAGTCGATGCTGATCTTGTCCTGGACGACGGTGCCGTGCTCGGAGAGCAGCCGGTCCACCCGGTCGTCGAGCGGTTCCGCGGCGTGCATCGCGCCGGCGAGTACGGCCAAGAGGACGCCGTCTTTCTCGCGGACGTGGCCGCGAACGGTGAAGCCGCCGGACTCCTCGCCGCCGACCAGTGCATCGCCGTCGGCCATCGCCTCGGCGACCCACTTGAAGCCGACCGGGACTTCGCGGACGGTCTCGCCGTGGGCCTCGGCGACCCGGTCGATCAGGAAGGTGGTCGAGACGGACCGGACCGCCGCGCCCGACGCGTCCTCGAGCAGGTAGTCGTAGAGGGCGGCGAAAAACAGGTTCTCGTCCAGATAGCCGCGTTCGGGCGTGACGATGGCGATCCGGTCGGCATCGCCGTCGTTAGCGATTCCGAGATCGGCGTCGCTCCCGTCGTCGGTGACGGCCGCGATCAGGTCCGAGAGGTTCTCCGCGGCGGGTTCGGGCGAGCCGCCGCCGAACTCGGGATCGCGCTCGCAGCGATAGCGCTCGAGGGTGGCGCCGGCGCGCTCGAGGAGGGCGTCGGTCGTCCCGCGGCCGCTGCCGTGCATGGCGTCGTAGGCGACGCCGAGTCCGGAGAGATCGGCGCTGCCGGTGATCGACTCGACCAACTCGAGGGCGGCGTCGGCGTGTGGCTCGGCGAAGTCGACCTCGCGAGCGGTCCCGTGCTCGGCCTCGGGGAGCGGGTCGGGTTCGGCGAGTCGGTCCGCGATGGCGTCGGTGACGGCGGGGAGGGCCGGCGCGCCGTCCTCGGGGATGAACTTCACGCCGTTGTACTCCGGCGGGTTGTGGGAGGCGGTGATCACGAGCCCGCCAGCGAGGTCGCGGTCGACGATCGCGTAGGCGATCAGCGGCGTCGGCCGGTCGCGATCGGACAGCAGGACATCGAAGCCGTTCGAACACAGCACCCGCGCCAGTTCCTCGGCGAACCCGCGCGAGGTCTCTCTGGCGTCGTACCCCACCGCAACCGGCCCCTCGAGTCCCTCGTCCGCGAGATACGTCGCGACCGCTTGCCCCACCATCCGAACACGGGGAGCGGTGAACTCCTCGAGCGTCGCCCGCCAGCCGTCGGTGCCGAAGCTGATCGTCTCCATACTCCGGTGGTCGATGGCCGGCGCGAAAAAAGCGACGCTGGCGGGCAGAACGCGATAGCGACACTGTGACGCGAGGGATTCGATGGGTCGGTCCGCATCGTCACAACGTCGGCAATAGTATTTTCCGAATCGGTCGCGTACAGCGGGTTATGACGCCCTCCCCATCCGTCGTCTCCGTCAGCGGCAGCCTCCGCGAGGAGAGCTACACGCGAACGGCGCTGAAGTACGTCCTCCGAGCGGCCGAGGAAGCCGGTGCCGAGACGACGCTCCTCGACCTGCGAGAGTACGACCTCCCCGTCTACGATCCCGATATCGGCGAACAGGGCGACAGCGAGGCGGTGACCCGCCTCGTTCGCGAGGCCGACGCCGTCGTCCTCGGGACGCCGGTCTATCACGGCTCGTACTCGGGCGCACTGAAGAACTTCCACGACTACTGCGGCTTCGACGAGTACGAGGAGACGACCGTCGGGCTGCTGGCGACCGCCGGCGGCGGGAGCTACGGCTCGACGCTCGATCACCTCCGGATCACCGTCCGCGGCGTCCACGGCTGGGTCCTCCCCCATCAGGTCGGGCTCCGAAACGCGTCCGAAAAGTTCGAAACCGATCCGGACGCGATCGACGGCCGCCGGTTCCGCGACCCCGCTCTTCGGGATCGTGTCGAGAAACTCGGCCGGATGATCGCCGAGTACGCCTTTATCGATCCCAGCGTCACGTCGTCGCGATCCGCGGCAGCCGACGACTGAGTTCCGGCTCGAGTCGCCGGTCACTGGTCAGCAGCGGTCGACCAGTGCGAGTCAGGCGTCGACGTCGGCGAGGCGCTGTTCGAAGAGTCGCTCGCCCGTCTCCTCGCAGGTGACCGCGACGACCTCGTGGGAGCTACAGCAGGATTCGACGACCTCCTCGCCCATCCGTACGTCGCCGCCGGACGGACACGTCTCGAGGAACATGCGGAGACCGTTCAGGACCTCGCCTTTCGTCTCGGGGTCGAAGGCATCCCAGTCGTCGACCCACGTCTCGAGAGTTCGGCTCGCGGCGACGTCAGCGATCAGTGCGGCACGCGAGGGCCACCGCCCGGCCGCACCCGACTGCGATAGGAGAACGCGGCCCTCGCCACGGGTCTCGAGTTCGAACGCGTCGGGATCGGCGTCGAACCCGAAGGCATCGACGGCCGCCACGGCGTCGACGTCCGACTCCTCGAGGGGCTCGATTTCGTCGAACCAGGCGGTCTCGAAATCGTCGGTGAGACAGAGGTCGTCTCGGTCCGAACACGGCTCGAGAACGCCGTGCTCGAGGAAGAACGTCTCGAGGTCGAGGGCCGCTCGTTCGCCAGCGGGATCGCTGGTGGTGACAGTCGCATCGTCCGCGTCGGGCGTATCGGCAACACCGCTCCCGTCGAACGAGGTCACGTCGTCGGCCGCATCGGTGCCGCTCGTCGCGTCGGTTTCGCCGGCGGATCGAGCGGGCTCGGGGGCATCAGCCGAGACGGTATCGACGGATCCGAGGCCGCTCGCGACATCGGGTTCGGGATCCTTGCCGAACCAGCGCAGGACCTCGGGCGGGAGATAGCGCTTGGTCAGCGTCGGCGTGCCCGGAACGAGGTAGCCGCGGAGGTAGATCAGCGCGATCGAGATGCCGGCGGCGAGGAGGCCACCGACTCGGGATTTGCGCGCGATGGCAGTGCTGACCACCGCTGCGATACCGAGGTTCAGGACGGTACAGGGTTCACACCGGTTCTCGCCGGTGTACTCGGGTTGTTTGAGATCGTCGACGATGTCGGGTTCCATCTCAGGGTACCTATCACACCGGGATCACATCTATTTTTCGGATGTAATGGATGATATAATAGCGGACAGCGGCGCTTCATCCCTCGAGCGAGCGGAGCCTCACTTGAGGCCGACGAGTCGTTCCTTCCGGGCGCGGTTCAGTTGCTTGATCTCGTACTCGCGGGACATCGCGGCGGATTTGGAGTCGAACCGCTCGTGGTATCGGAGTTCGACCGGCGTCCGTCCGCGGGTGTACTTCGCGCCCTCGCCGGCGTCGTGTTCGGCGACGCGTCGCTCGAGATCGGTCGTGTAACCGGTGTAGAGCGAGCCGTCGGCACATTCGAGGACGTAGACGACGTGATCGGCCATCGCTCGTGGGCAGGTGTGGGACGGTAAAAAGCGACTCGTCCGAGGGGGCGTGTGGTTGTCGGTCGCGATGCGTCAGGCGCCGCGGGCGCGCTCTTTTGCGGCTTCCGCGATTCCGGCGTTGGCCGAACAGCTCACGCAGGCGTGGATTTCGCCGTGTTCGTCGGCGAAGACGCGTGCGAACCGTTCGGAGACGTGCGCGCCGCAATGATCACACTTGGGCATTGGTCACACCGGCCGAAGCCGGTACCTCGGACTACTGGGCGAACGAATAAATAACCTTCTCCATACACTGTTTGGCTTTTCGGTTATGAAAAGGATTTTTCCGAAAGAGTGTGTCCGAGTCAGTCGCGAGCGGCATCGATCGCCCGCGCGATCAGGGTCGCCTGCGCGCCGGCGACGAACCCCGCATCGATGTTGACGACCGACAGCACGGTACAGGACTGGAGCAGTCCGGCCAGTGCCGCTTCGCCGTCGCCGGCGTGACCGTAGCCGCTCGAGACGGGCACCCCGATGACCGGCGTGTCGACGAGGCCGGCGATGACGGTCGGCAGCGCCCCCTCTCGGCCGGCGGCGACGATGAGGACGTCCGCCTCGCGGAGCCGGTCGAGTTGGTCGAGGGTCCGTGAAAGCGCCGCGACCCCGATGTCGTCGACCCGATCGACCGTCGCGCCGGCGTCCAGACAGACGGCCGCCGCCTCGTCGGCGACCGGCCCGTCGACCGTTCCGCCGGTGGCGATCCCGACCGTCGCGTCCAGCGACGGCTGCTCGTAGTCAGGCGTCGTGATGCGGACCGTCGCGCTCCGGCGATCGATCGTCGCGTCGGGGACGGCGTCCCCGAGGTGGGACTCGAGGGCGTCGAACTGCGAGTCGGAGAGCCGGGTAAGCAACGCCCGACCCGTCGTCTCGAGGGCGGTCTCGGCGAGTGCGGCGACCTGTTCGGCCGATTTGCCCTCCGCGAGGATCGCCTCCGGAATCCCGCGGCGCTGCTCGCGAGCGGCGTCGAATCGACCCGCCTCGCCGACCACGTACCCCCTGAGTTCGGCTTCGGCCTGTGCCGGCGACAGCGAGCCGTCGGCCACGGCCTCGAGGAGTTCGCGCATGGTCGTCCTCGGCGGTCGACGCACTCGAATCCGTCGACCCGGGCTCGGCACCTCGGACGGTACTCGTTCCCAATCGTACGGATCGCTGAACGTGCGCGCCAGCCCCGGAGGCCCGCGCGCGACCCGAATGCCGAGGCTCGATCGGCCCGAAATTTGGGGCGGCAATTCATCCGACATATACTTTCCGGTGGTTTTGGTACCCGAAACAGGCGAATCAACCGCTGCAACCCCCGTATTTCCACGACTAACCAAAACCGTTATATGAGGTAGCGCGAAACGGGTACATCGTATGGCAGATCTTATCGTCAAAGCCGCCGTCAAGGAAGCGCTCGATGACAAAAACGTAGCTTCGGACTTCTACGACGCACTCGACGAGGAAGTCGACGAACTGCTCGAAGACGCTGCCCGACGCGCAGAGGCCAACGACCGGAAGACGGTCCAGCCCCGCGACCTGTAAGGCACGATCGCTTGCGATTTTTTCGGACGCTACTCGGATAGCGACGCGTCCAGTCGGCCACGGGACGTTCGGCGGTCTGGCACCCGGCTGCCGGCTCGAGTTTTTTGCCACTCGCCGTGGTAGGTGCGATACATGTTGCGCAAACTCCTGATCGGCTTCGGACTCGCCGAAATCGCCAAGCCGGAACCGATCATCGGACTGTGCGAACGGATCGGACTGCGAAACCCGTCGGAAACCCGGCGACGACCGCTGGCGCGTACCGGCGCGCGACTCGAGGGATTGCTCTTCGTCTGGCTGCTGGTCCGCGGCCGGAAGGGATCGACGCTCGTCACCGGAGTGCTCGGGCTCGCCGGCCTGACGCTCGTCTTGATTCCGCAGCCGATCATCGAACTCAGTCAGTATCTGGTCTACGCGAACACCGACGATCTCGAACTGCAGCCGTGGGTCGTGCCCGCGGCGCGGCTGCTCGGCGTGCTCTATCTTACTGTGACCCTGCTCTCGCGGAGCACGGGCGAGGAGCCGACGGCGTCCGCGAGCGAGACCGACGCGGACCCGTCCTCGAGCCGGCTACGGCTCCGCTCGAGTTGACGACGATCGTCACGAGCCATGCGACGATTACTGGCGATCGGGTTCGCGGTCCTCGAGATCGTCGCCCCGAGACCGATCATCGAGATGGGCGAGCGGATCGCGTTCACAGATTCCGACGCAGGACGGCTGCGACCGTGGACGGTTCCGATGGCTCGACTCGAGGGGGTGGCGTTCGTCTGGCTGCTCAGTCGTGACGACGGCGTCCCAGCACGTATCGAGACCGCGCTCGCGGTCGTCGGGTTCGTACTGGCGCTGGTCCCGCGAACGGTCGTCGAACGCAGTCTTGAGGTGACCTACGAGAACGCAGACGAGCTCGAGTTGAAACGATGGGTCGTGCCCGCGACCCGCCTACTGGGGGCGATGTACGTGATCGCCGGACTGTTCGCACGGCCGGTCGGCACACCGGCAGACGAAGCAACGCGACGCGACGACCGAGTCTGAGCCGGTCGGCGACGGGCGAAGAACTGTTAGTAGCGGCGGACCTCGACACCGTCGTCGGTGCCGATATAGGTCGCGTCGGCCACCCCGACGAACAGGCCGTGTTCCACGACGCCCGGGAGTCCCGAGAGCCGCGTCGCCAGCGCGTCGGGGTCGTCGATCGGACCGAACGCACAGTCGAGCACCAGATTGCCGTTGTCGGTCACGACCGGGCCGTCCTTTCGCTCTGCGGTTCGAAGTGCCGGTTCGCCGTCCATCGCTTCGATTCGGCCCGCCACGGTGGTGTGGGCATCGGGAAGCACCTCGACCGGCACCGACCGCTCGAGCCGGTCGGTCAGCTTCGAGGGATCGGCGACGACGACGAACCGGTCCGCCGCTGTATCCACGAGTTTCTCGCGCGCGTGGGCCGCACCGCCGCCCTTGATGAGCGCGCCGTGAGCGGCGGCGTCGGGGTCGTCGACCACCTGATCAGTGCCGTCGATCGCGAGGTCGACGCCGTCGACCGCGTCGAGTTCGGTCAGGGGGATGCCGACCTCGAGGGCTACCTGACGGGACTGAAACGAGGTCGGAATCCCGCGGACCTCGAGGCCGTCGTCGACGGCCCGGCCGATCGCCCGGATCGCGTGGGCGGTCGTCGACCCGGTGCCGAGCCCGACGACGAACCCGTCCTCGACTGCCTCGGCCGCGCGTTCGCCGGCGTGGCGCTTCGCTGCGTCGGAACCGCCCTCCGTCTTCATGGTTTCTCAAGCGAGCGGCGACGTGAAAAACGTTGTAACTCGGCCGCGGTTCAGAGGTCGACGCGGTCGAACCGCAAGAGGCCGAGTCCGAGCGGCACGAGCGCCCAGAGAGCGAGGAGGACGAAGCCGAACCACGGCTCGGCGACGAGCGGAATGTTCTCGATGTTGGTAACCATTGTGAGCTGATTCTCGCCGAGAACGGCCCCGATCGCGGAGCCGTAAGCGGTGTCCGGTGTCAGCGAGAGGTAGGCCAGATACCAGTCGGGGTACGACTGGACGAGGAATTCGCCTTCGATCACCCGGAGCAAGAGCTGCCCGATGACGCCCCAGAGGAACCAGAAGAAGATGATCAGGCCAAACGCACCGACCGCCGCCCGGGTCGTCGACCGCGTCATCGAGGAGAGACCGACGCCGATGCAGACGTAGACGAACCCGAACAGGACCGTCACGAGGGTAAACAGGACGTACGTACCCGGCGCGACCTCACCCACGAACGCGAAGAGGCCGAGTAGCCCAACGGCGAAGCCGATCAGAATCGACACGGCGACCACTGCCGTCCGCCCGAGTACCTTCCCGAGGACGACGTCGCGGCGGCGATGGGGAAGACCGAGCAGGAACTTCAGGCTCCCGCTCTCCCGTTCACCGGCGATCGCGCCGTAGCCGACCACAAGCGCGATGACGGGCACGAGAAAGCTCGCTGGCGTCTGCAACGCGAGGATCAGATCGACCGTCGAATCGCCGCCGCCCGCTCCGAACAGCGACGAGGCCCGCGACGCGAGGAACGAACCGCCGGCGGTAAACAGGGCGAACACGACGGTCAGCGCGATCAGCACGCGGGATCGCATGGCGTCCTGAAAGTCTTTCTTCGCGACGACGATCGAACTCATCGGACCACCTCCGTCCCGTTGGCACCGTCGGACGTGTACGCCAGGAACAGGTCCTCGAGCGAGGACTCGTCGGTTGCGAAGTCCTCGACGGACACGCCGATGTCCTCGATCGCCCGCAACACGCGCGTCTTCGCGCTGTCCTCGCAGGCGACCACGAGGGTTCTCCCCTCCGGCGTTACCGACGAGACGCCCTCGATGGCCTCGATCGTCTCGAGGGCGGCCGACGAGTCGTCGGGGATTCGGTCGAGCGTCACCCGGAGTCGCGTCTGGTTCGGCATGGAGTCGCGGAGGCCCTCGACGGTGTCCTCCGCGATCAGGTGCCCGTCTCGGAGGATGCCGACGCGGTTACAGACCGACTCGACCTGCCCGAGGACGTGCGAGGAGAAGAAGACGGTCGCGCCCCGTTCGTTCTCCTCGCGGATGATCTCGCGCATCTCGCGGGCCCCGTTCGGATCGAGTCCGGTGGAGGGCTCGTCCAGAATCAGCAGGTCGGGCTCGCCGACCAGCGCCGTCGCGAGCATGAGTCGCTGGGCCATCCCCTTCGAGTAGCCGCCGGCTTTCTTCTCGGCCGCGTCGGCGATACCGACCCGCGCTAAGAACTCGTCGGGGTCGTCGTCGGCCCGTTTCGATTCGATCGCGAACTCGACGTGCTGGCGGCCGGTCAGGCGATCGTAGAGTTCGGCACCCTCGGGGAGGATGCCGGTTCGGTTGCGGATCTCGAGGCTGTCCGCCTGCGCGTCGAGGTCGAACACCCGCACGTCTCCCTGTGTCGGCCGAATGAAATCGAGCACGAGGTTGATCGTCGTGGACTTCCCCGCACCGTTCGGGCCGAGGAAGCCGTAGATGTCTCCGTTTTCGACGGAGAGATCTAAACCGTCGAGCGCCGTTTCGCTCCCGTACCGTTTCGTCACACCGGAGATATCGATTGCGGCCATAGTTTGATTTGAAACACTATTCAATTCCCTCACACAAATATCTTGTTGGGAAACTATCACTACTTGGTTCCGGACGATCCACCGACGACTCGAGCGGGGTTCCGAACGAATCTATGGCTCGAGCGGGGTGAGACCATGTCGGAGGTGGCGCTCGTCCCGCTGCAGGCGGTCAGCGAGGAGACGATGCCGTACTACGACGCGGGAATAGCGGTCCCGCTACGCATCTCTATCGTCCGTCGAGAGCGGCGTTCCGTCGCGGGGAACCTTTTTTGAACCGTCCGTGGACGACCCAGCATGGCACGGGAGACGGCGGTCCGCCTCTCGAACGTCCGCAAGACCTACCAGTTGGGCGAGCCCGTCCACGCGCTCGACGGCGTCTCCCTCGAGGTCCCGCAGGGCTCCTACACCGCCATCATGGGGCCCAGCGGCTCCGGAAAGTCGACGCTGATGAACCTGGTGGGCTGTCTGGACACGCCGACGGCGGGCGAGGTCGTCGTGGGGGGTCGCGAAGTCGGGGCGCTCGGGGACCGCGAGCGAACCCGGCTCCGCGGAACGGCGGTCGGCTTCGTTTTCCAGACGTTCAATCTCATGCCGCGGCTGAACGCCCTCGAGAACGTGGCGCTCCCGCAGTTGTTCCAGAGCGTCGACCGGACGGAGCGCCGGCAGCGGGCGCGGGACCTGCTCGAGCGCGTCGGACTGGGTGATCGGGTTGATCACCTGCCGAACGAACTGTCGGGGGGCCAGCGCCAGCGGGTCGCGCTCGCGCGGGCACTGGTCAACGATCCCGCGATCGTGCTGGCCGACGAGCCGTCGGGAAACCTCGATACCGACACCGAAGCGGACATTCTGGACCTCTTCGACGAGTTTCACGAGGGCGGGACGACGATGCTCGTCGTCACGCACGAGCGCCACGTCGCCGAGCGAGCCGACCGGATCGTCCACCTGCTCGACGGGCGACTCGAGCGGATCGAAGCCCTCGACGGAGCCGTCGACGGCGCGTCGACGACGGATCCGGCGACGGGTCGAGAGTCGGAGTCGGGCGGTGATGCCGAATGAACCCGCTCGAGAGCCTGCGCCTCTCGTGGCGATCCATTCGCGGCCACAAGCTCCGGTCGGCGCTGACGACGCTGGGGATCGTGATCGGCATCGCGGCGGTCATCGCCTTCGTCACGCTGGGGGCGAGCCTGCAGGCGGGACTCATCGGCGACATCAGTCCCGACGACCAGCGAAACGTCTACGGGTGGGCCGCCGACCCCGACACCGAGGGCGGCCCGCTGGCGGGCGCGCAACCCGTCTTCACGCAGGACGACCTCGAGGCGGTCGAGGACCTCGAGGACGTCGAGGCAGCCTACGGCTACGCGACGATTCAGACGCAGGCGATCTCGAACGGCGAGGAGCAGGTTGCACAGGGGAACGGACTGATCGCCTCGGGGCCGTCGTACATCCGCGAGGAACGGGTAACGGAGGGCAGACAGTTCGAGATGGGCGAACGCGAGGCGGTGATCAACCCCGCGGCGGCGAACCAGTTCGAGGAGAACGTCACCGTCGGCGACGAACTCGCGGTGACGATCCTCGGCGGCGAGCGGACGACCCTCGAGGTGGTCGGCATCACCGACACCAACGAGGGACTGAGCCCGTTCGAAGGGTTCGAGTCCTCGCCGCGGGTCTACGTGCCGACCGATCCCTACTACGCCGAACAGGCGTCCGGGCTGGGGATCGGCGGCGGAGAGGGCGGAGACGGCGGAGACGGCGGTGGCGATGGCGGCGCTGGTGGTGGTGAGAGTACCGACGAGAGCGGCGACGACGCCCGCTTCCTCGCGATCATCGTCGAAGCCGAATCGACCGACCAGTCCGACATCGACGCCGCCCGGGAGAGCGCGACCGCCTACCTCGAGAGCGACGACTCCGACGCGAGCGAGTTGCTGGGCGACGACCTCGCGGTCACCTTCCAGACGAGTACGGAACTACTCCAACAGCTGCAGGACATCCTGGATCTCCTGCGGAACTTCATCGTCGGCATCGCGGCCATCTCCCTGCTGGTCGGCTCGATCGGCATCGCGAACATCATGCTCGTCAGCGTCACCGAGCGGACCCGCGAGATCGGCATCATGAAAGCCGTCGGCGCGCAGAACCGCGACGTGCTCGGCCTGTTCCTGACCGAGGCGGTGATCCTCGGCGTCATCGGTGCGATTTTGGGGACCGGACTGGGACTCCTCGCCGGCTATCTCGGCGCGCAGTATATCGAAATTCCGCTCGTCTACCCCCTCGAGTACGTCGCGCTCGCGATCGCCGTCGGCGTCCTCGTCGGGATCCTCGCGGGGCTGTATCCCGCGTGGCGGGCGGCGCGGACGGACCCGATCGACGCGCTCAGATACGAGTGACTCGAGCGCCGACGCCACCGACGTGGACCGCCCCGCCTATGACTCCCGATCGGGTTCGCGACCGCGCTCTCGGTCCCGGTCGCGGTCCGGATAACGGTCGCCCTCGAGACCGCCCGACGTGGTTCGATCCCGATCCCGACCCCGACCCTGATCCCGCTCGCGACCGCTGACACCCGTCGTCTCGGTCGGACGTGACGGCCGCCTCGATTCCGTATCGAGCCGGATCGTCTCCCGCGTGCGCCGTCGCTGGTCGGGATACTCGCGTGCGAGGTACGCGCCGAGATAGCCGCCCAAGAGCGCCGGGCCGACGGTATAGAAGAGGAGGAACAGCATGCCGCCGACGAGCAGGACCCAGAGGAACGCGACGCCCTCGAACGGCACACCGAAGCCGAGTCCCAACCCGAGGAACCCGAACACGAGCACCGCGCCACCCGCGATCGGAAGGAACGTGATCGCTCCGGCCAGCGTTCCGGCGATCGCCCCCGCTCGGCCGTCCGGCCCCTCGAGGAAGCCGGCGATCGCCCCGGCGAGCACGGTCGAGAAGGGGATGAACGAGAGGACGACGCCGACAACGGCTCCGATGATCGCGTTGATGAGCGTTCGACTGCTGGCCATACTGAACGAACGGTGGGGAGCGTGAAAATAGAGGGGGATTACGGGATCGCTATCCGACATCGAGAACCCAACGTCGTGTCGCCGACTACGGGTTCCGTCGGAGTGCCCCGGCGAGATCGAACCGGAACGACAGGACGGTACAGATCAGCAGAACGACGATCGCACCGAGATAGGCCTCCAACCCGAGGGTCTCGAGCATCCAGTCGGGGTCGAGAAAGCCGGATGCGATCACGACCATACAGAGAACTGCGATCCCCGTAACGAGGAGGGCGACCGGGAACGAGGTCTGGCGGCGCATACGTGGACGTTCTCTTCTGAGGCCATTAATTTAATGGACATAAGTGAGTCCATATTCATATCTCGGCCGGTCGCACGGAGCCGAGACGGGAATCGGAGCGTTCGACGGTCAGTCGTCGGCGACCGACGAACTCGACTCCTCGAAGGTCGTCTCCGTGTCGGCGGTCTCGTTCGGGGGGTCCTCGAGGTCGGACTCGATGATCTCGCCGAACGTGGCGTCGCTGTTGACCTCGTCGGCGAGCAGGTCGACGGCCTCGACGAAGACCGCGACGAGCAGCGGCCCGACGACGATTCCGATCGGACCGAGCGTGAAGAGGCCGCCGGTAAAGCCGACGAAGTAGAGGCTGCCGGGGAGGCCGGCGGAGCGGCGGGAGAGCCGCGGCCGGACGGCGATATCGGGGAGCCACGCGACGAGTCCGAGCCCCAAGACGCCGATCAGGGTCGCCGCGACGATGTCGCCGGCGGCGACGTGATAGACGGCGATCGGGGCGATGAGCATGCTCGGACCGATGATCGGGACGAACTGCAACACCGCGGCGACGATCGAGAGGGTCAGGGCCCCCTCGTAGCCGAGCACCCAGAACAGCGGGTAGGCGATGAGAAGCGTCGCGATCGAGGTCGCGACCTGCAGGACGTAGATCGCGTACAGCGTCTCGCGGGCCCGCGTCGTGAGCGCGTAGACGACATCCCGGTAGTCGTGGGGGATCGGCGCGACGGCGGCCCGGCCCGCCTCTTTGCCCTTGAGCAGAAGGCCGAAGAGGAGGACGACGAACAGCGCGAACTTGATCGCGAGCACCGGCAGTGCCAGCGCGAACGTGGTTGCAGCGTCCCTGAGATAGCCGACCGCCAGCGCCTGTACCTCGCCGGCCTCGATCGAGTACGTCGCCTCGAGAACGGTGATCGACAGCTCCCGCGGGAGCCCCTCGACGGCGTCGAGCACCTGCTCGGTGCGGAAGTAAAGGGTCACGACGATCGGCGAGAAGACCGCGATCGCGGCCACGAAGCCGACGACGGTCGCCGCGAGCGCGCCCAGCCACTCAGAGAGGCCCCGCCTGACGAGCCAGCGCTGGACGGGCATGAGGACGTAGGCGACCGTGAGCGCGAACAGGATCGTCCCGAGGACCTCGAGCAGGATACCGGCCGTAATGGCGCCGAGGAGGACGACGATTCCCGCGAGGATGTACCGGCGGCGTCCGTTCGCGCTCGAGTTTGTCCCGGTCGTCGGTCCAGTCACAGCAGTGAATCTTACCCGGAGAATAAAGTCTTTCGGCTCGAGCGACGGCGACCGAACGGAACGGCGTCGATCAGGGGCCTTAAGACCACCCGGTACAACCACCGCGTAATGAAACGACGAACGTTCGTCGGCGCGGTCGGCGGAAGCGCGGTCGCCGGCGTCGCCGGCTGTCTGACTCGCGATGGGGACGGTTCGGAGAACGAGGGCGGAAACGGCGATCCAGAACCGGAGAACCCGGACCTCGAGGGGGAGCTTCGGATCGCGACGTACGACTCGATGGTCAACGGGGAGAATCCGGCCGGTCCGTGGCTGAAGGAGGCCTTCGAGGAGGCCTACCCCGACGCCGAACTGACCTGGACGCTCCCGGAGAACGGCATCAACGACTACATCGATCGCGAACGGCAGAACGCCGATCTCGACGCCGACGTCTATCTCGGGGCCAACATCGACGACCTCGTCCGGATCGACGACACGCTCGACGACGGCGGCCTCCTCCGAGAACTCAACATCGACCGGATCGACAACGCCGAGCGCATCCGGGACGGACTCGATATGGGCGATCCACACGGCCGTGTGCTCGCCTACGACACGGGCTACATCTGTCTGGTCTACGACGAGAACGTGGTCGACGAACCCGAGACGCTCGAGGCGCTGACCGAACCGGCCTACGAAGACGCGCTGCTCGCCCAGAACGCACAGCGTTCGGATCCGGGCCAAGCGTTCCTGCTGTGGACGATCGACGCCGCCGGCGAGGACGGCTATCTCGACTACTGGCGCGACCTCGAGGACAACGGCGTTCGTATCCTCGAAGACTGGCGAGAATCGTACAACGCGTCCTACATGAACGGAGAGCGGCCGATGGTCGTCTCCTACTCGACCGATCAAGTGTTCGCCAACGAGTACGGCTACGACATGAGCCGTCATCAGATCGCGTTCCCAAACGATCAGGGGTACGCCAACCCCGAGGGGATGGGGATCTTCGAACGGGCGAGCGAACTCGATCTCGCCTACGAATTCCTCGACTTCGCCCTCTCGAACGACGCCCAGGCCGTCATCGCCCAGCGCAACGTCCAGTTCCCGGCGGTCGAGTCGGCATACGTCGACCTCGACGAGGAGTTCGACCAGTACGCCCACGTTCCGCCGGAGGCGGTGACGGTCGGCTACGACGACCTTCGGGGGAACCTCGACGGCTGGACGGAGGACTGGGCCCGCGAGTTCGCCGGCCGATAGGCCCGTGCTCCGATCGGATCGGTCCGGCCGGTTCGCCCGGCTTCGACGAGGGTCCGCCGCCGCTCGCGGCTGGCTCGAGCGCCACGCCCTTTCCCTGACGGCGCTCGCGACGGCCGCCGTCCTCGCCGTCATGCTCTATCTCCCGATCGGCGTCGTCTTCGTCAACGCCGTGGTCGACGACGGCGGGGCGACGCTCGCGTTCTTTCGCGAGGTCCTCACTGATCCGTTCTACGTCGGGGCGCTCGCGGACGTCTTCGCGGAGCCGCTTGCGGTCCGGCACCACCTCGAGTCGATCACCGGCTGGCTCGCGGCCGTCTCGGTGTCGATTTCGCTCGAGTACCCGCTTCCCGGCGTCCCGCTCCCGGTTCCAGTGCCAGGCCTCGAGACGCCGGGGGTGCGGACGGGGCTGTTCGGCTTCACCGCCTATCAGGCCGCGCTGTCGACGGTCGCGAGCGTCGCGCTCGGCCTGCCGGCGGCGTACGTGCTCGCGAACTACGAGTTCCGGGGGCGGCGAACGCTGCGCTCGCTGACGATCCTGCCGTTCGTGCTGCCGGGGATCATGGTCGCGGTCGGCTTCTACGCGATGTTCGGTCGCACGGGAACGCTCAATGGACTGCTCGGCGTCGCCGGACTCGGGCCGTACCCCTTCATCGAGTGGAATCCGCTCGCGATCGTCATCGTCGCCCACGCGTTCTACAACGCGCCGTTGGTGGCGCGAGTCACCGTCGCCGCGTGGGAGTCCGTCGACGCTCGGACCGTCGAAACCGCCCGCAGCCTCGGGGCGAGTCCGCGCCGCGCGTTCCGGGACGTGGTCGTCCCGCAGCTCCTGCCGGCGGTCCTGACCGGCGCGCTGTTGACGTTCATTTTCACCTTCATGACCTTCCCTATCGTGCTCGCGCTGGGCGGGCTACAGCTCGCGACCGTCGAGGTCTGGATCTACGATCGGGTCCGCCGGCTGGCCTACGCCGAGGCCGCGACGCTCGCGGTCCTCGAGACGATCCTCTCGCTTGCCCTGACCTACGCCTACCTCCGGTACGAATCCGCCCGGTCCGGGCTGGCTCGCGGAGCCAGCAACCCCGACAGAGAGCCGCTGTTTCCGGATTTCTGGACTGTGCTCTCGCCGCGACGGCTGGCGATCGTCGGCTACGGGCTCGTCGCCCTCGTCGTCTTCGTCGGCCCGATGGCGAGTCTCGTCATCGGAAGCGTCACCGGCGGGAACGGGTTCACGCTGGATCACTACGCGTTCCTGCTCGAGCGCCAACTCGAGGGGGCCGACTACCAGACGCTGCCGTGGGTCGCGATCCGGAACTCGCTCGTCTTCGGGGTTGCGACGCTGGCCGTGGCCGTGCCGATGGGCGTGGTCGTCTCGGTCGTGACGGTGCGTGCCGGCCGCGGCGGCGCGATCGTCGACACGCTGGCGATGGTGCCGCTCGCGGTCAGCGGGGTCGTCTTCGGGATCGGACTCCTGCAGGGGCTCGTCTTCGGGATTCCGCTGCCCGGCGGCTGGCGGTTTCAGGTGACGGGCGCGGTCGCCATCGTCTTCGCCCACGCCGTCGCAGCCTACCCCTTCGTCACCCGGAACGTCTCGCCGCTCCTGTCGACCCTCGACCCGGCGATGGTCGAGTCCGCACGCGCGCTCGGAGCCTCTCGGTACCGTGCACTCCGTGACGTGGAACTGCCGCTCGTGGCTAGCGGCATCGTCGCCGGCGCGGCCTTCGCCTTCGCCATCTCGATCGGCGAGTTCTCTTCGACGGTGATTTTGGCGGGCGGCAGCCAGTCCTACACCATGCCCGTCGCCGTCGAGCGCTACCTCGATCACCGCTCCGGCCCCGCCATCGCCATGGGGACGGTGCTGTTGGCCGTCACGGCCGCGAGTTTCGTCGTCGTTGACCGCGTCGGCGGGAGGTTCGAACGATGACAGCGCTTCGCCTCGAGGGCGTCTCGAAGGCCTACAGCGACACCGTCGCCCTCGAGGGCGTCGATCTCACCGTTCGCGACGGGGAGTTTTTCACCCTCGTCGGGCCCTCCGGCTGCGGGAAGACGACGACGCTGCGGACGATCGCCGGCTTCGAGGAGCCGACCGACGGCGCGGTCCGCTTCGATAGCCGGGAGATGACCGGCGTACCGCCCGAGCAGCGAGACGTCGGCGTGGTCTTCCAGAGCTACGCGCTGTTCCCCCACATGAGTGTCGCCGAAAACGTCGGCTATGGGCTCCAGTTCCGGGACCCGCCGGACGGGGCGACGGTCGACGACCGCGTCGCCGACCTCCTCGAGTTGGTCGATCTCGAGGAGATGGGCGAGCGCAGCCCCGAGCAGCTCTCGGGCGGCCAGCGCCAACGGGTGGCGCTCGCTCGAGCGCTCGCCCCGGCGCCGGATCTCCTCTTGCTCGACGAACCGATGAGCGCGCTCGACGCGCAACTTCGGGAGTCGCTACGCCGGCAAATCAAGCGGATTCAGTCGGAGCTCGAGATCACGACGGTCTACGTCACGCACGATCAGGCCGAAGCGTTGGCGATCTCGGACCGGCTCGCGGTCATGAACGACGGCGGAGTCGAGCAGGTCGGCCGACCGCAAGAGATCTATCGCGAGCCCGCGACCCGGTTCGTCGCCGAGTTCGTCGGGGACAACAACGTCTTCGACGGCGAGGTCCGCAGCCGCGAGGGCGAGTACTCACAGATCGATATCGGCGGCGAGACCTTCGCGGTGCCGTCGCTCCCTGAGGGAACCGACCGGGTCACGATCTGCGTGCGCCCGGGCGCGCTCTCGCAGTCCGCCGAGCGAAACCGGCTGACGGTGAGCGTCGAGACCAGCGAGTTCCTCGGCGAAACCGTCCGCGTCAACGGCCGGTGGAACGGCACCGAAATCGTCCTCCAGCGGCCGTCCGTCCCGGAGCGCGACGAACTGACGGTCGGGTTCGCGCCCGAGGGCGCACACGTCGTCGCTCGGCGCTGAGCCGGCGCAGGGAGACGCTCGCCGGAACTCGCAGGTGATCGCTTTTCCGCTCGAGTGTGCTATACACCCGCATGAAAATCACTCGTCAGCTCCGGATCGCCGTCGAGCGGAGAGAGATCGCGGTCGGGACCGAAGTCACCGTTCGCGTCCGCGATGACCGGCGACAGCCCGTCGAAGGGGCCCTCGTGACGACCGAGACGAAATCGATACGGACGGACGAGCGGGGGCTGTGTCGACTGCGGATCGACTCGCCCGGATACTGGAAGCTCGTCGCGGCGAAGTCCCCGAGCGAGCGCGTCGCGTACGAGCCGGCGTCGACGCTCGTTCGGGTGGTGCCGAGCGCGTCCAGACGCCGTCCGCGTCGGCACGTGGGTTCCCGATGAGGTGATCGCATCGCGCGACCGGCCCAGCGACTCGTCTCGGGGCTCGAGACGCGTTCAGTCGTCCGAACACGAGCAGACGGTCGAACGCCCGTCTCGGATGAGCGACGGATTGGCATGGCACACCGTTATCCCGGCCGCCACCGTATACGATAGCATGGCAGACACCAAGGACAGTCGGAACGATCAAGCCGACGACGCCGAAGAGCGTCAGCGCGAGCGGGAACTCGAGGAGGCCCTCGAGCGAGACGACGAGGACGAGCCGCCGCTCGACGAGGAGACGCGTGAGGCAGACGTCGACTCCGACGGAGATGAGCGGGACGAAGAGGATGCGACGGAGGAGTAGGAGTCGCTACGTCAGGCCCCAGAAGAACGCGATTCCAAAGACGGTCACGACGGAGAGCAGCAACTGCAGCGGCGCGCCGACGCGGACGAAGTCCATGAATTTGTAGCCGCCGGGGCCGTAGACGAACAGGTTCGTCTGGTAGCCGACGGGCGTGAGGAACGCCGTCGAGGCCGCGAACGTCACCGCCAGCACGAACGCGAAGGGGTTCGCGCCGATCTGGTCGGCGGTCTCGACGGCCACGGGGAGCATCAACACGACGCTCGCGTTGTTGGAGATGACGCCCGTGATGAGCCCCGTCGCGAGGTAGAACACCCAGAGGACGCCGAGGACCGGCAGATAGGCCCCCGTTGCGGCGACGAGACTCCCAAGTAGGTCCGCGCCGCCGGTCTGTTCGAGGGCCATGCCGAGGGGGATGATGCCGGCCAGCAGGAAGATCACGTCCCACTCGACGGCGTCATAGATCTCGGTCGGCTTGAGGACGCCCGTCGCGACCATCGCCACGACGCCCGCGAGCGCGGTCACGAGGATCGGCAAGGAGAGCGACGACATCGCCTCGAGCCCGGCGATACCGGTCGCGCCGGCGAGGGTCGCGCCGACCGCCCCCCACGGGACGGCGACGAAGCCGATGACGCCAGCCATGATCGCCGCCGCGTGGGGAATCTTCTCGGTCCGGTAGTCCGGCTCTTCGGGTTCGTGTGCGACGATGAAGTCGTCGTTCTGCGAGAGGCGATCGATGCTGTCCGGGGCTGCCTGCACCAACAGCGTGTCGCCGACGCGAATGCGGCGCTCGTCCATGTCCTCGCGGACCGTCTCGCCCCGGCTGCGGAAGGCCAGCACGGTCGCATCGTAGCGCTGGCGGAACGTCGAACTCTCGAGGGATTCGCCGACGAGGAACGAGCCGCGGGGGACGACCACTTCGACGAGGGTCCGATCCGGCACTTCGTCGGGCTCTAAGTCGTCGGCGGTCTCGGGACTGCCCGAGAGGGTGAGCGTTTCCCGGTCGACGAACTGCTGGACGGTGTCGCGGTCGGCCCGCAGTCGGAGCAGGTCGCCGGCCCGGATCGTCTTCTGACCGATCGGTTCGATGAACTCCTCGTCGTCGCGGACGACCTGGATGATGTCGGCGTCGAACTCGACGTGATCGATGGCGTCCGCGACGGTCGTGTCGACGATCGGCGAGTCGTCGTTGACGACGACCTCGGTCAGGTACTCCTCGATCGCGTACTCCTGTACGTAGTCCTCCTCGACGGGGACGCGCTCGGGCAACAGTCGGTGGCCGATCGTCATGAGATAGACGCTGCCGACGAGCAACACGATGATTCCGAGTTTGGTGAACTCGAACATCGAGAATGGATGATCGAGCAGGCGCGCGGAGACGTCGCTCGCGAGGATGTTCGTCGAGGTGCCGATGAGAGTGAGCATCCCGCCGAACATCGAGGCGTAGGAGAGCGGAATCAGGAGCTTCGAGGGAGAGGTCTTCCCCTTGTGGGCGATATCGGAGATGACGGGCACGAGGATGGCGACGACCGGCGTGTTGTTGATAAAACCGGAGATCGGACCGCTGACGCTGATCGTCGCGAGCAGCTGTTTGTCGAGGTCGTCGCCCGCGAACGCGGACATCTTGCGGCCGAGGATCTGGACGACGCCGGTCTGGCTGATCCCCGAACTGAGAATGAGCATCGCGAGGACGGTGATCGTCGCCGAATTGGAAAACCCCGAGGTCCCTTCGCCCGTCGAAATCTCGGTGAAGTTCACCACGCCGTCGGCCCCGAGCACCATCAACAGGACCATGATCAGGATGGCGGTCACGTCGATTGGCAGCCACTCGGTAATGAACAGCACCAGCGCGATGGCGATAATTCCGAACACGACCAGCATCTGGGGCGTCACCTCGAGGCCGCCGGAATCGGCGACCAGCGGAGCGACACCGATAGCTGACGGGGGCAGTCCGGACACAGTTACCAGGATGGATTCCCTGCCGGCCCCGCTTGAAGCCCCCGGTTCGAGACGGCTGTAGCCGGGCCTAAGCCCGGCCCGCGGTTCGATGCCCGCTACTGCGAGGCGAGTCGCGAGCGGAACCGCTCGAGGCCCACGTCGAGCATGTCGGGACTGACCGGCTGGAACTCGCTGTCCTCGGGCAGGTACGGCCGAACGGAGTCCCAGCTATCGCGGGCGTAGCGCTCGTCGAGCAGGACGCGAACGCCGACGTCGTCGGGACTGCGGATGACGCGGCCGATCGCCTGCCGGGCCTTCCGCACCGCGGGGACCGTCAGCGCGTAGGTGAAACCGTCGCCGAACTCGTCGTCGTAGGCCCGGCGAACAGCCTTGGTCCGCGGGCTCGAGGTGTTGACGATCGGAACACCGCAGACGACGGCCGCGGCGAGGCGGTCGCCGCTGTAGTCGACGCCCTCGGTCAGCGTGCCCCGGAGACTCGTGACGAGCACCTTCCCCTGGCCGGCGAAGAACTCGTCTTTGAGCGACTGGGTGGTCTCGTCGTCGCTGGCGGCGTCGAGCAGGACCGGCTTGTCGACGCGGTCCTCGAGTTCGCCGGCGACCCACTCGGCTTCGGCATAGCTGGGCATCCCGACGAGGACGTTCCCGGGGAGCCCTGCGACTTTCGCGATCGCGTTCGCGTAGGACCGGCGCGTCTGCGTGTCTTCGTCCCGGCCGCCGCGATTGTCGTAGGTGAACTTCGGCGCGGCGACGGCGAAGCTCTCGCGGTTCTCCGCGGGGAAGTGGAGCCCGTATCGGCGCTCGACGACCGGCCGGTCTTCCTCACGCTCGAGGTACTGGAGTCCGGTCACCTCGGTGAAGGCGTCCATCGGCTCGAGGGTCGCGCTCATCAGAATCCCGCCGCCAAACATGCCGAGCCGGTCACCGATCGCGTCGCTGGGCACGCAGTTGTGCAGGGCGAGCCGAGCGTTATAGGCTCGTCGCCACGAGTCCGGCGGCTCGGTGTCGTCCCACGTCCGCTCGAGTTCGATCTCCCGGAAGTAGTCGGTGTGACCCCGGCGGTACCACTCGCCGAGCACGCGGCCGACGGCGGGCGCGGCGCGGGTTCGGTCCTCGTCTTCGGCCTCGTTCAGGACCCGCTCGACGACCGCGCCGACGGCCTCGGCGCGGACCCACTCCGCGTCGCCGTGTCCCGCGTTCTTCGCCCACTCCGTGAGTTCGTCTTCGGTGGGGACACCGGGATCGCGGAGCGGGATCTCCTCGTCGCGGAGATCGTTCAGGTTCGACTGCCAGCCCCGGTAGTTCCGGTCGAGGTGTGCGGTGACCCGCCGGTCGAGTTCCTCGCGGAGGTCCTGGACGAACTCGAGGGTTCGATTGAGTTCCTCGAACGAGACGTCGCTGTCGTTCAGTTCCCCGCGGACGAGGTCGGCATCGGCGGTTTTCGAGCCACCTTCGGCCTGTCGGCCCTCGCGTTCGAACGTGATCGGCTGGATGACCCGCGAGAGTTCGGTTTCGGCGTCACGGAGGGTGCGGTCGGCGATCCCTTCGCTGACCAGATCGCGAACGCGGGGCTCTAACATGTGGGCTTCGTCGCAGACGACGAACGTCGACTCGTCCAGTAGTGCGCCAGTAAAGGAGCCGACCGTCCGGGGATCGAAGGCGTGATAATAATTCCCGATCACGACCTCGACCTCGCCGAGGGCGGCCCCCATCACGGAGTGCGGACAAGTGCCGTGTTTGACCGAGCGAGCGACCAGTTCCTCGGGCGTGACCATTCCCGCGTCGGTGAAATCGTAGGGAACCGCTTCCGCGGCCGAGCCGTCCTCCTCCTCTTCGGGCAGGTCCTCGAGATACTGTGCGTAGAACGGACAGTACTCGGTTTCGGCCCCGACGGGGCCGCCCTCGCCGTACTCCGGAAGATCTGGCGGGTACGGCGTGGGTTCGCCCGCCGTCTCGAGGAACGTGTTTTTCGACCGGCTACCGCTGTCGGCCAGCCCGATCTGCTGGCTCCGGGCGCGGGCGGCCAAGTTTTTGGCCGTCGTGTCGCCGGCCTCGCCGGTGAGATCGCGGGTTCGGTCCCGCAGGGTCTCACAGCGGTCGTAGACGTTGCCGTCGTCGATCCCCGCCGCGTTCTCTCGGTTGTACGGACAGACATCGGCCTTCCCGACGAGCGTGAGTCCCGAAATCGGGTCCCAGTCGGCGGGCAGGTTGTCGTTGATCGTCTCGAGATCCGCTTCGAACTGGCGCAGTTGCTGTTTGACGCTCGTGAGCACGAGCACGCGTTCGTAGTCGGTGTCCGGATCGCGCACGAGGTCGATCCCCGCGGTGAGCGCGATCATCGTCTTCCCGGTGCCACAGGCCCCTTCGATGACGGTGTAGCCGCCCTCTCGGCCGGTGTCGATGGCCGTCTCGATACCGTCGACCTGCGGCTCGTAGGGCTGGGTGTGGCCGAACACCGTCCGCCAATTCGTCATTCTCTCCGTACTCATCGTCGGTCGTCCATAGCGTTGACGGACTCGAATAGCCGCGTCATGTGGGATAAATGTCCGGAGCGGATGTCGGGAGCGAGTATCGAGTTGTCGGCGGTTGCTCGGGCGACTCGAAACGACGGTCCGACAGTACCACCGACGCCACGCACCGGTTGCTGCCAGCGTGACCCTTTAACCACCAGAGTTCCTACGGCCGTCTGTGAAGGTTCCCCAATCCCTCGAGAACGTCGACCAAGACGCGGTCATCCGTACGTTCGAGTACGGCGACGGTAGCATCATCGCGGTCGATTTCGGTAGTTCGGCCGCAGACACCTCGGTCGACATCGTCGGCTCGACCGCGATCATCGTGGCGGACGGCGAGCAGTTCGAGTTCGAGCTCCCGCCTGAGGCGAGCGATGTCTCCGCGCGAAACGGCGTCCTCACGATCGAAGAGTAGCGACCGCTACGACCGACTGCGGCGAGGACGAGCGATCGATTGGCCACTGTTTTGTGTTTTGACCGGGTCGACCCGTGACCGAGCCGGCTGGTATTTCGAAACGGGACCGAAGCGCAACGCCTTCCCCGGTCCGTCGACTACTTCGGCTATGAGCGATTCTATCGACGTCGACCGCTGGCGCGACGAACTCGAGTCGAAACGCGCCGAGAAAGACGAGTTCTTCGCCGACCATCCCCAGTCGCCGATCCCGCCCGAAGAGCGCGAGGACTTCGAGGGGCTCGACTACTTCGACCCGGACCCGACCTACCGCGTGACCGCGACGGCGCGAGTCCACGAAGAGCCCGAGGTCGTGCTGATCGACACCACCGCGGGCCGCGAGATGCGCTATCTCCGCGTCGCGACGCTGGAGTTCGACCTCGACCGCGAAAACGAGGACCTAGAAGACGGCACGTTCGAATTGGCGGCCTACCGGCAGGAGAGCCCGAACGAACAGCCGCTGTTCGTCCCGTTCCGCGACAAGACGACGGGCCAGCAGACCTACCAGGGCGGCCGGTACATGGAACTCGAGCCGACGGGCGACCTCGCGGACGGCGACGAAATCGTCGTGGACTTCAACCTCGCGTACTCCCCGTTTTGCGCCTACAGCGATACCTTCGACTGTCCGCTCCCTCCCGAGGAGAACTGGCTCGAGGTAACGATTCCGGCCGGCGAACGGGACGACTAGCGCGAGCGACCGGCCTCGGGAACGAGACGGCAACTCGAGTGACTCTCGATTACGTGTGTGCGAGGGGCGTTTCGACTCGAACCACCGGACGTGTTACGGGCTGTACGCGGCGAATCGAAGGCTCGAGTCGAAATCAGGGGGTTTTCGCTGACAGGTCGGTGACAACGACCGAGTACGAAATGCTCACGGGGCGACGCCGACGGTGAGCAACGTCCCGAACTCGCGATAGCGTTCGACCATGTCCTCGCGACTGTCCCAGTCCTCAGTGGGGAACTCGGCCTCGCTGGGGATAGTGATCTCTCGATCGGGGATATTGTCCTGTTCGGCGACGGCCAGCCCCGCATCCTGGAAGGCCTCGCGGTACTGCCGGCGATCCCAGCGGGTCATCTCGATCGCGATGAACTCCTGCCACTCGTGGGAGTGGACGTTCTCTTCGTAGTAGTTCACGGCGCAGTAGAACGTGCCGCCGGGTCGGAGGACGCGGGCGATCTCCTCGAGGGTATGGTGGGGGTCCGCCGCGTAATAGAACGCCTCCATGCTCCAAATGTGATCGATGGAGTCGTCAGCGAACGGCAACTCGTCGAAGTCGCCGACGAGGTACCCGACGTTCGGATCGTCCGTGTAGCCCGCGGCGTTGCGGGCCATCTCCGGCGAGCCGTCGAGGCCGTAGATCCGGCCGGCGCCCTTGGTATCCCGGAGCGCTCGGCCGGCGTAGCCGCTCCCGCAGCCGAGATCGAGCACGGTGTCGCCGGACTCGACGGGCATCCGGGCGAGCGCGTATTTTGCGGTGTGCCAGTGGCGCTCCTCCATTCCTCTATCGCGGCCGCTCGCCGCCCAGTCGTCGAACTCCTCGCGTACGCTCATATGGAAAACATGGGCCCCGCGGGCCTAAACGCGTTCCCATCGGCCGCGCCACTCGGCCGCGCCACTCGAGTCAGCCCCACCGTTCTCACCGAGCGGAGAACCACCGATAGATACTTTAGGCTAGCCTAAAAACTAGGAGGTGAAGGGTCGTCGGTACTCGAAATCCGCGGGCATCCGGATTTCGTGTCACGCTCGGTGAGTCCGCTGTCCCAACCCCTCGCCAGTTTTTCAGACCCTTCCTCCACTCACCGGAGTTCCCACGCCGACCGTCAGCCGCGACTCCGTCGGAACGGACATCCGCACGCTTAAGGGAGTTCCCAAAGTTGTTGACGCCAATATGGACTACACGCTTGAAATAGACGGCACCCCGGACACGATACCGGGCGGGACCGGCGTGCTCCTCCTCCACCCGAGCACCGGAGAGACCGACCGCATCGACACCGATTTCCTCAAGACCGATACCGACAACTTCCTCGTCATCTCCACGCGAACCACCGCCCGCGAAGTCAGACAGAAACTCGAGCACTACGACGTCGACGAGGAGTGCGCCGAAATCTTGGATACGCTCAGCATCGAACGCGGCTACTCGCGGCGCTCGAGCGAGACCGTCCACTACGTCGCCGCACCCGACGACATCGACGGCATCGTCGAACACATCGACGGCTTCCTCGACGACCACGACGGCAAACTCCGCATCAGCTTCGACTCCGTCACCGAACTCGCCTACTACGCCGGCGACGAACAGGCGCTCGAGGCCGTCGAGCGAATTCTCGAACTGCTCGCGGACCACGACGCGGTCGGTCTCTTTCATCTCTCGGAGGAACCCCACGACGAGGCGGTCGTCGACGAGTTCCGCGGACTGTTCGACGGTATCATCGACCTCGACGAGGACGGCAGCGTCGACGCCGAGTTCTGAACGCGAGCGCCACGCGATTCTCAGGGTCCGACCTGCCACGGCAACTGAATCTACCCCGTAGCGATTTCCGCCACCACGATAGCGAGAGTCCCGTTTTCCGAGTGCGATCCGTACGAGAACACTGGACTCACAGATCGTCGGTGCTCGGATACGCCCGGTCGAAAAACGACGATAGAAACGGCGAACTGTCGTCGGTTACTCGTCCGCGAGGGAGTCGAACGTCTTCTCGGCCCACCGAATCGCGTACTCGGGGCCGTGGTCGAGATAGGCCTCGGTGTCCAGTGCGGCGAAGGGGGCCGGTAGTTCGATCGCGTGTTTGATCGCGGCACACGCGAGTTCCGTCGCGTCCGCGAACTCGGTGTCGCCGCGCGCGACCGCACGCGGAAGCCCCGAGACGCGGTCCTCGAGTCGGGTCCCCGCGTCCTGCCACGCGTCGGCGAGTTCGGGATGGTCGTCGTGCCACTCCGCGAAGACCTCGCGGGTCTGGAGCCCGACCCAGCCGTCGTACAGCGCCGCGGCGACCTGATAGGTGCCGTTGGGATCGAGCTCGACCGCCCGGTCGAAGTCGCGGTACGATTCCTCGAAGAAGCCGACGAAGTGTTCGGGAAGATCGAGATCGACCTGGACGAGCGCCTCGGCGATCAGAAAGTCAACGAACGCGTCGGGAGAGCCCTCGACGCGCGGTTTGACCAGCACGACCGGCGGTTGGGTCTGTCGGGTCCAGACGACGCTGCCGTCGCCCGGCATCCCGATCGTGAGATCCGACCCGGCGTAGCGGGCGAGCAACGCCGGGGCGTCGTCGGGCAACCACTCGGCGGGATAGCTCGCGGGCTCGAGTGCGTCGACGAGAAGCCCGAGATCCTCGGCGAGCGCCGGGTTCAGCGTCTCGAAGTCGCGCTCGCAGTCGAGGACCTGTACGTCGGGGACGCGGGCCTCCCGGACAGCCTCGACCCGGTCCGAGAGCGCTCGAGCCTCGAACATCAGGCGAACGCGTTCTGGAAGACGAGCAGAATCGACAGCAGCGCCGATGCGGCGACCGTGGTGAGAACGACCTTGGTTGCGGTGCTCATGTGCGTGGGGTCGTCTCCGCGTCGCTTAAATCCATCTGTCTCCGCTCAGTGTGCCGCCTCTCCGTGCGCCACGAGAGCGCTCTCCTCGGTTTCGCTCGAGCGCTCGAGCGAGTCGGACGCAGGGGAGTCGGCGATGTGAACTGGCCGTCATTTCGTGTGGAGCGAACCGTTTGCGGAGACGGATTGTCCCGATCGATCAACGGAGAAGCGCAGTCGAAACGCTCCGGTGTTCTCACGAGCCGTCCGGAGACACGACGGCGTCCGCGGCGAAGTTGATGCGGGCAGCGAGCGGAGCGTGAACCGGGCCGCTCAGTCCTCGCCGTCGTCGCCGGCGTGCCACGAATCCGGCACGTCGATCACGTACCGCCCGTCTTCCTGCAAGGAGATGATGTACTCGTCGCGGTTGTAGAGTTCCATCAGGTTGAGTTCGTACTGTCCCGGGCGAACGATCTTGATGCTCTCGAACTGCTCGTTGAGCTCCGCCCGGAGTTCTTCGATCGACGGGCGCTGGCCGCTCGGTTCGCTGACGACGCGCCCGTGCTCCGGGGGCTGGTCGTCGTCGGCCCCAGTTCCGGTCGCGGCTTCGGTCTCGGGTCCGGTTTCGGTGTGCGTATCGGCGATACGTCCGGCGTCGGGATCGCGTTCGGACCCGTCTCGGCCGGACGTCTCGGAATCACGACCGGGCGTCTCGGAATGTGACGGAAGATCGTCCGAGGGAACGACTGCGCTCCGGGCGTCGGCCTGTGCCGAATTCTCGTCGTCCGCCATCGTAGCCGTCGGCCCGCTCGAGGGTTGGTCCGGCCAGTCGCCGTCGGACCGCGTTCGATCGGCCGACCCCGCCTCGGTCGCCGCGTCAGCGGCCGTCTCGTCCGGCGACCCGGATCGATCCTCGGGGCGTCGAGCCGTCTCCGGCCACTCGTCGAACTCGCCGTCCGGCGACGTGTCCGACTCCGGAGCGGCGGCGTCCTCGCTCGCAGGCCACGACTGATTCGCTGCGGCTGCCGACGTCGCGGTCGAGTCGTCCGAACGCGATCGCTCGGCGGCGTCGGTCGTCGGCTCGTCGCCGGAACCGGTCGACATCCAGTCGCGAACCGTCTCCGCGGCTCGAGTCGCGACGCCGTCCGACTCGCCGGCCGAGGATTGTGCCGAAGTACTCGCGGTGTCGACCGATCCCGAGTCGTCGGTGTCCGTCTCGGTTCCGGCGGACGATTCGGCTGCGGCCGTCGCGGTCGGCGCGAACTGGAACTTGTTCCCGCCGCAGTCGGGACAGCCCGACAGCATCTCCTTGGAGCCGTCGGCGAACGTCCGGCCGCAGTTCGTACACTGATGCGGCATTAGTTACGGGACACGAGCGCGCTGATGAGCGTTTCGTCCTTGTGGAGCGTCTCGATCTGATTCGCCGGGCCGATCACCGTCAGCTTCGCTTCCGTCTCGTCACCCCCCATGATGCGGCCGAGCAGCGACGAGTCGCGGGTCTCGGATTTGGGGTACGTCTCGATCTCGATCCCGTTGAACTCGTCGGGGCTGATCTCGGCCATCGTGACCTCGATGAGCCGACTCTCCTCGTCGGGAGTGAGCCCTTCCTCGAGGATGACGATGTTGCCGTCGTGGACGCCGTCCAAGATCATCCTGATCTTCTCCATCGTCGCCATCCCGTCCATGCGCTCGCCGCTGATCAGGTCGATCTGCACGCCGTCGGGTGCGTCCGAATCATCCGCATTGGTAGCTTTTGGCATCGTAATCACCCGAAGTACTCCGCGATATTGTCGTACACTTCGTCCATGTTCTCGCCTTCCTTCGCGGACAGCGGCACCGTCTTGTGCTGCGGGAAGGCGTCCTCGATCCGCTTGACGCTCGATTCGTCGAGGTCGATCTTGTTCGCGAAGATGAGGACGGGGAGATCGCGGGACTCGATGATGCCGATTAGCATCGTATTGACCTGTGTGATCGGGTCCTCCGCGCTGTCTAGCACGTAGATGACGCCGTCGACGTCCTCCCGCAGCCAGTGCATCGCTTCGGCAACACCTTCGGTCGCTTCGCGGGAGCGTCGAATGGCGTCGTCTTTCTCCATCTCATCGGTGAACTCTTCGTAGTCGACCTTCGTCGTCACACCCGGTGTGTCGACGATGTCGATGGTCACCGTCTTCCCGTTCCGTTCGATCTCGACGTTTTCTTTTCTGCGTGCGCGACGCGTCTCGTGAGGGACGTGGCTCTCCGCGCCGACCGCGTCACCAGTCCAGTCACGCGCGATCCGGTTCGCGAGCGTCGTCTTGCCGGCGTTCGGCGGACCGTAGATACCGATTCGTTTGGGCTCCTGTTCCGAAAACAGGCGATCCGTAGCCCGAGAGATACTATCTTTGAGTTCTGTGAACAGTCCCATCGTGGGGGCCTCCAGCACCGCGGGGTGCAGTTGCGCGTACTACAAACTGGACTCACTTAAGCCTACGTCAGACATGTAGACAATTCGATGTGAAAGAGTTGTTAGTAGCCG